>DATJUX010000001.1:0-36128 GCA_035502095.1 Burkholderiaceae bacterium
GCTCTCGTGCATTGCCGAACATCCGATCAACCGCATCGACGAGTTGTTGCCGTGGAATCTTTCGGCGGAAACAATGCGCGACGAGCGGCTCGCCGCATAGCCCGAGTTCCGACGGTCAAGACGTAACGGCCGTACGCTTACTGAGGTCTGCCGGTGTTGTAATGATTTCTCCACGTTCGAAGAATGCATCGCAGATGCGCCTCGGACAGCGGAATCATCCAGTCCAGGCACTCGCGTCGAATCGTTCCGATGAGACGTTCGCAGATCGCGTTCGCCTTCGGGCTCGCGATTGGAGATCGCAGCACCTCGAGGCCCAAGGCACGAATCGAAGTGTCCAAGTGCCTCGCGTAGATCGCGTCCCGATCGTGAATCAGGTACTTGTGGTGGCTCTCGCCGAGCACCTCGCGCAACTGTTGCAGCGTCCATTGCCCGCTCTGGTGCGAGGTCACGTTGAGGTGCGCCAGGCGGCGCGTGCCATGCTCGACGACGACGAACACATAGAGCACGCGGAACGTAGCCGTGACAGCCACGAAGAAGTCGCAGGCGAGGATGGCCGCCGCGTGATTCTTCAGGAACGTGGACCAGCACTGGTCTCCACGCGGCTGCCCGCGAGGTCGTTTCGGCATGTACTTGCGCACGGTTCGCGGCGAGATACGAATGCCCAGTTTGAGCAGCAGTTCGTTGGCGATCCGTTCTTCGCCCCAAAGATGATTCTCATTCGCCATCCGGCGGATCAGCGCGCGCAAATCCGCGCAAATCGGTGGTCGGCCGGATTTCGACTTGATCCGCCACAGTAGTCGCCATCCGGCACGGTGCCAGCGCATCATGGTTGCCGGCTGGACGACCACGAGCGCGTGGCGCCAATCGAACAGCTTGGCGAGCACCGCCAAGCCAACGCGGGTCGCCGCATCGATTCGCCTCGGGCGGACACCGCGCTCGATGTATAGCGCCAGCTGGCGGCGCAGAAATAGGTTCTCGGCCCGGATCGACGACGCCTTCGATCAGACAGGCTGCGATTCTCAGTAGAGCCACCATGCGCTCATGGTGCCATGCGCTTCAAGCGCAGGCAGCTGAACGCAGAGGACGGCATTTTGCGGACCACAGGCCCGCATCATGAGTATTCGTTCGCGATGGTGCCGATCGCCGCCTAGCAGTTGCCGACGAAATCCCGGCGTTCACGACGATGAGACGCGCAGAACACACGCTTTCGGCTAGACGATTCTTCGCCGCACAGCATTTCTGGGGAGCACATCCCAACGCAGTTGAAACATCACGCAGACGCTCTTCAGGCGATCAAAGTCATGCCGGCCGACTTCACTGCGCCGGCATCGAATGTCATGGTCGACACGCACCCTGCTTCAGCTGCGATGCGCTCGATAAGGCAATCCGCAAAGTCACCCCCTGATTTGAACCGCCGCTGAGCTTGCAGCACCTGGTCGGCACGATCCAGGATGATCTCCTTGCTGCGCAACAAGAGCTCCAGCGCATCAGAGACCTGCTGCCGATCCAGCCCGTATGCCGAGGACAGGACCCACACCAGTTCCACCACCGCGACGAGCGGCACGAATCCCGGTGCCTCGGGCGTCAGCGCCTCGACGAGACGCGTCGCCTTGGGCGACTGCTTCGGGTCGTCCTGCATGATGTAGCGAACCAGCACATTGGTGTCCAGCCCGATCATCGAGCACTCGCACCGCGCGTCGCGATCACTTCGTTCATCTTCTCGATCGACACGCGCCTCGGTGGTTTGCCGAACATTCCTTTGAGTTCTCGTACTGAGCGCGTGGCAGCGACGAGCTCGAAGCGGCCGGGCCCAACCTGGACAAACTCGACACGGTCGCCGGCTTCTACATTTAGAGTACGGCGAACGTCAGAAGGGATAGTGATTTGGCCTTTGCTGGTCAGCGTCGCAGTCGACATCCGATCCTCCGTCATGTTCCTTACACCATTGTAAGGCATCCGCGAACCATTCGCCACAGGTTGGCGATCGCGGCGAGTCGCGCCGCACGGCCGTTCCGTTCGGACGAGTTGGTTCGCGCAGAGAACCTCTTCTTGCGCCGTTAGCTGGCGTACCTCGAACTCACTCCCGACATCACTCCTTGGCCATCAAGTGATGAGTTTGTGTCCCCTGACGTGGTGTAAGTCCACAGAGCGCGCGAAGCCGCGGAGGACGTAGCCCGGCGCGGATGTCGACGCCCCATCATCGAGAACAGATAGACGGAACCAGCCAACCGCGTCGGTGAAGATCGGGCGCCCCGAAGGACAAGTAACTACGCGGTCTTGACCGCCACTGTCTCCGCCAACGCCGGCATCATCGTGCTGCCCTCCGCCTCCAAGGCGGCGGCGCAAGCGATCTTCGCAGCATGGCGAGAAAGGCAGTCGTCCGCGCACTTCGTCCGAAGCGCGAGCCAAGAAAGGCGACCACGTCGGCCGCAGGAACTTCCCAGCTTGGAAGCACGCGCTTGAGTCGACCAGCGGCGAGATCGGCAGCGACATGCCACTCCGACCGCAGCGCGACACCCTGCCCGGCGATCGCCCATTCGCGCACCACCGCCCCGTCATTGCTGCACATCGTGGGGCGGATGCGGACGGCTTCCGGCTCACGCGATGGGCGCAGGAAGTGCCACAGCGTGACGTCTTCGTCGTTCTCCCTGACTACAAGACATCGATGCCGCATCAAGTCCGAAGGCGACTGGATGGACGGGGCGCTGGCAAGATACTCCGGGCTGGCGCAGAGGATCCGTCGATTCGGCGCAAGCGTGGTGACGATCTGATTCAAGGGACCCGGCGGGCCGATGTGAATGATGACGTCGCTGCTCTCCACCAGCCCCGCCCCCGGATGATCGGACAGATCCAGGGTGACGGTCACCCCAGGATGCGTCTTCGCAAACGCGTCCACCACGGGCGCCACATGCAGTCGCCCGAAGCCGTGAGGGGCCGTGACACGCAGGTGCCCGGTGACCGCCTTCTTCCGGTCCGCCAATGCCTCGGACAGCGCCTCCATCGCCTCGGCCACGATCTTCCCGTGCGATGCGACCAGGGCACCTTCATCGGTCAGGCTCATCCTTCGACCGGAGCGGTCGATCAGCCGGATGCCGATCCGCGCCTCCAGCGCCCGCAAGCGCTGGGTGATGGCGGGCGGCGTGACGTCCAGCTTCCTGGCGGCTTCCGCGAGCGACGCTGACCTGGCCAGCACGTCGAAAAAGCTCAGGTCCTCGGAACTGATCATTTAGTTTCGCCTTAATGCTCCATGCAGGTTGAGTAAATTGTAGGCGGCGCCCTTCCGGCGCAACATCGGTCCCACGCAATCTGCCACCGCCAGTCGGCGTCACGTGACGCTGCTGCACACGGAGACAGACCTTTGGGGGCAGCCATGTCCGGGAGCCAGACGCAAGCCGAAACCATCGGATCGACGTTGGAGGCATTGGCGACTCCCTGCCTCGTCCTCGACGCTGACCGAATGGAGCGGAACATCGCTCGCCTGAGGGCCAGGCTTGACGGCTTAGGCGTGTCGCTGCGCCCTCACCTCAAGACCGCCAAGTCGGTGGACGTCGCACGGCGCGTCATGACCTCGGCGGCGGGTCCGGCAACGGTTTCCACGCTTAGGGAAGCTGCGCAATTCGCGACAGCTGGCGTGCGGGACATCATCTACGCCGTCGGTATCGCGCCAGCAAAGCTGCCGCAGGTGCTCGAGTTGCGCGCCAGGGGCGCCGATGTGGCCGTGGTGCTGGATACGGTGGAGCAAGCCCAAGCCGTCGCGCAAGCCTCGCGCATGGCGGCAACGCGCATCCCGGCCCTCATCGAGATCGACTGCGATGGTCACCGCTCCGGAGTGCTGCCCAACGACAAGCAACGTCTTGTTGGTATCGGCCGCGCCCTCGCGGAGGGTGCGCAACTGCGCGGCGTGCTGACCCATGCCGGCGCCAGCTACACGGCGCGCGGGCCCGAAGCTTTGCTGCGATGTGCCGACGTCGAGCGGCGCAGCGCGGTCGAGGCCGCCACGATCTTGCGTGAGGCGGGGCTTCCCTGTCCGGTGGTAAGCGTCGGCTCCACGCCCACGGCACACAGTGCGACCAACCTTGCCGGCGTGACCGAGGTTCGAGCAGGCGTGTTCGTGTTCTTCGATCTCTTCATGGCCGGGGTCGGTGTCTGCTGCATCGACGACATCGCCGTCTCGGTGTTGGCGACAGTGATTGGGCACCAGCGCGACAAGGGTTGGATCCTGATCGACGCAGGATGGATGGCCATGTCGCAGGATCGTGGCACCTCGAAGCAGGCGATCGATCAAGGCTACGGACTGGTGTGCAACACCGCCGGGGTGCCGTACGCCGACGTGATCGTTGCCGACGCGAATCAGGAGCACGGAATCATCACGGTGCGGCCGGGCTCAACCGGAGAACTCCCGGATCTCGCCATCGGCGATCGCTTGCGCATCCTGCCGAACCACGCTTGCGCCACGGCCGCCCAACATGCGAGCTATCACGTCGTCCGCGGCGATTCCAACCGCGTCGAAGCCGAGTGGGCGCGTTTCGGGGGCTGGCAATGAGCATCGACCCGATCCCGACCGCCATCCTCACGGATGGCGCACCCGCGCCGGTCGGGCACTATTCGCAGGCCATCGTGTCGCGCGGGCACGTGTTCATCTCAGGTCAGTTGCCGATCCGGCCGGATGGACGTCCGCTGGCCGACGATGGATTCGAGGCGCAGGCCAGGCAGGCCATCCAGAACATGCTTGCGGTCCTGCGTGCCGCGGGCAGCACGCCGCAACATCTGGTCAAGGTCACGGCATACATCGTCGGCGTCGCCAACTGGCCCCGCTTCAATGCGATCTACGCGTCCATGCTGCCGGATGCGCGCCCTGCGCGCACCGTGGTTCCCGTGCCTGAACTGCATTACGGGTACCAGGTCGAGGTCGACGCGATCGCAGTTCATCAACCATGACATCCGCCGCGACGCGCGCCGAACACCACGTGACCGACGACGTGGCGCTGGTTCCGTTTGCGAAGTCGCACCTGGAAGGCGCGCTGAAGCTTTCGCAGGAGATGTCGTGGCCCTATCGGCTCGAGGACTGGGAATTCGCGCATCAACTCGGTCGAGGCTTCGTGCTGGTGAGCGCCGGCGTGGTGATCGGGACCGCGATGTGGTGGGAGTACGGTGAGGCTCATGGTTGCGCCGGAATGATCATTGTGGCGAAAGCCGCGCAAGGCCGCGGCTACGGTGCGCGAATGATGGATGCGCTGCTCGCTGCGGCGCATCCGCGAACCATCGTCTTGAACTCGACAGCCGAAGGGCGGTCGCTTTACGAACGGCGCGGCTTCGCCTGCGTCGGTGTCATCCACCAGCATCAAGGCATTCCTGGCGAGCGCCATCGAGCGCCGCCGCCGTGCGCGGTCAGGCCGATGGCTCCATCGGATTTCGAGGCGATCGCGTGCCTGGATCGAGAGGCCACAGGCTGGGCGAGACGACGGTTGCTGCATGGGCTCGTTCAGGTCGGCGCGGGCCACTTGCTCGTGCGTGACGGTGAGCCGCGCGGCTACGCGATCTGTCGCTTGTTCGGCCGCGGCCATGTGATCGGTCCCGTCGTGGCCGAAAGCACGGCCGATGCGCGTGCCCTGATCGAAGCCGCACTCGCACGGCTTGGACGCGTTTTCGTCCGCGTCGACACTTCCACTGACTCGGGGCTGGGCGCTTGGCTCGAAAGCATCGGCCTGAAACAAGTGGGTGATGCCACCACCATGGTGCTCGGGACTCGGATCCCACTAGCCGGGCCGGCGCGCACGTTCGCGCTCGCGAACCAGTCGTTCAACTAGCCGCCATGAAGCTGACCTCCTATTGGCTGGACACATCGGAGCCATTCAGAAGCGGCGCTGCGGGACCGGTGCAGGGCACCTGCGATGTCGCGGTGATCGGCGGCGGCCTGACAGGTTGTTCAGCCGCGCTGGCGCTCGCCAAGAAGGGCGCACGCGTCGTGCTGCTGGAAGCCGAGACCATCGGTCACGCGGCGTCGGGCCGCAACGGCGGCATGTGCAACAACGGTTTCGCGCAGGACTACGGCACGCTGTCGGCCAGGCTGGGCAAGGAAATGGCCGACCGGCTCTATCGGGCCTTCGATGCCGGCGTCGACACCGTCGAGCGCCTGGTGACGGAAGAAAAGATCGACTGCAGCTTCGCGCGCACCGGCAAGATCAAGCTCGCGGCCAAGCCCGAGCACTACGACAAGCTGGCGCGTAGCCAGGAGTTGCTCGCCGCCAACATCGATCCCGACACGCAGTTGGTGACCCGTGCGGACCTCGCCAATGAAGTCGGGTCAGACCGCTTCCACGGCGGGCTGATCTACCGCAAGAGCGCGGGCATGCACGTCGGTCGCTTCGTGCGCGGCCTCGCGGAAGCAGCGGCGCGGCGCGGCGTCGAAATGCATGAGCGCACGCCGATGACCGGCCTGCGCCTCGCCCCCGGAGGCGGCCACATCATCGACACACCGAAAGGCCAGCTGCGAGCGGCGCAGGTTTTGCTGGCGAGTGGCACGTCGCACACCGGCCCTCTGGGTTGGATCCGGCGCAGGATCGTGCCGGTCGGCGCGTTTCTCATCGTCACCGAGCCGCTGCCGAAAGAGACGCTCGACCGGCTGTTGCCGCGGCGCCGGATGGCGGTCGACACCAAGAACCTGGTCAACTACTTCAGGACCACGCCCGACAACCGGCTGCTCTTCGGCGGTCGGGCGCGCTTCGCCGTTTCCAATCCGACCTCCGACCAGAAGAGCGGCGCGATCCTGCAGGCGGCATTGCACGACGTCTTTCCCGACCTTCGCCACGTGCGCATCGACTATTGCTGGGGCGGCATGGTAGACATGACGCGCGACCGGCTGCCACGCGCCGGCGAGCGCAACGGCATCTACTACTCGATGGGGTACAGCGGACACGGCACCCAGATGGCGACGCTGATGGGCACGATCATGGCGGAGGTCATGGACGGGCGCGCCGAGCTCAATCCGTGGAAGGACTTCGACTGGCCGGCGATACCGGGCCACTTCGGACCGCCGTGGTTCCTGCCGCTGGTCGGAGCGTGGTACCGCCTCAAGGACAGGATCGCCTGAGCCGGCCGCGTGAGTGCCGGCGGCACGTGGGTTCGCGACACGCGCTGTCCTTCGATCGCCCCACGCGGCGGTACTTGACGTGCACATGGTGCTGCTCGCGCAGTTGCTGCTCGACCGTTACTCGGGATTGCAAACGGGCTCCGGCATCGCGTCGATGTTCTCGTCGGATGGCAGTGCTGATGCTGGCCGTGATGCGCACGGCCACGCGATGGCCAGCCTAGAAGTCAGCCACTTTTCCCCATGCCGACTGGCTGAATCGTCCCGGCCGATACGGCGCGGGATCGAAGATCGGCGCTTCACCCGTGACCAGGTCGGCGATCAAGTGACCGGCTCCCGGTCCGATGCCGAAGCCGTGTCCCGAGAAGCCCGCGGCAAGTACGAATCCAGGGACTTCCGGCACTTCGCCGATGGCGGGCACACCATCCGGCGTGCTGTCGACAAACCCCGCCCAGGCATTGGCGATGCCGGCCTCACGAAGCGCAGGGAGAAGTTCTACTGCACGGCTGTACGTTTGCCTGACGGCGGCAGGATCGGGCCGCGGGTCGAGGACTCGCACGCGCTCCATCGGTGTAGGCGCATCGAGCCGCCAGCGTGCGAGCGTTTCGTGGCCGCCGCGCATGCCTTCCAGCCCTCCGGGAAACACGTTGCGCCACCGCTTGGCGAACATCGGCAGGAACGTGGGCGCGAAACGCAGCAACTGCGGAGTGGGATCAACGCGGCCGCGCCCGCTGATGGCGAGCGTGTAGCTGCCATCACTGCGCCGGGTGACGGACACGCGTGCAGTGTGCAGTGTGTCCGGCAGGCGCTGCTCCACGGGCGACACGCGCACGATGGATTGGCGGACCGTGGCCAACGGAAAGCGGATACCGAGCTGGCGGCAGAACGAGGATGCCCAGGCGCCGCCCGCGAGCACCACGGTGCGGGTCTTGATCGTTCCCGCTTCGGTGACGACGCCGCTCACGCGGCCGCCCTCGAGCTCGACGCCGCGCGCGGCGCAGTGCTGATGCACGCTGCCCCCGAGCTTCATGAGCGCAACGGCCGCGGCCGGCGCCGCCTTGGCCGGATCGGCGGTGCCGTCGCTCGGCGAAAAGACGCCGCCCTTCCATGCGCGCCCGGTCGCCCGCCCGCGCTCGGTGGCTTCCCGACTGCTCAGCATGTGCGTGATGACGCCCGCGGTCTTCGCGAAGTCCCGCCAGCGGGCCCAGCGAGCCAGTTCGGCCTCGTCGTTGCTCAGATAGAACAAGCCGCAGCGGGAGAAGCCGGTGTCTTCACCGCTGTCGGCCGCAAACTGCTCCCACAAATCGAGGCTCTTGGTGGCGATCGGCAGTTCGCGGGCGTCCCGGTTCTGCTGGCGGCACCAGCCCCAGTTGCGGCTCGATTGCTCCGCGCCGACACGGCCCTTCTCGACCACGGCCACCGAAACCCCGCGCCGGGCGAGGTAGTAGGCGGCGAAGACACCGATGATCCCGCCGCCGATAACGACGACGTCGGCGCTGGCCGGCGGCTTGGGCGGAGTCTCGATGAGGCGCAACGGCTGCGACATGGCTCGCTCTCGATCGTCACTTCAGGCGTGCACGTCCTGCACCACGTAGTACTTCGCGACGCGCTCGTGGCTCTCCCAGCCGATGGGTGCGCCCTTGGGCACGAACAGCGCATCGCCGGCGCCAGCCGACAGCACGCTGCCATCAGGCTGGGAGAACCGGACGGTGCCGGCCAGCAGGTGCATGAACTCGTTCAGGCGATGCGGGCGCACGACGCGGTGATAAGGCGTCGAGTCCCAGGTGCCGGCGCGGTACTGCGCCGGCTCGTCGGTGAAGACGTTGTCGCTGCGGCACTTCGGTGCGGGACCGAGCAGTGTCTCCGCAGGCGGCGCTGCGGACGCCTTGAAGTCGGCGTCCGCGCGCAGCCCGACGAGACCCGGCTTCGTCGATCCATCGGAGGCCGCGGCACAGAACACGAATCGCACGCGGGCGCGAGCCTCGATGCGAACGGCCGTGCCACATCCGATGACGGCGCCGGAACCCGGGCCGATCACGAGCGGCGCCGCGCCGGGCGCACTCAGTCTCGGTTCACCTTCCACGACGACAAGGGTCTCGATGTGGGGGAATCTCGCCACATCGAGTTCGCCGACGAAACCCACTCGACCGGCGATCATCGAGTCCGGCCCTTGCCAGGCGATCTCGCGATCTCGCGCGAACGGATCGTCCTTGCCGAAGGCCGCTGTGCGGAAAGCAGTCGACACGGGAGTGCCGTCGCCACGGTGCAGCACCACGACCGCAGTCATGCTGTTTCCTCTTCGCGAGTTCCAAGAATCGCTTTGGTCTCCAGGTATTCCTGCAGGCCCTCCAGCCCGTACTCACGGCCGTTGCCCGACCGCTTGTAGCCGCCGAACGGCGCATGCGGGTTCCACGGCGGGTAGTTGATGTGCACCTGGCCGGAGCGGATACGCGCCGCCACCGCGCGCGCCTGCGCGAGGTCCTTGCCCTGCACGTGCGCACCCAGGCCGTAGACCGTGCCGTTGGCGATCTCCACGGCGTCGTCCACGCTCTCGTAGGGAATGACCGAAAGCACCGGACCGAAGATCTCCTCCTGCGCGATCCTCATCTGCGGATGCACGTCGGAGAAGATCGTCGGGCGGACGTAAAAGCCGCGCTCGAGGCTCTGCGGCCGTCCGAGACCGCCGCAGACGAGCCGCGCGCCTTCGGCGATTCCTGCACCGATCATTTCCTGCACGCGGTTGAACTGCGCGCGGTTCGCCACGGGGCCATGCGTGGTCCGTTCGGAGCGCGGATCGCCGACGACGATGCCGGAAACCGCCTCGCGCGCGATCCGCTCGACCTCCTGCAGCCGCTCGCGCGGCACGATCATCCGGGTCGGGGCGCTGCAGGATTGGCCGACGTTGCGGAAGGCGGCCGCCACGCCGGGCGTTACGGCACGTGCGAGGTCCGCATCCGGGAGGATGACGTTCGGCGACTTGCCGCCCAGTTCCTGCGCCACACGCTTGACCGTCGGCGCCGCCGCCTGCGCCACCAGCACGCCGGCCCGCGTCGAGCCGGTGATGGAGATCATGTCCACGTCGGGATGCGTCGCCAGCGCGGCGCCGACCTCCGGCCCATCGCCGATCACGAGGTTGAACACGCCCGCCGGAACGCCGGCATCGCGCATCACGTCCGCGAACAGCAAGGCGCTCAGCGGCGACAGCTCGCTGGGCTTCAGCACGACCGTGCACCCGGCCGCCAGCGCGGGGCCGACCTTGGCGGTGATCTGGTAGAGCGGCCAGTTCCACGGCGTGATCAGCCCGCACACGCCGATCGCCTCGCGCGCGAGGGTCATGCCTTCGCGATACGTGACGAAGTCGTACTTGGCCGCGAGGTCGCGCGCCACGCGAATGTGTTCCGCGGCCAGCGGCACCTGCGCGCCGCGCGCCGCGGCGATCGCGGCGCCCATTTCCAGCGAAATCGCCTGCGCGAACGACTCCGCCCGTTCGAGGATCAGGCGGTGCACACGGTCGAGCAGCGCGGCCCGGTTCAACGCGGAACTGGTCGACCAGGTGGCAAACGCCCGACGGGCCGCGGTCACTGCCCTGGCGGCGTCCTGGGCGTTGCCCAGCACGATTTCCGCGACAGGCTCTTCCGTCGACGGATCGACAACAGCGGTTCGCTCGTGCCCGGCCGGCAGGACCCACTCGCCGTTGACGAACATGCGATCCAGGCGGCCGGCGCCCGCGAGGTGTTCAACGATGCCCGGGTTCATGCAGTGGGATCCTCAGCGCAGCTCGGGAAACAGTTTCTCGATCGCACAGTGCGTCTTGATGAAAGGCGACTTGATGACGATGTAGCTGAAGTACTTCTCGATGCCGATGTTCCGCTCCAGCAGTCCCTCGATCACTTCCTGGTAGTGATTGACGCCGCGGGTGATGAAACGCAGCAGGTAGTCGTAGCCGCCGCTCACCAGGTGGCACTCGAGGATCTCGTCCACGCCGCGGATCGCCGTTTCGAAACGGATGAAGTCCTCGCGGTGATGGTCGGTGAGCGTGACCTCGGTGAACACGGTCAGCGTGTCGCCCAGCTTTTCCAGCCGCAGGTGCGCGCCGTAACCGGAGATGTAGCCGGCCTGTTCCAGGCGCTTTACGCGGATCAGGCAGGGACTGGGCGACAGGTTGACCGCCTCGGCCAGGTCGACGTTCGTGATGCGGCCGTTCTTCTGCAGCTGCGCAAGGATGCGCAGGTCGAGCCGGTCGAGTTTCAGGGCTTCGGTCATGGCAGGGCGGGCGCAGTGTGGAAAACGCCATTTTGTCCCGGCGCGCCGACCTCAGTGGGCCAGCGACGCGCGCACGTCGGGCGCGGCCAGCACGTCGTTCAGCGTCTTCGTCAGGCGCGCGAACAACTGCTCGAAGTCGTCCTCGGTGAAGGTCAGCGCCGGCGCGAAGCCGAGCACGCCGTCGCCGAAGCAGCGGAACACCACGCCGTTGCGGTACGCCGCGGCGAACAGTCGATCCGGCAGCGCGAGCGCCGGGTCGAACGGCCGCTTGTTCGTCTTGTCGCTCACGAGTTCCAGCGCGCCGAGCAGGCCGCGGTGGCGCGCATGACCCACCAGCGGGTGGTCGCGCAACGCGTTCAGCCCCGCGGCGAACAGCGGTGCGACGCGTTGCGCATGCGCCAGCACGCCGCCCTCCTCGTACAGTCTCAGCACTTCCAGCGCCACGGCCGCGGCGACCGGATGCGCGGAGTACGTCGCCCCATGGCCGATCGGCACGCCGGCCGGTGCTGCATCGGCAATCGCGGCATAGACCAGCTCCGAGATCATGGTCGCCCCCATCGGCACGTAACCCGACGTCAGCCCCTTGGCGAGCATCATCAGGTCCGGCTCGACGCCTTCTGCCTCGCACGCAAACATCGGGCCGGTGCGCCCGAAGCCGGTGATCACCTCGTCGACCACGAACAGGATGCCGAGCTCGCGCGCCGCGTCGCACATCGCCTTGAGCCAGCCGCGCGGCGGCACGATCACGCCGCCCGAACCCTGGATCGGCTCGCAGAAGAACGCCGCCACGTTGTCGGCGCCGAGTTCGGCGACCTTCGCGCGCAACGCCGCCACCGAAGCGGCGATCAACGCCTGGTCGTCGTGGCCCTGCGGATGGCGATACGGATTCGGCGAAGGGATGTAGTGCTGGGTCGGCAGCGGCAGGTCGAAGCCGCGGTGGAACACGGGCAGCGCCGTGAGGCCGGCGCCGGTGGACGAGGATCCGTGATAGCCGCGCTCCAGCGAGATGAACTGCTTCTTCGTGGGCCGGCCGCGTGCATTCCAGTACTGCACGATGAAGCGCACCGCCGCGTCCACGGCCTCCGAGCCGCCGAGCGTCAGGTACACGCGCGTCAGCGAGCGCGGCGTGATCTGCGCCAGCTTCGCGGCCAGGCGGATCGCCGGTTCGCTGGCGAAATCGAAGTAGCCCGTCGCGTACGGCAGCTTGCGCAATTGCCGCGTCGCCGCCTGCACGACGCTTTCCTGTCCGTAACCGACGTTGACGCACCACAGCCCGGCGAAGCCGTCGAGAAGCTGGTGTCCCAGGTCGTCGGTCAGCCACGCGCCGCGCGCCGACACCAGCACGCGCGGGCCGCGCTCCTCGTGCTGGCGCCAGGAGGCGACTGGGTGAACCAGGTGTGCGCGGTCGAGCGCGACGAGCGCCTCGTGATCGCGGGTGACATCGTGAACGGCGGCGGCGAGGGTCATGTCGGCATTCGGCGAAGGACTTGAGGTGGCCGCCACTTTAGAAGCGGTATCGCCGAGCGTGGTGCTGCTTTCGTGCCGCGCGCTGCGCGATGCTTTGGATCTTGCGGCGGCTTTCCGCAGATTCTGCGGTCGCTTCAATAGCCGCGCGTGCGGTCGACCAGCCCCACCAGCGCCTCGCCGCGCGCGAAGCGCCGCAGGTTGTCGATGACGACGCGCGCGGCGGTCGATGCCTGCGTCATGCTCGCGATGTGCGGCGTGATACGCACTCGCTCGTGCGCCCACAGCGGATGCGTCGCGGGCAACGGTTCGGGATCAGTGACGTCGAGCACCACCTCGCCCAGCCCGCCGCTGTCGAGCGCGGCCAGCAGGTCCGCGGTCACGAGTTGCGGGCCGCGGCCGACATGCACCAGCGACGCGCCGTGCGGCAGTCGTGCGAACAATCTGTTGTCCAGGAAACCGCGGGTCGCGTCGGTCAACGGCAGCAGGCAGACCAGGATGTCGGTGCGAGCCAGGAACGCACTCAACTCGTCGGAGCCGGCAAAGCAGCGCGCGCCGTCCAGCGCATGCCGTGAACGGCTCCAGCCCGCGCAATCGAAGCCGAGCGCCACGAGCTGCGCAAGCGCGGCTCGGCCGAGCGAGCCGAGGCCGAGCACGCCCACCCGCCGTGCAGCCGCGGTCCGCACCGGCAGCGGCCGCCATTCGCGGCCCTGCTGCGCTCGCCGATATGCAGGCATGTCGCGATGCAGGTCGAGCACCGCGTGGGTCACGTACTCGACCATGCCGCGGATGATTCCAGGTTCCACCATGCGCACGACCGGCAGCTGCGGCGGCAGCGCCGTGAAATCGAACTGGTCGACGCCGGCGCCCGACGAGAACAGCAGCTTCAGATTGGGAAACAGCAACCCGAGTTGCGGCGGCGGCTCCCATGCGGCAAGGTACAACACGTCGGCGGGATCGCCGACGTCCGGCCACAGGCGAAAGTCGATTTCCGGCGCCTCGGCGCGAAAGATCTCGGCCCATTGCCGGCCGCGGACGGTGTCCGCCTTGTACAGAAAGCCGGCAGCCATCAGCCGAACGCCTGCAGGGCAATCGCGAACAGGCGCGCGTCCTGGACCGTCTCCAGCGCGGGGCCGCGCAGCATCGCCGTCGGAGCGTCCACGCGCAGCAGGCCAAGCGTCTCCACCCATTCAGCCAGGCCGCTGTCGAAATCGATGTCGATGCGCGTGAAGCGTCCGGCGTTCAGGCCGGACAGGTGCGCAATCATCGCCTTCGCACCGTTGCTGTCGCTGGCCACCACCGGGCCGATCGTATGGCCGCGCCCGAAGCGCCACAGCAGCGCAAAGCCGCGGCGCTCGCCGTCGTGATCGAGCACCACGCTCGTCTCCGAAGCGGACAGCAGTTCGGCGATCAGTTGCTCGCGCGGCATGTCGCGCGCCCGTGCGTCGAGTTCGACCAGCGCGTGGCGATCGCTCTGGGTGGCCGGGCGCAGACGCCAGCCGGCATCGAGCGCAATCGGCGGCGAAGGCAACGCGACGCCCTGGTGCTGGCGCACTTCACCAATGCGCCTGAACCCGAGCCGTTCGTAAAGTCCGCGGCCGGCGGCAGTCGCGTGCAGCAACACGCTGCGTCCATCCAGGCCGTCGAGCAGCTCGGTCATCATGCGATGGCCGATCCGCCGGCCCTGGCACTCCGGCGCGACGACGATCAGGCCGACGGTCGCGTGCCGCTCGCCCCACAGCCAGCGCAGTCCGGTCGCGACCACCTTGCCGTCGCGCTCCGCCACGTACCCCTGGCCGTGGCGGAACGCCAGCGCCCAGTCGGCGTCGCGATGCGGCCAGAGCAGCTCGGCCGTCAGCGCCTGCGCGGCACCCAGATCCTCCTCGCGCATCGGTCGCAGGCTGACACCGCCTGCCACCAGTGCGTCGTACGCACCCACCACCAGGCTTCTCCTGTTCACCAAGTTCGCCGTCTATCTTGATTGCATTCGCGCGGGCTTGCCACCCTCCGGAGGCCGGTCGCAGCAAATCGCAAGCTTCCCCTGCACGAGCCGGTGGTTTCGCCATTTCGATGCGTATCGGGGCACTGCAACCGAATCAAATGCTGCGCCCTGCCCCTAGCATCTGCCCCACTTTTCCTTGGTCGAAATCGATGCGAGTGCCTCACCTCAAGTCGATCGGATGCAGGCCACCCCGCGGCACAGCAGCGTCCGGGTCGAATTGCGTGAACGGGCTTCGAGGCGCAATGCCGCGTGCAGCATTCCATGCCGTCGCCAAGGCAACAAACAGGAGGTTCGTCGTTGCGCGGACTGCAAATCGCGACACGTCCACTGCGGCTCCGTGATGCAATTTCTCAGCCGTCACAACCCTATCAAAGCCACCGTCAACGCGAGGACCGCACGATGATTTTCCGACCCAAGTACATCACCTTCGACTGCTACGGCACGTTGACCCGCTTCCGGATGGACGACGTGGCACGCAGGATGTTCGCCGACCGTATCCCCGATGCGAAGATGGCGCAGTTTCTCGCCGACTTCACCGCCTACCGGTTTGACGAAGTGCTCGGCGACTGGCAGCCGTACGAGACCGTGCTGAAGAACGCCGTGCGCCGGCTGTGCAGGAAGTGGAAGCTCCAGTACCTGGACGCCGAAGCGCGGCAGTACTACGACGCAGTGCCGACCTGGGGCCCGCACGAGGACGTGCCGGGTGGCCTGGCGAAGATCGCGGACAAGATTCCGCTGGTCATCCTGTCGAACGCGTCCGACGACCAGATCCAGAAAAACGTCGCGCAACTCGGTGCACCGTTTCATCGCGTCTACACGGCGCAGCAGGCGCAGGCCTACAAGCCGCGGCTGAAGGCGTTCGAATACATGCTCGACTCGCTGAACTGCAACCCGGAAGATGTGCTGCACGTGTCCTCCAGCCTGCGTTATGACCTGATGTCGGCAGACGACCTGGGCATCGTGAACAAGGTCTTCATCAATCGCGGCCACGGCCCGGGCAACCCGGCCTACCGCTACGTCGAGATCAAGGACGCCAGCGGTCTGCCCGCCGTGGTCGGCCTCTGATTGCTGGCCGTGACAGCCTACAGCGCCAGCCGCCGCCAAGCGCCCCATGAAGCTCGAGTCGTACTGGACCGCCTCCGCGCCGGCTGATCCGCGGCGTGCGGCCGAGCTGCCCACGCAGTGCGACGTGGCGATCGTCGGCGGCGGCTTCACGGGCCTGTCGGCGGCCCTGGCACTGGCCAGGCGCGGCGCCGCGGTGGTGGTGCTCGAAGCCGGCGAGCGCGTGGCGGCCGAGGCATCCGGGCGCAACGGCGGGCACGTCAACAACGGCCTCGCGGTCGACTATGCCGAGGTCGCGGCCAAGGTTGGCGTGGAACGCGCGCGCGCCTGGTACCACGCCTACGACGCCGCGGTCGACGCGGTGGAGCGCATCGTGCGCGACGAGGCGATCGACTGCGACTTCGCACGGCGCGGCAAACTCAAGCTGGCAACGCGGCCGGCGCACCTGGAAGCGTTTTCGCGCAGCGCCGATCGGCTGGCGGCCGACGGTGTCGACACCGACGTGCAGATCCTGCACGCGCCGCGTGTGCGCGCCGAGGTGGCGAGCGAGCGTTTCATCGGCGGCCTGCTCTACAAGCGCAGCGGCCAGATGCATATGGGCCGCTTCGCGCACGGCCTCGCACGGGCTGCCGAGCGCAGCGGCGCACGAATCCACACCGGAACCTGCGTGCAGCGGCTCGAGCGGGTCGGGCGCAGCCAAACGCACCGCTTGTTGACCAGTCGCGGCACCGTGCGCGCGGCCCAGGTGCTGCTGGCCAACGGCGCGGCCCGGCATGGCGGCTACGGCAGCTTCGGCTGGCTGCGTCGGCGCATCGTGCCCATCGGCAGCTTCATCGTCGTCACCGAACCGCTGGGCGCGGAGCGCGCGCGTGCACTGCTGCGCGAGCGCCGCACCTACGTGACGATGGCCAACATCCACCACTACTTCCGCTTGAGCCCGGACCACCGGCTCGTGTTCGGCGGGCGCGCGCGCTTCGCCGTCAGCAGCCTTGTGTCAGACGCGAAGAGCGGCGCGATCCTGCACGCCGGGATGATCGAGATGTTTCCGCAGCTGCAAGGCGTGCGCATCGACTACTGCTGGGGTGGCCTGGTCGACATGACGCAAGACCGCCTGCCGCATGCCGGCGAGCGCGACGGTTTGTACTACTCCACCGGCTACAGCGGCCACGGCACGCAGATGTCGGTGCTGATGGGCGAGCGCATGGCGGCCGTGATGGCCGGCGATGCCGCCGCCAATCCCTGGCAGGGCCGCGACTGGCCTGCGATCCCCGGCCACGTCGGCCCGCCCTGGTTTCTTCCCGCGGTGGGCCTGTACTACCAGCTCAAGGACCGGCTCGCCTGAGACGCCTTGCATTCCAACCACGAGACAACGGAGGAGCGCACCATGACCGATCACACGACGTTCGACAAACTTGTCGGCCCCGATGAAAGCCGTCGCCTGTTCGGTGCGCTGCAGGGCGGCGCCAGCCGCCGTGACGTGCTGAGGATGCTGATGGCGGGCGGCATGCAGGCCGCGCTGGCGGGCGGCGTGGCGACGCTGGCCGCCACGGCGCACGCGCAGACGCCGCGCAAGGGCGGCCGCATCACGGTGGCAAGCATGGCTTCGGGCGTGAACGACACGCTCGATCCGGCCCGGCAATCCGCCCACATCGACTACTGCCGCGGCTTCATGTTCTACAACGGGCTGACGTGGCTGGACGGCACACTCACACCGCAGCCATCGCTGGCCGAGGAGTTCACGACCAAGGACGCCAGCACCTGGGTGTTCAAGCTGCGCAAGGGCGTGCAGTTCCACGACGGCAAGCCGCTGACGCCGGCCGACGTGGTGTTCTCCATCATGCGCCACAAGGACGCGGCGACCGCATCGCGGGCCAAGGTGCTGGCCGACCAGATCGAGTCCGTCACCGCCACCGGCCCGAACGAGGTGACGGTCCACCTGAATTCGCCCAACGCCGACCTGCCAGTGATCCTGGGCACCTTTCACTTCCACATCGTCAAGGAGGGTACGACCGACTTCAGCGCCGGCATCGGCACCGGCCCGTACCAGGTCAAGGAGTTCAAGCCCGGCGTGCGCTCCATCGCCGTGCGCAACGAGAACTACTGGAAGCCCAACCGCCCTTACCTCGACGAAATCGAGCTTGTCGGCATCACGGATGAGTCGGCGCGCGTCAATGCGCTGCTCGCCGGCCAACTGGACCTGGTGAGCTCGGTATCCCCGCGTTCGGTCGAACGGGTGATGGCCAGCGGCAAGCACACGATCTTCGAGACCAAGGCGCTCTCGTACACCGACCTCATCATGCGGCGCGACAGCAGCCCGGGCAGCAACCCGGACTTCGTGCTGGCCATGAAGCATCTGTTCAACCGCGAGCAACTGCTGAAGTCCATTCAGCTCGGCCGCGGGTTGGTGGCCAACGACCAGCCCATTTCCCCGGCCAACCGCTTCTACTTCAAGGGCCTGCCGCAGCGGCCGTACGACCCCGAGAAGGCGAAGTTCTACCTGAAGAAGGCCAACCTGGGCAGCGGCCCGATCCCGGTCGTGGCTTCGCCAGCCGCGACGAACTCGGTGGAGATCGCCCTGGTCATGCAGTACGCGGCCCGCCAGATCGGACTCAACCTGGACGTCAAGCGCATGCCGGCCGACGGCTATTGGTCCACGCACTGGATGAAGCATCCGGTGGGCTTCGGCAACATCAACGCGCGACCCAGCGCCGATCTGGCCCTGACGCTGTTCTTCAAGTCCGACGCACCCTGGAACGAGGCGGGCTGGAAGAACGAGAAGTTCGACCAGCTGCTGGTGGCCGCGCGCGCCGAAACGGACCTTGCCAAGCGCACGCAGATGTATGCCGACATGCAGGCGATGATCCACAACGAAGGGGGTATCGGCATCCCGATGTTCATCTCCGCCCTCGACGGGCACAGCAGCAAGCTGAAGGGCCTGGTTCCGATTCCGACCGGCGGCATGATGGGCAACTCCTTCGCCGAGCATGTGTGGCTCGACGTGGCCTAGTGCGGATGCAGCGGCGATGAACACCCTCTTGTTCAAGCTGCTCGCGCAGCGCATCGGCCTGGCATTGCTGTCGTTGCTGGCGGTGTCGGTAGTGGTGTTTGTGATTACCGGCGTTCTGCCCGGCGACGCGGCGCAGGAGCAGCTAGGCCAGGAGGCCACGCCCGAGGCGCTGGCCGCGCTGCGAGCGCAGATGGGCCTGGACGTGCCGGCCCCTGCGCGCTACGTGCGCTGGCTGGGTGGCCTGATGCGCGGCGATCTGGGCACTTCGACGACGACCCAACTGCCCGTGTCCGAGCTCATCGCCAGCCGGCTGCCCAACTCGCTGCTGCTGGCGGCCGTGACCGCGTTGTTCTCGGTGCCCATCGCGCTCACGCTCGGTATCGCGGCCGCCGTGTGGCGCGGCTCGTGGTTCGACCGCGGCGCCTCCACCGCCGCGGTGGCCGTGGTCTCGGTGCCCGAGTTTCTGGTGGCCACGCTGGCCGTGCTGGTGTTCGCGGTGCAGCTGCGCTGGCTGCCGGCGCTTTCCTACCTGAGCAATATCGAGTCGCTCGGGCAGTTGCTGCGCGCCTTCGCGATGCCGGTGCTGACGCTTACCTGCGTCATCGTGGCGCAGATGATGCGCATGACACGCGCGGCCGTAATCGACCAGCTCGAGGCCCCGTACATCGAGATGGTGCAGCTCAAGGGCGCCTCGCCGCTGCGCACCGTGCTCGCGCACGCGCTGCCGAACGCGGTCGGCCCGATCGCCAATGCGGTGGCGCTGAGCCTGTCGTACCTGCTGGGCGGGGTGATCATCGTCGAGACCATCTTCAACTACCCTGGCATCGCCAAGCTGATGGTCGACGGCGTCACCCAGCGCGACATCCCGCTCGTGCAGGCTTGCGCGATGCTTTTCTGTGCCGGCTACCTGATCCTGGTAACGACCGCCGACCTGTGCGGCATCCTCGCCAATCCTCGCCTGCGGCACCGTTGAAGGAGCTGCGATGTCGACTGCAATCCACGCTGGATCCATCGATCGGTCGGTCCTGCGCCGTTGGCGCGATCGGCTTGCCCACTTCGGCCCGACCGGCTGGCTCGGCCTGGCCGTGATCGCCTTCTGGGCCGCGGCTGCGATCTTCGGGCCGGCGCTGATGTCGCAGAGAGGCGACGTCGGCGGCGGCGACGTCTTCGCGCCGATCAGCGCCGCGCACTGGTTCGGCACCGATTACCTGGGGCGCGACATGCTGGCTCGAGTGATCGAAGGAGCTCGCTACACCGTCGGCGTGGCCTTCGGCGCCACGCTGCTGGCCAGCGGCACCGGCACACTGCTGGCACTGCTGGCGGCCGCCAGCGGGCGCTGGATCGACGGCACGCTGAGCCGCGCGCTCGACACGTTGACCGCGATCCCGAGCAAGATGTTCGCACTGCTGATGGTGGCAGGCTTCGGCTCCTCGGTGACGATGCTCATCGTCACCGCGGCCATCATCTACGTGCCCGGCGCCTACCGCATCGCGCGCTCGCTGGCCGTCAACATCAACGCGCTCGACTACGTGACCGTGGCGCGCACGCGCGGCGAAGGCATCGTCTACGTGATGCTGCAGGAGATCCTGCCCAACATCACCGGGCCGATGCTGGCCGACTTCGGGCTGCGCTTCGTGTACGTAGTGCTGCTGCTGGCCAGCTTGAGCTTCCTCGGTCTCGGCATACAGCCACCCGAGGCCGACTGGGGCTCGCTGGTGCGCGAGAACATCGAGACGCTCGCCAGCGGCGGCGCCGCGGTCATCGCGCCCTCGATCGCCATTGCCAGCCTGACGATTGCCGTCAATCTGGTCATCGACAACCTGCCGGGCCGCGCGGCCCGCGAACGGGGAGCACGCTGATGGGCGCTTTGGTCGTCGTCGACAAGCTCACGGTCAGTGCCGGCAGTGCCACGCTGGTTGACGCTCTGAGCTTCACCATCCGTCCGGGTGAGGTGCTGGCGCTGATCGGCGAATCGGGCTCGGGCAAAACCACGACGGCGCTGGCGCTGATGGGCCACGCCCGCCGCGGCTGCCGCATCAGCGGCGGCAGCGTGCGCATCGGCGACGTGGACGTGCTCTCGCTGGCGCCGCGACAGCTGCGCGCGCTGCGCGGGCGCACCGTGTCCTACATCGCGCAGAGCGCGGCGGCGTCGTTCGACCCGTCGCGCAGCATCCTCGACCAGGTGGTGGAGCCTGCCTGCCTGCACGGCACGCTGCCGCGTGGAGAAGCGGAGCTGAAGGCGATCGCGCTGTTCCGCGAGTTGGCGCTGCCGGAGCCGGAGACCATCGGCCAGCGCTACCCGCACCAGGTCTCTGGTGGCCAGCTGCAGCGGCTGATGGCGGCCATGGCGCTGATCACCGAGCCCGACGTCGTGATCCTCGACGAGCCCACCACCGCGCTCGACGTGACCACGCAAGTGGAAGTGCTGCGTGCCTTCCGCCGCGTGGTACGCGAGCGCCACGTGACCGCGGTGTACGTCAGCCACGACCTGGCGGTGGTGGCCCAGATGGCCGACCACATCCTGGTGCTGCGCGACGGCCGCATGCGCGAAGTGGGAGCCACCGAACGCCTGCTCGCGTCGCCGCAGAACGAATACACCCAAAGCTTGCTGGCCGCGGCGCGGCCAGCAACGCGCACCGCCGGCACGGCGCGTGACGACGCCGACGTGCTGCTGCGCGTGAAGGGGCTCAGCGCCGGCTACGGTGCACCGGGGCCCGGCGGAAAACCGGCGGTGACGATCCTCGAGGACATCGACCTCCAGCTCAAGCGTGGGCAGGCGATCGGTGTCATCGGCGAGTCGGGTTCGGGCAAGACGACGCTGGCCCGCGTCATCGCCGGACTGCTGCCGCCCAGCACGGGCACGATGGAGTTCGACGGCCGCGCGCTGCCACCGGCGCTCGGCGCACGCAGCCGCGACAACCTGCGTCGCATCCAGATCGTCTTCCAGTCGGCCGACACGGCGCTCAATCCTTCGCAGACCATCGACCGCATCCTGGCGCGACCGCTGCAGTTCTATCGCGGGCTCAAGGGCGAGCCGTTGCGCAAGCGCATCGACGAGCTGCTGGACCTGGTCAAGCTGCCGCGCACGCTGGCCGGGCGGCTGCCCGGCGGCCTCTCCGGCGGGCAGAAGCAGCGCGTGAACCTGGCGCGCGCATTGGCGGCCGAGCCAGACCTGATCCTGTGCGACGAGGTGACTTCCGCCCTCGACACGGTGGTCGGCGCCGCGGTGCTGGACCTGATCGCCGAGCTGCGCAAGGAACTCGGCGTGTCCTATCTGTTCATCAGCCATGACCTGCACACGGTGCGCGCGGTATGCGACGAGATCGTGGTGATGCAGTACGGCCGCAAGCTGGCACAGGTCGCGCGCGCCGACTACGACCGCGGCCCGCACCATCCTTACTACGAGCAACTGGCGCGCGCCGTCCCCGAGTTGCGCCGCGGCTGGCTCGACGAGATGGACGCGCAGCGCAAGGCCGCTTGAACGCACCGAGGACCCTCGATGACTCCCACGTTTCGAATCGCCGCCATCCCCGGCGACGGCATCGGCAAGGAGGTGATGCCGGAAGGCTTGCGTGTGCTGCGTTCCGCGGCCGAGCGCTTCGGCTTCGGGCTCGACATCCGCCCCATCGAATGGGCGAGCTGCGACTACTACCAGGCGCACGGCAGCATGATGCCGGCCGACTGGAAGGAGCAACTGCGCGGCGCTGATGCGTTGTACTTCGGGGCGGTCGGCTGGCCGGCCACGGTGCCCGACCATGTTTCGCTATGGGGTTCGCTGCTGAAGTTTCGCCGCGAGTTCGACCAGTACGTGAACCTGCGGCCGGTGCGCCTGTTCGACGGCGTGCCCTGCCCGCTGGTCGATCAGAACGGAAAGGCGCGCAAGCCCGGCGACGTCGACTACCTGGTGGTGCGCGAGAACACCGAGGGCGAATACACGTCGCTGGGTGGCGTCATGTTCGAAGGCACCGAGCGCGAAGTCGTGATCCAGGAGTCGCTGTACACGCGAGTCGGCGCCGACCGTGTGCTGCGTTACGCGTTCGAGGCCGCGCGGGCGCGCCAGCGCAAGCACCTGACCGTCGCCACCAAGAGCAACGGCATCGCGGTCAGCATGCCGTGGTGGGACCGTCGTGCCGACGCGGTTGCACAAGACTACCCGGACGTAACCGTCGACAAGCAGCACATCGACATTCTGAGTGCGCGCTTCGTGCTCCAGCCGCAGCGCTTCGACGTCGTGGTCGCGACCAACTTGTTCGGCGACATCCTGTCGGACCTCGGTCCCGCGACCACCGGCACGATCGGTTTGGCGCCTTCCGCCAACCTGAATCCCGAGCGCAGGTTTCCGTCGCTGTTCGAGCCGGTGCACGGGTCGGCGCCGGACATCTACGGCAGGAACATCGCCAATCCGATCGCGATGATCTGGTCCGGCGCGTTGATGCTGGACTTTCTCGGCAACGGCTCCGGACCGTGCCGTGCGGCGCACGATGCCATCGTCCGCGCGATCGAAGCCGTGCTGCGAGACGGCCCGCGCACCCGGGACCTGGGCGGCACCGGATCGACGACGGAAGTCGGCGCGGCCATCGCGCGGCGCCTGCAAGACTGATTCGGTCTGACGTACAGCGCAACGCGCGACGCCGATGATCGGTTCCCGGGATCCGTTGCAGAATGCGCGCGTCGCGGAGCGCATCGAGCGCGACGCGCTTGGCGAACTGGCCGTGCCCGCGCCGGCGTACTACGGCATCCACACGGTACGGCGCTCGGGAATTTTCCGATTACCGGCGTACCGGTCGGCACGCTGAGCGACCTGATTCGCGCCTACGCGCTGGTGAAGAAAGCCGCAGCCCACGCAAATCGCGACCTGGATCTGCTGCCGGAGACCAAAGCGCGCGCGCTCATCGACGCCTGCGACGAGATCGCAGCCGGGCACCTGCACGACCGGTTCGTGGTCGACGTGATCCAGGGCGGGGCCGGGACCTCGACCAACATGAACGTCAACGAGGTGATCGCCAACCGGGCGCTCGAGATCCTCGGCTGTCGGCGCGGCGAATACACGAAGCTCCATCCGATCGACGACGTCAACGCGTCGCAGAGCACCAACGACACGTATCCGACGGCGATCAAGGTGGGCCTGTGTTTCGCGATCCAGCGCCTGGCCGCGGCGCTGGCCACGCTGCGGAAGAGTCTCGAAAGAAAGGCTTTCGAGTTCCACGATGTCTTGAAGATCGGGCGAACCCAGTTGCAGGATGCCGTGCCGATGACGCTGGGCCAGGAGTTCTCCGCCTACGCCGTCATGATCGGCGAGGACGAGTTGCGGCTGCGCGAGGCGACGGCACTCATCACCGAGATCAACCTCGCCGCGACGGCGATCGGCACCGGCATCAATAGCGATCCGGACTACGCGCCGCTCGCGTGCCGCTACCTGGCCGATTTCGCGGGCCTGCCGCTGACCCCGGCCGCCAACTTCGTCGAAGCCACGCAGGACACCGGCAGCTTCGTGCAGTTGTCCGGCGTGCTCAAGCGCATCGCCTGCAAGCTGTCGAAGACCTGCAACGACCTGCGGCTGCTGTCCTCGGGCCCGCAAGCCGGACTCGGCGAGATCTTCCTGCCGCCGCGCGCAGCGGGTTCGTCGATCATGCCCGGCAAGGTTAATCCGGTGATTCCCGAGGTCGTGAACCAGGTTGCCTTCGAAGTGATCGGCAACGACATGGCAGTGACGATGGCCTCCGAGGCCGGGCAACTCCAACTTAACGCCTTCGAGCCGCTGATCGGCTACTCGTTGTCCAAGTCGATCACGCACCTGCAGGCCGCATGCTCGACACTGGCGACGAACTGCGTCGACGGCATCAGCGCCAATCGCGCCCTGCTGGCGGAACGCGTGCGCACTTCGGCAGGGCTCGCGACGGCCCTGAACCCCTACATCGGCTACGAAAGCGCATGCGAGATCGCCAAAGCGGCCGTCAACGAGAACCGCGCGGTCGCGGATTTCGTGCTCGAACGCGGATTGCTTTCCGCCCAACAGCTGCGACAGGTCCTGCAGCCCGAGGTGCTGACACGGCCGACGCGGCTGCAGTCCCCGGAGCGCGCCGGGGACACGGCCGCATAGAAACGCGCAAGGGTCACCACGCTGGCACGCATGATCACGGGGCGGACCGAGCCCAGGTGAAGTTGCACCAGGCGCGGCAGCCTTTACCGCCGCGCCGGGACACGGCAAAGTCGCGTCACTTCAGATTGCCCTGGCACAGGTACTTCGTCTGCATGTATTCCTCGAGGCCGTAGCGCGAGCCTTCGCGGCCGTAGCCCGATTCCTTCACGCCGCCGAATGGCGCGGCCTCCGAGGCGAACGCGCCCTCGTTGATCGCGACGATGCCGCTGTCCAGCGCGGCCGCCACGCGCCAGACGCGCCCGATATCGTTCGAGTAAAAGTAGGCCGCCAGGCCGTACGGCGTGGCGTTGGCCAGATCGATCGCCTGCTGCTCGCTGCGGAAGCGGAACACCGCCACGACCGGCCCGAAGGTTTCCTCGTGCGTGAGCGCCATGTCGGTGTTGGCGCCGGTGATCAGCGCGGGAGCGACGTAGTTCGGCCCCAGTTCCTCCAGCACGCCAGCGCGGCCGACGACGAGCTTGCCGCCGTGTGCCAGTGCGTCCTGGACATGGCGCAGGATCTTCTGCACCGCGCGCGCATTGATCATTGGCCCGATCTGCGAATCGGCGCGGCTAGCGGGGCCCACCACCAGCGCCCGCATGCGCTCGGCCACCTTCGAGACGAAAGCGTCGTGCACCGCTTCGTGCACGAACACGCGATTCGGGCACACGCAGGTCTGCCCGCCGTTGCGGAACTTGGCGGTCATCAACCCGTCGGCAGCCGCATCCAGATCGGCGTCTTCGAACACGATGAACGGCGCGTTGCCGCCGAGTTCCAGCGAGAGCTTCTTCAGCGTCGCTGCGGACTCGCGCGCGAGGTGCTTGCCAACCGGCGTCGAGCCGGTGAATGTGATCTTGCGCACGCGCGCGTCGTCCAGCCATGCTCCGACGACCGCCGGCGTACGCTCGCGTGAGGCGGTGACGATGTTCAACGTTCCCGGCGGGAACCCGGCTTCCTCGGCCAGGCGAACCAGCGCGAGCGACGTGAGCGGCGCGTCCTCGGCCGGCTTGCACACCACCGTGCATCCTGCGGCGAGCGCAGGCGCCAGCTTGCGGGCGATCATCGCGGCCGGAAAGTTCCACGGCGTCACCGCCGCGACGACACCGACCGGTTCCTTGACGACGATCATCCGGCGGCCCGCCACCGGCGCAGCGATCACGTCACCGTAGACCCGCGTGGCTTCTTCTGCGAACCACTCGACGTAACTGGCCGCATACACGACCTCGCCGCAACCCTCGGCGAGCGGCTTGCCCTGCTCGCGCGAGATGACCCGCCCCAGATCCTCCTGCGCCTCGAGGATCAGCGCATGCCAGCGTTTCAGCAGTTGCGCACGCTGGCGCGCCGGCGTGTTCCTCCAGGCAGGCAGCGCGGCGCTGGCCGCGTCGACCGCCGCCCTGGCGTCGTCCGCCGTGCCGTCCACCACGTGGGCGATCGAGCGCCCGTCGGCCGGGTCCACAACATCGAAGGTGTGACCGTCGGTGCCGACGCGCCACAGCCCGCCGATGAAGTTGCGCGAACGAATCAGGTCACCACGCGCGGGGGCGAGGGTCAGCGTCTCGGTCATCGAAGTTCCTTTGCTCTCGAGTTGAAAAAGCGGTCGTCCCATAACGATCGGATCGATCCTGGCTGAGGCGCGCGTTGCGATCGGCGCGCGCTCGGGTCACGAGAGATTAGGAGCAGGCAGGCACACGTTGGCGTCGTTGTCGCGGGCAGCGACGCAACCTGATTGCGTATTCGCGCGCGACGCAGAACTTTGTGCGGGTGGGTCGAGCGGCGCGGGAGCGGTCGCAGCAGTTTCTGCCGGCGATCGCATCAATTCGAAATTTCAGCCTCCATCGTGGGCGCAGAACGAAGCGACGCAGTGCCGATCCGCACCTAAGCTTCCTGCCCCGCCTGCACCCGATCGCACCTATGGAAGCTCACCCACAAGCGGACACGAGCAGTCTCCTCGAGCGGCACTCCGGCGCGCGTCGCGCCGCGCCGACCGTCGCGGAGGTGGCCGACCTGCTGCCCGAGATCATCGCACTCAGACGCGATTTGCACGCCCACCCGGAGCTCGCCTTCCAGGAGCGCCGCACGGCGGTCATCGTCGCGCGCGCGTTGCGCGACGCCGGGCTCGAAGTGCATGAGGGCCTGGGCGGCACCGGCGTAGTGGGCGTGCTGCGCAACGGCAGCAGCGGCGCGACGGTCGGGCTGCGCGCCGACATGGACGCCCTGCCGATCGTCGAGCAAGGCGAACGCGCCCACATCAGCACGGTGGCGGGCGTGCACCACGGGTGCGGGCATGACGGTCATACCGCCATCCTGCTCGGCGCGGCGCGCCATCTTGCCCGGTCGCGCCGCTTTGACGGCACCGTGCACTTCATCTTCCAGCCCGCCGAAGAAGGACGCGGCGGCGCGCGTGCGATGGTCCAGGACGGACTGTTCGAGCGCTTCGCCTGCGATGCGGTGTACGCGCTGCATAACTGGCCCGACCTGCCGCTGGGTAGCGCGCAAACGCGTCCGGGGCCGATGATGGCGGCCGCCGACCGCTTCGACATCACCGTTCGCGGCCGCGGCGGCCACGCCGCGCAGCCGCAGCGCACGCCGGATGCAATCCTCGCGGCGAGCGAACTCGTGACCCACCTCAACACGCTGGTGTCGCGGCGGATCGATCCGAATGCGACGGCCGTGCTTTCAGTGACACGCATCGCGGGCGGCGACTCGCACAACGTACTGCCCGCGCATGTCGAACTGACCGGCACGGTACGCACCTTCGATGTGGACGTGCAGGACACGATCGAGGCCGCGCTGCGCCAGGTCGCGCAGGGCGTCGCGCACGCGAGCGGCACGGACATCGACGTCAGCTACGTGCGTTACTACCCGGCCACGATCAACACGGCCGCCGAGGTCGAGTGCGCACTGCACGCGGCAGCGTCCGTCGGGTTGCGGACCGCTGTGGCCCAACGGCCCGCGTTCACGGCCGAGGACTTCGCGTTCATGCTGCGCGAGCGACCAGGTGCGTATCTGTGGCTAGGTCAAGGTCGAGGTGCATCCGGCGACCCTCCGCTGCACCACCCTGCCTACGACTTCAACGACGAAGCGCTGGGATTCGGCATTGCGTGGTTCGTTGCAATCGCTGAACTGGCGCTGGCCCGCCGGCGTGGAGAGGGTCGTACGCGGATCGACGAATCCGCAACAACGAGCGCACCCGGGCGCGCCGCGAAATGAGCCTTTCGGAAGCGGCCGTGCCGGCGCTGCTGACCATCGACCTCGATGCGATCTGCGCCAACTGGCGTCTGCTGGCAGCGCGCGTGCGTCCCGCGGCCTGCGCAGCGGTGGTCAAGGCGAACGCCTACGGTCTCGGCGCGGCCCCGGTCGCGCTGGCGCTGTACCGGGCGGGCTGTCGCGAATTTTTCGTTGCGCTGGTCGACGAAGGCGTGAACCTGCGCGCCGCGTTGCCGCCGAACGCGCTCGTCTACGTGCTGCAAGGACCGCTGCCGGGCGCCGAGCAGGCGTGTCTCGCTCACGGGCTGGTTCCTGTGCTGAACGACCTGCATCAGATCGAGCGCTGGCGGTCACTCGCGCGGCGCACCGGACGTGTCCTCGAAGCGGCGCTGCAGTTCGATACCGGCATGGCACGTCTCGGCCTGTCCCCGCAAGACGCCATGCGCCTGCGCGCGCAACCCGAGCGACTGCAGCAGCTGCGCCCTTGCCTGCTGCTCAGCCACCTGGTGTCGGCCGAAGAGCCCGCCAATTCCGTGAACGCACGCCAACTGAACAGCTTCATCGCGCTGCGCGAGCGCTTTCCCGGGTTGCGCGCAAGCCTTGCCAACTCGTCGGGAATCTTCCTTGGCAGTCCATTCCACTTCAATCTGGTGCGGCCCGGGGCGGCGTTGTACGGCGTAGCTCCGGCGCCCGGCGCCAATCCGATGCGTGCAGTCGTGCATCTGCAGGCGCGGCTGATCCAATGTCGCGAAGTCGAGTGCGGCACGGCCGTCGGATACAACCACACGTGGCGGGCAGCGCGCCGCTCGCGCATCGCGACGCTGTCGGCCGGCTATGCGGACGGCTATCTACGCAGCCTGAGCAACCACGCGCGCGTGCGCTTCCAGCGGCGGGAGGTACCGCAAGTGGGCCGGGTCTCGATGGACACCATCACGGTCGATGTAACGGAGCTTCCCGAAAGCGCGCTGGCGCCCGGGGCACTGTTCGACCTGCTCGACGACGAGCAGGACATCAACGCGCTCGCGAAGCAGGCGGGCACCAATGCCTACGAGATCCTGGTCGGCCTGGGCAGCCGCTATCACCGCCGCTACCTCGGCAACGGCGGCCCGGTCGTCGCATCACGAGCAACCAGCGAAGCATGAAGATCCTGATCCTCGGCAGCGGCGTCATCGGGACCACCGCCGCCTACTACCTGGCCGCCGACGGCCACGACGTCACCGTGCTCGATCGGCAGTCCGGACCCGCACTGGAAACCAGCTTTGCCAACGCCGGCGAAGTGTCGCCCGGTTATTCAGCGCCCTGGGCGGCGCCGGGTCTCGCGCTGAAAGCGCTGAAGTGGCTGTTCATGCGCCACCGTCCGCTCGTCATCCGGCCCAGGCCCGATGTTGGGATGATCCGCTGGGGCATCGCCATGCTCGCGCAATGCAATGCGCCGGCGTACGAACGGAACAAGGCGCGCATGTTGCGGCTCGCCGAGTACAGCCGCGACTGCTTGCGCGAACTGAGGAACGAGACCGGGATCCAGTACGACCAGCGTACGCGCGGCACGCTGCAACTGTTCCGGACCGCGGCGCAAGTCAACGGGGCGGCTGCCGACATCGAGGTGTTGCGACGCTTCGGCGTCTCCTGGCAAGCGCTGGACGTTGCGGGTTGTGTGCGGCAGGAGCCTGCGCTGGACCGGGTCCGGCACAAATTCGTCGGCGGCCTGCTGCTGCCGGGTGACGAGACCGGCGATTGCCACAAGTTCACCGAGCAGATCGCGACGCTCGCCGCAGCACGCGGCGCGCGTTTCCGCTTCGGGGTCAATGTCAGGCGACTGGTGCGCACCGGCGCGGATATCGAAGCGGTCGACACCGATGCCGGCACGCTGACGGCCGATCGCTACCTCGTCGCGCTCGGCAGCTACACGCCGCTACTGCTCGCGCCGCTCGGCCTGCGCCTTCCCGTTTACCCGGTCAAGGGCTACTCGATCACGGTGCCGATCAGCGACGCGCGCGCAGCGCCCGAGTCGACGGTGATGGACGAGACGCACAAAGTGGCCGTCACGCGTCTCGGTGATCGTATCCGCGTGGGCGGCACCGCGGAGCTTGCCGGCTACGACCTCACGCTGCGCAAGCCACGGCGGCTGACGCTCGAACACGTCGTGCGCGATCTTTTTCCCGACGGCGGCGATGTTGCGCGCGCGACCTTCTGGACGGGCCTGCGGCCGATGACGCCGGACGGCACGCCGATCGTGGGCCCGACGCCGTTCAGCAAGCTGTGGCTGTCCTGCGGACACGGAACCCTGGGATGGACGATGGCTGCCGGGTCGGGACATCTGCTGGCCGACTGGATGGTTGGCAGAGAGCCGGCGGTCAGCCCGGAAGGCCTGAGCCTCGCCCGTTATGAGCTTGGTGCGGAATCCGTCAACCGCCGGCCCTCGGCGCGCGTGTCGAGTGGGGAACCCGGGGCAAGGCGCTCGATGCGATGCGAACGGCAAGCCGGCTACCTGCGCAAGTGAGAGAACGCGGTGTGCGCCGCCCGACAGAGTGCGTCGCAGATAAGGAGATCTCGGAGTTCCACCAAGCGCTCAAGTCAGCCGAGCGTTTGGGGGGCAACGTTGGGGGCAACTCGCTTTCGCTCCGCTCGCTTTTCACTCTTGAGTTCGATTCCCGCCGCCTCCAATCCGGACGTCTGCGGACGTCGTTGGACTTCGGCGGAGTTCAGGGGACAAGATTCAGCAGGTTGCAATTTGCGTGAGTTCGATTCCGCGATTTCGCAATCGAATTAGCGTCCTCCAGCGTCCCAGCACCGTTCACAAGACGGACGAAGCTGTCGGCGCGAACGTCCCGCTCCTCGGCCGTCGACCACGAAGATCCATTCTTGTCCGGGGACAGCCGCGAAACTTGGGGGCAACTTTGGGGGCAAGTCGACGCCACCTAAATCCGTTGCCCCCAGCACGTTCAAGACGTCAATAACGAACCGGAATAAGCCGCTACACGACCGAGCGCATTCATCGGTTCGAGCCGCCTTGCTGAGGCGAGTACGCTGGCTCGGACGAAGACTCGACCGCCGCGCTCACCGCACAGCTCTTCGCCGGCGACTCGGTTCACGCCCCATCGAAGTCAGCGCCTGTAACCCGCTTCTTTCTGGCTACGCGCGGCGAGAACGAAGACGGCATCGAGTTCCGGCAAGTACTGATACAGCCCGACATAGCCCCGCGAGCTGCGCGACCAGCGCCCCATCAACTCCATCGCTCGGTAGTAAAGCGCGTTGCCGGTCTACCGTGGACCCAGCAGTTATTGGGCCATCGTCGCGGTTCACGGTACGGCACGGTACCGACGGCACGCTCCGACGGAGCAAGGCGAACCACAAACAGCGCGTGTGTCGCCTTCGTCTGGTAATATTGCTAGTATTACCTCCTTGCTGCGACGCCTCTCACCATGACTATGACCTTCAAGCTCGGGCCGGAGCTCGAGCAAAAGCTGCGTCAGCGCAGTGCCGCGTTGCGTAAGCCCGCCAGCGCCCTGCTTCGCGAAGCGCTCGCCAGTTACCTGGCAAACGGCACCCCGGAACAGATGTCGGCTTACGCGTTGGGCGCTGACTTGTTCGAGCGCCATCGTGGCCCGTCCGACTTGGCCGAGCAGCGCAAGGCACTCGTGACTGACGCCTGGGCCCGCAAACATCGGGGGCGACGTGGCTAGATCACGTGCGACGCGGCGGCCAACGCCGGCGCGTGCAGTGGTCGACAGCGGCCCGCTGATCGCTCTTTTCAACGCGTCCGATCGGTGGCACGCGCCGGTGGTTACCTGGTTGCGCGAGCACCAGAACGTGCGCCTCGTGACGACCTGGGCAGTCCTTACGGAGGTGTGTGCCTTGCTGGCGCGTCGGCTGCACAACGAAGCCGCGCTCGACTTCCTGCGCTGGACTCAGCGCGGTGCGCTCGAGGTCGATCGCGCTGAAGTGAACACGCTTGCGAACGTGCTCGCCATCAGCGAGCGTTTCGCCGCCCTGCCGTTCGACCTCGCTGACGCGTCGGTGGCGGAAGCGGCGGCTCGGCTTCGGATCGGCGCGGTCGTTTCGATCGACGCCGATTTCGATGTGTATCGCGACCTCCGCGGCAAGCCGCTGGTGAACCTCCTGCGCCCGGGCAAGTGAGGCGCCGTCGGGCAGCATCTCGACTCATAGGCCAGCGTGGCTCCCACCGAGGCATTGGAGCGACGCGCGAGCGGTGAATTTCGGAGAGAAATCCTCCAGTACTCGCGCCGAAACCAGACGTTGAGAGGTCGAAACCGACCCCTATGCATAGACCTCAACTATGTGAAGTTGGGGTTGGTAACAGAGTGGACAGTCAGAGCAGAGGCGGCGTGCGGAGCGGCAGCGGCGTGATGTTCTCGACATAGTTTTCGCCGGCGAGTGCAGTGGCGCTCCCACTTTGGGAAACCGCCATGAGCACCACGCATCGTTCTCGCTCTGATCGCCGCGAACGCGGCGCCTTCGCCGATCCGCTGGCAGTGCACGCGGCGGCGTACGAGCAGTACTTGACCGATCGCGGCCACGCCGCCGGCTACATCGGCAGCTGCAACGGTGGCGTGGCGCATCTGTCGCGATGGATGGGGGCGGACACACAGGAAGCTCGCCGCGGTCAACGAAGCGCTCGTGGCCGAGTTTCTGTACGAGCATCTACCGCGCTGCACCTGCACTGTGGCGGCCCACGACCGAGGCAGCGTAAGTGCAGCCCTCGGTCACCTGCTCGTCGTGCTGCGCGCCGCGGGCGCGATCCCACCGAAGGCGCAGGACACGAGCCCGGTCGGCAAAGAACTGCGCCGCTACGACCAGTACATGGTGCAAGTGCGCGGCCTTGCGCCCAACACGCGCAAGGGCGCACTGCGCGTCGTCGGTCGGTTGCTGCGCTCGCGCTTCGGCAACGATGCGATCGACATCGCGGCAATCACGCCCGAGCACGTACGTCGCTTCTATGCCCAGCAAGCCAAGCTCTACAAGTTGCCTGCCAGCGCGGGGACGGTCGTGGCTTCGCTGCGCGGCTACTTCCGCTGGCGCGCCACGCTGGGCGATCGGGTCCACGCCCTCGTCGGCGCCCTGTCGTATCCGGCGAACTGGCAACAGGCGTCCCTGCCCAAGACGCTCAAGCCCGAGGAACTCGAGAGGCTGATCGCCTCATTCGGTTCGATCGGTCCGTCGATGCGGCGAGCTGATGCGATCGTGCGCTGTGCGCTCGATCTCGGTCTGCGCAGCGGTGAAGTCGCTCGCTTGAGTCTCGACGATATCGACTGGCAGGCCGGCACGGTCACTCTGCGCCACACCAAGGGACGTCGCGAGGACGTCTTGCCATTGCCGGCGGCCACTGGTCAAGCGATTGCCGCGTATCTGCGCAAGGAACGCCCCAAGACCCGGCATCGCATGGTGTTCGCGCGACACATGACACCGCGCGAGCAACCGATCGGGCCGGATCTGGTGCGCAAGACGATCCGACAGGCCTATGCACGCGCCGGCTTGCCTTACACGCGTTCGCACCTGCTACGACACACGATGGCCACCCGCTTGCTGGCGGGAGGCTCCTCGCTCAAAGAGGTGGCCGACGTTCTGCGCCATCGGTCGCTAAACACCGCGCTCGTGTACGCGAAGCTCGACAGTCGCAACCTCATCGAAGTAGCACTGCCGTGGCCCGGGAGCGCCGCATGAGTACCGGTCTTGCCGCGCTCGTGGAGCGTTACCTCGAGGAACGGCGGCGCCTCGGTTTCGACCTGCGCAGTCCGGCTTACTCGTTGCGCAGCCTGGCCCGCCATGTTCGATGGACACGTCATCGCGGACCGTTGGCAAGGGGCGCAAACAGCGCTCCGTGCCGCTGTGGAAGTCCACCGTCCGCGAAGTGCGCGCTTGGTTGCACCTGAACCCGCAACTGCGCCGCGAAGCGCCCCTGCTTCCCAACCGGGACGGGCATGCGATGACACGCTGCAACGTCGCTCAGCGATTAGCACTTGCAGTTGCCAGAGCGATGACCGAACAGCCCAGCCTCAAAGGCAAACATGTCTCTCCGCACACCTTGAGGCACACGACCGCAATGCATCTTCTGCAGTCGGGCGTGCCGTTCAACATCATCGCGCTGTGGCTCGGACACGAGAGTATGAACACAACGCACCGCGTCGAGGCCAACTTGGCGATGAAGGAAAAAGCGCTGGCTCGCCTCGAAGCACCGGACTGCAAGCTCACGCGCTTCCGCGCCTCCGACGACCTGATGCGTTTGAGGAAGTTCTTGCGGGCGCTGTAACTATGCAAAGACACCGCCGGCCCACACGGCACCACGCCGCACGAGCCGGCGATGTTCCTCCGCCGCGGAAGTTCACATAGTTGAGGTCTATGCATAGGGGTCTATGCATAGCTTTACATAGCGACCCGTTGCCGCCCTTCGCGCGCAAGAATTCGAAGCGGGAAGCCGCCGTCCACTGCAGCGCAACGGCGCTCCTGAGCGAGTCCTTAAGTCCTAACCCCGGCGTGTGTCGCCCGTGCGACCGGGTCGCGGACCGCAATGTTTGAAGTGCGGCTGCCATCGTTTGGCGCTATGCGGCGATGATCACGGTCATGGCGAACTCCGAACCACCCGCAACTGAGCTGGCCACGAGGCGCTTGCTCGACGCGATGATCGCCGACCGAGCCACGCCGGGACTGCAATACGCGTTCGTGTCGGCCGATGCGGTGCTGTTTAACTACCACGGCGGCTTGGCGGACCTGTGTGCGCAGCGTGCAGTTACCGAGTACACGACGTTCAACTCCTACTCCGTCACCAAAACCTTGACGGCCGCGGCGATACTTCGACTGGCCGAAAAGCGCCGCATTGAACTCGACCACCCGATCGCGATGTACCTCGAGCGCTGGCCACAGATCGGCAACGCGACCATCCGGCAGGCATTGCTGCATACGGGTGGTTTCGCCAACCCCAACCCGTTGCGCTGGGTGCACCTCGTCGAAGAGGAAGCCGCCTTCGACCGCACACGATTTGTTGAAGATGTCATGCGCGCACACGGGCGCCCGATCTGGACACCAGGCGCGCGCTATGCCTACTCGAACATCGGCTACCTGGTGCTCGGAGAGTTGATTGAGGAGGTCTCTGGCCAGCCATACGCTGAGTACGTGCAACGGCAACTGCTTCGACCGCTACGTCTGCGCGACGGCGAATCTCTCGCGTTCGACATTCCCCGGCCCCAGGTTCACGCGCATGGGACGCTTCAGCGCCTTGGGTTGCTGAACCTTGTGCTCGGCTTCTTCATCGATCGGAATCACTTGGTCGAAGGCAACGTGGGGCGATGGGTCCAGTTCCGCAGCCTCAATGTCAACGGTGATGCCTATGGCGGCTTGGTTGGCAATGCGCAAGGTTTCGCGCGCTATCTGCAGGCCCTGCTGTGCGGCGACGACATCCTGTCTCCCACTACTCGCGCCATGCTCTTCACGGCTGCATCGGCTCCTGGACCCGCTAGAAGCCTCGGGTGGTTCATGGGAAGGCTCGACGACGAGCTTTGGTTTGCTCATGCGGGCGGTGGGGCGGGCTACTACTGTGAAGTGCGCGTCTATCCGCACGTCGGCCGCGCCAGCGTAGCGATGCTCAACCGCACCGGCATCCGCGACGCCCACATCCTCGATACCCTAGATCGTCCCTTCCTCGCTGGAAGTCACCGAGCGTAGATAGCGGTGCGAACGAGCTGGGGCACCGCATTGCGGACGGCCGTCGGCGTCCGCTTGTGGCCGAGGTCGTGTGAAAACACCCTGCAATGATGGCCTGGCAAGATCAGATCGTCGCGATGACGGAGCAGACGATGAAGCGATTCGTCGAAGGCGAGGACCGAACCCAAGTCACGCTGCTGCCTGAGTGTCTCGACGACTACATTGAGCCAAACAACCCGGT
>DATJUX010000002.1:0-18107 GCA_035502095.1 Burkholderiaceae bacterium
GCGCTTGAGTCCCGCCATCTTCAGTCCCGCCATCTCGACGAGTACGCCTTCGCGAGCTGACGAATGAGAGTCTCCAGTGCCCAAATTCATCCCGCGGCGCGCGCCACTCTCAAATTTCAAGTCCCGCGGCGAGAAATAAATTGTTCGACATGCGGTGCAACGCCCGTACCCTTCGACTGCTTGCATTGAGTTGCGCTCTTCCTCCGGCTTTCTCTGGCTCGCTACGGTTCAGTGGCAGCGACGCACCCAGGTCTTCCCAGGTCTACGTTTCTTGATTGTCGGCTTGCCACGAGGTGTTCTCGCGGCAAATGATCGCTGACCGCCCGCGCCCAGGGATCGAGCAGTTCGAGCGTCGAATCGAGCGTCTGCCCTTTACCGGCGACGCGCCAGGAGTAGTGCAAGCCGGGTCCGACAGCTTCGACGTAGACGTGCCGGAAGAAAAAGGTACGGTGAACGTCTGGATCGAGTGCGATCACCTCCGACGGCACGTCGCTGTCCGCGGTCTCGAACAGGCGCAGCTCGGCCGCCGCGGCGTCGCGAGAGAAGATGCAGAAGTTGACGCCGCCGGCATCGGGTATCGCGCGCGCTGGGAAATGCCAGCCAGCGCGTGTTGCGTAGCGGCTCATCGGTCATTGCCTTCCGCCAATGTCCAAGCAGTACAGTCGATGAACTCGCCAGATCGGTGCACTCCGACTCCACGTAGGTCTCGCGCGTCGCTCGAGATGTTACCGATCCAGTCGGCGCAAGCGCCGCGTCGAGCGGGCGAATGCAGGTCTCGCACCGCCTGTGTCGTTCGAAACGCGCAAGAACAGGAATACGGAAAGCCCGCAGCCCGGCCCCAACAGCAAGGTGGCGGCGAGGCACCACGCAACGCTGGGCCAACCGAGCGATCCCCTTTCGACCAGCATGAACACGGCCACTACCGCCGTGGTTGCCCAGAGAACAGGATCTCCAAGCACTGGTGCGCGCCCAAGCCAGCCGGCAAGCAGAGCCAGCGACATCAATCCCGTTCCGACCGCCAATGCGAGATACAGCCAAGCCTCGGGCGCAAAGTACCGCGGTACGCGTTGCGGCGCAGGTCCGACCGGCGCGGTGTGTTCCGCTTTGACGTCGTCAGCGTGCACTTTGGCAGCGGCCTGCCGCTCGATTTCGCCTGCCACGCATCCGCGCACGAACCGACCGATGCGCTGCGTCGCCTCGCGCGCTTCCGGCAGGAACCCGAAGGCAGGGAACACGTGCGGCATGCCATGCCATACGAGCAGTTGCGCGCTCGGGCAACGGTGCGCCACGCGGACCGAGTCGTCGAGCAACAGCTCGGTGCTGCCCACGATCAGCAGCAGCGGCGGCATGCCGGCGTAGTCACCGAACACCGGTGACACGTGCGGATGGGTGCGCAGATCGGGCTGTGCGAGGTAGATCGGCACCAGCGCGTCCATCAGGGCGGCGCTGAACATGTCGTCGACGCCGTCGTTGCGCCGTACCGAGTCGCCGCTGAAAGTGAAATCGGCAACCGGCGACAGTGCCACCGCGCCCGACGGTAGAGGCAGTCCTTCGTCGCGCGCGCGCAAGAGCAGCGCCAGCGTGAGGTTGCCACCCGCCGAGTCTCCGGCCACGATGATGCGGCTCGCCTCGTACCCCCGATCGAGCAGCCAGCGATAGGCGCCAATGCAGTCGTCCAGCGCCGCGGGATAGCGGTGCTCAGGCGAAAGCCGATAACTAACCATCAATCCGCGTGCGCGGGCCTCCTGGCAAATACGCGCCAACAGGGCTCCATGAAACGTGGGCGTTTCGGCAATGAAGGCGCCACCGTGGAGGTAGAGCACCACGGCGTCATCCAGCACACCCTTCACGTCGATCCAGAGAGCGGGAGCGGTACCGACCAGGACAGGCTCCGTCTGCGCATCGGGGTGCGGGGCACCCAGCGCATCCAGTCGCGCAGCCAACTCGCGCAGGCGCACCGGGTCCGAAATCCGCTGCATTTGTGCACGCATCAGGCGTAGCGCCGGGAAGAGCATTGTTCGGCCAATGACATCGCGCAGTCGATTCAAGGACTTCTCCGTGCAGGGCGAGTTGATCGGCCGGCGTCTCGATCAAGGTCCGGGATTCGCGCGATCAACAAGGGCCGAGTATCCGGCATCCCGGCATCTGATTGTCCGCGTGGCAGGGGCATACGCTCGCCGTCGCAGAACTGGTGGGCACGTATGAGAAGACAGGACGGAAGACGCGTTGGGCCCGGTCCCGCGAATCAATGACCACCGCCGGCTCAGGGTCGGGTCCTGGCATCCGACGTGCCGGTCCAGCGGCCCAACAACTTGGACGACCGCTCGCAGAACACCCGCGAATGCGTAGTGGCGGCCATTACCACTCGGGTCACCTGCTCCCAAGGGCGACGCTCGCTATGACCGTTGCCAGAGTGAAGCGGAGATCCGTCGAGGCAGGCGCAGCCGCGACGCTGCGACAATCTCCGAAGCAGCCGTTCGTGGAGACCGCGAACAACCACAGTCTCGAAGTGAGCAGCGCGTGCAAGCCATCGGTTGGCCGCCCCACCGGGCTCGCCTGTTCGGACTCCTCCCATTCGGTCTCCTCCCAGCTAGGAGACGACCTTTCTAGGCAGGTTTGTGCAGCAGCGGTGAAATCGCCTTGGCGACGTGGCATCAATGCACACGCGCTCCCCACCCCATCTTGTCAGGAGTTCAATATGTCGTTCGCAATCAGAGCCGCCGTCGACGGGTGCGGCACGCATCCACCGGGATGGCATCCGGGCTGGCCGCCGAGCACCAGCAATGCGGAACTGCAGGCCACCCACTCGGCAGCAACTCGGCTTGAACCGGGGGACGAACTGTGCCCGCCGCCGCACCCGCGGCCATGGGCCGAATCCTTGGGTCAAGCCGACTATCAGGTCCTGAACGCGCTTGGCGTTTCGCGCGGTTCCGCGGCCAGCAACCCAGCGGCCGAGCGCGGCATCATCATCGTCGGCGGATAGCTTCCTGACGTGACGTGAAGGTCACGCGGCATCAATTGCTGCCGCGTGGCGGTGAATCTCGGGATCGTTCGCTGTCGAGGTCACGTACAACTGGACGACCGTCCCGGTCAGCTTGCGGTAGACGCATGGACCGTCCAGCGATGAGCAGGTCCGCCTGAACGCGGGCCTTCAATCTTGCCTGCGAACGCGCAGCGCGGCGTTCAACAAGTAGGTCGTCGCCGATTTCGGGCGACGCACGGCGACGAGATCCGCGCGGAACGCTCGCTACGCGCGCATCTCACGGGCGGGCTCAGCTCCGGAAGACGTAGACGCGCACCGTCTGCGCCGGCACCAGCGTGCTCGCTTGTCCGTTGCCGTCCGCGCCGATGTCGCTGCCCAAGGTCGGGTAGCCCGGCGTGAAGACGGCCTTGGCCGGCAGGTTCGCGAGGTTCAGCGTGACCGCGCTCGTCCCGTAGTTGATCAGCACGAGCGAGCGCTCGTTGCCGAGCACGCGCTGGAAACTCATCGCGCTGCCCGTGACCTGCGGATCGACGTAGTCGCCCTGCGCGAGTGACGGCTGGACCTTGCGCACCCGCGATCAGTGCCTTGTAGAAGCCGAGCAAGGACGTCGAATCGGACTGCTCGGCTGCAACGTTGTAGCTGGCCACGTTCGAGGAGAGGGCGCGGAACGGCGTGCCAGTCGTAAAACCGGCATCGCTCGTGCTGTTCGTCCAGCTCATCGGCGTGCGCAGCTTCCAGTCGCCCGACAGGCCCATACCGCCGGCCATGCCGATTTCCTCGCCGTAGTAGATGAACGGTGTGCCCGGCTGCAGCAGATAGGTAGCCGCCGCAAGCTGGTACTGCGCGAGATCGCCGCCGACCTGGTCGTAGAGGCGGTCGCCGGCGAAGCTGTCGTGGTTCGACACCATTGTCGCCATGCCTGGCGCGGCCGAGCTGAAATAGCTGGCGACGGCTTGGATGGCGGAACTGCTGCCCTTGGCGGCATTCACGATGTCATAGTCATGGCCGAAGGCGAAGGCGCTGCAGCAGGCGACCGAGAAGCCGATCGGATTGACTGGCCCCTCGCAGACCATGTAGCGCTGCGCATAGCCGTCGAGCAGGCCGCGCACATTGCTCATGATCGTGTAGTCATCGGGCTGGCCTTCCCAGGCGTTCGCACCGTTTTCGACCAGATTGCCGACCGCGTCGAAGCGAAAACCGTCGGCCCCGCGGTTGAGCCAGTACCGCAGGTTGTTCTGGTGGTAGGCGAGGGCGTCGGCATTGCGCAGATTGAACTCGGGCATCTGGTCCCAGAAACCGGCAAAGTAGTAGCCGGTGCCACCGTAGTACCAAGGGTCGTTGCCGTAGATGCTCCAGCCCGTCGGCTTGGTGGCGGACCAGACGTACCAGTCGCGGTAGGCGTTCGAGGTTGCCGACTTCGAGTTGAGGAACAACGGGTTCTGCGCCGCGCTGTGGTTCATCACATAGTCAATGATCACCCCGATGCCGCGCGCATGGGCCTGCCTGATCAGCTCGTCGAAATCGGCGAGTGAGCCGTAGCACCGACAGGACGTCCTCTAACTGGCGGAGAGCGGAGTCGTCAAGTCCCTCCGTATTCACGAGTCTCCGCGCACCGCGCGCACCATTTGCTTGCGACACCCGCCCATGAAGCGAGGTGCCGGGATGAGCACGACCCGGGAGGGCAGGTCTTAGCTACAGGGTCTTCAGGAACTTCATCAGCGAGTCGGGTGCGCGGCCCGGCCGTAGGCCAACCGCGGGGCGCGCTGTGCTATGCGCGCGCGATGCGCTTCTTCGTGGCAGTGGCCCTCGCGCTGCGCGCCGTCGCCTTTCGCGCGGCGACCTTGCCGGCCGCGGCCTTCTTCGCACGCACCTTGCTCGCCGCCGCAGCGGGCACGCCACCGGCGTGGCGGGCCGCGGAGAGCATCGTCACGAACTCGCGCTGGAAAGCGCGCGTGATCGTCTCGGGGTCGGGCACGAGGCGCGCGTCGGCGACGATGGCCAGCGTCGCATAGCCGCGGTAGCTGAGTATGCTGACGCCCATGCCCAGGGTCTCGCCGGGGTGCGGCACCCAGAACATCACCCGTTCGATCGGCACCCCAGCCACGTACAACGTCTGCGGCGCGCCCATGACATTGGTCATCACCAGGCTCGCCTTGCTGCCGAGCATCGACGACGGGATGTCCTGAACGGCCTTCGGCACGCGGCCGAAGATCTCGAACAGCAGCCGCATCGCCACGGGTTCCGGCGAGCGCTTCAGTGCGTCCATATGCGCCTTGGTCACGCGCAGCCGCTCGAGCGGCGTCGTCGCACCGATCGCGAGTTCGAGGATCACGAGCCCGAAGTCGTTGCCCAGCTCAAGCGCGCGCTCCGGCGGGCGCAGATCCACCGGGACCATCGCGCGCAGCGTCGTGCGCGTGACCTTGACGCCGCGGCGCTTGAGGTAGGCCCGCAGTGCGCCGGTCATGCCGGCGACGAGCACGTCGTTCACCTTCGCGTCGGCGAGGCGGCCGATGGCCTTGACGTCCGCGATCGCCACCGGCTCCGACCACGCGACGCGCTTGGCCAGCGCGAACTCGCCCTTGAACGGAGACGGCGGATCGTCCCTCTTGAGCAGCTCGGCGAGCAGCATCCCGGCGCCGCCGGCGATCATCGCGGCCTTGTCGATCAGCGGCTGCGGGTGGCTGGCCGCGTCGAGCGCCGCGTTCGCGGCCGCCGCCACGGCATGCGCCGAGCTGCCCAGCACCTTGACCGCCGAGTCGAGCCAACCCTTGTCGCCGTGCCGCGACTTCACCTCCTCGGCGTGCGGCGGCTCGAGCGGCGCGTCAGGTGCGAGGTCGTAGAGCTTCATCGACAACGCCGTCATCGCGGTGCCGTCGCCGATGCAGTGGTGGAAGCGCGTGACGAGCGCGCTGCCGGTGCCGACGCCGTCGATCACCTGCACCTGCCACAGCGGCTGCAGCTGGTCCAGCGGCGTACTGACGATGTCCGACAGCAGCCGCTCGAGCGCGTGCTGGTCCCGCGGCTCGGGCAGCGCCACGTGGTGCAGGTGCTGGCCCATGTCGAAGTCCGGCATGTCTTCCCAGTGCGGCACCGGGATCGGGAAACCGCGCTCGACGACACGCTGGCGGAAGCGTGCATAACCCTTCAAACGCACGTCATACAGCGCCTTGACCTTCTCGAAATCCAGCGGGCGGTCCGTCAACGCGACGCTCGTCACCATCGCCAGGTTCGCGCGGCCGTCCATGTGGTACCACGCCGCATCCACGGCATCCATCTTGTGCAGGGCCATCGTCGACCTCTCTCTCGGGACAGTTTCGAAGCAAAGAGCCGGCGCGCCTACTCGAGAATGCGCCTGATCGCACCGATCAGCGCGTTCGGGTGCTCAAGCCCCTTGTAGGCGGGCGGCACGACCTGCGGCACGCCGAGCAGCGTCGCGACGGCCAACGCCGCAGATTGGACCGAGTACTCGACCGTGTAGACGACGTTGTCGGGGATCTCGCAGTACTGGCCGACGAAAGCCAGGTTCGCGGTACCCGGCGGCACGACCGGTGGGCGGTCACCAGGCGCGCGCGGCATGAACTGGCTCGTCGTGTACGGCAGCAGGCACGGCACGCAGTTCGCGCCGTCCAGCAGCGCAGCAAGCTCGTCCTGCCAGCCGAGGTGCGAGATCAGCTCGGTCAGGATCTCGGCGCCGCTGCACGCGGTCATCGTCTTCTTCACGAAGTCGCCGGGGCGTTCGGCGAAGAGCCCGTAGCCCCACCAGACGTGCGTTCCGGGCGGCTGCCCGGCATAAGCCGGCGGGTGATAGACGTGGAACGTCAGCCGCCAGCTCGAATCCTTCAGCGTCACGAGCCCGCCCTGCCCGGCCGGGCTGCCGGTGAAACGCTCGACGCGACGCACGAAGCGGTCGTCGGCGTGCGTGACGGTGAAGGTCACCCACTTCGTGCGCTCGACGTCGCCGCAGAACACGGCCGGTCGACCGAAGGTCGCATCCTTGGCGGCGAGGCGCTGCCACAGCGGCCAGGCGCCGCTCCTGCGAACCGGCCCCGCCGGCGGCGAGGTCATCGAGCCGACGCTCGAATCGGCCGTCATCGAACCCAGCGTCACGATCACGAAGTCTTCCGTCGCGACCTCGATCTCGGCGACGGCAGCGTCGCGCCGCGCGCGAATGCAGCGCACGGCCTTGCGGCTGTCACCGAGTATTTCAAAGTCGAGATCGGTGACCTGCATCCCGATGTCGAAGCGCACGCCCTGCTGCTCGAGCCAGCGCACGAGCGGGCGCACGATCGAGTCGCGCGCGTTGTAGCGCGTAGACTGCACGATCTTCAGCGACACGAGCTCCGGGAACAGGCGCAGGAAACGCAGCAGATAACGCCGCAGTTCGGCCGCGCTGTGCCAGGTCTCGAAGCCGAACACGCTGCTCCACATGAACCAGAAGTTGCTCGCCAGGAAGTGCGCGTCGAAACATTCCTCGATGCGCTTCGCGCCGAGCGCCTCCTCGCTGCGCAGCATCAGCGCGATGAGGTCGACGCGGTCCTTGTTGCTGAGGCCGAACGAGGCCGCGTCGACGACGTGGCGCTGCTCGACGAGCCGTGCCTTGTCGTCCCACGGCGACTGCGCCCAGAACTCGAGCGTGTCCTGCGTCACCGACTTGGCCGGGTCGTCGAGCGACGGGACGCGGCTCAGCAGCTCGTACATCAGCACGTAGGCCGGGCCGTACATGCGACTGCCGCGCATCGAATAGCCCTGCGGCGCGGAGCCGGCGGCGTCAAGGCTGCCACCGAGATCCGCCTCCTCGATGATGTGCACATGGTCGCCGGGGAACCCCCCGTCGCGTACGAGGTAGACCGCCGCGGCGAGCGAGGCGATGCCTCCGCCCACGAGGTAGGCCTGGCGGTCGGGTCGTGCTTGCTTCATCGTCGTACCCCTTGGTGGTGGTCGGAACGGTTGCGTCAGGCGGCGCGGCGTGCCCCCCGCGCGCGCTGCGGCTTCGCGGCCAGTTCGTCACAGGCCGCAGCCAGCGCCTGCGTCAGCAGGTGCGGCTCGGCGACGGCCGCGCGTGCGGTCGTGAAGCCGAAGCCCAGCGCACCGGCGTAGCTCATCACGGTGATGTTCAGCCCGAGGCCATGGTCGACGATCGACATCGGGTAGTACGTGCTCATGCGCGCACCCGCGGCGTACAGCGGCACCTCGGGTCCGCGTATGTTCGAGATCACGACGTTGGCCAGCGGCGGCATCACGTCGGCGACGTGCGAGCGTCCGTACAGCGCGGCAAGCCCGTGCAGCAACCACGGCACGCCGATCGACGGGAAGTCCATGGGCACCATGCCTTTGGCCTGCCGGACCATCGCCTTCACCGCACCGGCGGCCTCGTGGATGGCGCGCAGTCGCCGCAGTGGGTCGGCGATGTGCGTCTGCAAGTTGACGAGGGGCATCGTCGCGCGGATCGTGTATTCGGTGTCGCCGGCCTCGCGCAACGAGATCGGCATTGCCGCCGTGAGCGGCTTCTTCGGGATGCCACCGTGGTCCGCCAGGTAGCGGCGCAGGGCACCGCTGCACAGCGCGAGCACGACGTCGTTGAGCGTGACGGCGTGTGCCTCGGCCAGCGCATGCAGCGTGGCCAGCGGCAGCGACAGCGCCGCGAAGCCGCGCTCGGCGGTGATCTGCACGTTCAGCGGGGTGCGCGGGCCGAGCACGAAGTTCTGGCCCAGCGCGCCACCACCGGCGCTCTCTGAGCGCCCTCGGGGTCGAGCCACATTTCCTCGAGAGCCGCCGAACATGCCTGCCAGCGTGCGCACGACATCGGGCAGGTGGCGCACCAGCTTGATGTACTGGCCGGCGTCGTGCCGCAGCGCCGCCGCCGCCAGCTCGACGACCCCCGGGTGCTCGCCGGCGGGCACTGCGCGGCCCCGCCGCACGCCCCGCACCGGAGCCGGCCGCGGCGTCGTGTCGAACAGCGTGCGCGCCAGCAGCACGCCGGCCTCGCCGTCGAGCACTGCGTGGTGGGCCTTGAGGTAGTAGCCCACCTGGCCGCTTTCCAGCCCATCGATGACGCACAGGCGCCACAGCGGGCGGCCGCGGTCCAGCAACTCGGCGTGCAGCCGCGCGGCACAGTCCTCGAACTGAGCGAACGTTCCGGGCGCGGGCAGCGTCATGTGCTGCACGTGGTAGTCGAAGTCGACATCGTCGTCGACCCACACCGGATTGGCGAACTGCAGGGGCATCGGCGCGAGCTTGCGGCGGAAGATCGGCACCAGGGGCAGCCGCTTCGCCAACTCACGCTTGACCTCGGCGTGGAAGTGGCCGCGGTAGCCTGCAGGCAGGTCGAACAGACTCAACGATGCGACGTGCATCGGTGTCTGCGGGGTCTCCAGGTGCAAGAACGCCGCGTCGACGCCGCTCAAGGCCTTCATTGCCATGTCTCCTCCACCGCCCGGCGGCACCGCGGTCGCCGATCGGCCGCGCGCACAACGCGCCGAACGTGCCGATTGTGCAAGCGACCGGCCGGCCCGACGATGAGACAGATCAACCGACAGCCGGAAACTGGGTCGCCGTCCTGACCTGGCGCATGGTCGTTCCAACGCCACCGGATGCTGTACGTGTCGGTCGTCATCGAGCATGGCTCGCCGCCGGGTACACGTGAACGTCACGGCACGTCCGAAGCGCTGACTGGGCTCTGCAACAGTTGAGAGTGGCGACGATCACGCGGTCGCGGCCCGCTGCTTTCGTCGCTTAAGAGCGATTTGAGATCCAAGCTGGTCCACAGAGAACCGTTGGTGGAGGCGGCGGGAATCGAACTCTAGAGTGAAAAACGATCGAAATGAAACCGACTTGCCCCATCGTTGCCCCCAAGATGCTCGGCTGATTTGGGCGCTTGGAAGAACTTCAAAAGTCTGAACTCAGATTGGCTGTCATTGCAGCGCTGCCCTTGTGAAGTTGACAACGAATGAACGATAGCTGCTGCACGTCGTATCGGGGATAGACGATTGCGGCTAAATAGCGAAAGAGCCGACATTCGATCAGCACTCAATGTCTGTTTCGGCCGTCAGACGAGCGTTAGCGTCGAGGTGCAGGTCTTTTCGAACTGCAGCGTCCACCACGCGATGCAACACAGCAGCCGGCCTGGATGGCGATCAGCAAGCTCGCCGACGCAGATCACGCGCACACTGCGACCCAACCATCCGCGCGGCTGCACGATTGCCCTGCCGGCAGCGCGAGTGTCCCTCGGGCGTCCGCAATAACATCATCGAGGTCCCATCAGATATTCCGGAACGCCGCCTCTGCATCGAATGCATGGGCCGCTTGGCGCGAGTGTCCCGCTTCGTGAAGCCAGAGACGAGTTGCCTGCCGTATGAAGATTCAGCGACGAGCCACGCAGCTTGGGCAGGATGCACCCTCGTACTTGATCTTGATCAAGGGTCGCTGCAGCTTTGGCTCCGGACTTCGCGCCCAAGCCGGATCAACGAGCCGGCGGATCAAGTTCAGAGGGCAGGTCAAGTTCTTTGTATCTGTCGTGACGCGGCAACGCCAAAGCAAGAGCCATGACGCTGTAGGGATCGAAGACGCGCACAATGGGTCCGTTGCAGGCGCTGAGCACGGCGCTTCTGCTGTGTTGCGTCTCGGGGCCACTGCGTGCCGCCGAGGAAGAGGCGCGCGTGCTGATGCTCTACGGCCTCGACGCTTATCTTCCGCCCTTTCTGGCAATGGATAAGGCCATGCGCGCGAGCCTCGCGAACGAAACCAGCGGCCGGATCCAGTTCTTCTTCGAATCGCTCGATTCACAGCGTTTCGCCATGGAAACAGCAGAGCCCGAGCTTGCGGCGCTGCTCGCCAAGAAGTACGGCGCGCTGCGCATCAACGTGGTCGTGGCGGTGTCACGAATAGCACTCGATTTCTTCGAGCGGCATGGCGCGCAGATCTGGCCCGGCGCACGAGTGGTGTTCGTGGGCTTCCTGGGTTACGAATTCAACCCCTCAGCCCTTCCGGCCGGCGCATCCGCCGTCCTCTCCATCTTGGACGCGGCTGGAACCATCGACATCGCCCGCCGCCTGCAGCCTGGCGCTCGTCGCATCGTAGTGGTCTCCGGAGTGGCCGAGGTCGACAAAAGAGCAGAACAGCAGGCGCGAGCAGCGCTCGCGAAGCTGGACCAGCGGGTCGCGGTGGAATTCCTTTCCGGACTGCCGCTGCCGGAACTGCTTGCCCGAGTCGCTGCGGAGCCGCCGGACAGCATCGTCATTTATCTGGCGCAGTTCCGCGACGGCGACGGTCGCCCTTACGAGCCGCACGAACTGCTGCGTGCCCTCGTCAAGACGTCCCGCGCGCCCGTCTATGGTGCTGCCGAATCGATGCTGGGCATCGGTGCAGTCGCCGGCAGCGTCGCATCGTATGAGAGCAGGGGACGGCTCATTGGCGACCAGGTACGCCGCACGCTGGCGGGCGGACCTCTGGACCCGAGCCGCACCGTGCTCGCAGCGCCGAACCGATGTGTTGCGGATGCGCGGGCGTTGCAGCGCTGGTCGCTCGATGAGCGGCTTCTTCCCGACGGCTGCGACATCCGGTTCGCCGACCGGCCCCTGTGGCGTCAGTACCAGCGGGAGATCACCGTCACGGTGGCCCTCATCGCGGTGCAGGCCGCGTTGATCGGGGCGCTCATCGTCCAGCTCCGGCGCCGCCGCGCCGCCGAGTTGGAGTCGCAGGCGCGCTACCTCGAAGTGGCGCACATGAACCGGCGCGTGGCATTGGGAGAGATGTCGGCGTCGATCGCCCACGAGCTCAACCAGCCACTGGGCGCGATCCGCAACAATGCCGGCGCTGCGGAGATCCCGATCAAGGCCGATCCGCCACGACTGCAGGAGGTGGCGCACATCCTGGCCGACATCCAGCGCGACGATCAGCGCGCGAGCGACATCATCGAGCGCATCCGCAAGTTGCTGCGCAAGACTCCCTTCGAAGTGCGCGACATGGACCTGAACGGAACGATCGAAGAGACGCTGCATCACGCGCATGACGGCGACCTCAGGCACGGTCCACGTCGTCGACGACGACGCGTCGTGGCGCACGTCGGCGGCACGGTTGCTGTCGGTTGCCGGATATGGCGTGGTGCTGTACGAATCGGCGGGGCAGTTCCTCGCGACCGCCGAGCTCGACGAACCCGGCTGCCTGCTGCTCGACCTGCGCATGCCGGGGCTTAGCGGGTTGCAGCTGCAGCAGCGGCTTGCACAGCGCACACTTCCCGTGGTGTTCGTGTCCGGTCACGGCGACATCCCCACCAGCGTGTTGGCTATCAAGGCCGGCGCCGAAGATTTCCTCAGCAAGCCGGTCGACTCAGGCGTGCTGTTCTCGGCCATCGAGCGCGCCATCGCGCGCGATTGCGCCGAGCGTGACGGGCGCCGGCAACACGACGCGCTGCGTGCGCGCGTCGACGCCCTGACGCCGCGGGAACGCATAGTGTTCGATGCGGTCGTGCGGGGCAAGCTGAACAAACAAATCGCCGCAGACCTCGGCACTGCCGAGCGCACGATCAAGTGGCACCGCCACAACCTCATGGAGAAGCTCCAGGTGGCGTCGTTCGCCGAGCTGGTCTCGCTCGCCGAGCATCTGGGGCTGGTGAGCGCGCACGACCGGCCGACGCCGGGTTTCAGTTCGGCCGCGCAGCGGCACTGACAGCCGGCTTGGTTTATCGCGGCAAGCTGCGCGTGTGGACTCATTGCGGCCGTCGAGGCTGTGATGACGCGCGCACGGCAACGAGCGCGACTGCCTGGGCGTCTCGTTGCTCGCGATAGGATCCGGTGCGGCATCCCGGACGCGTGTTTGGCGCCCCCGCCGTCGGCACCATGATGATCATCATCGGCCTCCTGTCGCTCGGGCTGGCGGCCGCGCTGCATCGGCAGCAATTGAAGCGCATGCGCGCGTACTACGCTGCGCCGCCTTCGCTGTCGCAGTGGGTGGCGGTGCTCGTCGCGGCCCTGGGAGTAGTCGCACTGCTGGCGACGGCATTCCAGCGCTAGAAGTCGCTCGTGTTCACCCGCCGCGGACACCGACAACATTCTTGCCACGCTGTCCTTTGGTGCGGGTCCGCACCAAAGGACAGTACCGACGCGCACCGGCCCACCCTAGGCTATATGCGGCAGCCCGATCGTGGGATGCCTTCCGTGCGAAAACCAACTCAGCAGTCACTGGCCCACGCTCATGCATACCACTGCAGGCAGGGTTGCGATCGTCGACGATGACGCAAGCATGGCGCACGTCCATCGAGCGGCTGCTGCGTGCGAAAGGCTACGCAACCATCGCCTTCGCATTGGCTGAAGAGTTTCTGCGCGGTGCGGGCGTCGATGGCGCGGTCGGACTGGTGCTCGACATCCACCTCGCGGGCATCTCGGGCATCGAACTGCGCTGTCGACTGGCGGCCGCGGGATCGACGACTCCGGTCGTGTTCATCACCGCACCCACGACGACGAGAAGACGTGCGACGAGGCGCTGGCTGCCGGTTGTGTGGCTTACCTGCGCAAACCGTTCGACGCGGCCCAATTGATTGCTGCGTTGGAGCTTGGAAGAAGATCCGGTGAATAGCCATTTGCCGAGTGTCGGACTTGGACAGATGCACTTCTTGGTTGATTCGCATCACTGGTGTTGTCGTCGAAACCCGGTTTCTCAATTCGTCGCTCGTAGGGATGGACGGTCGTCAGCATGAGAAACGATTGGACGACCGTGTTCGCGTAGCAGCTACTTTTCTGGGTTCATCCGGGTTTTCTGGGGGCTGATCTACGCTTTCGCGCACGGCATGCAAGGAGTGCGCGATGGACAGCAAGGAGTTGTACCGGGTGCTGCTGGGGCTCAGTGAGCCGTGGACGGTTGAGCGGGTGGAGCTCGATATGGCGCGGCAAGAGGTCTCGGTGTTGGTGACGCACCCGCCGAAGACGCGCTTTCGTTGCCCGCGTTGCGAGCGTGAGCTCGGCGTGTTTGATCACCTGGTCGAACGCCGCTGGCGCCATCTCGACAGCTGCCAGTTCATGACCTACCTGCAAGCACGGCCGCCGCGGATTGACTGTCCGGAACATGGCCGGCTGCAGGTCGAGCTGCCGTGGGCGGCTGCCGGTGCGCGCTTCACCAACATGTTCGAAGCACTCGCCATCGACGTGCTGCTGGCGGCCAATGTGAAGCGCGCGGCGCCGCTGCTGCGCATCACCTGGGATGAGGCCTGGGGCGTGATGGCGCGCGCCGTCGCACGCGGCCGGCTGGCCAGGGAATACGCGGTGCCGCAGCACATCGGCATCGACGAGAAAGCGATTGCCAAAGGGCATCACTACATCACGCTGGTGTGCGACCTGCAGCAAGCGACGATCGAGTACATCGGCGAGGGGCGCAGCGAAGAGAGCCTGGCGCCGTACTTCGCTGCCTTCGAAGCCAAGCAACTCGCGCAGATCGAATCGGTGTGCATGGACATGTGGCAGGCATACATCAGCGCGGTTCGCAACGCGGTGCCGGGGGCCGACGAGAAGATCGTGTTCGATCGCTTCCACATCATGCAGCAGGTGCTGGAGGCGCTGGACCACGTGCGCCGCAAGGAGAACAAGGCGCTGCGGACCGAAGGCGATGAGCGGTTGGTCAGTACGAAGTACCTGTGGCTGCGCTCGCAGCAGAACCTCACCGATGCGGCCGCCGCCCAGTTCGCGGCACTGAAGGGGGCGACGCTGAAGACGGCACGCGCGTGGGCGCTGAAGGAAAGCCTGCGCACGCTGTGGGACTACGCCAGCCGTGGTTGGGCCGAGCGATTCTGGCGCCGCTGGTATTTCTGGGCCACTCACAGCCGGCTCGCGCCCATGATCGAGAAGGCGCAGATGATCCAGCGTCACTTGCACAACGTGCTGACCTACTTCACGCACCGCGTTACCGATGCCGTGGCCGAGGGTCTGAATTCGAAGATCGCCACCATCCAGAAGCGAGCCTGCGGCTTTCGCAATCGCAATCACTTCAAGATCGCCGTGTATTTCCACTGCGGCGGTCTGAGCCTCTATCCCCCGCCTTGACCCCCAGAAATGTCTGAAGGACCCTTTTCTGGATTTTCTCGAAATCATCGCAAGAGAAGGAACGAGCATGCTCAATCCAACCGTTGACGCTACGCCGCAGAGGTTCGAAGTACGGGCAACAGCAGACAGCCATTTCTCCTGGCTGCGCACGAGGCTCAGCCTCGAACGCACGTTGATGTCATGGGTCCGCACGGCAGTCTCACTGATCGGATTCGGCTTCACGATCGTTCAGTTTTTCGAACGCATGCAACAGCTTTCCGGCGTCACCTCAGAGTTTCCGGGCGCTCCGCGCTACCTGGGCCTGGCGCTGATCCTCTGCGGCGTCATGGCTCTGGTCATCGCGGTTTCCGAGTACTGGTGGACCCTTCGGTACTTGTGGGGCACAAGTTTCGCGCCTATCGCAGGAGCGACAAGAGAGGGAAAGCGAACACCACTGTTGGCGGTCGCAATCGCTCTCATCTTCGTCGGCGCGTTCGCGTTTTTCGCGGTGTTGCTGCGTTTCGTGTAGCGGTGCATGCGACGACCCGCGCGACAGCATGCCTTACCTGCTGCTGCCGCCGGGCACGGCGGACAAGACCAGTGTCGCCACCGGAGCGGCTCAAGGAAACGCAGCGCGAGATCAAGGCTTGGCAGGCGATCATGGATCACCTGCGTGCGAATGCCGGTCAAGCGCAAGGGCGCGTTGCCCACCGTTGTGGCCGATGCGCGGGCGGCGGAGGTGCGGGCGTGTTGACGCCGGCCGAAAACTGACCCACTTCGGAGCAAAAAGCCGGCTGAAACTTGACCCAGGTGATTCACCTACCCTCGCGCGTTTTCTGGCGGAGGGTTTCAGGAGCGATCACCATGGCGATGATTGCCAAAGTCCGCCGGATGCATTTCCGGGAGAAGAAGTCGGTACGGGAAATGGCACGGCGACGAGCCTGTCGCGCAACACGGTTCGAAGGTGGTTGAGGGCTCCGCTGCAGGGCGAGCCGAGTTATCGGCGTCCGCGGGCCGGTCAAGCTGACGCCGTTCATTGAGACGTTGACGCAGGCGCTGAAGGCCGATGCGCACCGCCCGATGAAGGAGCGGCGCACGGGGCGCAGGCCGGCCAGGGGGCGGCGGCGACGGCGTTCGTACCGCTGAGCTTCGAGCTGGGGAAGGCATTGCAGTTCGACTGGAGCGAGGAAGGCTTCGTGGTGGGCGGCATCTTCTATCGGATGCAGGTGGCGCACATCAAGCTGTGCGCGAGCCGCGCGTTCTGGCTGGTGGCGTATCCGAGCCCGGGGCCACGAGATGCTGTTCGATGCGCACACGCGATCATTTGCGGCGTTGGGCGGGGTGGCGCGGCGCGGCATCTACGACAACACGAAGACGGCGGTCGACCGGGTGAAGAAAGGCAAGGGGCGCGTGGTCAATGCGCGCTTTGCGGTGATGTGCGCGCACTACCTGTTCGATGCGGACTTCTGCAACGTGGCCTCGGGGGGGAGAAGGGGCGGGTGGAGAAGAACGTGCAGGACAGCCGGCGGCGGATCTGGATCGATGCGGCGCGGTTGCGCTTCAGCACCTTCGCGGAACTGAACGCGTGGCTGGCAACGCGCTGCCGGGCGCTGTGGGAGGAGCTTCGGCACCCCGAGCACGAGGCGTTCAGCGTGGCCGACGTGCTCGAGCACGAGCGCCCGTATCTGATCCCGATGCCGGCGGCCTTCGACGGCTACGTGGAGAAGCCCGCCAAGGTGTCAAGCACGTGCCTGGTGTCGGTGGCGCGCAATCGCTACTCGGTACCGTGCGAGCTGGCCGGGACGATGGTGAGCACGCGGCTGTATCCGACCGAGGTGGTGGTGGTCGCGCGACATGAGCGCCTGAATGCGGCGAGCCAGACACGCTACGACTGGCAGCACTACATCCCGCTGCTGCAGAGAAAGCCCGGCGCGCTGCGCAACGGAACAGCCTTCGCTGACCTGCCCGAGCCGCTACAGCAACTACGGGGAACGCTGCTGCGCGATCCCGGCGGTGATCGTGCGATGGCGAAGGTGCTGGCGATCGTCCCGACAGCCGGGCTCGATTCTGTGCTCGTGGCCGTGGCGCTGGCGCTGGAGAGTGCACCGCCCTCGGGGCGGGTCAGCGTCGAGCACGTCGTCAATGTGCTGGGCCGACTGAACGCGGTGGCCGCACCGCCGAGCGCGGCGACAACGCTCCAGGTGACCACACCGCCGCTGGCCGACACCCGCCACTACGACAGCCTGCGCGCTTCCGAGAGCACCGAGGAGGCTGACCATGCCTGACCTCACCGCGGAGCTCAAGGCGCTGCGCCTGCACGGCATGGCCGGCGCCTGGGTCGATCTGGTCGAACAAGGTGGCACCACGCAGCTCGAGTCCTCGCGCTGGCTCGTGGAGCACCTGCTGCAGGCCGAGGCCACCGACCGCTCGATGCGCTCGGTCAGCCACCAGAGGCACGCCGCAAAGTTCCCGGCGCATCGCGATCTGGCCGGCTTCGACTTCGACGCCTCGCCGGTGGATCGCAAACTGGTGCTGCAACTGGCCGAGCTGACCTTTACCGAGGCGGCACACAACGTCGTGCTGATCGGCGGGACCGGAACTGGCAAGACGCATCTTGCAACTGCTATCGGTGTCGCCAGCGTCGTGCAGGACGGCAAGCGCGTGCGCTTCTACTCGACGGTGGATCTGGTCAACTCGCTCGAGCAGGAGAAGGCCCAAGGCAAGGCCGGGCGCATCGCCACCAGCCTGCTGCGCATGGACGCCGTGATCCTCGACGAACGCGGCTATCTCCCCTTCAGCCACGCCGGCCGGGCACTCCTGTTCCACCTGCTCAGCCGCCTCTACGAGCACACCAGCGTCATCATCACCACCAACCTGGACTTCGCCGAATGGTCCACCGTCTTCGGCGACGCCAAGATGGCCACCGCGCTCCTCGACCGGCTCACTCACCACTGCCACATCGTGGAGACCGGCAACGAATCGCGTCGGTTCCTGCACAGCAGCGCCGTGACGAAGAACCGCATCAAGGCGCGCGAGCAGGCCCGCAAGGCGGATCGATCACAACAACCGCCGGTGGCAGCGCCCTGACCCGTGCGTCGCGCGGCGAGACGCCGCGCGAC
>DATJUX010000003.1:0-128848 GCA_035502095.1 Burkholderiaceae bacterium
CGAACCCTTGCGCGCCCGAAAAACGCCGCGCCAGGAACGCGGCGACAAGGGAAACGAGCACCGCAAGCGCGCCGAGGACGATTGAAGCGCCGAGAAGCCAGAACAGCGACACGCGCAGCGACCACCAGCTCAGCCTGTAGCCGATCGGAGCGAGCGCCAGCAGGATGCCGCCGATGGTGGCGAGCCACAGTCCGGCATGGGCGAGGCGTACGGCACGTGACATGGACGTTCCCTTCCTCGTCTCGTTCTCGTCGGCGGCAATCTTAGGACTCGCGATCCGGTTGGACCGCTTTCAACGTTGGGGAACGCCGGCCGGCAGGCCGACGAGGATCGCGCGTTCTAGGTAGCGCCCATTCCGCAGCAGGGGAACTAACCTGTTTTCCGCCGTCGTTCCTCGGGTTGTTACCAAAGTCGGGGGACGTTGCGCGCCGGGGTCGCCGGCAAAGCCGGACCGACGATTCATCGCGCAGGCAACGCCGAGTACCCAGGAAAGCTAGAGCCGCGGCGTCCACCAAACGCCGCATTTTCGCGGTGATACCGAGGGAGAAAAACGCATGGCGACACAATTCACCTTGAATGGAAAGGCTGTCACGTCCGCGCTCGAGCCGGACACGCCGTTGCTCTGGGTCGTGCGCGACGAGTTCGGCCTGACCGGCACGAAGTACGCCTGCGGCATCGCCGTCTGCGGAGCGTGCACCGTGCATGTCAACGGACAGGCCGTCCGGGCGTGCACGACGCCGATTTCCGCGATCGCCGGCAAGAAGGTCGTCACGATCGAAGGACTGGCTGCCGACAGCGTGGGGCGCATGGTGCAGGCCGCGTGGGTCGAGAACGGAGTTCCGCAGTGCGGCTACTGCCAGGCCGGCCAGTGCATGCAGGCGACTGCACTGCTGCACTCGAAGAAGGACCCGACCAACCAGGAGATCGACGAGGCGATGGGCGGCAACATCTGCCGCTGCGGTTGCTACACCCGGATCCGCGCCTCGATCAAGGACGTCGCTGCGAAGAGAGGTGTCGCATGAACGCGCGTCTGGATTTCCTCAAGGTCGAAACGCTCGACAGCTCGAGCCGTCGTCGCTTCCTGCAGGCCGCTTCGGCCGCGGGCGGCCTGGTTCTCGTAGCAGGCTATCCAGGCCTCGGCGAAGCCGACGAGCCGAAGAAGTACGGCGCCGACGGCATGCCGAACGGCTGGATCGACAACGCGCTCGTGTTCGTGTCGCTCGCACCCGACGGCACGGTGAGCATCGTCTGCCACCGTTCCGAGATGGGCCAGGGCGTGCGTACCGGCATGCCGATGATCGTCGCCGACGAGCTCGAAGCCGATTGGAAGCGCGTCAAGGTCGTGCAGGCGCCCGGCGATGAAAAACGCTACGGCAACCAGGACACCGACGGTTCGCGCAGCACGCGCCACTTCTTCAGGCCGATGCGCACCTGCGGCGCCTCCGCACGCATGATGCTCGAGCAGGCGGCGGCCGACCAATGGAAGGTGCCGGTGAGCGAGGTGCAGGCGAAGAACCACGAGGTCGTGCACACCGCGAGCGGCAGGAAGCTCGGCTACGGCGCGCTCGCCGCGGCCGCGGCGAAACAACCGGTGCCCGCGCGCGACCAGGTGAAGCTGAAGGATCCTTCCGAGTTCCGTTACATCGGCAAGGGCAACGTCAGGATCGTCGATGGCCCCAACATCGTCACCGGCAAGGCGATGTACGGACAGGATGTACGGCTGCCGGGGACGTTCTATGCGGTGGTCGCGCGCCCGCCGGTGTACCTGGGCAAGGTGGCCAGCGTCGATGCATCGGCAACGATGAAGGTGCCGGGCGTGGTGAAGGTGGTGCAGATCGAGCCGAGTGCGCCGCCCGCCAATTTCAACCCGCTGGGCGGCGTCGCAGTGGTCGCGAAGAACACCTGGGCCGCGATCAAGGGGCGCGAGGCGCTCAAGATCACCTGGGACGACGGCCCGAATGCGTCCTACGACTCGAAGGCGTATCGCGCGACGCTGGAGGAAGCGGCCCGCAAGCCCGGCAAGCTCGTGCACGCGCAGGGCGACTTTGACGCAGCGTACACGGCGGCGCCGAAGAAAGTCGTCGCCGAGTACTACCTGCCGCACCTCGCGCACGCGACGATGGAGCCGCCGGCCGCCACCTGCCAGATCAAGAACGGCAAGGCGGAGGTGTGGTCCTGCGTGCAGTCCCCGCAGAACGCGCGCGACATGGTCGCGAAGCGCCTCGGTCTCGATCCGGCCGACGTCAAGGTGAACGTCACCCTGCTCGGGGGCGGATTCGGGCGCAAGTCGAAGGCCGACTACTGCGTCGAGGCCGCGGTCGTGTCGAAGGCGATGGGCGGCGCGCCGGTCAAGGTGGTCTGGACCCGCGAGGACGATCTGCGCCACGACTACCTGCACACGGTGTCGGTCGAGCACCTCGAGGCCGGCCTGGACGAAAGCGGCAAATGCGTGGCGTGGCTGCATCGTTCGGTCGCGCCGACCATCCTGTCCACGTTCGTCGCGGGCGCCAAGAACGAGTTCAACATCGAGCTCGGCATGTCGCTGCTGCAGGTCGCGCCGACGATCGCGAACGTGCGCATCGAGAACCCGGAAGCCGAAGCCCATACCCGCATCGGCTGGTTCCGCTCGGTATCGAACATCCCGCACGCCTTCGCGATCCAGTCGTTCATCGCCGAGTGCGCGAACGCCGCCGGCAAGGATCATCGCGACTACCTGCTCGAGCTGCTGGGGCCCGCGCGCAAGGTGGACACCCGCACGGAGGGCGACGACTGGAACCACGGCGAGGATCCCGAGCGCTATCCGTTCGACACCGGCCGCATGCGGCGCGTGATCGAGCTGGCGACGAGCAAGGCTGGCTGGGGCAGGCCGATGGACAAGGGGGGCGGGCTCGGTCTTGCAGCGACCTACAGCTTCGTCACCTACGTCGCCGCGGTCGCTCAGGTGGAGGTGGACGCCAACGGAAACGTGAAGGTGCCGCGCCTTGACGTCGCCGTCGATTGCGGCGCGGTGGTCAATCCGGAGCGGGTCTTCTCGCAGGTCGAGGGGGCGGGCGTGATGGGCATGGGCGTCGCGCTGTACAACGAAATCTCGTTCAAGAACGGCCGGGTCGAACAGGCCAATCTGAACGAGTTCGAGCTGGCGCGCATGGGCTCCTCGCCGACGGACATCCACGTGCACCTGGTGCCGTCGGACTTCTCGGTGCCGCTCGGAGGGGTCGGCGAGCCGGCGGTGCCGCCGATCGCGCCCGCCATCTGCAACGCGATCTTCGCGGCGACCGGCAAGCGCATCCGCGCGCTGCCGATACGGGAGCAGCTGAAGGCGTAGTCGACCGAGGCAGTTCCCCCACCCAGCCCTCCCCCGCTTTGCAGGGGAGGGAGCGGTTCCTCCTTCGCATGCGGAGGGGTGTCAGGGTGGGGGCGCTGGGCCACTCCATTCCACGATGCAGGAGAGCGGCGCGCGCTCGCGTGCTAGCTTGACTGCATGCTGCAATGGCTCCGCAGGTTTCGCACCTGGGTTCTCGTCCGCCTCGGCCTCTGGCGCGGCCGCTGGCGCCGAGGACAGGTCGAGGTCAGCGGCGTGCGCTTTTTTGCCGGCGCGCTCAGCGTGCGCGTATGGCGCTATGGCCTGTACTCGCCGGCCGGCCTCGCTGACAAGGAGCCCGCTCCATTGATCGTGGTGCTGCACGGCTGCAAGCAGCGTGCGTTGAACTTCGCCTACGCGACCGGCTGGACCGGATTCGCCGATCGCGCGAGCGTCCGCCTGCTCTGCCCCGACCAGCGCCGCATCGCGAACCTGTTTCGCTGCTGGAACTGGTTCCATCCGCTCGCGCAGGGCGGCAAGGGCGAACTCGACGTGATCGTCGCCATGCTCGACGAGGTCGCGAAGCACGTTGGCGTGAGTGCCGTCGCGGCCGTCGGGATGTCGGCGGGCGGTGCGCTGGCAGCACTGCTGGCGTTCCATCGCCCGGAGCGCTTTCATGCGATCGCCACTGTCGCTGCACCACCGCTCATCGGCCTGAACCTGCAGAACCCGCACGGCGTGCTGCAACGAGGGCTGACGATGAGCCCGCTGCTGGCGCTCGGCGCGCGCCATACGGCGTGCAGCAAACTGGCCATCGTGCAAGGCTCGGCCGACGATGTCGTGAATCCGCGTTGCGCCGAGCAGCTGCTTGCGCAGGCCCTCGAGTCGCAGCGGCGCGCCGGCGCGGATCCGGCCCGGGTCGAAGTCACTTCCGAGGACGCCGACGTGGCGGTCACCGATTTCCGCACCCGGGACGGTCCGCTGGTTCGCAGCGTCACGCTGCGCGGCCTCGGGCACGTGTGGACCGGCGGTCCTGGCGGTCATCCGTTCTGCGAGCGCAAGGGTCCGCCGCTTACCGCGCTGTGCGTGCAGTTCCTGCGCGATGCAGGGCTGTTTGAGCCGCGCTGACGACCGTACACTGTGGCCCCCGCTTCGACCCGCGTCCCGTCGCCGAGCGGAGCGATCGAAGAACAGGAGACATGCGGATGAAGCCGCTGATCGTCGCTGCGCTGCTGCTGGCTGCTGCGCCGGCCGCGCTGGCGCAGCTCTGCCCGGACAAGAACATCCTCTATTGGCAGGCATTTCCTCCCGGCGGCGAATCCGATCAGGCGGCGCGGCACCAGCAGGTGGCGCTGAAGAAGAAGTGCCCGGGGATCGAGACCATCATCCAATACAAGCCGGGTGCGGGCGGCGGCCTGATGTGGTCGCAGCTGAATACGCTGCCGGGCGACGGACTGAATGTCGTCGGCATCAATCTGCCGCATATCGTGCTGCAGCCTCTCGAGGGCCAGGTGCAGTACAGGACCGAGGACATCGTGCCGGTGTTCTGGTTCCACTACACGCCGGACGCGCTCGTCGTGCGTGAAGCGAGCCCGTTCAAGACGCTGCAGGATTTCGTCAAGGCTGCAAAGGAAGCGCCGGGCAAGCTCTCGCTCGGCGGATCGGGCCTGAACTCGGCCAATCACGCGGCGCACGAACGACTGAATGCGGCGTTCGGCGTCAAGACGACCTACGTTCCGTTCAAGGGCACCGGCGACATGGTCACCGCTGTGCTGGGCGGGCATCTCGACGGCGCGATGTCGTACACCGCCTTCGCCGTCAACAACCGCGGCCGGGTGCGCGCGCTCGCCGTGGCAATGGAGAAACGCCATCCCCTGCTCCCGGACGTGCCCACGTTCCGCGAGTTGGGTATCGACTGGGTCGATGGCGCGTTCCGCGGCATCGGCATGCCGAAGTCGACGCCGCCGGAGGCGCGCAAGCGCATGTCCGACCTGTGGGCCGCGCTCAACGCCGATCCGGAGATGAAGGAGCTCGGGGACAAGAGCGGATTCGAGCTCGTCAACGTCGGCATCGAGGCGATGGACACGTTCATGAAGGACCGCACGCTCGTCTATATGAACATGGCGAAGCGAATGGGGCTCGGCAAGTAGCCGTGCCGGCGTGTCGCCTCACGGCTTGACCGCAAGCGCGTACACGACGTTCACCGCGACCGCGCGCATGCCCGCGCGACGAACGGCCCCCGCGTCGAAGTTGCGCTACTTCGTTTCCGCGTCCACGATCTCGTTGCGCCTTTCGGCCGCGGCGCCGGTCACCACGTCATTGACGTCCTTCGCTTTCTGTACCGCGCTGCGCTGCGCCTTCAGAGGATCGGGCGCGGGTTCCGACCTGCCGCAACCGGCAGGACCGAGCGCCAGAAACGCCACCAGGAACAGGGGCGCGCACACGCCACGGCGCGCCGGCGACGCGCTACGGCTGCGGACCATCGTAGCCCTCGATGATGAGGAGATCGGCGGTCGAGACAGCCTGGCGTAGCTTGAGCGCCTCCTGATATTCGGGCGAATGCCAGCAGGTCACCGCCGCGTCGTAGCTGGGGAATTCGATCACGGCGTTGCGCATGCGGCTGGTCCCTTCCGGATTCTCGAACCTTCCCGCGCGCACCAGGAAACGCGCGCCGTACTTGCGGAGCGGTGCCGCGTTGGCGGCGATATACGCCTTGTACTTCTCCGTATCGGCGATGTCGACGCGGACGATCCAGTATCCCTTGGCCATGAAGCCTCCTTCTCGATGGGTCCGTACGTTGCCGCGTCCCGCCTCAAGCCTGCCCTGCGCGGTGCGCCACCGCGATCACGATGGGAAGCAGCAGTTCCGGGACGAGATACCCCAGCCATACCGCTGCCGGTTTCGGCAGGCCGACCTTGGCGATGGAAACGAGCCGTCCGACGCCCGCGAGGAAGACGCCCAGGGCAAGCAGGTAGACCAGCGTCCCCTGCTCCCGAATCGTCACCGCCGCCCACACATTGATGAGTCCGGTAGAGAAATAGACGCCCGCCATGAAGCGGTGCACGTTGTCGAGGCGCGGCGACGTATCCGGCTGCCCGAGGTACATCTGCAGTGCTCCGCCGAGCAACGCGATGCTCGCGACGAGAAACAGGCAGATGCGCACGACGATCTGGCTCGCCAGCAGCGGTTCTTCGCTCATCTCGCCCTCCCCTGGCCGTGCACCGGACCGGTCGCGGCCTCGACCTCGACCTCGACCACCTGCGCGAAGAATTCCATCGCCGTGCTCGCGACGCGCGCCGTGTCGTAGTACGCATACGCGCCGACGCCCACGGCGCCCGCGAACGGGATCCAGCGCGCCACACCTCGCCCGATCGCATGCTGCGTGATCTCGACGCCGATCGCGCGCGCGACGCCCTGAAGAGCGCCGAGCGATACGCTGTTCACGAGCAACCGCTCGCCCGCCCTGGCAACCAGGTCGCGCACCGCCTGCGCCGCGCTGTGCCTGAACAGGCAATAGAGCATGTGCTCCCTGGTGAGCGAGGCCGTCTGGTCGTAGAGCGCGGCGATATCGGCAACCATGCGCGCCTGGATCCGCCACACCGCCACCAGCTCGGGCAGGATCGTCAGCCAGCCGATCGGCCCGACCGGCAGCGCGAGCGAACCGGCGGTCAAGCCGGCCTTCGCGGCGGCGGAATTGGCGACGCCGCGCGCCACCTCGGCGGGCGTGTTGCTGGGCATCGTCGAGGACCCGGGCACTTCGCCGACGAAGCCCAGGATTGCATCCGCGACGCGAGTCGCGATGTCGTTGCGCGCAGGCGCGGATCCTCTCACGATCGTGGTTCCTTCTTGTCGCCCCACCGCCAGCGCGGTCGCTCGCCCTTGACCCAGCAAATCACGACCAGCAGCGCGACCAGCGCCCCGGTATAGAGGAGGAACAACGCAGATCCCCCATTGGGCAAGATGACGCTCGCCCCGAGCAGAACAAGGGCAAAGAACGCAATCAATACCAGCCAGCCCTGCCACGCGGTCGGCGGACCCCAACCCCACCCGTAGCGTTTGGCGGGAAACCAGTACTTGGGCTCTTCAGCCACGCCGGGACTCGTGACGAGCCTGGGCATCGCGACCGGCCGTGTCGTCCCGAGGAGCGACCGAGGAGCGACCGTGACGGCGGATCTCGTGCGATGGCATGGCCTGGCCGATGTTTCGAAACTTGCCGGACAGCGTACTAGAGCAGGATGCCCCGATCCACCTTTCACGGATGCTCGTCGACCCGCGGAGTGCCATGACCAGATCGAGCTATCTCTTCGCGCGGTGCTCGTTCAGACTGTGGGCACATCAACAGCGGGTACCAGACCGCCGCGAATACACCGACGGGAGGTCCGGCCGGAGTGTGGAAATGAATCGGGTCCTTGCCCTTTTGCTGCTCGCGCTTGCCGCGGTGACCCCGGGGCGCGCGGAGACGAGCAACGTCGGCCCCACCGGCTTCGTCGTCACTTTCCAGCGCGAGGTCAACGCGCCGCCCGAGAAGCTGTGGAACGCGATCACGCAGCTTCCGGCCTGGTGGAGCAGCACGCACACGTGGTCGGGCAAGGCGTCGAGCATGAGCATCGACCTGCGCGCCGCCGGTTGCTGGTGCGAGGCGTGGGACGCGGGGTCGGTGATGCACGGCACCGTCGTGCTCATCCAGCCAGGCGCCATGCTGCGCCTTTACGCCAATCTCGGGCCGTTGCAGGACAAGGCGACCGCGGGTGTGCTGACGTTCGCACAAGGCATGAGCAAGGGCAAGACGCTGCTGAAGGTGGTCTACAGGATCTCCGGTCCGGCCGACACCGGCCTCGTCGAGTTGTCCGCGGGGGTGGACAAGGTGCTCGCCGAGCAGGTCGAGCGGCTGGTGGCGTTTGCGGAGACAGGTAAGGCCGAGTGAGTGATCGCCGGCACGTCTGCCTACCCGTGCGCTACAACAACACGCTCCGATCCACCCGTCGGATATCGGTCTTGCCGCAGAACCCCATCGTCAGGTCGAGTTCCTTGTGGATGATCTCGAGGCACTTCGTCACGCCCGCCTCCCCCATCGCCCCCAGTCCGTAGAGGAACGCGCGTCCGATCATCGTCCCCTTTGCGCCTGAAGCAACGGCCTTCAGCACGTCCTGCCCCGAGCGGATGCCGCCGTCCATCCACACCTCGATCTGCCTGCCGACCGCGTCCACGATCGGCGGCACGGCCTCGATCGAAGCCATCGCGCCGTCGAGCTGGCGCCCGCCGTGGTTGCTGACGATGATCGCATCGGCACCGGTGCCCGCCGCGAGGTGCGCGTCCTCTACGTCGAGGATGCCCTTGAGCACGAGCTTGCCGCCCCAGCGCTTCTTGATCCATTCGACGTCGCCCCAGTTCAGACGCGGATCGAACTGCTGGGTGGTCCAGGCCGAAAGCGAGGTCATGTCGGCGACGCCCGCGACGTGGCCGACGATGTTGCCGAACTGGCGCCGCCTGGTGCCGAGCATGCCGAGGCACCAGCGCGGCTTGGTCGTCAGGTTGATCAGGTTGGCGAGCGTCGGCTTGGGCGGCGCGGACAACCCGTTCTTGAGGTCCTTGTGGCGCTGGCCGAGCACCTGCAGGTCGAGCGTCAGCACGAGGGCCGAGCATTTCGCCGCCTTGGCCCGATCGATCAGGCGCTCCATGAACGCGCGGTCGCGCATGACGTAGAGCTGGAACCAGAACGGCTTGGTCGTGCTGGCGGCGACATCCTCGATCGAGCAGATGCTCATGGTCGACAGCGTGAACGGAACCTCGAAGCGCTCCGCGGCGCGCGCCGCCAGGATCTCGCCGTCGGCGTGCTGCATGCCCGTGAGCCCGGTCGGTGCGAGGGCCACCGGCATCGCCACGTCCTGCCCGACCATCTGCGTGCGCAGCGAGCGTGATTCGATGTTCACCGCGACGCGCTGGCGCAGCCGGAGCCGTGCGAACGCGGCTTGGTTCGCCCGATACGTGCCCTCGGTCCACGAGCCGGAGTCGGCGTAGTCGTAGAACATGCGCGGCACGCGCCGCTTCGCCAGCGCCCGCAGGTCTTCGATGTTCGTGATCACCGTCATGGACCGCTCCCCCGATGCTCCGGTTCTTGTCGTTACGCGGTGCCTCAGGCACCCGTGCATCCTTCACCTCGACCTGCGCCAGCGCGCTCGAGACCGCCGAAGCCATCAGCACCGCAAGCAGCAAGCGGAACCTCTCGTCCTTCTCCCTGCAACGGCCTCGTGCAGCCGCCAAGTATGCCCCGGTGGACCCGTGCGGCAACGGCCTGTTCTAATGTGCGGCCTTGCGTGGCGCCGACCGCACGCGAACCGGAGCAATCATGGGTGAGATTTCCTGGTGGCTGTTCATCGCCGCATCGCTGATCCTGATCGCCACGCCGGGGCAGGACATGATCCTGGTGATGTCGCGCTCGGTCGCGCAGGGCGCTGCGGCCGGCGTTGCGACCGCTGCCGGAGTCAGCGTGGGACTGGTCGGCCACACGGCGCTCGCGTCGCTGGGCCTCGGGGCGCTGCTGCGCGCCTCCGAATGGCTGTTCGTGGCGCTCAAGCTCGTGGGAGCCGCGTACCTGGTCTATCTCGCGTTCGGGCTGCTGCGCACGCGCCAGGGCGATCTCGCCCTGGCCGCCGCGAGCCGGCGCTCGCTGCCACGGCTGTTCGTGGACGGTGCGCTCTCCAACCTCTCCAATCCCAAGATCGCGATCTTCTACTTCGCGTTCCTGCCGCAGTTCGTCATCACCGACGGCGGGCATACGACGCTGCAGCTGCTCGCGCTGGGCCTCCTCTTCGCCGCGCTTACCTTCCTCGTCAAAGCGCCGGTCGGAATCTCGGCCGGCGCGTTGTCGGCGTGGCTGCGCCGCCGCCCGCGCGTGCTGCTGTGGCTCTATCGCTCGAGCAGCGTCGTGCTGCTGGCGCTCGGCGTGCGCCTCGCGTTCGAACGCAGGAACTGAGCCGCTACGCGGCCTGCGGCACCGACGGCAGGCCGGCGAGCGCCATCGCGAGTTCCCGCTCGTCGTATTCCTGGTCGACCAGCTTGCCGGCGAAGTAGTCCGAGTACGCCTGCATGTCGAAGTGACCGTGGCCGCACAGGTTGAACAGGATGGCGCGGCTGCGGCCCTCCTCGCGGCAGCGGATCGCTTCGTCGATTGCGCCCTTGACGGCGTGATTGGCTTCCGGCGCCGGGACGATGCCTTCGTGGCGCGCGAACAGCACGCCCGCCTCGAACACCGCCACCTGCGGATACGCACGCGCCTCGATCAGCCCGAGATCCTTGATGTGCGACACGAGCGGTGCCATGCCGTGGTAGCGCAGTCCGCCGGCGTGGAAGCCCGGCGGCATGAAGGACGAGCCGAGCGTGTGCATCTTGGCGAGCGGCGTCATGCGGCCGGTGTCGCCGAAGTCGTACGCGTAGCGGCCGCGCGTCAGGCTCGGGCACGCCGACGGCTCGATCGCGATGATGCGCACCCTGGCGCCGCCGCGGAGCTGCGCGCCGAGGAACGGAAACACGATGCCCGAGAAGTTCGAGCCGCCGCCGGTGCAGCCGATGATGATGTCGGGATAGTCGCCCGCCACTTCGAGCTGTGCCATCGCCTCCTGCCCGATCACGGTCTGGTGCAGCAGGACGTGGTTGAGCACCGAACCGAGCGCGTACTTCGTGTCGTCGTGCGTGGCGGCGACTTCCACCGCTTCCGAGATGGCGATGCCGAGGCTGCCGTTGCTCTGCGGTGTCTTCTCCAGCACGCTGCGGCCGTACTGGGTCTCGTTCGACGGGCTGGCGATGCAGCGGGCGCCGTAGGTCTCCATCAGCGCGCGCCGGTACGGCTTCTGGTTGTACGACACGCGCACCATGAACACCTGGACGTCGATACCGAACAATGCGCCGGCGAAGGCCAGCGACGATCCCCACTGGCCCGCGCCGGTCTCGGTGGTGATCTTCTTCACGCCCGCCTGCTGGTTGTAGAACGCCTGCGCCACCGCCGTGTTCGGCTTGTGGCTGCCCGCGGGGCTCACGCCCTCGTACTTGTAGTAGATGCGCGCCGGGGTCCGCAGCGCCTTCTCGAGCCGGCGGGCGCGGTACAGCGGCGTGACACGCCACTGGCGGTAGACGTCGCGCACGGGTTCGGGGATTTCGATCTCGCGCTCGGTGCTGACCTCCTGCATGATCAGCGACATCGGGAACAGCGGCGCCAGGTCGTCGGGGCCGAGCGGCTTGAGCGTGCCGGGATGCAGCACCGGCGGCGCCGGCCTCGGCAGGTCGGCGGCGAGGTTGTACCAGTGCTTCGGAATGCGCGATTCGTCGAGCGTGTACTTGATGCTTTCGGTCATCGTGTCTTCTCCCTGTCTTCGCCGGCGCGGAGGCTGAACTGCAATCGTGACACCATAGCCGTCTTCCACGGATACCGCATCCGGTGACGCACAAGATCCCTTTCAGCCTGCGCGAGGACGAGATCGAGTTCTCGGCCATCCGCGCGCAAGGCGCCGGGGGACAGAACGTCAACAAGGTTTCCAACGCGATCCAGCTGCGGTTCGACATCCGCGCGTCGACCCTACCCGATCCGATCAAGGCAAAGCTGCTCGCCCTGCGCGACCAGCGTGTCACGAGCGAGGGCGTGATCGTGATCAAGGCGCAGGAGTTCCGCAGCCTGGAAAAGAATCGCGCCGGAGCACTGGCCCGCCTGCACGAACTCGTCGCCGCGGCCGCGGTCATCCCGCGCGTGCGCCGGGCCACCAAGCCGACGCGCAGTTCGCAGCGCGAGCGGGTGGAGAGCAAGGTCCGGCGCGGGCAGATCAAGGCGCTGCGCGGCCGCGTGCATGACTGACATCAAGCGTGACGCAAATCCGGGCGGCTGCGCCGGGAACGCGCGGTTAAGATGGCGCGCGCCGCGATGACCCGCGCCTCGCGCCGCCAAACCACCAGAACCCCACGCTGACGATGAGTGCATACCCGGCCGATATCTACACCGAGCCCGCAGACGTCGATCCGCACACGCTGAGGAACCTCGGCCCGCTCACCGCGCTGGCCGGGATCTGGCAGGGCACGCGCGGACTCGACGTCAACCCGAAGCCGGAAGGCCCGCGCAAGCAGGCGTTCATCGAACGCTTCGAGCTGCAACCGATCGATCCACAGGCCAACGGACCGCAGCTGTTCTACGGATTGCGCTACCACACCCACATCGTCAAGCCGAACGAGGTGGAGACCTATCACGACCAGGTCGGCTATTTCCTCTGGGAGCCGGCCACGGGCAACCTGCTGCAGTCGCTGGCGATCCCGCGTGGTCAGGTCGCCCTGGCGTTCGGGCGCGCCGCGCAGAACGCGACGACGTTCGAGCTCTCGGCCAAGCGCGGCGAGGTGACCAACGGCATCTGCTCGGACCCGTTTCTCGAACACGCTTTCCAGACGCTCGAGTACCGGATCAGGATCACCATCAATGCCGACGGCACGTGGTCCTACGACGAAGACACGATCCTGAAGGTGCGCGGCCTGGCCGAACCGTTCCATCACACGGATCGCAACACCTTGAAGAAGATCGGCGAGCCGACACCGAACCCGCTTGCCCTGGCCGAGGGGTGATGCGCGCCCGCGTGCTCCTTCCGCTCCTGCTTGCGCTGTACGGTTGCGGAGCGTTCGCGGCGCCCTCGACGGTCTTCCTGGAGGAGCTGACGTGGACCGAAGTGCGCGACGAGATCCGCGCCGGCAGGACCACGATCATCGTCCCGGTCGGCGGCACCGAACAGAACGGCCCCGCCATCGCGCTCGGCAAACACAACGCCCGCGTCGGGCTGCTTTCGGCGCGCATCGCGCTGGCACTCGGCAACGCGCTGGTCGCACCGGTGATCGCATACGTTCCGGAAGGGGCGCTCAGTCCGCCCAGCGGGCACATGCGCTTTGCCGGCACGATTACGGTGCCGGACGCGACCTTCGACCAGGTGATCGAATACGCGGCGCGCAGTTTCGGCGCGCACGGGTTCCGGCACATCGTCCTGCTCGGCGACCACGGCGGGTACCAGAAGAACCTGCAGGCGGTCGCCGACCGCCTGAATCGCCAGTGGGCGGCAACGCCGGTGCGTGTGCTGGCGGTGCCGGAGTACTACCGGGCGGCCCAGGCCGACTTCGCACAAGCCCTGCGGCAGCGCGGCTTCCGTGACGAAGAAATCGGCGGGCACGCCGGCCTCGCCGACACCGCACTCACGCTCGCGCTCGCGCCGCAGCTCGTGCGCGTGGACCGCCTGCAGCAGCCGGTCGGCGCGCCCGATGGCGTGCACGGCGATCCCCGTCGCGCCACGGCGGAACTCGGACAGGTCGGCGTCGAGACGATCATCACGCGCACGGTCGATGCGATCCGCAAGGCGACCGCGCCACACTGACCTGCTCATCCACGTCGCACGTTGTCGAACATGACGCCGATCCTCGCGAGACTCCTGGGCGCGACCCTGCCCCTGGCGGCGCTTTGCGCACCCTTTGTCCTGCGGGCGCAGGGCATGCCGCCGGTCGTCGATCCCAACAATCTCTACAGCGAGGCGCGCGCGGGCAATCTCAGCCCGGCGGTGGCGGGCGCGCTGTCGCGCGTCTACGTGCCCAACCTGCAGTCCAACGACGTCTACGTGATCGATCCGGCGACGATGAAGGTGGTCGACCGGTTCAAGGTCGGCATCAATCCCCAGCACATCGTGCCGTCGTGGGACCTGCAGACGCTCTGGGTCACGAACAACGCCGAGGGACGCGCCGACGGCACGTTGACTCCGATCGATCCGAAGACGGGCAAACCCGGCACGGCGGTGCAAGTCGACGACCCGTACAACATGTACTTCTCGCCCGACGGCGCCTCCGCGATCGTCGTCGCCGAGGCGCGCAAGCGGCTCGATTTCCGCGACCCGCACACGATGAAGCTGCAGTACTCGATCCACACGCCGAACTGCGCCGGCATCAACCACGCGGACTTCGCCATCGACGGCACCTTTGCCATCTTCACGTGCGAGTTCAGCGGCGGCCTGGTCAAGATCGATCTCGTCAACCGCAAGGTGCTCGGCTACCTCACGCTCGCCAGGGGCGGCATGCCGCAGGACATCCGCGTCTCGCCCGACGGCAAGATCTTCTATGTCGCCGACATGATGGCCGACGGCGTGCACGTGGTCGATGGCGCGACGTTCAAGAAGATCGACTTCGTCAATTCCGGCAAGGGTTCGCACGGCCTCTACCCGAGCCGCGACGGCACCAAGCTTTATGTCGCCAACCGCGGCAGCAACAAGATCCACGGCCCGGCCAAGGGTCCGGGCAGCGTGACGGTCATCGATTTCGCCACCCGCAAGGTCGATGCGAACTGGCCGATTCCCGGCGGCGGCAGCCCCGACATGGGCAACGTGAGCGACGACGGCAAGGTGCTGTGGCTGTCGGGTCGCTACGACAACGTGGTCTACGCCATCGACACGACCAGCGGCGCCGTCACCAGGATCCCGGTCGGCACCGAGCCGCACGGCCTCACCCTCTGGCCGCAGCCAGGAAGGTACTCGCTCGGGCACACGGGGAACATGCGTTAGCCCGCACCTGTCATGCCGAGGAGCCGCGCGACGAAGAATCCCCGCCTGCGCATGCGCCGAAAGGATCGGGTTGCGGCTCGGAACGACAGTGTGGGTTGCGCCTCGCAACGACAGGGGGGCCGCGGCCCTCAAATGCTGAGTGGAGAGACACGCGATGAGGGCATGGGTCATCGAAGGCGAGTGGAACCTCGACCACCTCCATCTCACCCACCGACCCGAACCGCGGCCCGGGCCGCGCCAGGTCCTGCTGCGCATGAAAGCGGCCTCGCTCAATTACCGCGATACCTACGTGATCGTGCGCGGCTACGGCTCGTTCACCGGGAACCTGCCGCTGGTGCCGGTCTCGGATGGCGTCGGCGAAGTGATCGAAGTCGGCGCCGGCGTGACGCGGGTCAAGGTGGGCGATCGCGTGTGTCCCAACTTCTGCCAGACGTGGATCGGGGGCGAGCCGACGCTCGAGCGCCTCGCGACCTCCCTCGGCGGACCGATCGACGGCACGATGGCCGATCTCATGTGCCTGCCCGAAGAAGGTGTGTGCCAGGTGCCGAAGCATCTGAGCGACGAACAGGCGGCGGGACTGCCCTGCGCTGCGCTCACCGCGTGGAGCGCCGTGGTCACGCACGACACGCTCGGCCCGGGCTCGCGCGTGCTCGTGCAGGGCACCGGCGGTGTCGCGCTTTTCGCGCTTCAGTTCGCCAAGCTGCTCGGCGCGCACGTCACGGTGATCTCGTCGAGCGACGCGAAGCTTGCGCGTGCCAGGCAACTCGGCGCCGACGCAGGTCTCAACTATGTGACGACGCCCGAGTGGTACAAGCCCGCGCGCGAGATCTCCGGCGGGCGCGGCTTCGATCACATCGTCGAACTGGGCGGCGAAAAGACGTTGCCGCAGTCGCTGCGTTGCATCCGCCCCGGCGGCACGATTTCAATGATCGGCGTGCTGTCGGGCCCGGCCCTTGCGGCGCCGCTCGGCCTGGTCGTGACGCGCCAGGTGCGCCTCCAGGGCATCACCGTGGGCAACCGCGACGGGTTCGAAGCGATGCTGCGCGCGATCGATCAGCACAAGGTGCTGCCGGTGGTCGACAAGGTGTTCGCGTTCGAGCAGCTCAAGGACGCGCTCGCGCATCTGAAGAGCGGCGCGCAGTTCGGCAAGATCTGCATCCGGCACTGAACGCGCGCATCAATTCTTGCGTGCGCGGGTTCCGGCGCGCGGTCGTACGGTGGCGTTGACACACTCGCTCGCCACGGCCGCGCGGATGATCTGCGCCAGCCGCGTCGTGCCCGGCCCTGCGTGCTCCCGGTCGGCGAACACGAGATAAAGATCGGCGTAGCGCTGCGCGCCTTCGTGCAGCGGCAACGGCTTGAGCGTGCCCGCTGCCAGTTGCGGCCGGATCGCTTCCTCGGGCAGCCACGCGAAGCCATGACCCGACCGCGCCGCCTCGATCAACGTGGAAAACTGGCCCACCGTCCAGCGCTGCGTCGTGCGCATGGATACCTCCGTGCCGCGATCAGGACTGCTCTCGCGCAGCACGAGATGGCGGTGCGGGCGAAAGTCGCGTGGCGTGAGCTTGCGACCGAGCTTGTGCAGTGGATGGTCCGGATGCGCGGCCAGGACGAAACGAACGCGCATCAGCGCTTCGCCGAGAAGCCCTGGCGGCACGCTGCCGAAGATCGCGAGATCGGCCTCGCCCTTCGCGAGCGCGTCGGTACGGTGACCGAGCACCGACTCGGCCAGCTCGATCTGCGTGCTCGGGCTTTCCTTGCCGAAGCGCTCGAGGCAACCGAGCAGCAACCAGGTCGGAAACACCACCTCGACGATCAGGCGGATCTCCGGCTCCCACCCGGCTGAAAAGCGGCGCGCCGACCGCTCGACGCCCGCCGCCTCTTCGAGCAGGTAGCGCGCGCGCCGGAACAGCAGTTCGCCGGTCGGCGTCAGCCGGGCCTTTCGGCCTTCGATCCGGAACGCCTGGACGCCTAGCTGCGCTTCGATCTGCTGCACGGCGTAGGTCACGGTCGATTGACTTTTGTGCAGCGTCTCGGCCGCCTTGGCGTAGCCGCCGGCTTCGACCACGGCGGCCAGCGCACGCCATTGGTCCAGGGTTATGCGAGGTGCCGGATTCACGGATTCACCAATCAATTCATTAAGTCGATATTTTCACGCGAAATTTTGCGCTTTTCCATCGATTCAATCAATGTTCGAATGCGCTTCATTGCAACCGCAGGTTGCGCAGTGAGAAAAGCTGGAGGAGTCGATGAAGAGCCTGCTGCAGATCAAGTCGAGCATCTTTTCCGACCAAGGCCAGTCGAGCCGGCTCGCCGATCGGTTCGTGACGGCCTGGCGCGCTGCCAATCCCGGCGCGAACGTGATCGTGCGCGACCTCGCGGTCGAACCGGTACCGCACCTCGATGCAGCGCGTTTCGGCGCATTCCTCTCGAAGGGCGAAGGACGCTCCGCCGAGCAGCAGGAGGTCGTCGACTACTCGGACGCCCTGATAGCCGAAGTGCGCAACGCCGACGTGATCGTGCTCGGTGTGCCGATGTACAACTTCGGCGTGCCCTCGAGCCTGAAGGCATACTTCGACCACATCGCGCGCGCCGGGGTCACGTTCAACTACACCGCGTCGGGACCGCAGGGGCTGCTCACGGGCAAGCGCGTGGTGGTGTTCGCCACGCGCGGGGGTCAACACGCGGGCAAGGCGAGCGACACGCAGACTGGGTTCATCCGCACGTTCCTCGGTTTTCTCGGCATGACCGACGTCCAATTCGTCTATGCGGAAGGGTTGGCGATCAGCGAAGCGCAGCGCGACGCTGCGCTGGGGAAGGCGCACGAGTCCATCGAATACCTTACGGAAGCCGCAACCGTCGCCGCCTGAGCGCGGGTCGCGCCCGCCACCGCGGTGGCAGCGGCGCCGGGCAGTTGACGCCGCGCACGGAAACGGCAATCGTGCGCGGCTTGCCCGACACCGGGTGACCCTGCGCTTCAGCCGACCATGCCGGATCCGACGCCGAACCTGCGCGTACCCACCGATATCGAAATCGCGCAGTCGGCCCAGTTGCGCCCAATCGGCGAACTGGCGCGTGACCGGCTCGGAATCGGCGCCGATTTCCTCGAGACGTACGGCCGTCACAAGGCCAAGGTCGCGCTGCGCTTCATCGACACGCTGCAACGGCGCCGATCCGGCAAGCTCGTCCTGGTGACGGCGATCTCGCCGACCCCGGCGGGCGAAGGCAAGACGACGACCTCGGTGGGTCTCGCCGACGGGCTTGCGCGCATCGGCGCCAAGGCGCTGCTGTGCCTGCGCGAGCCGTCGTTGGGCCCCGTCTTCGGCCTGAAAGGCGGCGCCGCCGGCGGCGGGCATGCGCAGGTGGTGCCGATGGAAGACATCAACCTGCACTTCACCGGCGACTTTCACGCCATCGCCGCCGCTCACAACCTGCTCGCGGCGATGCTCGACAACCACGTCTACCACGGCAACGCGCTCGGCATCGACGTGCGGCGCGTGACGTGGAAACGCGTGCTCGACGCTAACGATCGGGCACTGCGCCAGATTACGGTCGGCCTCGGCGGGCCCGCCAACGGCTTCCCGCGCGAAGACGGCTTCGATATCGTGGCCGCCTCCGAGGTCATGGCGATCCTGTGCCTTGCCACCGACCTGGCCGATCTCAAGCAACGCCTGGGCAACATCGTGGTCGGCTACTCGTTCGACCGCGGTGTGGTGCGCGCGCGCGATCTCAGGGCGCACGGCGCCATGGCGGCGCTGTTGCGCGATGCGCTCGCTCCCAACCTCGTGCAGACGCTGGAGAACAACCCGGCGTTCGTGCACGGCGGTCCGTTCGCCAACATCGCGCATGGCTGCAACTCGGTGCTCGCGACGCGTGCCGCGCTGAAGCTCGCCGACTACGTCGTGACCGAGGCGGGGTTCGGCGCCGATCTCGGCGCGGAGAAGTTCCTCGACATCAAGTGCCGCAAGGCCGGCATCTGGCCGGCGGCCGCGGTCGTCGTGGCGACCCTGCGCGCGATCAAGTTCCAGGGGGGCGCGCCGCTCGAGCAGCTGGACACGACGGACACCGGCGCCATCGACCGCGGTTGCGAAAACCTGGAGCGGCACATCGAGAACATGCGCGGGCTCTTCGGCCTGCCCTGCGTAGTCGCCCTCAATCACCGCAGCAGCGACGGCGCTGCGGAGCTGGCGCACCTGGCCGCGCGCGTGGCGGCGCTCGGTGTCAGGTTCGTGGTTGCGCGGCACTGGGCCGAGGGCGGAGCCGGCGCCGAAGAACTCGCGCGCGAGGTGGTGCGCATGTGTTCGAGCCTGCCCCCGCCGCAGCCGCAGTACGCGTATGCGGACAAGCTCCCGCTGTGGGAGAAGGCGCGCGCCGTCGCCACCCGCGTTTATGGCGCCGCCGACATCACGGCGGACGCCGGCGCGCTCGCGCAGCTGCGCCGGATCGAAGACAGCGGGTACGGCGACCTGCCGGTCTGCATCGCCAAGACACAGTATTCGTTCTCCACCGACCCGGCGCGGCTCGGCGCCCCGACCGGACACGTGGTGAACATCCGGGAGGCGCGCCTTGCCGCCGGAGCCGGCTTCGTCGTGCTCGTCTGCGGCGAGATCCGCACGATGCCGGGACTTCCCAAGGAGCCGACGGCGTTCGCGATCGACGTCGACGGCGACGGGCACATCATCGGGTTGTCGTGAGCGAACAGAGCCCCCTCCCCGCGCGCGGGAAGGGAATGCGCGCGCTTCGAAGACAGCCTGCTACCGCCGCGTGAGCGCCACGAGGTAGCGGCACACGGCCCGACCGCGGTTGCGGAACACGCAAGCGGCCGGTGCGCCAAGTTCGAGGCAGTCGCCCTTGCCCAGGCGATGCACCGTATCACCCTCGACGAACTCGAGGCGGCCACCGAGCACCCAGACGAGCTGGCGGATCAACGCGTACGCCGACGCCGGGAACGCCACCTCCGCGCCGGCCGGAAGCTCGACCTCGACCAGCTGCAGCGGACCGTCCGACAGCGGCGCGACTTGCCGCCGCAGGTAGTGCGTCTGCGGGTCGCGCCACACCGGCTGGTCGATGCGCTTCACGACCCGGCCGCGGTTTTCCCCTGGCAGCGCCACCAGTGCACTCATGGTCAGGCCGCAGGCGCCGCAGATCCGGCCCAGCAGCGCCGCGGTGGGGCTCGCCTCGCCGCGCTCCAGTTTGCTCAGCATCGCCTTGGACACGCCGGCGCGGCCGGCAAGCTGGTCGAGCGACCAGCCGCGCTGCCGCCGGTGCTCGCGCAGGCGCGCGGCGATCAGCGGCGTGGGATCACTGTTCACTTTCATTGACAGGCATTCACTATAGTGGACAATCGCCGGCATGCCCACCGCCTGCACCATCCGCCCGGCGCGCAGCGCCGACGCGGCCGCGATCCGCGCCATCGTCAACGACGTGATCGCGACCTCGACCGCGATCTATTCGTTCGAGCCGACCTCGCTCGAGGAACGCTCGGCCTGGCTTGCGGCGCGCGCCGCGGCAGGTCTCCCGGTGCTGGTGGCGGAACGCGAAGGCACCGTGCTCGGCTTCAGCTCCTTCGGCGAGTTCCGCGGCGCATGGCCGGGGTACCGCTACTCGGTCGAACACTCGGTGCACGTGCGTGCCGACTGCCGCGGGCAGGGCATCGGCCCGCTCCTGGTCGCAGCGCTGTTTCCGCACGCGGCGGCGCTCGGCAAGCACGTGATGATCGGTGGCATCGACGCCGGCAACGCCGCCTCGCTGCGCATGCACGCGCACCTCGGCTTCGAGCAGGTCGCGCATTTCCGCGAAGTCGGGCACAAGTTCGGTCGCTGGCTCGACCTGGTGTTCGTGCAACGTTTCCTCGACGCGCCGGGCAGCGCACGCGCCGAGCCGCTGCCGTGAACGCGCTGGCGCTCGCGTTGCTCGGCGGGATCGCCCTCGCCGTACAGAACCTGGTGCTCGCCGCCATGGCGGCGCGCGGCCTCACCTACCAGAGCGTCCTGCTGCTCAACACGCTGGTCGGCCTGGGCCTGCTGCTCGCGATCAACCTGGCGACGAGTGGAACCGCCTTCGTCGGCACCATCGCCTCGGCGTGCCGACCGTGGTTCGTCGTGCCGGGCCTGCTCGGCAGTTTCGTCGTCTTCTGCATGGTGTTCGGCTACAGCCGGGCCGGCGCGGCCGCACCGACGGTCGGCCTGATCGCGGGCCAGGTGCTCGCGGCCGTCGCGCTCGATGCGCTGCAGATCGGGCCCGGCAGCCGGCAGCTTTCGGCGGCCGGCGTGCTCGGCGCCTTGCTCGTCGCTGCGGGCGCGGCGCTGTTCGTATTCGCGCGCCGCTGAGCCCCTTGCACCTCTGCGCCGCGGCCGCCTCGGCCGAACCGGCGCTTATCCGGGAAGCGGCTGCCGACCAACGCATCGAGGCGGTTGCAGATATGCCGTTGCGCCGCGCGGCTGTTCATCGGGAACGTGTGAAACGCCGGCACCCGCAAGTGCTCGATCGCGCCGCTCACCCGCGCGCGCCTGCGATGGCGGCGTACGGTCCGGCCGCCGCATTCGCGAGCAGCCGCTCGCGCGGACCCGCATCCGCTCGAACGACTCCGGCGCGGCGACGTATCCGATGAGTTCGGTCGCAGGCCCGGCCCGTCGCAGGCAGCGCGCCCCGCGAACCATCGACAGCGGCGTGCGCCCGAGACCATGCACCGGCACGACACGCATCGCGCCAACCGTCTCCCCTTGTTCCTCGCGTTCATCGTGACCGCACACGACCGGGCGCCGCGGGCAGTAACTATGATGCGGCCTTCATGCTCGCGACTCCCGCCGGCTTCGTCCCGCTGTACGCACCGCAGCCCGCCGCACGCACGCGCTTGTTCGCGTTCCGCGGCGACCAGTTGCTGGTGCGCGCCTCCGACCTGGCAGTGCCCGAGGACGACCCGCGCGTCCTCGCTGCGCTCGGCGTGCGCCCCGGCGCGACGTATCCGGTCGGGCTGCACGGCGACTGCTACTGCTGTGCCGCCGCCGTGGACGCGCATGCCGGCGCGATCGACGGGTACGTGTTCTCCGGCTTGCGGCCGCTGTTCGGGGTCGTCGACGAAACGGTGCTTTCGATTGCGGGGCGCGCATTCCAGATCACCGAGTGGATGCGCACGCACCGCTATTGCGGCGTGTGTGCGACGCCGACACAAGCGGTGAGCGACGAGCACTGCCTGCGTTGCCCGGCCTGCGGCCACCTGGCGTATCCGCGCATCTCGCCGGCAATGATGGTGCTGGTCCGGCGCGGCGACACGATCCTGCTTGCCAGGCATGCGGCCCGCCCCACCAACCGGTTCACGGCCCTGGCCGGCTTTCTCGAGGCGGGCGAATCGGTCGAAGACGCGATCCACCGCGAGGTGTTCGAGGAAGTCGGCCTCGAGGTGCGGGACCTGCGCTACTTCGCCAGCCAGTCGTGGCCGTTTCCACACTCGCTCATGATCGCCTTCACCGCCGAATACGCCGGCGGCGACCTGGTGCTCGAGGAAGACGAGATCGCCGAGGCGCGCTGGTTCGGCCCCGACGATGAGATCCCGGAGATCCCCTCGGGCGTATCGATCGCAAGCGCGCTCATCAACGCACACCTGCCGCGCCGCCATGCGCGCCGCTAGCGCCGGCGCGATCGCCGGCGGAGGCCTGCTGGCGCTTGCCGTCGCCATGGGGATCGGACGCTTCGCTTTCACGCCCCTGCTCCCCGTCATGCAAGCCGATGTCGGCCTCAGCGTCGAGGCCGGCGGCTGGCTCGCATCGGCCAACTATGCGGGCTATCTCGCCGGCGCGCTGGCGGCGACGCGGCTGCACGTGGCGCCGATGCGCGCCATTCTCGGCGGCCTGCTGGCGATCGCCCTCACGACGCTTGCGATGGGCTGCACGCACGTGTTCGGCGCATGGGTCGCCTGGCGTGCAGCGGCCGGAATCGCCAGTGCATTCGTGCTGGTGCACGTCTCCGCCTGGTCGGTCGAGCGGCTTGCCGCACTGGAAAAGCCGGCGCTCGGCGGCGTGGTGTTCGCAGGGGTCGGCATCGGCGTCGCGGGCGCGGGGCTGATCTGCCTGGCCTTCGTCGCGCTCGGCACGACCTCGGCGCAACTGTGGCTGATCCTGGGCGCGGTGTCGGCGCTCGCGTTGCCCGCGCTCGTTCCCCTGTTGCGGTCGGCACGTGACGGGTCGGGCACGCAGGCGCCAGGCGCAATCGCCGCCGCGCGCACGTCCTTGACGCGTGACGAGTGGCGCCTGATCCTGTGCTACGGCGCATTCGGTTTCGGCTACATCATTCCGGCGACGTTCCTGCCGCTGATGGCACGCGAGACGATGCCGGATCCGGCGCTGTTCGGCTGGGCCTGGCCGCTGTTCGGAACCGCCGGCACCATCGCGACCCTGCTCGCCGCCCGCGCGAGCAGGCCCGGGCAGGTGCGCGTCGCCTGGGCGATCGCGCACGTCGTGATGGCGGTCGGTTGCGGGGTCGCGGGGCTCGTGCACAGCTTCGTCGCGGTGCTCGTCGCCGCGCTCGCGGTCGGCGGCACGTTCATGGTGATCACGATGTACGCGGTGCAGGAGGCACGCATCGTCGCGGGTGCGCACGCCCGCCCGCTGATCGGCGCGATGACCGCGGCGTTCGCGCTCGGCCAGATCGTCGGGCCCTTGCTGGTGCGCAGTGGGGCCGGCGCGGCGACGAGCTTCGCGTTCCCGCTGCTGCTTTCGACCGCGCTGCTGCTCGCAAGCGGTGGCGCCTTGTTGCTCAAGCGCCCGCACGCTGGCGCCGGAACCTTGCCGATGAGGAACCGATGACCGCCTCCCGTGATGTCTGGACCGATCGCCTGCCACCCCTGCACCCGGAGCAGATGAACGAAGCCCGGCCAAAGCCGCCGGCGCGTTGATCGCGGGTCCACGCAAGGGTGTGAAGGGCCCGTTCATTGCCTTGCTGCGCAGTCCGGAACTGCTGGCGCGCCTGCAGAAGGTCGGCGAGTACCTGCGCCTCCAGAGCGCGCTCTGCACGCGCGTCAACGAGTTCGTGACGCTGATCGTGGCGCGCGAATGGACCCAGGAGTTCGAGTGGTTCGTCGCACGACACATTTCAGTTGTAACCAGGCCCCGCCAGGGGGAAATGGACCGGCAACGACCCGGGCGCGAAATGCGGTGATCCGATGCACACCACAACGGAGACCGATCATGAAACAGCAGCCTGACCAGTTCGATTTGGCCGATGCGATACTGACAGCGGAAGAACCCGCTGCCTGGACGCTCGATGAGCTCGATCATTCCGCTGATCTCGGGTCGCTCCGTTCGGCCTGGAACAGCGCTGATGACTTCAATCCGTGATGGCAGGCTGCCGTCCACCCGAGACCCGATTCAATCCACGCAACGCGGCGCCGGCATGCAGCCGCGCATCCTCGTCGTCGATACCGACCGCGCGCTACTCGGCCTGCTCGAGGAGTGGCTCGACGGTTGTGCCGTCGTGTCCGACGAGGATCGTGCCGCCGGCCCGAATGGCGGCCGGTTCGACCTCCTGATCGTCGATGTGCCAAACCCGAAGCACGGCGGCGTGGAGTGGTTGCACGCGCTCGCCGCACGGCATCCGGGCACTCCGATCATCGCCCTTTCGTCCACGTTTTTCCCCGGCGTCGCGAGTACCGGCGGCGTTGCGCGCACGCTCGGTGTGGCGTGCGTGCTGCCGAAGCCGGTTGCGCGTGAAAGCCTGCTCTCCGCCGTCCGCGGCCTGCTTTCACCGATGAAATGAGCGTCGCCGGCACGTTTGCGTCGCTCGGGCTGCGCCCGTGGTCGGGACGCAACATCGTCCGGGTCGGAGCGTTGCTGATCGGCGCGATCGTCGCGCTCTCCGCCTACGACATCGTCCGCAGCTACCAGCTCACGGTGGCGGAAAACGGGCGCCTGCTCGAGACCGGCGCCCAGATCATCGCCGAGCAGACGGCGCGCAGCGTGCAGGCGATCGATCTCGTCGTGCGCAACCTCGCCGAGCAGTACGAGCGCGGCGAGCTGAAGAGCCTCGCCCCGCGCGAGCAACACGCGCTGTTGCGCGACAAGGCGAGCGGCCTCGTGCAGGCGGACGGCATCGCCCTGCACGACGCACAGGGCAACGCGCTCGCGCTGTCGTGGATGGATCCGATCAACGAGGAAAACGCGAACATCTCCAGGCGCGCGCAGTTCCAGACGGTGCGCGACAGCCCGTCCACCGGTCTCGTCGTGGGCGATGCGGTGCGCAGCGACACCGACGGCCGGTGGTTCATCCCGATGTCGCGCCGCCTGCAGACACCCGACGGCCGATTCGCCGGCATGCTCAGCGTGCGCGGCGCGATCGAGTACTACCAGAACTTCTATCACGACATCCAGCCGGATCCGTCGATGAAGGTCACGCTGATGCATCGCGATGGAACCCTGCTCGCGCGCTATCCGCCCGCCGAGTCGGCGTTCGGCAAGCAATACCCGGTGCTGGCCGAAATGCTGGCGGCGCGCGAGGCCGGTGAGGCAAGGCCGTTGCAGCAGGTAAGCCCGGTCGACGGGGTCGAGCGGTTCGCCGCGGTTCGACCGGTGCCGAACTATCCGCTGGTCGTCGTGGTGACGCGCGACGTCGAGGCGGCGCTGGCGGCGTGGCGCCACCAGGCACTGGGCAGCGCGCTGCGCACGCTTGCCCTCGCCGGACTGGCGGGGGCGCTGCTCGCGCTGCTCAAGCGCCAGCTTTCCAACCTCGTCGGCGCACGCAAGTCGCTCGAAACGTCGCAGGAGCGGTTCGCCCTGGCGGTCGCGGGTTCGGACGACGGCATCTGGGACTGGGACTACGGCGCCGGCGTCGCCTTCGGCTCGCGGCGCGCGCGCGAAATCCTCGGCCTGGCACCAGGGCCGGAGACACGGTCGATCGAAAGCTGGTTCGCGGAACTCGAGCAGCAGCTGCACCCCGACGACCGGCCGCTGCGCATCGCCGCGATCGAAGACCATCTCAGCGGCAAGCGGCCGACCTACGAGGGCGAGTACCGGGTGCGCAATCCGGATGGAAGCTATCGCTGGGTGCGCATCCGCGGACTGTGCGTGCGGCGCGGATCGGAAAAGCCGCACCGGATGGCAGGCTCGGTGAGCGACATCGACGCGCGCAAGCGCGCCGAGCAGTCGTTGCGCCAGTCCGAGGAGCGCTACGCGCTCGCGATGACCGGCTCCAACGAGGGCCACTGGGTGTGGGAGCTGGGAAAAGACGAGTTGTTCGTCTCGCCGACCATGAACGAGATCTTCGGCCTGCCGGGCGACGAAAAGATCGCGCGCTGGTCGGACTATTTCGACCGCGTTCCGATCCCGCCGGAGGATTTCGTGGCTGTGGAGAAGTCGTTCCGCGAGCACTTCACCGGCGCCACCGGGCGGCTCGACATCGAGCACCGCATCATCCTGCAGAACGGCGCGGTGCGCTGGGTGCACTCGCGCGGTCAGTGCTTCCGCAACGCCGCGGGCAGGGCGGTGCGGATGGCCGGCGCGACGATCGACATCTCCGATCGCAAGCGGGCGGAAGAAGCGCTGCGCCAGTCGGAGGAGCGCTACGCGCTGGCGATGACCGGCTCCAACGAGGGCCACTTCGTCTGGGACATCGAGAAGGACGAGCTGTTCGCCTCGGCCAAGCTCAACGACCTGTTCGGCCTGCCGCACGCGGCCGGCGTCGCCAGGTACAGCGAGTTCTTCGCGCGTTTACCGACCCATCCCGACGACGCGGCGCGCGTGCGCAAGGCGCGCGACGACCACGTCGCGGGCACGACGCCGCGCCTGGACGTCGAATACCGGATCGTCGACCCGGCCTCGGGTGCGATCCGCTGGATCCACACCCGCGGGCGGTGTTTCCGCGACGGCTCCGGCAAGGCGGTGCGGCTGGCGGGCTCGACGATGGACGTCACCGACCGCAAGCGCACCGAAGAGGCGCTGCGCGAAAGCGAAGAGCGCTTCGCCGTCTCGGTCGCGGGCTCCAACGACGGCATCGTCGATTGGGACATCCTCAACGATCGCATGTACGCGTCCGAGCGTGCGATGCAGATCCTCGATCTCGATACCACCCGCTCGGTGCGGCCGCGTGCCGAATGGCGGGCGATGTTGGTCTATCACCCGGACGACGCACAGCGGGTGCGCGAGGACCTGCGCCGCTGCCTCGAGGGCGACGCCGACATGCGCGACGGCGAATACCGCATCCGGCTGCGCGCTGGCGGCTACCGCTGGATCCGCCACCGCAACAAGTGCGTGCGCGATGCAAGCGGCAAGCCGATCCGCTTGTCGGGCTCGGTGAGCGACATCGATGCGCAGAAGCGCGCCGAGCAGGCGCTGCGCGAAAGCGAGGAGCGCTTCGCGCTGGCGGTGGCCGGCTCCGACGACGGCATCTGGGATTGGGACTACGAGGCCGGGCGCGGCTTCGGGTCGGACCGCGCGCGCGAAATCCTCGGCCTGCCTCCAGGGCCGGAGATGATGCCGCTGCGTGACTGGTTCGAAGCCTACGAGGCGCAGCTGCATCCGGATGACAGGGAAAAGCGGCGCGCGGCGATCGAGGCCCATCTTGGCGGCGCGACGGCTTCGTACGAAGGTGAGTACCGGGTGCGCAGTGCCGATGGCAGCTACCGCTGGATCAGCGTGCGCGGCCTATGCGTTCGCACCGCGGATGGACGGCCGTACCGCATGGCGGGCTCCTTCAGCGACATCGAGAAACGCAAGCGCGCGGAGGAGGCACTGCGCCTGTCCGAGGAGCGCTACGCGATCGCGATGACCGGTACGCACGAGGCGCATTGGGTCTGGGACCTCGCCACCGACCAGGTCTACGTCTCGCCTCTTCTGAACGAGCTGTTCGGCCTGCCGCCGCAGACGCAGGTCGTGCCGACGATGGCCGAGTTCTTCCGCTACTCGCCCGTGCACCACGACGATCGCGAACGCCTCGAGAAGGTGGTCGCCGACCACATCGCCGGGCAGACGCCGCGGCTCGACGTCGAATACCGCATCGTGAACGCGCAGACCGGGGTCGTGCGCTGGGTGCATTCGCGCGCGCAGGTGTTCCGCGACCCAAGCGGCAAGCCGGAGCGCATGGGCGGCGCCACGGTCGACGTGACGGAACGCCGGCGCGCGGAGCTCGCGCTGCGCGAAAGCGAGGAGCGGTACGCGCTTGCGATCGCCGGCACCAACGATGGAATCGTCGACTGGGACATCGTCGCCGATCGCATGTTCCTCTCGGACCGCGCGATGCGGATTCTCGGCATCGAGCCGGACCGGACCGTGCGCACGCGCGACGAGACGATCGCGCTGGTGCATATCCACCCGGACGACGTCGAAGGCATCGAAGAGACGTTCCAGCGCAACCAGTCCGGCGTCTCGGAAATGCGCGAAGGCGACTATCGCGTGCGCCAGCCCGACCGGGAGTATCGCTGGGTACGCGTGCGCGGCAAGCACGTGCGCGACGCCAACGGACGCGCCGCGCGCTGGGTCGGCTCGCTGAGCGACATCGATGCGCAGAAGCGCACCGCCGAGGCGCTGCGGCGCTCGGAGGAGCGCTACCAGCTTGCCGTCGACGGCTCGAACGAGGGCCTGTGGGACTGGGACCTCACCAACGACACCGTGTTCCTGTCGCCGCGCGCGCAGGAGATCCTCCGCCTCGCGCCGAGCGAGCCGCTGCGTTCGCGGCGCGATTGGGCGCAACGCACGCCCTACCACCCGGACGACATCGGCAACGTGCGCAAGGCGATTTCCGATCACCTCAAGGGCCTGACGCCACATTTCACGGTCGAGTATCGGGTGCTGCAGCCCGACGGCCAGTGGGGCTGGTTCCTGCAACGCGGCGTCGCGCTGCGCGACGCGCACGGACGCCCGTTCCGGATGGCCGGGTCGATGGAGAACATCACCGCGCGCAAGAACGCCGAAGCGCAGCGCGACCGGCTCGAGGTGCAGTTGCGCCAGGCGCAGAAGCTGGAGGCGATCGGCACGCTGGCCGGCGGCATCGCGCACGACTTCAACAACATCCTGGCGGCGATCCTCGGCTACGGCGAGATGGCGCAGAAGGATGCGGCCGAGGGCTCGGCGACCCGGCGCCATGTCGATGCCGCGATGAGCGCGGCCATGCGCGCCAAGTCGCTGGTCGAACGCATCCTCGCCTTCAGCCGCAGCGGCATCGGCGAACGCGTGCCGGTGCACGTGCAGTCGGTGGTCGCCGAGGCGCTCGACCTCGTCGGTGCCTCGCTGCCGATCGGCGTGTTGCTCGAGCGGCAGCTCGGCGCGGACAACGCCGCCGTGCTCGGCGATCCGATCCAGGTGCACCAGGTCGTGATGAACCTGTGCGCCAATGCGATCCAGGCGATGAAGTCCCGCGGCACCATCACGGTGGCGCTCGACACCCAGGACATGCCGGAGAAGATCGTCACCACGAGCGTGCTGGCGGCCGGGCGCTACGTCCGCCTGCAGGTGCGCGATAGCGGCAGCGGCATCCCGCCGCACGTGCTCGAGCGCATCTTCGATCCGTTCTTCACCACCAAAGAGGTCGGCGTCGGCACCGGCCTCGGCCTGTCGCTGGTGCACGGCATCGTCGCCGACCTCGGCGGCGGCATCGATCTCGAAAGCCGGGTCGGCGAAGGTTCGACCTTCACGGTCTACATGCCGTGGCAGGCCGAGGTCGCTGCGCCGCAATCGGTCGCGGAAAGGGTGCAGCCAGGCACCGGCGAGACGATCCTGCTCGTCGACGACGAAGAGACGCTGGTGCGGCTCGGTGAGGAGATGATCGCCGAACTGGGCTACGAACCGGTCGGGTTCACCTCGAGCGTGGCCGCGCTCGCCACCTTCCGCGAGGCCCCGCTGCGCTTCAACGCCGTGCTGTCCGACGAGGCGATGCCCGAAATGACCGGCTCGGAACTCGCGCTCGAGATCCGCAAGATCCGGCCCGACATTCCGATCGTGCTGATGAGCGGGTACGTGACGAGCGCGTTGTCGACGCGCGCGCGCGACGCGGGCGTGGTCGAGGTGCTGAACAAGCCGCTGGTCCGGCGCGACATCGCGCGCAGCCTGGCCGGGGCACTGCGGCCGTGAGCGGTCGACCGCCCGGGCCGGGTGCCCTCCTCGCCTCGCGCGTCGGGATGACACACAATGCAGCCTGTCATGCCGAAGCGAGCGGTGAATGCCAGCGCGCCGCGCCGCCGATGACACGCAATTGAGGGGAGGAACATGGAGAACGACTCGATTCAACCGCACGTGCTCGCGGTGGACGACGATCCCTCGATCCGCCAGATCGTCACCGAGTACCTGGGCGAAAACGAGCTGCGCGTGACCGCGGTGGCCTCCAGCAAGGAACTGGCCGCCGTGATGGCGAAGGAGACGATCGACCTGGTGGTGCTCGACCTGCGCCTGCAGGGCGAAGACGGGATGCAGATCGCGCGCAAGCTGCGCGAGCAGTCGTCGATTCCCATCCTGATGCTGACCGGCCGCGCCGACGAAGCCGACCGCGTGATGGGCCTCGAGCTCGGCGCGGACGACTACCTCACCAAGCCGTTCAGTCCCCGCGAACTGCTGGCGCGCATCCGTGCGCTCCTGCGGCGCGCGCGCGCGCAGGCCAGCATCGCCGACGAGATCGCCAAGGTGCGCGCGTTCCGCTTCGGCAGCTGGGAGCTGAATATCGGGCTGCGCAAGCTGAAGAGTCCGGAGGGCAAGGCGGTCGAGCTCACCAACGGCGAGTTCAGCCTGCTCACCGCGTTCCTGTCCTCGCCGCAGCGGGTGCTCTCGCGCGACCAGTTGCTCGATCTCTCCCGGCTGCACAACGCCGAGGTCTACGACCGCTCGATCGACGTGCAGATCCTGCGCCTGCGGCGCAAGATCGAGATCGATCCCGCCCACCCGACGTTCATCGTCACCGAGCGTGGCGCCGGGTATGTGTTCGCGGCCGAGGTGACGCCGGTGCGGTAGGCCGGGGCGGCGAAGATTTCATTCGTAACCGAAAGGGGCGGCGCGGAAACCCGCGCGCAACGCCGTGCGCGTGCAATGGGCGGCGTGTCCTCGCCGAAGCCAGCTCGCGCATGACCGGCTCGATCCTCACCTACCGCGGCACCGTATACCCCTGGCACTGCGACCACATGGGCCACATGAACGTGATGTGGTACGTGGGCAAGTTCGACGAGGCGACCTGGCACCTCCTGTCGCAGCTCGGGCTCACCGCCGCGTTCCTGCGCGGGAACTCGCGCGGCATGGTTGCCGTCGAGCAGACTCTCCAATACCGGCGCGAGCTGCTCGCGGGCGACGTCATCAACGTCCGCTCGAGCGTGCTCGAGCTCAAGGAAAAGTCGATCCGCTTCCTGCACGAGATGCGCAAGGAAGAATGTGACGAGGTGGCCGCGACCACCACCCTGGTTGGCGTCCACATCGACACGGCGGCACGGCGCGCGTGCGCGCTTCCCGCGCTCGTGGGCGCGCGGCTAAAGGAACTCGCCGCGGTGTGAGCGCCGCCGGCCACCACGCCGCTTCGGTTGCAGCTGAAATCCTGCGCGCTCGTTGCGTCACGACGGCGCAACCGGTGTTTCTCATCATGTCGACACTGCCAATCGTGATCCGGGAGACGCCGTGGAAACCAGCCTCAGCCATTCCCTGCTCCGCCTCGACGCGGGACAGATTCTCAGCGTCGAATCCCCCGTCGGGCGCTGCGCGATGGTGTTCCAGGGCCGCGCGTGGATCACCCAGGAGGGCGACTTGGGCGACTATGTCGTGTCCGCCGGCGAGTCGTTCACGTTCGACCGCCCGGGCCTTGCGCTCGTCGAGGCGCTCGAGCCGACCAGCCTGATCATGCTGGCCCAGCAGACGCACGCGCACGAGTCGATCGGCTACGAGGCCGCCTGGCCCCAGACCGACGCGACGCAAGCGAAGCCGGTGCGCAAGGTCAGGTACGGGCTGAGCGGCGCGGCCGCGCTGCGCCAGACCGCCTGATCGCGCGGGCCCGCGCAGGAACGCCGGTGTTCGACGTGCTCGATTCCGTTGCGGCCGGGAGCGGCTCCCGGTCCGCCGAACGCGCCGCGCGGATCGTCATCCGGCCGATCCAGCCCGGCGATGAAACCGACCTCGGCGCGTTCTTTCGCGAGCTGTCGCCCGCGTCGCGGCATCGGCGCTTCCTCGCCGTGGTGAACGAGCTTCCCCCGCCGGTGCTCGCGCGCTTCGCGCGTCCCGAGCAGCCTGGCGAAATCGCGCTCGTGGCGACCGCTCGCGACGGTGAAACGGAGTCCTTGATCGCCGAGGCGCGCGTCGCGCCGGACACACGCGAGTGCCGCTGCGCGGAATTCGCCCTTGCGGTCATCGATCCGGAACAGGGGCGCGGGCTCGGCGAAAGGCTGCTGCGCAGCCTGCTGCGGCGGGCACGCGAGACCGGTCTGGCCCGCATCTACGGCGACGTGCTGCCCGACAACCGCCCGATGCTGGGACTGGCGCGCAAGCTCGGATTCAGCGAGCGGCGCAGCCCGGCCGATCCGCGCCTGGTGCGCGTGGAGCGGGCCGTATCCGAAGTTTGATCGCCGCGGCGCCGGTCAGCGCGCGCCGAACGACGCGTTCCGGAACAGGGGGTTCTGGCCCTGCGGCGGTGCCCGCCAATAAGCGGGCGGAGCGTCGACCGTGGCTCCGAGTTCCGCGGCCGCATGCCAGGCCCAGCGCGGGTCGTACAACATGGCGCGCGCGAGCGCGACAAGATCGGCCTTGCCGGCCGCCACGATTTCTTCCGCCTGGCGCGCGCCGGTGATCAGTCCCACGGCCATGGTGTTCACGCCGGCCGCCCGCTTGATCGCCACTGCGAACTGCACCTGATAACCCGGGCCGAGCGCGATCTTCTGCAGCGGCGAGATTCCACCGGACGAGACATCGACCCAGTCGACGCCGCGCCGCTCGAGCTCGCGCGCAAAAGCGATGGTCTGCTCGAGGTCCCAGCCGCCGTCGACCCAGTCGGTCGCCGAAACCTTGACGCCGACGGGCTTGTCCGCCGGGAAGGCAGCGCGCACCGCGTCGAAGACCTCGAGGGGAAAGCGCATGCGGTTCTCGAGCGGTCCGCCGTACGCGTCGGTGCGTCGATTGGAGATCGGCGACAGGAACTGATGCAGCAGGTAGCCGTGCGCGCAGTGCAGTTCGATTCCATCCAGCCCGAGGCGCGCGGCACGCCGGGCCGCGGCCGCGAAGGCGGCCGACACGCGGCGCAGGCCGTTGCCGTCCAGTGGCCGCGGCGGCGGTTCGCCCTGCTTGTGCTCGACCGGTGACGGCGCGTCCGGCACCCAGCCGCCGGCGTCGCGCGCGATCAGCTGGCCGCCGCACCAGGGAACGTCGCTCGAGGCCTTGCGACCCGCATGGGCGAGCTGGATCAGCAGTGCGACGCCTGAATAGCGGCGGATCGCCGCCACGACCGGCGCCAGCGCCGCCTCGGTGGTGTCGTCCCACAATCCGAGACACCCGGGCGTGATTCGCCCGTCGCGCTCGACCGCGGTCGCCTCGATGAACAGGGCGGCGGCACCGGACGACGCGAGCGACCCGAGGTGCATCATGTGCCAGGCGGTGGCGCGTCCGTCTTCGGCCGAGTACTGGCACATCGGCGCCACGACGATGCGGTTGGCGAGCATCAGGCTGCGCAGAACAAAAGGGGTGAACAAGGCACTCACGGGGAACCTTCCGGTTGCGGCGTGTCGATAGACATGCGCGGACGATACCGGGACCCGCATCGACGCGACAAATCGCCGCCTTCAGGAGTCACGCACCATGAGCACCCGCATTCCACGCCGCAAGCTCGGCAGTCTCGAAGTGTCCGCCGTCGGGCTCGGCTGCATGGGCATGTCGGACTTCTACGGTCCTGCCGACGACAAGGCGTCGGTCGACCTGCTGCACAAGGCGATCGACCTCGGCGTCGACTTCCTCGACACCGCGGACATGTACGGCGTGGGCGCCAACGAGCGCCTGCTGGCCCAGGTGTTGCGGACGCGACGCAAGGACGTGGTGATCGCCACCAAGTTCGGCAACGTGCGCGCGCCGGACGGCACGCTGCTCGGCATCGACGGGCGCCCCGCATACGTGCACGAGGCGTGCGACGCCAGCCTGGCGCGGCTCGGCATCGAGCAGATCGATCTCTACTACCAGCATCGCGTCGATCGCAAGGTGCCGATCGAGGAGACGGTCGGGGCGATGGCACAACTCGTGAAAGCCGGCAAGGTACGCTATCTCGGCTTGTCGGAGGCCTCGGCCGCGACGATCCGGCGCGCTGCCAGGGTGCATCCGATCGCCGCGCTGCAGACCGAATATTCGCTGTGGTCGCGTGATGCCGAAGCGGACGTGCTTCCGCTATGCAAGGAACTCGGCATCGGCTTCGTCGCCTACAGCCCGCTCGGGCGCGGCTTTCTCACCGGCGCGATCACGAGTCCCGATGCACTCCATGCGAGCGACTGGCGCCGCCAGAATCCGCGCTTCCTGGCGGAGAACCTGCCCGCGAACCTGGCACTGGTCGAGGCGATACGGACCATCGCGGCCGCGCGCCGCTGTACACCGGCGCAGCTTGCGCTCGCCTGGGTGCTCGATCGCGCGCCGTACATCGTGCCGATCCCCGGCACGCGCCGTCTGGAGCGCTTGCGGGAGAACGCGGCGGCAACCGCGATCGCGCTCACCGACGCCGAGCGCACTCGGATCGCGACCGTGCTCGCCGAGCGCCCCGTCGCCGGTGCCCGCTATCCCGCAGCGGGCATGGCCGTGGTCAACGGTTAAAACCCCTTGCCCCGCTGCGCGGAGGGCGTAGGCCGGGTTTCGGCAAGCGCGAGCTTGGCGCCGCCGAAGCCGGGCGCGCCGGCCGGCGCGCCCGTCGACGGTTGGGGCGGGGCCGAGCGGGTCAAGACCGCGCGCCAACGCGCTGCTAGTCCTTCGACCCCCGCCCGATCCACCGCACCGCGATCCAGGCGATCAGTCCCGTCAGGCCGACGATCAGGCTCACCATGATCCAGAAGCCGCCATGGTGATCGCCAAGTGGAATGCCGCCCACGTTCATGCCGAACAGGCCCGAGATCAGGTTGATCGGCAGCGCGAGCACGGTCACCATGGTCAGGGTGAACAGCGTGCGGGCGTTGGCATCCGAAATGCGCGCCGCCGCTTCCTCCTGCATCAGCTTGATGCGTTCCTGCAGCGATCCGATGTCGCGCAGGACCACCGCGAATTCCCCACTCGCCTGCTGCAGCCGCTGCGTGTCTTCGGCCGCCACCCACGCGGGTGGATAGGCGAGCGTGCGCGCGAGCGCGCTCGGCTCGGGCGCCAGCATGCGCTGCAGGCGCACCATGAGGCGCCGCAGGCGGGCCAGCTCGGCGGCGTGTTTCTCGTGGTGGCCCGTCAGCACTGCGTCTTCGATGACATCGACACGATCCGTGGCCTTGCGCGCGATGCGCTGCAATTCATCGGCCTGGTCGCGCAGGAGTTCATCCAGCAGGGCCACGCTGGACCCGAAGCTCGTGCCGTGTTTCGCGGCCATGCGCAGACGATCCACCGAGCGCAGCGGCTGGCGCCGTGCGCTCACGACCAGGTCGCTGCGCACGCTGACCCAGAGGGTGGCGACGTCGCTGGCATCGAACGCGAAATCGAACGTCACGTCGTTGATCACCGCGAACAGCGCGTCGCCGTCGCGCTCGATCCGCGTCGAGCGCGATCCCTCGCGCAGCGCCTCGTGGAAGTTATCGCTCAGGTTCGTATGCGTGCGCATCCACGCGTCGGCACCGGCGCGGCTGGCATTCAGGTGCAGCCAGAGGAAGCCGTCGCCGATCCGGCCGAGCAGCGCTTCGGCTTCTGCGGCCGAGTCGACGGATACCGGCGCGGCGCCTGGGCGGAACAGGTAGGCGCGGATCAGACCTTGCCGGTCGCCGCCCTCGGAACGAAGCTGCGCCGGAGCAAATGGGATCACAGGCGTGCTGACGGACACGGCTCGGACGCTCTACCCGGGGATTGCCCGACGATATGACGAGCCGGTTGCGTTTTCATGACGGGCGGAAAGAAAAGCCCCGCGCGATCCGTAGCGGCGGACGGCGGGGCGAAACGCGCAGACAGCGCGGAGGGAGGAGACAAGCCGTGCGGCGATTTGCCGCTCGAGTGCAAGTGTCTACAGGCGACGTTGCGGAAGCATTGCGCCGGGCGCGCGCCCTGTTGCATATGAAATGGGCGCGCCTCGGCGATGCCCGCCCCCGCACCAAAAAGAAGACCCCGCTCGTCCGCGGCAGCGGACGAGCGGGGCCTGAGCGCGCAGGGGGATGCGCGGGGAGGAAGCGAGATCGTCGGGCGGCTATTCGACCGCGGCTTCGCCGTAGACGCGCTTGCTGGCGCGCGCTTCGGCGGCGACCTGGGCACGGGTCTTGGTCGACGGCTCGGCGACCATCTTCACGTCCTGTTCGCCGTACGCCACCTGGCCGTGCTGTTGCGCGACCTTCAGGTCGGCGACGACCGCGGCGCGCGACGCCGAGCTGATGAAGTGCTGCTTCTCGAAACCGTTGGGATCGATGTCGTTCGCGAGCGCGGCGGTCGAGACCAGCAGCGCGGCCAGGGTGATGACGGTCTTCATGATCTGTCCTCTCGATTGGGGCGATTCGGTTCGGATGTCGCGGAGCCGGTTCGTGCTCTTCGATGAGGACAGTGTGCGTGGCAGCGATTGCGTGCCCATTTCGAACCACGGTGCGCAGATTTCCGATGCAACAGAGCGCAAGGCGCAATGTCGTTCTGCATGGAGCCGCGTCAGTATTCACCCTTCCGGGGCGCGTCGCCGGTCGGTCCCCGTTCATGCATCGCGTTGCACGGCACGCTGGATGGCGCCGTTTCACGGCATGAACCGAGGCGACGCTCGTTTCAGCGATCCCGGCGGTCGAATTGTCGACGCTCGATCCTTACCGCCACACCAGGACCGGGACCTTCGCGTGTGCCACGACCTTGTTGGTCGTGCTGCCGAGCACGAGCGCGCGCACGCCGCTGTGGCCATGCGATGCCATCAGGATCAGGTCGCAGCCCTGCTCGGCGGCCACGGCGACGATCGCCTCCCACGGCCGGTCGCCGACGCGGTGGATCGCGAAACACGCGACATGCTCGGCGCGGGCGATGCGCTCGGCCGGATCGAGCACCTTGTGCGCGTCCTGTGTTGCATGCGCCTCGGCTTCCTGCGCCTCGCGCATCACCGCGTGCGCGTGCAGCTCGGTCGGGCGGAACACCGGCGTGACGTGCAGCAAGGTCACCTCGGCTTTTATCGAGCGCGCGAAGGCGATGCCGCGGCGCGCCGCACGCGCCGATACGTCGGAGCCGTCGAGCGGGAGCAGGATGTGCTGGAACATATGCGCCTTGCCGCCTCTTGTGCAGGCAAGTTTGCGCCTCAAGGCGCAGGATCAATCGCGGCGTCTGTTGATCCGCATCAACGTGACCGGCGCACCGTTGTGATCTGCTTCAAGGGCGAAACCGGAGAGCGGATCATGGCGCAGCAGTTCCTGGCGCAGTTGTACGCCGAACACAGCTCGCTGGCAGCGGTGCTCAATGCGATGTCGGCGCTGGTGCGAGAGGTGCGGGAGCGCGGCAAGCGCATCGATCCGCGGGTGTTCCGCGCGATGTTGTATTACCTCGACGTCTTCCTCGAGCGCGAGCATCACCGCAAGGAGGAACTGGTCCTGTTCCCGCGCATCCGCGCCCGCACCCATGCCGCGGACGGCGCGCTTGCATTGCTCGCCCACGAGCACGAAGCCGGCGAGCGGGCGATCCGCGACCTGGAACAGGCCTTCCTGCGCTACGAGGAGCACGGCGACTCCGAGTTCGCGGCTTTTGCCGCCAACGCCGACAAGTATGTCGCGCGCTACCTCGACCACATCCGCAAGGAGGAGCACGAGGTGATGCCGCTCGCCCAGCGCGTCCTCACGGCGGAAGACCGCGCCGCCATCGAGCGCGAGTTCGCCGCGCACCACGATCCGCTTGCGGGCGCGACGACGGAGACCGATCCCGACGAGCTTTTTCAGCGCATCGTCATGCTCGTGCCGGCGCCTTACGGGGTCGGCACGCCGCTCGACGAATAGTCCGCGGTCAGGCCGCGGCGTGCTGGGCCGTGGCCGGTGCGCGCACCAGCAGCACCGGCACCGGCGCCAGGCGCATGATCTGTTCGGCATCGCTGCCGAGCAGGAACCGCCCGACTCCGCGGCGTCCATGGGTGCCGATCACGATCAGGTCGGCGCGCCATTTCTTCGCCTCGTCGATCACCAGGTCGCAGATGCGGCCGGTGAGCGTGTCGACCAGCGTGGTCTCGGCGGCGATGCCCGCGGTGCGCGCCGCGGTCGTCGCCTTGGCAAGAATCTGCTCGCCCGCCTCGCGCATCACGTCGAACAGTTTCGGCGTCACCGCGGCGGCTTCCGGCGTCACTGCGATCCCGGCGATATCGACCGCATGCAGCAGCATCAATCGCGCGCCGGTGAGGCGAGCGAGCTTGATCGCTTCGGTCAGCCCGAGGTCGGAGGTGGCGCTTCCGTCCACCGGAACAAGGATTCTTTCGTACATCGCAACGTTCTCCCAGGTCAACGCATCGACTTCCACAGTCCAGGTTCGATCGACGCCGCTGCCATCATGCCACCCATGGCGGCGCCGATCACTCCCGGTGTCGCGACGTCCTGCCCGGCGAGGAACAGCCCGCCTATCGGCGTGCGCGGGCGCAGCGCATGGGTGATGAACCGGCGCGGCGTCGTCTGCAGGCCGAACATGGCGCCGTGTTCCGCGCCCGTGAAGGTGGCGAGCGAAATCGGCGTCGAGGATTCGATCACACGCACGCACGCGGCGAGTTCGGGGAACCGGGCCTGGAACTGCGCAAGCAGCTGGCGTTCGAGCAGCGCCTTGAACGCGCGGTAGCTGTCGCTGCGCGCCGCGCCCGGGGTGCCCGCGCGCATGCCGCCCTCCTGGTCCGACCGATCCCAGCGGGCAAAGACACTGCAATCGACGAGCGCCACCAGTTCGCAGACATGCTGCTGCCGTGGTCCGGGCACGTGCGACGGGTCGCGCAACGACGGGAACGACACGAACAGTGCCGGCGCACGCGGTTCGTGTTCCGGATCGCGCCACAGCGCATCGACATTCCACGAATCGTAGATCCACTCGTTGGCCGGCGTCGCGCCGCGCGCGACGATGTCGCCCTCGAGCCCGAGATAGAGCCCGACGAAACCCACCGAGGGTTCGAGCGCGTATCCCTCGGCCGCCCAGCGATAGTCGACCTCGGGCGCCGGCAACCGCAGCAAGGTGTTGCGAATGCCGATGTCGGAGACCACGCACTCGGCGCCGATCTCCTGGCCGTCGGCCAGGCGCACGCCGAGGACACGCCGGTCGCGGACTTCAATGGCCGCGACTTCGGCGTTGGTGCGCAGTTCGCCGCCCGCCTCTTCGATCGCGGCGCCGAACACGCGCGCGAACGACGCGGGCCCCCCGACCGGATACCAGGCGCCATCCATGTAGTGGCGCATCACGGTGGCGTGCAGCGCAAAGCAGCTCTCCGATGGCGGGCTGCCGTAGTCGCCCCAACGGGCGGACAGCACCGCACGTGCCTGCGGGTCGCGCACGCATTCGGCGACGACTTCCTGCGTCGTCCGCTGCACCCAGCGGTCGATCGAGCGGTGTTTCATCCAGACAAGTGCCGAACCCGCCACGTGCGGCACGCAACGGGCGGCAAACAGCGTATCGAGAGCGCTCTGTGCCTGATCCAGCGCCTCGATGTACCGTGTGATGCCTGCGGCCTCGGCGGGAAATGCCTTGCTCAGGGCCGCGCCGTAGCGCGACGCCGTAGCGTCGAACGCGATGCTGAAGCCGGGAAACGACACGCGGTCGTAGGCACCCTCGATCGGCGCCATCTGCAGCCGGTCGCCGACCAGGCCTTCGAACAGGCGCCGGCTCGGCTGCGCCGGGCCGAAGCCGCCGAGATAGTGGACGCCGACGCCAAAGCGGAACCCGTCGCGCGAGAACGTCTGGGTCAGTCCGCCGGGCTGCCGGTGCCGCTCGAGCACGAGCACGCGCCGTCCGGCGCGCGCGAGGGCGGTCGCCGCGGTCAGTCCACCGATGCCAGAACCCACGACGATCGTGTCCGGTTTCGCTTGCACGGGGTTCGCTCCGACAATCTCAGTGCGAAGCAAAGCACCGGTGCCGAGGCGGCGCCTTGACTGGCGTCAAGGCGGGCGGTCGAAGGCAGGTCGCGACACCCATGCGAAGCACAAACGACCGTCCGCGCGGCGGCGCGGTCCGCCCGGGCCTACTGCGTGGCGTCGTACGCGGACTTGTAAGCCGCGTACCAGTTGCGAGTGTCCTTGTCGTCGGGAAGATGCTCGGCCAGGAACTTCAGCTCGGCCAGGCACTTTTCGGCTCGCGAAGCGTTCAGGTAGAGATCCATGAGCCGCCATCGGTAGGCGAGTTCTTCGGGCGCAAGCGCCTTGGCCTGCTCGTACGACTCGATGGCCTTGGTGATCCAGTTCATTTCGAACAGGTACAGGTCCCCGAGCGTTGCCCGCACGACAGGGTCCTGCGGGTGCTCGGCCGCCTGTGCTTGCAACGCTTCCACGCGGCCGACCAGGTCGACGGGGTATGCAGGGCGGGACGGTGTTTCGACGTGCGCGCCGTAGATCGGCGGGTCGATGTCGGGCAGCCGGAGGCTGCGCAGCTGGCTCAGGAACGGGTTGTCGGCATACTTCACGCGGAAATTGACGCTGTCCTCGAAGCGGTGGAAGTACGTCCACGACTTCGGCTCGTCGATGTACCACAGGCGGTCGGTTCCGCGCCGCAGGACGATCGGCAGGTTCGAGCCGCCGGGCTGTGGCACCGCCAGGGCCAGGTCGGCGGCGGACAGGAGGCGCAGCGGACTGGACGACTGCAGGAACCGGGCAATTCGCTGCAGCTGGGCTTCGTCACGCGGCACGACGGCGCGGAAGATGCGGCTGCCCGCGGTCAGCAGCGGCAGGCGCGGATCGCCGATGCCACGCTGCAGCGACGCCAGGTAGCGTTGCAGGGTTTCGGTCGCGTCGGGGGAGGCGCTGAAAGCATCGAGGTCCGCCACGGGCAAGCGCTTGATTGCACCTTCGTAGTCCGCGAGCGACTTGCCGTAACCGCGGGCGAGCGCACCGGCGCCGCCCGAGAGAAATTCGTCGTTCAGCCAGGTCGGACGCGCGGCCGTGCCCGCGTCGCCGCCGGATCCCATGCCGCGCAGGTTCGTCGTGATGATGAGCTCGGACAGGAAGTCCTGCGGCACTTCCGACAACATGTAGGTCTTTGCAGCCTCCTCGAGGCGACGGCACAGTACGTCGGGGATGGCGCTTTCCAGTGCGTAGGAGACCTCGATCTTCATCAGGTTCTCCCGCACGGCGTACACGTACAGCAATCCGCGGCCAGCCTGACGCTCACCGATCCGATACCTGGAGAAGAGCTCGGCGGCGAGTTGCTCGATCGTCTTGTCCGGGGGCAGGCCTGGCACGAGGACGAGCGCGTTTTCGATGCCCCCCTTGTCCTCGGCAAGCTTCAGGCTCATGCGCAATGCAAGGTCGAAGTCATGCTGGTCGGTCTCGTTCAGCAGGACGTACCGCGGCCTTTGCGGCGCGTGGTGCGTGCGCCAGGTGGACACTCCCAAGGTGGCAACGACCACGGCCGCCGCCAGGACCAGCGCCAGGACGGCACGCCTTGGCATCGGATCAGAAGTCGCCGAAGGTCCGGTCTTTGCTCCCAGTGTTGGAGTAGCGCACCAGGAACGGTTCGGTCGAGGCGGGGTTCAGGCCGTAGATCGAGCGGTCCTGGCCGTCGTGCTTGAAGACGACGACCGGGGTTTCCTTGCTGCCGAAGAGGCGGAAGATTCCGGCCGCGTGCTGCTGCGTGTCGTTCAACACGATGGTCGGGTATTCGTTTTCCGCTTTCGAATAGGTGCCGAGTACCAGGCGGTTGCGGCCGGCGGTGTCGAAGAAGAAGAGACCGCTGGCGCCGTCGGCGGCAACCGCGAGTTGCGCGCGGACGCGGCCCGTACCGTCGACGAGATCGATCCGGCGCGCGATGACGGCCTCCGCGGGAGCGGTGGCCGCGTCGGCGTTGGGAAGCAGCCAACGGCTGCTTGCGTTGGCGAACACGGCCCCCGCCGCTCCGGCGGCGAACGCAACGAGGATTACGGCGAGAGTGCGGGGGGAGTCGATGCGTGCCATTGCGCCTGCCTTGCAATCGGGTTGGAGAACCTGTCACGGCGAGCGTGCGCACTGAAGCTAGCAGACGCACGTCGCGTGCCTAAGGACTTGAACCGGTACGGATCACGTCCTTTTCGGGCCGACGAGGATCCATCGGGCGTGCAGCCACGAGCCATCTGGATCGCGTCGCGGGCGGGTGGACGAGCGGGAGGGCGTGACTCCATCTCGCCCGACCGAGGGGATGTTCACGATGAGCCCTCGACGCGACCTCAGCGGTGCCTCCGCAAGCCGCCACCCTCCCTTCAGATGCCCGCATACCACTGATAGCCGTTGTCTTCCCAATAGCCCCCCCTGCCGCCCGCGATGTGCGCGAAGCTCTCGACGAGTTCGATGCGCAGCAGGTACTTCGCATGCTTGTAACCGAGCTGGCGCTCGACCCGCAGGCGCAGCGGCGCACCGTTCCTGATCGGCAGTGCCTGGCCGTTCAGGCCATAGGCGAGGATCGTCTGGGGGTGGTAGGCATCTTCCATGTCGATGCTCTCGTAGTAGAGATCCTTGCCGTCGTCGCTCATCGGGTCGGCACAGTGGAAGACGGCGAAGCGCGCGCTCTCGCGCGGCTGCACGATGGCCAGCACCTCGCTCAGCGGCACTCCAGTCCACTTGCCGATCGCGCTCCAGCCTTCGACGCAATCGTGGCGCGTGATCTGGGTCCGGCTCTTCATGGCACGCAGGCGGTCGAGCGAGAACGCCTGCGGGTCGTGCACGAGGCCGTCGACGGTCAGGCGCCAGTCGACGAAGCCGGCGCGTGCCAGCGCCTTGTACTCCGGGTTGTCGGGAAGCGAAGTGCCGTTGCTGCGGAACTCCGGCGACAGGTCGGCCTCGGTGAACTCCTGTGCCATCGAGCGGCGCGACGTGACCAGGCGCTGCACGGCGCGGTTGGTGCGCTCGCCCAGCTGAAGCACCTTCGGAAACCAGCTCGTGTCGGTAAGCCGGTCGCAGCCCGCGAGCAGAAGGGCGCCCGCGCCGCCGAGCGCTTGCAATGCCCTGCGTCGATCGAATCGTTTCATCGCACCGGCTCCTTCACGCGGTACTGCCCGGTGATCATCGATCGTATGTGGTTCCAGAAGCCGCTCACGATGACCTCGAACACGTGGATCAGCACGAATGCGACCAGCAGCCACGCGACCATGAAATGGAGCGTGCGTGCCGCCTGCCGGCCGCCGAAAAAATCCACCCAGCCCGGAACAACCGAATCGAGCCACGGTGACATGGCCCAGCCCATCAATATGACCAGCGGGAGCAGGATGAAGATCACCGCGACGTACGCGAATTTCTGCAGCACGTTGTAACGCTTGCTCGCGTCGCCGGTCGGGTGGCGCAGCAGCAGGTGGTCCTTGATCGAAGCACCGATGCCCATCAGCTCGGGCCGCGCCGGCAGCAGGTCGCGCGTCAGGTGCCGGCTGTAGATCGAATACGACAGGTACGCGATGCCGTTCAGCACGAACACCCAGGCGAAGAAGAAGTGCCACGAGCGCGCGGCAGCGAGCGAGTAATAGCCCGGGATCGTGATCCAGCGCGGGAACGCCAGTGCCTGCAACCGGCCGTCGGATTCGCTCAGGCCGAGCACACCGGTGGTGTTGAACTCGTGCCCGAACACGCGTGTCACGCCCATCGGGCCTGCCTGGTCATCCCTGGCACCGATCTGCAACAACGGCGGCTTGCCACTGTAGGACGACTTGCCCCAATAGAGCGCGGGGTGGGCGTTGAAGATCTGCAGGCCGCTCATCAAGAGGGCGGTGAGCGCCACCACGTTGATCCAGTGCATCACCCGCACTGGCAGGGTGTGGCGGTAGTACAGGTAGCTGTGCGTGTCCTGGATGCGCATGGGGTTGCCCGCTCGAAACGATACGTATTTTGTCGCTCGGACGGGCGAAAAATGACGCCCGCCGCGGCGAGTTCGTCGGCGACGGCGCTAAGCTCGCGATCCGCGTCATTGCCAGAGGCCCGCCATGCGCTCCTCCGTCGAAGACCGCGCGCCGCGCGACGGTTGGTCGCACGTCGTGGGCGCAGCGGTGCCCCCGCTGTCGGAGCAGACCATCCCGGCGTGGCTCGACGACACGGCCGCCCGGTATCCTAACCGCGCAGCCTGTGTGTTCCGCGAGCAGGGCGTGCGCTGGACCTGGCAGGAACTGCGCCAGCGTGCCGACCGGTTCGCCGCCGCCCTGCTGCGGCTGGGCTTCGAGAAAGGCGACCGGATCGGCATCTGGTCGCCGAACCGCAGCGAGTGGGTGGTAGCACAGTACGCGACCGCGCGCATCGGCATCGTGCTGGTCAACATCAACCCGGCATACCGCCTGGCCGAACTGGAGTACGCGCTGAACAAGGTCGCCTGCAAGGGCATCGTCAGCGCGCCCGCGTTCAAGGCCAGCCGGTATCTGGAGATGCTGCAGACGCTGGCCCCCGAGTTGAGCACCTGCGAGCCGGGCCGCCTGCGTGCGGCGAAGCTGCCGGCGCTGCGCACCGTGATCCGGATGGGCGACGAGCGCTCGGACGGCATGTTCAACTTCGACCAGGTGCTCGCGCTCGCGGACGACGCCGGCGTTGCCGAGGCACGTCGCCTCGGCGCCGCGCTGGCGTGCCAGGACGCGATCAACGTGCAGTTCACGAGCGGCACCACGGGCAACCCGAAGGGGGCGACGCTGACGCACTACAACATCGTGAACAACGCGCGCGACGTCGCGCGCATGATGAACTTCGGCGCCGGCGACATCCTCTGCATCCCCGTGCCGCTCTACCACTGTTTCGGCATGGTGATGAGCTCGCTCGCCTGCACCGTGACGGGCGGCACGATGGTCTACCCGAGCGAGGGCTTCGACCCGCTGGCGACGCTGCGCGCGGTGCACGAGGAGCGCTGCACGCATCTGCACGGCGTGCCGACGATGTTCATAGCCGAGCTCGAGGCGCCCGGTTTCGCCGACTTCGACCTGTCGTCTCTGCGCGGCGGCATCATGGCGGGCTCGCCATGCCCGGTCGAGGTCATGAAGCGCGTCAACACCCAGATGCACATGACCGAGGTGACGATCGCTTACGGCATGACCGAGACCTCGCCGGTGTCGTTCCAGAGCAGCGTCGACGACCCGCTCGACAAGCGTGTCTCCACGGTGGGACGAGTGATGCCGCACCTCGAGGTGAAGATCATCGACAACGCGGGCCGGACCGTGCGGGTCGGCCAGCCGGGCGAGCTGTGCACCAAGGGCTACAGCGTGATGCGCGGTTACTGGGACGACGCCGAGCGCACCGCGGCGGCGGTGGTCGACGGGTGGATGCACACGGGCGACCTCGCGACGCTGGACGCGCAGGGCTACTGCAATATCGTCGGGCGCGTGAAGGACATGCTTATCCGCGGCGGCGAGAACGTCTATCCGCGCGAGGTCGAAGAGTTCCTCTTCCGCCATCCGGCGGTGGCGCAGGTGCAGGTGTTCGGCGTGCCCGATCCGAAGTATGGCGAGGAGGTGTGCGCCTGGATCGTGCTGAAGGCCGGCGCGACGACGACCGAGCAGGAGATCCGCGACTTCTGCCGCGACCAGATCGCCCACTACAAGGTGCCGCGCTACGTGCGCTTCGTCCCCGCGGTGCCGATGACGGTGACCGGCAAGGCACAGAAGTTCGTGATGCGCCAGCAGATGATCGAGGAGCTCGGGCTGGTCGAAGCGCGCACGGCCTGATGGCGTGCGGGCGGGTGGAGACCAGATGGATCGCCTGCGCGCGCTGAGACTCCGGTAGCCGCCGCCGCGCGGGTTCCCGCACGCCAGGCGTCCTGCCGCCAGGTTGAGGCGAAGAGTTCGCAGCGGGGCCGACCACAAGGTCGCTTCCATATGACAACCTGGTCGATCTACCGGAACAGCCGCAACGAATTCCTCCTGCATCGGGCAGGATTTTCGTGGCTGGCAGTCTTCCTTTCGCCGGTCTGGGCTCTGTCAAGGCGTCTGTACAAGACATCGCTGCTCCTGGCCGTCCTGGGCCCGATCTGCTGGAGCGGCCTCGAAAAGGCACTGTCTCACGCAGGATCTCCGCTGGCGCGGAGCCTGCTCAGCCTGCTCTTCCTTGTTGCCTGGGGCCTGCTTGCGGGGCACTACGCCAATCGCTGGCATCGCTACGTTCTCGAGCGGGAAGGGTGCGCGCTGACAGCCTCCGAAATGCCCGAGTCCGCCCCATCGGCGAAGCGATGAACGCTCAGTGCCTCAGCCAGGCGTACGCACAAGCTCAGCAGACTTTCCTTCCGGCCGGCCTGGGCTCGACGCTGACCTCCATGTTGGTGCTCGCCTTTGCGCTCGCCATCCTGGCGGCACCGTTCCTTGTACTGACCTACGACCGCAACGTCCGCCGCCTGATGCGGATGCGCGAAATCCTCCCCGTCTCACCCACGCGCCCGAAGACCGAGGCGCTACGCGAGAGCGAGGCGCTGAACGACAGTCCACAGAACAGCACGGCTGCCGCGGCGGCCGGACCGGACAGCGGTGGAGGTGCGGTTCGCGAGGCACGGCAGCGACGCGAACAACGTGTCAGGCAGGCGACCTTCGCCGCCTACGTTGTGTTTGTCGCTCTCACGGGCCTCGTTGTTCCGCTCGCCAGGCACGAGCATGCCGCCGATCGGGTCGGCTTGTTTGTCTTGTCCGCCGTGTCCGCCGGCTTCCCCGCTCTCACACTCACACATCCCCAAGGGCTTCCACGCACATTGCTCGCCGGCGTCGGCATCCTAGTAGCAGGCGTATTGCTGTGGCAGGTCGCGCAATCCGCGAACGACCCGGATCCATTGACCCTCGAGGACGCCTTGTATACGCAGCTGGCCGTCGCGATGCTGTATCTCGCGTCCGTTCATCGCCTGCGACCGTTTGTCCTGCCCAACACGGTTCTCATATCCCTTGCCCTGGCGGCGTTCATCGCAAGCATGTTCGCGTACGCGCCGCTCATGTGCCTCGGCGATGGCAGCACACCGGCCGCAGGCGAAGTCGGCGCGGCGCGAAGTCTGGTGCTCACGTCGGTGCTCACCGGTGCGTTGGTGATCAGCGGTCTGCTCGGGCTGAAGCTGCTGGATGCCCTGGCTGCGCTGCAGGAGCGGGGACTCTTCAGCGATGTCTCGCTCATTGCGCTGTTCGGCGTTTCGATGACCGCTGTGCTGGCGACACTCGGTCTCGGGCACGAGCCCGTCTCGTATGTGCGCGCGGCGCTTACCGCGGCGGCATGGATCGGCGCGACCGCGACCGCGTATGCCGTGGCGATGCGGAGCACTTCGGCTCCGCCCGACGTTTCCAGGAGCCTTCTTGTACTGCGGGTCTTTTCGAATGACCTTCGCGCCGAGCGCCTCCTCGACGTGGTGCAAGGGCGCTGGCGCTTCGTCGGTCCCGTGCGACAGATCGCGGGACCGGATCTTGCCCGGCTGAACCTCGATCTCTACCGGTACCTCAAGTTCGCGACCTTCAGGATGGCGCAGATGTTCCTTCCGGGCTCGGTTCCGGCCGAGGAGATCCTGGCCCGCCTGCATCGAAGGATCGACCGGGATGGCCGCTTTCACGTGTCCGAAGTGTTTTGCTTCGATTCCGCCTGGCGCGGCGCCGTCGAACAACTGGTACGGACGAGCGACGCCATCCTGCTGGACATTCGCGGTTTCACGCGGGCGCGGGGAGGAACCGCATTCGAGATCGGCCTGCTGGCGCGCCTGGATTGCCTTGGCAAGGTGGTCGCGGTCGGCGACGCGACCACGGACTGGAACGCCTTCGACGCTCTAACACACAGCGGAGTTGGTGGCCAGGTGCTAGGAGCCCGCCTCACGTCAGGCGGGCGGCGCCTCGAATCGGAATGCTTCGAAACACTGCTCGAGGTCGCAACCAATCGGCAGTCTTGATCCAGCGAATCACGATACGCTGGACGGCCGAACGCTCGAAGCAACGGCAAGATCCATCGCTCGTAAGGCGCGGTCCTTCGGGACGACGCACGACGAAGAGCAGGTGCAGGTCATGCAAGATACCCGCGCCGGCGAGCCAGCGCGGCGCTTTTCGGCAGCGCGGCGCTGCGGTGCATCTCGATGACTTGCGTGCTGGTCCCGGCGGGGAACGCGCTTCTAGTGCGAACGTCTCGGCATGAAGCAGAGCACCGGTGGCCAGTCGGTGCCCCGAGGCGTCAGAACCGGGGGCGCGACGAGCCACCGACCCGTCGTAACGCGCCGGGCGCACTCCCCTCAGGGCGTCGCCGCGGCGCCGCCAGGGGCTTCCGAGAACGCATCGATGATGCGTTCGCAGACGGCGCCTCCGGCATCCTGTTCCGCAACGAATCTGAGTGCGGCGCGTGCGCCCTTGTCGCCGGACGAATCGCCGGCGACCTCGGCGCAGATCTCCGCGACGAAACTGCGATCGGTGGTTTCGTCGACGAGAAACACCACGCGTGAGCGCGCGAGCGACTCCGCCAGGCACCGGATCTCGAAGACACAGCCGGCGCGGTGTTTCGTGAAGCCCCTGAGGTCCATCAGCAGGCAGTCCGCCGCCGCGATGAGGCGGCGAACCGCGTGCTGCCAGGCGGGGTCGCCGACGCAGAAGATCTGGTTGACCCGGAACCGGCCGTCGGGGTCGGGGCCATAGTCGAACGCGGCAATCCGGCGGTCGATCCCGGCAGGGCCGTGCGTGAAGTAGCGCCCTGAGCGGCCGCGGATGAAGGCGAGCAATTCGTGCGGTTCCAGCGTGGTCGCGGCGAGGTCGGCGCCGGCGACGAGCTGGATGCTGCCCACGCCCCGCCACAGGCTTTCGAGCTCCTGGAACAGGCGGTTGCTTCGTTCGCCGAGCGAGAACGACCGCAGCAGCAGCAGCCGCACGCCGGGACGCTCCGTGCCCGCGAAGCGCGGCCAGGCAACCCGGATGGCGACGATGAAAACGACGACGGCCAGCATGTTTCCGGCCAATCCGGGCAGCGAGTCGTGCGGCGCGATCACGAATGCGAAGAAGACCCAGACCGATGCGATGACGAGCCACTGGTCGCTCGTGCGCTTGCTGGCATAGGCATTCGCAACGGACACGAAGAGCAATGCGCCGAGCACGACTGCAAGCGGCAGCGCCACGAACGCGCCGACCGCAAACGTCCCGAGCATCACGGTCAGAAACGGCGATAGCAGCGACGCCATCTGCTGCCGGTCGTCGCTCGCAATCATGGCCAGAACCTTGTGCACGAACTCTTCAGGGCCCGCGCCGATCAGCCGTTGCATGGCTTCGCGGGCGTCGTCGAAGTACAGGTCGAACACGGCCACGCCTCCACACACGGCGCCGACGATCACGACCGTGAAGGCCCCGAGCGCCAGCGGACCCATCGCACGCAAGCGTGGATGCAACAGCAATGCGATCAGGGCGGCAAAGGTGATGGCAGACCTCGTTTGCTCGTTCCCCACTCCAGCCAGCGCCGACAGCGGGGCACCGAGAAAGAACGCGGCGACCAGGACGCCCAGGAGCCAGCGATTCCAGCGGCCGGAGACCACGCGTGCGACCACGATCAAGGGCGCGCTGAAGCAGATCGCCGCGTACAGGAACCCGACGTAAGGCGGCGATGTTCGCCCGGTCGCCGTAGCCGTGTTGACCAGCGCGAACGCGCAGGCCAATCCCAGGCCGCCGAGCAGATACAACGTCGCCAGATGGCTGCGGCGAATCGCCGCCTCGGCGCCAAGTGCGTGCCACGCCCGGACCGACGGCATGCGTTCCGCCAGGTTCGCTTCCTGCAAGGCGGGCCGGTCTGCATCCTCCCCGGCTCCCGTTGCCCGCTTAGCGTCGAGCGAACGCACGACCCGGCGCCGGAACAGCGAAAGCACGAGAAAGGACGCGCCTGCATCGAGCCAGAAGATGGCATGCGCAAGGCCCGGCGCCATCGCCGCGACGCCGGACGCCCAGGCCGCGATCCCGCCGTCACCGCTCATGCTCTGCACCTCGACCGTCGAATCGAGGCTACGTGGGCCGTGCGCCGGAGGTCAATACATATCCGTCGCCGCTGCGTCATCGAGACGCAGCGAACGCGGCATTGACGTCCGCCTTCAACGCTGCTGCCAGCTCGCGGCGCGCGCGGATGAACGGCGACGTCTTCGCCTGCTCGCCGAGGTACGCGTCGAGATCGGCGTGCTCGCGCCGCAGGCGCCCGATCAGCGCGAGGAACAGATCGGTCAGCTCCGGATCGAAGTGCCTGCCGCGCAGGCGGCCGATCTCGCCCAGCGCCTCGTCGACGCTCCACGCATGCTTGTACGGCCGCACGTGGGTCAGCGCATCGAACACGTCGGCGAGCGACGCGATGCGTGCGGCGAGCGGAATCATCGTGCCCTTCAGCCGCGCCGGATAGCCGGTGCCGTCGAAGCGCTCGTGATGGTGGCGCGCGATCTCCTCGGCGACATACATCTGCGGAATGCCCGAGCGCGCCAGCAGCTCCGCGCCGGCGATCGCGTGCGTCTCCATGATCGCCCGCTCCTGCCGCATCAGCGGGCCGGGCTTGAGCAGGATGCGGTCGGGCACGGCGAGCTTGCCGATGTCGTGCAGGCGCGCGGCGAGATCGATCAAGAAACAGGTGCGCTCGTCGACGCCGTATTCGGCCGCCAGGCACGATGACAGGCGGCCGACGCGATAACAGTGTTCGCCGGTCGCATCGTCGTGCAGTTCGGCAGCCACGGACTGCTGCTCGAGCATCGCGACCTGCGATCGCACCAGATCGCGTTCGCCGAGCTGGACGCGCAACGCCGACTGCGCCTGCTCCAGCACGGCGCCCGGGCGCTCATCCAGCTGGCGGTCGATACGCTCGAGGTGTTGGGCATGGTGCATCAGCACCTGCGCCTGCAGGCTGTCCTGGTCCAGCCGCTGGATTTCGCGCAGGTAGACGAGCGCGGCGTCCGGCTGGCCCGCCACGCCATAGCCCTTGATCAGCGCGGCGAGCGCGTCGTGCAGCGTCGCGCGCATGCCGCCGCGCGAGGACTCGAGCGCCCGCTGCAGGCGCGTCAGGCCCGTATCGACCTGCCCGCCGTAGATTTCGGTCAACCCCTCGGCGATGAATGCCAGCACCTGCGCGCGGCGCGAGCGCGATCGATCGGCGAAGCGCCGCACCAGCCGCGCGTGTTGCCGCGCGTGCTCGGGCAGGCCCGCCTGCAGCAGCAGGCGCGTGTAGTAGTGCTCGCTGTGCACGCGCGCCAGCAGCTCGGGCGCGCTCGCGGGCTCGGGATCCGCCTCGATCGCGCACGCGATCGACACCAGCCCCTTGTCGGTTTCGCCCGACTCGAGTGCCGCGTTGGCGAGATTGCTCAGCGCCAGCTTGCGCGCAGCGCGCAGCGCCGGGTCGTCGCCGGCAAGCGCGATCGCCCGCTCGTAACACGCAACCGCATCGGCGAAGTGCTGCGAGTACTGGTACGCGATGCCGATGTTCACCCACAGGTCGCATTCCTGCTGCGGATTCGCCGTCTGCCGCGCGAGGTCCAGTGCTTCCGCGTAGACGCCGATCGCCGCGGGAATATTGTCGGTGTCGGCGAGCAGCACGCCGTGGATCTTCAGCGCCTTGCACAGCCACTCGGCGTCGCCGAGCGCGCGCGCCGTCGCCACCGCGTCGGCCGCCGGTGCAAGGCCGCCTTCCGGCTTCGCCTCGACCGCATAGTGATGCGTCGCGATGCACAGCAGCGCAACCACGCGTCCGGCGCAGGCGAGGTCGGCAGGCACGCCCGCCAGCGCTGCGTAGGCAGTGGCGAAGACCTGCGCCGCTGCCTGCGAGGGCGCCGCCCGCTCCATCCGCAACACGGCACCGAGCTGGTCCAGCAATTCGGGCGAAGGGTTGGCGGCGAGACGGCGGACGAGTTCGTCCAGAACAGGATTGCCCGATTTCTCCACTGCATCGATCCCCGGGCAATTCTTGCCTTCGAAGACAACTCGTTTTCGTGAGATCCACAGGGTATTGCCCTCGGTAACCTGCAAACGTCGCGTTCATTTGGGACCGCGTCACCGATCAGGTTCGTTTCGAGATCTCAGGAGAGGGCAGATGTTGGAATTCGAAGCGCAAGTCGAGTTGGTTGAAATCGGTCGAGAAGAAGAAACGGAAATCGTCGAACTGTCGTTGGTGGATCTCCAGTACATCGGAGGTGGTGCCGGGAACGCCGCAATCGATTTCTAGGGTTGCGCGCAGAAAAAAGAAACGGGGCCTGGCGGCCCCGTTTTTTTTCGGGCTCCGATCGGCACGCGGCGTCGCGATTCGTAGATGACCTATTGCGGAACCAGGACCGCGGCGCCTTCGATGCGGCCGCTGCGCAAATCCGCGAGCGCTTCATTGGCGCGCTCCAGCGGATAAACGGTCGTGCTCACCCGAAGCGGCACGCCGGCCGCAACGCGCAGGAAGTCGGTTGCATCGGCGCGCGTGAGGTTTGCCACCGAGACGACCTGGCGTTCTTCCCACAACAACCGATAGGGGAACTGCGGGATGTCGCTCATGTGGATGCCGCCGCAGACGACCCGACCGCCCTTGCGCGTCGCGCGCAACGCGAGCGGCACCAGAGCGCCGACCGGTGCGAAAAGGATCGCGGCATCCAGCGCAACCGGCGGTGCCTGCTCCGAGTCGCCCGCCCACGCGGCACCGAGCGAGCGCGCGAAGTCCTGTCCGGTCGTGTCGCCCTTGCGTGTGAACGCGTACACGCGCCGGCCCTGGTGGATCGCCACCTGCGCGATCAGGTGCGCGGCGGCGCCGAATCCGTACAGCCCCAACTCGCGCGCGTCGTCACCTGCCATGCGCAGCGCGCGCCAGCCGATCAGCCCGGCGCACATCAACGGCGCAAGATGCACCGCGTCGCCCGCGAGATCGAGCGGCAGGCAATACGCGGCGTCGGCGAGCACATGCGTGGCGAATCCGCCGTCGCGTCCATGCCCGGTGAAAAGCGGGGTGTCGCAGAGGTTCTCGCGCGCGGTAAGGCAATACGCACAGTGGCCGCACGTGTGCGCGAGCCAGGGGATGCCGACGCGCTTGCCGGGCTGCACCGGACCGCGCACGTCTGCGCCGGACGCGTCGACCGTGCCGACGATCTCGTGCCCGGGCACGAGCGGCAGCCGCGGCAGGGCCAGTTCGCCGTCGACGATGTGGAGATCGGTGCGGCAGACGGCACAAGCCTCGACGCGTACACAAACCTCCCCTGGACCGGGTCGAGGATCGGGGCGCTGCTCCAGCCGGAGCGGGCGCCCGGGCGCATCGAGCACCATCGCATGCATCAAGGCACTCCGGCGGACCGCGCGAGCGACGAAGCCTTTCCGGCCGCGCCCGAGCGGCGGATCGCCGCCAGTCTAGGCCGGCTCACGCGGGCACGTAGCGAAGCCGAACAGGCGGTACGCTGGGCAGAAGCTGAGCAGTCCAGTCGCAAGCGGAACGACGCCGATATAGCCCCATGCGCCTACGGTGCCGCGGGCGGCGAGCGCGATCAGCAACAGTCCGATCAGGACGCGCACGACCCGATCGACGGTGCCGACGTTTGCTTTCATGGCATGACCCATTGCGGAGTCGAAGGTTGCAAGGACGTCGGCCTGCCGGCCGACGCGAGACGTTGATCCCGATCAGGTTGCATCGCCACGCGCGGCCCTCCTTCGTTTGAAGGACGACACGCGAACCGATTACGGTTGAAATAGGTCCACGACGGTGCGACACGCTGGCGACATTGCGCGCGCCCAGACTCCCCGCCAAGCAACCTGCACGCAATCGGAGCACGACGATGAAACCCTCGAAGTCCATCCTCGACGAGTCGTTCACGTACGTTCCCTCGACCACCACGGACGTCGGCGCAACGTGGCGCCGCTTCGGCTGGCGGCCGGTCACGGACGAAGAGCGGCGCCGCCGCGACAGGGCGCCGGACATCAACCCGGGCAAGCCGGCCGTCGAATTGAAGCTGGTCGCAGCCTAGACCACCCCCGAGCCTCGATCGTCGTGCACGCACGCCCGCCGCGACGATCGCACGCCAGATTGACGCAACCGGCGCGAGAACGCCCCGCCGCCGCGCCGTGCATCGCGGCCGCGCGGCCTTTCGTCGACCCGGAAAACCGTCTTGCACGAGCGCACACGAAGTGTTGTTGCCGATTGGCCTTGCGTCGCAGCGGCGCAGCCTTTCGTCGAATGTAGGGCGGCGCTCCGACTGGCTTGTCGCTGAAATACCCGGCAGCGCAGGAGTGCCGCGGCCGATGCCGCAAGCACGCAACTCGAGCACCATATCTGCGCGGCAATCGGAGGTACGACGATGAAACCCTCGAAGTCCATCCTCGACGAGTCGTTCGCCTATGTTCCTTCGACGACCACGGATGTCTGCGCGACATGGCGGCGATTCGGCTGGCGGCCGATCACGGACGAGGAAAGGCGCCTGCGCCGGGGCGTGTCGGTCGATGACCCGGCCCAGCCGGCCGCCGAGCTCAAGCTGTCGCTGGTGGCGTAGCGGCGCGGCCGCGGCGGGTCGGCTGCTCATGCGCCGCGCGCTTGCGCGCGGGATCCTGCGACGCCTCTGCGTCCGAGCGCCAGCGCCACGATGAGTGCCGTCGCGCCTGCGACAACCGCCGATATCCATGCGCTGACCTGCAAACCCGCGACGAAGGCGTCGCGCGCAACGGCGAGCAACACCGCTGCGACGGCGCCGTCCACATGTTGCGCCACCGACACGGCGGCGCCGAGCGTGCCGCGGGCCGATTCGAATGCGTCGGGCGCGAGGCCCGGCAGCGGGGCATCGGCGAGGGCGCCGCGATAGATCGCGGTGCCGACGCTGCCCAGGATCGCGATGCCGAGCGCGCCGCCGAACTCCGAACCGGTCTCCGAAAGCGCGGACGCGGCGCCCGCTTTCTCGGGCGGCGCGCAGCCGACGATCTGATCGGTCGCCAGCGTGAAGACGGGCGCCAGCCCGAGCGAATAGACGACGAATGCCAGCACGAGTTGCACGACATTCGAACGGGCATCGATCTGCGCCAGCAAGCCGAAGCCGACGGCGGCGACGATGAGCCCGCCCGCCATCACGTAGCCCGGCTTGATGCGACGCGCGAGCAGCGAGGTCCCGATCGACCCGACGATGAACGCCACGGCGAACGGCAGGCTCCATAAACCCGCTTCCATCGGACGGAAGCCGAGCACGAGTTGCATGTACTGCGCGACGAAGACGAACGTGCCGAACGCGACGAACGTCGCAAGCGCGTACGCGGCAAGCGCTGCCCTGAAGGCCGGGCCACGAAACAGGCGCAGATCGACCATCGGATCGTCGAGCCCCTTCTGCCGGCGCAGGAACACGCTTCCGAGCGCCACGCCGGCCCCGATGGCTGCCATTGGCACCCAGGCCAGTCCGCCTTCGGCCAGGCGCTTGATGCCGTAGATCGTCGCCAGCACGGCCGCAAGCGAAAGCGCCGCACTCAGCGGATCGAGCCGCCCGGCAGCGGGAGCGCGGAATTCCGGCAGCAGCAACGGCCCGAGCACGAGCAGCAACACCATCACCGGAACCGACACCAGGAATACCGAGCCCCACCAGAAATGCTGGAGCAGCACGCCGCCCAGCACCGGGCCGATCGCGGCGCCGGCCGAATAGCTCGCGATCCAGATGCCGATCGCGACACGGCGCTGCTGCGCGTCGTGAAACATGTTGCGGATCAGCGAGAGCGTCGACGGGGCGAGCGTCGCGCCGGCGACACCGAGGATCGCGCGCATCGCGATCAGCATGGCGGCGCTGGTGGAGAACGCGGCGAGCACCGAGGCGATGCCGAAGGCCGCGGCGCCCAGCAGTAAGAGGCGCCGCCGCCCGATCCGGTCGCCGAGCGTTCCCATCGTGATCAGCAGGCCGGCGACGCTGAAGCCGTAGATGTCGACGATCCACAGCAGTTGGGTGGAACTCGGCTTCAGGCCGGCACTGAGCGACGGCACCGCGAGATTCAGCACGGTGAGGTCCATCGAGTAGAGCATGCACGGCAGCGCGAGCACGCCAAGGGCCGGTCCACTCGCGCCGCCCGGCGCGTGGCGAGGGGGCGTTCACGGAGCTCAGGTCTTCAGCCGGTAACCCGTGCGGAAGATCCAGTAGACGGCCACCAGCCCCGCGGCGAGGAAACCCAGCGTCATCGCCAGGCTCACGCCGACCTCGACATCGGCGCTGCCGTAGAAGCTCCAGCGGAACCCGCTGATGAGGTACACGGCGGGGTTGAACAGGCTGAACGTACGCCAGGCGTCGGGCAGCATGTCGATCGAATAGAACGCGCCGCCGAGAAACGTGAGCGGCGTCACGACCAGCATCGGAATGAACTGCAGCTGCTCGAAGCCCTTGGCCCAGATGCCGATGATGAAGCCGAGCAGGCTGAAGGTCGTCGCGGTGAGCACCAGGAACGCGAGCATCGACAGGGGGTGCAGGATGCGCACCGGCACGAAGAACGTCGCCGTGCCGAGGATCACGAGCCCCAGGATCACCGACTTCGTCGCGGCCGCGCCGACGTACCCCAGCACCATCTCGAGCGGCGAAACCGGCGCCGACAGCACCTCGTAGATGGTGCCGGTGAAGCGCGGCAGATAGATGCCGAACGACGCGTTCGACAGGCTCTCGGTGAAGAGCGACAGCATGACGAGGCCCGGCACGATGAACGCGCCGTACTGCACGCCGCCCACCTCGCTCATGCGCGAGCCGATCGCGGAGCCGAAGACCACGAAATACAGCGCGGTCGTGATGACCGGCGTGACCAGGCTCTGCCACAGCGTGCGCGCGGCGCGTGCCATCTCGAAACGATAGATCGCCAGCACGCCGTAGCGGTTGAACGCGGCGACTTGCGGATCCCGCTTCATGCGCGCTCGCTCACCAGGCTCACGAAGATCTCCTCCAGCGAGCTCTGCCGCGTATTGAGGTCCTTGTAGCCGATGCCGAGGTCGCCGATCCGGCGCAGCAGCGCCGGGATGGCCGTGCGTTCCTCGCTCGCATCGAACGTGTACTCGAGATCGAAGCCGCCGTTGTTGAGCGTCAGGTTCCACTCGCCGAGTGCGGCCGGAATGGCGGTCATCGCCTGTTCGAGGTGCAGGGTGAGCTGTTTCTTGCCGAGCTTCTTCATCAACGTGGCCTTTTCCTCGACCACGATCAGCTCGCCCTTGTTGACGACGCCGATGCGGTCGGCCATCTCCTCCGCCTCGTCGATGTAGTGCGTGGTGAGGATGATCGTCACGCCGCGGTCGCGCAGCCGCCGCACCAGCGCCCACATGTCGCGCCGCAGTTCGACATCGACGCCGGCGGTCGGCTCGTCGAGGAACAGGATCTGCGGCTCGTGCGCCAGCGCCTTGGCGATCAGCACGCGCCGCTTCATGCCGCCGGAGAGCGTCATGATCCGGTCGTTGCGCTTGTCCCAGAGCGAAAGATCGCGCAGCACGCCTTCGACGTAGGCGGGATCGGGCGGCCGGGCGAACAGGCCGCGGCTGAACGCAACCGTGTTCACCACCTTCTCGAACATGTCGGTGTGCAGTTCCTGCGGCACCAGGCCGATGCGCGCGCGCGTCGCGCGATAGTCGCGTCCGATGTCGAAGCCGTCGACCCGCACCGTGCCCGCGGTCGGGGTGACGATGCCGCAGATGATGCTGATCAGGGTCGTCTTGCCCGCGCCGTTGGGCCCGAGCAGCGCGAAGATCTCGCCGCGACGGATCTCGAGATCGACCCGCTTGAGCGCCTGCAATCCGGATGCGTAGGTCTTGGTCAGGCCCGTGATCGCGATCACGGGGTGCCCGGTGAAAGTGGCTCGGTCCATGCGGTCAGGCCGCCAGTTCGCGCACCGGGCGAACTTCGACGCTGCCGACGCGTGCCGGCGGAATGCGCGCCGCGATCTGCAGCGCGTCGTCCAGGTCGCGGGCATCGATGAGATAGAACCCGGCGAGCTGCTCCTTGGTCTCGGCGAACGGCCCGTCGGTGGTCGAGACCTTGCCGTTGCGCACGCGCACCGTGGTCGCGGTGTGCACGGGATGCAGCGCCTCCGCGGCGACGATCCGTCCGCTCTTGTGCAGCGGCTGGCTGAACGCGCGGCACTCGCTGTCCGCGATCGACCCGAGCGTGCTTTCCTGCATGTAGACGAGACAGAGGTATTTCATCGGAGGTCCTTCACGCGGTCCAACATACACCCGTCATCTCCCTCCCCTGCGAAGCGGGGAGGGTCGGGGTGGGGGCGAACAGGCGAGGCGGCAGCCTGTAATCACCCTCTCACCTCAGCCCGAGCACATCGAGCGTGCGTTCGTCCTCGGCGACCGGTCGCAACTCGACACAGCCGATCGCCGCACCCGGGATACGCGCGGCGACCTGGATCGCCTCGTTCAGGTCGCGCGCTTCGATGACGAAGTAGCCGCCGAGTTGCTCCTTGGTCTCGACGTAAGGGCCGTCGGTCACGGCAACACTGCCCTGCCGCACCCGGATCGTCGTGGCGGTGTTCGCGGGCAGCAGCCGGTGGCAGGCGACGAAGTGCCCGCTGCCGCGGATCTCCTGCGTGAACGCGCGATAGTCCTCGAAGTGCTGCGCCGCGAACGCGGGAGGCATGGTTTCCATCACGTTCTCGGCGCAGATGAGGCAGAGGTACTTCATCGGTGCTCCTTCCGCGACTTGTCATTCCGGGCCGGCGGCGCGGAACCTCGACCCTTGCATCGGCGAGATCCCTCCCCTTCGGGTCGAGATGACACACGTCGTCCCTCCCCTTCGGGCCTGACTGGTCGAACCACGCGCGCCGATTTCGACATCACCCGACCGCCAACTCCCGCAACCGGCGTTCCAGGAACCTCCGTTCCGGTTCCTGCCGGGCAAGCTCCAGCGCCCGCCGGTACGAGTGCCCCGCCTGGTCCGCCCATCCGAGGCGCCGGCACAAGTCGGCGCGCGTGGAGTGCGCGAGGTGATAGTCGGCGAGCTCGCCGCGTCGCAGGATCGCATCGACCAGTTCGAGGCCGACCTGCGGGCCGTCGCGCATCGCCATGGCGACCGCGCGGTTGAGCTCGATCACCGGCGACGGATCGACCTGCAGCAGGACGTCGTAGAGGCCGACGATCTCGCTCCAGTCGGTGGATGCGAAGTCCGGCGCCTCCGCATGCACCGCCGCAATCGCAGCCTGCAGCGAATAGGGCCCGAACCGGCGCGAAACGAGCGCACGCTGCACCAGCCGCGATCCCTCCTCGATGCGCGCGCGATCCCACGCCGTCCGGTCCTGGTCCTCCAGCAGGATCAACTCGCCCGTCGCTGACGTACGTGCCGCGCGCCGCGACTCGTGCAACAGCATCAGTGCGAGCAGGCCCATCGCCTCGGGCTCCGGCAGCAGTTCGACGAGCAGGCGGCCGAGGCGCACCGCCTCGGCCGCCGCGTCGTGGCGCGTGAGGGACCCGCCCGACGAAGCCGAGTAACCCTCGTTGAACACGAGGTAGATCACGCGCAGCACGGCGTCGAGCCGCGCGGGCAGCGCCTCGCGCGACGGCACCTCGTAGGGGATGCGCGCGGCGCGGATCTTCGCCTTCGCGCGCACGATCCGCTGCGCCAGCGTCGGCGGCGTCGTGAGAAATGCGTGCGCAATCTGCTCGGTCGTCAGGCCGCACACCTCGCGCAGCGTGAGCGCGATCTGCGCGTCCGGTGCAAGCGCGGGGTGACAGCAGGTGAAGATGAGGCGCAGCCGGTCGTCCTCGACCAGCTCGATGTCGACGCCGGCGGGGTCGCCGGCGACCACGAAGCGCTCGAGATCCGCCTGCGAGAGCCCGCCTGCACCGGGCACGGCTTCGGCCTCGGTCTCGGCGCCCTCCAGGCCCTCGATCAGCTCGGTCGGCAGCGCGACGAAACGCGCGCGCCGCCGGATGGCGTCGATCGCCTTGAAGCGTCCGGTCGAGACGAGCCACGCGCGCGGATTGCCCGGCACGCCCTCGCGCGGCCACTGCTCGAGCGCGGCGCGGAACGCATCGTGCAGCGCCTCCTCCGCGACGTCGAAATCGCCGAGCAGGCGCACCAGCGTGGCGAACACGCGCCGCGAGTCGCTGCGGTAGACCGCATCGACCACGGCGCCGATCGATGAACCGGGATCCGTCATCGGACAGACCATACCCGATCGGCGCACGCCTGCCGCTCAGGCGGCTTGCAGCACGGTGGCCAGGCTGCGCGCGATGTCGCGCGCCACCAGCGGCTTGCTGAGCACCTCGCGCACACCGGCGTCGCGCGCCCGCGCCGCGAGCGAACTCGTCACGTAGCCGCTCATCAGCACGATGGGAATGTCGGGCCGGATGCGCAGCACCTCGCGCGCCAGCTCCGAACCGGTGAGATCGGGCATCGATTCGTCGGACAGGATCGCCTGGAAGCGCTCCGGCTCGGCGCGAAATGTCTGTAGCGCGGCGACGCTCGACGTGAAACCGACCGGCTCGTATCCCAGCCCGGCGATCATCTCTTCACCCATGCGCACCAGCGCGTCCTCGTCGTCGACGAGCAGGATGGTTTCGCCGGCGCCGCCCGGCACCGCGGCTTCGACCTTGGTGGCTTTCGCGACGCTGCATTGCCAGGGCAGGTACACGCTGAAGGTCGCGCCGTTGCCGGGCCGGCTTTCGATGTCGATGCCGCCGCCCAGGTCGGTGACGATGCCGTGCACCAGCGAAAGGCCGAGTCCGGTGCCGACGCCGACTTCCTTGGTGGTGAAGAACGGATCGAACATGCGCTCTCGAATCTGCGGCGGTATGCCCGATCCGGTGTCGCGCACGCACAAGCGCAGGTAGTTGCCTTGCTCGAGCGTGCTGGTCGCCACCACGGTCCTGGTCATCTCGGTGACGTCGAGCGTGACCGTAAGCGTTCCGGTCGACTTGATGGCCTGGATCGCGTTGGCGCACAGGTTCATCACGACTTGGTGTACCTGGGTCGGGTCGCCCAGCACGCCGGCGTCCCCCGCGGTGAGCCGCCGGTCGAGCACGACCCCGGTGGGGAGCGCTGCCGCCACCAGGTCGAGCGCCTCGTTCACCACGGATTGCACGTGCACCGGCGCACGCTCGGCGACGCCGCCGCGGCTGAACGCGAGGATGCGCTCGACCAGCGATTTCGCACGCATACCGGCGTTCATCGCCGCATCGAGATGGCGGCGCGGACGCGAGGCCTCGGCCAGGTCCTGCTGCGCCAGCTCGCCATAACCGAGAATGGCGGCCAGGATGTTGTTGAAGTCGTGCGCGATGCCGCCTGCGAGCGTGCCGATCGCCTCCAGCTTTTGTGCCTGGCGCAGCTGCAGTTCGAGACGGTCGCGCTCGGCTTCCGCGCGCTTGGCCTCAGAGATGTCCTCCATCGAGCCCGCCATCCGGAAAGGCCGGCCGTGGTCGTCGCGCAGCGCGATGCCGCGCTCGCGGCACCAATGCCACGGACCGCTCGGCGAGTGGCGCAGCCGGTATTCGACCGAATAGTGGCTGGTCGCGCCGTGCAGGTGCGCGGAGATTGCGCGCCGAAGCGTCTCCACGTCGTCCGGGTGATAGTGGCAGAGCGCGATCCATTCGCGCCGCGACCGTACCGGTTCGCCCGCCGCGAACCCCTTCATCTCCTGCGCGCGCGGCGAGAGATAGAGGCGGTCGGTGGTGAGATTCCAGTCCCACAAGCCCTGGTTCGCACCCAGCACGGCGAGCTGGAAGCGTTCCTCCGATTGGCGCAGGGCCTGCTCGACGCGCTTCTGCGCGTCGATGTCCGCCACCGAACCCGCGAAGCGGATCGGATTGCCGTCGGCGTCGCGCACGCAGGTGCCGCGCAGACGCACCCAGCGATACACCCCGTCCGGATGCATCACCCGGTGCTCGCCGTCGCGCACGTCGGTGAGGCCCTCGAGGTGGCGGCGCCACTCCTCCGCATACTCGGCGAAGTCGTCGGGGTGGATCTTGAGCAGGTCCACCCACTCGGCGCGCGTGCGCACGGTGACGTCCGACTCGACGCCGGCGATGCGCATCGCGCGCACCGAGGTGAACATGCGATCGTTGGCGATGTCCCAGTCGAGGATGCCGTCGTTCGAGCCGGCTACCGCAAGGGCGAAGCGTTCCTCGGATTCGCGCAGCGAAACCTCGGCGCGCTTGCGCGCGTCGATGTCGGTCACCGATCCGGCCATGCGATACGGCTTGCCGTTCGCATCGCGGACACACAGACCGCGGAAGCGCGCCCAGCGGTAACTGCCGTCGCGCTGCCTGACGCGGTGTTCGCCCGCGTAGAACGGCGTCCTGCCGGCCAGGTGCGCATCGATCGCCGCGCACCGCTCGGGTTCATCGTCGGGATGGAACTCGCAGATTGCCATCCACTCGTCGAGCCGTTGCGCCTCCGGTCCGGCGGGCAGGCCCAGGATCTCGCGACAGCGCGCCGAGGCGAATGCGCGATTGGCGGCGAAATCGAGATCCCACAATCCGTCGTCGGAACCTCCCACGGCGAGCGCGAAGCGCTCGCGCGATACCTCGAGCGAGGCATGCGCAGCACTCAGGCGATTCAACTGGCGCAGCACGATCGCCAGCAGCAGCGCGGCGAGCCCACCGAGCGCAAGCGTGCGCACCGCCGTGCCGATCGCCTGCTTGCGCCACGGGGCAAGTGCCACCGAGACGTCCTGCACCACGGCGACGGAAAGCGGATAACCGGCGACGTCGTGCATGACGGCGAAACGCTCGACGCCGTCGAGCGGGCTGATCGCCCGCATCGGCTCGGGGCGGCCGGCGTCGTAGGCCGCGCGCGCCTCCTGGTACCTGGGCACCGGCCGGCCGAGCGCGGATTCGAGCGCGGGGTAGCGCGCCACCAGCGTCCCGTCGTCGTGCATCAGCGTCACCTTGGTGCCGCGGTCCAGGCGCAGGTCCTTGTAGAAGTCCTGGAAGTACTCGATGCGGCCGCGCGCCGCGACCGCACCGTTGAACCTGCCGTGGGCATTGGTCAGCCGTCGCGCCACCGGAAAGATCCACTGCCCATCGACATCGCTCCTGCGCGCCGCGCCCACGGAGATCGGCGTTTTCGTGTCGGCCTGCAGCGCGTGGAACTGGGCCAGCGCGCTGACATTGATCGTCGCCTCCTGGCCCGGAAGCAGGTACGACGTCGCGCGGATCGAACCGTCGGCATTGACCACGAGCAGTCCGTCGACCTGCACCAGGCCGACCGACTGTTCCTGCAGATAGGCATGCAGGTCGGCGGGACTGCGGCCGGCGAACCGGCCCTCGCCGGCCTGCTCGACGAGGTGACGCAGCACCACGTCGACCGCCTGCAGGGAACGCGCGGTCTGTTCGGCGATCACCTGCGCCTGGCTTTCGAGCCTGCGCCCCGTGGCGCTCACCGCCGCGCGGTAGCCGAGCACGATGTCGCACGCGGCAAGTCCGATGAACACTGCGATGAACAGGCTGCCGAGCAGCAGGATCCCGCGCGGCGTCCAGCGCAACGAGCCGAACGAACCGCCCGCGCGACGCGTGGCGGGTCCGGCACGGCGGGCAGTCGTCTCCTCGGGGCCTGTCGGCATCGTGATCGTCTCGCGGCGGGTCGCAGGATTGGGCCGACGCGGGGTTTCATCGCCGTGTCACACCACGTGTCAGCGGATTACGTTTGAAACACAGGACGCGGACGCGCGCACCGCGCGCACCTTGTCATCCTGAGGCGAAGGCGAAGGATCTCGGCGCTCGATCGTTCGCGATCCCTCGCTGCGCTCGGAGGACACGCCTCCACAGGCGTGGATTGCTTCGCCCGGCGCAATCCGCCCGAGGCTTCGCGACGGCGCGAGGAAGCACGTCCGGGCCTCGCGGGCTTCCCTCTTTCAATCCCCGGTTGTGATTGGTTTCAATTGTTACGGGCCCCCTGTCGTGCGAAATCGTGCTTCAACACGTTGCCTCCAAAGTGCCATCCATCGCGTATGTCACGCATGGATTCGAAGAAGCCCGGAGCAAGGACGTGTTGGACGAAATTCCCATCGGAGCGCATCTCACGTCGCCACGGCGGGGTTATCTCCATCACGGCGTGTACGCGGGCAACGGCCGGGTGATCCACTACGGTGGATTCAATCGCCTGTTCGTTTCGCGCCCGGTCGAAGAGGTCTCGTTCGCCGAGTTCACGCTCGGCCACGGCTTCGAGATCAAGCCGTGGGTCGCCCCGAGGTTCCTCGGCAACGACGTGGTCGAACGCGCGCGCGCCCGCATCGGCGAGAGCCGCTACCGCCTGTTCTCCAACAACTGCGAACACTTCGCGGAATGGTGCATCGGCGGCCAAAGCCGCAGCCGGCAGGTCGAAGCATTGTCGGCGGCGCTGAAGCGCGGGCTGGCGCGCCTGCGGCGGATCGGTGCGGCCACGAGTGGATCGGATGCGTTGCCGGCGTGATCCGAAACACCGGGCAGGTTCGGCAAGGGCCGGCGTGAATTTCCACGCCCGATTCAAACGCTGATTCAAACGCGCTTCCCGCACAGTCCCATTGAACGCGCTCGATGTAAGCGCGACCAATGAAAGGAATACGAAGATGGGAACCGTCAAGACCGAATTCCTCGTGGATCCCGCGTGGATCGCAGCGCGCATCGACGATCCTTCGGTGCGGCTGGTCGAGATCGACGTGAGCCCCGCCGCGTACAACGCCGGTCACGTCCCCGGCGCCGTGTTCTGGGATGCCTACCGCGATCTGCGTCATCCCGACTACCTGCCGGTCGGCGACGCCGCACTGCAGGAACTGGTGTGCAACGCCGGCATCGATGCTGGCACCACCGTCGTATTCCATGGTTATGGCGCACACCTGGGCTTCTGGCTCCTGAAGAACCACGGGCACCGAAACGTTTGTTTGATGGACGGCTCGCGTGAGCGGTGGACGAGCGCGGGCCAGGGCTGGTCGCGCGATACACCGCGCCATGCGCGAAGGAATTACCCGCTTGCCCCAGGCAACCCCCATCGAGCGTCGAAGGCGGACGTGTGCGCGATGCTCGGGACGCCGGGCATTGTGGTCGACACCCGATCCAGGGCCGAGTACGACGGCGAGCGCTTCTGGCCGTCGGGCCCCACCGCCGGTGCGGGACGAGCCGGCCACATTCCGGGTGCCGTGCACGTGCCGATCGAACTGCTGCGCACTGAAGACGGCGCGTTCCGGGACACGCACACGATGCAGCAGGTGCTGCGCGAACGCGGCGTGGACCCGCGCGCCGCGCTCGTCACGTACTGCACGATCGGCAACCGGGCCGCGCAAGCGTGGTTCGCGCTGACGCACCTGCTCGGGTACGAGAACGTCCGCGTCTATTACGGCTCGTGGACCGAGTGGGGCATGGCGACCGACACGCCGATCGAGGTGCCGGCGACGGTTTAGAGTCCTCTCCGGCGAGACAGGTCCCCGAGGATTCGCGATGGAGAGCGCACCGCCCTGCGGGATCCGGCACGACTCCTGCTCGTCGATGGCCGGGTCGCACTCGTAACTGGGGCGTCCGCCGGCCTCGGGGCACGCTTGGCGCGCGTGCTCGCAGCGGCCGGGGCGCACGTGGTGCTCACCGCGCGCAGATCGGAGCGCCTGGCAGAGGTTGCCCCGGAAGAGGAATCGGTCGCGTCGATACGCGGCATGATCGAGCTCAACCTGACGCGCGATATCGTGGCGTGCGCGTCAACGCCATCGCGCCGGGCTTCTTCCCGAGCGAAATGACCGGAATGCTGCAGAAGCGGGATCTCGTCGCTCGCATCGACCGGCGCACGCTGATGCACCGGCCGGGCAAGCCCACGAACTGGACGGCGTGCCGCTCTTTCTCGTCAGCGATGCGTCGTCCTACGTAACGGGGCACACGCTGGTGGTCGACGGCGGGTGGACGGCGTGGTGAGGACTGGACGCGTTCGGACCCACCCCAGCCGTACCCGGCCTTCCCCGCGCGCGCATTCGCAGGGGGAAAAGCAGATCCCTCGCCCGTCGGACGGGCGGAAAGCGCGGGCGCGACAAACACTAGTCTGCGTACACCCCCGCTGCGCGGATGACCGGACCCCACTTGTCGATCTCCTGCTTCAGCCACACGCGCAGGCCGTCGGGCTTCTGCTTCGATTCCGGCACGATTTCGGCGGCGAGGTCGGTCATGCGCGCGACCACGACGGGATCCTTCAGTGCTGCACGCAACGCGGTGTTGAGTTTCTCGAGCGCCGCCGGCGGCGTGCCCTTCGGCGCGTAGATGCCGTGCCAGACCTTGACCTCGAAGTCCTTCAAGCCCGCTTCGTTCAGGCTTGGCGTATCGGGCAGGACCGGTATGCGCTCGCGCGTGGTCACGCCGTACAGCTTCACGGTGCCGGCCTTGATGTGCGACATCGTCTGCGTGGTCTGAGCGGGTTGAACGGCAGCTTGCGATAGAGCGCCGGCGCCGTCGCCATCCCGGTGTGATGGCTCAGGATCGTGTAGCCGTCAGGCGCTGCCTTGGCGACGTAGTTGGCCGCGATCGTTCCTCCGGCGCCGAGCTTGTTTTCGACCACCACGGTCTGCCCGAGCGACTGACTCATCGAGATCGAGATCGCGCGCGCCACCACGTCGGTCGGGCCGCCGGCCGCGAACGGCACCACCAGCGTGATCGGCCTGCCCGGATATGCCCGCGCCAGCGCGGCGGTGCACGCCACCGGGCCGACGCAGCCGAACAGGCTCAGCAAGAGCGTCCTGCGAATCGGTCCCATCGTCTCTCCTCCAACGTGGTCAGTCTTGTACCTGCATCAATTCCGAAATCTCGATCAGGTTCAGGTCCGGATCGCGCACGTAGATCGAGCGCAGCCTGGACGTCGCTCCGGTGCGCTCGACGGGTCCTTCGATGATCGGCCACGCGCATTTGTGCAAATGCGCGATCACCGTATCGAGCGGGCGATCGGCGATGAAGCAGAGATCGAGCGCGCCGGGCACCGGAAGGTGCGCCTTGGGTTCGAACTCGCGTCCGCGCTCGTGAAGGTTGATCTTCTGCTGCCCGAAGCGCAGTGCGATGCGGCCGCCGGCGAATGTCTCCACCTGCATGCCGAGCACGCGCGTATAAAAATCGATGCAGGCGGCACGATCAATGGTGGTCAGCACCAAGTGGTCGAGATGATCGATCACGGTCCTGCCTTGTCGCGCGCTTCGAATTCGTCGACGATCGCCTGCGCGCGCAGGATGACCGGGCGGTCGACCATCCCGCCGTCGAGCTGCACCGCTGCACCGTGGGCTCGTGCGGCGGCTTCGAGCACACGCCGCGCCCACGCGAGTTCCTGCTGCGTGGCCATGAAACCACGCTTGACCGTTTCGACCTGGCGCGGATGGATGCAGAGCTTCGCGCCGAACCCGAGCCGGCGCGCGCGCGCGGTGTCGCGCGCCAGCAGCTCTGCATCGTCGATCGCGGCAGTCACGCCGTCGACGGGCGGTGCGAGGCCGGCGAGGCGCGAGACGAGCACGAGCTGCGAGCGGAACGGCAGCAGTTCGTCGTCGCCGCCTTGCATGCCGAGGTCGAGCTGGAAGTCGATCGAACCGAAGACGAGCCGCTGCACGCCCTCGGCGCGCGCGAGCGTGCGCGCGTTGTCGAACCCGGCCGCAGTTTCGACGAGCGGCAACATCGGCCGGTCCACGGCGACGGTGGCGATGCGGTGCAGGTCGGCGACCTGCTCCGCCTTGGGCACCATCACGGCCGCGACGCCCGCGAGCGCGCACAGCGCGATGTCCTCGGCGAACCACAACGTGCCGGGCGCGTTGATGCGCACGACGACGGGACGCTGCGGCGCGAGCCAGCGCGCGACCGCCGCGCGCGCTTCCATCTTGCCTTCCGGCGGCACCGCATCTTCGAGATCGACGATCACCGCATCGGCACCGGTCGCAAGCGCCTTGTCGAAGCGCTCCGGCCGGTTGCCCGGCACGAACAGGTACGTGCGAGGCAGCGGCGCCATCACAGCCATCGTTCGATGGTCGCTGCCTGCGCCAGCGCCCAGGTGCGTTCGATCACCTTGCGCATCTCGGCTTCGTTCGCGCCCTCGTGATAGCGCGCGAGGCGCAGCGCTTTTTCTTCGATCTCGGCGCGGCTCAACGTATTGCCGGGATCGCCCTTCGGCTCGTCGACACGCCCCTCGAAGCGCCTGCCGTCGAGCCTGTGCACAGATACCTTGCCGATCCACCGCGCGGGATACGCGGCGTCGACCTCCGGGTCGAGTTCCATTTTCACCCGGTCGCGGAAGGCGACCACCGCCGGGTCCTTGAAGCCGGCATCGAAATCGGCCAACCCCGCGCGCCCGTTGAGCGCGATCAGGCCGAGCACCGTGCCCATTGAGAACTTCGCCTGGTGCACGGTTTGCGGATCGACCACCGGTCCCAGGACATCGAGCGCGCCCTGGTGCACGCGCGCGACGACCTGTTCGATCTCGCCCGCATGCAGCCGGTTCGTGCGCATCACCTGCAGCAACGCGTCGGCCGCCGGGTGCGTATGCCGGCACGACGCGTGAAACTTGAACGAGGTTTCCGCGAGCGCCCAGCGGCTGCCGAGTCCGTCGGTCAGCTTGCGCGGGTCGGCATCGCTCGACATCGCCGCCGCCAGGCCCTGTCCGCCTTCGAGGATGCGCCGCGCACCGGTGAAGCCGTCGTGTGCGAGGTACGCGGCCGTGAGCCCAGCGCCCGCCGCATGCGCCGTGTGCAGCTGCTTCGAATCCGCCGCGTCGCGCAGGAACTCCCACAGGCCGGCCGCTTGCGTGCCCGCGGACCCGAACGCGTGCTGCATCCGGACCGGCGTCAGGCGCAGGAGGCTGCCCGTTGCCGCGGCCGCCGCGAACGTTCCTGCCGTGCCGGTGGTATGGAAGATCTTGTAGTGCGAGCGGCCGAGGAACTCGCCGACGCGAATACCGACTTCGTACCCGACGACGCTGGCGAGCAGGAACGCCCGGCCCGGCGCGCGCAAGGCCTGTGCCGTCGCCAACGCGGCGGGAAAGACGACGGCCGCCGGATGAAATACCGCGCCGTTGTGAACGTCGTCCTGTTCGGCGAAATGCGATGACGCCGCATTGATGGCCGCCGCCACGAGCGGACTGCTGCCGTGCCGATGAATCAGGATCTCCGACGGCCCGTCGGGCGGACCCATCGCCGCAAAGAAACGCGCGATCGCCTCGACGGGGCGCGCACCTTTGCCGGCGAGCGCCGAGCCGAACCAGTCGAGAAACAGTTCCTCCGCGCGCCGCACGACGGGAGCGGGGATGCATTCGAAGCGAAGTGTCGCCGCGAAATGGGCGAGGGACTCGGTGGGGTTGGTTTCGGTCATGGCATCTTCAGTTGCGCGCGCGTTTTCGACCACACGTGCCAGCCATCAGATCGCGCGCTCCGCACGCAACTTCTCGATCTCGTCGGCCGAGTACGCAAGCTCCGCCAGGATGCGCGCCGAATGCTCGCCGAGCGCGGGCACCGGGTCCATCCTGGGTGCGAACGTGTCCGGGATGCCGGGCGGAAGGAGCGCAGGCACGGCGCCGGCGGGTGTCTGCACCTCGGTCCACCGCCGGCGTGCACGCAGTTGGGGATGCGCCCAGACGTCGCGCATCGAATTGACGCGCGCGTTGGCGATCTGCGCCCGCTCGAGGCGGGCGACGACCTGGTCGGCGTCGAGCCGGCCGAACACCTCGACGATGACCGCGTGCAAGGTGTCGCGCGCCGCCACGCGCCGCGCGTTCGAGGCGAAGCGCGGATCCGCCGCGAGCGCCGGCTGCTCGAGCACGATGGCGCAGAACTCCTGCCACTCGCGCTCGTTCTGCAGGCCGAGCATCACGGTCCTGCCATCGCCGGTCGGAAAGGGGCCGTAGGGATAGATGGTCGCGTGCGCCGCCCCCGCGCGCGGCGGCGGCGTCGCGCCTTCGAAGGCGTAATAGAGCGGATACGACATCCACTCGACCATGCTTTCCAGCATCGACACGTCGATGCGGCACCCACGCCCGGTGCGCTCGCGCTGGATCAGGGCGCCCAGGATGTTCGTGAGCCCGTACATGCCGGCGGCGATATCCGCGATCGAACAGCCCGCCTTGACGGGCTCGTCCGGTGTGCCGGTGATCGAAAGGAAGCCGGACTCGCTCTGGATCAGCAGGTCGTAGGCCTTCTTGTCGCGATAAGGACCGTCGGCGCCGTAGCCGGAGATGTCGCAGACGATCAGGCGCGGCAGGCGCTCGTGCAGCGCTTCGAAAGAAAGCCCGAGACGCGCCGCGGCGCCCGGAACCAGGTTCTGCACGAGCACGTCGGACCTGGCGAGCAGGCGCGCCAGCACGTCGGGTGCCTGCGGATGCTTGAGATCCAGCGTCAGGCTTTCCTTCGAACGATTGGTCCAGACGAAATGCGAGGCCTGCCCGCGCACGCGCTCGTCGTAGGCACGGGCGAAGTCGCCGACGCCCGGACGTTCGATCTTGATGACGCGCGCGCCAAGATCCGCTAACTGGCGCGTGCAGAACGGCGCCGCGATCGCATGTTCGAGTGAAACGACCGTCACGCCATCGAGGGGAGACATCGGTACCCGGCTAGAAAGAGCGCGGCAGTCCGAGCACGTGCTCGGCGACGTACGACAGGATCAGGTTGGTCGAGATCGGCGCCACCTGATAAAGGCGGGTCTCGCGGAACTTGCGCTCGACGTCGAATTCGGCGGCAAAGCCGAAGCCGCCATGAAACTGCAGGCATGCGTTGGCCGCCTCCCAGGACGCCTTGGCCGCGAGGTATTTGGCCATGTTCGCTTCGGCGCCGCATGGCTGCTGCGCGTCGAACAGCCGGCACGCCTTCCAGCGCATCAGGTCGGCCGCTTCTACCTCGACGTATGCCTCGGCGATCGGAAACTGCACGCCCTGGTTCTGGCCGATCGGGCGGCCGAACACGTTGCGCTCCTGCGCATAACGCGTCACGCGGTCGATGAACCAGTAGCCGTCGCCGATGCACTCGGCCGCGATCAGCGTGCGCTCGGCATTCAAGCCATCGAGGATGTACCTGAAGCCCTGCCCTTCCGTGCCGATCAGGTTGCCGGCAGGGATCTCGAGGTTCTCCAGGAACAGTTCGTTGGTCTCGTGATTGACCATGTTCGGGATCGGCCGCAGCGTGAGGCCGTTGCCGATCGCCTGGCGCAGGTCGACCAGAAAGATCGACATGCCCTCCGAGCGCTTCTTCACCTCGGCCAGCGGCGTCGTGCGCGCAAGCAGGATCATCAGATCGGAGTGCTGCACGCGCGAGATCCAGATCTTCTGGCCGTTGACGACATAGCGGTCGCCCTTGCGGACTGCCGTGGTCTTGATCCTGGTCGTGTCGGTCCCGGTGCTCGGTTCGGTGACCCCCATCGACTGCAGGCGCAGTTCCCCGCGCGCGATGCGCGGCAGGTACGTGCGCTTCTGCTCCTCCGAACCATGGCGTAGCAGCGTGCCCATGTTGTACATCTGGCCGTGGCACGCGCCCGAGTTGCCGCCCGAACGGTTGATCTCCTCCATGATCACGGTCGCCTCGGAAAGTCCGAGGCCGGATCCGCCGTACTGCTGCGGGATCATCGCCGCGAGCCAGCCCGCCCGGGTCAGGGCATCGACGAACGCCTCGGGATAGGCGTGCTCCGCGTCCACCTTGCGGTGATACGCGTCGGGAAACTGCGCGCACAAGGCGCGCACGGCGTCGCGGATGTCGGAGTAGGTCGTGTCCATGACTCAGGATTCCGACGCGGATTGCGCGGCTTGACGCGGATCCATTGTCTCGGAGCCTTCGTCACCTCGACCCCGGGTCAAGCCCGGGGCAGGCACCGCGGTCCCGTCATGTCCAGGATTCCTCGCCTGGGGCTCGGGATGACAGGGCTTATCCGCGTCGATCCGCGTCTGGGCCTGCTCTTTCGGAGCGAACCTCACGCCAATTCCGCGCTCGCCTGCATCGCGAGGAAGCCTTCGTGATCGCGCGCCCACAGCGTGACCTGCTTCGCGTTCGCGGCGCGCTCGCGCTGGCCGCAGACGGTGAACGGATGAATGTCGAACAGCGGCCGCAACGCCTTGAAGTAGAAGCGGCGCACCGACGCGCGCGGCATCTCACGGCGCAGCAGGTCGAGCAGCAGCGTCGCGACCAGGGGCCCGTGCACGACGAGGCCCGGATAGCCCTCGATCTCGGTCGCATACGGGCGGTCGTAGTGGATGCGGTGACCATTGAACGTGAGGGCCGAGTAGCGGAACAGCAGCACCGGATCTGGCACGATTTCGCGCGCGAAGTCCTCCTCCTCGGAGGCGACCTGCGGATCGGGCACCGGCGTGTCCGCGCGCGGCTTGTCGCGGTAGACGATGTCGTGTTCCTCGGTGACGGCCACCCCGCGCGCGGTGCGGATGGCGTGATGGACATTGACGAACACCAGCGCGCCGGTGCGCCCCTCCTTGATCGTCACGTCGTCGATGCGCGATTCGCGCGTGATCGCGTCGCCCACCTGCAACGGCGCGTTGAACTGCAGGCGTCCGCCGGCCCACATCCGGCGCGCCAGCGGCACCGGCGGCAGGAACAGGCCGCGCCGTGCGTGTCCATCGGCGGCGATCTCGCTTTGCGGCGCGACCGGCGTGAAGTACAGCCAGTGCCACAGCGGGGGGACGTCGCTTCCGCTCGCCGGGGGCGGGTCGGCGCGGTCGAGCGTCGCCGACAGGGCCACCAGAGGCGCCGCGGTCACGAGGTCGGTGCGCGTTTCGGTGCGCCCGATCCATTCGCGCAGATGCGTCAGGTCAGCCATGCCGGTGTTTTCCTGCGATGCCGGAGCGGCAGTAGCGCGATTGTGTCACTGTCGAACGACCGCGCCGTGGCGTGTCCTAGACGGTACGGCCGCCATCGACCGGAAACTCGATGCCGGTGATGAATTCGGCCTCGTCGGAGGCCAGGAAAACGGCCGCCCGCGCGATGTCCTTCGGTTCGGAGAGTCGTCCCAGCGGGATCGTGCCGATGAACTTGCGGCGATTCTCCGGGGTATCGGGCATGCCCATGAACCGCTCCAGCATGCCGGTCGCGCCCATGACCGGGCAGATCGCGTTGACCCGGATCGCGTCCGGGCCCAGTTCGACCGCCAGCGACTTCGACAGCAGGTTCACCGCACCCTTCGAGCTGTTGTACCAGCTCAGGCCTGGCCGCGGCCGGATGCCGGCGGTCGAGCCGATGTTGAGGATGACCCCGCCCTTCTGGCCGCGCATCAGCGGCACCACCGCCAGCGTCATGTGGTAGATCGACTTGACGTTGACCGCGTAGACGCGATCGAAGGTCGCCTCGTCGACGTCGAGCAGCGGCATGTTGCGGTGGGTGTAACCGGCGTTGTTGACGACGATGTCGACGCGACTGAAGCGCTCGACCGTTCGCGCCACCAGGTTCTCGATGTCGGCGCGGCGGCTGACATCGCACCTGACCGCCAGCGCACCCTGCCCCAGCGGCGCCGCGACCGCACGCATGCCTTCTTCGTTGATGTCGCCAAGGGTGACCCGCGCGCCCTCGGCCGAGTACATGCGCGCGATCTCGGCGCCGAAACCGCTCGCGGCACCGGTGACGATCGCGACCTTGCCGGCAAGACGCTGCATCGGTCGATCTCCTCGAATCGGCCGGGCCCGCCGGCCGATTCGCCTTTGTACACCGGAGACCGTCGTCGCGTTGCCGCGCGGCCGTCGCCCGAGGCCGGCGGGCGATCGAGCCGCGCGGCCTGCGGATGGCGCTGAACGTGCCTAGAAGTGGTACTCGGCTCGAATCATCGGCGTCTTGGCGAAGGCGCCGCTGCCGGCCGGTCCATTGTGGTCGTTGCCGAACTTGTTCTTCCAGTACTCGTACTCGAGGCCCACCTTGAACGTGTTCTTCTTGGCATCGTAGAGCGACGTGATGTTGTACATGACCTGCATGTCGAAGTGCGTTTCCGGCGCCGTGTCCCCGCCGAACTCGTTCTTCCCCTTCGACGCGATGAAGTCGCCGTAACCCTCGAACGAAAAGCCGGCGCCGAGCGGGATGCCCCAGTTCAGGTCGAGCGCCGGGTGTGTCTTGTACTGGTAGCGCGAGACGCTCTGCCCGGTGTAGTCGTTGTGGGGAGCATTACTCTCCCAGAACGCCAGCACGCTGATGTTCAGGAAGCCGGGGACGTTGACCATCAACGTCGGACCCAGCACGAGCATGCGCTTCTTGGAGTTGTAGCCTGCGTCGGTCTTGGCATTGGCGTCCCCGCCGAACGTGAGGCCCCAGCTGCGCATCAAGCCGTAGTTCATGCTCGAGCCCGAGATCTTGGCGAAGTCCAGCGCGTTGCGATAGACGATGTAGACCTCCTGCGCGCCGCTGCTCGCGCCGGGCGCGCTCGGATCCTTGTCGTCGGACAGCAGCAGATCCACATTGAAGAAGTTGGTGCCGTACGCGTAGCCGCTCACGTGGTTGAGGTTCAAGATGTTCTTGGTGATGTCCTGGTCGTTGTACGGTTCGCGGAACTTGGTGCCGTAGCGCCAGCCGATGTACGTATCGCTCCAGTCCGCGGCGCAGGCCGACTGCACGCCGAGCGACAGCAAGCCGGCGGCGATCGCCGCGGCGCCCTTCATGGTCTTGGTCATCAGAGTCTCCTTCTTGCAGTGAACGGGCCGGGGCATGCCCGCCCCGGCAAAAAATGCCTGCACCCCAAGCCGCGCCGGCAGTGCCGGCACGGCCTCCTTCCGAAAATCCGCTTGGGCGCGCTCGCCGCGCACCGCCCCTCAACGCCGCTTGAAGATCGCGGCCAGATCCGTTGCCGTCTCTTCTTCTTCCAACTGCAGGTGCCCCGCCAGCGACTCGAGATGCGTCTTCAGCAGCGCCACCGCCTTGTCAGCCTGACCCGCGGCGATCGCCTCCACGATCGCCGCATGCTCATCATTGGCGCATCCGGCGTGCCGGCTTCGCCCGCGATAGGCAAGCAGCACCAATGGAGTGCGCGCAACCAGTTGTTCGAGGAAGTCGGTCAGCACCGTGTTGCCCGCCATCCGCGCGATCACGATGTGAAAGTCGCGCGACAGGCGCAGCCCGGAGCGGACTTCGCCGCGCTGGTACGCCGCGTCTTCTTCCTGCAACAGCGAACGCAACTCCCGTGCCTGCGCCCTGCTGATCGTGTGCGCGAGCGACGCGACGATCGCGCTCTCGATCACCAGGCGGGCGGCGAAGAGGTTGCGGCTCTCCTCCAGCGAAGGACTGGCGACGATGGCGCCGCGATTGGCCCGCAACTCGACGATGCGCTCGTGCGCCAGGCGCGCGAGCGCCTTGCGCACCACGTTGCGGGTGACTCCGAACAGCTCCGCCAGCGGGATCTCCTTCAGCTTCGTGCCGGGCGGCAGGCGGTGATCGAGGATTGCCTCGTGGATTGCCGCGTAGACAGCTTCGTCCGGCGTGGCGCCGGGCGCCGCCCGGATCGCGTCGACGGGCGCCCCGGACCGCGCGTCGCGGGCGCGGGCTTCGCCGCCGCGGCGGCGTGGACCGGCGGGCGCGCGGCGGGGTGTACGGGCAACTTCGGCCATATTTTTGGTTACAAAATATTCGGTCGAATGTACGCAATCGATAAACGTCCGGCAAGCAAAACAGCAGCCAACGTGTCGCCCGCATCGGCGCGACGTGGCCACGGCACCACAACGGCCCTCTGCGATACCGCGCGCGATAGCACGCCGTCCCTGCGCGCAGGCCGAATTCTTGTGCTCAATTTGCCACCGATCATGACAACAACTCGCCGCGCTCGTGCACCGCGCGCCCGGCCACGTATGTCGCGGCGATGGCGCGATCGTCGCCGAGCGTCATCAACAGGAACAGGCGCTCGGCGAGGCTCTCGGTGCGGGCCATCCGGCGCGCGAGCAGCGGCGTGGCTTGCGGATCGATCACGACGAAGTCGGCGTGCTTGCCGGGCTCGAAGTTGCCGATCGAGTCGTCCAGGTAAAGCGACCGCGCGCCACCCAGGGTGGCAAGGTAAAACGCACGTAGCGGCGACAGCCGGTGGCCGCCCATTTGTGCCACCTTGTAGCTCTCGTCGAGCGTGCGCAACATGCTGAAGCTCGTGCCGGCGCCGACGTCGGTGCCGATCCCGACCCGCATGCCGACCTCTGCCGCGCGCTGCGGATCGAACAGGCCGCTGCCGAGGAAGAGGTTGGACGTGGCGCAGAACGAGGCCGCGGCGCCGCTGGCCACCATGCGCAGGCGGTCGGTTTCGTCGAGGTGGATGCAGTGCGCGAAGACCGACCGCTCGCGCAGCATGCCGAAGCGGTCGTAGACGTCGAGGTAGCTGCGGCTCCACGGAAAGAGTTCCGCAACCCAACGCACTTCCTGTGGATTCTCGGCCACGTGCGACTGGAAGTGCACGTCGGGATGCTCATCCAGCAGGCGGCCTGCCACTTGCAATTGCGCCTCGCTCGACGTCGGCGCAAAGCGCGGGGTCACCGCGTAGCGCAGGCGGCCCGACCCATGCCAGCGTTCGATGAGGGCACTGGCGTCCTCGTAGCTCGAGGCCGGCGTGTCGCGCAGGAACTCCGGGCAATTGCGATCCATCATCACCTTGCCGGCGATCAGGCACATGTCGCGCGCGGCGCCCGCCTCGAAGATCGCGTCGACGGAATCGCGGTGCACCGTGGCGAACACCATGGCGCTCGTGGTGCCGTTGCGCGCCAGCTCCTGCACGAAGAACCGCGCGACCTCGCGCGCGTGCGCGGGATCGTCGAAGCTGCGTTCGGTCGGGAACGTGTAGTTCTCCAGCCACGCGAGCAGCTGCTCGCCGTAGCTGCCGATCATGTCGGTCTGCGCGTAGTGGATATGCGTGTCGACGAACCCGGGCAGGATGAGGCGTCCGCGATGGTCGGCCACCTTGGCGTCGGGCGGCAGCTCCGGCAGCACGTTGCCGGCCGCACCGGCCTTCTCGACGCGGCCGTCGCGCACGACGAGCACGCCGTCGGGGACGAAACGACAGGCGCTGTCGCCGGATGCGTGCGGATCGTCGACGAAGTCGACCAGGGCACCCCGGAATGCGTGAAGTTGAGAGGCGGTTGTCATTGGGCTGCGGTGTCATCCCGAGCCTGGGCGAACCCAGGGAGAGCGGATCTCGGCCTGCGTGCGGCGAGATTCCTCGCCTGCGGCTCGGAATGACGAAGTCTTGCCACGCCGCTCCGGCGTGGCGACAGCAGCGCGATCAGCTCTTCGGCAGCTTGCTCGCGACGCCCTCGACGAAGTAGTTCATCTTGCCGAGGTCCTCGTCGCTCATCGTCTGTCCGGCGGCGACGCGCTCCTTGCCGTCCTGGTCCTTGACGGGACCGGCGAAGGGATGGAACTTGCCGGCCGTCAGATCGGCCTCGAGCTTCTCGACCTCCGCCTTCACGTTCGCGGGAATCGCCGGATTCAGCGGTGCGAGCCTGATCATGCCCTCCTTGAAGCCGCCCCACGTGTCACCCGACTTCCAGGTGCCCGCGATGACGTCGCTGACCGTCTTCGTGTAGTAGGCACCCCACTGGTGCGTGGTGGCGGTCAGGTGCGCCTTCGGCCCGAACTTCGACATGTCGGAGTGGTACCCGAACGCCCACTTGCCCTTCTCCTCCGCCGCCTGCACCACGGCGGTCGAATCGGTGTGGTGGGTGATGACGTCGACGCCTTGCGACATCAGCGTGTTCGCGGAATCTCGCTCCTTGCCGGGGTCGAACCACGAGCTGGTCCAGATCACCCGCACTTCCGCCTTCGGATTGACGCTGCGCGCGCCCCGCGTGAACGCGTTGATTCCCTGCAACACCTCGGGAATCGGGAACGCGGCGACGTAGCCGAGCAGGTTCGACTTGGTCATGCGGCCGGCGATCACGCCGTTCACGTAACGGCCTTCGTAGAAGCGCGCGTTGTACGTGCCGAAGTTCTTGCCACGCTTGTACCCGGTGGCGTGCATGAACACGACGTTCGGGAACTGCTTCGACACCTTCTCCATGGCGTTCATGTAGCCGAAGCTGGTGGCGAAGATGATCTTGTTGCCGCTCATGGCGAGTTCGCGGATCACGCGCTCGGCGTCCGGACCCTCGGGAACGTTCTCGATGTACTTGGTCTCGACCTTGTTGCCGAGCGCCTTCTCCATCTCCTTGCGGCCCTGGTCGTGCTGGAACGTCCAGCCGGCATCCCCGATCGGGCTCACGTAGACGAACGCGACCTTGGTCGCCTGCGCGTGGGCCGCACCGCTCAGGGCGAGCGGCACGGCGGCCGCGACGGCAAGCAGCATCTTCTTCATGACTGACATCGTTCTATCTCCTCTTCACTCTTCATCAACGGGCGCTGGACTCCGCCACCATTGTCATCCCGAGCGCTGCCGAAGGATCTCGGCTTGCGAGGCCGAGATTCCTCGCCTTCGGCTCGGCATGACACCTTCCTTGCTTTCCACCACTCACGCATCCGGCCGATACGGCTGGCCCAGCGACGCCGGCGAATTCAAGCGGATCGTATTCGGATTGCGCGCGATCAGCACCAGCACGATCACCGTCGCGACATACGGCAGCATCGAGAGGAACTGCGCCGGGATCTCGATCTGCGTGCCCGAACCCTGCACGAACAGCTGCGCGATCAGCACGCCGCCGAACAGGTACGCGCCGGCGAGCACTCGCAACGGCCGCCACGTGGCGAACACCACCAGCGCGAGCGCGATCCAGCCGCGCCCGGCGACCATGCCCTCGACCCACAGCGGGGTATGAAAGATCGACAGGAACGCGCCACCGACGCCCGCCATCGCGCCGCCGAACAGGGTGGCGAAGTAGCGGATGCGGATCACCGGGTAACCGATCGAGTGCGCCGACGAGGGCGACTCGCCGATCACGCGCAGCAGCAGGCCGGCGCGTGTCTTGAACAGGAACCAGATGATGCCGGCCAGCAGCAGCCACGAGAAATACACCAGCCATTGCTGGCTGAAGAACGCCGGGCCGATGAACGGAATGTCCGCCAGCAACGGAATTTTCAGCGGCGGCACCGGCGGCAGCGTCGCCGATTCGTACGGCTTGCCGACGAATGCCGACAGGCCGACCCCGAAGATCGCGAGCGCGAGCCCCGTCGCGACCTGGTTCGCGAGCAGCGTGAGCGTGATGTACGCGAAGATCACCGACATCAGGGCGCCCGCGACCAGCGCGGCAAGCACGCCAAGCGTGGCGCTTCCGGTGGCTTGCGCGGCGGCGAAGCCCGCGATCGCGCCGACCGCCATCATGCCTTCGGCGCCCAGGTTGAGCACGCCGGACCGTTCGGTAATCAGCTCGCCGAGCGCGACGATCAGCAGCGGCGTACCCGCGACGATGGTGGCGAAGACGATCGAAGTGATGATGCCCGGTTCCATCGCCCTCTCCTACTGCTTTGCCGCGCCGAAACGCAGCCTGTAATTGACGAAGATGTCGGCGCCGAGCAGGAAGAACAGCAGCATGCCCTGGAACACCTTGGAAATCGACGACGGCAGGTTCATGTACTGCTGTGCCTGCTCGCCGCCGATGTACAGGAGCGCCATCAGCAGGCTGGCGAGGAAGATGCCGATCGCGTTCAGGCGGCCGACGAACGCCACGATGATGGCGGCGAAGCCGTAGCTCTGCGAAACGTGATCGGTGAGTTGCCCCATCGGGCCGCCGACTTCCGACATGCCGGCGATGCCCGCCATCGCGCCACCGGCCAGCATGCCGATCCAGATCGTGCGCTTGGCGGAGAAGCCGGCATAACGTGCCGCGGCCTCGGCCTGCCCGGCGACCCGCATCTGGAAGCCGGAGAAGCTGCGGTTTATGAACAGGTAGCCCACGATCAACGCGCCGATCGCGATCGGAAACGCGGCGTTCAGTCGCGTGCCTTCGACCAGCACCGGCAGGATCGCCGACTCGTCGAACATCTTCGTCTGCGGGAAGTTGAATCCTTCCGGATCCTTCCAGGGACCGAACACGAGCCACGAGACGAGCAGGTTCGCGATGTAGACCAGCATCAGCGACACCAGGATCTCGTTGGTGTTGAAGCGCGTGCGCAGCACCGCCGGAATCGCCGCCCACAAGGCGCCGCCGATTGCACCGGCCACGATCATCAGCGGCAGAACGAGCGGCGAGTTCACGCCCTGGAAGTAGAGCGCCACGCCCGAACCGAACACGGCGCCGATGATGTACTGGCCTTCGGCGCCGATGTTCCAGACGTTGGCGCGGAAGCCGACCGCAAGCCCGATCGCGATCATCATCAGCGGCGTGGCTTTCAGGAGCAACTCGGCGATCGAATACCAGTCCTTGAGCGGATTGAGGAAAAACACCTTGAAGCCCGCGAGCGGATCGCGCCCGAGGGCGGAGAAGATGATGAGGCCGCCGATCACCGTGAGCACCACCGCGATCAGCGGCGACAGATAGCGCATCGTCTGCGACGGCTCGGCGCGCGCCTGCAGCCTAAGCATGGGCGGCCTCCGCAGCGGCAGGTTGTCCACCTTCGGCGCCGGGCCACATGCCGCTCATCCACACGCCGATCTCCTCGACGTTCGTCTGCGCGGCTGGCTTGGCGGGCGAGAGCTTGCCCTTGGCGATCACGGCGATGCGATCGCAGATCTCGAACAGCTCGTCGAGTTCCTCGGAGATGACCAGGATCGCCGTGCCCGCGTTGCGCAGGTCGATCAGCTGCTGGCGGATCGCCGCTGCCGCGCCGACATCGACGCCCCAGGTCGGCTGCGCGACCACCAGCAGCTTGGGCGCGAGCATGATCTCGCGCCCCATGATGTACTTCTGCAGGTTGCCGCCCGACAGCGAGCGCGCCTCGGCATCCGGGCCGCCGGCCTTGACGTTGAAGCGCTTGATGCAATCGGCCGCAAACGCTTGCACCGCGCCGAAGTTGATGAAGCCGCCTTTCACCATGCCGGCCTTGTGCGCGGTGAGCAGCGCGTTGTCCGCCAGCGACATGCGCGGCACCGCTCCGCGGCCGAGCCGCTCTTCGGGCACGAAACCCATGCCGATCTTGCGCCGTCGGCCCGGCGCCATGCGACCCGCTTCGACGCCGCAGATCTGCACCGGGAATCTTTCGGCCAGCGGCTCCTCGCCCGAGATGGCATACAAAAGCTGGCGCTGTCCGTTGCCCGAGACGCCGGCGATGCCGACGATCTCGCCCGAGTGCACGTCGAGATGCACGTCCTGCAGGTCGACGCCGAACGGATCGTCCGATGCGTGCGAGAGACCGGCCAGGCGCAACCGCACCTCGCCGCCTTCGACGGGCGCGCCGTGCTGGCACACCGGCAGGTCCTTGCCGATCATCAGGCGTGCCATCGACTTCGGCGTCTCCTGCGACGGAATGCAGGTTCCGGTCACCTTGCCCCCGCGCAGCACCGTCGCCGTGTGGCAGAGCTCCTGGATCTCGTCCAGCTTGTGGCTGATGTAGAGGATGCTGCAGCCTTCCGACGCGAGCTGGCGCAGCGTCTCGAACAGCTTGCGCACCGCCTGCGGCGTCAGCACCGACGTCGGCTCGTCCATGATCAGCAGCTTCGGCTTCTGCAGCAGGCAGCGGATGATCTCGACGCGCTGCCGCTCGCCGACCGAGAGCGCGTGCACCAGGCGGCGCGGATCGACGGGCAGGCCGTACTTGTTGGACACCTCCTCGATCTGCTTCGACAGGGTCGCGAGGTCGGGCGCGTCCTCGAGCGCGAGGGCGACGTTCTCGACCACGGTGACGGTCTCGAACAGCGAGAAGTGCTGGAACACCATGCCGATGCCGAGCCGGCGCGCGTGCGCCGGATTGGCGACCACGACCTCCTGGCCCTCCCACTTCATGCGGCCCTCGGTCGGCGCGGTGACGCCGTAGATGATCTTCATCAGCGTCGACTTGCCGGCCCCGTTTTCGCCGAGCACCGCGTGGATCTCGCCGGGCTTGACCTGCAGGTCGATGCCGTCGTTGGCGACCACACTCGGGTAGACCTTGCGGATCCCGGTGAGTTCGAGGCGCAGGTTGCCGCCGCCCGCGGCGCTCGCGCTTGCCTGTTGGTTCTCCATCGTGTCCCTTCTCGTCTCCCGGGTGCGTCGCTGTCGTTCTCGAGCACCCTTCTGGTTGGCCCGCATTGCGCGCGGGCTTCTTTTCGATCGCTCCGTGCGATCGGTGACCCGGTCAAAGGATTGCGGAGCGTTTCGTTTCCGCAGCAGCCCGCGGCAGCGCTTCCGGGCGCGCCGCGCGCCGTTGCTGCTTCTCGTACTGCTGCACCAGTTCGGCGGCCACCGCGATCGCGATCACGGCCGGCCGCTTGTCGTCGATGCCGGGCACGCCGATCGGACACGTCATCGTCGCGAGCTGCGCTGGCGCGATGCCGCGCGCGAGCAACCTGCGCTCGAACTGGTGCCGCTTGCTCGCCGAGCCGATCAATCCGAAATACGCGTAGTCGCCGCGCCGCAGGATGCGTTCCGTCAGAGCCTGGTCGAGCGGATGGCTGTGCGTCATCACCAGGAAATGGGCGCCCGCCGGTGCCGCGTCGATTTCCGCTTCCGGGACGTCCGTCGCAACGACGGTCGTGTGCACCGGCACGCTGGCAGGGAACACCGCGTCGCGACTGTCGACCCACGTGATGCGGCAGGGCATTTCCGCCATCGCACGCACGATCGCCTGCCCCACGTGGCCCGCACCGAAAAGCACGATGTGCCAGTCGCACGGCCCCAGCGGATCGAGCAGGCAGGTCGTCGCCGTCGCGTCGCCGATCTCGGCAAGCCGCGTGGTGCCGCCGTCGCGCAGCAGCGTGCGCGCCGCTTGCGTCGCGGCCCGATCGAGTTCCGGCGCGCCGAGCGAGCCGGTGCATCCGTCCACGGTGACGATCAGCTTGTCGCTGCCGGCGGCGCCGTGCGCCGAGGTGACGACCACGCACGCGACGTCGGGCGATTGCTGCGCCAACGCCTCGAGCCACGGCGCCGTGGCCGCAACCGGTTCGAACAGGAGCTGCGCAAGACCGCCGCAGCATTGGCCAAGGGATGCGCCGAGCGGAAAACGCTGCAGCGCTTCGACGTCGTCGCCGCCGAGCAGGCGGCGCGCGATCTCGGTCGCCTTCCACTCGAGGTGCCCGCCGCCGATGGTGCCGATGAGCCGATCCGCGGTGACGATCATCTTCGCACCGGGTTCGCGCGGCACCGAGCCTTTGGCGCCTGCGACGGTCACCAGCACTGCCGGCGTGGCGCTGGCGGCGCAAGCGCGCAGGTCATGGATCCAGGTGTGGTCCATGGCCATCGCTGTGCCGCGATTCATCATCTTCACGCCGCCGCACGCGTCGACGCGCGCACCGCGTCCGCCGCGCGCAGGATCGACTCGCCGCTGGCGGGCGCGTCGAGCGGCGGATTGATCCGATAGTCGCCGAGGGCGGCAACCGCATCGCGGATCGCAAAGAACACCGAGAAGGGAAGCAGCAGCGGCGGCTCGCCGACGGCTTTCGAGCGGAAGATCGTGTCTTCGGCGTTGGCGTTCTTGAACAGCGCCGTGCGGAAGTCGGTCGGGCAATCGTTGACGGCCGGAATCTTGTACGTCGACGGCGCGTGCGTCATCAGGCGCCCATCCTTGTTCCACCACAGCTCTTCGACGGTGAGCCAGCCCATGCCCTGGATGAATGCGCCTTCGACCTGGCCGATGTCGATCGCGGGGTTGATCGACGTGCCGGCGTCGTGCAGCAGGTCGGCACGCAGCAGCTTCCACTCGCCGGTCAGCGTGTCGACGATCACTTCGGAGACCGCGGCGCCGTAGGCGAAATAGAAGAAGGGCCGCCCGTTCAGCGTGAGGCGGTTCCAGTGGATCTTCGGCGTCACGTAGAAGCCGTCGGACCACAGCTGGACGCGTGCGTTGTAGGCCTCCTGCACCAGGTCGGCGAATGCAACCACGTTGCCGTTGACCACCACTGCATCGTTGCCGAACGCGACCTCCTCGGGCGTGCCGCCGTAGGTACGGGCCGCGTATTCAGCGAGGCGGGCGCGGATCTGGCGCGCAGCGTCCTGCCCGGCCTTGCCGTTCAGGTCGGCACCCGTGGAGGCCGCGGTGGCCGACGTGTTCGGCACCTTGCTCGTGTCGGCCGCGGTGGCGCGCACGTGACGCAGGCTGATGCCGAGTTCGTGCGCGACGACCTGCGCCACCTTGGTGTTCAGGCCCTGTCCCATCTCGGTGCCGCCGTGATTCACCAGCACCGATCCGTCGGTGTAGACCTGCACCAGCGCGCCGGCCTGGTTGTATTGCACGACATTGAACGAGATGCCGAACTTGACCGGCGTCAGCGCGATGCCCTTCTTGAGCACGGCGCTCTGGTCGTTGAATGCGCGCACGGCCGCCCGGCGCGCCGCATAGTCGCTCGACGTCTCGAGCTGCGCAACCAGCTCGTGGATGACGTTGTCCTCGACCTTCTGGCCATAGGGCGTCAGGTCGCGCTCGCCCTTGCCGTAGAAGTTGAGCTTGCGCACGTCGAGCGGATCGCGCCCGAGGTCGCGCGCGATGTTGTCGATGATGTATTCGATCGCGACCGCCCCCTGCGGCCCGCCGAAGCCGCGGAACGCGGTGTTCGACTGGGTGTTGGTCTTGCCCGCCATCGACTTGATGTCGACGTCGGCCAGGTAGTAGGCGTTGTCGAAGTGGCACAGGGCGCGCGTGGCGACCGGGCCGGACAGGTCGGCCGAGTAGCCGGCACGCGACACCATCTCGATGCGCGCGCCGAGGATGCGCCCTTCGTGGTCGTAGCCGACCTCGTATTCGTAGTGAAAGCAGTGGCGCTTGCCGGTGATCATCATGTCGTCGTCGCGGTCGAGCCGGCACTTGACCGGGCGATTCAGCTTCTTCGCCGCGAGCGAAGCGACGCAGGCGAACAGCGCCGACTGCGATTCCTTGCCGCCGAAGCCGCCGCCCATGCGACGCATTTCGCACACCACCTGGTGCGAGCGCAGGTTGAGCGCGTGACAGACCATGCGCTGCATCTCGGTCGGATGCTGGGTCGAGCAGTAGAGGTGGATGCCGTTGTCCTCGCGCGGCACCGCGTAGGAGATCTGGCCCTCGAGATAGAACTGCTCCTGGCCGCCGACGTAGAACTCGCCTTTGCTCCGGCGCGGGGCGTTGGCGATGGCCTGCGCGGCCTGGCCGCGCTTCAGGTGCAGCGGCGGCACCACGAACGACTTCTGGCGCTTGGCTTCCTGCGGCGTGAGCACCGCCGGCAGGTCCTGGTACTCGACCTTCGCCTTGCGCGCGGCACGGCGCGCTTCGTCGTAGGTGCGCGCGATCACCGCGAACATCGGCTGGCCGATGTATTGCACCAGCCCGTCGGCCAGGATCGGATCGTCGTGGGCGATCGGCCCGCAGTTGTTGTCGCCCGGGATGTCGGAGGCGGTCAGCACCGCGACCACGCCGGGCATCTCGCGCACCGGGGCGAGATCGATCGCCTTGACGATCGCATGCGCCTTGTTCGAGAGTCCGAGCGCGGCGTGCAGCGTGCCGTCGAGTTCGGGGATGTCGTCGACGTAGACGGCTTCGCCGGAGACATGCAGGTGCGCCGATTCGTGCGGCATCGGCGCGCCGGCTTGCGGCTGGGCCGTCTTGAGCAGCAGACCGGTCTCAGTGGGCTTGTTCATGACGGCGCTCCGGGCCTCTTGTCTTTCCGGGACGCAGGCGATGCATCTCGCCCGCGCGGATGGCGGGATCCCTCGCTTCGCTCGGAACGACACCGGCTTACTCGCGACCACATCGGCTTCGCTCGGGATGACATGTTCATGCGCTCGCAAACACGCTCACCTGGTCGCCCGCCAGTTGCGCGGCGCCGTCGGTACGCGTTTCGAGGAAAAAACGATAAAGCAGGTTGCGTGCCGTGGCGCTTCGGTACCCGGCGCTGGCACGCATATCCGTGAGCGGCGCGTAGTCGCGGTCGAGCGCCGCCATTGCAGCGCGCGCCGTCGCTTCGTTCCACGGTTGTCCGAGCAGCGACTGCTCGGTTGCCGCGGCGCGTTTTGGAATCGCCGCGACGCCGCCGAACGCGACCCGCGCGTGGGCGATACGGCTGGCCTGGATGCGCAACGCAAAGGCGGCGCAGACCGCCGAGATGTCGGAGTCGTAGCGCTTGGAAAGCTTGTAGGTGCGGAACTGCAGGTCCGCGGCGGGGAGCGGCACTTCGATCGCGGCCACGATTTCGTCGGCCGCCATCGATTTCTTCATGTAGTCGACGTACAGGTCCTCGAGCGCGATCGTGCGTGCACCGCGCACGCTGTGCAGCACGACGCGCGCACCGAGCGCGATCAGCCCCGGCATCGAATCGCCGATCGGGCTGCCGTTGGCGACGTTGCCGCCCAGCGTGCCGGCGTTGCGGATCGGAACCGAGGCAAAGCGCTCCCACATCTCGCGCAGCTGCGGATAGAGCTCGTCGAGCGCGGCGTATCCGTCGGTCAGCGCAGCGCCGGCGCCGATCACGAGCGCATCGGTGCGCCGTTCGATCGACTTCAGCTCGGCCACGTCGCCGATGTACAGGATGTCGCCGATGTCGCGCAGCTGCTTGCTCACCCACAGCCCTACGTCGGTGCAGCCGGCGAGCACCGTGGCCTTCGGGTGCGCGGCGCGCAACTGCACCAGTTCGTCGAGCGTGCGCGGCGCGAAGAAGCGGCGCCCGCCATGTCGGTACAGCAGCGACTCCTCGCGCTGCAGGCGCTTGAGCTGCCCGGCCAATGCGGCCCGGTCCAGGACGACGGGCGCGTGATCGAACATACGCTGCCCCGCCTCGAGGATCGGCCGATAGCCCGTGCAGCGGCACAGGTTGCCGGTCAGCGCGGTGCGCAGCTCGCCGTCGCCCGGCCGCTTGCTGCACCCGGCTGGTGTCACGCAGTCGGCATACACGTTCCACAGCGACATCACGAAGCCCGGCGTGCAGAAGCCGCACTGCGAGCCGTGGCAGTCGACCATCGCCTGCTGCACCGGGTGCAGCGCGCCGTTCTGGCGCAGGTCTTCCACGGTAAAAAGCGCCTTGCCGTCCAGGGTCGGAACGAACTGGATGCACGCGTTGACGGTGCGCAGGCGGACCCCGTCGCCGTCGAGTTCACCGAGCACGACCGTGCACGCACCACAGTCGCCCTCGGCACACCCTTCCTTGGTGCCCTTGCGGCGCAGGTCTTCGCGCAGGAAGTTGAGGACCGACTTCGACGGACTCACGTCGTCGACCTGCACCACCTCTCCGCCGAGCACGAAGCGGACCGTCGAGCGTTCCTTGTCTGTCATGCATCTCCCCCGTCAGTGCGCGCATGGTGGCACGCACCACTTTTCTTTGTCAACATTTTTGCCAGATTTTTGTACACAAAATCGCCGGCCGCGTGTAGCCAATTCGAGTCACTGGTCGTGCTGCGATGCCGCGACGGCCCGACAGCGGGATCCCCGCGTCGACGCGGCCCGCAACGCCGTTCACGCCTTTTCGGGCGAACGGAGCGGCCCTCAGCTGCCGCGATACGTCCCGTAGCTCCACGGCGAACACAGGAGCGGCACGTGGTAATGCGCTTCGCGGTCCGCGATGCCGAAGCGCAGCGGCACCGTGTCGAGAAACGGCGGATCGGGCAGGCGCTCGCCGCGCTCGCGAAAGTACGCCGCGACATGGAACACCAGCTTGAACTGGCCGGTGCGCATCGCCTCGGCGCTCAGGAGCGGTTCGTCGGTGCGTCCGTCGGCATTGGTGCGCACCGTCTTGACCGGCTTCCACTGGTCGCCGGCGAGTTCGGAGAAGTCGATGCGCATGCCGGCCGCCGGTTTGCCGGACGAGGTGTCCAGTACGTGCGTCGAGAGGCGTCCCATGGTTGGCTCCTTATCCGGCCTCGGAGTGCGATGCACCGGCCGCCGCGACGCGCCGCGCCTCGGTGGCCGACTGCAAGCCGTTGAAGTAGACGTTCAGCGCCACCGCGGCGATCGCGGCAAGCAGGATGCCGCTGTGAAGCAGCGGCGCCAGCGCCTTGGGCAGGTGCTCGAAGAAGTCCGGCGCGACCAGCGGGATCATGCCGAAGCCGAGGCTGATCGCCACGATGAAAAGGTTGTGGCGGCTCGACTTGTAGTCGACGTCGGCGAGGATGCGCACGCCGGTTGCGGCAACCATGCCGAACATGACGATGCCGGCGCCGCCGAGCACGAACTGGGGCACCGCTTCGACCAGCGCGCCGAGCGCCGGGATCAGCCCCATGATCATGAGGATGACGCCGCCGGCGACGCACACCCAGCGGCTGCGCACGCCGGTCACGCCGACCAGGCCGACGTTCTGCGAAAACGACGTATAGGGGAAGGTGTTGAACAGGCCGCCGATCACCGTGCCGATGCCATCGGTGCGCAGGCCCGCCGAAAGATCGGCCTGGGTGAGCCGCTTGCCGGTGATCTCCGAGAGCGCGAGGAACATGCCGAGCGATTCGATCATCACCACGATCATCACCAGCGTCATCGTCAGGATGGCGAAGAGATCGAACGTCGGCACGCCGAACTGCAAGGGCAGCACGACGCTGAAAAGCTTGGCTTGCGCGACCTTGGCGAAGCTCATCTTGCCGAGCAGCGCGGCGACCACGCAGCCGAGCACGATGCCCAGCAGCACCGCGATGTTGGCGAGGAAGCCCCTGCCGAACTTCGCGATCAGCAGGATCGCGACCAGGACCATGAGGCCGATGCCGAGGTTGTCGAGCGCCGCATAGGCCGGATTCGCGATCATCTTCGCCGGCACGGCCGGGTCGGGGATCAGCGGCTGCAACGCGGGGCCGCCGACCGCCCACTGGATCGCCACCCGCATCAGCGAGACCCCGATCACGGCGATGATCGTCCCGGTCACGACCGGCGGAAACAGCGGCAGGAGCCGGCCGATGAAGGGCGCGATCAGGATCGCGATCACGCCCGCGCCGATCACGGCCCCGAAGATGCCGGTGATGCCGAGCGTCGGATCGGCCGCCATGGCGAGCATCGGCCCGACCGCGGCGAACGTGACCCCCATCATCACCGGCATGCGGATGCCGAACCAGCGCGTGGCGCCGAGCGACTGGATCAACGTCACCAGGCCGCAGCAGAACAGGTCGGCACTGATGAGCAGCGCGACCTGCTCGGGCGCCAGCTTGAGGGCCCGGCCGACGATGAGCGGCACCGCGACGGCGCCGGCATACATCACGAGCACGTGCTGCAAGCCGAGCGGGACCAGCCGGCTGACCGGAAACATCTCGTCGACCGGCGCGACGGTAATTGGTGTACTCATGGAGCTCCTCTCTCTCTGCCGATGCGCAGCATCGTTGCGCGCGCAAGGCGTTGCTTACTGTTGCTTACTTGGTGCTGGCGCCTTCGGCGAGCCACTTGCCAAGCAAGGCGCGTTCCTCCGGCGTCATCTTCGTCAGGTTGCCGAGCGGCATCGTCTGCGTGGCGATGGTCTGCTGCTGGATGCGCAGCGCCGCCGCCTTGATCCGGTCCGGGGTGTCGAGCATGACGCCGGCGGGCGGCTGCTGGAAGCCTTCGAACGTGGGTTTCTCGGCGTGGCAGGTGACGCAGCGCTGTTGGAAGATCGGCTGCACGCTCGCGAAGGGCACGGCCGCGGACGCGGTCGCGTTCGATTGCGCGGCCGGCGCGATCGCGACCGCGACGCCGAGCAGCAGCACCGTGCCCAACGCGGGCAGCGCCCACACGACCTTGCCCTGGTGGCGCAGCACGAAGAACTGGCGGATCAGGGCGCCGGCGAGAATGAAGACGGCGAGTATGAGCCACCCGTACCGGTTGCCGTACGTCATCGGATAGTGGTTGCTGATCATGATGAACAGCACCGGCAGCGTGAAATACGTGTTGTGGACGCTGCGCTGCTTGCCGATGATTCCGGGCCGCGGATCCGGTTCCTTCCCGGCGCGGATCTCCTCCACCATCTTCTTCTGGCCCGGGATGATGTGGAAGAACACGTTCCACACCATGATCGTGCCCATCAGCGCGCCGGTGTGGATGTAGGCGGCGCGCGCGCCGAAGACGTGCGCGTAACCGTACGCGGCGGCGACCACGAGCACGTACACCACCAGCGCCAGCGCCATCTCGTTCTTGATGGCCCTGCACAGCGTGTCGTAGACCAGCCAGCCGACGACGAGCGAACCCGCCGAGATCGCGATCGCAGCGGGCGCCGCGATGTCGAGCACTGAACGATCGATCAGATAGGCGTTGGCCCCCCACCAGTAGATCAGCGCCAGCAATCCCATGCCCGTCAGCCACGTGGTATATGCCTCCCACTTGGACCAGTGCAGGTCCTGCGACAGCGGCTCGCCCTTCGGCCCGGTGAGGAACTTCTGGCTCTGATAGAAGCCGCCGCCGTGCACGGCCCACAGCTCGCCGAACGCGCCGCGCTGCTTGTCGGCATCCTTCTTCGGCGGCTTGAGCGAGTTGTCGAGCATGACGAAATAGAGCGAGGAGCCGATCCACGCGATGCCGGCGACGAAATGCAGCCAGCGCACGCCCAGGTTCAGCCAGTCGACGATGTAGGTCTCCATGTTCTTTTCCCTTCGGATTCAAGCCAGTCCCGCGCGCTCGAGCAGCGCGCGGCTGATGCGGTTGTGACGCGCGACCAGCGCGCCGAGGTCGATGCCGCGGAGTGCACCGTCTTCGACCACGATGCGTCCGTCGATGACGGAAAGCGCGACCCGGGTCGGCGCGCACGTGAGCAACGCGGCGACCGGATCGCTGCCGCTTCCCGCGTGCGCCAGGTCGTCGACGCGGAACGCGACAAAATCCGCCGCCATGCCGGGCTGCAGAGTGCCGACGTCGTCGCGGCCGAGCACCGCGGCGCCGCCGAGGGTGGCGAGTTCGAGCGCCTCGCGCGCCGAGAAGCGGTCGGCGCGCGCCTCGAAGCCCGGCCAGCCGACGCGTTGCAGAAGCATCGCCTGGCGTGCCTCGCCGAGCAGGTGATTGCCGTCGTTGCTGGCCGATCCGTCGACGCCGAGCCCGACCCGCACACCGGCGTCGACCATCGCGCGCACCGGCGCAATGCCGGACGCGAGGATCATGTTGCTGGTCGGACAGTGGCACACGCCGGTGTGCGTGTGCGCAAGGCGCCCGATCTCTTGCGGGTTGGGATGCACCATGTGCGCGAACCATACGTCCGGGCCGACCCAGCCGAGCGACTCCGCGTGCTCGATCGGCCGCTTGCCGAAGGTGGCGACGCAGAACCGGTCTTCGTCGACCGTCTCGGCAAGGTGGGTGTGCAGGTGCACACTCGGATAGCTGCGCGCCAGGCGCGCGCTCTCGCGCAGCAGCTCGGGTGTGACCGAAAAGGGTGAGCAGGGCGCGATGCCGATGCGCAGCATCGAATAGCGCCCGGCGTCGTGGAATGCCTCGATCACGCGCTGGCAGTCGCGCAGGATCTCGTCCTCGGACTGGCACACGCGGTCGGGCGGCAGCCCGCCGCGGCTTTCGCCCAGGCTCATGCTGCCTCGGGTGGGATGGAAGCGCACGCCAAGTTCGCGCGCGGCGCGGATTTCGTCCTCGAGCGCGGCGCCGTTCGGGAACAGATAGAGGTGATCGGCGACGGTCGTTGCCCCGGACAACAGCAGTTCGGCCAGCCCGACCTTGGCGCTGACGTAAACCGCTTCGCTGTCCATCTCGCCCCAGGCAAGGTACAGCGTCTTCAACCAGTCGAAGAGGGACAACCCGCGCGCCGTGCCGACCGTGCGGGTCAGAGTCTGGTACAGATGGTGATGGCAGTTGACCAGGCCCGGCAGCACGACGTGGCCGCGCAGATCGATGACGCGATCGGCCGAGGCGGGAAGGTCGGCGGTGGCCCCGACCTGCTCGATCCGGTTGCCGCGGAGGAAGAGCGCACCGTCACGGATCTCGCGCCGGCCGGAATCCATCGTCACCAGCACGTCGGCGTGACGTGCCAGCAAGGTGCTCTCGGCCAACGCTCTCCCCCTCGGCTTCGACTTGTAGACCGGGGTCGCGCCCGCGATCCGGCGTGCCAAAAGGGCAGGCGCCGTGCCGGCGTTCCAGACCTCGTTCCCTGACAAAGCCTTCGCAGGCGTACCGCCGGATGCGGTGGTCGCCGCCGTGCCCGTTGTCTCTGAGGTTCTGCTTTGCGGGCCGGCCGGCGACGATCCGTCGGAACGGCGCGACTTTACGGCCGCACCGGCCGGCCTGGAACGGCGCCGGCGCGATAACACCTATTCCATGGCCGAATGGCGGGATGTCGGGCCGCGTGGGCCAGTTAGGCGCGCCATTGCACGGCCCGCCCCCGCGCGACGCTGACAATCTGTCAGGCAGAGTCCGGCAGCGGGCTCAGCCGTGCCAAATGCAGAACGGGGAACGTGGCGGATGGGGACCGCGGGCCGCACGCGGCGCCAGCGCCGCAACGAAGCTGCTCACGCTCGCGGACCGCAGCGGCATGAACGGCACCTCGAGGCGCGCGCACAGGCGCCTGCCCTGCAGCGAACGGCTCAACGTGTTCGCTTGGCCGGGGGCGGGGGCGCAGTGCTGCACATAGGGGTCCTCGAGCGCCTGCAATTCGGCCTGCAGCGCAGCCCCGGCATCGAGCGTCCGTTGCAGGAGGGCGCGCAGCGCCTCGATCTCCCTCTCGGCCAGAGCGAGGCCGCGCTCGGCCGCGTCGCGGCGGCTGGCGTGCAGCCGCCACCTGCTGTTCCTCGGAACGGAGCGCCTGACGCAGCCCCGTGGCGTCGGGCGCGCCGGGACGAGGCGGGACGAGGCGGAAAGCTGGGGGTTTCAACTCGGCACTCCCGCACCCAGCTCGGTGCGGCACAGGCCGGGCACGTGAAATATACCTTCGAATACTTCGGGTGTGGCGGCCGCGCGGCCGCCGGGACGCGCACCACCCGGCGCCATCATATGTTCGAGCAAATATAGGACAGGCACGCTGCATGACGGGTGTTGTGGCAGCTGGGCGAGTCGCCTTGTGCGCGGGCCTGGCCGCCCTCTGCGGGCTGCCGGCCGCCTGCGGGTCGCCGCCGAAGGCGGATGGCAGCGAGGGCGCGGCCGCGGCGTCGGCACCGATCGCCGTCGGCGGTGCGATCGACCGCCCCGGATCGCTCTCGCTCGCCGAATTGCGCGCGGTCCCCGCCGTGACGCAGACCGTGCGGTACGGCATGGGCGCGGCACCAAAGAGACGCACGTTCACAGGCGCCGACCTGTGGAGCCTGCTCGAATCACGGGGCATCCAGACCGACGCCGCGGTCGAGGCCGATGTCCTGCGCAAGTATGTCGTCGCGACCGGGTCGGACGGCTACCGCGCCGCGTTCTCGCTCGGCGAGCTGAAGCCGGATTTCGGCAATCGCGGCAGCCTCGTCGCCTACGCCGAACTGGTCGACGGCGCACGGGTCGCCCTCAAGGGCGATGAAGTGCGCGTCACCGCTCCCGGTGACGTGCGGAGCGGGCGCTACGTCTCGAGCCTAGTGCGCCTCGACGTGCGGGCATCGGTCTCGACGAAACGCGCGGCCGGCGGCGGCGCGTCGACCCGCTTCGAGGTCTCCGGCGCCGTCCTGCGTCCGACTACATTCGATCTCGCCGCGCTGCAGGCGCTGCCGGCGATCGAGCGCAGGATCGGCACGAGCATCTATCGCGGCGTGACCCTCTGGAACCTGCTCGGTGCGGCCGGCTTCGTGCTCGACCCGAAGGTCAAGGGCGACGTGCTCGGCCGCTATGTCGTCTCGACCGGCAGCGACGGATACCAGGCCTTGTTCGCGCTCGGCGAACTCGATCCGGGTTTCGGCGCCCAGCCGAATCTCGTCGCCTACGAAGTCGACGGCGCCGCGGTCGGCGCCAGGGGATTCGCGCGCCTCGTCGTTCCCAACGATGCCAGGCGCGGCCGCTGGGTGGCCAATCTCGTCAGTCTCGAAGTCTTCGCCGCGCCGTGACGGATACGTGGCCGATGCCTGCCGAAAGCCCCGAGCACCGCGCGGTGGCGGCCGTGCGGCGGCACGTCGCCGAAAGGCGGCTTCCGCCGGGCGTGCGTTGGCTCGGCCTGGAGCGCGGCGAATGCGAGGCGCTGCTGCAACGCGTTGGCGTCGACGCATCGACCGACGACGTCTTGCCCGGCACCGCAGCGCAAGTTCCATTCCTGGCGCCGCTGGTGGCACTGATCTGGGCGCACCGCGCCCGCGACACGCCCCGGGGCGCGGCTGATGGCCGCAACGGTCGCCGGCGCCTGCTTCGGTGCGCGCCACCTGTGGCAGGACATCGGGCTTGCCGGCCGCCAGGAAGTCTCCGCCCTGCTCGCGCGGCACTTTCCTGCGCTCGCCGCCGGCAATACGCGCAACCTCAAGTGGAAGCGTTATCTCTTCCTGCGCCTCGGCCAAGAGCTCGGGGCGCCGGATCTGCGTCCGCCGCGCTGCGACGGCTGCGAAGACTTCGATCTGTGCTTCGGCACGCCGGTCGAAGACGCACGCAGTTCCACTGTCAAGCGGGTGGCATCGCCTCGTTCAGCCCAAGGAAGCCCGCCATGAAGACCAGCGCACGCAATCAATTCACCGGCACCGTGACCGCCTACAGGAAGGGCGCGGTCAACGACGAGGTGGAGATCACCGTCGCGGGCGGATCCCGCGTCGTCGCCGTCGTCACCCGCGCAAGCGGCGATGCGCTGGGCCTCGAGGTCGGCGCGCCCGCGTTCGCGGCCGTCAAGGCCTCCTCGGTCATCCTTGCGACCGATCTCGGCGGCGCGCGGCTTTCGGCGCGCAATCAGTTCGAAGGCAAGGTTGCCGCACTCACGCCCGGCACCGTGAACGCCGAGGTGGTGATCGACATCGGCGCCGCCTGACCATCGCGGCGGTCGTGACCAAGGCGAGCGCGCAGGCCCCGGCGCTGGCGGTCGGCGTGCCCGTCACGGCATTTTTCAAGGCTTCGAGCGTCATCCTCGGCACGACGCCCTGAGACGCCGGCGCGGCGCGCCGTCGCGCATGGCCGCCTCAGGCAGCCGGGACGCGCTGGCGCGTGGCTTCGCCCGCGTGATCGCGGCGGCTCTCGAGCGAGACCACGCCGAGCGCCCGCACGCGCAGCGTGTCGCGCCCCGCGTCCTTTGCTTCGTACAGGGCCGCATCGGCACAGGCCAGCAATTCGCCGGCGGCGCGCGGGTGTGCGCTGAAGGCGACCCCGACGCTGGTCGTGACCTGCAATGACGCCCCGGCGCAGAAGAACGGCTCCCGGATCGCCGCCAGGACCTTCTTCGCAACCACTTCCGCGTCGTGCTCGCTCGGCACGCCCTCGAGCAGGACGACGAACTCGTCGCCCGCCAGGCGCGCCGCGATGTCGGTGGCGCGCACCGTATGGCGCAGGCGCAGCGCGAATTCCTTCAGCACGGCGTCGCCCGCACCGTGGCCGAGCCGGTCGTTGATCGACTTGAAGTGATCGATGTCGAGGAACATCACCGCCAGCGCGTTGCCCGTGACCTGAACCTCGGCAAGGGCGACGGCGATGCGGTCCTCGAACTGGCGCCGGTTCGGCAGCCCTGTCAGCGGGTCGAGGCTGGCGAGCTGGCTCAGCTTCGCTTCGACCTGCTTCATCGGCGTGATGTCGCTGCTCAGGGCGAACACGCCTGCCACCGTTCCATCCGCCCGCCGGTCCGGGATGTAGGCGACCTGAAGCGACCGCCTGATCCCGAGCATGACCGATTCGAGCTCGAAGCAGACGCGCTCGCCCGACAATGCCTGCTGCAGGCGCTCGCGCCGCTCCTCGTAGTGGAGGGGATCGGCGACCGTCTCCGCCAGCGTGCGCCCGATCAGGTCCGCGGGTTCGATACCGAGCCACGTGCGATAGGTCGCGTTCGCGAACTGGAAGCGCTCCCGCTCGTCCAGGTACGAGATCAGCACCGGCAGGTTGTCGGTGATCGCACGCAACTGCCGTTCGACGTGGGCCTGCCTGCCCTGCGCGTCGACCAGCGCCGTGATGTCGAAGGTCATCACGTAGAAACCGCGCTGGGTGCCGTCGGCTTCCAGGTCGGGGATCAGGTGCGCCTGGAAGTGCAGCTCGCGTCCCTGGGACTCGGTCTTGCCCTCGAATCGCACCGGGCGCCCGTGCAGCGCTTCGGCGACGCGCCCGCGATGTGCATCGTAGGTCGCCTCGCCGAGTGCGCTGCGCAGCGTGATCCCGGTCGCTTCGCCCGTCGCCGCGCCGAGCACCCTGCGCGCGAGATCGTTGGCGTACTGGCAGCACTCCTGCATGTCGAAATACGCGACCAGCGCGGGGATGCTGTTCGTGAGGTCGCGCAGGTGGCGTTCGCTCGCAGCCAGGCGCAGTTCCGCTTCCTTGCGCGCCGTGATGTCGAAGGTCATCGCGTAGAACCCGCGCGCCTTGCCGGATTCGTCCATGTCGGGCACGTAGCTCACCTGGCGGTGCGCCGGCCTGCCGGCGACCAGGCGCGAGGTCTCGAACTCCGCCGCCTCGCCGCGCAGCGCGCGCGCGACATAAGGCGCGAGCTGCCGATACAGCTCCTCGCCGCGTTCCTCGCGCATCGTGCGCCCGATCATCGCTTCGGGATCACCCGCGCCGAAACGGCGGAAATGCGCGTTGGCAAACGTGTACCGCTCCTCGGTGTCGATGTGGCTCACCAGCGCAGGCAGGCTGTCGGCGACCAGGCGCAGGCGCCGCTCCGACGTGCGCAACGCCGCCTCGCGTTCCTGCAGCGCCTCGGCCATGGCGTCGACCGCGCGCGCGGCGTCGCCGAGTTCGTCGGCGGCGTCGCTCGCGCAGCGTGCGGTCAGATCGCCGCCGCGTATGGCGGTCACCGCGGCGCGCAGGCGTGCCAAGGGCGGCAGCACGCGCCGGCCGACCACCGCCGCCAGCGAGACCAGGATCGCCAGCAGCGCCGCCGGCGCGGCGACAGCCATCGCCTGGAAGATCTCCTGGTTGCGCTGCTGTTCGAGCCCGACCGTCAAAGCCCAGCGGTGGCGGCTTTCGACCACCTCCTGGGTCTCGATCAGCAGGCGCTCCAGCAGCAACTGGCGGCGCCGCTGCGCCAGCGGCGTCTCCGGCTCCTTCGAGACTGCCACCAGGGCCTCGAACAGCACGCTCAGGTCGACGACGTTGCTGCGCAGGTGGTCGAGCTCGGGCAGGCGTGGATCGTGTCGCTGGACGGCATGGTCCACGTCGGCGAGCAGCTGCGCATGGTGCGTGCGCCATTGCGCGGCCGCGCGCGCGCTGTCGTACAGCGCCACCTCGTTGGTCAGGACGAGCAGGCTCGCCACCTCGCGCGCCACCCCCTGCGCGTCGGACTGGTCGTCCAACCCGGTTCGCGCCTGCCGCGTCACGTACCACGACGCGGCGACCACGAGGGCCGCGAGCAGGCACGCGAGCGCCGCCGAGACGAGAAGCTGGGTGCGGATCCGCATGCCGCGCGCTACTGCGCCAGGGCCGTCGGCACGGCCTCGAGCAGCGGTCCCGTCGCCACGTAGTCGAGGTAGTTCGGCAGGCGACGGTCCGGTGCGATGTGCCCTTCGCGCAGCGCCCACCTCGCTTCGCTTTCCATCGTGCTGACCAGCGACTGGTCGAGGCTCAGCCGGTAGCTGAACGCCGGGAAGACGGTTTCGACGAATGCCGGCTCGAGCCGCGCGCGCGCGCCGAGGACCTGCTTGGCGCGCTGCGGGTGCTCGGCGATGAAGCGCTGCGCGCGCTGCAAGGCCCGCAGGATGCGCACGATGTCCTGCTCCCGCTCGCCGAGCGTGCGCCGGTCGACGACCAGGTTGAACGAGTCGGTGTAGATGCGTGGATCGCCGAGCGCCACGGCATCTTCGCCGAGCGCCTTCGCGACCGCGGCCGTGTGCCGGCTGTAGCCGGCAAGCGCGTCGATCTGCCCGTGCCGGACCGCAGCGACCATCTGCTCGGGTTGCACGGCGACGATCTGCACCTGTTTCGGGTCGATGCCGTGGAACAGGAGGTAGGCGTCGAGGAAGTAGTGCGAGCTGCTGCCGATGATCACGCCGATCCGCTTGCCGGCCAGCTGCTGCGGGCCGGTGATGCCGGCGCTCCTGCGGCCGATGAGCTTGATGTTGCCGGTCGACGTGGCGAGCGTCGCCACGATCGTGTAGTCGGCCCGCTCGAAGCTGTTGAAGACGACCGGCAACTCGGATACCGCGGTGAGCTGCGCGCGCCCGTCGAAGAGCTGGCGCATGCAGCGCGGCCCACCTGCGCAGTCGACGATGCGGAGCGCGACGCCCTCGGCCGCGAAATAGCCTTCTTCCTGCGCGATGTCGATCGCCAGCGAGGAGGGCGAGTGTGTGACCGCCAGGACGAGTTCCGCAGCCCGGCCGGGTGCGGGAAGAATCAGCGTCGACAGCAGAACGCCAGCGCAGGCGCGCGCGACGCGACGGGCTCCGGAGGCAAGTCGACTCATTGACATTCTCGATGAGGGCGTCAGGAGTCTATGGAGCGGGCGCCGCCATGGCGGGTGGAAATAACGGCGCTTTGGCTGCCGTCGGGAGGGTTCGCGCAGCCGGTCTTTTCGAGGGTTTCGTGGCGCCTGCGGCCGCGCCGGCGCACCTGGCGCAAGCGGCCTCGGGCGCAACGCAACGACAGGAAGCGGGGCAGTCCGCCGCGCGGCTCACCCGGCGGGGCCGGACCGGTGCACGAGCACGGGAACGCTGGTCGCTCCGAGGACGCGCGTGGTGACGCTGCCGAGCAGGTACCGTGCGACACCGCCGCGCCCGCGCGGCCCGATGACGATCAGGCTGCAATCGTGCTCGAGCGCTGCCGTGCCGATGGCATCGCCGGGACGCTCGTCGAAGACGACATCCGTGTCCAGCTCGACCCCGAGATCCTGTGCCTCGTCCTTGATGGGCCTGAAATACCGTTCGGCGACGTTGCGCAGACCGGCCTGCCAGAGTTCGCGCGTGGCGTCCGGCGGCGGCACGAAATCCTCGAAGTACCTGGTCTGGAATGGCGGCGCGACGTGCAGCGCGACCACCGTCGCGTGCAGTGCTTGCGCAAGCTGCAATGCCTGATGCGCCGCGGCGCGCGCCTCGCTCGAACCGTCGACCGGAACCAGAATCCTGTCGAACATGCCAGCCCCCGCTTTTCCTCGTCGCAAGCGTGGCACCGGAACGGCGCGCGCTCCTTGACCTTGCGCAAGCCCATCGCGTGGGTGCGGCCTTGATGAACGCTCAGGGCACCAGGGTCACCGGGATCCGCGCCAGATGCAGCACCTTGGTGGAGATCGAACCGAGCACGATGCCCGGGATCTGCGCCATGCCCCGGGTGCCCATGAACATCATGCGGCAGCCGGCGCTGGCGGCGTGTTCGACGAGCATGTGGGGGATGTCGCCGACCAGCACGCGCGGCGTGCAGTCGATGCCGGCTTCGACAAGCAGCCGCCGGCTCGAAGCGAGCGCCCTTTCGCCTTCCTCCCGGTAGTAGCCGTCGATCATCTCGCGGCTCAGCACCAGGCCCGAAAAGCCGCCCAGGGGCAGCGGCGGACGTACCGTCACGAGCTCGACGTGCAGGGCCTCCTTGTACAGTGCGGCACTCGCTATCAGCTCGCGCGTCGCTCGCAGCGCATTCTCGGAGCCGTCGACGGCGAGCAGGACGCTGAGCATCGTGTCCTCCATTTGGTTTTGCGGGTCGACCGTGGGCCGTGGACGCGGCGACAGCCCGATGCGGCACGGCCTCGGCCGGGATCGTGCGCCTTCTGCGGCCGGTTGCGGCGCGAGGCGAATCGGCTTGGGTCAGGAATTCCCACCCCTATATAGTTGGCGCCGCGTCCATCGTCCCGGGTCCTGCAAGTGCCGCTCAGCGAGTTGTCCACCGCAGATATTTCCTCGCGCGCCGACGCCGCGCGCCTCGATGCGATCCTGCGCTCGGCGATGGACGCCATCATCACGATCGACGGCGCACACCGGATCGTCATGTTCAACGCGGCGGCCGAAACCCTGTTCCGCTGCAGCGCCGCCGATACGATCGGCACCACGCTGGACCGTTTCATCCCGGAGAGCCTGCGCGCGCGGCATCGTGCCCACATCGAGCAGTTCGCCCGCACCGGCGAAACGTTGCGCCGGATGGATCACCAGAGCGCCTTGCGCGCCCTGCGCGCCGACGGAACCGTGTTTCCGATGGAGGCCTCGATCTCCCAGGTCACGGTCGGCAGCGAAAAGCTGCTGACCGTGATCGTGCGCGACGTCAGCGCACGCGCCCACGCCGAGGCCGAGATGCGGCTGGCGCAGCAGGAGGTGCTCCAGGGTCAGGTGCGCCTGGAGGCGATCGTGCGCTCCGCCATGGATGCCATCATCACGGTCGACGGCAGCCAGCGCGTCGTGCTTTTCAACGCCGCGGCGGAAGAGATGTTTCGTTGTTCCGCCGCGCAGGCAACCGGCCAGCCGCTCGAGAATTTCATCCCCGCCCGGTTCCGCGGGGCGCACCGCGTACACGTCGAGCATTTCGTACACAGGGGCGCGACCTCACGGCGCATGGGCAACCAGAGCGCGCTCGCGGGGCTGCGGGCCGACGGCACGGAATTCCCCATCGAGGCCTCGATCTCGCACGCAACGGTCGGCGGGCAGCGGTTGCTGACCGTGATCCTGCGCGACATCACGACGCGCGTGCTGGCCGAGCGGGCCATCCTGCGTGCCCACGATGAATTGCGCGAGCTGGCGGTCGCGATGCAGGAGGTACGCGAAGCCGAGCGCACCCGGATCGCACGCGAGCTGCACGACGAACTGGGCCAGGCGCTGACCGCCTTGAAGATGGACGTCGACCTGCTGGAATCGAGCCTGCCGGGCGGGCGCCCCGAGCTGCTCGAGCGCATCGTCGCGATGCGCGAGCTGCTCGACTTCACGGTGGCCACGACGCGGCGCATCTCGGCCGACCTGCGCCCGCTCGTGCTGGACGACCTCGGGCTGGGCGCCGCCGCGGAGTGGCTGATGCAGCACCTCGTGCAGCGCGCCGGGCTGGCGTACGGGCTGCATATCGACCCCGCGTGCGCCGAGCTCGGCGAGCCGCAGGCCTCGGCGCTGTTCCGCATCCTGCAGGAGTCGCTCACGAACGTAACCCGCCACGCCCAAGCGAGCCGCGTCGACGTCTCGCTCGAAAGCGCTGGAACCGAAGCGGTGCTGCGGGTGAGCGACGACGGCATCGGCATCGATGCCGCGGCGGATCCCAAGCCGGGTTCGTTCGGACTGCGCGGCATCAGGGAGCGCGTTCTGTTGCTGGGCGGATCGGTGGTGGTTTCCGGCCTGCCCGGACGCGGGACGAGCGTCGTCGCGCGCGTGCCGCTCGCCGTGCGATCGCCCGGAGATGTCGCTTGACCACGCTCGTCTTCGTCGCCGATGACCACGCGATCGTGCGCGAGGGGCTGCGGCGCATCCTCGCCGCGGACGCCTCGATCGCGGTCGTCGGTGAAGCGAGCAACGGCAACGAGGTCCTCGCCGCCGTGCGCGCCGGCGGCTTCGAAGTGCTGCTGCTCGACCTCTCGATGCCGGGCAAGAGCGGCGTCGAACTCATCAAGCAGGTCAAGGCGGAACGCCCCGATCTGCGCATCCTCGTGCTGTCGATGCACGATGAGCACCAGTACGCGGAGCGTGCGATCCGCGCGGGTGCGTCCGGCTACCTGACGAAGGACACGGCCGCGAAGCAGCTGGTCGCCGCGATCGCGCGCATCGCCGCGGGCGGGATGTTCATCACGCCCGCGGCTGCCGAGGCGCTCGCCGCGCGCCTGCAGTCGCCCACGGACGACCTTCCGCACCGCAGGCTGTCCGACCGCGAGTACCAGGTGCTGCTGTCGCTCGCCGCCGGCGAATCGATCACGGCGATCGCCGAGCGCCTGCACTTGAGCGTGAAGACGGTCAGCACCCACAAGACGCACGTGCTCGAAAAAATGAGCCTGGCTTCGCTGGCCGACCTCGTGCGCTACGCCATCACGCACAAGCTCCTCGAGTCGCCGGACCTATCCGAGTAGCCGAGTCCCGCCGGGCGCGGATAGGAATATTCCTAGGCTGCGCTCGCCCATTTCCCGAGCCGCGATTCAGCCCGCACCGATGGTGACGGCGGGTCGTGGTTTCCATACTGCGGCCATCGAACGTTATTGAAGAACGAGTGGTCCGGTGGTGAACGTGTTCGTGGTCGACGATACGCTGCAGGTCCGCAAACGCCTGGTCGCGATCTTGCGCACCGTCGAAGGCGTGTGCGTGGTGGGCGAAGCGGACTCGGTAGGCAGCGCGATCGACGGCGTGCTCGCCGCGGACGTCGACACCCTGCTGCTGGACCTGAAGCTGCCCGACGGCACCGGTCTGGACGTGCTGGCCGCCCTCAAGCCGCAGCGCCCCGACATCCGCGTCATCGTACTGAGCAATTTCGCGTCGGCCCAGCACCGGCAGGCGAGCCTGGGCGCGGGCGCCGACGTGTTCCTCGACAAGTCGCACGAGTTCGGACGCGTCCCGCAGATCCTGCGCGAGTGGATCGCGTCCCCTCCACCCAGGGCACATTGACCATCGAGAGGCAAAGACATGTTCGACTCCGTTCCCTCCTCCGGCAGTGCCGGCGAGCGTTCCGCCGAGATCCGCGCGCGGACGATCGAACCTCATAGCCCCGACCGGCGCGACACGAACTGGAATTCGGTGAAGCTCGCCGACCTCGCCGCGCTGCTCGGCATCGCGCTGCCCGCGGACCCGCGCTTCGTCGACGCGACGTTCTCCGTACGCTCGATCCGCGCCGGCGACGTACTGCATCGCGCCGGCGATCCGTTCCGGGCCATATACGTCGTCCGGTCCGGCTTCTTCAAGACCATATCGATCGACACCGCCGGAGGCGAGCTGGTGCTCGGCTTCCCGATGGCCGGCGACGTCATCGGCCTCGACGGCGTCGACTCGAACCACTACCTCACCGAAGTGGCGGCGCTCGACATCAGCAGCGTGGCGGTGATCCCGTTCGCGCAGCTCGCCCAGCTCGCGCGCGAGCACGCTTGCGTGGAGCGGCTGCTCTACTCGCTGTTCAGCCGCGAACTGGTGCACAAGCACGCCATGTTCTGGCTGCTGGGCACGTTGAGCGCGGACGCCCGCCTCGCGAGTTTCCTGCTCGAGATGTCCGATCGTTTCGGCCGCCTCGGCTACTCGCGCACCTCGTTCGCCCTGCGCGCCACGCGGCAGGAAATCGGCAGCTACCTCGGTCTGAAGCTCGAAACCGTCAGCCGGACGCTCTCGGCGTTCGCCGCGGCCGGGCTGGTGGAGATCGACCGGCGCCAGGTCACGTTGCGCGACATCGCCGGCCTGCGCCGGATCGTCGATCCGGCGCTGGCAGCGAGCCACGAGCGCGGCACCGCGCACGCCGGGTCTCGAACGGCGCAACACGGAGCCAGAGCGGCGCGCCGCGCCGGGCTGATGATGGCGGCATGATCCGCGGTTGCGGATCGCCGCCGCGCGGCGGTCGATCCGGGCCTCTCTCCCACCCGTGTCGGTAATGCACCGACACGGCGTGTAGGAGAAGGCCTGCAAGCGGAAGGCCGGCGCGCCTAACGCTGTCTCAGCCCCTTCCTGATAGCGCGCGCCGGCCGCGGCACGGAAAATGGCCCCCATGTCTGCTGCCGCGACAACAACATGAAATTCATCTCGCTCGACGCGCTCTGCCACACGCTGAGAGAACGCAAGTGGTGGACGTTCTGCGCCGCCATCGCCACCGACACGCCGATGCTGGTGAGCCCGAACCTGCGCGTGCTGTAAGCGGCGTAGCGACGGCAAAAAACAAGGGGCGCTTTCCAGCGCCCCGAACGGCAGCACGGCTGCCTTTCCCCTCTGCCCTCCAGCGGCGCCCGCGCCGCGTCTTCGACGGTCGCAAGGACCGTGTGCGCGCCAGGTCGCCGTCGGCGATGTTGCCCAGGGTTCCCACTTTTGTAAACGGAGCGCCGCAGCGAACCTGAACGCTCAGCGGCGCTCGATCCAGTACAGGGCGCCGAGCGCCACGGTGAGCACGACCATGCTGGGCAAGGCGGCGATGACCACGGGCGGCCACGTGTTGAGCAGGCCCAGATGGGCGAACAGCTTGTTCAGCGCGTAGAACAGCACGCCGATCATCACGCCGGTGAAGATCTTCAGGCTCACGCTGCCGGCCCGCACGTGCAGGTAGGCAAACGGCAGCGCGAGCACCATCATGACCAGCACGGCGAGAGGATAGAAAACCTTGTTCCAGAGCGCGATCTCGTAGCGGTCGGTCTGCTCGTGGTTCTCCGCCAAGTGCTGGATGTACTGCGCGAGGTCGAGCGCCGCCATGCGCTCGGGCTGCACGAGCAGCACGCCGAAGATCTCGGGCCGCAGATCCGAGATCCACAGGCGCTCGGGATCGTGCACGATCTCCGTGCGCAGCGGCGACGGCGCCATGTCCGTCGGGTCGACGACGGGCAGGCGCGTTTCGACCACGTCCTTCAGGCGCCAGCCGTGCTGGCCGCGTTCGTCGACGAAGCGGCCTTCGGCGGCACGACTGATCGACCGCAGCCGGAAGTCGCGGTCGAACTCGAACACCCGCCAGCCCTCCACCGAAATGTCGGGCTGCACCCGCGCCACGTTGATGAAGCGCAGCCGTTCGATCCGGCCATCCGGCCCCTTGAGGGCGTCGCGCACCCAGATTCCGGAACGGAACTGCTGGGCGAGCGTCGAGCCGGTCGCCACGAGCTTGCTTTGCCGCGCGAGGCGCTCGGCCGGCGGCGCGATGAACTCGCCCAGCGCATACGTGACGAGCAGCAGCACCAGGCCGACGCTGAGCACCGCCCACGCGAGACGGCGCGTGCTCATGCCCGAGACGCGCATGATCGTGAACTCGGAGTTCGAAGCCAGCTTGGAGAGGGCGTAGATGGTGCCGATCAACGCGCCGATCGGCATCAGCTCGTAAGTGCGGGTCGGCAAGCTCAGCAGGACATAGATGAACACGTGGCGCAGCTGGTAGCCGGCGCGCCCGACGTCGTCGAGCTGGTTGACGAACTCGAAGAACGAAAACAGCGCGACCAGGGCGAACAGGACGAACCCGGTCGCCTGGATGATCTCGACCCGCAGGTAGCGCCGCAGCGTCTTCACGGCCGTTGCCCGCGCGCGCTCACGCGTGCGCCCTCTTCGCCCAGAACTTCAGGTCGCGCCACCGTGGAATCCACCGTTGCAGGTAGACGCGGCGCGCGAACAGCAGCATCACGATGAGCAGGACCACGGCGTGCACGAGCCAGACGCCGACGCCGAACGAAAGCCGCCCCTGCTGCACCCACGCCTTCGTCACCGAAAGCCCGTTGTTGTAGACCAGGAAGGCGAGCACGGCGATGATCAGGTTGAAGGAGCGCCCGACGCGCGGATTCGTGTACGCGAGCGGGATCGCGAGCAGCGCCAGCAGGACCGCGACGATCGGCTGCGAAATCCGGATCAGGAGCTCGGCCCGCGAGAATGTCGTGTTCTCCTCGAGCAGGCGGCCGGTCGTCTTGGTGCGCGCCGCCTGCTCGTTGATCGGCTCGTCGGGCTTCGAGTCGATGCGTATGAGATATCGATCGAACTCGCTCATGCGGTATTCGGCCTCGCCGGGGACGCCTTCGTAGCGGCGCCCGGCCTCCAGCACCAGATAACGATCGCCGTTCGGGCGCACCTCGATCGAGCCGTGCGCGGCGACCGTCACGCCTTCGCGTCCCTGGCTGCGGTGGCTCACGAACACGTTGCGCACGCGCGCGGTGTCGATGTCGACCGACTCGACGAAGAACACGCGATCGGCGCTGGCCGACTCGATGAAGCGCCCCGGCGCCACCCGGCTCATGTCGTCGCGCTGCTCGAAGCGCTTGCGGCTCTCGGCGATCGTGCGTTCGGCCCAGGGCGATACCGCGACCGCCAGCACCGTCACCAGCACGACGATCGGCGCGGCGAAGCGCAGCACCGGACCGATCCAGTGCAGCAGGCTCCGGCCCGAGCTGAACCACACCACCATCTCGGAATCGCGAAAGCTGCGCGACAGCGCGATCAGCACGGCGACGAACAGCGTCAGCATGAGCACCGTCGGCAGGTTGGTGAGCGCGACCAGCGCCACCAGCTGGAACACCGATGCGTTGTCGACTTGGCCGCCCGCCGCGTCGCCGAGCAGGCGCACGAGGCCGACCGAGAAGATGATGGAGAAGAGAACCGTGAACACCGCGCCCGCGGTGTTGGTGAGCTCGTTGAAGATGGCGCGCTTGAAGATCATCGGTCGGGCTGCGTCCTGGCAGCGCGTGCACGCAACCTGCTGGGAGGCGCCGCTATACTGCGCCGCCTCATGGCGCGAGCGTCGAAACGAATCGCATCAACGCGCTTTCGCTCCCGGGTGCGACCGGACTCAGCGCCCGCGACTACGAGCAACGAATGCCGATAGGAGAGTCGATGGACTTTATCACGAAGGTCGGCGCGGCCGACTCGGTCCGGGCCGATTGTGTCGCGGTGGGCGTGTACGCCGATGGCGAGCTGAGCGCATCGGCGCGCCGCATCGATGCCGCGTCCAAGGGCGCCGTGCGTGCCGCCGTCAAGAGCGGCGACGCCACCGGCCAGCGCGGCACGACGACGCTGCTGCGCGCGCTGCCGGGGGTCACCGGCGCGCGCGTGCTGCTGGTCGGGCTCGGCAAGCCGGGCGAGTTCACCGACAAGGCGTACGTCGAGGCCGTGCGCACGGCGGTGCGCGGCTCCGGTCCGGGCACGCGCGAGCTTGCGATCGCCGCCTTCGACTGGCACGTGAAGGGGCGCGACGCGGGCTGGCATGCGCGCTCGCTCGTGCTTGCGGCGCGCGAGATCGGCTTCCGCAGCGACGAGCTCAAGAGCAAACCCGACAGTAACCAGAGGGTGCCGGAGCGCGTTGCCTTGTTGCTCGACAAGCGCCCGGCCGACGAGCAGCGCGCGGCGGAAGGCGGCGTACGCGAAGGCATCGCCATCGCCAACGGCATGGCGCTCACGAAGCGCCTCGGCAACCTGCCGGGCAACGTCTGCACGCCCGCCTTCCTCGGCGACCAGGCCCGGAAGCTCGCGAAGGAATTCAAGCTCGGCGTCGAGGTCCTGGAAGGCAAGCAGCTCGAGAAACTCGGGATGGGTTCGTTTCTTTCCGTCGCGCGCGGCTCCTATGAACCGGCGCGCCTGATCGTCCTCAAGTACCACGGCGCCGGCAAGAGCGCGGCGCCGTATGTGCTCGTCGGCAAGGGCATCACGTTCGACTCCGGCGGCATCTCGCTCAAGCCGGGCGCCGCAATGGACGAGATGAAGTTCGACATGTGCGGCGCGGCTTCCGTGTTCGGCACCATGCGCGCACTCGCGGAGCTCAAGCCCAAGGTGAACGTCATCGGCATCGTGCCCGCGTGCGAGAACATGCCCTCGGGCCGCGCCAACAAGCCCGGCGACATCGTGACGTCGATGTCGGGGCAGACGATCGAGATCCTCAACACCGACGCGGAGGGCCGCCTGATCCTGTGCGATGCGCTGACCTATGCCGAGCGCTTCAAGCCGGCGGCGGTGGTCGACATCGCGACCCTCACCGGCGCTTGCGTGGTCGCGCTGGGCAACATCAACAGCGGCCTTTTTTCCACCGACGAGGCGCTCGCCAGCGACCTGATCCGTGCATCCAGGACCATGATGGATCCTGCCTGGCGCCTGCCGCTCGACGAGGAATACGGCGACCAGCTGAAGTCGAACTTCGCCGACATGGCAAACATCGGCATCCCGGGCAATGCGGGTGCCGTCGTCGCGGCCAGCTTCCTCTCCCGGTTCGCCAAGGAGTACCCTTGGGCGCATCTGGACATCGCGGGCACGGCATGGAAGGGCGGGGCCGCGAAAGGTGCAACCGGCCGCCCCGTGCCGCTGCTCACGCGGTTCCTGCTGGAACGCGCCGCGGCGTAGGCACCCGTCACGCCGGCTGACCCGCGGCCCGTCGAAGGACAGGCTTGAGAATCGACTTCCACTTCAACGTCGAGGACCGGCTGCAGTATGCGTGCCGCGTCGTGCGCAAGGCACGCGCGGCCGAAAAATCAGTGCTCGCGTATGCGCGCGAACCGGCGCGGCTGGCGCGCTTCGACGCGGCACTGTGGATCTTCTCCGCGCTCGATTTCGTGCCTCATGTCTACGTGGATTCGCCGCTGGCGGCGCGCACGCCGGTCCTGTTGACGCTCGATGCCGCGCAGCCGGCCCCGGCGCGCGACGTCTTCCTCAATCTGGACGACGATGTGCCGCCAGCCTTCGATGCACTGCTGGACCGGTTCGAGCGATTGATCGAGGTCGTCTCCAAGGAGGAGGCCGACCGCCAGCGCGCACGCGAAAGGTTCCGCTGCTATCGCGCCGCCGGCATCGAGCCGAACAAGTTCGAAATGGGCGGCAGCGCCGCCGGCGAGCGGGATTGACGGCATGAACCAGCCCGCTCGCAAGCCCGGAGACGCCGCCGGCCGGCGCGCCGATTCCCTGCCGGTGGACGATCCTTCGATCCCGGTGCTGACAGAGCGGCTCACGCTTCCCCCGCTCGATCTGAACCTGGATTTCCGCCTGCCCGAGCGGCCCGCGGCAAGCGAAGCGGCGACGGTGGTCGCGCCTGCCGCCCAGGCGCCAGGGGTGCCCATCCTGCCCGTCGCGCCGGTCGCGCCGCCGCCCACCGCGGCCGCGACGCCGCAGCCCGCGGAGCAGACGCCAAAGGTGATCCCGGCCGCCCAGGGCGAGGAAGACGCGACGCTGCCCGGCTGGCTCCCTCCGGTCGAGCCGCCGGAGCCGGACGACATGCCGCGCGTTCCCACGTCGCTGCTCGTCTCCAACCTCGACGCGCTCCTCCCTGCGCCGCCGGGGCCCACGCTCTATCGCGAAGCCGAGGAGTTCGACATCACGCGCACGGGCGGCGTCCGTCCGAACCGGATGGAAACGGACCTGCGCGAGATGATCCTGCTCGAGGTCGCGCGCCGGCTGCCGACGGAGGTCGAGACGATCGTGCGCCGTCACCTCGAGGGCGCGATCGAGGACGCGATCCGCCGGTTCGCCGCCGAGACGCGCATCGCGCTGGCCGCCTCCCTGCGCGAGATCATCGATCGCGCCGTGCGGAGCGAACTCGAGCGCATCACTGCGCCGCGCAACCGCGACGGCTGATTCGCGTGCGGCGCGGCCCCTAGGCCCCCTGCTTCGTCATCGGCGCCTTGAGCGCCTCGTCGAGCAACGCGGCGCTCTCGGCAAGATGCGCGCGCGCGATGCCGCTCAGCCGCGGATTGGCGAGCGCACGTTTCAGCTCGGCGACCAGGTCGACGGCGACCTGCCGTTGCACCGCGCGCACGTCGGTGGCCACCGGCGACGTCGGACGCACGATCGAGCTCGCAAGCCGCCGCACGTGCTCGCGCTGCAGGTTGCGGCGCAGGCTGTCGATATCGCGCCCGGTCTTCACCTCGCTCCAGATCGCCGCGGTCAGGCGCGTCTGCAGGTCCGCGAACGTCAGGAGCTGGCGCGGGTTGCTGACCTTTGTCTCGGCGTCGGCGAGGCGCATTGCGACCGCGTCGGACATGAGCAGGTCGAGCACCGCGCGCTGCAGCGTGAGCACCGCGGTCGGCAGGCTGAAGTCCGGCGACCCCGTCGGCTGGTTCGGCCGGAAACGGTCGAGATAGTCGACGCCGAGCCGGCTCATGAACGCCGGATTGAAACGGAAGCTGTCGGACGAAAAGATCTCGCTGGACAGCACTTCGAGCGCCTCCCGTTGCTTCGTCGTGGGCACCGGCGTCAGTATCGGGCCATGCACGCCGGCCAGTCCGCGCGACGTGTAGACGCCCCCGATGTACTTAGCGATCAGCGGTCCGAGCGCCGCCATCTGGTTCAGCCCGCGCACGAGGTTGCGGCGATAGACCGCCAGATTGTCGTCGGCCTTCAGTTCGCGCTTTTCGGTGCGCGCCCACAATTCACGCACCAGCTTGAAACTGCGCTTGTAATAGGCAAGCGGGTCCTCACCGAGGTCGAATCGGTTCACCAACGGATCGATGCCGCCGAACTGCGGTGACACGTCTTCGTCCGTCGCGAAGGCGAGATTGGGATCGGTCTCGGACCGGGCCGCCAGCCCGGCCAGCTCGGCGCTTTCGACCTCCGGCGCGAACTCGCGATATGCGTACTCGATTGCCCAGTAGTCGTACGCGCCGAGCGTGACCTGGGTGTAGACCGACGGTCTCTCGTTTTCAAGCGGCAGGTTGAACGGGACGTAGTCCATGATCGAATTGGAGATGCCGTGGGTGCGCACGAACGCAGGATCGCGCAGCTCCGCAAGCGTGATACCGGTCGAGCCGCGGAAGTTGTGGCGCAGGCCCAGCGCGTGCCCGATCTCGTGCATCACCACCTGCTTCAGGTTGTCGGCGGTGAAGCGGTCGCCATCGGGACCGTTGGGATCGATCGCCCCGCGCGCCTCGAGCAATTCGAGTCCGAACGCCGCGTGTTCGAGCGCGTCCTGCGCGTACGTGCACACGTCGCCGTGCACCGCCTCGCTCGACAACGTCGAACTCGCCGGGGGCGCGGGAAACACCTCGGCGAAGGCGAGCCGGCCGAGCCTGACCCAATTCTCGGGAATGATGGCGGCGGCGCGCAGGATCTCGCCGGTGCGCAAGTCCACCTCGTGCGGCCCGACGGCGACCGCGCCCGGGCCGGTCATCGAAAACCAGCGCACGGCCAGATGGCGCGTGCCGTCGAAGGTGCTCCAGTCGGCGTCGGCGGGCTGCTGCTGGACCACCAGTGCGTTCTTGAAACCGGCACGCTCGAACGCCTTGTTCCACTCCAGGATGCCGGCCTGCACCGCCGGGCGGTACTGCTCCGGAATGTTCTTGTCCATCCAGACGAGGATCGGCTCCTTCGGCTCGGATATCTCCGCCTGCGGATCCTTCTTCTCCAGCCGCCAGCGCGAGATGTAGTGCGTGCGCCGGTCCTCGTAGCCCTGGCTCATGTAGTCGACGAAGTCCGTGGTGAAATGGCCGACGCGCTGGTCGGCGACGCGCGGGTGCATCGGCACGCTCGGCAGCGGTGTCAGGGTGTAGATGAACGTCAGGAACAGGCTGCGCGGATCCGGCACGGTCTGGATCGGCGACGGCAGCACGGTGCCGGGCGGCACCGGGCCCGCCGGCGGTGCGGGCAGTTTCGGCACCGCGTAGTGCGCGCGCACCGTCACGAACGTGCCCGCATCGACCGTGCGCGTCTGCTCGACCGACGTGTTCGGCCTGTCGAGCGTGTAGGCGACGCGGTACGCCGTTTCCAGCGTCGTCTGCGCGCCGGGAATATCTCCGCCGAATAACGCGGCGGCGTCGACGAGAATGCTCTTGCGTTCGGGATGCGGCGCCGAGGCGATCGGCGCCGAGGCGAGCAGGCTGTCCGAATAACTCTCGCGCACCGCGGCCTCGAGCGGAGAACCGGCCGGTGCGCGCACGTTCAGGTTGCGTGCGACGAGTTGCAGCGTGGTGCCGACCTTGCGCAGTTCGACGACCTGTTCCTGTCCCATCAGGCCCGGCAGATAGGTGATCTCGCCGAGGCCGCCCGCGATCCCGATGCCGAAGAAAAGCGGCTTGTCGAGCTGCTCCGGCTTGATCTCCAGCCAGACCTTTTCGTCCTTCTGCCAGACACCGAAGAAGCCTTTCGTTTCCTTGGCGTCACGCACCACGTCGGCGAACGGGCGCGGCGTGGGCGGCTCGCCGGGCCGGGCGGCGGGAGGCGCTGCTCCGCCTGGTGCCGCGGGCGGCGAAGCTCCACCTTGCGTGGCGGGCGGCCCGGCCCGGTTCGCCGTGCCGGGCGCGGGCGCGCTCTGGGTCTGCGTCGATGCCTGCGCAGCGACTGCGGTTGCCGCGGATGCAGCGGCGGGTGGCTTGTCGGAGGTCGGCGTCGCCGCGCAGGCGCCGAGAACGAGCGCAATCAACGCTGCGCCCGCTCGTGCGGGCGCAAATCGACGAAGTGGAAACATGGAAGGTCCGGCGCGATCTGCAGAGGCGGCGAGCGTAGAGACGAATCCCATAAAATTCAAACAGACTGCGACGAATGTCGTCGCATCGCGATAAAAACCCCTGCGATGACATCACCCGCCGAAGACGCCGCCACGCTCGCGAAGAGCTTCGATCCCGCAACCATCGAACGCCGCTGGTACCCGGTGTGGGAGAGCCGCGGCTACTTTGCGGCCGGACTCGACCCGGCGAAGCCGGGTTTCTCGATCCAGCTGCCCCCGCCGAACGTGACGGGGATCCTGCACATGGGGCACGCGTTCCAGCACACGATCATGGATGCGCTGACCCGCTACCACCGCATGCGCGGCTTGAACACGTTATGGCTGCCCGGGACCGATCACGCCGGAATCGCCACGCAGATCGTGGTCGACGGCCAGCTCGAGCTGCGCGGTCAATCGCGCAAGTCGATGCAGCGCGACGAATTCGTCGCCAAGGTCTGGGAGTGGAAGCAGCAGTCGGGCGACACGATCCTGCGGCAGATGCGGCGGCTGGGCGATTCGGTCGACTGGGCCCGAACCTATTTCACGCTGGATGAGCGGCTGTCGAAGGTGGTGGTCGACACGTTCGTCCAGCTGTACGAGCAAGGTCTCATCTATCGCGGCCAGCGCCTCGTCAACTGGGATCCCAAGCTGCAGACGGCGGTGTCGGATCTCGAAGTCGAAAGCGAGGAAGAAGAAGGGCGCATCTGGGAGATTCGTTACCCGGCGGCCGACGGCGGGCCGGGCCTGGTCGTCGCGACGACGCGGCCCGAAACGATGCTGGGCGACGTCGCGGTCGCGGTCCACCCGGATGACGAGCGTTACGCATCCCTGGTTGGCAAGCGCCTGACGCTGCCGCTGACCGGGCGCGAGATCCCGGTGGTTGCCGACGCGGCCGTCGATCGCGACTTCGGAACGGGCGCCGTGAAGATCACCCCCGCGCACGATTTCAACGACTTCGCGATCGGCCAGCGCCACGACCTGAAGCCGATTTCGATCTTCACGCTGGTCGCGGCGTTGAACGACAACGCGCCGCCGAAGTACCGGGCGATGGATCGGTACGTCGCCCGCAAGGCGGTGCTCGAAGACCTGCGCGCGGCGAACCTGCTCGTTTCCGAGAAGCCGCACAGGATGGTCGTGCCGCGGTGCGGCCGTACCGGCGAAGTGGTCGAGCCGATGCTTTCCGAGCAATGGTACGTGGCGATGAGCAAGCCGGCTCCGGCCGGCACGCGTCACGCCGGTAAATCGCTTGCGCAGGTCGCACTCGAAGCCGCCGAATCGGGCCAGGTCAACATCTTTCCCGATCAGTGGAAGACGGTCTTTCGGCAGTGGATGGAGAACATCCAGGACTGGTGCATCTCGCGCCAGCTGTGGTGGGGGCATCAGATCCCGGCGTGGTACGACGAGCAGGGCAAGGTCTACGTCGCGCACAGCGCAGCCGAGGCGATGGCGATGGCCGGCGGCAGGCCTCTGCGGCGCGACCCCGACGTGCTCGACACCTGGTACTCGTCGGCGCTGGTGCCGTTTTCGACACTGGGGTGGCCGCAACCGGAAGGCGACGAGAAGACCGCATATGAACTCTACCTTCCTTCGTCGGTGCTGGTCACGGGCTACGAAATCATCTTCTTCTGGGTCGCCCGCATGATCGTGATGACGACCCACTTCACTGGCCGGGTGCCGTTTCGCGACGTCTACATCCACGGCATGGTGCGCGACGCCGAAGGCAGGAAGATGAGCAAGAGCGAAGGCAACACGATCGACCCGGTCGACCTGATCCAGGGCGTGGCGCTGGACGCGCTGGTCGAGAAGTCGACGTCCGGCCTGCGTCGCCCGCAGGACGCGCCGAAGATCGCGGCGCGCGTGCGCAGTCATTTCCCCGCAGGCATGCCCGCCTACGGCGCCGACGCGTTGCGCTTCACCATGGCCTCGTACGCCTCGCTCGGCCGCAACATCAATTTCGACACCAGGCGCTGCGAGGGTTACCGCAACTTCTGCAACAAGCTGTGGAACGCGACCCGGTTCGTACTGATGAATTGCGTGCCGGCGCACTCGAACCTACCTTCCCCCGCTGCAGCGGGGGGTGGAGGCGGGGTTTCGCAAGGCGACGGCCTTGCGCCGCCGGCGCGACGAGCGCCTGCCAGCGCGAGCCTGGGCGGGCCGGGGATCGGGGCACCGACCGTAGGGCAAGCAGAAAAGGGCCCGTGGCAGGACACACAAACCTCAATCCCCTCGCTCAACTACCCCGACTCGGAAGTCTCGTTGTCCTTCGTCGACCGCTGGATCATCGGCGAGCTGCAACGCACTGAAGCCGAGGTCGCCCAGGGCTTCGCCGACTACCGCCTCGACAACGTCGCCAACGCGATCTACCGCTTCGTCTGGGACGAGTACTGCGACTGGTACGTCGAATTCGCCAAGGTGCAGCTCGCGCAGGGCAACGAGGCGCAACGGCGCGGCACGCGGCGCACGCTCGTGCGCGTGCTGGAGGCGGCGCTGCGCCTGGCGCATCCGGTGATCCCGTTCATCACCGAGGAACTCTGGCAGAGCGTCTCCGTGCCGGCGGGCAGGCGGCGGCTCGAAGAGGAAACGTCGGTGATGATCCAGGCGTATCCGCAGAGCGAGGCGGCGAAGATCGATCCGGCCGCGGATGGGGACATGGCGCGGCTGAAGCGTCTGGTCGATGCCGTGCGCAACCTGCGTGGCGAGATGCAGCTCTCACCGAGCAAGCGCGTGCCGCTGGTCGCGAGTGGTCCTGCGGATCGCATCAGCACATTCGCGCCGTACCTCGCGTGGCTCGGCCGCCTGGAGCGCGTCGAGCATGTCGGCGATCTCGCTTCCGCGCGGGCCGGCGCCGCCGCGCCGGTAGCGGTGATCGACGAATTCAAGTTCATGCTCGAGATCGAGGTCGATGTCGCGGCCGAGCGCGCACGGCTCGAAAGGGAGGTGGAGCAGGTCGAAGGCGAAATCAGGAAGGCGGACGCGAAGCTTGCCAACAAGAGCTTCCTCGAGCGCGCCCCTGCCACAGTCGTCGAACAGGAGCGCGGCCGGCTCGGCGCGCATCGCGACCGGCTGGCAAAGTTGCGCGAGCAGCTCGGGCATCTGACGGGCGGCTGATCAATGGCCCCGAGCCGCAGGTGAGGAATCCTGGCCTTCGAAAGGGAAAGGCCTTGACGCGGATTTGCGCGGATGAAAAGGATCGGATGGTCATTTCCGACCGCGTTATCCGCGCCTGCTTTTTCCCCGCCGTGTGCAAGGCCGCCTACTTCTGCGTGGGCGGAGGCGGCGGTGGCGGCGGCTCCTGCGGGGCGGGCGCCGGTTGAGACGGCGTGCCCTTGGGCATCTGCTCCAGCGGCGGCACGGGCACGACGACACCCGGCGCGAGCGGCACCTCGGGCACGGCGCTGACGCCGGTCACCCAGTGGCGCGTCTCGCCGAAGCACGAACCGGGCAGGCCGACCTTCTCGTCATAGTGCAGCGACACGCGCCGGCCCATTTCCTTGTTGATGTTGGCGGCGACCTGTTCGTCCCAGACCGTGAAGAGGAACTTCTCCTGCATCGTGCCGGGCATCGACACGACGGCGAGTTCCCCTTCCCAGGTCTTGCACACCCAGCCCTTCTTGCTGAACTTCTGCACCCAGCCCGCGCGCTCTCCGGTCGAATAGCTCCAGTTGAGGACCAGATAGAAATACAGCGCCCCGAGCACGACCGCCGCGGGCAGGATCACGAAGATGAAACGCTTCACCTGATTTGCTCCCCGTTGAATGAGCTCAGCGTCGCTTCAGGTAGTGAATGAATTCGCGTTCGACGGTGTGTTGCGCGAGCAGCTGGTTGCCGGTCTGCCTGGCAAAGGCCTGGAAGTCGCGCACCGACCCGGGATCCGTCGCGACGATCTTGAGCACCTGGCCGCTCGCCATGTCGGCGAGCGCCTTCTTCGCGCGCAGGATCGGCAGCGGACAATTGAGTCCGCGCGTATCGATTTCCCTGTCGAAGAGCATCGCCTCCATGCGCGCTTCCCGGTCTTCCGCTCGAGCCGGCGGCAAGTGTAACGGCGGTCGCCGGATCAGCGTGGCAGGTCGAGGAACTCGACCGCGAGGCCGCGGCCGCGCATCCAGTCGGCCAGCGCCAGTCCGGTCGCGGCGGGCCACGGGCGCAGCTTCGCGGGCTCGATCAGCCGGTAGTCGGCCAGTTCCGCGGAAAGCCGCACCTCGCCTTCGGCGAGCACGTGGAACGCGATGATCAGTTCGTTCTTGCGCGCGAAGTCGTAGACGCCGATCAGCTTCGCGGCGCGCGTGTCGAGGTTGGTCTCTTCCTTCACCTCGCGCGCGACCGCCGCCTGCGGCGTTTCGTCACGCTCGAGAAAGCCGGTCACGAGCGCGAACATCTTCGCGGGCCACGCGGCATTGCGCGCCAGCAGGACCCGATCCTGGTACTCGATCACCGCCGCGACCACCGGCGCCGGATTGTCCCAATGGACCCAGCCGCACGCCGGACAGACGCTGCGTTCACGCTCGGCCGCAACGCGCCGTTCGAGCTGCGTGGCGCAGAGCGGGCAGAAACGAAATCCGGTTGTCGTCACGCCTGGTACCGCAGTCACGGCGTCGCGGCCTGAGGCGCAGGCAGCCGCGGCGGGTGCGGGTGCAGGCGCGCCATGGCGAGCGAATCGACGAATCGCCCGTCGCGCAGTGCGTACGCCCGGTGCGTGCCTTCGATCACGAAGCCGAATTTCTTGTACATCGCGATCGCGACCGCGTTCTCCGCGTAGACGGTAAGCTCGACGCGCAAGGCGCCGAGCCAATTGTCGGCGAGGTCGAGCAGGGTCGTCATCATGCGCGAACCGACGCCGCGTCCCTGCCAGTCGTCGCGCACGCTGATGCCGAGCCCCCACGCGTGCTGGCGGCGCGGATTCTTGTTGCCGTGCAAGCCGCAGCTGCCGATCACGTCGCCGTCGGCGAGCGCGACCAAGGCATAGTTCAGATCGGTGTTAGTGGTCAGGCGCTCGCGCCACTGTGTGATCGACGGATACGGGTTCTGCAATGTACCGCCCGCGGTGCCGCGCGCGCGGAACGTGAGCGCGATGCCTTCGGCATCGCCTGGCTCCGCGCGCCGGATGACGATCGCAGTCACAGCCGCTCTTCGACCCAGCCCTTCACGCCTGCCAGTGCGCGGGGCAGCGCGGCCGCATCGGTGCCGCCGGCCATTGCCATGTCGGGACGCCCGCCGCCCTTGCCGCCGATCTGCTGCGCGACGAAGTTGACCAGCTCTCCGGCCTTGACCCTCGCCGTCGCGTCGGCGGTGACGCCGGCGGCGAGCTGTACCTTGTCGCCGTCGACCGCCGCCAGCACGATGGCCGCGCTCTTGAGCTTGTTCTTCAGCTGGTCGAGCGTTTCGCGCAGCACCTTGGCATCGGCGCCGTCGAGCGTCGCCGCCAGCACCTTCAAGCCGCCCTTGGTCGACTGCGCCTGCGCGATCAGCTCGTCGCCCTGGCTCGACGCGAGCTTGCCCTTCACGCGCGCAAGTTCCCGCTCGAGCGCCTTGACGTTGTCCATGATCTGGGCGATCCTGCCCGTGACCTCCGCCGCCGGCGCCTTCACCACGGTAGCGATCTCGCCGAGCTTCGCATCGAGCGACTGCACGTACGCGAGCGCATTGTCGCCGGTCACCGCCTCGACGCGGCGGATTCCGGCCGCGACCCCGCCCTCCGCGAGTATCTTGAAAAGGCCGATGTCGCCGGTGCGGGCCACGTGCGTGCCGCCGCACAGCTCGCGCGACGTGCCGATGTCGAGCACCCGCACCTCGTCGCCGTATTTTTCGCCGAACAGCGCGACCGCGCCGCCGCGCACCGCGTCGTCGAAGCCCATGATGCGCGCCTGCGTCTGCTCGTTGGCGAGGATCTCGCGGTTGACGAGCGTCTCCACCCGGCGGACCTGCTGCGGCGTCATCGGCGCGTCGTGGCTGAAGTCGAAACGCGTCTTGTCCGCGTCGACCAGCGAGCCCTTCTGCTGCACGTGCGGGCCCAGTACCTCGCGCAACGCCTTGTGCATCAGGTGCGTCGCCGAATGGTTGCGCATCGTGCGCGCGCGCCGCTCGCCGTCCACCTGCGCCCGCACCTTGTCGCCGATGCGCAGGGCGCCGGTCTTCAGCACGCCCTGGTGGCCGAATACGTCGGGCTGGATCTTCTGCGTGTCCTGCACGTCGAAGGTTCCGCGCGAACCGACCAACTGGCCGGCGTCGCCGACCTGACCGCCGGACTCGGCATAGAACGGCGTCGTGTCGAGCACGACGAGGCCCGCGGTGCCTGCGCTGATTTCGTGGACCGCCGCGCCACCAACGTACAAGGCGGCGACCTTGGCTTCTGCCTTCAGATGCTCGTAACCGACGAAGCGCGTCTTGTCGCCGGCGTATTCGACGCCGGCGGCGCTCTTGAACTTGCCCGCCGCGCGCGCCTGCTCGCGCTGGCGCTCCATCGCTCGCTCGAACCCGGCCATGTCGACCGCGATGCCGCGCTCGCGGCAGATATCGGCGGTGAGATCGACCGGAAAGCCGTACGTGTCGTAGAGCAGGAACACGGTCTCGCCGTCGAGCATGCGCGCATCGCCGCTCATGCGCTGGCCGAGCGCGCCATCGAGGATCTTCATGCCGTGCTCGAGCGTCTCGCCGAAGCGCTCTTCCTCCTGGCCGAGCACGCTCTCGATGCGCGCCCGCTGCTCGCGCAATTCCGGATAGGCGGCACCCATCTCCGCCACCAGGTCGGGCACGAGGCGATAGAAGAACGGCTGCGTCTGGCCGAGCTTGTAGCCGTGGCGCAGCGCGCGCCGCACGATCCGCCGCAGCACGTAACCGCGCCCTTCGTTGCCCGGAATCACGCCGTCGGCGATCAGGAAGCTGCATGCGCGGATGTGATCGGCGATGACCTTGAGCGACGGGTCGGCGAGATCGTTGACCCTGGTCTCGCGCGCGGCGGCGCGGATCAGGTTCTGGAACAGGTCGATCTCGTAGTTCGAATGCTTGTGCTGAAGCACCGCCGCGAGCCGCTCGAGTCCCATGCCCGTGTCGACGCACGGCTTCGGCAGCGGCGTCAGCTTGCCGGCTTCATCGCGATCGAACTGCATGAACACGAGGTTCCAGATCTCGATGTACCGGTCGCCGTCCGCATCGGGCGAACCCGGCGGGCCGCCCTGGACGCCCGGACCGTGGTCGTAGAAGATCTCGCTGCACGGGCCGCATGGACCGGTGTCGGCCATCTGCCAGAAGTTGTCGGACACGTATTTCGGCTGGCCGGGCTTGTCGCCGATGCGGATGCAGCGTTCGGCCGGCATGCCGATCTCGCGCGTCCAGATTTCGTACGCCTCGTCGTCGTCGATGTAGACGGTGGTCCAGAGCTTCTGCGCCGGCAGCTTGTAGACGCGCGTGAGCAGGTCCCAGGCGTAGCGGATCGCCTCACGCTTGAAGTAGTCGCCGAAGCTGAAGTTGCCCAGCATTTCGAAGAACGTGTGATGGCGCGCCGTGTAGCCGACGTTCTCCAGGTCGTTGTGCTTGCCGCCGGCGCGCAGCGACTTCTGCGCGGTGGTGGCGCGCTTGTAAGGGCGCTGCTCGCGGCCGGTGAAGACATCCTTGAACTGCACCATGCCCGAATTCACGAACAGCAGGGTCGGGTCGTTGGCCGGCACCAGGCTCGAGGCACGCACGATCGTGTGGCCGTTCGACTCGAAGAAGCGGAGGAATTCGTCGCGGATCTGAGCGCTTTTCATTGCGATCGACGGCGGTGCGCGCGCTGGAAGTAAGACTCGTTTCGATGATAGCAAGCAGACTCCGGGCGACTCCGCGCGGTGTGCGCGGCGAGAAGGAACCCGACGCGGATTGCGCTCGAAGGCCGCGACTCCTCGCATGCGGCTCGGAGGGCCGGAAAGCAGGCGCGGATTGCGCGGATCAAGAAATGATTGTGCTAGCCGCGGTCATGCGCGCAAATTCGCGTCAACGGCCTCTTCTTCCTAGCGGTGGCAGATCGACGCGACCGCGGCGATTGCCGGATGCCGCGCGCCGGCCACGCGCGCGAGGTGCGCGAAGCCCGAAATACCGAAGACGACGATCATTGCTCCGGCGAGGGGCCGCAGCCATGCTCTCGCTCCGGCGAGTGCGCCGCCGGCTGTCATCGCACCCCCGCGACCGACGCGCACGAAGGCGACGTCGAGCGCGAGCATCGCCGGCAGCGTGCCGGCGCCAAATGCCGCCATGACGGCGGCGCCGCCGGCGGCGCTGCCGCTCGTGAGCGCCAGCGGCAGCGCGGCGTAGACCATGCCGCACGGGATCCATCCCCACAACAGCCCGGCCGCGTACGCTTGCGCGCGCGTCCGCGGCGGGAAGAACCTGCGCCCGAACGGCGCGAGCACGCGCCAGAAGCGTGCGCCGAGCGGCTCGAGACGGGCCAGCCAGGCGTGCTTGCCCAGCAACGAGGCGCCGATGACGAGCAGCATCGCGCTGCCGGCGCCGAGCAGCAGCAACTGCAACGGCAGAACGTCGCTCGCGTAGACGGCGCCACCGAGCGCGCCCGCGATCGACCCGGCGAACGCGTAGCTGGTGAGGCGGCCCGCGTGGTAACCGGTCGCCAGCGTCGCGGGGTGCACCTGCGCCGATCGCTTGAGCTGCATCGCGCCGACGAACCCGCCGCACATCCCCGCGCAATGCACGCCGCCCAGGAGCGCGAGCAGGAACGCGGCACCGAGCTGGGTCGTCAATGCATCGAGCACGTTCGTCCTGCGCGGATTCAGGCGACGCGCGAGTAGCCGCGCCGGTGACCGTCGAGCATCAGGTACCGGTCGAAGCGCATCGCGATCGCGCGCACCAGCAGCTTGCCCTGCGGCGTGACGACGATCGTTTCGTCGTCGGCCTGCACCAAGCCTGCTTCGGCGAGATCGTCGAGCCCGCCCAGCTCGCGCCGGAAATACGCATCGAAATCGATGCCGTGCGCGCGTTCGATCGCCGCCTTGCTCACTTCGAAGTGGCACATCAGCGCCATGATCACCGCACGCCGCGTCTGGTCGTCGTCATCGAGCAGGACGCCGCGCGCCGTCGGCAGCGTTCCGCCTCGCAGGCGTTCATAGTACTCGTCGAGTTCGCGCACGTTCTGCGCGTACGTCGGCCCGACCTTGCTGATCGCCGAGACCCCGAGCCCGACCAGGTCGCAGTCCGGACGCGTGGAATACCCCTGGAAGTTGCGATGCAGGCGCCCCTGCTCCTGCGCGCGCGCCAGGTCGTCGTCGCCCTTGGCGAAGTGATCCATGCCGATGTAGCGATAGCCGCTCGCCGTCAGGCGCGCGATCGCATCGACCATGATGCCGAGCCGCTCCTGCGCCGGCGGCAGGTCGGCCGGCAGGATGCGCCGTTGCGGCTTGAAGCGTTCCGGCAGATGGGCGTACTGGTAGAGGGCGATGCGGTCCGGGTCCAGTTCGAGAACCCGGTCGAGCGTGCCCGCGAACGTGGCTCGCGACTGTTTCGGCAGGCCGTAGATGAGGTCGAGGTTTATCGAGCCGAACCCCGCGGCGCGCGCGGCTTCGAGCGTTGCGCGGGTCGTTTCGAAACCCTGCTGGCGGTTGACGGCCTTCTGCACCGCCGGATCGAAGTCCTGCACGCCGACCGACATCCGGTTGAAACCGATATCCGCGAGCACGCGCACCTTGTCGGGCGCGCACGTGCGCGGATCGACTTCGATGCTGAACTCGCGATCACCCGAGCCCGGTTCGCCCAGCGCGAAGCGCCTGCCAAGCATCGCCATCACCTGCCGGAGTTCGCCGGCATCGAGGAACGTGGGCGTACCGCCGCCGAAATGCAGCTGCTCGACGTCGCGCGAACCGGCGAGCCGTTCGCTCACCAGATCCACCTCGGCCTCGAGCGCCCGCAGGTATTCGGCAGCCCGGCCGCGGTCCTTCGTGATCACCTTGTTGCACGCGCAGTAGTAACAGACGGTGTTGCAGAACGGCAGGTGCACGTAGAGCGAGAGCGCGCGGTCGCCGCTGCTGTCGCGCCGGGCCAGCCAGGAGCGATAAACGGCGGCATCGAACGCGTCGACGAAACGATCCGCGGTGGGATAAGACGTATAGCGCGGCCCGACGAGGTCGAAGCGTTTCAGCACGTCGGGCGCCGGCACGACGACGCCGTCTTGCGCGATGGTTTGCATGGCGGGTGGGGAGACCTTCGCGGCATTATTCCGCCGCGTCGGCCGGCCGGCCTTAACGAAGGTCAAGCCCGCCCGTCAGCGGCCGGGGGCTTCACCGCCGGCGCGTCGGTCGCGGCGGTCTGCGCGGCGCGGTTCGGGCCGCCCGGCACACGGTCGCCGGCGTTCAGCCGGGAGCGATTGACTTCGAACGGCGAACGCTGCAAGAGAACGGTCATCGCGCTCGCCGCGGCCGCCATCGCCCAGAAAAAGAAGAACCCCATCGTGTAGACGGACACGCGATCGATTTCGATCGGCACGCCGAACAGGCGCAGGTCGGAAGGATCGAAGAGGGCAAAGAACAGCAGCTCCGCCGCGGCGGCGACGAGAAAGGCGGGCCAGAGGATCCACAGCACACGTTGCGCCAGACTGCTTTCCATCGCACCTCCTCGAGCGCGGTCCACGCCGCCTAGCGCGCGGTCGCGTGCGCCGTAAGCGGCGCGCGGCCGTCGTTGTCGCGCCAGTCCGCGTCGCCGTCGACGAGCCAGCTCGGCGACTCCGCGCTCCACTCCCGGACCCCGTGCGCCCCGGCTCCCGCCGGATCGTCGGGCCAGGTCCCCGCGAACGATGCCTCGTTCGCACTGTCCGAGCGCGGCACGCGTGCGAGCAGCAACCTGCGCTCGGCCGCGGGACGGCCCGGCACCACGAGGCGCAGCTGCACCGTCGCATCGGGCGGTAGCGGCTGCTCGCCATTCACCCGCAGGACGACACGGTCGTTGGCGCGCAATCCATCCGCGACGAGCTCGAGCTTGAGTCCGAGCTGCGCCGCGCGTTCGTACCGCGCGAGTTCGGCGTTGATCTCCAGGCCGCGCCGGTAGTAGTCGGCCTCGACCGGCTCGTCGCCCGACCGCACCGCCAGCACGGCGCTCGCGATGGATGCGACGACGGCCGCGGCGGGCAGCGAGATCACGAACCAGGGCCATGGTTGTCGATACCAGGGTACGGTGTCCATGCCGGTTGCTCCTAGCGATTCGAGACAGTCAGCGCCGCAGTCCGAGGAAGGTCGTCTTCTCGCGCACCCGGACGGACGCGGCATCCTCGGCCTGCACCTCGAGATAGACCTTGTGCGAACCCGGATCGAGCGTCGCCGGCGCGCGCAGCCGCAGCGGCACCGATGCGGTGCTGGCAGGCGCCACCTCGAACGTCGGCTCGGACGCGACCGCGAGATCGTCGATGCCCTCGGCGCGGATCGAGAACACGCGGCGCTGCTCGGAGGTGTTCATCACGTGCAGGCGATACACGTTTTCGACCAGCGCGCGGCCGCTGTCGTCGCTCACCTCGCGGGCGAGCGCGCCGCGATCGCGGATCACGTCGACCTTCAACGGCACGCGCAGGGCGATCGCCGCCACGAGTCCGACGACGATCGCACCGAGGATGCTCGAGTAGACGATCACGCGCGGGCGGAAGACGCGCCGCAGGATCGTCGAGGCACCATAGTGCCCCTGCAGCGAGTTGGTGGTCGCGTAGCGGATCAGGCCGGGCGGCAGGCCGGCCTTGTCCATCACCCAGTTGCAGGCGTCGATGCACGCCGCGCACCCGATGCACTCGTACTGCAGCCCGTCGCGGATGTCGATGCCGGTCGGGCAGACCTGCACGCACAAGCTGCAATCGACGCAGTCGCCGAACCCGCGTGCGCTGCGATCGCTGGCCTTCGAGCCCTTGCCGCGCGGCTCGCCGCGCTCGGTATCGTAGGTCACGACAAGCGTGTCGCGGTCGAACATCGCGCTCTGGAAGCGCGCGTAGGGGCACATGTACTTGCACACCTGCTCGCGCAGCCAGCCGGCGTTGCCGTAGGTCGCGAAGCCGTAGAACAGGATCCAGAACGTCTCCCATGGCCCGGTGTTCAGGTGCACGACCGCGGCGCCGAGTTCACGGATCGGCGTGAAGAACCCGGCGAACGTGAAGCCGGTCCAGAACGCGACCGCGATCCACGCCGCGTGTTTGGCGCCCTTCAACGCCACCTTGCGCGGCGACCACGGCCGCCGGTCGAGCGCCATGCGGCGCGCGCGATCGCCTTCGATGTGGCGCTCGATCCACATGAAGATCTCCGTGTACACCGTCTGCGGGCAGGCGTATCCGCACCAGAGGCGGCCGCCGACCGCGGTGAACAGGAACAGCGACAGCGCCGCGATGACCAGGATCCCGGTCAGGAAGATGACGTCCTGCGGCCACATGACCATGCCGAGCAGGTAGAACTTGCGTGCGGCAAGATCGAAGAGGATCGCCTGCCGCCCGTTCCAGCTCAACCACGGCAGGCCATAGAAGACGAGCTGGGTGATCCACACCAGGGCCCAGCGCCAGCGCTGGAACCAGCCGAGCGATTCGCCGATCTGCGCGCGCGGATAGATCTCGATGCGCTTGGCGTAGAGCGACTCGATGACCTCGCCGCCCGCCGTGCCCGCCGGCGACAGCCGCCCTGCCTGCGAGAGTGGAGCGGCGCGCGGACGCGCGACCTCACGGGGGCTGGTTCGGGCCGGCTCCGGGGCGCCTTCTTCCATGTGCGACTGCCAAGCCACGGGGCCGGTCAGGCCCGGCCCCTATTTCCCCGCGGGCGCGGATGCAGAGGCGGGTGCGGCCGCGTCGCCCGCGTGCGTGAGCGAATAAACATACGCGGCCACGAGGTGGATCTGCGCCTCCGACAGCACGCCCTTCCACGCCGGCATCACGCCCTGCCGCCCCTTGGTGATGGTTTCGGTGATGGTAGCGACGGAACCCCCGTAGAGCCAGATCTTGCGGGTCAGGTCGGGCGCACCGAGCTGCTGGTTGCCCTTGCCATCGGGCCCGTGGCAGGCGGCGCAGGCGACGAACTTCGCCTTGCCCCGCACGGCGCGCACCGAGTCGTGGGCCGAGTCCGAAAGCGACAGTACATAGTGGGCGACGTCGGTGACGTCGTCGGGGCCGCCCACGGCGGCCGCCATCGGCGGCATCATCCCGTGCCGTCCTTCGGTGATCGAGGTCTCGATCTGATCCGGCTCGCCCCCGTGGAGCCACCTGCCGCCGGCAAGGTTCGGAAAGCCCTTTGAGCCGCGCGCGTCCGATCCGTGGCAGGGCGCGCAGTTGTTGAGGAAGATGCGCTCGCCCATCTCGCGTCCGCGCGGGTCGGCCGCCACGGCGGGAATCGGTTTCTGCAGGAAAGCCGCGTAAACAGGGCCGTAGACCGCCTCGGCCCGCTTGATCTCGTCGCTGTGCTGCTTGGCCGAGGTCCAGTTCAACGTGCCCTTGTACTGACTGCCGAGACCCGGGAAGAGGATCAGGTAGACGAGTGCAAAGAAGATGGTCGCGTAGAACAGGATGATCCACCAGCGCGGCATCGGGTTGTGGTACTCGCGCAGGTCGACGTCCCATACGTGCCCGGTCGTGTCGGGCTCGCCGCTCGGCCCGACCTTGACGCGGCGCTTGCTCTGCGACTTGAGGAAGACGGCGCAGCCGACGATAGAAAGCAGCGCCAGGATGGCGACGTAGTAGTCCCAGAACGTGCTGTAGAAGTCGCTCATGCCCGCCTCCGGTCCGGCGTCTGCGGCCCGCTGACGGTATCGGCGAACGGCAACTGTTCGGCCACGGCCCACTCCTTCTGCGAACGGCGCCGATACGCGTACCAGACGATGCCGAGGAAGCAGACGAACGCGAGCACGGTGCTCAGGATGCGCAACAGGGTGATGTCCATGGTCGTCCCCTTCACCGGACGTTGCGCAGCTGCACGCCCAGGCCCTGCAGATACGCGATCAGCGCGTCCAGTTCGGTCTTGCCCTTGAGTTCTTCCGGCGCCTGCGCGATGGCCGCGTCGTCGTAGGGCACGCCGACCCTGCGCAGGGCGCGCATGCGCGCCTGCACGTCGACGTCCTCGACCGACGTCCGCGCGAGCCAGGGATAGGCCGGCATGTTCGATTCCGGCACGACGTCGCGCGGGTTGTTCAGGTGGATGCGCTGCCAGTCGTCGGAATAGCGCCCGCCGACGCGCGCGAGGTCCGGCCCGGTGCGCTTGCTGCCCCACTGGAACGGATGGTCGTAGACCGATTCGCCCGCCACCGAATAGTGGCCGTAGCGCAGCGTCTCGGCGCGCAGCGGACGGATCATCTGCGAGTGGCAGTTGTAGCAACCCTCGCGGATGTAGATGTCGCGCCCGACCAGCCGCAGCGGCTCGTACGGCTTGATCCCCGCCACCGGCTCGGTCGTCTGCCGCTGGAAATAAAGCGGCACGATCTCGACCAGCCCGCCGAGCGCCACGACCAGCACGATCAGGAGGATCATCAGCCAGGAGTTCTGCTCGATGAAATCGTGGTCCAGCTTCACAAGGCGCCTCCGTGAGCGGTTGCCATGCGACTCATGCGTGCGCCGGGACCGGGATCGCGTCCTCGACCGCCCGGCCGGCGCGCGCGGTCTTCCAGACGTTCCAGCCCATCACGCACATGCCCGTCAGGTACAGCAGGCCGCCGAGCAGCCGCACGACGTAGAACGGGAACGTCGCCTTGACGCTTTCGACGAAGGTGTAGGTGAGCGTGCCGTCCTCGTTGACCGCGCGCCACATCAGGCCCTGCATGACGCCGGCGATCCACATGGCGGCGATGTAGAGCACGATGCCGATCGTGGCGACCCAGAAGTGCAGCGTGACCAGGCGCATCGAGTGCATCTCGGTGCGGCCGTACAGGCGCGGGATGAGGTAATAAAGCGCCCCCATCGTCACCAGGCCGACCCAGCCGAGCGCGCCGGAATGCACGTGGCCGATGGTCCAGTCGGTGTAGTGCGACAGCGCGTTGACCGTCTTGATCGACATCATCGGCCCCTCGAAGGTCGACATGCCGTAGAAGGACAGCGAGACGATCAGGAACTTGAGGATCGGGTCCTCGCGCAGCTTGTACCAGGCACCCGAGAGCGTCATGATGCCGTTGATCATTCCGCCCCAGCTCGGCGCAAGCAGGATCAGCGAGAACAGCATGCCGAGCGACTGCGTCCAGTCGGGCAGCGCCGTGTAGTGCAGGTGGTGCGGCCCGGCCCACATGTACGTGAAGATGAGCGCCCAGAAGTGCACGACGCTCAGCCGGTAGGAATAGACCGGCCGGCCGGCGGCCTTCGGAATGAAGTAGTACATGATCCCGAGGAAGCCGGCGGTGAGGAAGAAGCCCACCGCGTTGTGGCCGTACCACCACTGCACCATCGCGTCCTGCGCGCCCGCGTAGGCCGAGTACGACTTGGTGAGCGACACCGGGATCGAAGCCGAATTGACGATGTGCAGCAGCGCGACCGTGATGATGAACGCGCCGAAGAACCAGTTGGCGACGTAGATGTGCTTGACCTTACGCGTGCCGATAGTGCCGAAGAACACGACCGCGTAGCAGACCCAGACGATGGCGATCAGGACGTCGATCGGCCATTCCAGCTCGGCGTATTCCTTGCCCTGCGTGATGCCCATCGGCAGGGTGATCGCCGCCGCGACGATGACGAGCTGCCAGCCCCAGAACGTGAACCACGCGAGGCCGGGCGCGAACAGCGATACCTGCGAGGTTCGCTGCACCACGTAGTAGCTGGTCGCAAAAAGCGCGCAGCCGCCGAAGGCGAAGATCACCGCGTTGGTGTGCAGCGGCCGCAGGCGGCCGTAGGAAAGCCACGGGATGCCGTAAGTGAGATCGGGCCAGATCAGCTGCGCGGCGATGATCACGCCGACGAGCATCCCGACCACGCCCCAGACCACGGTCATGATCGCGAACTGCCGCACTACCTTGTAGTTGTACGTAGATTGAGTCGCGTCCACCCTTCGGCTCTCCCCGAGGCAATTCGCGCATGCTACGGAGCGGAAACGCCGTCCGTTTGACCCACGTCAAGCGGCCCGGGTACTCGGAATTTTCCGAATCGACCGGCGCCGCCCTCGGGGATTGATGCGGCGCAACGCCGCTAATGATTGCCTTTCTCATCTTCCCCTGGCGCCGCGATGGTCGTGCTGATGCGCAGCGGCAGCCTGCCGCCGCGCCGCCCCTAGCGCAGCCAGCCGCGCACCGCCAGCCAGTCGGCGATCTGCGCTGCCGACGCCGCCGGCGTGCCGCGGTCGCCCTGCACCACGAGCTCGGGAGCGAGCGGCGGCTCGTAGGCCGCCTGCGCGCCCGGCAGCGTCGCGGCCTTGCCCTCGCGCGCGGCGCGGTACAGCCCTTTCGGGTCGCGCGCGGCGCAGACCTCGCACGGCGTGTCGACGTAAACCTCCGCGAAGCGCGCGATGCGCGCGCGTGCAACGTCGCGGTAGGCGCGAAGGTTGGCGGTGGCGTCCACGATCACGGGCGTGCCCTTCGCCGCCAGATGCTCGGCGAGATGCGCGAGCGCGGCGTAGAAGAAGTCGCGCTCCTCGCGGTCGTAGCGCGGGAACGGCGTGAGCTGCGTGCGCAGGACGTCGGACTCGAGCACCGCCGCGTCGATGCCGCGCGCGTGCAGCAGCGCGAGCAGCTCGCGCGCGATCGCGCTCTTGCCCGAGCCCGGCAGTCCGGTCAGCCAGAGCGCGAAGTTCCTCAGGGCAGGAGCACCGCGGCGCCGGTGAGCGTGCCCGAGCGCAGCGCGGCGAGCGCCGCGTTCGCCTGCGCCAGCGGGTATGTCGTCACCTCGGTCTTCAGGGGAACCTTCGCCGCCACCTCCATGAAGCGCGCGCCGTCCTCGCGCGTCAGGTTGGCGATCGATTGCACGCGCCGCTCCCCCCAGAGCAGCGCGTAGGGAAACGCCGGGATGTCGCTCATGTGGATGCCGCCGCAAATCACGCTGCCGCCCTTCTTCACCGCCTCGAGCGCCGCGGGCACCAGCGCCCCCACCGGCGCGAACACGATCGCGGCGTCGAGCGGCTCGGGCGGCGCCTGGTCGGAGCCGCCCGCCCAGTGCGCGCCGCAGGCGAGGGCGAAGCGCTGCCCCTCCAGGTCGCCCTTTCTCGTGAACGCGAACACCGTGTGGCCCTCGTGGCGCGCCACCTGCGCCAGGAGATGCCCGGCGGCCCCGAAGCCGTAGATTCCGAGCGTTCTTTCCTGGCGGACAGGA
>DATJUX010000004.1:0-16308 GCA_035502095.1 Burkholderiaceae bacterium
GCGCTTTCGACAACACGCTCGGGGCGGTCTCCTTCATGACAGCGCACCCCGTCTTCCATCTCATCCTGATCAAGCCGTCGCATTACGACGACGACGGTTACGTGCTGCAGTGGGCGCATGCGTCCACGCCCTCGAACACGCTGGCCACGCTCTACGGGCTTGCGCTCGACTGCATCGAGCGCAAGGTGCTCGGCGACGGCGTCGAGATGCGGCTGAAGGTGCTCGACGAGACTGTCAACCGCGTGGAGATCGATCGTCTGATCCGCATGGTGCATGCCGACGGGGGGCATGGGCTCGTCGCGCTGTGCGGTGTGCAGACCAACCAGTTCCCGCGCGCGGTCGACATCTGCACGCGGTTTCGCGCAGCCGGCATCCAGGCCTGCATCGGCGGCTTCCATGTCAGCGGTGCGATGGCGATGCTGCCCAATGCGAAGAAGGAGCTGCAGTTGCAGCAGGCGATGGATGCCGGAATCTCGCTGTTCGCCGGGGAGGCCGAAGGTCGCTTCGATCAGGTGCTGCGCGACGCAATGAACCGCACCATGCCTTCGCTCTACGACTACACGGCCGACGCCCCCGCGCTCGACGGCGTGCCGCAACCCTACCTCCCGGCCGAGGCCTCGAAGCGCACCGGCGGCGGCAAGGCCACGTTCGACGCCGGTCGCGGCTGCCCGTTCCTGTGTAGCTTCTGCACGATCATCAACGTGCACGGGCGCACGTCGCGGTTCCGCAGTGCCGACGACGTCGAGCGCATCGTCCGCCGCAGCGTCGCGCAGGGCATCAAGAGCTTTCTCATTACCGACGACAACTTCGCACGCAACAAGAATTACGACGCGATCCTCGAGCGCCTGATCGCGCTACGCCAGGGCGAGGGGTTGCCGATCAGTTTCTCGATCCAGGTCGACACGGTCTCGCACAAGATCAAGGGGTTCATCGAGAAGTGCGGGCGGGCGGGGGTCAACCGCGTGTTCCTCGGCCTGGAGAGCATCAACCCCGACGCGCTGAAGGAAGCGCGCAAGGGGCAGAACAACATCACCGAATACCGCGCGGTGGCGCAGGCCTGGCACGGCATCGGGGCCGTGACCAACGCCGGCTACATCCTCGGATTCCAGAATGACACCCCGGAGAGCATCGCGCGAGATATCGAGATCATCAAGCGCGAGATCCCGCTCGACGTGCTCGACTTCTTCATCCTGACGCCGCTGCCCGGCTCGCAGGATCACAAGGAGCTGTTCGAAAAGGGCGTGCCCCTGGATCCGGACCTCAACCGCTACGACGCCTTTCACGTCACGGCAGGCCACGCCCGGATGTCGGCGGAGAGCTGGCTCGATATCTATCGGCGCGCGTGGAGCCTTTACTACACGCCTGAGCATGTTGCGACGGTACTGCGACGGGCTCATGCGCGCGGCGAACCTCTCGGCCACGTGATGGTGAAGCTGTTCGTCTTCTACGCATGCCAGGCGGTCGAGAACGTCCATCCGCTCGACGCCGGCGTGCTGCGCCGGAAGTATCGCCACGACCGGCGCCCGGGGCTGCCCATCGAAAGTCCGTTCGTTTTCTATCCGCGCTACGCGCTCGAGACCATTGGCAAGGTGTCACGCCTGCTGTGGATCTTCTGGCGCTTCCATCGCATCCGGCGCCGTGTGGAGAAGGAACCGGACCCGGCAAGCTACCGCGACATCGCCACCACACCCGTCACGCCGGAGGAACTGGCGTCGCTGGAGCTTTATCACGCCACACCCGCGGCCGAAACGGCCGTGATCAAGATCCAGCGCAAGCGCGAGGCGCGTGCGGCCGCCGCGGCGACAGCCACCTGATGACCAGGCGGGATCGGTGTCGGACCACATCGGCCGCTCACCGCTGCCAGCGGCGCGTGCTTTGAACGCGACGGACTGTTATTCGTCGCTACGCACCGGCACGCGCTGATCGCGGCCGTCAGATTAACTCGAGCACCATCGGTCCAGCACGTGGAGCGATCAGGCTGCGGCGGCCGATTGCGTGCGACAGCGCACAGACGCACCATCCACACTGTGCAACCATCGACAAAGCAGCGCCGGTCGATCGACGGTGGTTGACCCACAGCGAGCCGCGCCGCATTCGAACCAGGCCACTTGCCCGGTTTCTTCAGAAGAGAAGGTGCCTTATGTCCATCTCTACCCCACTGCCGCGCGAATCGCCCCCCGCGGGCGAACGTCGCCCCGGCGTGAACGATCCAGGCGAGCGGGAACGGCTGATGGCCGAATTCTCCATTGCGTACAACGGCCGTCACTACGAATACGACATTTACCGCTACGACCACCTCGCCGATGCGGTCAACTATGCAAGGCTGCAGCGCTCCAAACCGTCTCGCGATGAGATTCGGTCAATGCCATCGCGGGAATACTTGGAGGATCCGGATGAGTCGCAGCGTGCGCTGATGGCTACGCTCGGCATCACGTTCCACGACGGCGCATATCGCCTAGGAGCCTTCCAATACGATCGCTTGGCGGACGCCGTCAACCAAGCGCGCCGTCAACTGCAATCCCCCACTCCGGTTTGAGGGTCTGAGCGCCTTCGTCCTCGGCGCACGACGGCCGCGAAGCGCCTGGGGTCGGCGCTGCTCTGTCAATCGAATGTGATTCTGTTGTTCGGATAGCCTGCGCGCCTGCCGCAAAGCGTACAGCGGCGAGCACCGCATCGGGTGGTCCGCTTCGCGAGCGATATCGCGCTCGCCCGGGTGCGCTAGCCGGGTGTCTTGATCGGCCTTCGGCGCTCCACGCTTCCACGTTCATATCGATACCTTCCAACATAGGAGTGAACCGAGTGCCATGTCTGTGCGCTAGCGGACGCAATCGCCGGTCGGGTCGAGGATGGGCTCTGTTCTTGATTGCGATACGCGGCCACCGGCCCATCCGGTTGAGGGTCTGCATCGACACGAGTCCAACCGGTGTGGGCGTTTCGCCTGTTGCCGCTCGGCACCAATCTCTCCAGAGGGGCTCGTGCCAGACGACGCATCGCTGATCACCACTGTCGTGATCGCTCTGGTTCTCGCCTTTTGCGGCGGCTTCGTGGCAAAGAAGCTGCATCTGCCCGCGCTTGTCGGCTATCTCCTCGCCGGCGTCGCGGTCGGCCCGTTCACGCCGGGCTTCGTCGGCGATATCAATCTGGCGCGTCAGCTCGCCGAGATCGGCATCGTGCTGCTCATGTTCGGCGTCGGCTTGCATTTCTCGGCGCGGGACTTGCTGGCTGTACGCCGAATCGCGCTGCCTGGTGCGGTCGGACAAATCGCGGTCGCGACATCGATCGGCGCCGGAATCGCGCTGGCCTGGGGCTGGAGTCTCGGACCCAGCCTGATCCTGGGGCTGGCGCTCTCGGTCGCGAGCACGGTCGTGCTGCTGCGTGCGCTGGAAGAGCGCAACGCGTTGACCACCGTCAACGGTCACATCGCAGTGGGTTGGCTCGTCGTCGAGGATCTCGCGATGGTGCTTGTCCTTGTATTGCTGCCCGCGCTCGCACGCGCGCTCGGCAGCGATACGTCCGCGGGCGCGGTGCCCCATGCCGGCGCCGGGTTTGGGCTCACGTTGCTACTCACCATCGGCAAACTCGCCCTGTTCGTCGTTCTTGTCGTGGTGGTCGGCAAGCGGCTCGTGCCGTGGCTGCTGGAGCAGGTTGCGCGAACCGGTTCGAGAGAGCTCTTCACGCTCTGCGTGCTGGCAGTGGCGCTCGGTATCGCTTTTGCCTCGGCCGAGCTGTTCGGCGTCTCCTTCGCGCTCGGCGCGTTCTTCGCGGGCGTGGTCCTGAGCGAATCCGACTTCAGCCACCAGGCCGCGGCCGACTCGCTGCCACTGAAAGACGCGTTCGCGGTCTTGTTCTTCGTCTCGGTCGGCATGACGTTCGACCCCGGGATCTTCCTGCAGCGTCCGACGGAAGTACTCGCGGTCGTACTCGTGGTTGTGCTCGGCAAATCGCTGGTGGCCTTTGCGATCGTGCTGGCCTTCGGCTATCCGGTGACAACCGCGCTCACCGTTTCGGCGAGCCTCGCGCAAATCGGCGAGTTCTCCTTCATCCTGGCCGGGCTCGGCGTCGCATTCGGCCTCTTGCCACCTGAAGGACGCGATCTGATTCTCGCCGCAGCGATCGTCTCCATCACACTCAACCCGCTCTTGTTTGCTGCGATCGATCCACTCACCGGTTGGCTGCAGAGGCGGCCGCGCGCGACTGCGTGGCTCGAGCGCGAGGGCGACCGCCTTGCGACACTGTCCACTGCGCGCGACGAGGACGGGGCGCAGGACCACGCGGTCATCGTCGGCTATGGACGCGTCGGCCGCATGATCGGTGACGTGCTCCAGGCACAGCGTCTTCCCTTTGTAGTCGTAGAGCAGAATCGCAGACTCGTGGAGAGCCTGCGTCAACGAGGGGTGCACGCCGTTTACGGCGATGCCACTGCGGCGGGCGTGCTGAAGGCCGCGCGTGTCGAGCGCGCTCGCCTGCTCATCGTCGCGACGCCCGAGGGGTTTCAGCTGCGGCGCATCCTCGAGCTTGCTCGCAAAGCGAACCCGCGCATCGATACGGCAGTCCGGACACACAGCGTCGGAGAGCTCGCCTATCTCGAACGACAAGGCGTTGGTGCAGCGATCATGGGCGGACGCGAGCTCGCGCTTGGACTGACGGACTACGCATTGCGAAGTCTCGGGACCTCGGAGAACAAGGCCCGCTTGATCGTGCAGGAGTACCGCACATCCGGCGAAGGCGGTGCATTCGAGCGGCGCTCTGATGTCGAACCGCCCCGCCCGGTGCCGGAACTGCTGCCCCCTCGCGACCCGTCGGATTGAGCCGCCTCGAGGCGGACCAGGAACCGGGCCGGCAACGGCGCAAGGCCGCCAGGATTGCAATCTGATGCAGGTTCAGGCCGTTGGGCGTGTCCTGACATACTGCACCGACGCGATGACGAGTGCGATCACCGGCAGTACGTGAATGAAGCCATCCAACGTGTACGAGTAGACCACGCCGAGCAGCCACAACATGAAGAGCGATATCGCGATCCTATACATCGTGCGACTCCGTTATCGATGAATGCGAGCCAATCAGTGACATCTGCCGAGAAGCAAAGCGATTCCGATCAGGATCGCGGTGACGGCCAGGATGATTTCCATGCAACCCCCGCTGCGGGAGGCAACCCTACGGACAAACACCCGCCGCCGCCGCGGTGGACCGAGCGACAACGGCTTCGCGATTCCGCAAACCGCTTCGCCGGTTGCCGGCCGGACGTACGCGGCGATCAGTACTTGCGCCGCGACGATGCCGGCGATCTGCCTTCGATGTGACGAAACACGATGCGACCCTTGCTCAGATCATATGGGGAGAGTTCCAGCGCAACCCGGTCGCCCGCGAGGATGCGGATGCGATGCTTGCGCATCTTGCCGGCCGAATAAGCAAGTAACTCGTGGCCGTTGTCCAATCTGACGCGGTAGCGCGAGTCGGGAAGAACCTCGCCGACCACGCCGTTCATTTCGAGACTTTCTTCCTTCGCCATGGCCAGGCCCTCCGGTAATAACGCAATGATCGAAGCCGCGCGGTAGCGATCGAGCGCGACCTCGCTCGGCCGCCGCGCCGGCGCGCAAAAGCACGCACGCGCGGCACGCAAGCAATAGAGCGCGCGACGTTTCGCCGCGCTGCCCGGTTAGGATCGCGTGATCAGGCGGCCCGGACTTCGGCGGCCTGCGGGCCCTTTTGCGACCTGCTTAACCACGAACTGAACCCGCTGACTTTCAGTCAGCGACTTGAAGCCGCCGCCCTGGATATCTCGGAGAAGTGCGCGAACAAGTCCTTGCCGCCTTCTTCCGGCATGATGAATCCGAAGCCTCTTGCATCGTTGAAGCACTTGACACTACCGACAGCCATTTTTCGTTCCTAGAAAGGGTCAATGAAAATCCTTTGCCGCGGGAAACGCCCGAAGCAAGCCAACGATCAGGAAACGGAGACCTGGAGAAACCGGCAACGCCGCCGCTGAAGATCACGGCACGCCAGAGAAAGCCGAAGGAAAGCGCAACTCAACGCAGGGCCATGCATGGTACCGGCGCACGCGCGGCGCGTCGATGAATTTCTTTCTTCGGGCTGCCACTTGAAATTCGTCCACGTTGTCGGGCGACCCGGCTGTGTCAATCGAATGTGATCCTGTTGTTCGGATAGCCCGAACGCCCTGCCGGAAAACGCACCCCGGCGAGCACCGCATCGGGGTGGTCCTCTTCGCGCGCGACATTGCGCTCACCTGGGAGCGCCGGCTGGGTACCTTGATCGGGCTGCGGCGCTCCGCCTTCGTTACTGAATGCCTCTTCCCTGGTGCGATCGAAATCGGCTTCGGATGGGTCTTGTTTGATTGTGCGCGCTTGCATGCCAGCTCCCGCGTTCATATCGCTCCAGTCGAGCATACGAGGGATCGGCGTACGATGTCTGTGCGCTGGCGGACACAATCGCGGATCGGTCGCAAATGCGCGCTGTTCCTTGATTGCGATCTTGGTTGCGCCTTTCATAGCGCAACTGAAACGCCGCGGCGAATCGCTTGATCGAGGCGGCACATCCGCGCGTAGCGCACACCGCCTTCATCAGCATTCCTACGCTTACGGCCTCCAGGCGGGATTCGGCACTGCTCACCTAGCACCGAATTCATCCGAGGACCCACCTGCGCCGCTCGGCCAGATTGCCGGCGGCGCGCCACGACTACAGAGGACTAGACACGCGTGAGTGACGGTCGGACCGAGGTCCCGGAAAGACGACATTGCAGATCCTCCAGCGCCTGATGCGTGATCGCCGGGCGATCGACTTCGCGCAATTCGAGGAGCCGATCCGCGCGGAGCTCTTCAGCGCCGAGCGCCTCGAGCAGCATGCGCAGACCCTGGCGGCAGCGCAAACGGTCACGAAAAATCCGGCGGACGAGTGCGCGCTGGTGCCGCGCGTACGGGAAAACGGGCGGGTCCTGCAGGAAGCCCACGCCCTGATCGGCGACGCTGCGCGCCAACAGCGCGCGATCACGCCCGCCGCCGAATGGCTGCTCGACAACTTCCACGTCGTCGAGGATCAGCTACGGGACATCCGCGAGCACCTGCCGGCCGCGTACTACCGCAAGCTGCCGAAACTCGCGGAAGGACATTTGCGTGGTTATCCGCGCGTGTATGGCGTGGCGTGGGCCATCGTCGCGCACACGGATAGCCGCTTCGACGCCGACTGGTTGGCGCGCTTCGTGCGCGCCTACCAGCGCGTCCAGCCGCTCACGATCGGCGAACTGTGGGCGGTGCCGATTTCGCTGCGCATCGTCATGGTCGAGAACCTGCGCCGCCTGGCCGTGCGCATCGTCGGGTCGCAGATGGCGCGACAGGGTGCGGACAAGTTCGTCGACGAGTTGCCGCCCGAAATGGGCACGCGACCGTCCGACTTGATCGAGCACGCGATCCGGAGCCTGCATTCAGCCGCCTTGTGGCCTGCCTTCGCCGTGCAACTGGTGCAGCGGCTGCGCTACCAGGCGGCGGGAACGACCGAGTTGCTCGAATGGCTCAACCGCGAGCCGGCCCTTGGAGACGGAAGCACCGACGCAATCGTCCAGAGCCAGCACGCAAGCCAGGCAGCGGCGAACCTCACCGTGCGCAACCTGATCATCAGCATGCGCGCGATCGCCGCGTTCGATTGGCGTTCGTTCTTCGAGGAGACGAGCCTGGTCGACGCGACGCTGCGGCAACACGCAGGTTACGTCGCGATGGATTTCAAGACACGTGATCGTTACCGGCATGCGATCGAGGATCTTGCGCGCGGCTCGATGTCCACGGAACTCGAGGTCGCGGCCGCCGTGATCGCGAAGACCCGACAGATCCCGGCCGACCTGCGCGACCCGGTGCGGGAGGCCAGGATGCAAGATCCTGGCTTTTATCTGATCGCAGAAGGCCGCACGGCACTGGAACGTGAACTGCGGTATCGAAGCAGCCTGCGCGAGCGCTGTGTGCGTGCCGGCTTGGAGCATGCCACCCCGGTTTATCTCGGCACGATCCTGTTGCTCACCCTGGGCGTTGCAGCGGTACCGATCCTGGCCAGCGTCGACGCCGCGCTGCCCTGGGCCGGGTTGCTGGCGCTGGGTGTCCTCTCCTTGTTGCCGGCATCGGACATGGCAGTCGCCGTCACCCATCGGCTGGTCGCTGCAGTCTTCCCAACGCGCCCGCTGCCGCGACTGGCCTTGCAAGACGGCGTTCCGGCGTCGTTGCGCACGTTCGTCGTAATGCCGACGTTGCTCGGCAGCGCGACCGAGATCGCCGAACACATCGAGCGCCTCGAGACGCACTTTCTCTCGAGTCGCGTTGGCGAGGTGTATTTCGCATTGCTCACGGACTGGCGCGACGCCGATGCCGAGACGGTACCCGGCGATGCCGAACTGCTCGCTGCCGCAGCTGCAGGAATCGAAGCGCTGAATGCACATTACGGACCCGTCGATGAGGCCGGCAGCGTGCGTTTCTACCAACTGCATCGCGCCCGCATCTGGAATGCAAGCGAGCGCAGATGGATGGGCTGGGAGCGCAAACGCGGCAAATTGCACGAGTTCAACCGGCTGCTGCGTGGCGCGACCGATACGAGCTTTCTGTCGCCGCACGGCGCGCAACCGATCCTTCCCCCCGGCGTGCGTTATGTCGTCACGGTCGATGCGGACACCAAGTTTCCGATTGGAGCGGTCACGCGCCTGATTGGAACGGCGGCCCACCCGCTGAATCGACCTTTATGGGACGGTGTGGGGCACCGGGTCGTGCGAGGCTATGGCGTACTGCAACCCCGCGTCACGCCGACGCTGCCGTCGCGCAGCGAAATCACAATCTTTCAGCGTGTGTTCTCCGCACCGGCGGGACTGGATCCCTACGCTTCCGCCGTCTCCGATGTGTACCAGGACCTGTTCGGCCAGGGCAGCTATACCGGCAAGGGACTGTACGACGTCGACGTCTTCGAGGGGGCGCTCGCGGGACGCGTCCCCGAGAACACGGTGCTCAGCCACGACTTGTTCGAAGGCGCCTTCGCTCGCTGCGGGCTGGTAAGCGACGTCGAGTTCTTCGACGATTTTCCGTCGAGCGCCGAAGTTGCAGCGTCGCGCCAGCACCGCTGGGCACGCGGCGACTGGCAGCTGTTGCCGTGGGTTCTCGGCTCTGCGGGCAGCGGCCTTTCGCTCATCAACCGCTGGAAGATGTTCGACAACTTGCGCCGCACGCTCTCCCCGATCGCGGGTGTACTGCTGCTGCTCGCCGCCTGGGCGCAGCAGGGCGCACCGCAAGGCGTCTGGATCGCCTTCGTCCTGCTGGCGCTTGCGTTCCCCGGCTTGCTTTCACTGGTGGAGGGATTGGTACCGCGCCGACGCAACGCGTCGGCCCCCAGCCATCTGCGCGCGCTCGCCGCCGACCTCGGCCGCGCCTGCGCCCACACCGCAATCTCGGTCGTCACGCTGGCACAACAGGCATGGCTGATGCTGGACGCGATCACCTGCACACTGGCGCGCCTGTATGTCACCCGCCGCAGGATGCTGGTCTGGGTAACGGCGGCACAGGCCAAGGACGCCTCCAATCTTTCGCTCGCGCATGCGCTATGGCCGCCGCGTATCGAGGTTGGCGTGGTCACGGCAGGCGCTGTCCTGGCGCTGTTCGCGAACCCGGAGGCACTCCCGTATGTCGTACCGTTCATCGCCTCGTGGTGGAGCGCCCCGCTTGTAATGCGCTTCATCAGCCTGCCTCAGCGATTCGAGGCGGCCGAGCAGTTGACCGCGGCGCAGGTTGCGTACCTGCGCGGCACCGCGCGCCGCATCTGGCTCTTCTTCACCACGTTCGTGACGGCCGCGGATCACTCGTTGCCGCCGGACAACTTTCAGGAGCAGCCGCAGCCAGTCGTCGCGCAGCGCAGTTCACCCACCAACTTCGGTTTGTATTTGTTGTCGTGCCTCGCGGCGCGCGATTTCGGGTGGATCGGACTCGCGGAGCTTGCCGATCGGATCGAAGCAACGTCGGCGACGCTGCTCCGCTTGCCGCGCTATCGCGGGCATTTCTTCAACTGGTACGAGACCCGTGAACTGCGGCCGCTGGATCCCAAGTATGTTTCCACCGTCGACAGCGGCAACCTGGCTGGTCACCTGCTGGCCGTAGCCCAGGGATGTGAACAGAGCACTCACCAACCGTTGTTCACCGGGCGCGCGTGCGAGGGACTGGGCGACACGCTGCAACTCCTGCGGGGCGCGCTGGCTGCGGTCGCCCATGACCGCCGCACGCTGATCGTCAACCGCAATCAGGTCGACGCAGCGCTCGCGGACACGCAACGTCTGCTGAGCGATGTACCGCTGTCCTTCTCCAACTGGGTGCGGCGGTGGGACGCGCTGGCACGCCAGGCCGCACTCTTGTTCGACGTCGCGACGACCTTCGCTGGCGAACGCGGCGACGGCAGCGACAGCGAAGCGCTGCTTTGGGCGACCGAGTTCCGTGCCAACGTCGCCAGCGGTGTCCGTGATGTCGAGCCGTTGGTGCAGATGCTCGACCCACCGCGCATGCCGGCGGCGGACCGCCAAGCGGGACCTGTGCGCTGGCCCTGGCTCGAGGTGCTGGACCGGCGCTTGCGCGTCGATGCGAGCATCAGCGAAATCGTGGACGCCACGGCGCGGATCCTCGAAGACCTGCGCGCAAGTGGCGCGCCGGACCTGACGATCGCCGCCGCCGCGCGCTGGGTCATGGCCTGCAGGGACCGCGCGGCACAGATACACATGCTGGCCGTGCGCGCACGCCGGATGGCAGCGGAAATGGACTTCGCCTTTCTTTTCGATACGGGCCGTCAACTCTTCCCCATCGGCTATCGCGTCGAGGATGCGGCGCCCGATGACGGCTTTTACGACCTGCTTGCTTCCGAGGCCCGGCTCGCGAGCCTGGTCGCGATCGCCAAGGGCGATGTCCCTGCCACGCACTGGTTCCACCTGGGCCGCACTGCGACCACGGTCCATCGGCGCCCGGTCCTACTGTCTTGGTCCGGATCGATGTTCGAATATCTGATGCCGTCGCTGGTGCTGCAGACGCCGCATGGCACGTTGCTCGACCAGACGTGCCGCCTCGTGGTCGCGCGGCAGATCGAGTACGGAAAGGAGAACCGCATTCCGTGGGGTATCTCGGAGTCGGCGTACAACCAGCGCGACCGCGCGCTCACGTATCAGTACTCCGGTTTTGGCGTGCCGAGCCTGGGGTTGAAACGAGGCCTTGGCGAGAATCTCGTGGTCGCTCCCTATGCGACAGCGATGGCTGCCATGTACGCGGCCCCGGCGGCGGCGCGCAACCTCGTGCGTCTGCAGGCGGAGGGTGGCCTTGGCCGGTACGGGCCGTACGACGCGATCGACTACACGCCGGCGCGCCTCGCGGAGGGTCAGTCGGCGGCGGTCGTTCGGGCCTACATGGCCCACCACCAGGGCATCTCGCTGGTCGCCTTCGACAACGCGCTGCATGACGGCATCATGCGCCGCCGCTTTCATGACGATCCCCTGGTGCATGCGGCCGAGTTGCTGTTGCAGGAGCGCCCACCACGAGACGTGGCCGATCGTCGTCCAAGGCTCGAGCAAGTGCCGGCGGCGCCGGTCAGAGAGACCATCCGCCCGGCGACGCGGCAGTTCGACTCGCCGCACACGCCGATTGCCGCCACGCATCTCTTGTCCAACGGCAGGTATGCGGTGATGCTGACCGCGGCCGGGTCCGGCTACAGCCAGCGCGGCAGACTCGCGGTTACGCGGTGGCGCGAGGATGCAACCACCGACACCTGGGGCTCGTATCTCTTCCTGCGCGACGTGGAACGCGGCAGCGCCTGGTCGGCCACGTTTCAGCCCACCGCCGTCGAGCCCGATGACTACACCGTGGTTTTCGCCGAGGATCGAGCGCGGTTTACACGTCGCGACGGATCGCTCACCTCGGTGCTCGAGGTCATTGTCGCGTCGGAAGATGACGCCGAGGTGCGCCGCCTCACGATCACCAACGACGGCTCGCGCGTGCGCGAGATCGAAATCACGTCCTATGCGGAAGTGGTCTTGACCGAGCTCGCGGCCGACATCGCGCACCCGGCGTTCTCGAATCTTTTCGTACAGACCGAATACGTGCCGGAAGTGCGTGGCCTGCTCGCGACGCGCCGCGCGCGCCAGGCCGAGGAACCGGCGCTATGGATCGCGCACGTCGTCACTCCCGACCGCACCAGCGGCGAGGGCCTCGAGTACGAGTCCGACCGCGCGCGCTTCATCGGTCGTGGGCGCACCGTTCGTTCGCCCGCGGCGGTCTTCGATGGGCATCCGCTGTCCAACACCGTCGGTCCGGTTCTCGATCCCGTGCTCAGCCTGCGCGTACGCGTGCGCCTGGCGCCGGGTGCGACGGCGCACACCGTGTTCTCGACCATGGTCGCGGCCTCGCGCGAAGCGATCATCGATCTGGCCGACAAGTACCACGATGCTTCGACCTTCGACCGCATCTCGATGCTCGCATGGACGCATGCGCAGGTGCAGCTGCACCATCTCGGCATCGAAGCTGGCGACGCCTTGCTCTACCAGGAACTGGCCAACCGCATTGTTTTTTCCGATCCCGCCGCACGGCCCTCGAGCGATGTGCTCAAGGGCAACACGTTGAGTGTCAGCCGGCTGTGGCCGCACGGCATTTCCGGCGACTACCCGATCGTGCTCGTGTGCCTCGACGCGATCGAGGACCGCAATCTCGTCTCGCAACTCTTGCGGGCGCACGAGTACTGGCAGATGAAGGGACTCGCCGTTGATCTGGTGATCCTGAACGACAGGGCGGGCTCCTACGTGCAGGACTTGCAGACGCTCCTCGAGGGCATGGCGCGCACGGGCCGGGCGACCATCGGCCAGGACGCGCAAGGTGCGCCGGGGCGCATCTTCGTGCTGCGTGCCGATCTGCTCGGACGTGAGGGGCGGGCCCTGCTGCACACGGTGGCGCGGGCCGTGTTGATCGGCAGCCAGGGCGGTGTCGCGGAGCAGGTTCTGCGCCTGCAACGGCTCAATGTCGCCAGGCGCTCGGTGCAGCCCGCGAGCGTGGCGCACAGCCCGGAAACTCGCGAGGTCGAGTTGCCGCCGCTCGAGTTCTTCAATGGACTGGGCGGGTTTGCCGAGGATGGCCGCGAATACGTGATCGTGCAGGGTCCGCGCCAGCGCACACCAATGCCGTGGATCAACGTCGTCGCCAATCCGGACTTCGGCTTTCAGGTTTCGGAGACTGGTGCCGGCTACACGTGGTCGGAGAACAGCCGCGAGAACCAGCTGACGGCCTGGTCGAATGATCCGGTGAAGGATCCGCCCGGCGAGGTCTTATATATCCGCGACACGGAGAGCACCGAATTGTGGACACCGACGGCGGCCCCGATCCGGATCGAGCATGCGACCTATGTCGCGCGTCATGGCCAGGGCTACAGCCGCTTTCAGCTCGATCACGCCGGCATCGCGAGCGACCTGCTGCAGTTCGTGAGCTGGAGCGACCCCGTCAAGCTATCCCGCCTCACGCTCACCAACCACACATCGCGGCCCCGGCGGTTGTCGATCACGGCTTACGTCGAGTGGGTGTTGGGGACGGCACGCGCGAAGAGTGCGCCGTATGTCGTGACCGAGAGCGACGCGCAGACGGGCGCCATTTTCGCGTTCAATCCGCTGCACGACGAGTTCGGCATGCGACTCGCGTTCGCCGATCTGAACGCACCCCAGACGACCCATACGTGCGATCGCGCCGAGTTCCTCGGCCGCCACGGCAGCATGGAGAAACCCGCCGCACTCATGGTCGACGCCGCTCTGAGCGAGCGAACCGGAGCGGGCTTCGATCCCTGCTCTGCGCTGCAAACGGTGCTCGAACTGAAGCCCGGTCAGCGCGCCAGTGTTTCCTTCGTCCTCGGGCAGGCTGCCGACCGCTCCGCGGCGCGCACTCTGCTGCGGCGTTATCGCGCGGTGAGCGCGGATGCGGTGCTTGCCGACGTGACGCGCAACTGGGACCAGATCATCGGCAAGGTGCAGGTCGAAACTCCCGACCGTTCGATCGATCTCATGCTCAACCGCTGGCTGCAGTACCAGACGATCGCCTGCCGCCTGTGGGCGCGCGCAGCCTTCTATCAGGCGGGCGGTGCCTATGGGTTTCGTGATCAGTTGCAGGACACGATGGCGCTGGTGCACACGCTGCCGCAGGCTGCGCGCGCGCAACTGCTGCGCGCCGGTGCGCGGCAGTTCGTCGAGGGCGACGTGCAGCATTGGTGGCATCCACCCAGCGGCCGTGGCGTCCGCACGCGTTGTTCGGACGATCGGATATGGCTGCCGTACGTCGCAGCCCACTACGTCGCGGCAACCGGTGATGCGGCGGTGCTCGACCAGGAAGTCCCGTATCTCGACGCGCCGGAACTCGAGTCCGCTCAGCACGATGCGTACTTCACGCCCGATGTCGCCGGGCAATCCGGCACGCTGTTCGAACACTGCGTCCGTGCACTGGATCGCAGCCTGCTTGTCGGCGCTCACGACCTGCCGCTCATGGGCTCGGGCGACTGGAACGACGGGATGAATCGGGTCGGCGATCAAGGCAGAGGCGAAAGTGTTTGGCTGGCCTGGTTCCTTTACGCAACGTTGCTCGACTTCGCGCTGCTTGCCGAGCAACGCGGTGCCTCTGCAAAGGCGGCGCGCTGGCGGGAACATGCCGCGCGGCTGCAGGCCGCCGCGGAAGGTCAAGGCTGGGATGGCGCGTGGTATCGGCGCGCGTACTTCGACGACGGAACGCCGCTCGGCTCGGCGAGCAATGCCGAGTGCCGGATCGACTCGATTGCGCAGAGCTGGAGCGTGCTGTCCGGTGCGGCCGACCCGATGCGGGCGCGGCGTGCCATGGAGGAGGTCGACGCGTATCTGGTTCGGCCCGGCGACGATCTCGTGCTGCTCTTCACCCCGCCGTTTGACAATGCCGGCAAGGATCCCGGCTACATCAAAGGCTATCTCCCGGGCGTGCGCGAAAATGGCGGCCAGTACACGCACGCGGCGGTGTGGTGCGTGATGGCGCACGCCGAATTGAAGAACGGCGAACGGGCCGCGGAGCTGTTCGCCATGCTCAACCCGGTCAACCGCACCTCGACCCGCGCCGGCGTACATGCGTACAAGGTCGAACCGTATGTCATGGCCGCCGATATCTACGCGGAGCCGCCACACGCTCGCCGCGGCGGCTGGACCTGGTACACGGGCGCGGCGGGTTGGATGTACCGCGCGGGGCTCGAATGTCTGCTGGGCGTGACTCGGCGCGGCGACACGCTGTGCGTGGCTCCCTGTATTCCACCGCGCTGGCCGGGGTTTCGGGTTCGCTACCGCCATGGTTCGGCGAACTACGAAATCAGCGTCGAAAACGCGCGCACTGTCGCGCGCGGGGCGGCGCTGATGCTCATCGATGTCGACGGCGTGCGGCTTGCAGACCCCGAGCAGGGTTTCGCGCTGCTTGACGATGCGCGGACGCATCAGGTCAAGGTCGTTCTCGGGTGAATCAATTCACTTCGAAGCAGGCAGTACCGAAGCCGACCGGCTGGTGTTTCGCGTGATCCTCGATCTGGTCTTGCCGCGTACGTCTTCGGTCAAGCGAACCAGGTGCTCGAGGCCATCTCGGAATGAGCAAAGTGCCCGTGCCCGTTCTCGCATATCTGCACGGGAAGGCCGATCATCGTCAGCGTGAACGGTGTGTCTCCCGCACTTGCCGGCCGAGGATTTCGGTTACCTCGGCTGGCGCATCCGTTGGTCGAGCTGATACTCCAGCGCTTCCACCATGAAGTAGGCCTCGAGGTACTTCTCCTTCTCACCGGCGAGTCGCCAGGTCTCGCGTGCGGACTCTGCTTTGGCGATGCGACCCTTGACCTCGTCGATGTCTTCTTGAAACGTTATTGCGACTCCGTTGTCAAGAGCGGGAACTGGTTTCTCGCCAAGAGACTATGCCTACCGCCGTTCGCGGGACTCGAACAAGCGTCACCCAACGTCCAGCGCCGCCTAAGAGCAGGCGGCAGGTACTTTCAGGAAGCGCGTTATCGACGCTCCGCGGCGCGTCGGGCGCCCGCCGCGACCAGATCGTCGATGCGGCGGTCCTTCTCTTCCCACAGCCGTGCGAGCCACAATTGGAACGTGCCGCGAAAGGTGGCATCTTCGCCATAATCGCCGATGCAGAACTCGCGCGGAATCGGAACCTGCTGCACGTGCACGATGACGCGGCGGACCCGGCCACAGAGAAATTGCCAGAATGTCGGTACGCCGTCCGGGTACACGATGGTGACATCGAGCATCGACTGAAACTTCGTCCCCAT
>DATJUX010000005.1:0-54215 GCA_035502095.1 Burkholderiaceae bacterium
ATATCGGCAACCAACCACGGGTAGAGGGCGTTTTCCGCTGCCATCGTCAGAGGGTCCACCGCTTTGGGATCGGCTCGCCGCAGCATCGCGCGCACAGCGAAACACAGATGTTCCGCAGCCATCGATCGGCCGATGGACGGCCACGTTCTTTCTTTTCCGCTTGCTTGTAGCACCGAACGCGGAGTAGCGTAACAAAACTACATGCGTCCGCAATCGACATACCATGCATGCGAGTGGCAGAGCGAGGCGATCTGCCACGGCTCTCCTTCACAAGTCACTGAGATGAATGGAAAAAATGATCTTGATCAATGCCACGCTGACAAGTGCGTAAAAGCAACGCTTGTAATTGGCTTACAGATTTATGCCCTGGACTGCCTACATCGTTGATGCCGGCAAGACATCGGGGCCGCGAGCGGCACGGCCATTCGGTGATGGGTCGGACGAGATGATTCGCATCGATCGGACTCGAGTTCCGGTCCCCGTGCACGACGAAGTTGCATTACTCGCGTCCGGCATCGACGGCTGAGCGCACCATGTCGGCCTCGAGCGAAGCGAAGCTGCTTGCAGACATCGGAAGCACGTACGCGCGTTTCGCGATCGAACGCGTGCGCGGCGTATTCGGCGAGATCAAGGCGCTTCGGTGCGCCGACTACCCCGATTTCCTGTCGGCGCTGCGCGCCTACATCGCCATGGTCGACGCCCACGACATCCGTCATGGGGCGATTGCGATCGCCAACCCGGTCGCAGGCGATATGGTGCGGATGACCAACTACCACTGGCAGTTCTCGATCGAGGAGACGCGCCAGGCGGTCGGCTTCAGCACGCTGCTGGTCGTGAACGACTTCACCGCGCTCGCGATGGGCTTGCCATATCTCAAGCGCAGCCAGTTCCGGCAGGTCGGTGGCGGCACGGCGCGCGAACGCAGCGTGATCGGACTCGTCGGCGCCGGAACGGGCCTCGGGGTTTCGGGACTCATCCCCGCCGACGACGGCTGGATCTCGCTGGCTTCAGAAGGCGGCCACATCAGCTTCGCGCCGCAGAACGCGCGCGAGATGACGATTCTCGAGCACGCGTGGCGCCACTACCCGCACGTCTCGGAAGAGCGCCTGGTATCGGCCGCGGGGATCGAACTCATCTACCGTGCGCTCGCCGAGCAACAAAAGCGACCCGCCGAGGCACTCAAGGCCCCGGAGGTCACCCAACGCGGACTGGCCGGCGAATGCCCTATATGCGCCGAGACGCTCGAGGTCTTCTGCGAACTGCTTGGAACCGCGGCCGCTGGCGTCGCCGTGACGCTGGGCGCTTTCGGCGGTGTCTACATCGGCGGCGGCATCGTGCCGCGGCTGGGCAGCTACTTCGACAAGTCCGGCTTCCGCAGCCGCTTCGAAGCAATGGGGCGCCTGTCGAAATACGTCGCGAACATTCCCACGTTCGTCGTCACTTCCGACACCGCCACGTTCAGCGGGACGTCGGCGATCCTCGACGGCGAGTTGCGCAAGCGCGGTGCCGCATCGACGCTGCTCGATCGCGTGCGCCTGTCGCGCGACTCGCTGTCGGCGGCCGAGCGACGGGTGGCCGACCTCGTGATGAGCCAGCCGCGCAGCGTGCTGAACGATCCGATCATGGAGATCGCGACGCGCGCCGGCGTCAGCCAGCCCACGGTGGTCCGGTTCTGCCGCTCGCTCGGCTGCGAGGGACTATCCGACTTCAAGCTCAAGCTGGCCTCAGGCCTGACCGGAACCATTCCGGTCACGCACACGCAGGTCAAGCGCACCGACTCGACGCACGAGCTGGGCGCGAAGGTCCTCGACAACACCGCGGCGGCGGTGCTCCAGGTGCGCGACCAGTTGAACAGCGACGCCGTCGACCGCGCCATCGGCCTGCTGCTGAACGCGCGCCGCATCGACTTCCTCGCGCTGGGCAACTACGGCGTGATCGCGCAGGACGCGCAATACAAGTTCCTGCGCTTCGGCGTGCCGGCTGCCGCCTACACGGATTCGCGGCTGCAGATCCTCGCCGCCAACGCGATCGGGACCGGTGACGTCATGGTCGTCGTGTCCGGATCGGGCAAGATCGCCGAACTCCTGAAGGCGGTCGACATGGCGATGGCGGCCGGCGCGGCGGTCATCGCGATCACGCCGAGCCACGCTCCGCTCGCGAAGAAGGCCACGGTCACCATCGCCATCGACCATCCCGAAGACGTCAGTCTGCACATGCCGATGATCAGCAGGCTGCTCTACATGGTCGTCATCGACATCCTCGCGACCGGCGTGGCAATGCGCCACGGCGGTCCTGTGCAGGCTGCGGCACGCCACAAGGTGCACGAGGAGGCCGAGGCCGGAGGCCGCACGGCGCGCACCGACTACGCGCGCATCATTTCGCACAGCGGCTGACGACCGGGATCCGGGCCGGCACGCGTTCCGAGGCGCGCGCCGCCGCGCTGCGCGACCACTACCCGGTTTCCTCCATTTGTCGGACAAGTGAATCGAGGGCCGGGCGGCGCGCCTTGCCAAACCGTGCGAAAGCCGCCATCCTGCGCCGCCATATGACCGCGCTCGACATCCAGGCAGGAACGAAACACTTCGGCGCGCGGCGCCCGCGCGAGGCGATCCGCAGCGATCGCACCGTGCCCGGGATCGGGAGGCGACAACGGGACTGACCAGCCCATGCGATCCGCTCAACCGCGCACGCACGCGCAACTCACGTCCCCGCATGTCATCCGGGCGCGCGCTCGGCCCGACGCGCGCCTGCTCGACGGGCGCACGCGCGCGATCGCGAAGAGCGCACGTGTCATCGCGCGGTATCGCGGAGCGCGGCTCCACGTGGCCGTCACGCGCGAGATCGGCTCGCGCATCCTGTCGGGCGAGTTCGCGCCGGGCGAGGTGCTGCCGAACGAGGCCGAGTGGTCGCGGCAATTCTGCGTCAGCCGCTCGGCGGTGCGCGAGTCGATCAAGGTGCTGGGGGGCAAGGGACTGCTCATCTCGCGGCCGCGCGTCGGCACCACGGTCGAGCCGCGCGAGCGCTGGAACCTCCTGGATCGCGACGTGCTCGTTTGGTATTCGGCGATGCGGGCGAAGGGCGATTTCCTGCGCGCGGTGCAGGAGATGCGCCGCATCATCGAGCCGGAGGCGGCGGCACTGGCCGCGAGCAAGCGCACTGCCTTGCAGATGACCGCGATCTCGACCGCCTGTGCCGAGATGGGTTCGGCGCCGACCCTGGTCCGGCGCATCGATGCGGACGTGCGCTTTCACCGCGCGATCCTGGCGGCGGCCGGCAACGAGTTCCTGATCCCGTTCGGATTCCTCATCGAATCCGCCCTTGGCGCGCTGTTCGAGGTCACGACTCGCGACCACGACGATCTGGCGCACGCGCAAGACCTGCACCAGCGCATCGAAGAGGCGATCCGGCGCAGCCAGCCGCAGCGGGCGCGGCTTGCCGTGAGGCGGCTGTTGGGCAGCACCGACGATTTCATCGTTCGCAAGGCGCGGCCCGCGGGCAGGAAGCGCGCAGGCTGATCCCGGCGCAGCGCGCACCGCTCACGGAACTCCAATGAACCAGGCCGCCTGGCCGCCGGCACCGCCTCTGATCGCGATCCTGCGCGGGCTGGAGAGCGAGCGTGCGGCGGCGGTCGGCCGCGTCCTGTTCGACGCTGGATTCCGCGCCCTGGAGGTCCCGCTGAATCGGCCGGGAGCACTGGCTGGCATCGAGGCCCTCGCAGGCGTCGCGCCACCCGACGCGTTGATGGGCGCCGGCACCGTGACCGAGGTCGGGCAGGTCGATGCCGTCGCCGCGGCCGGGGGGGCGCTGATCGTCTCTCCGCACCTCGATACGGGACTGGTGGCGCATGCGCGTGCGCGTGGCATGCGTGTCGTTCCGGGCGTCTTTACTCCGACCGAGGCGTTCGCGGCGCTGCGCGCGGGAGCGGATGCGTTGAAGCTGTTCCCCGCGGAAACGCTGTCGCCGGCGGGCCTGCGCGCGCTCCTGTCGGTGCTCCCCGCAGGCACGCTGGCCTGGCCGGTGGGGGGCGTCACGCCGGATGCGATGGCGCGCTGGCGCGAGGCGGGTGCGAACGGCTTCGGCATCGGCGGCGCGTTGTTCGGTCCCGGCATCGCACTCGAGGAGCTGGCGCGCCGGGCCCAGGCGTTCGTCGCGGCGTGGACCCAAGCGGCGCCTGGCAAGCATGGAGGGGAGAAATGAACAGCATGCAGACGCCGCGCTACCGCGGCGTGTTTCCGGTCGTGCCGACGACCTTCAAGGAAGACGGCAGCCTGGATCTCGCGAGCCAGAAGCGTTGCGTCGATTTCATGATCGACGCGGGGTCGAACGGACTTTGTATCCTCGCCAACTTTTCGGAGCAGTTCGCGCTAGGCGACGACGAGCGCGAGACGCTCACGAGCACGCTGCTCGCCCACATCGCCGGTCGCGTGCCGGTCATCGTGACCACGACGCATTTCAGCTCGCAGGTGTGCGCGGCGCGCAGCCGCCGAGCCGCCGACGCCGGTGCCGCGATGGTGATGGTGATGCCGCCGTATCACGGCGCGACGATCCGGGTCGCCGAGGAGAAGATCTACGAGTTCTACGGCGCGGTCTCCGGCGCGATCAGGATCCCGATCATGATCCAGGATGCACCGGTGGCCGGAACGCCGTTGTCGGCCGCACTGCTGGCGCGCATCGCGCGCGATATCGAACAGGTCGCGTATTTCAAGATCGAAACGGCGGGCGCCGCCGCGAAATTGCGCGAGCTGATCCGCCTCGGCGGCGACGCGATCGAGGGTCCCTGGGACGGCGAGGAGGGCATCACCCTGATGCAGGACCTCGAGGCCGGCGCAACCGGGACGATGACCGGCGGCGCGTACCCCGATGGATTCCGCCTCATCGTCGACGCGTTCGCGGCGGGGCGCCGCGACGAAGCGTTCGAGCACTATCGGCGCTGGTTGCCGCTGATCAATTTCGAGAACCGCCAATGCGGCCTGCTCGCGGCGAAGGCCTTGATGAAGGAAGGCGGCGTGATCGGGTGCGACGCGCCGCGCCACCCGCTGCCGGCGCTGCATCCTGCCGTGCGCGCGGGCCTGATCGAGAACGCGCGCCGGCTCGATCCGCTCGTGCTGCGGTGGGGGCGTTGAGCCGCGGTCAGGGGCGCAGCGCGCCCGCCGTTCTGAGGTACACGGCGTATAGCGACGTCGTGGCGCAGATGAACAGGCGGTTGCGCTTCGGCCCGCCGAAGCACACGTTGGCGACGACTTCCGGGATCCTGATCTTGCCGAGCAGTGCGCCGCCCGGGTCGTAGCAGTGCACGCCGTCGCCGGCGCTGCTCCACAGGTTGCCGTGCACGTCGATGCGAAAGCCGTCGAACAGGCCGGCCGAGCACGTCGCGAACACCGCGCCGCCGGTAAGCGAGCGGCCGTCGCGCCCGACGTTGAAGCGGCGTATGTGACGCGGTCCGTCCGTGACGTGGGTCGCGCCGGTGTCGGCGACGTACAGGAACTGTTCATCGGGCGAAAACGCGAGCCCGTTCGGCTGCACGAAATCGGTCGCCACGGCGGCGCACTCGCCGCTCGCCGGATCGATCCGATAGACGTTCGAGGCGCCGATCTCGGACGCGGCGGCGTCGCCTTCGTAGTCGGAGTCGATGCCGTAGCTGGGATCGCTGAACCAGATCGAGCCGTCGGACTTGACCACGACGTCGTTCGGCGAGTTCAGGCGCCTGGACTGGAACGCACGCGCGAGAATCGTGCGCGATCCGTCATGTTCGGTGCGGGTGACAGTGCGCGACTGGTGCTCGCAGGAAACGAGCCGGCCCTCGCGGTCGACGGTGTGACCGTTGCTGTTGTTGCTCGGCTGGCGGAACACGGAGACCGAGTTGTCGGTTTCGTCGAAGCGCAGCATGCGGTTGTTCGGAATGTCCGACCAGACGAGGTAGCGGCCGGCCGGGAAATACGCGGGACCCTCGGCCCAGCGACATCCGGTCCACAGTTTCTCGAGATGGATGTTGCCGAGCACGAGCTTGAGGAAACGATCATCGAGGACCGTGAAATCGTTTGTGAGCATGGCGGCTCCGCGTGGAATTCAGGTTGCGATTCGATGGCTGCGGCCGTTGACCCGCGGCACGGACGCAATGATGACGCCGTACTTCGTGAATGGTCGCGGGCGCACCGCATCATCCACCGGCGGCCGAGGGCTCCGCGACTGCGGGCGTCGGATTCGGGGAGGCGACACCGCTCAGCCTGACGCCGTAGGCGTTGACCGCCGCCTGCTTGATCGCCTGCAGCATCACCTGCGCAGCCGGAGAGAGCAGGCGGTCGGTGCGCGTGATCAGCCCGAACGCATCCATCTTGCACGGCAGTTCGATGGGCAGGATGGCGGCGACGCCGTGGTCGGCGTAGTACTGCCCGACGTCGGCCGCCAGCACCGTGACGAGATCGCTCTGCCGCAGCATGCGGGTGACGAAGAGCAGGGCGGCGGTCTCGATCAGGTTCTCAGGCGCATCGAGCCCCTCTTCCTGGAACATCAGCTCCCACCGGTGGCGCAACACGCTGCCCGCCGGAGGAACGATCCATCCGGCGCTGACGAGGTCGCGCAGGCCGAGCCGGCTGACGGCAAGCAGCGGATGGCCGTTGCGCACCATCGCGCACACCGGCTCCTCGGCGATCGCCTCATAGCGCAGGTCCGACTTGTCGTGCCGCTCGAACAGGCGTCCGACCATGATGTCGAGGCGATCCTGCGCGATCCGCTCCAGCAGAACGTCGCTGGTCTCGATCTGCAGCGACACCCGCAGCGTCGGGTATTGGGCCTTGACCTGGGCCACCGCCGCCGGCATCAACGTGATGCCCGGCGCGGTGATCGCGCCCACGCTGACATGGCCGAAGCGACCTGCGCGCAACGCTTCGACTTCGTCGTAGGCGCGGTTGAGGCTGGCGAGCGCCATGCGCGCGTGCCGGATCATCGACTCGCCGTACCAGGTGGGGCGCATGCCGCGCGGCAGGCGTTCGAACAGCTCGACGCCGAGCACATCCTCGAGGTCTTTCAGCAGCTTCGAGGCAGCCGGCTGGGTCATGCTCATGACCCGCGCTGCGCCATGGATGTTGCCCTCCTCGGCCAGGGCCTGCAGCAGGAGCAGCTGGCGCGTCTTCAGGCGGGCGCGAATGAACCAGTGCGTGTAGCTCGTCGACATGTCGGGGGACCGATGCAGAAACGGATATCAATGATCGTCCAAAAACTATTGGTCGGTTATGGATTCGGTCCCTAGGATTCGGGCCCTGCAGCCGCCGGAGGGTGGCGCTGGCGAAAGAGGGCGGCCGGATGCTTGCTACCTGCAAGCAGTACATCAATGGGCACTGGGAAACCGGTGTCACGCTGGGCGAGAGCGGAAACCCGTCGGACGCGGCTGACCCGGTCAGCGATTTCGCCCGCGGCGACGCACGTCAGACCGAAGATGCGATTCGCGCGGCGGCCGGCGCGCGCAGAGCCTGGGCCGACAGCACGCCACAGCGCCGCTTCGACGTCCTCGATTTCGTCGGCTCCGAGATCCTCGCGCGTAAGGAAGAGCTCGGCCGCCTGCTGGCGCGCGAGGAAGGAAAGGCGCTGGCGGAGGCGATCGGCGAGGCCAACCGTGCCGGCCAGATCTTCAAGTTCTTCGCTGCCGAAGCGCTGCGGATCGGGGGCGAGAAGGTGGCATCGGTCCGCCCTGGCGTGGAAGTCGACATCACGCGCGAGCCGGTCGGCGTGGTCGGACTGATCACGCCCTGGAACTTCCCCTTTGCGATCCCGGCCTGGAAGATCGCGCCCGCGCTGGCATACGGCGATACCGTGGTCTTCAAGCCTGCCGAGCTGGTGCCGACCTGCGGCTGGCAGCTTGCCGAGATCATCAGCCGCGCGGGATTGCCCGCCGGAGCGTTCAACCTGGTGATGGGCAGCGGCCGGCAGGTGGGACAGGCGATCGTCAACAGTCCGCTGGTCGACGCGATCAGCTTCACGGGCTCGGTCGCCACCGGATCGGAGGTAATCAAGGCCGCCGGCGAGCGGCGCGCCAAGGTGCAGCTGGAGATGGGCGGCAAGAACCCGCTGGTGGTGCTGGCCGATGCCGCGCTCGAACGTGCGGTCGACTGCGCCATCCAGGGCGCCTTTTTCTCCACCGGCCAGCGCTGCACGGCTTCGAGCCGGATCATCGTCGAAGGCGCGATCTTCGACCGGTTCGTCGAGGCGATGCGCGTGCGCACCGCGAACCTGCGCGTCGGGCACGCGCTCGCAAGCGACACCGAGATCGGCCCGGTGGCGAGCAGCGAGCAGCTGGCCCAGGACCTGCGCTACTTGCAGATCGGACGCGAAGAGGGCGCGCAGCTCATCACCGGCGGCGAGGTGCTCGAGCGGCCGACCAAGGGCCACTTCCTCGGACCGGCCCTGTTCGTCGCGCAGCCGCACCACCGGATCGCGCGCGAGGAGATCTTCGGCCCCGTGGCATGCGTCGTGCGCGCCGACGACTACGACCATGCGCTCGCGCTCGCCAACGACACGCCGTTCGGCCTGTGCGCCGGCATCTGCACGCGCTCGCTCGAACGCGCCACCCACTTCAAGCGCTATGCCGAGGCCGGCATGGTGATGGTGAACCTGCCCACGGCGGGCGTCGACTTCCACGTGCCGTTCGGAGGGCGCAAGGGGTCGAGCTACGGTCCGCGCGAACAGGGCAGGTACGCCAGCGAGTTCTACACCGTGGTCAAGACTTCGTACACCAGCGCCTGAAGCGGGCGGCCCCCGTCGCCCGAGCGGTGATCACACCTACTGAGAGAGGGAAGGAGACTCAACGTGAAGAAGATCAAGTCGATGTTGGCCGCTGCCGTCGCGGGCCTCATTGCCCTCGCGCCGGCAGCCATGGCGCAGGACAAGGGATTGATCGGAATTTCCATGCCCACCAAGTCGTCGGCGCGCTGGATCTCCGACGGCGAGAGCATGGTCAAGTACTTCAAGGAGAAGGGCTACAAGCCGGATCTGCAATTCGCCGAGGACGACATTCCGAACCAGCTGGCCCAGGTCGAGAACATGATCACCAAGGGCTCCAAGGTTCTGATCATCGCCGCCATCGACGGCACCACGCTGTCGAACGCGCTGCAGAAGGCGGCGGACAAGGGCGTCAAGGTGATCGCGTACGACCGCCTGATCCGCGGCTCGAAGAACGTCGACTACTACACGACCTTCGACAATTTCCAGGTCGGCGTGCTGCAGGCCGGCTCGATCGTCGACAAGCTCGGCCTGAAGCAGGGCAAGGGGCCGTTCAACATCGAGCTCTTCGGCGGTTCGCCGGACGACAACAACGCGTTCTTCTTCTACGACGGCGCGATGAGCGTGCTCAAGCCCTACATCGACAGCGGCAAGCTGGTGGTGCGCAGCAAGCAGATGGGCATGGACAAGGTCGGCACGCTGCGCTGGGACGGCGCAGTGGCGCAGGCCCGCATGGACAATCTGCTGTCCGCGTTCTACGGCAAGGACAAGGTCGACGCGGTCCTGTCGCCCTACGACGGCCTTTCGATCGGCATCCTCTCCTCGCTCAAGGGCGTCGGCTACTGCACGGCCCAGCAGGCCTGCCCCGTCGTGACCGGCCAGGACGCGGAGATTCCGTCGATCAAGTCGATGCTGCGCGGCGAGCAGACCTCGACCGTGTTCAAGGACACGCGTGATCTCGCCCGCGTCACGGTCAACATGACCGACGCCATCCTCTCCGGCAAGCAGCCCGAGATCAACGACACCAAGACCTACGAAAACGGCATCAAGGTCGTGCCCTCGTACCTGCTCAAGCCGGTGGCGGTCGACATGTCGAACTGGAAGAAGGTGCTCGTCGACAGCGGCTACTACAAGGAGAGCCAGCTGAAGTAGCATCGGCAGAATGACGCAAGCGCGGGGCGCAGCGCATTGCGCCCTGCGCCGCCTGCGCAAACAAGGAGACCGCATGGAGGCGATCCTCGAGATGCAGGGGATCACCAAGGCATTTCCCGGCGTGCGCGCGCTCGATAACGTCAATCTCGTGGTGCGCAGCGGCGAGATCCATGCCGTGGTCGGCGAAAACGGCGCCGGCAAGTCGACGCTGATGAAGGTGCTGGGCGGGGTCTATCCGTACGATTCCTACACCGGTGCGATCCGCTTCGAAGGCCGGGAGCGGCGCTTCCGCGACGTGAGCGACAGCGAGAAGCTCGGCATCATCATCATTCACCAGGAGCTGGCGCTGGTGCCGCAGCTCTCGATCGCCGAGAACATCTTCCTCGGCAACGAGCCGCGCATCGGGGGTCCGTTCGGACCCTTCGTCATCGATTTTCCGACCGCCTATCGCAGGACGCAGGCACTGCTGAAGAAAGTCGGCCTCGCGGAGTCGCCGAGCACGCTGGTGGGCGACCTCGGCGTCGGCAAGCAGCAGCTGGTGGAGATCGCCAAGGCGCTCGCCAAGGACGTGAAGCTGCTGATCCTCGACGAGCCGACCGCCAGCCTCAACGAAAGCGACAGCGACGCGCTGCTCGAGCTGCTGCGCGACCTGCGCGCGCACGGCATCTCCTGCATCCTGATCTCGCACAAGCTGAACGAGATCGCCAAGGTGGCCGACTCGATCACGATCCTGCGCGACGGCGTTACCGTCGAGACGCTCGACTGCCGCGCCGGCCCGGCGAGCGAGGACCACATCATCCGCAGCATGGTCGGGCGGCCGATGGCCGACCGGTATCCGCGCCGGTCGCCGCAGCTCGGCGCCACGCTGTTCGAGGTCAAGGACTGGCAGGTGTTCGATCCGCTGCATCCGGCGCGGCCGGTGATCAAGGGCATCGACCTCAATATCCGGCGCGGCGAAATCGTCGGCATCGCCGGGCTCATGGGCGCCGGGCGCACCGAGTTCGCGATGAGCCTGTTCGGCCGCTCGTACGGCCGGCGCATCAGCGGCAAGGTGCTGCGCGCGGGCCAGGAGATCGACGTCAGCACGATCGAGAAGGCGGTCGGGCACGGCATCGCCTACGTCACCGAAGATCGCAAGGGCGCAGGCCTGGTGCTGAACGACGAGGTGGGCAGGAACACCACGCTCGCCAACCTGCCCGCGGTGGCGCCACGCGGCATCGTCGATCGCGGGCGCGAGTACGTGGTGGCCACCGACTTCCGGCGCAAGCTCAACATCCGCTGCGCCAACGTCTTCCAGCAGGTGGTCAACCTGTCGGGCGGCAACCAGCAAAAGGTCGTGCTCAGCAAGTGGCTGTTCGCCGACCCGCAGCTCCTGATGCTCGACGAGCCGACGCGCGGCATCGATGTCGGGGCCAAGTTCGAGATCTACTCGATCATCGCGCGCCTGGCCGAGGAGGGCCGGTGCGTCATGCTGATTTCGTCGGAGATGCCGGAACTGCTCGGCATGTGCGACCGGATCTACGTGATGTGTGAAGGCGCCTTCGTCGCCGAGTTTCCGGTGGCCGAGGCTTCGCAGGAAAAGATCATGCGCGCCATCGTCAAGGCGGGGAGCCACTGAGATGGAACGTCAGGCCACGGCCCAGCAGAGCCTCGTCGAGCACGGCAGTGCCGGTGCAGCGGCGCCAGCCGAGGCCTCGGCGTCCACGGTCCGCGCCAGCTATCTCGACTACCTCAAGCACAACATGCGCGAGTACGGCATGTTGCTGTCGCTGGTCGCGATCATGGTGTTCTTCCAGTTCATGACCGACGGCACGCTGCTGCAGCCGCTGAACCTCACGAACCTGGTGCTGCAGAACAGCTACATCGTCATCATGGCGCTCGGCATGCTGCTGGTGATCGTGGCCGGGTGCATCGATCTTTCCGTGGGCTCGGTGTGCGGCTTCATCGGCGCGCTGGCAGCGGTGCTGATGGTCGAGTACGGCCTGCACTTCGTGCCGGCGGTGCTGATCTGCCTGCTCGCCGGCGCGCTGATCGGCGGCGTGCAGGGCTGGTTCGTCGCGTTCGCCAGGATCCCGTCGTTCATCGTCACGCTGGCGGGGATGCTGGTGTTCAAGGGCCTGGCGCTGGCCTTGCTGCAGGGCCAGTCGGTCGGGCCCTTCCCGACCCAGTTCCAGCTGATCAGCTCCGGTTTCGTTCCGGACTTCTTCCATGTCGAAGGGCTGCGCCTGACTTCGCTCCTGCTCGGCGCCGCGGTCGCGGTGCTGATGCTGGTCTCGCGCGTGCGCAGCCGCGCCAGCCGGATCAGCTACGGCATGGAAGAGGAGCCATGGCTGCTCTTCATCACCAAGAACCTGGTGTTCGCCGCGATCCTCGTCTACCTGAGCTACCTGCTCGCCTCGTACAAGGGCCTGCCGAACGTCCTGATCGTGATGGGCGCGCTGATGCTGCTCTACGACTTCGCCACCAACCGCACCACCATCGGGCGGCGGGTCTACGCACTGGGCGGCAACGCGAAAGCGGCAAAACTCTCGGGCATCAAGACCGAGCGGCTGGCGTTCTACACGTTCGTGAACATGGGCGTGCTCGCTGCGCTGGCGGGCCTCGTCTTCGCCGCGCGCCTGAACACGGCCACGCCGAAGGCCGGCCTCGGCTTCGAGCTCGACGTGATCGCCGCCTGTTTCATCGGCGGTGCTTCCGCCTCGGGCGGCGTCGGCAAGGTGATGGGCGCCGTCATCGGTGCCTTCATCATGGGCGTGATGAACAACGGCATGTCGATCCTCGGTGTCGGCATCGACTACCAGCAGGTGATCAAGGGCCTCGTCCTGCTGGCCGCCGTGTACGTCGATGTCTACAACAAGAACAAGTAGCAGGGCGTCGCCGGCCATGAGCGCGGGACTGGTCCAGGTACTCGAACGGCCGCGCGGCCTGCGCTGCGAAATCACGGATCTGGGCGCGTCCTGGGTCTCGTGCCGGGTACCGCTGCGCGACGGCACCCGGCGCGAAGCGTTGCTCGGATACGAAGATCTCGACCGCTATCTCGGCGGCGCCGGCTTCTTCGGTGCGACCGTCGGTCGCTACGCCAACCGCGTCGCCCGCGCGCGTTACGTGCGCCACGGCGTCGAGGTGCAACTGGTGCCGAACCAGTGGGGAAACCAGCTGCACGGCGGTCCGGAGGGCTTCAATCACCGGCGCTGGAACATCGTTGCGGCCGATGCGGAGCAGATCGCCATGACGCTGCATTCGCCGGACGGCGACCAGGGTTTCCCGGGCGCCGTCGATGTGCGGGTCACGTATCGACTCGACAGCGACTTCGGCCTGCGCGTCGACTTCGAGGCCGACGTGACGCGCGAGACGCCGCTCGCGCTGACCAATCACGCGCTGTTCAACCTAGATGCCGAGCAGACCGACTGCCGCGGCCATCGCCTGCGCATCGCCGCCGATCGTTACGTGCCGGTGGACGCGCAGCGGATTCCGCTCGGCACGCTGGAACCGGTGCCGGAGGACTTCGACTTCCGCGGCCTGCACCGCATCGACCGCGACTTCCTTGCGAGCGAGCAGCAGCGGCAGGCGCAGGGATACGACCACGCGTTCCTGCTCGACGTGGCCTGTCGCTCGGGCGACCTGCCGGCGGCCGAGATGGAGTCTGCCGACGGCCGCCTGCGCGCGCGCCTTTACACCGATCAGCCGGCGCTGCAGTTCTACAGCGGCAACTTCCTCGAAGGCGTGTCACGGCGCGGCGGCGGCACGTACCCGCGCTATGCGGGCCTCGCGCTGGAGCCGGGCCTGCCGCCCGACTCGCCCAACCATCCCGAATGGAGCCCGTGGAGCGACTGTTTCGCCGTGCCCGGCCAACGCTGGCGCGGGTTCCTGCGTTGGGAGTTCGTGCCCGGCTAGCGCGGGCGATCCGGGGCACCACGATGCGAGCCGATCTCGTTTGGGACGCACGCTGCACGCTCGGCGAAGGTGTCGTGTGGAACGAAGGCGACCAGACGGTCTACTTCGTCGACATCAAGAGTCCCGCCGTCCACGCGTACGTTCCGGCCACCAGTGTGTGCCGCCGCTGGGACATGCCGGAGATGGTGGGCTGGCTGGTCCCGCGGCGCAGCGGCGGGTGGATCGCAGGCATGAAAAGCGGGGTCGCGGCCCTGACGCTCGACGGCACCGCGCGCCTGGAGTGGCTGCACCGGATGCACGGCGCGGACTCGCCGCTGCGACTGAACGATGCCAAGGCCGACGCCGCCGGCTGCCTGTGGTTCGGCACGATGAACAACGAGGACGAGACCCGTCCCGAGGGCCGCTTCTATCGCCTCGACCCGGACGGCTCGCTGCAGGTCGTGGACGAAGGTTATGGCGTCACCAACGGGCCGTGCTTCTCGCCCGACGGCCGCACGCTCTATCACACCGACAGCGTGCTACGAACGATCTATGCGTTCGATGTCGGTGCCGACCGCACGCTTTCCAACAAGCGGGTCTGGAAACGCATCGAGGGAACGGAACAGGCCGAAGGGTATCCGGACGGCATGTGCACGGACCGAGAAGGGTTCGTGTGGGTCGCCCGCTGGGCGGCCGGATGCGTCACGCGGCTGGACCCGCAAGGCAACGAGGTGACACGCATTCAAACCGGCGCGCCGCGCACGACCAACTGCTGTTTCGGCGGTGCCGACCTCGGCGACCTGTACATCACGAGCGCCAGGATCGGCTTGGACGCATCAGCGCTGCTTGCCGCGCCGGACTCGGGCGCGCTGCTGGTCGCGCGCGGGGTTGGGCGCGGCAACGTGCCGCACGCGTTCGGCGGCTGAACGAAACAAACGAACTGCCGGTGCGGCGCACTTCCCGTGTCATTGGCGTGTTTCAACCGGCGAGCGCGATCTCGCGGCGTTCGCGCGCCGCCTCGACGCCGAGGTCGAGCAGCTCCTGGACCAGGATCGCCTGCTCGACGGGAACCGGATTGGGGCCGCCACCACGCAGGGCATCGCGCAAGGCCGCGTAGTACGCGGGATAGGCTCCGTTGAGCAGCCGCGTGTCCTCATGCCGCACGCTGTCGCCGTCGCCGAGCCAGAGGTGCGCGACACGGGGGTCGTGACCCCAGTCCGCGGCGGCGAGGTCGGCGCTGCTGGCACCTGCCTTGAGCGTGTCCTCCTGCGGATCGAGTCCCTCGACGACGAAGGTGCCGCGCGTGCCATGCACGGTGAAGCGCTCGTTCGGCCGCGCCACGAGCGCGCTGCCGTGCAGTCGAGCACGCAAGCCCGCGTGCGGGCCTTGCGACCAGCGCAGCTGGGCATGGAACCAGTCGTCGGCGACCGCGCCGTCGCGCGCGGCGTGGCGGTCGAGTGCGATCGCCGCCGGCGCGCCGAACAGGCGCACGCATTGATCGACGAGATGGGGCCCGAGGTCCATCCACAAGCCGGTGCCCGGGGCGCCGCTCTCGCGCCAGCGGGCGCGCACCTGGGGCCGGTAGCGATCGAAGTGCGACACGAACTCGACCACGCGTCCGAGCGTTCCCTCGCGCACGACACGCGCGAGAGTCAGGAAGTCGCTGTCCCAGCGCCGGTTGTGAAACACGCTCAGCACCAGGCCGCGGCTTTGCGCGGCAGCCGCCAGCTCGCGCGCCTGCGCCCGATTCAACGCGAACGGCTTGTCGACCACCACGTGGCGCCCGGCCTCGAGCGCGGCGAGCGCTTGCGGATGATGCAGCTCGTTCGGCGTGGCGACGACGACGAGCCCGACATCGTCGCGCGCGATCACGCCCTCCGCGGTCGTCACCGCCACCTGCGGACCGAGACGTTCGTGCACCTTGGCCGCGTCGCGGGTCGCCACCGCGACCAGCCGCAGCCCCGGCGTCGCCTGAATGAGCGGGGAATGGAACGTCTCGCCGGCGAGGCCGAACCCGATCAGACCGACTCCGATGTCATCCATCGCTCTGGCTCCTGTTGCCGATTCGATCGTCAGAATTCACACGGGATAGTCGAGTACCAGGACGTCGGCGAGATGCGGTTTGAGCCGCGCGACGAAGGCCTGGTGCGCCGGGTGCGGCAGGTACGCATCGCGTGCCGCCACGTCGTTGAACGTGAGCAGAAACGCGTGCGTGAAACCTTTCGACAGCCCCTCGGGACTGATGTCGGTGCCCCACTCGAACGCGGTGATGCCACCGATCTGCGCGGCCAGCGCTTCGAATGCGGTTTCGATGCCGGCCCGCTCCATTGCGGACGTGTCGGGGGCGAAGCGCAACAGGACGATATGCCGGAGCGCCACTTGCTCACGCCTCGATGCCACACGACACCGCGAGGAGTTGTCGCATGCGGCTGCACGCCAGCTCGGGATCGGCGAGCGCGCCGCAATCATCGGCGAGCTCGAACACACGCGCATAGTGCACCGGCCCGCGCGCCGACTGCAGGCCGCCGGCCATCGAGAAGTGGCGTTGGTGCCCGTTGAGCCAGGCGAGGAACACCACGCCCGCCTTGTAGTGCCGCGTCGGCGCGCGGAAGATTTCGCGCGACAGCGCGACCGTAGGATCGAGGATCTCGTGGAAGCGAGCGCGGTTGCCCTGCGCCAGCGCCGCGAGCGCCACCGCCGCGACCGGCGCGATCGGATCGAAGATGCCGAGTAGTCCGTGCGAATGGCCCGCGGCATCGCCGGCGATCAGCTCGGCGTAGTTGAAGTCGTCGCCCGTGTACATCTTGACGCCGGCCGGCAGGCGGCGGCGCAACTCCAGTTCCCACCTGGCGTCGAGCAGCGACACCTTGATCCCTTCGACGCGGCTCGCGTTCTCGCGGACCAGCTGCGCCACGGTGTCGAGTGCCCGGCCGAGGTCGGTGGTGCCCCAGTAGCCGCGCAGCTCCGGATCGAACATCTCGCCGAGCCAGTGCAGCACCACGGGTTGCGAGCAGTCGCGCAACAGCCGGCCGTACAGGGCGAGGTAGTCGTCGGCGTGGCGCGCGATGCGTGCCAGCGCCCGACTCGCCATCAGGATCGCGCGCCCGCCCTCGGCCTCGACGACGCCGAGTTGCTCGCGATACGCGGCTTCGACCTGCGCCAGCGTGGCCTCCGGCCCCGGCGCGAGCTGATCCGTTCCGACGCCGCACGCGAGGTCGGCGCCGGGAATGGAACGCGCGTGGCGCAGCGAACGCTGGATCAACTCGCGCGCGACCGGCCAGTCGACGCCCATGCCGCGCTGGGCGGTGTCCATCGCCTCGGCGATCTTGAAGCCGAGGCGGTACAGATGGTCACGGAACGCGAGCGTCGATTCCCAATCGACCCGCGGTGAGCTGTCCCACGGATCGACCGTCGCGAACGGATCGGCTACGACGTGCGCGGCCGCATAGACGGTGCGGTTGAACGGCGCCGGCTTGCCCTGCGGGCGGATCGGCCGCGCGTCGAGCGTGTGGGTCCTGAGGGTGCCGTCGGCCTGCGGCAATCGGATCTGCATGCTGACTCCTGCACTCAGGCGCTGTTGCGCCCGAGGATGTGATCGGCCGCCTTCTCGGCAACCATGATGGTGGGCGCGTTGGTGTTGCACGAGGGGACGAGCGGCATCACGGACGCATCGGCGACACGCAGGCCGTCCAGGCCGATCACGCGCAGGTCGGGCGTCACGACGCTGTCGCGATCGTGCGCCCCGCCGATGCGGCAGGTGCCGACCGGATGGTGATCGGTCTTCGCATGGAGGCACGCGTAGTCGAAGAGCTCCGCGTCGGTGGTGAGCTTCGAGCCGGGAAGCACCTCCGCCTGCACGTAGCGTTTCAGCGCCGGCTGACCCATGATTTCACGCGCCAGGCGCAGGCCTTTGATCGCCAGGGTCTGGTCGTGCGGCTCCGACCAGTAGTTCGGATCGAGCAGCGGCGCGGCTGCAGGATCGGCGCTGGCCAGGCGCACGGTGCCGCGCGACTTGGGTCGCAGGTACGCGGAGTTCAATGTCACGCCGGCGTTGCGCAGCTTCGCCATGCCGGCCTCGATGCCCGAGCCGAGCCCGAGATGGAACTGGATGTCGGGCGAGCGCGCGCGCAGCGGCGAGGTCCGGTCGGCATACCAGAATCCGCCGGTCTCGAAGAGGCTCGAGGCGACGGGTCCCTTCTTGAACACGAGGTACTGGACGCCGGCCCACGCCGCGTGATGCGGCTTGTTGTACTTGTCGTACGTGTGATCGCCGGTGCATTCCGCGATCACGAAGAGATCGAGGTGATCCTGCAAGTTCGAGCCGATGCCCGGCCGATCGTGCAGGCATTTCACGCCCACCGATTGCAAGTGATCCGCCGGGCCAATGCCCGACAGCATGAGCAGCTTCGGCGACCCGATCGCACCCGATGTCACGATCACCTCGCGGCTCGCGCGTATCGCGGTCGGTGTGCGATGGGTGCCGCTCACGACCTCCACGCCGATTGCGCGCTTGCCTTCCAGGGTCACCCGCAAGGCCATCGAGTGAAGTTTGACCGTCAGGTTCGGCCGCCCGCGCACTGGATGCAGGAACGCGATCGCGGCCGACGAGCGCCGCGCCTCGAACTGGTTCAGCTGGTAGTAGCCGAGGCCTTCCTGCACGGCGCCGTTGAAGTCCGCATTGAAAGGAATGCCCATCTCCTGGCCGGCCTGGAAGAACGCTTCGCAGATGGGCAACGGGCTGATCGGGTTCGACACGCCGAGCGGACCGCCGTAGGCGTGGAACTCGTTGGCGAAGCGCTGGTTGTTTTCCGAACGCTTGAAGTAGGGCAGGACGTCCTTGTAGCCCCAGCCGGTTGCGCCCGCCTCGCGCACCCAGTCGTCGTAGTCCGCCGGCACGCCGCGTGTGTAGAGCTGTGCGTTGATCGACGAGCCGCCGCCGATGACCTTGGCCTGGGTGAAGCGGAACACACGATCCTTCATGTGCCGCTGGGGAACGGTGTGCCAACCCCACGCGCCGATGCCCTTGGTCATCTTTGCGAAGCCGGCGGGCCAATGAAAGAGCGGGTTCCAGTCGCCCCCGCCGGCCTCCAGCAGCAGCACCTTGACCGCCGGGTCGGCACTGAGGCGATTCGCGAGCACGCAGCCCGCGGAACCGCCGCCGGTGATGATGTAGTCGTAGGTTTCCATGGATGCAGAGTCAGAGCCTGGGAATCGAAAGCGCGCCGTCGACGTTGATCACCGACCCCGACGCGAACCCGAGGTCGCCCGCCGCCAGTGCCACGACCGCGCGTGCGACGTCCTCCGGGTAGCCCCACCGGCCCATCGGCACCAGGCCTTCGGCGAAGCGTCGTTCGTACTTCGCCGCGACGCCTTCGGTCATCGGCGTGCGAATCACGCCCGGCCGCACCTCGAACACACCGATGCCTGCGGGTGCGAGCCGCAGGGCGAACAGCCGGGTGAGCATGCCGAGGCCGGCCTTCGATATGCAGTACTCGCCGCGCTCGAGGGACGCCAGTTCGGCGCTGACCGAAGAAACGGTCACGATCGAGCGCGCGCCCGCGGCGGGACTCGCAACCATGTGCGCCGCGACGGCCTGGGTGAGGAAAAATGTTCCACGCAGGTTCACGTCGAGCACGCGATCGAACGATTCGGCGCTCACTTCGAGCAGGTCGCCGCGCTGCACGGCGGGAACGCCCGCGTTGTTGACCAGGCAGGCGATCGGGCCGCCCCAGGCGACGATGCGGTCGACCAGGTCGCGATGGCCCTCGACACGACCGAGGTCGGACTCGAACAGTTTCACGCGCGCGCCATGCGCGGCGACCGCCGCCAGCGTCGCGTCGGCACCCGCCGTCTCGATGTCGGTGAGCGCGAGGTCGAAGCCGCGCGCCGCGAGTGCGATCGCTATCGCCGCGCCGATGCCGCGGCGCGCTCCGGTCACGACGGCCAGCGGCCTGGCCGAAGCCGTCGCGGCGCTCATTGCAGCCCCGCGGTGCGCAGATGTTCGCCCACGCGCAGCGCCTGGGCCGCCACCGTGAGCGCGGGGTTCAACGCCGCCGACGACGGAAAGAACCCGGCATCGACGACGTACAGGTTGTCGTGGTCCCACGCTTTGCAGAGCGGGTCGAGCGCCGACGTGGCCGGGTCGGTTCCGAACCGCACCGTGCCGCACTGATGCGACGGCGTGTCCTCGCCGAAGGGGCGGCTGAGCACGATCGGCAGGCCCGCCTGCTTGAGCAGGCGGCGCGCGGTTTCGACCCAGCGTCGATGCGAGCGCAGGTTGGTGCGATGCCAGCGCATCTCGATCGAATCCGCGCCGCGCGGGCGCACCGTGCTTTCGGTGTGCGGCAGGTCCTCGCTCATCACGTACCAGTCGACGCTGTGGCGCGCTGTCCAGGCCCGCAGCGTGCGCGGCGCCCAGCGCATCGGACCGCGCAGCATCGGCTCCTGGATCTTGCCGAGCAGCTGCAGGTTGCCGAGTGGCCGCGAACTCGCGCTGCCGCCGAAATAGAAGTCGTTCACGTACAGCGTCTTGGGGAACTTCGTCTCGTTCACGCGCAGCGGGTCGAGGGTCAGGAACGCCGTGCAGTTGTGGTTCATGTAGTGGCGGCCGACTACCCCCGAGCTGTTGGCGAGTCCGTTCGGATGGCGCGGCGTCGCCGAGCGCTGCAGAAGCACCGCGGAATTGATGGCGCCCGCGGCGAGAACGAACAGCCGGCCGTGCACTCTCTGCGTACCGGAGCTTTCCTTGCGGCGCACCTCGGCGGCGACGACGCGCCGGCCGCTGTCGTCGGTGATGAGCCGCGTCACGAGGCTTTCGGTCCACAGCGTGACGTTGGGCTGGCGCAGCGCCGGGTCGACGAGACAGATCTCGGCGTCACCCTTGGCGTCGATGCGGCACGGAAAGGCGTCGCAGGTTCCGCACCGTTCGCAGCGGCCGCCCGGCCCGAAATCGATCGCCGCGGGCATCGGCGCGGGTCGCAGCCCGAGCGCCTGCAGGCGCGCGAACATGTCCGCGATCACCGGCTCGTGCGGTACCGGCGGATGCGGATAGGGTGTGCTGCGCGGTGGGTCGGTCGGCTCTGCGCCTGCCTGGCCACGCACGCCGAACAATCGCTCCGCCCGGCCGTAGTAGGGCTCGAGATCGGCATAGCGGATGGGCCAGGCCGGCGAGATTCCTTCCTCGTGCTCGACCTCCTCGAAGTCGCGCTCGCGAAAGCGGAACATCGCGCAGCCGTAGAACTTCGTGTGTCCGCCGACGAAGTAGTACTGGCCGGGTCGGAATGGCCGGCCGCGGCCGTCGAACCAGGTCTCGTTCGTGCGGTAGCGCTGCTCGACGAAGACCGCCTCCGCATCGCGGTTCTGCGCCTCGCGCGGCAACCGCGGCCCGCGCTCGATCAGCAGGATGCGCGCCCCGGTCGGCATCAGGCTCAACGCGATCGCGCCGCCGCCGACTCCCGAGCCGATGATGACGACATCGAAGTCCATCAATCCGACAGCAGGAAGCGCGGCTCAGACAAGCGCCGCCTCGGTCGAAGGATCGAAGCAGACCAGCTTCGAGAGGTCGACCAGGAACTGCCGGTCCTGTCCCGGCTTCAGGTCGAGGTCCGGTTCGAGGCGGGCGGTGAATTCCGCGCCGCCGACGTCGAGCACGACGAGCGTGTCGGCGCCGGTCGGCTCGATCACCTCGACATGCGCCGTTACCACGTGCTGCATGCCGGGAATCGGCGTCATACCGGGGCGGACGAAGCTGATGGCTTCGGCGCGGATGCCCGCGATCACCTCGCGCCCGGCATATCCCTGCACTGCGGCCGACTGCGGCGGCAGCGGAATCGTCACGCGCGGCCGGTCGCCGGACTGGATCTCCAGCGCAAGGTCGCGGCCGCTGCCGGACAGGCGGGCCTTCGCGAGGTTCATGCGCGGCGAGCCCATGAAGCCCGCGACGAACAGGTTGGCGGGCCGGTTGTAGACGTCATACGGCGTGCCGAGCTGCTGCAGCACGCCGCCTTTCATCACCGCGATGCGCGTGGCGAGGGTCATCGCCTCGATCTGATCGTGCGTGACGTAGACGATCGTGGCACTCAGCCGCTGGTGCAGTTTCTTGATCTCGGTGCGCATGTCGAGCCGCAGCTGGGCGTCGAGGTTCGACAGCGGCTCGTCGAACAGGTAGAGCAGCGGCTCGCGCGCCAGCGCGCGCCCGATCGCCACCCGCTGGCGCTGCCCGCCGGAGAGCTGGCGCGGCTTGCGCTCCAGCAGGTGCTCGATCTGCAGCAGCTTGGCGACGCTCTGCACGCGCTCGGCACGCTTGGGCTTGTCGACCTTGCGCATCTCGAGCGGGAACTCGATGTTCTTGGCCACCGTCATGTTCGGATACAGCGCGTAGCTCTGGAACACCATCGAGATGTTGCGATCGGCCGGCGGAACCTGCGTGATGTCGCGGCCGGCGAGCTTCAGCGTTCCGCCGCTCGGCTCTTCGAGCCCGGCGATGATGTTCATCAGCGTGCTCTTGCCGCAGCCCGACGGCCCCACCAGAACCAGGAACTCGCCGTCGGCCATGCCGATCGAGATGTCGTGCAGCACCTTGACCGGGCCGAAGCTCTTCTGCACGTTGATCAGGTCGAGCGTTGCCATGTTCATTCACCCCTTGACCGAACCGGCCATCAGGCCGCGGACGAAGTATTTGCCTGAAACCAGGTACACGACCAGCGTCGGGATTGCCGCGATGAACGCGCCGGCGAAGTGCACGTTGTATTCCTTCACGCCGGTCGAGCTATTGACCAGGTTGTTCAGCGCCACCGTCAGCGGGAACGAGCTGTAGTCGCTGAACGAGGCGCCGAACAGGAACTCGTTCCAGATGTTGGTGAACTGCCAGATCACCGTGACCACGATGATCGGGGCGCTGGAGGGCAGCAGGATGCGCCACAGCACGCCGAAGAACCCGGCACCGTCGATGCGCGCCGAACGGATCAGCTCGCCCGGGAAGGCCGCGTAGTAGTTGCGGAAGAACAGCGTGGTGAAGCCGATCCCGTAGACGACGTTGACGAACACCAGTCCCTTCACGGTGCCCGCCAGCCCCAGGATGCCGAGGGTCTTGGCCATCGGGATCAGCACGATCTGGAACGGGATGAACACCGAGAACAGCATGGCCGCGAACAGCACGTTGGCGCCGCGGAACTTGAACTGGGTGAGGATGTAGCCGTTGAGCGCGCCGATCAGCGTCGAGATGATCACGGCGGGCACGACCAGCAGGAACGAATTGACGAAGTACGGCCGCAACCCCGTTGGCTGCACGCCGATCTGCGCCGTGCTCCAGGCCTCGAGCCACGGCTGCACGGTCCAGGCCTCGGGCAGCGCCATGAGGTGGCCGCTGCGGATCTCGTCCAGCGGCTTGAACGAGTTGGTCACCATCACGTAGATCGGCAGCAGGAACAGGACCGCGAGGAACACCAGCACCGCGTACAGCCCGATGCGGCTCGCGTCCACGCCGCGCACCGGCGCACTGAAGACTTGGGGACTGGTCGCCTGGGCGCTAGCCATTTTTCACCTTCCGCATCTCGCTATAGAGATAGGGCAGCACGACCAGGGCGATCGCGCCCAGCATCAGCACCGCGCTCGCCGCGCCGACCGACATCTCGTTGCGCGTGAACGTGTACTGGTACATGAAGACCGACGGCAGCCACGTGGATCGTCCCGGTCCGCCGTTGGTGAGCGCGATCACGAGGTCGTACGACTTGATCGCCATGTGCGCCAGGATGACGAAGGCCGAGACGAACACCGGGCCGAGCTGGGGGACGATGACGCGCGTATAGATCTGCCAGGTGCGCGCGCCGTCGACGCGCGCCGCCTTGACCTGTTCCTGGTCCACGCCGCGCAGTCCGGCGAGGAACAGCGCCATGACGAACCCCGTGGTCTGCCAGACCGCGGCGATCACGACGCAATAGATCGCCATGTCGTTGTCCTTGATCCAGCCGAAGGCGAACGATTGCCACCCGAGGCTGTGCATGGTCTGCTCCAGGCCGACGCCGGGGTCGAGCAGCCACTTCCACGCCGTGCCGGTGACGATGAACGACAGCGCCATGGGGTAGAGGAAGATCGACCGGAACGCGCCTTCGGCCTGGATCTGCTGGTCGATCAGGATCGCGAAGCCGAGGCCGAGCACGATCGCGATCACGATGTAGAGCGAGGCGAAGACCGCGAGGTTGCCGATCGAGACGTCCCAGTTCTGCAAGCCGAACAAGCGTGAATAGCTGGCGGTGCCGGCCCACTCGTACGACGGCATGAGCGTCGAACCGGTGAACGACAGGTAGATCGTGAACATGATGTAGCCGTACACGCACACCAGCACGAGCAGGGCGCTCGGGCTGAGCAGGAGCTTTGGCAGGGTATTGGCGCGCATGGCGAAGACTCCGGCTGACGGGCGGCGCGCGCCGGCACGCCGCCCGCGGTCAGCGACGAAACGACCTCAGTTGTTCGCGGCCGCGGCGAGGGCGGCGGCGGCCTTCGTGTCGTCCAGTTGCCCGTTGAAATGCCGCGTGATTACGTCATAGAAGGCGTTCTTGATCGACGCCGGCACGGCGTGGCCATGCGCCATCGAACCGACCAGGGTGTTGTTCTTGTTCGCCTCGGCGAGATCCTTCATGCCCTTCTTGCCGCATGCGTCGAACGCGCTGTCGGAAACGTCGGTACGCGCCGGCACCGAGCCCTTGACCACGTTGAACGCCGACTGGAAGCTCGGATCCATGATCGCCGACGCGAGCTTGAGCTGCGCCTCTTGCTTGTCGGCGCCGACCTTGAACATCACGAACTGGTCGGAGTTGAACGACACCGTGCCCTGCGTGCCCGGCGTGCGGAAGCACAGGAAGTCGGTTCCCGGCACCTTCTTCGCGTTGAGGAACTCGCCCTTGGCCCAGTCGCCCATCATCTGGAAGCCGGCCTTGCCGCTGATCACCATCGCCGAGGCCAGGTTCCAGTCACGGCCCGAGAAATCCTTGTCGACGTACTTGCGCAGCTGGGCCATGCGCGAGAACACCTTCACCATCGTCGGCGAGTTGAGCGATTTCTGATCGAGATCGACCAGCGCCTTCCGATAGAAGTCGATGCCGCCGGTCGACATCACGACGCCGTCGAATAGCGTGGCGTCCTGCCACGGCTGGCCGCCATGTGCGAGCGCTACGAAGCCCGCCTTCTGGATCTTGTCCATGTCGCCGATGAACTCGTCCCAGTTCTTCGGCTCGCTCTTGATGCCGGCCTTTTCGAGCACGGCCTTGTTCGCCCACACCCAGTTGGTCGAGTGCACGTTGACCGGCGCGGCGATCCACTTGCCGTTGTACTTGGAGAACTTCTGCAGCGCCGTCGGAACGGTCTTGTCCCAGCCTTCCTTCGCGGCCAGCGAGTTCAGGTCGGCGACGACACCTTGCTTGCCCCAGTCGAGGATGTCGAAGCCCAGCATCTGCACCGCGGTGGGCGGATTACCTGCCGTGACGCGCGCGCGCAGCGCCGTCATCGCCTGCTCGCCGCCGCCGCCCGCGACGGGCATGTCGTTCCACTTGACCCCCTGCTTTTCGAGATTGCCCTTCAGCACATTGAGCGCCGCGGCTTCGCCGCCGGACGTCCACCAGTGCAGCACTTCGACGCTTTGCTGGGCCGACACCGGCAGCGCGAACGCGCCGGCGATGGCCAGGGCAAGAACTTGCTTCCTCATCAGAGTCTCCTGTTGACAGCGTATGCGGGCAGGGCCGGGGTCATCCGGTCCGCCGCCCGTGCGAGATGCGGCGCTTCTTCCGCGCCTTTCATTGCGGCGTGGTCGCCGCAGTGATCCTGTGGGCAAGGCACTGCCGGCGCTGTGCGAGGGGCGTGCCGCGATGCGCATGCAATGTGCCGGGCAGGGCGTGGTGCGATCAACGGGGAATGTGCCGACGCGGATCGCGCCGGCCGGGGCCCTGCCGTGTCCCCGTCGGGCGGGTGCTGAACCAATTCCTCCATACCGCCAGCCAGCTCTCGTTCTGTGGCTTCTCGCCCCGCATTCGAATCTAATGTAACAAAACTACATGGCGGCGCAATCTCCCGGCAGCAACGATCGATACTCGAATGCACCCGGTCCGCGCGTTCACGCGCCTGTAAGCCGCTGAAAGACATGTGGTAGTGCATCAAATGAGGCGGTGCGCTGGACTCAGTACGACAAGTCTGTAATTCATCTACAGGTCCGGGTTGCAATTCTCATCGGGGCAGCCACCAGTCGGTGCGTGCGCCGAGATGCATGTGCAGCGTCTTCGTTTCGGTGTAGTCCTCGCTCGCGAAACGGCCCAGCTCCCGCCCGATGCCGCTCTCGCGAAAGCCGCCGAAGGGCAGCTCCGCGTGACCGGCGAGAAACGTGTTGATCCACACCGTGCCAGCCTTGATGCGCCGCGCCGCCGTCATGCAGGTGCCGATGTCCTTGCTCCAGACCGCGGCGGACAGGCCGTACAGCGTGCCGTTCGCGAGTGCCACGGCCGCGTCGAGCGAGTCGAACGTCAGCATCGCCAGCACAGGACCGAAGACTTCTTCCTTTGCGATCGCCATCCCGGGTGCGACGCCGGTGACGACGGTCGGCTCGACGAACATGCCGCGGCCGCCGAGGCGCGCGCCGCCGAGCGCGATCTGGGCGCCGGCCTTCTGCGCGGCGGCGATGTGGCCGAGGATCGTCGCGAGCTGCTTGTCGGTCGTGATCGCGCCGACCTTGACCGTGGCATCGAGCGGGTCGCCGACCCGAACCTGGCGCGAGCGCTCGACGACGGCAGCCGCGAACTCGCGCGCGATCGATTCGTGCACGAGCAGGCGGCTGCCGCTGTTGCAGCACTGGCCGGCGTTGAAGTAGACGCCGAACACTGCCGCATCGAGGGCCGCGTCCCAGTCGCAGTCCGGAAACACGATCTGCGGATTCTTGCCGCCGAGTTCCATCGACACCTTCTTCAGCGTCTGCGCAGCCTTGGCGACGGCAGCCTTGCCGACCGCGGTGGAACCGGTGAAGGACAGCATGTCGACATCGGGGTGCGAGACGAGCAGGTCGCCGATGTCATGCCCCCGGCCCACCACGATATTGACGACGCCGTCCGGACATCCGGCCGCGAGCAGGATCTCGCCCAGCATCAGCGTCGTCGCCGACGTCACCTCCGAAGGCTTGACCACGGTGGTGCAGCCAGCGGCAAGTGCGAACGGCAGTTTCTGGCTGACGATGAGCAGCGGGAAGTTCCAGGGCGTGATGATGCTCACCACGCCGATCGGTTCGCGCAGCGTGATGCCGAGCGTGCTTTCCCCGAGCGTGTTGTAGCTGTCGCCGTGCAAACCGCGCGCGAGCGTGGCCGCGTAGTGCCACAGATCGGCGGCGGCTTCGATCTCGCCCACCGACTGCGCGAGGGGCTTGCCCGTTTCGAGAGTCTCGAGCAGCGCCAGCTCATCCTTGCGGGCGAGGATGCCTTCGGCAACGCGACGCAGGACGGCTGCACGTTCCGCGCCCTTCATGCGCGGCCAGGGGCCGGCGTCGAAGGCGCGGCGGGCGGCGGCGATCGCGCGCTGCGCATCGGTCGTGTGGGCGAGCGCGTAGACCGCCACCAGCGTGTCGTGCGCGGGCGAGTTCCGTTCGAGCGTCCTGCCGTCGGCGGCATCGGTCCACCGGCCGTCGATGAGCAGCCGGCCACGGTACGGAGGCCGGCGCAGAACGTCGTCGGAAGTGAGCGAAGGCGTCATCTCGGCGTCTCGATGAGGATCAGCGCCCGACATAGGTCGGTGCGCGGCGGTCGCGGAAGCTGCGGATGCCTTCGGCGGCATCTTCGGTGGTCGCCGCGAGCGCGCCCGCCATTGCTTCCAGCGTGGCAGCGCGGTCCTCGCCGCTCGCCGCGTTCACGAGCTGCTTGGTGAGCTGCACCGACACCGGAGCCTTGGCCGCCAGTTCGTGCCCGAGCGACGCGGCGCCTGCGCGCAGGTCCGCGGGTGCAACGACCTGGTGCACGATTGCGCCGGCAAGCGCTTCGGCCGCCGTGATCCGGCGCCCGGTCAGCGCGAGGAACTTGGTCCGGCTGGCGCCGATCAAGGCGACCAGCCTCTGCGTTCCAGACCATCCGGGGCAGGTCGCGATCGACGCCTCGGGCAGCGCGAACTGCGCGGTGTCGACGGCGATGCGGATGTCGGCGGTGATCGCGAGTTCCAGGCCGCCGCCGAACGCGTGACCGTTGAGCGCCGCGATGACCGGTTGCCGCAGCCGCGCCCACTGGTCGAACACCTGGTGGCCGCGGCGCACCCAGCGGCGCCACATCTCGAGCGGCGCGAGCGCGGCCCACTCGTTGATGTCGGCGCCGACGCAGAAGGCCTTGTCGCCTTCGGCAGCGAGCACCACCGCACGCACGGTCTCGTCGGCCTCCAGTTCGCGCGCACAACGCTCGAGCTGGTCGAGCATTGCCGGCGTCAGCGAGTTCAGCTTGGCGGGGCGCGCCAGCGTGACGGTCGCGACCTGGCCGTCGCGTTCGAGGCGAACCAGCGTATCAGACATGGCGGGTTTCCGGCTTCAACTGCAGGCCGAACGGCTCGGCGCGGAACAGCGCGGCGTCCATCACGCGCAGGTTCGGGCCGACGCGCAGCGGCACCTCGGATTGCCCGAGGACGTCGCGCTCCAGGTCGATCCCGGGCGCGATCTCGCGCACCACGAGGCCGTCGGATTCCAATCCGATGACACAGCGCTCGGTGACGTAGGTCGCCTGCTGCCCGCGTTCGCGCGCGACGCGTCCGCTGAAGGTGATGTGTTCGGCGCTCTTGACGAACTTGCGACTGCGGCCCTCCTTGACGATCCTGAGGCGGCCGTCGCCGACCTGCAGTTCGGCGCCGGCGGTGAAGAAGCCCGCGAACACCATGCGGCGCGCATGCGCGGTGATGTCGACGAACCCGCCGCAGCCCGCGGTGAGGTAGGGCCGCGCTCCAAGCTTCGAGACGTTGACGCTGCCGGCGGCGTCGACCTGCATGAACGACAGCAGCGTGCAGTCGAAGCCGCCGCCCTGGAAATACGTGAACTGGTTGGGCGACGGCACGATCGCATCCGCGTTGGCCGCGCAGCCGAAAGCAAAACCCAGGAGCGGCATCCCGCCCACGGCGCCCTGTTCGATCGCCCACGTCACTTCGCCGTGCACCCCTTCCTCGAGCAGGATGCGCGGCACGTTCGCCGCGATGCCGAAGCCCAGGTTGACCGCCCAGCCGTGCGCGAGCTCGGCCGCCGCGCGGCGTGCGATCACCTTCTCGGGGCCCCACGGCTGCAGCTCGAAGTGGCCGAGTGGTTCGATGATCTCGCCGCTGATCGCCGGGTCATAGGCGACCTGCGTCGTCTGCAGCTGCTGCGGATCGATCACGATGTAGTCGACCAGGTTGCCCGGCACGTGGACGTCGTGCGGACGCAGGCTGCCTGCCTTGACGACCCGCTTGACCTGCGCGATCACGATGCCGCCGAGATTGCGCGCCGCCAGGGCCTGGTCGAGTCCGCCGAGCAGGGCGCCCTCGTGCTCGTAGGTGAGATTGCCGCGCTCGTCGGCGGTGGTGGCGCGGATGATCGCGACGCGCGGCGCGATGGCAGGGAAATAGAGCCACTCCTGGCCGTCGAAGCGCTCCTTGCGCACCACCGGCTGCGACGCGGCGAGCGCGTTCATCGCGCATCCCTGCAGCTCGGGGTCGACGAAGGTGCCGAGACCGACCTTCGTCAACACGCCCGGACGCCGCGCGGCGGCATCGCGGTGCATATCGAACAGCACGCCGCTCGGAATGTTGTAGGCCGCGACCTGGTTGTCGACGATCATGCGCCAGATCGCCGGCATGGGCAGCGACGACGGACCGCTGGGATACGAGCCGGCGAGCACGCGCGCGAGCAGCCCGGGCTTGGCGATGTGATCGATGCCCTTGATGCCGTACATGTCGCCGGCGGCGATCGGGTGCAGCGTGGTGAGGTTGCGCGGCTTGCCTTCGGCGTCGAAGCGTTCGCCGATCGCGCGCAGCACGAGGTCCGGGCAGCCGAGGCCGCTCGACGAGCTGACGCTGACGACGTCGCCGTCGCGGATCAGAGCCGCCGCGGCTGGAGCGGAGATGACCTTTTGCATGAGCGGTCCGGGATCAGAGGCTAACCGGCGCGATGGGTACCGCGCGCCCGGTGCGGCACGCTTCGGCGACCGCGAGTGCGGTCGCGAGCGACCGCACGCCGTCCTCATCGGTGGCTGCGGGTGCGCCGTCGCCGCGCATGGCCGCGCAGAACGCCGCGACCGAACGCACATAGAGGTTCTCGGGTTCGACCGCGATCGCCTGCTCGCCGCTCGCCGTCCGCAGCACGACCTCGCCGACCGGCTGCTGCGTCATGACATTGCGACCGATGATCGAGCCGGCCTCGCCGTGGAACTCGATGCCCGTGCCGGCGTGCCTGACCGTGAACGCGTCGTGCAGTTGCGCGAGCACGCCGTTGTCGAAACGCAGCACCGCCATCACGCCGTCCTCGAGGCCGTTGCGGGCCAGCGGCGATGCCTGCTTGAATCCGACCGCCTCGACGGGCTCCGCCCCGAGGGCGAAGCGCAGGGTGTCCGCGTCGTGCACCGTGATGTCGAGGATGACGCCGCCGCCGGCTTGCGGCCGGTCGATGCGCCAGCCCTGCAGGCTGACCGGCAGGTACACCGCGTGAAACACGCGCGCATAAAGCGGCGTGCCGATCGCGCCGGCGGCGATCAGGTCGCGCATCTTGCGGTGCGTGGCGGCATTGCGCAGATGATGATTCGTCGCCATCACGACGCCGGCGGCGCGACAGGCGCGCACCATGTCGACCGCGTCTTCGACACTCAGCGCGAGCGGCTTCTCGCACAGCACGTGCTTGCTGGCGCGTGCCGCGGCGAGCGTCTGCTCGCGGTGCAACTCGTTGGTCGTGCTGATGTAGACCGCGTCCACCGCGGGGTCGGCGAGCAGCGCAGCGACCGAGGCGTAGCCCGCGCGGATGCCGTTCGCGGCGGCGTAGGAGCGGGCGCGGTCGGCGCTCGTGCTCGCCACGGCAACGACGTCGTTGCCGGCCTGCGCGCGGATGGCATCGATCATGTGCTCGCGCGCGATGTTGCTCGCGCCGATCAGGCCCCAACCGAAGGTTCGACTCATCTGTGACTCAAACGGGATTGACTGGAATGCAACGCGGCGCCATTATTGGAACGTTCCAAATTCTTGTCAAGCACCGATCGATACGCTGCGCCGGACCCGGACTCACGCAACCAGGGGGTGGCCTGTCATGGCAAGAACTGCTCCGAACCGCGCCCGTCCGGCGACGATCCTGGACGTCGCGCGTGCCGCCGACGTGTCGAAATCGACCGTGTCGCTGGTGTTGCAGGACAGTCCGCTGATCCGCGACGCCACGGCGGAGAAGGTGCGCGCCGCGGCGGCGCGGCTCGGTTACGTCTACAACCGGCGTGCGGCCGAATTGCGGCGCCAGTCGAGCAACACCATCGCCGTCGTCATCAACGACCTGACCAACCCGTTCTTCACCGAAGTGCTGGTCGGGATCGAGCGCAAGCTGCTCGAGGCGGGCTATATCACCTTGATGGCGCACACCGGCGAAGACCTCGATCTGCAGGCGCGCGTGCTGCGCTCGATGCGCGAACACCATGCGGCAGGCATCATGCTTTGCCCGGTGTTCGGAACGTCGCCGCAGCTGTTGAAGGAAGTGCACGCGTGGGGGATTCCCCTGCTGGTATTGGTCCGAGCGCTGGGCAAAGGCAGCTACGACTACGCGGGCTCGCGCAACGAGCGCGGCATGCGGCTCGCCACGGAGCACTTGTTGGGACTTGGCCATCGTCGCGTGGGCTTTCTCGGCGGGCAGACCGGTGCCGTGTTCGACGACCGCCTGCGCGGGTACCGGCGTGCGCTCAAGGCTCACGGGGTGGCGTACGACGAGGCACTGGTCCGGCGTGCCAAGCCCGACCGCGAGGGCGGATATCAGGCGATGCGCGAGCTCCTGGCCGCGCATCCCGCGACCCCCGCCGCGGTCTGCTACAACGATATCGTGGCGTTCGGTGCGCTGGCTGCACTGGGAGAACTCGGGATCGCCGCGGGACGCGATTTCGCGATCGTCGGTTTCGACGGCGTGCGCGATGCGGCACACTCGAACCCGCCGCTGAGCACGGTCGACATACGTCCGGGCGAGCTCGGGGTGGCGGCGGCCGGGCTGATGCTCGAGCGCCTGCAACGCCCGAAGAGTGCGAGCTTGCGTTACGTCGCCGAGCCGACGCTGTTGCTGAGACAATCGGGATGACCAGTCGGATGAACGCTGCCGATTTTCAAGACGCCGACTTCATCGCCGCCCACGTCGAGAGGACGCTCGCCTTCTACTATCCGCGCGCGATCGATCCCATCGGGGGCCACTACCAGTTCCTCCTCGACGACGGCACGGTCTACGACCCGCACACCCGCCACCTGGTGAGTTCGACCCGGTATGTCTTCGTCTGGGCGAACGCGTGGCGGCGCTTCGGCCTCCTGCACTACCGGCGCGAGTTGGAGCGAGCGCTGGACTTCCTGCGCCGTGCGCATCGTGATCCGCAGGGCGGCGGCTACGCGTGGCTTCTGTCATGGCGCGCTGGCCGCGTCGACCAGGTCCTCGATCCAGCCAACCACTGCTATGGCCTCGCGTTCGTGCTGCTTGCCTACGCACATGGCCTGCGCGCCGGAGTCGCCGACTGCAGGGCCTGGCTGCAGGAAACGTGGGACCTGATGGAGCGCCGGTTCTGGGAGCCTGCGCGCGACCTGTACGCCGACGAGGCCGATGCGACCTGGAACGTGAGCCCTTATCGCGGCCAGAACGCCAACATGCATTCTTGCGAGGCGTTGATCGCAGCGTTCGAGGCGACCGGGGACGAGCGTTTTCTCGATCGGGCCACAACGGTTGCCCGGTCGATCACCGAGCGGCAGGCTGCCCTGGCGGGTGGCCTGATCTGGGAGCACTACCGCGAGGACTGGTCCGTCGACTGGGACTACAACCGCAACGACCGCACGAACATCTTCCGGCCTTGGGGGTTCCAGCCGGGACACCTCACCGAGTGGGCCAAGCTGCTGGTGCTTCTGGACCGGCACCGCCAGCAACCTGGCCGGACCGAACGTGCCGCGTTTCTCTTCGACATCGCGCTCGATACCGCCTGGGACGCGCAGCACGGCGGCATCGCCTATGGCTTCGCGCCGGATCGCAGCATCTGCGACGGCGACAAGTATCACTGGGTGCAGGCCGAGAGCCTCGCGGCGGCGGCGCTGCTGGGCGAGGCGACCGGCGACGCGAAATACTGGAATTGGTACACGCGCTTGTGGGAATACTGCTGGCGGCACTTCGTCGATCACCAGCATGGCGCGTGGTTCCGCATCCTCGGGCCGGACAATCGCAAGATCACCAACGAGAAGAGTCCCGCGGGGAAGGTCGACTATCACGACATGGGCGCCTGCTACGACATCATCGACGTGCTGCGACGTCGCGCCGGCACCCTCCGGAAATAGCCGCCCGCCCGATGAACTGGAAGAGTTTCGTCAGCCGGTGCTGCGGCCGGACTTCAAATCCGGTAGAGGTTGCCAGCAATCTCTGGTGGGTTCGACTCCCATGCTCTTCCGCCACCACGCTTTGTCTTGCAAGTGCAGATGGGTGCGGATCAGTTCCCTCATCTCGTTGATTTGACCGCGCAATAGCGGAGAGCGATGGAAGGCACCGCGGCGCGTTGGAATTTGGAATGAGACCGCCGCTCTGCAAGCCTCGGCCAAGGTGCGCCAAGGCACTCCTCACGAAACCCTAACCACCGCGCTTGCCGACAGCCCCCAAGATGGCCACGCGTTTTGCGCAGACAAGAGGACCGCGCCATGGACCACGGATCAGTCGAGCGCCACAGCCATTGCCGCCCTGCGAGCGCGGCTGCGCGGAGCGACGATCACACCGCCGGATCCTGGTTTCGATACCGCGCGGCGGGTCTGGAATGCAGCGATCGACCGGCGCCCGCTGGCAGTAGTAGTGTGCGCCGACGCCGAGGATGCCGCCCAGGCAGTGCGGATCGCGGCAGACAACGGAGTGCGGCTCACGGTCCGCGGCGGCGGCCATAACGTCGCCGGGCGTTGCATCACTGACGGAACGCTCCTGCTCGATGTCGCGCAACTGCGCGATGTCGCCGTCAATGCCGAAGCGCGCATCGCGACCGTGCAAGGCGGTGCCTTGTGGCGCGATGTCGACGCTGCAACAGGCAGGCTCGGCCTGGCGACAACCGGGGGTGTGATCTCGAGTACCGGCGTGGGCGGGCTGACGCTCGGTGGCGGCGTCGGTTGGCTGATGCGCAAGCACGGGCTGGCCAGCGACAATCTCGTCAGCGCCGGCGTCGTCCTCGCGGATGGTCGCTTCGTACGCGCTTCGCGTGAAACGTTTCCCGATCTGTTCTGGGGACTGCGCGGCGGAGGCGGCGGCCTGGCGGTGGTCACGGACTTCGAGTTCCGCCTGCATCCTTTGCGCGAAGTATTTGCGGGGCTCATCGTGCATCCGGCGGAGCACGCAAAGAACGTGCTGACCGCTTTTCGCGAATTCGCGCACGCCGCGCCCGACGAGTTCTGCGGGCTCGCCGCGCTCCTGAACGCGCCGCCGCTGCCATTCCTGGATCCGGCCTGGCACGGACGCCCGGTGATCGCGCTGGCCGTTTGCTGGGCAGGCGACGCGGAAGCCGGCGCCCGCGCCCTGCAGCCGCTGCAGAGCAGTGGCCGGTCCGTCGGTGAACACATCGGCTTGATGCCGTACACGCAGTGGCAGCAGATCCAGGATGCGAGTGCGCCGGCGGGACGATTCAACTACTGGAAGACGGCCAACTTCGCCGCGCTCGACGACGCCGACAAAAGCACGCCAGACGAGTAGACAAGGGTCACCGAGATGATCGCGACGAGCAGCAGGCGGAGCGGTCGCAAGCCACTGCCGGGTTTCGTGCGCAGCAAGACAAACACGCTTGCAAGGACCAGGGGCGCCGCCACGGCCCCGACTTGTCTTGGCGGCGCCCGGGACGGCCATGAGGCGCGCTTTGTCGATTCGATCTAGCCGAAGAGTTCCACACCGGCTCAACGCCGACGGAACAGGCGGAGCGCCGTCTCGCGCAGCCAGACGATCGCGGTGTCGCGCTCGAAGCGGCGGCTCCAGTGCAGCGATACCGCGAAATCGCGCGTATCCAGATCGGCCCGCAGGACACGGAACGCGCCGTCGCGCGCAAACATCTGCGCGGTCTGTTGCGGCAGGATCACGGCGAGATCGGTGTTGCCGACGATCGACGGGATCACCATGAAGTGCGGAATCACGAGGCGGACACGGTCGCCGAGGCCCAGGCTTTGCAGGATGCGGCCGGTCTGTGCGTGGGATCGCACGACGATGTAGTCGAGCCGCGCAAGCGTCGCGCGGCTCGCGCGCGCGGTGGCCAGCGGGTGTTTCGAACGGATCAGCGCGACGTAACGTTCATCGAACAGGTCTTCGCGCTCCGTTTCGGTCACCGTCGGCAGGTAACCGAATGCCAGATCGATCTTGCCCTGGTCGAGCGCATCGGTGATCCGGTCGTGCTCGAGCTGGTATGCCTCGATGCGCAGGCCCGGGCCGGCGGCGCGCACGACACGCATCAGGTCCGGCAGGAACACGCCCTCACCGATGTCGCTCATGTGCACGCCGAAGACACGCGTCGAGGTGGCAGGGTCGAACGCATCCGTTTCCTGCAGCGCCCGCTGCACCGTATCGAGCGCTTGCTGCACGGCAAACGCGAGCGCCTCGGCTTTCGGTGTCGGGGCGACACCCCCCGCTATCCGAACGAACAACGGGTCCTTCAAGTGCCGGCGCAGGCGGCCCAGCGCATGGCTCACGGTCGACTGCGACAACCCGAGCACGTCGGCGGCGCGACTGACGCTTCCGGCCGCGTGAACGGCGGCAAACGCGCGCAGCAGATTGAGATCGAGGCCCGCCGCCGGCATGGTATGCATGGAATCGATAAAGCCGCGCGCCATTATGGTCCCCGGCGCGTGCCGCCGGGCCAGGACGAGTTGCGATATCAACCGGGGCGCGTGCTCCTGGTTGCGTGTCCGGCGGCGTTCAACGTCCCGAAGCGGGGCGCGGCCGTGCGCAGGACTGGGCGCTACCTTTCGCGCACCGCGGATCCGCGACGATATGCGCGGCATCGATAAGACTCAGAGCCAATATCGCATGGACAGCCGAGGCGGCCTCGCGCAGCATGCAGGCGGCGAGACATCAGGCGGGTAGCAGGTGGAAGTCTCCTTTGCGCGCGAAGTCGAGGCGCTGCGCCTCGGCGCAGGTTCCACGTTTCATGGCGAAGGCATCATCGCCGTCACCAAGGCCCTGCTGCAGTCGGGTGTCGCCTATGTCGGCGGTTACCAGGGCGCGCCGGTCTCGCACCTGCTCGACGTGATGGTGCAGGCGCGGCCCTACCTCGACGAGCTGGGGGTGCACGTCGAGGCGTGCTCGAACGAGGCGTCGGCCGCGGCGATGCTCGGCGCCTCGATCCACTACCCGCTGCGCGGCGCCGTGACGTGGAAGTCGATCGTCGGCACCAACGTTGCCGCCGACGCCCTGTCGAACCTCGCTTCGCCCGGCGTCACCGGCGGCGTGCTGATCGTCGTCGGCGAGGACTACGGCGAAGGCGCGAGCGTGATCCAGGAGCGCACCCACGCCTACGCGCTCAAGTCGACGATGCTCCTGCTCGACCCGCGCCCCGAGCTTGCCAACATGGTGCGTCTGGTCGAGGAAGGTTTCGCGCTGTCCGAAACGTCCAACCTGCCCGCGATCATGCAACTGCGCATCCGCGCCTGCCATCTGCGCGGGCAGTTCGTCTGCAAGGACAACATCGCGCCGAAGGTGTCCACCCGCACGCCGCTCGGCGCGCCGGCGCCGTTCGACTACTCCCGCCTCGCGCACCCGCCAGCCACGTTCCTCCACGAGCGCGTGAAGATCGAGCAGCGGCTGCCGGCCGCGCGGCGCTTCATCGTGGACCGTGGCCTGAACGAAATCTTCCGCGGGACGCGAGCGGAACTCGGCATCATCGTGCAGGGCGGCCTCTACAACTCGCTGGTGCGCGCGCTCCAGCACCTGGGCCTCGCCGACAGCTTCGGCACGTCGCCCATCTCGATCCTCGCGCTCAACGTCACGTTTCCCCTCGTGCCGGACCAGATCGCGGACTTCTGCCGTGACAAGCGGGCGATCCTGGTGCTGGAAGAGGGCCAGCCGGACTACATCGAGCAGGAGATCCTTGCCCACCTGCGCCGGCGGCAGGTCGCCACCCCGGTGCACGGCAAGGAAACGATGAGCACGGTCGGCGAATATTCGGCCGAAGCGATCGCAATCGGGCTCGAACGTTTCGCTGCCCGCCATCTCGACGACGCCGACCTTGCTGCCGGACGCGCCTGGCTCGCCACCAATGCCGATCGACGCAAGGACGTGGCGCAAGCGTTAGCCAGGCCGCTGCCGGCGCGACCGCCTTCGTTTTGCATCGGCTGCCCCGAGCGGCCGGTGTTCGCGGCGCTCAAGCTAGCGCAAAAGCAGGTCGGGCCCTTGCACGTGGCCGCGGATATCGGCTGCCATGCGTTTGCCACGTTCGAGCCGTTCAGCCAGGGCCACTCGATCCTCGGTTATGGCATGAGCCTCGCCAGCCGTGCGGGTGTTTCGCCGCTCATGGAGCAGCGCACCCTTTCCATCATGGGCGACGGCGGGTTCTGGCACAACGGACTGCTGAGCGGCGTGCAGTCGGCGCTCTTCAACGGCGACGATGCGGTGCTGCTGATCATGAAGAACGGCTACACGTCGGCCACCGGGACGCAGGAGATCATCTCCACGCCGGATGAAGCGGCGCGCGAGCGTGCCGCCGACAAGCGCGCCAGCATCGTCGAGCAGAACCAGACCATCGAGAACACGCTGCGCGGCCTCGGCGTGAAGTGGATGCGCACCGTGCACAGCTATCGCGTCGACGCGATGCGGCGCACCGTGCGCGAGGCCCTGACGACCGACTTCCCGGGTCTGAAGGTCGTGATCGCCGAGGGCGAGTGCCAGCTCGAGCGACAACGTCGCATCAAGCCGTGGATCGCCGGGCTGCTCGAGCGCGGCGCGCGGGTCGTGCGTGTCAGGTACGGCGTCGACGAGGATGTCTGTACCGGCGACCATGCCTGCATCCGGCTCTCCGGCTGTCCCACCCTGACGGTGAAGGACAACCCCGATCCGCTGCGAGTCGACCCCGTGGCGACCGTGATCGATGGCTGCGTCGGGTGCGGGCTGTGCGGCGAAAACGCGCACGCGGCCACGCTCTGTCCTTCGTTCTACCGCGCCGAAGTCGTGCGCAACCCGACCTGGCGCGAGCGCGTGCTCGAGACCGTGCGTGCAGGAGCGCGCCGGATCCTGCTGGCGGCATGATCGTGGGTGCCCCGGACGACCCGGCCCGCAGCGTGTATCCGGTCACGCTGCTCGTATGCGCGCTCGGCGGGGAAGGGGGCGGCGTGCTCGCCGAGTGGCTCGTCGAGGCGGCAACGCTGGCCGGCTATCCCGCGCAGTCGACGTCGATCCCCGGCGTCGCGCAACGCACGGGCGCGACGACGTACTACATCGAGGTGTTTCCTCGACCGGCGCCCGCCCCGGGGGAGCGTGCGCCCGTGTTCGGCCTGAGCCCGGTCGCGGGTGCGCTCGACGCGCTGGTCTCGTCCGAGCTGCTCGAGACGACACGCCAGGTCGGATCGGGCATGGTTTCGCGCGACCGCACGCTCGTGATTTCGGCGCGGGACCGCACGCTGACCACGGCAGAGAAGATGGCGCCTGCCGACGGTCGCGTCCCGGACCGGCAGTTGATCGACGTCGTGCGCCAGCACAGCCGTGCCGTGCATCTGCTGGACATGCGGGCGCTTGCCGCACGCACGGGCACGGTGGTTTCCGCCGTCATGCTGGGCGCGATTGCAGGCAGCGGCCTGCTTCCGGTCCGGCGCGATGCCTTCGAGGCCGCGATCTCCCTATCGGGCAAAGGCGTGCCGGCGAGCCTGCGCGGATTCGCCGCGGCGTTCGAGGCGATCGCGGCTTCGGCAGGGCAGGTTCAGGCGGCGCGCGCGACGGTCGCGGCGCTCGCCTACGAGCCAGCGCCAAGAAGGGAGCAAGACGAATGGCCTGCGTCCATTCAACCCTTCGCGGCGCTGGGCGTCGAACGGACGCTGCAGTACCAGGGGCGGGAGTACGCCGACTTGTACCGCCGGCGGCTCGCGCGCATCGTCGCCGCCGAACGCGCGGCCGATCCAGATGGCGTGCACGACCGCGCCGCGGCCCGCGCGACCGCACGCTTCCTCGCACTCTGGATGACCTTCGACGACATCGTGCACGTGGCGCGTCTTAAGAGCCGTGCAGCGCGCTGGATACGCGTGCGGAACGAGGTGAAGGCCGCGCCCGGCGAGATCGTCCGTGTCTACGATCACTTCAAGCCGGGCATCCCCGAGTTCGCGGCGCTGCTGCCTCCGCCGGTGGCGCGCGGCCTGATCGCGTGGGACAGGCGACGCCAGGCGCGCGGCAAGGAACCCTTCGCATTCCCGCTCGAGGTTGGTGCGCACGGCGTGCGCGGCCTGTCGATGCTGCGTTTGCTTGCCTGGCTGCGCTGGCTGCGTCCGTACGGCGTGCGTTATCGCGAGGAGCAGGCGCTGATCGAAGCGTGGCTCGCGCGCATCGAGCAGGGTCTGTGTGCGGACTGGGCGCTCGGGCACGAGATCGCACTGTGCGGACGGTTGATCAAGGGCTACGGCGCGACGCTCGAACGCGGCAAGCAGAACCTGGCCCATGTCCTGGAGCATCTGGCCGACGGAAGCGGGCCCGCCGCGGAACGCGCACGCGCCATCGCGCTCGCGCGCAATGCGGCCCTGGCGGACGACGCCGGCAAGGCGCTCGATCTGCAGCTCGTCGATCTGGGCGTGCCGGCCCGGCCGACGAAGCCGCAGCCGATCGTGTGGGCAAGGAGCAGGGCCCGGGACGAGCGAAGGGAAAGGAAAGACCCCGGGCGCTTGCGTGGCTGAGATCGCAGGCGCGCGTCGGGGGCGACACGCAGTACATTGCGACCATGGAGGAACCCGCCCGGCTCGTGATCGTCGTCTGGTCCTGCGGCCCGGACAATCCGCGCGGAGCGATGCTTGCCGCGGCCCCCTTCGTCTATGCGCTGTCGGGGCGTGCGCTCGATCTTGAAGTCGAGATGCACTTCACGTCGTCGTCGGTGCGCTGGCTGTTCGAAGGCGTCGCACGCGCGGCGTACACCGACCAGGCCAGGACCAAGACGGTGCTCGATTTCATCCGCGAGGCCTGCGACGCCGGGGTGAAGCTCTACGCGTGCACCATGGCGCTTGCCGAGCACCGTCACGGCGAGGCACTTGTCGCCGAGCTGCACGGCGTCGCGGGTGCGGCGAGCGTGATCGCCCTCGCCGCCGAGGCGGGCGCGCGCGCAGTGGTGTTCTGAGGCCATCGCCGCGCGGCTTGGCGCGAAGCCGACTCGTGTGGACGATGGGCGCAATCGCGCCAGAGGGGACGCGTCATCCCGAGTGAAACGAGGGATCTCGGCGCCGGAGGCGCGCGATCCTTCGCTCGAGGCATGCTCCCGTTCGCGGAGTGACTGCGCCCGACGCAACGGCGGCGATCGGTCGCACGAGCGATCAACGGCCTTCTCATCGCGAGCGGGCAAAACCTTCAACGATCGCGCATCGCGCGCGTGCGCTGCAAGCCGGAACGGAACGCGTTCGCAGGGCGTAGTTTTCATCAGCAAATCGTCCCTTGACGCTGGCACGGCGCGGTCGGCACGCTGCTCACAGGCGGACGACTGGTCCGCGCATGCAAGGGAGGACCATGCCGCGGGGCGATTCAGCGGTCGTTGCGGACGATTCGGGTTCGGATCGCAACCCGCCGCATCGCGCGGACGACGCGGCGCTCGCCCTCGAGGAATTGCTCTGGCTCGCGGGGTCGATCTGCCGCATGAACGGCATCGCGTTCGATGCGCGGCTGGTCCGGCAGCGCGTCGCGGAGCCGTACACGACGGCCATTCTCGCCGAACTACTCGCGGACCTGGGCCTCGAAACGCGCGCGAGGGAGGAACTCGACGGCATCCATCCCGCCGTTGCGACGCTCGCTCCTGAACCGCAGGGACGACCGGCGCCGGTGCTGGTCGTGCGCATCACTGCCGGTCAGGTCGACTTCTTTCGCGCGCTGGACGCGCAACCGTCGACGCTTCCATGCGCGGAGTTTGCCCGCCGCCGTGTCGGTCGATTGCTCGAGGTGCGGGCTGGCGCAGCGCCGCCGCGCGACGCGGACGCCTTCCCCTGCGGGGCGCAGTTCGGCTTCGGGTGGTTCGTGCCCGAACTGCTCGAGCACGGGTCCACTTGGCGCGCCGTGCTGCTCGCATCGCTCGCGATCCAGTTGCTCGCGCTCGGGCTGCCGCTGATGACGCAGGCGATCATCGACAAGGTGATCGTGCATCGCACCGAATCGACGTTGCTCGCGCTCGGTTCCGGGCTGGCGATGTTCGCCGTGTTCACGGCGATCCTCACCTGGATCCGCCAGCACCTGGTGCTGCATACCGGCACCCGCATCGACGCCGTACTCGGCGCGGCGGTGTTCCGGCACCTGGTCGCGCTTCCGCTGTGCTACTTCCAGACTCGGCCGACCGGCGTCATCGCCGCGCGCCTGCACGGCGTGGAGCAGATCCGCGAGTTCCTCTCCTCGGCCGCGGTCTTGTTGCTGCTCGACCTGCCGTTCCTTTCGGTGTGCCTCGCGGTGATGTTCATCTACTCGCAGCCGCTCGCAATCCTCACGCTCGTGTTCCTTGGTGCAATCGTCGTTGCAAGTCTCGTGGTGAGCCCGCTGTTCCAGTCGCGCCTCAACCGCGAATTCCTCCTCGGTGCCCGCAACCAGGCGTTCGTCACGGAATACGTGGCGGGAATCGAGACCGTGAAGTCGCTGCAGATGGAGCCGATGCTCGCGCGCCGCTTCGGCGACTACCTGAGCGCGCATCTGGCGGCGGGATTCGCGACCCGGCGGGTGGCCAACACCTACCAGGTCGTCGCCGGCGCGCTCGAACAGACCATGACGCTGTCGATTCTGGTCGTCGGTGCCTGGCTCGCCATGCAGCCGCGCTCCGCGACGGAGGCCACGCTCACGATCGGAATGCTGGTCGCGTTCCAGATGTTCGCGAGCAGGCTCTCGCAGCCGTTGATGCGCCTGGTCGGACTGTGGCAGCAGTTCCAGCAGGCCCACGTCGCGGTTCGACGTCTCGGCGACCTGATGAATGCGCCGGCCGAGCCGTACTCGCTGGTGCCGATGCGAGCCGCGCAAGAGTCGGCGCGGAGCGCGGACAGCGCACCCGTGATCCGGTTCGAGGCGGTCGCTTTCCGTCATGGCGAAGACCGGCCGTTCCTGTACGAGGGACTCGATCTCTCGATCAGCTTCGGCGAGTGCGTCGCCATCACCGGGCCGTCCGGCTGCGGCAAATCCACGCTGGTCAAGCTGCTGCAAGGCTTCCACCTGCCGACGCGCGGGCGCATCCTCTTCGAGGGCGTCGACACACGGCACCTGACGGCAAACGAACTGCGCGCCGGCTTCGGCGTCGTGCCGCAGGAGACGACGCTGTTCTCGGGCACGGTGCTCGACAACCTCCTGCTTGCCGAACCGCACGCCGGGTTCGAGCAGGTCGTGCGTGCGTGCCGGATGGCCGAGGTCCACACGGTCATCGAACAGCTGCCGCGCGGATATCAGACCGAGATCGGCGAACGCGGCGCCGGCCTCTCGGGCGGCCAGAAGCAGCGCATCGCGATCGCTCGCGCGTTGCTCAAGCGGCCGCGCGTCCTGGTCTTCGACGAGGCGACCAGCAACCTCGACCGCGCGACCGCGCAGGCGTTCGCGCGGACCGTCGGCGCCTTGCGCGGTCGAGTGACGGTTCTTTTCGTCACCCACGCGCCGACCGACGGACTCGTATTCGACCGTGTCATCAGGCTCGGGGCATGACTTCGATCTCGAGTCCGCACCGCGTCGCGAGCCCGGGTTCGCTTTCGCTGCGGGAACTCCAGCTCGCGCCACCGCGCCCCGCGCTGCGGGCAACCCTTTTGGCCGTGCTCGCGCTGGTTGGTGCTCTGCTCGCGTGGTCACTCGTCGCGGAGCTCGACATCATTGCGGTGGCACCCGGGAAGCTGGTTCCGGTGTCGCAGGTCAAGACCCTGCAGGCGCTCGAGAGCGGCATGGTGCGCGATATCCTGGTGCACGAGGGCGATCGTGTCCGGGCCGGACAGGTTCTGCTGCGCCTCGATCCGACGCTGGCCACTGCGGACGCCGAGCAGGTCGGCGCCGAACTGCGGCTGAAGCGAATGATCGTGCGCGCCATCGATGCCGAACTCGCCGGCAAGCCGTTCGTCCGCGCCTCCGGAGAGCCCTCCGGGATGTTCCTGCAGGTACGCGCTCAGTTCGACGCGCGCAGGACGGCGGTCGAGGATGCCGTCGCGCAGGAACGCGCGGCGGGACTGCGCAGCCGGAATGAACGCGTCGCGGCGGAGCGGCAGCTCGACAAGCTGCGGCAGAGCCTGCCTGCCTATCAGCAGGCCGCCGAGTCCTACGCCCGCCTGCTTCAAGAAGGGTTCATCGGCGAGCTCGCCGCCAACGACAAGCGGCGCGAAGCGATCGAGCGCGAGCAGGATCTCGCGGTGCAGGCTGCCACCATTGAGGCCCTTGCCGCCGCGTTGGCGCAGAGCGAGCGCCGCGAAGAGCAGCTGCGGTCCGCTTACCGCGCCGACCTGATGCGCGAGCGCGTCGACGCACACGCGGCGATCCAGCGTCTCGAGCAGGAACAGGAGAAGACGGGCTTTCGTTTCCGCCAGCTCGAAGTGCTCGCACCCCAGGACGGCGTCGTGAAGGACCTCGCCGTACGTGCACCGGGTTTCGTCGCGCAGGCGGGCAGCCCGTTGATGCGCATCGTGCCCAATGGCGATCCCTTGATCGCCGAGGCCATGCTTGCGAACGAGGACGTCGGTTTCGTCGAGATCGGGCAGCTCGCGCGCATCAAGATGGCCACCTATCCGTTCCAGAAGTACGGACTGCTCGAGGGAAGGGTTGCGCAGATCAGCGCGGATGCGTTCGACGGCAGCGAATCGCAGCGTGCCGGGAACAGTGCATCGCCGCTCACGTATCGCGCCTTGCTGGAGCTGGCAGCGCAGCAACTGCTCGCGCCGAACGGCCAGGTGCTCGACCTGGCCGCCGGGATGGCAGCGACGATCGAGATCCACCAGGGCAGGAGAACGGTGATGGAGTTCCTGATGAGTCCGTTGCAGCGGGTGACGGCCGAAGCCGCGAGGGAACGATGACTCTCGCGCGACAGGATGCAAGGCCCCGACGCGCGCCTGCCCGATGGGTGAAGTTGCTGTGCTCGCTCGCCGTGCCGACCGTCGGCATCGCCGGGCCGATCCCGGTCGAACCTCCAGCGCCGCCGTGGAAGGATTTCGTGAAGACCGACGGACACGCGAACGAAATTCCCGTCGGCTGGATCGGGACCGAGCCGGGTCGCTTCGCACACAGCATCGTGCTGCCGGACAGCGTGCCCAAGACTGTGCCCTTCGATTTCACGGCGGCGCGCTGGCGTGCGCTGAGCCCGAACGGCGAGTCGGTCGCGCGCCAGTACTGGGAGCACCTGTGCAGCACCGAAGCCGGCAGCTTCATCCTGCGACCGGCCGACAACGTCGATGGGTTCTTCTTCATGCGGCCCGTCGGCGGAGCGAACGAACAGCAGAACAACGACCGGTGGAAGTTGGAAGCGCCGGGAATGCAGGCGAGCTGGGGGTGGAAGTACGACCCGGCGCGTGAAGCAGAGCAATTTGTTGATCCACCCAGCTACACGTACGAGTGGGTGGACTTTCCCGCGCCGGACGGCGGCATCCTGCATATGTTCGGGTACGTCAGCCGAGCGTCACCAATGAAGGTCGAACGGCAATCGGCCTCCTCCGCGAAATATGGCCTGACGTGGCGCGGCATTAGGCGTGAGCGCGACCGGGAGTACGCGATATCGGGAGTCGAGTGGATTGCGCTTGAGATCGATACGCGCGAAGTCCTCGGAGTGATTCGTGACTTCGACATCACCGGCATGACGACAAATCGTCGCGAGGGGATTTATTGGATAAACGCCGCACGGTGTCCGTTCAAGAGACAAATGTTTGGCGGTGCAGGGGAATTGCGAGAGACGGACGTTTGGGTCCCGACCGTCCTTCGCCCGTCCCTCTATCCAAAAGCCTTGAAGGTGATTCACGATCGTGTAAGGACGACGAAATGAATGAAGACATCGGATTGCTATATCAATTCGTGCTGCTCGAGATGGTGGCCGATTCCTATCTGGAAGACATCGCGACACTGTCGGATGCACAGATCAAAGCGTCCCTAACCCAAGGTAACAATCGCCGTCCACCAGATCCCGTTACCGGTGGGGTGACTCGGTTTGCTGCCGCGCAGGCAGAAGAATTGTTGGGTCGCTATCAAATCGTCCACCAACTCTCCGACAACCCAGGCAACGGCCGACCGACGACGTTCAACGGAATCCCACTCAACACAGGATTCTCGGCAACGTTGATTCAAGAGCGAGGTACCAACAACTTCACGCTGGCGATCCGCTCGACCGAGAGCAAGCCGTGGTCTCAAGGCGGCGACATGGAGCGCGATGCCTTCGGAGCCGACGTGGCCATTGCGAAAGACGGGTTCGCGTGGGCGCAGGTCGACTCGATGGAGCAGTACTACGCGTGGCTCAAGTCGAGCAAGACGCTTCCGCCGGGCGCGACGCTCAACGTGACCGGATATTCGCTCGGCGGGCACCTGGCGGCCGTTTTCACCGAATTGCATCGGAACGACGCCGATGTGACGTTTGGACAGACGGTTACGTTCAATGCGCCGGGTCGCGGCACCTGGAATCAATCCGCCGGATCGTTGGCCGACATGCTCGCGCTTTACCGAGCCGTGCTTGCCAACCCCGACGTCGTCATACCGAGCCCGGCGTCGTCGGAATTCGCCGGGTACCTCGGCGCCAAGCTGGCTAGCGGGCCCATCGACGGACTGTCCATCTACCGCGATCGACGGTACGTGTGGGCCCAGGCGGCAACGACCAGGATGTTCGGAACCAGCGGCCTCTACTTGTTTCCCCCCGATCCGTTGCGCAAAGGCCTGACCAACGGCGCCGATGCGGTGATCACGCAGGTTTACGGACGAGAGTTCCCCAACGATCGAAGTGGCGTTGCCAATTCGGGCGTGCACGGTCCGGCGCGGAGCGTGTTCGTCGAAGCGCAGCCGGTGTTTGCCGGGGTGCCCTCCGAGTTGTGGGGGACCGGCGACTTCGGCGGAGGCCATTCGATCGTCCTCCTCGCCGATTCGCTCGCGCTGATGAGGGCGATGAACCGGCTCGACGGCACGCAGACGATCGACTCGCTCGGCGCGATCTTCGTTCGAGCGAGTTCGCGGACGCCCGACAGCAAGGTCGCGGGGAACGGCAGCGACTCGAGGGCGGAGTCCGACGTGCTGGAGAACTCGTTGGATGCGCTGCGGCGTGCTCTGCTGGGATCCAATCTGTCCGCGACCCCCTACGCGACCGGGGCACGCGGATTCGGCGACATCTACGCGCGCGACGGCTGGTACGAAAACCTGAACGCCGCGACGAACAGCGAGACATTCGCTTCGCTGGCCGGCAAGGTGACGATCCTTCCAATCAGCTCCGACACGGCCACGCCGCTCGCGACGACCGCGAAGAGTGACTTCGGCGACCTCGTCGCGCTGCAGACCCTGAGTCCTTTCGCGCTCGAGGCAGGGGCCGGTGACGCCGCCGCCGCGGCTCTCACGGCCGCGTGGCAGTCGGCCCATGGCGACGACTACGATGCATGGCGGGCCGATGCCGCTTTGACGCCGCAGCAGCGCGAGGTCGGTGCCGCCGCGTTCTCGGATTCCTGGTACGTGGACCGTGCGGCCATGCTGCGCTGGCTGTTGAAAGCGAACGAACAGAACATCGACTACGCCGCGAAGAACGGCTGGCTCGCTTCGCAGTCGCCGGCCCAGCCGCTCCAGTTCCAGGATCTGCAATCGCAAATTGCCTTCACGGTCAGCCAGCAAGCGCTGCTGGAGAACGCCCCTCCCGCTAGTCGCGTGATCTTCGGTCGCAACGATGCTCCCGACAGCATCGCCGGCGCTGACGCGGCCGACCGCCTCTATGGCGGCGGTGGAGCCGACACGCTCGACGGTCAGGGCGGCAACGACTATCTGGAAGGCAATGGCGGCAACGACGACCTTCGTGGCGCCGCGGGAAACGACGTGCTGGTCGGCGGAAATGGCGACGACACGCTGCGCGGCGGTGCGGGCGACGACCGCTTGCTTGGCGGCCTCGGGCAGGACGTGTATGTCGTGGACAGCGGCGAAGGCATCGAGACGATCGCGGACGCCGATGGGCTCGGCCAACTCGTCTGGGACGGAGAGCCGCTGAGCGGCGGACTGCGCATCGGCGACCGGGTCTGGCGCAGCACCGACGAGCGGTTCACGTACACGCTGAGCAACGACGGCACGCGCTATGCGCTCCACATACGCAAGAGCGGATCGAGCGGGGCGGTCGAGATCGAGAACTTCTCTCGAACCAACGCCGATCTCTCCATCCTGCTCTCCGACACGCCGCGCACCACGGTTCCGCCCACGACGGCGCGCGACATCCTCGGCGACCGTGCATTGTTCGACTCGGACCCCGCGACGCCTGGCGTTCAGTGGATTACGGACGATCTGGGCAACCTCGTCACGACGTCGACGCCAAGCCCTGGAATCGCCGACTTCATGGTCGACAGTTCCGGCAACGACCTGATCCGCACGGGCGGCGCCGCCGATTTCATCCGCGCATGGCGCGGCGGCTCGGATGACATCGATGCGGGTGCCGGCAACGATGGCGTGACCGGTGGTGACGGCAACGACCTGATCGCCGGCGGCAGCGGCGCCGACGAACTGGCGGGCGGCAACGGCAGCGACACGATCCTTGGCGGCGCCGATGACGACGTGATCCTCAGCGAACACGAGATCGCCTACGACTCGTCGACGTACGACCTGGTGGTGCCGCCGAGCGCGACGGTCATCAGGCGGTGGACTTACGATGACCGGTTCGCCGCGTCCGGATTCGGAATTCAAGTCGTCCAGTACTCGATCGAAGGCATCACCTTCGAGTCGCCATGGGTCGGCATCGGCGGTTGGATCGAGCGCCACGACGGTTCGGCGCGCGACTTCGTCGATGCGGGCGACGGGTCGGATCTCGTCTACGGTGGCTACGGTTCCGACGTCATTCTCGGTGGCAACGGCAGCGACCGGCTCGAAGGCAGCGGCGGCGACGACGTGATCGACGGCGGAACCGGCAACGACCTGATTTCTGGCGACGCACCTGCGGCAGGTTGGGTCTCCGCGGTCCCCGCGTCTCAGCACGGGAACGACCTGCTCTTCGGCGCTGCGGGTAACGATCTGCTGCTCGGCGGTGGCGGCAGCGACATGCTCGATGGCGGCGACGGCGATGACGTTCTCTACGGCGATATGGCCGCGATGGTTCTCGCCATGCCGGTCGGCACTCCGCTGCTGGAACAAACACCCGTGTTGGTACACGGCGCCGACATCCTGCATGGTGGCGCCGGCAACGATCGGATCGATGGCGAAGGCGGTGACGACCTTCTCATCGGCGGCACCGGCGACGACGTGCTGACCGGTGGAACCGGATTCGACGTCTATGAATTCGATCGGGGTGACGGCGCCGACTCGATATTCGGTCGCTCCGCGATCGACAACGAGGACGAGTTGCACTTCGGTGCGGCCGTGAGTTCGGCGACGGCCTCTATGCGCCAGGTCGGCATGGATCTGCGGATCGATACAGGTGCGGCCGGCGATTCGGTCACGTTGAAAAACTGGTTCGCGCCGTCGCAGGAACAGCAGATTGCCGCCGTCCGCTTCGCCGACGGCACTACGTGGTCGCGCGACCAGATCAACGTGCAGTTCGTGGTCAGCCAGAGCGGAACGTCGCAGGACGACATCATCAACGGTTTCCTCGGCCGGGATGACATCAAGGGCCTCGAGGGCAACGACACGATCCGCTCGGGTAGCGGGGCCGATCTGATCGAAGGTGGCAAGGGCAACGATGTGCTCGACGGTGGAATCGACAGCGACCGCTATGTCTTCCGCGCCGGCGACGGTGCCGATGTCATTACGAGCGCTGACCAGTTCGCCGATGACGCGTTGCAGTTTGTCGGCCTGCACAGGGAAGACGTCGCCCTCGCGCGCACCGGCAACGCTCTCGTGATCGCCCGGAACAATGGAACTGACCGCGTCACGATAGACCGCTACTTCGAATCCAGCTCGTCGGCCGACAGCCGCACCGTATCGGGCGTCCAGATCATCGAGTTCGAAGGCGGTGTGCGCCTTTCCGTGACCGACATCAGGGCGATGTTCCAGAAGCAGGTCGGTGGCAGCGCCGGTGCGGACTACCTGGTTGGCGGGGCGGCCGACGAAGCGATCAACGGCGGCATCGGCGACGACCGGATCTACGCGTACGGAGGCAACGACACGCTCATCGGCGGCGACGGAAACGATTATCTCGACGGTGGGCAGGGTGCCGATGTCTTCGAAGGCGGGCCCGGCGACGATGCACTTTCCAGTCCGGCAATACTCGATCCGTCCCAGCCGAGTTACCTGCCGCCGGCGTACTTGAGCAACGGCGACGACACGTACATGTTCGCGCGGGGCTCCGGTCGTGACGTCGTCGCCGAAGACGACCCTAGCGCGTTCATGTCGAGCGACCGGGTGGTTCTCAAGGACCTTCTGCCCGGTCAGGTTGCCTTCGGGCGCGGCGACTCGGGCTCGCTCGTCGGAGCGAGCGAGGGCGACCGGGATCTGCTGATCGTCGTGCGCGGCAGTATGGACACGCTGCGGGTCGCGGGCTTCTTCGACGATCGCCCGCGTTTTTGGGTCGAGGCGATCCAGTTCGGCGACGGCACGGTCTGGAATCGCGAGCAAGTCATCGCGAACCTGTCCCCGGAAGGGACCGCCTCCGCGGGCGCGGACTTCCTGCTCGGGAGCCCGCAGAGCGACGCGATCGACGGCGCGGGCGGCAACGACGTTTTGTGGCTGGGTGAGGGCAACGACATCGGCCGCGGCGGCGATGGCGACGATCATCTGCAGGGCGGCGCCGGAAGCGATTTCCTCGACGGTGGCGCGGGCAACGATCGCCTCTTCGGTGGACTCGGCGCCGACGTTCTCGATGGCGGACCGGGCGACGACCAACTGTATGGCGGGAACAACCTGTTCAATACGGACGACGCACCCGACACCTACGTCTTCCGTGCCGGCGGCGGACGCGACACGGTCGTGTATACGGTCGAAGCCTCCGGCGCCACCGACAGCATCCTTCTCGGCGGGCTCGCACCATCCAACGTCGAGCTGGGCTGGACCACTTCGAACGACCTGCGCATCCGGGTTCTCGGAAGCCAGGACGTGCTGCTCGTCGAGAGGCAATTCCAGGGCGGCGCCGCGAAGATCGGAACCATCCTGTTCGATGAAGGCACGACCTACGACGCCGCCACGATCGAGGCCCTGGCGCGACAGAACAAGGACGAACTCATCACCGGCTCGTCGGGTGCCGACGTGCTGGACGGCGCGGGGGGAAACGACGACCTGCGCGGCGGGGCCGGCAACGACACGTTGCTCGGAGGTCCGGGCGACGACCGGCTAGACGGCGAGACCGGTGCCGATGTCATGGACGGCGGTCCCGGCGACGACTACTTCATCGTCGACAACGCCGGTGATGTCGTGCGCGAAGCGTCAGGCGGCGGCCTCGACCGCGTTGCCGCGTACGCATCGTTCGTCCTGCCGGAGAACGTCGAGAGTCTTTCGCTGATTTCCGGTTCGATCAACGGCACGGGCAATTCGCTCGACAACGTGCTGACCGGCAGCAGCGCCGCCAATCGCCTCGAGGGACGCGCGGGCAGCGACGTGCTCGACGGCATGGCGGGAGCGGACACGATGCTGGGCGGCCCCGGCGATGACACGTACTTGGTCGACAACGGGTCCGACTCGGTCACCGAGAATGCGAACGAAGGGATCGATCTCATCGTCTCGACGGTCACGCGGACGCTCGGCGCAAACCAGGAACATCTCACGTTGTCCGGGACGGCTGCGATCAACGGCACGGGCAATGCGTCGGAGAACTATCTGCGGGGGAACGGCGCGAACAACACGCTGAACGGCTCGGGCGGCGCCGACGTCCTGCAAGGAGGCGGCGGGAATGACACGCTGACGGACACATCCGGGCGCGGCATTCACGATGGCGGCGATGGCACCGACACGCTCACGGGCGGCACCGATCGGCAGTTCTTCGCCGGCGGGTCGGGGAGCGACGCGCTGACCCTCGGCGGAGGCGCCGATCTGATCGCCTTCAATCGTGGACATGGCGCGGACGTGGTCAATGCACCGACGTCCGGCGCCGGTGGCGGCGAGAAAAACGATGTCATTTCGCTTGCCGGGGTCGCGTATGGCGAACTGCGGCTCGCGCGCGAGTCGAACGACCTCGTGCTCAAGATCGCAGGGACGACCGACTCGATTCGCCTGAAGAACTGGTATGCGGCGAGCAGCAACCAGACCGTGAACACGCTGCAGATGGTGGTCGACTCGACCGGCGACTACCGCGCGGGTGGCACGGACGCATTGCGCAACAAACGCATCGTGCAGTTGAATTTCGGCAGCATCGTGGCGGCCTTCAACGCCGCCGGGGCGCCGCCGGATTGGTCGATTCCGCAAGCGACGCTCACCGTTGCCCACGTTTCCGGCAGTGACGTCGCCGCCCTCGGCGGGCAACTTGCCTACCGCTACGGTCGCGACGGGAATCTCGCCGGCGTCGACTTTACGACGGCGGTCGCCGTGCTTGCCGACCCGAACTTCGCGACCGCCGCGCAATCGATCGGCAGCGGACCTGTCAATGGGGGCGTGCGGTTGCTGAGTGGTTCATCGGGCGAGTTGGGCGATTCTTCCGTGGCAACCGCACCGGCGCCGGACGCGCGCACCATCGGGGTGGGCGATGTCGCCGCGGTGCCGGCGCAACTAGAATTGGCTGCCCCAGGCCCAGCCAAGGGTTCGAGCATCGGCGATAGGCGGCCATCCGCTGAGGGCGACGTGCCTCCCAAGCTGGACAGGATCGGCATCGAAGCCGGAAATTGGGTCGTCGCCCGTCCTGTGGAGCGTTACGTAACAGAAGGCGATCAAGAGGCCACGGCTGGTGGTGTCGGCGTCCCCTACCTGACAGCTTTGGGCGTCGAGACGGCACTGCAGGGAATCGACCTGGGGCGCACCGAAGAAGGAAGCGGGGTCGACGCCAGGGGCATTGATGCAACGGCTACGGCCAGCCAATGGATGCGCGTTGACGAGGGAATGCGCCATGCCGCAAAACCTGGGTCCGTGCCACTCCTGGCGAACGAAGCGAACGAGTTCGCCCGCTCCTGGTCTTCTTTCGCCTTGCTGGCGACGGCCGGCGATCCAATCCGGCGCTGCGACAGCCGGGTTCGTATGCCCTCGGCACTTTGGTGACTTTCCGGTCAGGCTGATTTTGGCGGGCTGAGTTCGAGCCCCCTAGCGCGCGCAGTGAGGATTCCCCTGCGCGCGCGTTCCCCCAAGCGTCGCGGGCGACGCCGTCCGCCCGTGATGGCCGTCGAACCACCATCTTTTCTCCCTGCGCGTTTGACAACCCCCTATGCGCCAAAGATAATTTGCGGTTCCCTGCCGGAGGGGTGCCCGAGCGGCTAAAGGGGGCAGACTGTAAATCTGTTGGCCTAGCGCCTACGTTGGTTCGAATCCAACCTCCTCCACCAAGCCCTCGCTTGGGGCGTGGGTTGGAAGCGCGGCGCAGGGAAGAAAAAACGAAGCGGATTGGCGACCCCGATCGGTACCAGGGGTTGGGCGGATGCGGCGAGTTTGGGTGGTTGGGTTGAGAAAGCTTTCCTGGGGAGCTCTCCAGGCCGGAGCGGAGGGCGTCCGAGGCGGGTGTAGCTCAATGGTAGAGCAGAAGCCTTCCAAGCTTATGACGAGGGTTCGATTCCCTTCACCCGCTCCAGATCGGATGCAAAGCACGTGTCGCCCATGTGGCTCAGTGGTAGAGCACTCCCTTGGTAAGGGAGAGGTCGCGCGTTCGATCCGCGCCATGGGCACCAAGAATTCGTAGTCGATTGACGAGCACGGACAAAAAGACAGGCAAGCAGGGGTGATTCGATGGCCAAGGGCAAGTTTGAGCGGAAGAAGCCGCACGTGAACGTGGGGACGATCGGTCACGTGGATCACGGCAAGACGACGCTGACGGCGGCGTTGACGTTGGTGCTGGCGGCCAAGTATGGGGGGGAGATCAAGAAGTACGACGAGATTGACAATGCGCCGGAGGAGAAGGCGCGCGGGATCACGATCAACACGGCGCACGTGGAGTACGAGACGGCCAAGCGGCACTATGCGCACGTGGACTGTCCGGGGCACGCCGACTACGTGAAGAACATGATCACGGGGGCGGCGCAGATGGACGGGGCGATATTGGTGGTCAGTGCTGCCGACGGGCCGATGCCGCAGACGCGCGAGCACATCTTGCTGGCGCGCCAGGTGGGGGTGCCGTACGTGATCGTGTACATGAACAAGTGCGACATGGTCGACGATGCGGAGTTGCTGGAGTTGGTGGAGATGGAGGTGCGGGAGCTGTTGTCGAAGTACGAGTTCCCGGGCGATGACACGCCGATCGTGAAGGGATCGGCCAAGCAGGCGCTGGAGGGCGACAAGGGCGAGTTGGGTGAGGGCTCGATCATGAAGTTGGCCGAGGCGCTGGACACCTACATTCCGACGCCGAAGCGGGCGATCGACCAGCCGTTTTTGATGCCGATTGAGGACGTGTTTTCGATCTCTGGGCGGGGCACGGTGGTGACGGGGCGGGTCGAGCGCGGGGTGGTGAAGGTTGGCGACGAGATCGAGATTGTGGGGATCCGGCCGACGGTGAAGACGACGTGCACGGGCGTGGAGATGTTTCGCAAGTTGCTCGATGAGGGGCAGGCGGGCGACAACGTGGGGGTGCTGCTGCGGGGCACGAAGCGGGAGGAGGTCGAGCGGGGGCAGGTGCTGGCCAAGCCGGGGTCGATCACGCCGCACACGAAGTTCACCGCCGAGGTGTATGTGCTGAGCAAGGAAGAGGGGGGGCGGCACACGCCGTTTTTCAACGGGTCCCGGCCGCAGTTTTATTTTCGGACCACGGATGTGACGGGGTCGATCGAGTTGCCCAAGGGCACGGAGATGGTGATGCCCGGGGACAACATCCAGATGACGGTGGCGCTGATATCGCCGATTGCGATGGAAGAGGGACTGCGCTTTGCGGTGCGCGAGGGCGGCAAGACCGTCGGCGCCGGCGTCGTCGCCAAAATCATCGAGT
>DATJUX010000006.1:0-7261 GCA_035502095.1 Burkholderiaceae bacterium
GTTCTTGAACCCGTCGCCGATGGCTTCCGCAACTTTGAGAAGACCAGGTCGCCGGTTCCGGCCGACGCATTGCTGATCGACAAGGCCCAGTTGCTGACCCTGACGGCTCCGGAGATGACCGCGCTGATCGGTGGTCTGCGCGCCGTCAACATCAACGCAGACAGTAGCAAGCACGGTGTCTTCACAAACACTCCGGGCGCGCTGACGAACGACTTCTTCGTCAATCTGCTCGACATGGGCACCGAGTGGAAGCCGGCCGGCGATATCTACGAGGGCTATGACCGCAAGACGGGCCAGCTCAAGTGGACAGGAACCCGCGTGGACCTCGTGTTCGGTTCGAACTCGATCCTGCGGGCGCTGGCCGAGGTCTACGGCAGTGCCGACGGGAAGGAGCGTTTCGTCAACGACTTCGTCGCCGCGTGGGTCAAGGTGATGAACCTCGACCGCTTCGACCTGGCCTGACGCGAGACTGCACCGAGCGGCTGCCTTTAGGGAGCCACTTGAGCGTTGCCCGCAGAGCCGGAGGTTTGCGCCGCCGGCTTTTTTCAGGTGCTCGAAGCGCAATCAGCCCGCCGCGCTTCGTTTCCCCCACACGCGCAGTCTCGTCAGCGTGCGGTATCGGTACGCAAGCGTCCGGCAACGGAGCGAAGCCGCCGCCCAAATGTCAAACTTTAGATCGACGCCAATGGCGCGTCCTGGCCGACCAGCGCCCGACGCGGTTGGCGCAACCCGACCCACTTAGGACATCCGTCCTCTCTCATGCCGGGCGACCAGTAACGGAGTGCAACGGTCATTGCGTCAACGCGCGACAACACGCCACCGTGGCGCCTGATGTCAATTGACCTGCGGAGTGCGCGTCGACGCCAGACGCGCCGAATGGGCCGAGGGGTACGTCAACGACGCGGCGGGACGGTCACGAAGCCGATTTTTGTGAGGCCGCCGGTTTGCGCGGCCGACATCACCTGTGCGATCTTCTCGTAAGCGACCTTGCGGTCCGCGTTCAGATGCAACTCGGGCTGCGGTGTCGCCTGCGCGGCCATCATGATCTTCGCGCGCAGTGAATCATCGTCGACCGGCATGCCGTCCCAGATCACCGTGCCTTCCGCATCGATCGACACGTCGATATGCGTCGGCTTCGTGTCCTCCTTCTGGCTGCTCGCGTGCGGCAGGTCGATCTTCACCGAGTGGCGGACCACCGGGATCGTCACCATGAATACGATCAGGAGAACCAGCATCACGTCGACGAGCGGCGTCATGTTGATCTCGTTCATCAGGCCGTCGTCATCGTCGCCTGCAAAGGGGCTCATCGCCATAGGAAGTCTCCGTTGTTACTGGCCGCGTGCGGCGACGCGCAGATTGCCCTTCGAAGAAGACAGCCGCGCGCCCGTCACAAAGAACGCATGCAGCCCGTGCGCGAAGCGGTTCAGCCTGGTCACGATCGCCTTGTTCGCGCGCGTGAGCGCGTTATAGCCGAGCACCGCCGGTATTGCCACGAAGAGGCCGAACGCCGTCATGATCAGCGCCTCGCCGACCGGGCCCGCGACCGCGTCGATCGAGGTCTGCCCCGTCGCGCCGATGGTGAGCAGCGCGTGATAGATGCCCCACACGGTGCCGAACAGGCCCACGAATGGCGCCGTACTGCCTATCGACGCGAGCACCGCGAGGCCGCTTTGCATCTTCGCGACCGAGTCATCCATCGTGTCCTTCAGGCAGCGCGTGATCCAGTCGGACACGTCCATCCGGTCGTGCAGTTGCGGCTGTGTCTGGTGATGATGTTCGGAGGCTTCCTGGCCCGACAGCGCAAGTGCGAGGAACGGATTGTCTTCACGAGTGCCGTTGCCCAGGTTCTTCATGCCGTCGGCAAAATCGTCCGAATGCCAGAACGCCCGTTCGGCATTCTTCGTCAGGCGCTTCAGGCGCATGACGTTCCAGCTCTTCACGACGATCACGCACCACGACAGGACCGACATGATCAACAGCGCGAGCGCGATGCCGCACGTCACGAAATCCCCTTGCGCCCACACGTGGGCGATACCATAGTTCTGCATTGCCATTCCTTTTAAGTCATGGTTCGGGCACGGTTTCAGTCGTGCAGGTTGAAGTCGAAAGGCTGCGTATACGCGGCGCGCACGGGCTCGCCGTTTTCCAGATACGGCTTGCACGAACTGTCGCGCATCGCGTCGAGCGCGGCGTCGTCGAGCCGGCCGTAGCCGCTGCTCTTCTTCAGTTCGATGTTCCCAATCTGGCCGGTCAGGCCGACCACGAAGCGCACATAAGCGATGCCGGTCTCGCCGCGCCGCTTTGACAGCATCGGATAGTCCGGCTGCACGATCCGGCAGTCGAGGTGCGAGACGTTTTTCGGTGCGCTCAGCGCCATCGTCGGCCTGTCCTGCGGAGGCGCGGCGGTCCGTGCGGGCTCCGGGGCGGCAGGCGCGGGCGGCGTCAGCCCGGCGGGCGCTTCGACCTGATGCTGAGACGGCACCTCGGCGACCGGCAACGGGGGCGGCGTGGACTTCGGCTGGATCTTCGGCTTTGCGCGCGTCACGTGCCGCACGGGTTTCGGCGGCGTCGGAGTTGGCACCGACTGGATTGCCGCCGGTGCGGTTTCCGGCTCGGGTTGAAGCAGCGCGGCTGTGATCGTGCGCGATACGACGGCGACGGGCGCGGCGATATCACGTCTCGTCAACACGAGCGCGATGAGCGCGGCATGCAGCGCCACGACGATGGCGCCGGCGTAGACCAGGCGGCGGTTCGCTTCGGACGCGAAGGTCGAAGTGACACTGTGTACGGTGGACTTCACTGTCGTTTCCAGTGGACCAATGATGCAAGGGTTGGAGGCCGGCGAATCGACTTCAGGAAAGTAAACGCGCCGGCCCTGAACCGGACAGGGACGATGTCTGCCGTGGCGATTCGCGTTGGGGTACGCATATCGAATGTGTGCACCCCGGCAGGGTCCCCGAACGACGGCTCGTCAGTTCGATGTCGCGCCGGCGCTCTTCACCGCGCACTCGCTCGTCACCGTCTCGCCATCGCTGAACGAGAACGTCAGCGGAATCGACGTGCCGACCTTGGCCGGCTGCTTCGGCTGCTCGAGCATCACGTGATAGCCCCCGGGCGTGAATTTGAGCGTGCCGTTCGCCGGGACCGTGGCCTTCTCGACCATAACCATCTTTGTGGTGCTGCCATTGCTCTGCGTCTGATGGAGCATGGCCATCCCGAAGGCGTCGGTCTTGACGCCGGTCAGGTCGACGGGCTTGTCGCTCATGTTCATCACGCTGAAATAGCCGCCAGACGGCAGGTTGCCGGGCAGCGCGCGCACCCAGCAGTCCGACACCATGACGGACGCCGGGGCTGCCAGCGCAGACGCGGCACAGACACTTAACGCGAGCGGCAGGAGGGTTGTTTTCATTGAAGGTTTCATGGTCTTCTCCGGTTGATATAGCAGGACGGGTTGCGTCGATCACGACACGGCGGGTTCGGCGGCGCGGCCAAACAGGATGCGGTCGGCCACCCAGACCGCGACAAGCGTCACGCCCATGAGCGGGAATACGATGCCAAGGACGACGAGCGCGGCTTTCCAGCCGCGCATCCGCACAGGGGCGCGTTCGCGCGCGGGGGCGCCGAGCGCGCCGGACGGCCGGCGCCTCCACCACATCACGCAGCCGGTGATGGCGAGCATTGCCAGCCCGAGCGAAATCGCCGCGCAGACGATCTGGTTCGCCACGCCGAAGTAGCGGCCCATGTGCAGCGACGTGCCGTACGAAATCGCCTTGCCGACGGCGCCATAGTCGCGATAGCGAATGTCCTTCAGCACTGCGCCGCTGTACTGGTCGATGTACACGGTGCGCTCGAGCTTCGGGTCCGCCGGAAAGTACGACACGGTGTACACGCCTTCAGGCGAGGTCGGCAGCGCGATGTCGTAGCCGTCAGTGAGTCCGCTCGCGCGCATCTGCGCGAGGATGCGCCCAAGCGGCAACGGGCTGGCGCCGGGTGCACCGGCAGCGGGCGAATTGGGCACGTGCACCGCGCCGACCGCCCAGGGCACCTGGGGCAGAGGCATGTCGTCCATCGTCATGCCCGGCATCGAATCCATGCCAGACGTCGCCGCATGCAGGTCCGCGTTCGTGTTGCGCGCGGCCGGCTGCCCCGGCCCCTTCGAGTGCATCGGCAGTCCGCCCCACGAACCCGGCGGGGAGCCGAGCTTGACGCTGGTCGCGAGCGCCTTGAAATGCTTGCCCCAGGAGCCGGTCCACGGCAGGCCAGTCGTCACAAACGCAAATGCGCCAATGGCGAGCCAGATGCCGAGCGTTGCATGAATGCTTTTCCAAAGCGGCCGTCCCCGGCGCGTGAGATCGGGCGCGAGCGCCGCGCGCAGCGAGGCCGTCTCGCGCGGCCACCACAGCGCAACGCCGGTGGCGATCATCACGAGCGTCCAGCACGCGACGAGCTCCATCAGCAATTCGCCCGGCTTGCCGAGCAGCAGCTTGCGGTGAATCATCCGGTCGACCTGCATGAAGCGGCCATCGACGTCGAGCGTGCCGAGTATCGCGCCGTCGTAGGGATTCAGGTAGACGCTTTCCTTGTGGCCGTCCGGCAGCCGGAAGATGAACTCGGCGCTACGGTCCTTGCGGGACGCGATGCGCGCGGTCGTCGGCACGGCGTCTGGCGGCATGGCGGCGCGGGCGCTCGCAAGCAGTGCGTCTTCGTCGAGTCGCGGCGACGTCCGTGGCGTCACGACGAACCGCTGCGGATACAGCAGCGGTTCGATCTGCGGCTGAAAGCAGTAGATCGTGCCGGTCACGGCGAGCACGACGAGCAGCGGCATCACGAACAGCGCGGCATAGAAATGCCAGCGCCATAACGTTCGGTACGCGCTGGGGGACCTGTGCGCGCGCGTCGCGCGGAAGTCGGGATCGGCGATCGATGACATGGCGTGTGCCTCGATGAGGGGGATCGTGGCGTCGCTCGCGTGACGCCAGTCGCGATCAGAGGTCGTACTTCAGTTCCGCGTAGAACGTGCGCTGCGGGAACGGGTGATACAGGAAGTACTTGCGGTTGTTGAGGTTGTCGACGCCGAGCGCGCCGCTCCAGTGCTTGTCCAGCTGGCAGTGGACACGGGCGTCCATCACGAAGAAGTCCTGAAAGCCCCCGTAGGTCGCCGGATTGATGTCGCTGTTGTCGACCGTCGCGTACACGCGTGCGCTATACCGCGCGGCGAGCGTGTACGCCCAGCGCGCGTCGGGCCGGTAGGTCGCGGCGAGCGTCGCGCGCCAGGTGGGCACGTATGGCACGCGCTTGCCCACTGCCGTGGTGCCGGTCGATGAGATGAAGTTGCCGTCCGACAGGATCGTCGCATCGACATACGTAACGTTGCCCGAGAACGACAGCCCCTTCAGCACCACGTTGTCGAGCTGGCCCGCCAGTTCCGCCCCGGTCTGGCGCGTCTTGCCGATGTTTTGCGTGAACGAGACCGGCGTGGCGTAGCCGGGGATGATCGATGTCTGCGAGATCAGCGCATCGGACACGAATTCGTCGAACACTGACAGGCGCAGCTGGCTGTCGGTGGTGTCGCGCTCGATGGCCAGTTCGCCGGACAGCACGCTTTCCGGCTTCAGGAAGGGATTGGCCTGCATGTACGTCGTGCCGGTCTGCACGCTCTGGTACAGCTCGCCGACGGTCGGAAAACGCAGCGCCTTGCCGAACGAACCGGTGACCGACCAGGTGTCGTTGACCGCCCAGTTCAGCGATGCCTTCGGTGAGAACCCGGACTGGTTCACCGACGGCTGATTGATCGACACGCCGTTGCCATTGCTGCCGATCGAGTAGTTGTAACCATCGAATGCGCGCCACCATTCGTAGCGGCCGCCGAGCGTCGCGGTGAGCGACGGCGTGACGCGCCAGGCGTCCTGCAGCCAGACGGCGCTCGTCTCGGTGCGGCCGAGCGAGTTGCCGTAGAGTGCGCCGTTGCCGCCCGAGATCCAGTCGGTCGTGTTGTAGGTCGGGCTGTCGAGGCGGAACTGGTCGTAGTGCGCGCCGAAGCGCACGGTATTCGCGCCCGACATGCCCTGCGGTCGCCAGATGCCCTTCGCGTCGACGGTCGTCCAGCCGGTGCCGCCCATGTCGGTGATGCGGCCGGGGCCACCACCGATTGCCGCCGGATACAGGCCGGTCGACAGGCGGGTCAGATCCTGCAGGTAGTCCATGTTGCTCACGACCAGTTGCCAGTCGAATGGCCCTTGCGTGTGACTGCCGACGTCGAGGCTCTGCATCAGATGCTCCTGTTCGACGTTGTTGCTCGAGAACTGCCCGGCAATCGTGCTCGCGCTGTACGCATAGCCGCCGATGTTCACGTTGCCGCTCGTGCCGCCGTAGTAGGGCGCTCCGCTCGCGGTCGTCAGGTAGCTCTGCGCCTGCGCTTTCGCGTTGTTCTGCCAGTAGCCGATCGTGTAGGTCGCGCTGAGCGTCGGCGTGAAGTCATACGAGACCTTGGCCGTGAACGTGTCCTGGATCGTATGGATGAAGTTGCCCGCGCCGATGACCTGGATCGCGTTGCCGGTGCGGTCGGTGTCGGCAAAGCCGCCGCCGATGACGGGAAGGCTTGCGCCAGCCGGCGTTTTCGACTGGCTGACCGTGCCGAACGTGATGGGCTGCGAGAAACTGTTCAGATGATTCGCGCTGAACCACCACGACAGCTTGCCGACCCGGTCGCCGAGCGTCGCACTGTATTGCTGTGCCGGCTCGCTCGTGTTCGTACCGTACTTGCTGAAATGCTGGATCGCCCCCGTCACGTCCACGCTGGCCTCGAAATGCTTCGGCATGCGCGTCGTGATCTGCGTCACCGCGCCGTACGAGTTGCCGGGAAACTCCGCGGCGAACGGGCCGTACATCACGTCGATCCGGTCGATCTCCTGCGGCGAGACCATGAACCATTGTGGCGAGCCGTTCCCGGCGTTGTTGTTGATCAGCGAACTGAGCAGCACGCCGTCGGCATAGATCAGGCTACGCGCGCTCGAGTTGATGGCCGTCGTGCGCGTGGCCATCGGCGCTTGCGTATCGCCGATGTAGCGCTTGCGGACCAGCACGTCCGGAAGGTATTTCAGCGCGTCTTCGGTGTCGACCACGTTGATCGTTTCGGCGATCTGCTTCGCGGTCACGCTTTCGGTGGTTTGCGGCAACTGGTGCTTTTCGGCGTACGAGCGTGTGTCGGTCACCTGGATGGCCGGCAGCCGCTCGGCACCGGTTGCGGGCTCGTTCGTGGTGG
>DATJUX010000007.1:0-73191 GCA_035502095.1 Burkholderiaceae bacterium
CGACAGATAGAGCGGCTGGGCGTCGACCTTGCCGTCGACGGCGAAGAAGGCCACCTTGCCGAAGGTCTGCATGCCGACGTTGGCCGGCGTCAGCACGGTCTCGTCGTTGTATTGGCCGGTGCGCGCGTTGTCCTTGTGATACGTGACGACGTCCACCGATCCGCCCGGTGCCGGAGCGGGGGTCGGTGCGGGAGTCGGCGCAGGTGTCGGTGCCGCGGCCGACATCGAGTCGCTGCTGCAACTCGTCATGGTCGCCACGACGAACAGCGCGGCCAGCCCCGCCAAGGTCCGTTCAGCCTTCGCAACCATGGCACGCTCCCTCGACCGATCCGATTCACCCCGATTCTCGGCCAGCGAGGCGAGCGCTGCCATCGAACATATCGCCTAGCCCCACGCCGTTGCGCGCCGCTGGGCTGAACCCCGAGGCACCCATCGCCACGGCTCGAGAATCGTGTTGCGCAAGGCGCCGGCGAGAAGCAACTCGCGATCGTGGATCGCGTGCCGCCGCGGAGGGTTGTCTCCCTGCATGATCGCCGCGCGTAGTGCGTCAACGCCGGCTCATCGATGACGGATGCAGCGCGCCCGGCGACGCGCTTTCGACGGTCGCGTCAGGAGAGCTGCGGCTCCGGCTGCGCGTCGGGTTGCTGCAGGACGTCGTTCAGGACGACGTCGAAGAGCTTGATGCGCGCCGCATAGTAACGATCGAGCCGCCAGTCCTTGAGCAGATCGATCGCGAGGTTGAATTCTTCGTAGTTCAGCCGATACAGCTCGGCGAGCGAGTATTCGCGCTCCTCGGCCAGCGCAGCCGCGAGCTCCGCCAGCGCGCGCGCCGACTCGGTCGACGGATTCTTCTCGAGGTACTTTCGGATCTGCTTGATTGCGTTCACGGCACGCCCCCAAATTCATGGACACGCGATTTCAGTCGCGCAGGATTCGTCATGCATCGGCAAAAATTCCGCCGATGAACCTAAGGGCTGTGCTCCAACGCGTCAACCTGCGGCGTCGCAGATTGGCGCGCGCCATCCACAGTACGCAATGCGACGCGCTTCGAAGCCAGGGCGGAAGGCGCGAAAGTAGGCGCCAACAACCGGCAACGCGTGCATGCTGGAGAGGCGGGCGAGGCCTCGCGCGTTCTTGGAATGTGATCGCCCAAACCCGAGATCCGCACCGCACGCGGTGCGGATACCGCAACACGCGCGCCTCAACGGGCAAGCATTGCCATCAGGCGCTTGATGTCGGCGCGAGCCGCCGATTCAGCCGTCTTTTCGATGCGGCGGTACACCGCGATCAACTCCTTTCCGCGGTCGGTGAGCGCGCTGCCGCCGCCGTGCTGGCCCCCCTTGGCAGAATCGACGGCGGGCACTCGCAGCGAGCGGTTCAGTTCGTCGAGAAGCAGCCACGCGCGCCGGTAGGACATGTCGAGGCTCTTCGCCGCCGCGGTGATCGAGCCGGTCTTGCCGATCGCCTCGAGCAGGGCAATCTTCCCCGGGCCGACGGCGATTTCCCCCCCACCCGTGACGCGGGGGCGAAAGCGAAATACCGGTTTCGAGCGTGTCATGCGGATCGCCGTCATTGAAGGTACGAAGGCAAGCATAGGCCCGCTGCAGGAGTCACGCTTGGAGAGCCCCGCCCCTTCCTGCGCCCAGTGGGGGAGGCAGGCGAGGCGGTGCAAAATCCCGTCCACGCGAGAACGCCCCGATGTCCGAACTCGGCACCAATCCCCTCGCCGCCGGCGAGAAGAACATGAGCGTGGAAGCTGCGCGCGCCGCCATCCGTGCCGCGATCGCGCCGATCGCCGATGTCGAGGCTGCCTCGCTGACCGGCGCGCCTGGCCGCATCCTTGCGCGCGACGTCATCTCGCCGATCGACGTTCCCGCGCACGACAACTCGGCGATGGACGGTTATGCGTTCGACGGCGCAGCGCTGCGTGCCGATCGCGAACTCAGGTTGCGTGCGGTCGGATGCATCGTCGCCGGAGCGTCGCCCGTCGCCGGCATGCGTGCCGGCGAGTGCGTGCGCATCATGACCGGTGCCGTCATGCCGCCCGGACTCGACACGGTGGTGCCGCTCGAACTCTGCCGGGTGGTGGGCGACGAAGTCGTCATCCCGGCGGGCATGGTTCACGCCCGCGAAAACCTCAGGAAGCAGGGCGAGGACCTGGCGGTCGGCCGGCCCGCACTGCGCGCGGGACGCGTGTTGCGGCCGGCCGATGTCGGGTTGATCGCTTCGCTCGGGCTCACCTCGGTCGAGGTCGTGCGCCAGGCCGCGGTGGGGGTGTTCTCGACCGGTGACGAGGTCGTGGCGCCCGGACAGCCGCTCGCCCCCAACTGCATCTACGACAGCAACCGGTTCGCGCTGATCGCCGCGGTCGGGCGGCTCGGCATGCGTCCGGTCGATTGCGGCCTGCTGCGCGACGACCCCGGCGTGCTGCAGGATGCCCTGCGGGATGCACTCGACCGCGTCGACGCGATCGTCATCAGCGGCGGTGCGAGTGCCGGCGACGCCGACTACACGCGCGACGTCATGGCGCGCCTCGGCTCGGTCGAGTTCTGGAAGATCGCGATGCGTCCGGGCCGCCCGTTCGCGTTCGGCTCGTTGCGCGCACGGAACGACCGCCGGGTCTGGCTGTTCGCGCTACCCGGCAACCCCGTGGCGGCGCTGGTCACCTTCTACGTCTTCGCGCGCGAGGCGCTGCTTGCGCTCGCCGGAGCCCGGGCCGACCCGCTTCCGACCGTACAGGCGCGCAGCGTGGCTGCGATCAGAAAGCGCCCTGGCCGCACCGAGTTCCAGCGTGGCATCGTCAGCCGTGGGAGCGATGGTGTGCTCGAGGTGCGCGGCGCCGGTTCACAGGGAGCCGGCGTCCTGCGCAGCATGAGCGAGGCCAACGCGCTGATCGTGCTCGCTCACGACCAGGGATCCGTGGCCGCCGGGCAGCCGGTCGATGTCTGGCTTTTCGAAGGTTTGACCTGAGCGTCAGCCGGCGAGCACGACCACCGGCGGCCCGTTCTCGAGTTCGGACTCCGCGTCGAAGCGCTCGAAGCCGCAGTAGCACAGGAACTGGCGCCTCCCGGCGCGGCCGAACAACGTCATGCCGAGGCGCGCCGCCAGCTCGTGTCCCATCGCGGTGACGCCGTTGCGCGAGACGATGATCGGCACGCCCATCCTGGCCGCTTTCATCACCATTTCGCTGGTGAGCCGCCCCGTCGTGTAGAAGACCTTGTCGCCGCCTTCGATGCCATGCACGGCCATCCAGCCGGCGATGGTGTCGATGGCGTTGTGACGCCCGACGTCTTCCGTGAACACCTGGCTCGCATTGCCGCGATAGAGCGCGCAGCCGTGCACCGAGCCCGCATGCCGGTGCACGCTGCGCCGCTCGCGTTCCAGCTCCAGGATGCATGCGAGCGTGTCGCGGCCGATGCGCGCATGCTCCGCCGGGGGCAGGCGCACCGCCTCGAGCTCCGCCATCGTTGCCCCGAACACGGTGCCCTGGCCGCAGCCGGTCGTCACGATGCGATGCGCGGTCCTGCCTGCGATGTCGATGCGCCCGCGGCGCGTCTTGACCGCGGCGGCGCTCACTTCCCAGTCGACGTCGATGCTGTCGACATCGCCCGCCCCGGTGATCAGTCCCTGGTTCAGCAGATAACCGAGCGCCAGCAGTTCGGGCGCCGCGCCGAGCGTCATCAGGGTGACGAGCTCGCGCTTGTCGACATACAGCGTGAGCGGGCGCTCGATCGGGATCTCGATCGTGCGCCGGTCGCCGTTCTGGTCGAGGATCTCGACCGGGCGCAGCAGCGGGATGCGCGCGTGACTTAGGCGCGGCGCGTCGGCGCGCGGGACGGCGCTCGGCGTCGCATCGAAGGCTACGGGCGTGTCGCGATCGAACTGCATCTCAGCGCGGTGTGACGTCAGGCCGGATGGTCCGTCTGCTCGCCTTTGCGTCCATAGCCGATCGTCGGCGCCAGCGTTCCGCCGGCGGTGATCGCCACGGCGCAGTACTTGAACTCGGGAATCTTGCCGAACGGGTCGAGCGCCGGATTGGTGAGCAGGTTGGCGGCCGCTTCGTAGAACGCGAACGGGATGAAGATCGCGCCCGTCGGCGTGCCGTCGTCGCGCCGGACGCCCAGGGAAACCGTGCCGCGGCGCGACCTCACCGTGATCACGTCGCCCGCCTCGACGCCGAGCTTGCGCAGGTCACCGCCATTCATCGAAGCCGTCGCGACCGGCTCGATGGCGTCGAGCACGCTCGCCCGCCGCGTCATGCTGCCCGTGTGCCAGTGCTCGAGCTGGCGCCCGGTGATGAGCACGTACGGATATTCGCCGTCGGGCCGCTCGTTCGCGGGGATGATGTCGGCCGGAACGAGCTTTACGCGCCCATCGGCCGTCGGAAAGTGATCGGTGAAGACGATCGGCTGGCCGGGGTCGTCGTCGGTGAGGCACGGATACGTCACGCTCGTTTCGCGCTCGAGGCGTTCCCAGCTGATGCCCGCTATCGCCGTGTGCATCGCCTGGCGCATCTCTTCGTATACCTGGGCCACGCCGCACTCCGCTCCCGCGTAGTTCCAGTCGAGGCCGATGCGGCGGGCGATCTGCTGGATGATCCACAGGTCGGGCCGCGCATCGCCGGGCGGATTCAGCGCGCGGCGGCCGAGCTGGACCATGCGGTCGGTGTTGGTGACCGTGCCGGTCTTCTCGGGCCACACGCTGGCAGGCAACACCACGTCTGCGAGCCAGGCCGTCTCCGTCATGAAGATGTCCTGTACGACCAGGTGCTCCAGCGTGGCAAGCGCGTGGCGCGCATGGTTGAGATCGGGATCGCTCATCGCCGGGTTCTCGCCCATGATGTACATGCCGCGGATCTTGTGCGGATCGCTGTCCGGAGCGAGCGCCTTGTTCATGATCTCGACGACGGTGTAGCCGGGTTTGTCGTCGAGCCGCGTGCCCCAGAAGCGCTCGAACCATGCATGCGCCTCCCGGTTGTCGACGCGCTGGTAGTTGGGCAGCATCATCGGAATCAGGCCCGCGTCGCTCGCACCTTGCACGTTGTTCTGGCCGCGCAAGGGATGCAGCCCGCTGCCGGGTTTGCCGATCTGCCCGGTCACGGTCGAGAGCGCGATCAGGCAACGCGCGTTGTCCGTGCCGTGCACGTGCTGGCTGATGCCCATGCCCCACAGGATCATCGACGCCTTGCTGGTGGCGAACGCACGCGCGACCTCGCGGATCGTGTGCGCCGGAATGCCGCAGATCGGCGCCATCGCCTCGGCGCTGTAGCCCTGCACGTTGGCCTTCAGCGCCGCGTAGTTGTCGACGCGGCGCGCCACGAAATCCCGGTCGACCAGACCTTCCTCGATCACCGTGTGGATCATCGCGTTGAGCAGCGCGACGTCGGTATCGGGGCGGAACTGCAGCATGCGCCAGGCGTGACGGCTGAGGTCCGTCGCGCGCGGATCGGCGACCACGACCTTCGTCCCGCGCCTGGCGGCATTCTTCATCCACGTGGCGGCGACGGGATGATTGGCGGTCGGATTGGCGCCGATCACCAGGACGACGCCGGCATGCTCGACGTCGTTGACCTGGTTGCTGACCGCGCCCGAGCCGACACCTTCGAGCAGCGCCGCCACGCTCGAGGCGTGGCACAGGCGCGTGCAGTGATCGACGTTGTTGCTGCCGAAGCCGGTGCGCACGAGCTTCTGGAACAGGTAGGCCTCTTCGTTGCTTCCTTTCGCCGATCCGAAGCCGGCCAGTGCCTTCGGTCCGTGCCGGTCGCGCAGCGCCCGGAGCCTGCCGGCAGCGACGTCGAGAGCTTCTTCCCATGTCGCTTCGCGGAACAGGGCACGCCAGTTGCCCGGATCGGGCGTGGCGTCGGAATCCTTCGGCAAACCGGGCTTGCGGATCAGCGGCCGCGTGAGGCGCTGCGGGTGATGCGCGTAGTCGAAGCCGAAGCGGCCCTTGACGCAGAGCCGGCCGTGATTGGCCGGCCCGTCGCGACCGTCGACGCTGACGATGCGCTCGCTCTTCACGTTGTAGGTGATCTGGCAGCCCACGCCGCAAAACGGGCACACCGAATCGACCTTGCGATCGACGGCCTGTGCGCCGATGTGGCTCTTCGGCATCAGTGCACCCGTCGGGCAGGCCTGCACGCATTCGCCGCAGGCCACGCAGGTGCTGTCGCCCATGCCGTCCTGCAGGTCGAACACGATCGCGCTGTGATCGCCGCGATGGGCAAAGCCGATCACGTCGTTGACCTGTTCCTCCCTGCAGGCGCGCACGCAGCGCGTGCACTGAATGCATGCGTCGAGGTTCACCGCCATCGCCGGATGCGAGAGATCGGGAGCGGGCTGGGCACGTGCGATGGCGGCCAGCGCAGGTCGCACGACGACGTTCATGCGCTCCGCCCAGTCGCTCAGTTCGCCATGCGGGCGCGTCGCATCGTCGCCGATCCACTTGTGACCCCGCGCCGGCATGTCCGAGAGCAGCATCTCGAGCACCATCTTCTGGCTCTTGAGCGCGCGTTCGCTCGTCGCGCGCACTTTCATGTTGGCGGTCACCGTCCGGCAGCAGCTCGGTGCCAGCGTGCGTTCGCCCTCGATCTCGACCATGCACGAGCGGCAGTTGCCGTCGGGCCGGTACCCGGGCGCGTAGCAGAGGCGCGGAATCGTCACGCCGCGGCGATCCGCCGCCTGCAGGATGGTTTCGCCCTCCAGCGCTTCGACCGCGTTGCCGTCGAGCTGGAACGTCACCTTGGTGGGCGTCGGCACCGGGCGTTCCGGCGCGTTCATCAGGCGACCTCCTGGGGAAAGAACTTCTGCACGCAGCGCACCGGATTCGGCGCAGCCTGACCAAGCCCGCATATCGAGGCGTCGATCATCACGTTGTTCAGGTCTTCCAGCGTCGCGTGGTCCCAGTGCTCGGCCTGCATCAGCGTGGCGGCCTTGGCGGTGCCGACCCGGCACGGCGTGCACTGGCCGCAGCTTTCGTGCTCGAAGAAACGCATCACGTTCAACGCGGCGTCGCGCGCGCGATCGTGCTGGCTCAGGACGATGATCGCCGCCGAGCCGATGAAGCAGCCGTGCGGCTGCAGCGTGTCGAAATCGAGCGGGATGTCGCTCAACGCCGCCGGCAGTATCCCGCCCGAGGCACCGCCCGGCAGGTACGCATAGAGTTGATGGCCAGGAAGCATTCCGCCGCAGAACTCGTCGACCAGCTCACGCACCGTGATACCCGCCGGAGCGAGCTTGACGCCCGGCTCGCGCACGCGGCCGCTGACGCTGAACGAGCGCAAGCCGCGCCGTCCATGCCGGCCGAAGGCGCTGAACCACGCGGCGCCGCGTTCGACGATGTCGCGCACCCAGTACAGCGTCTCGAAGTTGTGCTCCAGCGTCGGACGACCGAACAGCCCGACCTGTGCGACATACGGCGGCCGCAAGCGCGGCTCGCCGCGCTTGCCCTCGATACTTTCGATCATCGCCGACTCTTCGCCGCAGATATATGCGCCGGCACCGCGCCGCAGGTCGATGTGCGGCAGCGTGCACGGTGGATCCCTCTGCAGGCGCTGCAACTCGCGTTCGAGGATAGCGCGGCAGCCGTGATACTCGTCGCGCAGGTAGAGGTAGCACGCCTCGGTCCCGGTGATCTGCGAAGCAATCAGCATGCCTTCGAGGAAACGGTGCGGATCGCGTTCAAGGTACGTGCGGTCCTTGAACGTGCCCGGTTCTCCCTCGTCGATGTTCACGGCCATCAAACGCGGTGCCGGCTGTTCACGCACGATGGCCCATTTGCGGCCGGTGGGAAAACCCGCACCGCCGAGGCCACGCAGTCCGGAATCGGTCATCGCCTTGAGGATCTCTTCGACCGGACGCTGGCCGCCGTCGACTTCCATGGCAAGCCGATAACCTCCACGCGCACGGTAAGCGTCGTACCCGACGTACGCCGGCGCGATCTCGGCCGGTGATGCGGTGATTGCAGCCGGGGCCTGCGCCGCGGGATCGAAATGACCTTGGTCGGCCGGCATGGGATGAACAATGTGTTCTCGCTGGGTCGCACTCTGTACCGCCGACTCGGTAGCTTGGACGACCGGCGCCTGTCCGACCACGGCAACCGGCGCCTGCTCGCAACGACCCGGACAGGGCGCGGGAACGACGCGCACAGCGGCGCCGAGTTGTCGGGGCAGGTTGGCGAGGAGCGCGCGCGCGCCGGCAAGCTCGCAGGAAAGACTGTCGCAGACCCGCACCGTGAGCGCGGCTGGTTGCGCGTCGCCACGGAGTACCTCGAAGTGGTGATAGAACGTCGCGACCTCGTAGACCTCTGCCATCGGCAGCTTCATCTCGCGCGCCAGCGCCACGAGGTGGCGTTCGCGCAGGCCGCTGTACGTGTCGTTGAGGCGGTGCAGGTTCTCGATCAGGCGATCGCGCCGATGCGGGCCCAAGCCGAGCAGCGCGCGGACTTCCTGGACCGACGCTTCATCAGGTTGACGGCCTTTGACCTTGCTCTTGCCGCGCAGACGGCTGCGCAGCTGATCCGCGGAAGCGAGGCGCACGACGCTGGGTTCGGAGCTCATCTCGTGGTGCGGCGCGATTCAGCGCGTGCTCTCATCGCGTGCCGCCGGTACATTCGAACGATGGTTTCAATCTAGCATCGAACGCAGTTGCCGCGCGCTTCGTGCACGAAGATCCACTTCAGCGGCAGGGTCGCGACGAACACGGACCCTTCGGCTGAACAACCCGCTTCCTTGTGCGCGCCAGGACCGGCGCCCAGACTAACGCCTACGATCGATTCGATGAGCGTCGCGATCCTCGTCCTCGGTGCAGGAGATGTCGGATCAGCCGTGGCCCACCAGGTCTACCGGGCGGGAGCGCGCGTGCTCCTCTGCGACGTCGAACGCCCGACGCACGCGCGCCGCGGAATGTCGTTCATCGATGCATTGTTCGATGGGGAGGCTCCGCTGGAAGGCGTGGTCGCGCGGCACGTGCTGACTGCGCCGGCCGTGACCGAGGTCTGGACTGCCGGCGATGCGATCCCGATCGTCGCGCTCCCCGAGGACGACGTGCTGCGCTCGTTCCGTTTCGACGTGGTGGTCGACGCGACGATGCGCCGGGGCGCGGCGCCGATCGAGAAGGCACCCTCGGCGCCCATGACGATCGGCCTTGGCCCCGGCTTCACGCCGGGCGTGAATTGCCACGTTGCGATCGAGACCCAGTGGGGCGACACACTCGGTGCCGTGTTGCGCGACAGAAGTACCGCACCGCTGGCCGGCGGCCCGCCACTGCTCGGCGGGGTCGGGCGCGAGCGTTTCGTTTTCGCCCCCGGTGCCGGCCGCTGGCGCACGCGCGCCGCGATCGGACAACGCGTCCGCAGCGGCGATGTGATTGGCCGCATCGCTGATGTATCGATCCACGCTCCGGTGAGTGGAAGCCTGCGCGGACTGACGCGGGATGATGTCGTGGTGGCGGCCGGCGACAACGTCCTGGAGGTCGATCCACGCCAGGCGCCCGAGGTGTTCGGGCTCGGTACGCGGCCACGTGCCGTTGCGCGCGGCGTCTGCGCGGCGCTCGGCCTGTGACGAGACATTGCGATGACCGCACGTGACGATGTGACCGGCCTGGTGCTTGCGGGAGGGCGCGGCAGCCGCATGGGCGGCGTCGACAAGGGATTGCAGATGCTCGACGGGACGCCGTTGGTGCAGCATGCATTGCACCGGCTGGCGCCGCAGGTGGGCGCGCTGATGATCAACGCGAATCGCAATCTCGAGACCTACGCGCGGTTCGGCTTTCCCGTGCGGCCCGATGCGGACGCCGACTTCGCCGGTCCGCTGGCGGGGTTCGTGGCCGGGCTCGCGCATTGCGCAACCGATTGGCTCGTCACCGTCCCGTGCGACACGCCGCGTTTTCCGCTCGACCTCGTGGACCGCTTGCTCGCTTCGGTCGGAAGCGCGACAGTGGCGGTCGCGTGCTCGCTCGAAGACGGCGTCCAACGGCGACAGCCGGTGTTCTGCCTCATGCGGCGCACCGCGCACGCCGACATCGTTACGTATTTGGCCGGCGGCGGCCGAAAGATCGACGGTTGGTTCAAGCAGGCTCATTGCGTCGACGTGTTGTTCGACCATGCCGACGCGTTCTTCAACGCCAATACGATCGAGGAACTGCGCCGGCTCGGGCCGGCCTAGCCAGGCGCCATCCAACGGAGGGACGGATATGTTCGCGGAATACGATCGCTGCGACGGGATCGGCCTGGCGGCACTGGTGCGCAAGCGCGACGTCAGCGCCGAAGAGATGCTCGAGACCGCGATCGCTCGCGTCGAAGCGCGCAATCCGGCGCTCAACGCGGTGGTCAATCGCCTCTACGACGAAGCGCGCGCCGCGCTACGGGCCGGGCTCCCCGCGGGTCGCTTCCACGGCGTGCCGTACCTGCTGAAGGACCTGGGCGCGCACTACGCCGGGGCCGTCACCAGCTACGGCAGCAAGCTGTTCGCGGCGAATCGGGTCGACCACGACAGCGAGTTCACCGCGCGCTTGAAGCGCGCGGGCCTCGTGATCTTCGGCAAGACGAACACGCCGGAGATGGGGGTCTGCACGTCGACCGAACCGCGCCTGTTCGGTGCCACGCGCAATCCATGGAATCCCGGCTACAGCGCGGGCGGCTCGAGCGGAGGCGCGGCGGCGGCCGTCGCCGGGGGCATGCTGCCGATGGCGCACGCCACCGACGGCGGCGGCTCGATCCGCATCCCCGCGTCGTGCTGCGGGCTGGTCGGGTTGAAGCCGACGCGCGCACGCAATCCGGCCGGTCCCGACGCGGGCGAGGGCTGGAGCGGCGCCTCGATCGGACACGCGGTCACGCGCACGGTGCGCGACAGCGCGGCGCTGCTCGATGCCACGGCGGGTCCGGACTTGGGCGACCCCTACTGGGCGCCGCCGCCGTCCGGCGCGTTCCTGAGCGAAGTCGGACGCGCACCGGGTCGATTGCGCGTCGCGTTGACGACCACGTCGTTCAACCGCGCGCCCGTCAACCCCGAGTGCGCCGGCGCGGCGCGTGCGGCGGCAAAGCTGTGCGAAACACTGGGCCATCACGTCGACGAAGCCCACCCCGAAGTCGATGTCGATGCGCTGGGCCACGCGTTTCGCATCATCGTCGGTGCGAACGTCTGCATGAGGCTCGAAAGACGCGCTGCTGCGCTCGGTCGCCCGCTCGCCTCGACCGACGTGGAGAAGGTCACGTGGGCCCACGCCATGGCCGGGCGCACGCATACCGCCGCGGACTACGCGCGTTCCGTCGATGTGTTTCATGCCACCGGCCGCAAATTGGCAGGCTTCCTCGCCCGCTACGACGTACTGCTCACGCCGACCATGTGCCAGCCGCCGTATCCGATCGGCGTTCTCGACATGGCGAACGAAGACGATGCCGCGTTTCTCGCGGCAATCCTCGCATCGGTCGGTTTCACGTCGCTCTTCAACGCAACGGGCAATCCGGCGATTTCGCTCCCGCTCGGATGGTCGCAAGCCGGCTTGCCGATCGGAGTGCAATTCGCGGCGCGGTTCGGCGACGAGGCCACGCTCCTGCGGCTTGCGTCGCAACTCGAAACCGCTCAGCCCTGGGCGGATCGACGGCCGGGCTGATCGGCTCGACACGAGGTGGCTGTCACGTATCTGCCTCTCATCGACGCGGGCCTGCGCGGCGCCGTGATCGCACTGTTGCTGCTCTTGACCGTCGAGATGGCGCGCGGGCGCGCCCGGCTGCCGAGCAAACGCGTCGGGATGCTGATCGCCATCGGCCTCTGCGTGCAGGTGATCAGTTCGGCGCCGCCGTTCGAGGCGCAGGTGCCGCGCCTGTGGCAGGCGCCCTTCATCGCGGTCTCGGTGGCCAACGCCGTGCTGTTCTGGATGTTCGTGCAGGCGATGTTCGATGACGACTTCGCGATCAAACGGCTGCACGTGACGGCGTGGCTCGCCGTCGCGACGCTGAGCGGCTTGAATTGCGTCCGCTTCGCGGAAGGTTCGCCGCTCGTGGCGGAAGTCGCCCTCGGTCTGCAGCGCGCCGTGCCGCTGGTCTTCTCGGTCCTGGCAGTGATCGCTGCCGTATCGAACTGGCGCGCCGATCTCGTGGAGGCACGCCGGCGTCTGCGGGCGGTTCTCCTGGTGGCCGGCGTCTTGTACACGATCGCGGTGTTCGCGATGCGAGTCGGTTCTCCCGGCGGCCGCCTGTCCGATCTGGCCGCGGTCGTGGACGTCGTCGCCCTGCTGATCGTCGTGGCGCTGGCGGTGCCGTATCTGCTGCACCCGGCGGAGAGCGCGTTGGTGGCGGCGACGCCGTTGACGAGGCGCGCCGCGGCGGAACCGGAGCGACAGCCGACAACGGAGCCCGATCCGGCCGAAGAGCGTCTGTCGGAGGCGTTGCAGCGGTTGATGGCGGTCGAACACATCTATCGGTCGGAGAATCTCTCGGTCGCCGGCCTCGCGGCGCGCCTGGCGGCGCCGGAATACCGCTTGCGCCGGCTGATCAACCAGCGCCTCGGCTATCGCAACTTCAACGCTTACATCAATGCATTCCGCCTCGCCGAGGCGCGTGCGGCGCTGGCCGATCCCGGGCGGCGCGAGACGCCGGTCCTGACGATCGCGCTTGGCGCGGGATTCCAGTCGATCGGCCCCTTCAACCGGGCTTTTAAGACCGCCACCGGCCGCACCCCCACCGAGTTCAGACGGGAAAAGCTGGCCGAATCCTGAAATCGGCCAGCCGGAAGTCGAACCTTCGCGGTTTCGGCGAGACGCTGCACGGCCAGCACGGCATGTTTCGCGGCACCGGGGCCACGGGCCCCTCGACGAGGAGTGCGAACGATGTTTGCTGGCCACGCGTTGCGGACGATGTTCGGGCGCGGCGTTCTCGCCGCCGCGACCGCGCTGCTGCCCTGCCTTGCGCAGGCGACCGTCGGATTGAGCGAGATCGCGGCCATCGGCGACGATGGACCGGTGACGGTGTTCTATCCGACGCACGACGAGGAGCGCGCGCTGCAACGCGGGCGCCTCACGCTGAACCTTGCACAGGACGGCACACCGGTGCGCGGCAATGGTCGTCTGGTCGTCATATCGCACGGTTCCGGCGGCTCGCCCTGGGTGCACGCCGATCTCGCGCGTTGCCTGGTCGATGCCGGGTTCGTCGTCGCCCTGCCGCAGCACCGCGGCGACAACTACAAGGACCAGAGCGATCCGGGCCCGGACAGCTGGACGATCCGGCCGGCCGAAGTCTCGCGCGCCATCGACGCGGTCGGGCGCGATGCCCGCTTCGCGCCGTTGCTGGACCTCGACAGGGTCGGCGTGTACGGCATGTCCGCCGGCGGCCACACGGCATTGAGCATGGCTGGCGGGCGCTGGTCGCCGGCCGGCTTCAAGCGCCATTGCGACCAGCACCTGGAGGAAGACTTCCAGGCGTGCGTGGGGCTGATCACGCGCCTGAATGGCGACGTGTTCGATGGCATCAAGAAATGGGCGGCGCGCACCGTGATCGATCACCGCTTCGACGACGGCACGGTGCGCGCGTACGTCGACCCACGCGTCGCCGCGGTGGTCGCAGGCGTGCCGTTTTCGGCCGATTTCGACCTGGACTCGCTGGCGGCACCGCGCGTGCCGCTCGGCTTGATCACGGCACAGCAGGACCGCTGGCTGATTCCGCGCTTTCACAGCGATCGCGTGCTTCTGGTGTGCAAGTCATGCGAACACATCGCCGACCTTGCGACCGGCGGGCACGGCGCGCTGCTGTCGCCTTTGCCGCCGGGATTCACCGGGCTGATCGGCGACCTGCTGAACGATCCGCCGGGCTTCGACCGCCGCGAAATGGCGGAGGTCGACCGCAAGACCACGACGTTCTTCGAGCGGCATCTCACGCAGTGAGCGGTCGCCCTTAAGCCCGCGCGCACGTTCGACATCTCCGCGGCGGGCATGCGGCGCTGGTGGCCGGCGACCCACTCGATCAATCCGACCTGGGCACCGATCGCGGAGATCGGGATGGAATCGCGCCCCGGCGGCCGCTGGTACGAGCGCGGCGCCGATGGAAGCGAGTGCGACTGGGGCAGGGTGCTGTTGTGAGTGGGAGCCGCCCGCGCGGCTCGTCCTTGCGTGGCAGATCTCGGCCGCGTGGCAGTACGCCCCCGCGTTGCTGACGGAAGTCGAGATTCGCTTCGACCCGTGCGGACCGAGCATGACCCAGGTTCACCTCGAACACCGGCGCCTCGAAAGCTGGGCGACACCGCTGTGGCGATGCACGCCATCGTCGACGCGCCGAACGGCTGGGGCGGGCTCTCGGGCTTTTCGCGACCGTGCTTCGCAGCGGCGGCGGCGCCGGGGGGCCCCGTGCAGGGTGTGAGTTGAGGACCGCAGGTCATTGATCCGTTTGAGAAATAAGGCATCGCCCAAACCGATCGGGCGATTCCAAAAGCACGATTGGAGATCGTGCATGAGCGTCCCTATCGTCGTTGGCGAGCGCTGGATTGAAGGCGGCGCGCAATCGAGAAGGGACAATCAAATGAACGGCTTTCAACTTTCGGTCTTTGACGTAGACGTGCCGCGTGCTGAACGCATGACGCCGTATGCGCGCCGGCAGCGGGAACTGGAAGAGCAGGCGTTCTACGAACGCTTCGGCGCCCGCCCGGTGTGGGAACGTGTTTCGACGCCGGTGTTGGCTACGGTCGTGGGCGCCGTCGCGGCGTTCGGAGCGATCTTCCTCGCGGTGAAGGAAACGCTGGGTAGCTGATACCCGGTGCAGGACTCCGGCCGCTCCTTGCAGCCGAGCGGCCGGTGTTGCCGGTTCCCGGAAGGCCGAATTTTCGCGAAGGCGCGCCTTAATCGCGGGACCGTATCCTTCGCGGCATGCTCTATCTGGAAACGACGCCCGCCGCGCGACTTCTGGCGGCGCTCCTGTCCAGTGCCTGCATGGCCTGCGCTTCGGTGAGTGAAACGACGCCGCCCGGGTTGCAGGTGCTCAAAGACGACTACGACGGCGCGACGATCGTGCGCCAGGCGCCGGTCAATTCGGGCAGCGACGCGGCCGGCGACTGGAACGCGCTGGGCTTCGAGTGGAAGTCGAAGTTCCCCAACCGCGTCGTGATCGCCGCCGGGACGCGCGGCGTCATCAACATCACGGACCTTGTGCTCGAGATCGACGGCGAGAACGCCGCCGTCAAGCGGGCGAGCGAACTGACCGACTACGGGGATTCGTCGACGGGCGAACGCTGGTCGATGCGGCGCTTCGAGGTCAGTTGGGCCGACTTCGAGCGCATGGCGACCGCGCATGCAGTCCAGGTGAGGGTCATCGGCGCGAACGAGATCTTCGTGACCTCGTTCGGTGCCGATCGGCCCGGCGCACCGGTCAACACAACCCTCCCCGCTTTCCGCGCCGAGGTGCGTAAGCAGCGCGGCGAAGAGCCGTAGGCACGCACCGCCACGCGTGCACCACCGCTTTGCGCGGTCGACGGCATTCGCGATGCGCGACTTCGGGCCGCCCGTGATCGTACGATTCCCGTGCTCGCCCCTCGTTGCTCGCTTGGCCGGCACAGTGGCGTCTCGCCCGATTCGGGACGACGAAGATGAAGAGGCTGACTGCAGCCCTGCCTGCCTTGACGATGGCGGCCCTTGCACTGGCGTTGCTCGTGCACGGCCCGATACCGCAATGGCCCGGCTACCACGACTTTGCCGACCTGCGCATGCTGGCCGGCATCCCGCGCGCTGCCGACGTCCTGTCCAACGTCGGCTTTGCCGTGGTCGGGATCGTGGGGCTGGTTGTGCTGAATTTCCGCGGCGGTCAGTGCGCCCTCGGTGCCGCGTGGTCAGGCTACGCGATGTTCCTCGTCGCGCTGGTCCTCACCGCGCTCGGGTCCGGCTTCTATCACCTGGTCCCCGACAACGCGCGGCTCGTGTGGGACCGTCTTCCGGTCGCGCTCGCGTGCGCGGGCCTTCTTGCCGGTGTACGTGCCGATACGCACGCCGACGGCCGCGCGCATGCAGTCGCGGCGGCATTGGCCGTGGCGGCGATCGCGAGCGTCCTCTGGTGGCACGTCACGGAAACGCGCGGGCAGGGCGACTTGCGACCGTACATCTTGATCCAGGCGGCGCCGTTGCTGCTCGTGCCGCTGTGGCAGGCGCGGGCACGCGCTCCGCGCGCCGACCGTCTCGCGTTTGGCGCCGCGCTGGTCCTGTACCTTGTGGCGCGCGCGGCGGAGTTGAACGACCGCGCGGTGTTCGACGCGCTCGGCTGGATCAGCGGCCACACGATCAAGCATCTGCTTGCAACCTGCGCCGCCGCGGTGATCGTTGCGAGGCTTGTCGCGCGTTCGCGCGCACGATCGCAGATCCCGGCCGCACCGAGACTTTCTTCGCCGCATCCGTTGCGAACACCGTAGTCATCGGACAGACTCACGCCGATGGCGAAAACGCGCGCGGATCTCTTGTTGCGGGGGGGCACGATCATCGACGGCAGCGGTGCGCCGCGCTGTCGCGGCGACATTGCGGTTGTGAACGGATCCATCGCGGCGGTCGATCTCTCGCTGGCGCAAGACGCCGCCCGGGTAATCGATCTGGAAGGCCTGGCCGTCGCGCCCGGCTTCATCGACGTGCACACGCACGACGACCGCCTGCTGCTGGCCGACCCGTCGATGGCGCCCAAGGTGAGCCAGGGCGTCACCAGCGTCGTGGTCGGCAACTGCGGGATCAGCCTCGCCCCGCTGGGAGGAAGCTCTGCGGTGCCGCCGCTCAATCTGCTAGCCAACGAGGGCGATACGCGCCACTTCGATTCGTTCGCGCAATACTTCGCGACGCTGGAGGCGCAGCCGGCCGCGATCAACTGCGCGGCATTGATCGGGCACACGACGCTGCGCGTCGTCACCATGACGGACCTCGAGCGCCCTGCGCAGCCGCACGAAATCGCCGCGATGCAGGCGCTTGTGCGAGAGGGACTCGCCGCCGGCGCGATCGGGGTTTCGACCGGCACCTACTACGCGCCGGCCGCCGCGGCGACGAGCGGCGAAATCAGGCAGGTCTGCGAACCCCTGCGCGGCACCCCGGCGTTGATCGCCTCCCACATCCGCGACGAAGGCGAGCGCGTGCTGGATGCGATGAACGAGGCGATCGCGATCGCGCACGACCTCGGCGTGCGCCAGGTGCTGTCGCACCACAAGGTGATCGGCCGCGCCAACTTTGGTCGCTCGCGCGAGACGCTTGCGCTGCTCGACGAGGCGCTCAGCACCCATGACGTGTGCCTCGACTGCTATCCCTATGCGGCGTCGTCGACTGTGCTGAGCAAGCGCGCCGCGCATCAGGCGCAGCGCGTGCTCATCGCGTGGTCGAAGGGACGACCCGAAGCCGCGGGGCGTTATCTCGACGAACTTGCCGCCGAAGCGGGCGTGCAAACCGACGAGCTGATCGACACCTTGCAGCCGGCCGGGGCGATCTATTTCTCGCTGGACGACGAGGATGTGGAGCGCATCCTCGCCCATCCGGAAACGATGATCGGATCGGACGGACTGCCGCACGACGAGTTTCCGCACCCGCGCTTGTGGGGCACGTTTCCGCGCGTCCTCGGACACTACGCGCGCGAACGCCGCCTGTTCACGCTCGAGCAGGCGGTGCACAAGATGACGGGCCTGCCGGCGCGCCGGTTCGGCCTGGCGGGACGCGGCCTGATCGCACCCGGCTGCAGCGCCGACCTGGTCGTCTTCGATCCCGATCGGATCGCCGACACGGCGACGTTCGCACGGCCGAAGGTGGCGGCGGCCGGCATCCTTTCGGTCTATGTCAACGGCACGGCGGCGTGGCAGGAGGGCCGCAGCACGGGCGCACGGACCGGCCGGATCCTGCGGCGGACGCATTGAGACGAGTGATACATGGCGCTTGAAAGAATCAAACCCCTGCCGAGGCGAATGTGCCGAGCCCGATCAATCCGTTCTCGACGCTGACCGATCTCGCCGGTGCGCTCGCGCGACGCGACCTGAGCGCGCTCGAGCTTGCCGATTACTACTTGGCACGCATAACGCGCGCCAACCCCAAGTTGAACGCGTTCGTAACGGTCGAGCCGGAACTTGCGCGCAGCCTGGCGATCGCCTCCGATGCGCGACGTGCCGCCGGCGTACTGCTCGGGCCGCTCGATGGCCTGCCGATCGCGCTGAAGGATCTTCTGGAGATCGAGGGCCGCGTGACCACGGTCGGCTCCGCGATATGGCGGCAGCGACGCAGCAAGGAAACGGCTGTCGCGGTCGAACGCCTGCTCGCGGCCGGCATGGTGATCCTGGGCAAGACGCAGATGGTCGAGTTCGCGTTCGGCGGCTGGGGCGCAAATCCGAAGCTCGGCACGCCGTGGAATCCATGGGACCTGACGATGCACCGCGTTCCCGGCGGCTCGTCGAGCGGTTCCGGGGTGGCCGTTGCCGCCGGCCTGGCACCGTCGGCGATCGGATCGGACACGGGCGGCTCCGTGCGCATTCCCGCGTCCCTGGTCGGCATCACGGGCCTCAAGACCACGAGCGGACTCATCAGCCTGCGCGGCGCGTTTCCGCTGAGTCCGACGCTCGATACGATCGGCCCGATGACCCGCAGCGTCGATGACGCGGCGCTTCTCGCCGCCGCGATGGCCGAGCCGGAACTCTGCGGGCACCTCGCGCGCACCGCAGCCGACCCGGGACGGCTCGACGGCAGGCAGATCATGCTGCTGGCACCGGACCAGGCGCCGATCATGGTCGATCCGGCCGTTGCGGCGGCGGTCGACGATGCGCGCCGCGTCCTGCAGTCGCTCGGCGCACGCATCATCGAGCGCCGCTTTCCCTTCGACTTCGGCGATCTCATGCGCCGCAACGGTCAGCTGATCGCCGCCGAGGCCTATTGCGTCCATCGTGCGTACGTCGAAGACGAGGCGCTGCCGATCGGCCCATGGGTGCGCAACCGGCTGCTGAGCGGCAAGGCGATCGCGGCCGCCGACTACATCGAAACCCTCGCACATCGGCGCGCCGCGTGCCAGCAATGGATCGAATGGATGGGCGACGCGGATGCGCTGCTGACGCCGACCCTGCCCATGGCGGCGTGCCGGGTGGAGGAGGTCGACGAGACCACGACGCCGCTTGCCGCGTTCACGCGCGCGGGCAACTATCTCGATGCGTGCGCGCTATCGCTGCCGGCAGGCTTTGCGCCGGGCGGGCTCCCGGTGGGAATCCAGTTGCTCGGCAAGCCATTCGACGAAGCCCGGCTGCTGGACATCGGCCGGGCGTTCCAGCGCACGACGGCCTGGCATCTGCGGACCCCGGATGTCTCGGCGTTGTTCGACCGCGAAGTTTCAACCTGAGCCGAAATCGAAGGATGGCGGCCGATCCGGGGCACGAGATCGCTCGGGACGACCCGTGATGAGCGGATGAAGATCGCGGTCATCGGCGGCGGACCCGCAGGCCTGTTTTTCGCCTACCTGATGAAACGTGGCGAGGCCGCGCACGACATCGTCGTGGTCGAGCGCGATCCGGAAGGCGCGACGTACGGCTGGGGCGTGGTGTTTTCCGACGTGGCGCTCGCGTTCGTGCGCGAGATCGCGCCCGACCTGTACGCGTCGATGACGCGCAACCAGGAGGTGTTCGGCGCAATGGCCATCGTGCATCGCGGCCGCCAGGTGCCGCTCGCCAACAACACCTTTCACCGCATGGCGCGCATCGATCTGCTGCACGCGCTGCACCGGCATTGTCGCGCGGTGGGCGTGGCGATCGAATTCGGCCGCCGCTGCGACGACGTGAGCGAGTTTTCGGATCGCGACCTGGTCGTGGCGGCCGACGGCGCCAACAGCGTGATCCGCACCCGGCATCGCGATGCTTTCGTGCCGACGCTCGACGTGCGGCCGAACTACCTCGCCTGGTACGGCACCACCCGCCTGTTCGATCCGCTGTCGCTGATCTTCCGCACCAACCAGGATGGACTGGTGATCGCGCATGCGTACCGGTACAGCCGCACGCACAGCACGTTTCTCGTCGAGTGCGATCCGCGGACCTTCGAGCGCGCCGGCCTCGCGGCGATGTCGGAAGCCGACAGCATCGCCTACTGCGAGCGCGCGTTCGCCGACGACCTGCAAGGCCAGCGGCTGCTGTCGAACCGCTCCAGCTGGTTTCGCTACACGATCGTCAGCAACCGGAACTGGCATCACGGCAACCTGGTCCTGCTCGGCGACGCGCTGCGCACGGGACATCCGTCGGTTGGCTCGGGCACCCGGCTTGCGATGCAGGATTCGATCGCGCTGTTCGAAGCGTATCGCGAGTGCGGCGCTGACGTGCCGACGATGCTAGAGCGCTTCGTCGCGATCCGCCGGTCCGGCTCGGACGCACTCCAGCAGGCAGCGATTCGCAGCACGGAGTGGTACGAAAACCTCGGCCCGAAGCTCGCGCTCGATCCGGTCTCATTCGCCTACGACTACCTCACCCGCAGCGGCCGCGTGTCGCATGCGGATGTGCGCCAGCGCGACCCGAAGCTGGCGGCGGCGTTCGAAGCGCTGCATCCGGAGCGGTTTGCCTGACTGGTCCTGTCATCCCGAGCCGAAGGCGATCTCGGCCCGGCGGCCGCCGGGATCCGCGCGTTCGCTCAGGATGACGTTGACTCAGTATCCGCGCGACACCGCCAGTCGATCGGCATGGAACGCGGCATCGCCGAACAGCTCCTGCAGTACGCGCGCGCGTTTCATGAACAGGCCCAGGTCGAGTTCGTCGGTCATGCCCATGCCGCCGTGCATCTGCACGGCTTCCTGCACCGCGCGCGTGACGCTGCTGCCCGCGCGAGCCTTGGCGACCGCGGCTGCGGCCCACGCATCGCCCGCCCCGGCATCGAGCCGGGTCGCGGCATGTGCCACGGCCGCGCGCGCAAGTTCGATGTCGCAGTAGAGCATCGCGGCCCGGTGCTGCAGGGCCTGGAATTCGCCGATGCGCCGATCGAACTGCTTGCGCTCCTTGAGGTAGGCGAGCGTCCGCGCGAATACCTCGTCGGCGATACCCAGCATCTCCGCGGCAACCGCGACCCGGCCGGCATCGAGCGCGGCCCGCAATGCGACCGCGCCCGGCTGTGCGCCGCAGAGCAACGCGTCGGCGCCGACGGCCACGTCGGCGAAACGGACACGCGCCGCGTTGTGGGCATCGACCATGATCACGCGCTCGACCTCGATGCCCGGGGTCAGGCGAGGGACGACGAACAGCGCGATGCCGTGCGCATCGTCGGTTGCACCCTCGGTTCGCGCGGCGACTAGCAGCCAATCGGCAACGTGGCCGTCGAGAACGAACGTCTTCTGTCCGCCGAGGCGCCAGCCCTCGCCGGCACGGGCCGCCCGCAGTGCGATGCGATCGGGTCGGTGCTTCGAGATCTCGTCCACGGCCAGGGTCGCGATGACCTCACCGCGCGCGAGGGGCGGCAGCAGCCGCGCTTGCTGCGCGGTGTCCGCGCCCTGCAGGATCGCGCTCACCGCGACCACGCCCGAGGCGAGAAACGGCGATGCGGTGAGATGGCGTCCGATCTCCTGCATCAGAAGGCCGACTTCACCGTGTCCGAGGCCGAGCCCGCCGTGCGCTTCGGGCACGAGCATCGCCGTGTAACCCATCTCGATGAACGACTTCCACAGCGGGCGCGAGAAGCCGTCGGCATCGCGCGTGTCGCGCAGCCTGCGCAATTGCGCGACCGGCCCCTTCTCGGCGAGGAACGTGCGCGCGCTGTCGCGCAGCAACGTCTGTTCTTCGGTCAGGACGAAGGTCATCGGCCTCAGGCTCCGGGCAGGTCGAGGATGCGCCGGGCGACCACGTTGAGCTGGATTTCGCTGGTTCCGCCTTCGATCGAGTTGCCCTTGGTGCGCAGCCAGGTGCGCGCCGCGGATCCGTGGCTGGAGCGCTCGCTTTCCCACTCGAGCGCATCGCTGCCACCGGCGGCGATGAGGAGCTCGTGTCGGCGCTTGTTCAGCTCGGCGCCGTAGTACTTCAAGGCCGACGAATAGGCAGGGTTCGCCCGGCCCGCTTTGGCGAGTTCGCCAAACCGTTCCAGCATGAGGCGAAACGCCGCCTCGTCGATCTCGAACTCCGCGATCTGCGCGCGCAGGATCGGGTCGCTCAGGCGGCCGCGATCGTCCATTCCCGGAAGGGCAGCAGCCTGAAGGCCGAGCGGCTTGGGCAACGCGCGATCGCCGATCGCACTGATCATCTCGCGCTCATGCGTCAGCAGATATTTCGCCACCTCCCAGCCGGCACCCGGACTGCCGACCAGGTTGCGCTTTTCCACGCGCACGCCGTCGAAGAAGGTCTCGCAGAACGGCGACTTGCCCGAGATGAGCAGGATCGGCCGGGTGCTGACGCCAGGGCTCGCCATGTCGAACAGCACGAAGCTGATGCCGGTGTGCTTCTTCGCCTCGCTCTCCGAGCGCACGAGGCAGAAGATCCAGTCGGCCTTGTCCGCGTAGGAGGTCCAGATCTTCTGGCCGTTGACGATGTAGTGATCGCCGCGATCGTCGGCGCGCGTCTGCAGCGAAGCGAGATCGGAGCCGGCGTTCGGCTCCGAGTAGCCCTGGCACCAGCGGATCTCTCCGCGCGCGATCTTCGGCAGGTGCTCGCGTTTCTGCGCTTCGGTGCCGAACTTCAGCAGCGCCGGCCCGAGCATCCAGATGCCGAAGCTCGCCAGCGGCGCGCGGCAACCGAGCGCACGCATCTCCTGCACCAGGATGGCGGCTTCGCCCGCGCTCAGGCCGCCGCCGCCGTAGTCGCGCGGCCACGCCGGCACAGTCCAGCCGCGCGCCGCCATGCGCTCGAGCCACACGCGCTGCGCCTCGGATGCGAAGGTCCAGTTGCGCCCGCCCCAGCAAAGATCGTCTTCGCTGGCCATCGGACGGCGCATCTCCGGCGGGCAGTTCGACGCCAGCCATGCGCGCGCTTCGTTTCGGAATGCCTCGAGCTCGGTGGTCGGTGTCATGACCGTCGCCTGTTCAGATCGTCACGCCGCCGTCGACCACGACCGCCTGGCCGGTCATGAACGAGCTTGCCCTCGACGCGAGGAAAACCGCGGCGCCCGCGATCTCGTCGGGCTCGCCGATGCGGCCCAATGGTGCGCCCGAGGTGGCGCGCTTGAGCGTCTCCGGGTTCTCCCAGAGCGCGCGGGCGAAATCGGTTCTGACCAGCCCGGGCGCAATGCAATTGACGCGCACGTTGTGTCGCCCGTATTCGACCGCGAGGTTGCGGGCGAGCTGGAAGTCGGCGGCCTTGGAGACGTTGTAGGCACCGATGACGGGCGACCCGCGCAGCCCACCGATCGACGAGATGATGATGATCGATCCCTCCTTGCGCTCGATCATCTGCGGCACCGTGAAGTTGATCAGCCAGTGGTTGGCGATCACGTTGTTCTCGAGGATCTTGCGGAACTGGTCGTCTTCGATGTTCGCCAGCGGCCCGTAGTAGGGATTCGACGCCGCGTTGCAGACGAGCACGTCGATCCGCCCCAACTGACGATTGGTCTCGTCGACCAGGTTGCGCAGGTCCTCCTTGCGCGAGATGTTGGCGGCGATCGGGATCGCTGCCGCGGTCCCACGAGCGTGGTTGATGGCGGCAGCGACTTCCCCGCAGGCATCGGCCTTGCGTGAGGAGATGACCACACGTGCGCCGTGCTCGGCAAGCCGCTCGGCGATCGCCTTGCCGATGCCGCGCGACGAGCCGGTGATCACCGCAACCTTGCCGGACAAATCGAACAGGGACATTTGGCTCTCCACGTCGTCGCGCGCCGCCGGGTTGAAAACCGCAAGTATCGAACGCGCCGGGGCCCACCCAATGCTGCAACGCGGGTCGGCGCCTGGAAGGGAGACCGGGTGCCAGCTCCGCGCAAGCTCGTCCATGGAACGCCGTTCCCCTCGTAGCATGCCCGTTCAAACCGCGCACCCGGAGGCAGCATGGCGATCGACTTCGTCTACTGGCTTGCTCAGACCCCGCAGGATCACCAGCAGCAATTCGTCGATGCGCAGCGACGCGGGTACAAGACCGTCTCGCTGTGCCTGTCCGGACGGGTGCAGGCACCGCGTATCACCGCGGTGATGCTGAAGGATCCGGCGCACGCATCCGAGAGCTTCGAATTGATGCCGGAGCACGCGTGGTCCACGACGCTTGCCAGCAAGGCCGGTCAGGGGGGGGTGGGTCCCTGCATCGTCAGCGGCGTGGGGCCCGGCGGCGCTGCCGTCTTCGCGGCGGTGTTTCGCGCCGTCGATCCGTCGCAACAGGTGTTGAAGGACCTGGATTCGAACGGGCTCGCGGCACAGCAAGACCTGGCCTGGCGCAGCGGGCAGATACTCGGTTCGATCGATGCCTACGGGACGGCGACGGCTCCGCGCTTCGTCGCGGTATGGGTTCCGAACGTCTCGCCCGTCGCCTGGAACCTGGACGCGGCCTCGACGCTGCGGCCGCGCGCCGACTTCGAGCGGCGGTTGAACGCGATCGCCGCGCAGCGGGGTCGCCTGTCGCTCGTGACCGGGACACCGGGCCGGCGTTTCCTCGGCCTCTTCGTCGACGACAGGGTGCCGCATTGGAATGCGGAGTTCGACCTCGACGCCACTGCGCTCGAGGCACGCATCACGGCGATGCAACGGCGCGGACTTGCTCCGCTGCGCATCTGTGCGAAGGGCGATGCGGCGAGCCTCCGCTTCAGCGTGCTCTTTGCCGACAGCGAGCAGGCATCGCCCCGCACGTTCCGCTCGCACGGACCGACCTCGATCACGGCGCTCGACGGGTTGATGGAGGGTTTCATGCGGGCCAATGCCACGCGCGGCGCGTCCCTCGCCGTCACGTCCGGCACCAGGCTCGTCTACGTGCGTGGCTACACGTTCGCCGAACCCGACGAGCCCGACGTATTGCCGACGACCTTGTTCCGCCTGGCGAGCGTCTCGAAGCTCCTCGGTGCGATCGCGATCCAACAACTCATCCAGCAGGGCAGCGCCGCACTTGACCAGACCGTCCAGTCGATCCTCGGTCTCAAGTCGCCGGGAGGAGGGCCGCCAGCGGATCCGCGCTTCGGGTGCGTGACGCTGCGCGATCTGCTGACGATGACGTCCGCTGTGGACCAGAGTGCGTTCTGGCAGAGCGACGTGGCCGCTCAGGCATCCGGCAAGCCGCTCCCGGCGACTCCGGAACAGATGTTGTCGTTGATCGCGTCGAGGAGCCTGAGCGCGAATCCGGGCAACTGGGACAACGCGGCCTACAACAACACGGGATACTTTGTCCTGGGCCAGGTTGCCGCCCGCGTGAGAGGCGAAGCCGATTTTGCGGGCACGATCGTGAAGCCCTTGCTCGTACCGCTCGGCATCACCCGCATCCGCGGATCGCGCAGCCTGCTTGCCGATCAGCCGGCCGACGAAGCGCGCTATTACCTTGTGAACCTGAAGCGAAGCAGCGACGCCGACGACCTGCTTTCGCTCGATGTCGGTTCGAGCATCCGCACCGCGGACCGGCCGACGGTCCCGGGCCAGTATGGCGTGGGTGACTTCGAAATGTACGGCGCAGGCGGCGGAATGTCGGCGGCGGCAACCGATCTGGCGCGCATCCTCGCGGCACTGACGTGGCGCGACAAGCGCAATCCGATGCTTTCGGACACTTCGCTGGAGGTGTTCTTCGGCAACGCCGTCCGCGCGACTGCCGTGCTGACCGGGCCCGATGCACACGGGTACTTCGGATGGGATGGCGCCTGGCTGAACCCGGACGACTCGGTGATGGCGTGCAAAGGCGGCTGGCTGGGCGGCGACCAGAGCTTCGCCTGGTTGTCCACCCAAGGCGACGGCATGGGCGTCGTGCTGCTGATCAACACCAATGAACAGGACGAAAGCGATACCGGATTCGGGTTCGGCGATCTGCTGAACAAGGTGACCGGGCAGGCCGCGATGCAGGACTGGAGCATGGCACCCGATCTGTTCGTCAACTTCGGGATGCCGCCGCTCGTTCCGCAGCCGATCGTCAAGCCGCCGCCCCTGCTGCAGCCCGCAAAGGCGTTGTCACAGAGGGTGAAGCAGGTGGCTGCCGCAGAGCGCGTCTCGATGACACCGCGTCCAGGCGTCGCGACGACACCCGCGCGCGCCGCACCGCGGGGTCGAAAGCGACCAGCGCAGCGGGGCTGAGCGGCGCATGCACCTCACGCCACCTCTCGAACCTTACATTCGCCCGCGCGCCGCCCCCGTCGCGTGCGATCAGCGCGGATTGCACTGATGCAAATTGCCGACGGCCGAGGTGCGTCGAACCGATCGAGCATGACCCTCTCGCCCGAGCAACCGACGCCGCCCGCTGCGCGCTATCACGAGAAGCGCGAGGCCTTGATGGACGCGGCAGCGCGCCTGTTCAACACCCAGGGCGTCAAGGGGGCGACGCTGACACGCATCGCGGCGAGCGTGGGCCTCGTCACGAACAGCGTCACTTACTACTACCGCAGGAAGGAGGACCTCGCGCGGGCCTGCTTCCTGCGCTCGATCGCGGCCCGCGATGCGCTCGCCGGCGAAGCTGCGGACGGATCGACTGTCGCCGAGCGGCTGGGAAACCTTTTCCGCCGTTATGCGCAACTGCTTGCCGACATGGAATCCGGCCGCCATCCGCAGCTGCTCAACTTCAACGACATCCGGTCGCTACCGAGCCCGCACGCCGAGGACGTGTTCGACGCCTATACGGACATGTTCCGTCGCGTTCGCCGGCTGGCCAAGGGGCCTGAGACAGCACACCTGGCGCGCGACGACCTGAATGCGCGCGCGCACGTCGTGCTCTCGATCGCGCATTGGCTGCGATCGTGGATCGAAAGCTACGAGCTCGAGGAGTATCCGTACATGGCCGATCGGATCAGCGACATATTGCTGCGCGGCCTGGCCGGCTCCGGCACGTGGGGTGCCGCCGCTGGCGAACTCGCGTGGCGCCTGGCCCCGGAGACGATGGGCGCGCCGGAGGCTTTCCTCTGCGCGGCGACGGTGCTCGTCAACGAGCAGGCTATCGCGGCGCTTCGGTCGACAGGATCTCGGCGCGCCTGAACGTGACGAAGGGCTCGTTCTATCACCATCGCGACACGAAACACGACCTGATCACCGCATGTTTCGAACGGACGTTCTCGGTGGTGCGCCAGGCCTTGCGCCTGGCCGAGGCCGGCACCGGATCCGGCTCGGATCGTGCATGCGCGGCAACCCGCGCGCTGGTGCGCTTTCAGCTCACGGCGGGTGGGCCGCTGCTGCGGACCTCCGCGATCAGCGCGCTGCCGGATCAGGAGCATCGCGACCGCATACGCCAGACGATGTATCGGTTGACCGAACGCATGGCGAGCCTGGTGGTGGACGGCATGATGGACCGCTCGATCCGACCGCTCGACTCGTCCATCGCTGCGCGCGCGATCTTCGCTTCGATCAACGCGGCCGCCGAACTGTATCGCTGGGTGCCGGGCGCGACGATGGACAGCGTCGCCGACCTCTACGCACGCTCGATCTTCGAGGGCCTGCTGTGCCCGGCCGCGCCGGGCCGCTGAGGATCGCTGCTAGGGCTGCAGGACGACGCGCCCGACGACGCGGCCGTGCGCGAGATCGTGCAATGCCTGGTTGACGCTCGGCAGCGGTCGCAGGTCGAGCGGAATCTGCGGCAGCGAAACGCGCTGCGCGAGCCCGATCAGGTCGCGCAGGTCCTCGAGGCTGCCGACGTAGGAGCCGCTGATCCGCAGCGATTTCAGCGCGAACATCGGCAGCGGCATGCGAAATTCGCCGCCGAACAGGCCGACGATCACGACCTGCCCGGTACGCCGCACCAGGTTCACAGCGAGCGACGAACTCGCTTCGCTGCCGACGAAGTCGACGGCACCGGCGATGTTGAAGCCGCAGGCCCTGCCGATGGTCTTGACGGCCTCCGGCATGCCGGGGTCGAAGGCGAGCGCCGCACCGTGCTCGAGCGCCGCGGTGCGCTTCGCAGGATCGGGATCGATGGCCACCACGCGCGCCTTCGACAACGCGGAGCAAAGCGCCACCGCGGTCATGCCCACGCCGCCGCAGCCGACGATCGCGACGTGATCGTCGGCCCTCATCGGGTCGAGCTTGCCGATGGCGCCGTAGGCGGTGATACCGGCGCAAGCGAACGTGGCGGCGCGTTCGGGCGCGAGCCCACCGATGGGCACCAGATAGCGCTCGTGTCGCACCCGCACCAGGTCCGCGTAGCCGCCCGGCACCTGGATGCCGAGGTTGCGCGACGCCTTCGGGCACAGGTGATCGTCGCCGCGTTCACACACCGCGCATGCACCGCAGCCCAGCCACGGATACACGACGACAGGCGCGCCGGGCGCGAGGTCGGGCACGTCGGGGCCGATCTCGACCACCGTGCCACAGATCTCGTGCCCCATCGTGACCGGCAGCTGGGTGCCGGCGCGCTCGAGCGAAGACAGCTTGCCGCCGCCCATGTCGAAGCCGCCGGCCTGGATATGCAGATCGGAGTGGCACATGCCGCAGTGGGTGACGCGGACCGTCACCTCGTGGCCCGCCGGAGGTGCCAGTTCGTCGGCCTGCTGCTCCAGCGCCCCGCCCCAGCGCCGGAACGCCCAACGATGTGCGCAGCGGTAGTTCATGCGGGCCTCCACCGGTTTGCCGCGGTCAACGGTAGCACCGCAGGCCGGAAAAATGCATCGGACGCGGAATTCGCCGATGCAGCCGAAAGGCATTCGAACGGATCCGCTTCGATCCGCGAAAATCCGCCTCGGACATCTATACGCTGCGCGCGTTGATCGGCGGAGGCACGATGCTCGACGGTTTTGTCCCCTGGCCCTCTGAGCTTGCCGCCGCGTACCGGCGCGACCGGATCTGGGAGGGGATCACGGTTGCCGAGATGGTCGAGCGAACCGCGCATGCGCTGCCGGACAAGATCGCCGTCGTTCACGGCGCGACCCGGATCGGCTACGCCGAGCTGATCCGCCAGGCGCGCCAGCTCGCCGGCGCGCTGCTCGATTGCGGCATCGGGCCGCACGACCGGGTCGTGATGCAGTTGCCGAACACACCCGCCTTCATACAGCTCTACCTCGCCCTCAACACCATCGGCGCGATCCCGGTGATGGCGCTGCGTGCGCACCGGCATGCGGAGGTGCGGCACTTCATCGACGCCTCCGGTGCCGTCGCGTACGCGATCCCGGACCGCATCGGCGGGTTCGACTACCGGACCATGGCCGACGAAATGCGCCTGGCATTCCCGCAGCTGCGCGCGATCATCGTCGATGGCGACGCCGGTCACGGGCAGATCGCTTTCGAAGCTTTGCTGGCACGTGGCCGGGGCGAAGCCGAACTCGCGTTGCGCCTGGCTGCGGTGCGGCCCGCGGCCGGCGACGTGAGCACGATGCTGCTTTCGGGCGGCACGACCTCGATGTCGAAGCTGATCCCGCGCACGCACGACGACTACGTTCTGAATGCACGCGTGTGCGCGCAGGCCGGCGGATTCGACCGCGGCACTGTGCTGGGCGTGATCCTGCCGCTCGGGCACAACTACAACCTCGCTTCCCCGGGCATGCTCGGCACGTTCTACGCGGGCGGCACCGTGGTCCTGTTGCGGAGCACCGACAGCGACGAGATCTTCGCCAGCGTTGCGCGCGAACGGGTCAGCGTGCTGGCCGCCGCGGTGCCGCTGATCGCCAACTGGCTCAACGCTGGCGTGGCGGGACGCCACGACCTCGGCTCGCTGCGGGTCGTGCAGAACGGCGGCGCACGCCTGCCGCCCGAGTTGCGTGCCCGCCTGCGGAGGTGCTTCGGGTGCACGCCGCAGGAGATCTACGGAACCGCCGAAGGGCTCATCAACATGACCCGGCTCGGCGATGCGGACGATCTGCTCCTGCACAGCTCCGGCGCACCGGTGAGCGAACTGGACGAGGTCCGCGTCGTCGACGACGAGGGCCACGACGTGGCCGACGGCGGTGCCGGCGAGCTGGTGACGCGCGGTCCGTACACGATCCGCGGCTACTACAACGCGGCGGAGATCAATGCCGAGGCGTTCCTGCCCGGCGGCTGGTACCGGATGGGCGACATCGTCCGCAAGTGCGGCCGCTACGTCTATACGGAAGGTCGGCGCAAGGACCTGATCAACCGCGGCGGCGAGAAGATCAGCTGCGACGAGATCGAGAACCTGATCTTTGCCCATCCGGCGGTGAAGTCGGTCGTGCTGGTGGCGATGCCGGATCCCGTGTTCGGCGAAAAGGCGTGCGCGTGCGTGATACTCAAGCCGGGCGCGGCGCTGGTTCTTGCGGAGCTGCTCGCATTCCTGCGTGCGCAGAGGATCGCTTCGTTCAAGCTTCCCGAGCGGCTCGAGATCATGGACGAGTTTCCCGTGAGTCCGGTCGGCAAGATCTTGAAGCGGCAGCTGCGCGAGATGATTGCGGAGAAGGTTGCTCGAGAAACAGCGCGTCGAATGCCCCCACCCCAACCCTCCCTGGCGGGCGGGCAAGGGGGCTGAGTCCCTCCAAACAGAACCGCGTATCACGCAAAGGAACCCCATGGGCCCACTCGCCGGCTTGCGTATCGTCGAACTCGCGAGCATCGGTCCCGGGCCGATGTGCGCGATGCTGCTGGCCGACCTCGGCGCCGACGTCGTGCGCGTCGACCGCATCGAACCGGGCGGACTCGGCATCGGCATGTCGACCAGCTTCGATGTCTGCGCGCGCAACCGCCGCTCGATCGCGCTGGACCTCAAGCGTGCGGAGGCACGCGCCGTAGTGCTGCGGCTGGTCGAACGGGCCGATGTCCTGATCGAAGGTTTTCGGCCGGGCGTCGCCGAGCGGCTCGGCCTGGGGCCGGACACCTGTCTCGCGCGCAACGCCCGGCTCGTCTACGGCCGCATGACCGGATTCGGCCAGGACGGACCGCTGGCGCAAGCGGCCGGACACGATCTGAACTACATCGCGCTCACCGGCGCGCTGCACGCCATCGGCCCCAAGGACGGGGCGCCGCTGCCGCCGCTGAACCTGGTCGGCGACTACGGCGGCGGGGCCCTCTACCTGGCGCTGGGGATCCTGGCGGCATTGTTCGAGCGCGATCGGTCCGGAACCGGTCAGGTCGTCGACGCGGCGATGATCGACGGCGCCGCGTCGTTGATGTCGATCTTCTACGGCCTGCGTGCCGCGGGTTCCTGGCAGGCCGCGCGTGGCAGCAACCTGCTCGACGGCGGCGCACCGTTCTACAGCGCATACAAAACGAGCGACGGCAGGTACGTTTCGATCGCGTCGCTCGAGAACAAGTTCTTCGGCGAACTGGCGCGCCTGATCGGCCTGGACGCGCGGTTCGTGCAGGGGCAGATGGATCGCACGCTGTGGCCGGAAATGCGCGCACGCATGGGGGAGATCTTCAGGAGCCGCACCCGCGCGCAATGGTGCGAGCTTCTGGAGGGCACGGACGCCTGCTTCGCACCGGTGCTATCCATCGAGGAGGCGCCGGCTCATCCGCACAACGCGCAGCGCGGCATGTTCGTCGAACTGAACGGATTTGCCCAGCCTGGACCTGCACCGCGCTTCTCGCGCTCCGAGCCCGATACGCCGCGACCGCCGCCGGAGATCGGCGCCAACACCGACGCGGTTCTCGGGGAAGCCGGATTCGATCGCGCGGCCATCGACGCCTTGCGGCGCGCCGGTGCGATCGGCTAGTCAGGCATTGCTGCGAGCGCGGCCTCGACCGTGGGATAGGCGAGGCGCAACCGCAGTTCGCGCTTGAGCCGGCGATTCGCGAGCCGGCGCGATTCGCTCATGAACGAATACTGGGCCGGCGATACCGCCGCCTGCAGCATCGCCCGCGAGAGGCGCGGCGGCCGCGGCAGGCGGAACCGTTCGGCCACCCGGTCGAAGAATTCGCCCATCTTCAATTGCGTGTCATCCACCGCGTTGTAGATGCGCGCCGGAGCGCCGCGAAACAACGCGACGACGGCGGCCCGCGCCAGGTCGTCGGCATGGATGTGATTCGTGTAGACGTCGTCTTCGGGACGCAGCGCCGGCGTCGCCGCGCGCAGCCGGTCGAAGGGAAGCCGGTTCGCGGCATAGATGCCGGGAGCGCGCAGGACGCTGGCATGAATCGGTGCGCGGCGAACGATCGCCTCGGCCGCGAGCCGGCGCCTCGCGCGCTCGGTCGCCGGTGCCGGTCGTGCGGTTTCGTCGAGGCGAGCGCCCTGGCGATCGCCGTAGACGCCGGTCGTGCTCACGTAGACCGCGCGCTCGATGCCGGCGCCGCAGGCGCAGCGCAAGCGCCGTGTCCGCGGATCACCCGTGCCCGTCGCCGGCGGCGGAACGAGATCGATCCAGCGCGACGAAAGGCCGCGCAGGCGCGCCACGGTATGTGCGATGTCGAGGTTGACGACGAGCGGCACCGCGCCCGCGGTGCGCAGCTCGATCGTGCGCAAGCTGGTGGCGGTGGTGGCGATGATGCGGAAGCGGTCGCGCAGGCGTGCGACAATTCTCAGCCCGACGTCGCCGCAACCCACTATGAGCAGGCGGGGGCGTCCGAAACGTTTGCGCCCGCGTGGCTTGCGTTCCGAGTCCGCGGGCGTTTCCATCTGGGCATTCTAGGAGCGGGCAGTCCGGTCCATGAGCCACAAAGTCACCGTCAAGCCGTCGGGCCGCGAGTTCACGGTCGAAGAGGGCGAGACCGTTCTGGCCGCGGCGCTGCGTAACGGCATCGGCCTTCCCTACGGGTGCAAGAACGGCGCGTGCGGTACCTGCAAGGGCAAGCTGCTGGAGGGCGAGCTCGTCTACGGGCCGCATGCCGCCTCGGCACTGAACGCGCAGGAACAGGCGCGCGGGCTGGCGCTGTTCTGCTGCAGCCAGCCGAAGACCGACCTGGTGATCGAGCAGCGCGAACTGAGCGGATTCGGCGATATCCCGATCCGCAAGATGCCGTGCCGGATCGCCACGATCGAACGGCCCGCGCCCGACGTGGCGATCATCTCGCTGCAGCTGCCGGCCAACGAACGGCTGCAGTTTCGCGCCGGGCAGTTCCTCGAGTTCCTGCTCAAGGACGGGAAGCGACGCAGCTACTCAATCGCCACCGCGCCGCATGCCGACGAGCGGATTCACATTCACGTGCGTCACATGCCGGGCGGCCTGTTCACCGACGCGTTGTTCGGAGCGAAGACGCCGCCGGTGAAGGAGCGCGACATCCTGCGTTTCGAGGGACCGCTGGGGACGTTCTTCCTGCGCGAGGACAATCCGAAGCCGATCGTGCTGCTGGCGAGCGGGACCGGGTTCGCGCCGATCAAGGCGATCGCGGAACACATCTTTCACAAGCGCATCAATCGCGACGAGCCGGACAAACCGGCGCGCCGGGTGGCGCTCTACTGGGGCTGCCGCGCCCGGCGCGACCTCTACATGCTCGAGTTGCCCGCCAGATGGGCCGGCGAGCAGCCGAACTTCCGCTTCGTGCCGGTCCTTTCCGATGCACTTGCCGAAGATGCGTGGACCGGCCGGACCGGCTTCGTGCACCGCGCGGTGATGGAGGACCTGCCCGATCTTTCGGCCTTCCAGGTCTACGCGTGCGGCGCGCCGGCCATGGTGGAAGCGGCGCGCAGGGACTTTGCCGAACGCTGCGGCCTGCCCGAAGACGACTTTTTTGCCGACGCGTTCACGTCGGAGGCCGATTTGCTGCAGACCTGAGTTATATTGCGCCGCATGTGTCTGGTTGCCCGACGTCGACGCCCGTGCACGCATCTCCATGCGGGCGTCAGCGTGCGGCCTGACGCCCCGGCATGATCCGGCTGGACGCCACCAATCCTCACTCAAGGCCGCGAAATTCGCGGCCTTTGTTTTTTCGGACCCCGGAGCAACGATGAAGATCGATCAGTACGACACCGCAGCCGTGATGGCGGTCGCCGCGCGGCCCGAACTCGTGTTCGTCGAGGGCCACGGATCATGGCTCTTCGATCATCGTGGCAAGCGTTATCTCGACTTCGTGCAGGGCTGGGCCGTCAATGCACTCGGCCACTGCCCGCCGGAGATCGCGCGCGCGCTCGCGCGCCAGGCGCAGCGCCTCGTGAACCCGAGCCCGGCGTTCTTCAACGACGCGGCCATCGAACTGGCCGGGCGACTCGCAGCGCTCTCCGGGCTCCCGCACGTGTTCCTCGCGTCCAGCGGCGCCGAGGCGAACGAAGGGGCGATCAAGCTCGCGCGCAAATGGGGGCAGAAAAACAAGCAAGGCGCGCACGAGATCATCACCTTCGGCGACGCGTTCCACGGCCGCACGCTGGCGACGATGTCCGCTTCCGGCAAGGCGGGATGGGAACGGCTGTTCGAGCCGAAGGTGCCCGGGTTCCCCAAGGCCGTGCTCAACGATCTGGCATCGGTCGAGGCGCTCGTCGGACCCGCGACGGTGGGCATCATGCTCGAGCCGACGCAGGGCGAGGCGGGCGTGGTGCCCGCCGAGGATGCGTTCCTGCGTGCATTGCGCAGGCTGTGCGATCGACACGGCCTGCTGTTGATCCTCGACGAGGTGCAGACCGGGATCGGCCGCACCGGAACGATGTTCGCGTTCGAGCAGGTTGGCATCCGCCCGGACCTCGTCACGCTTGGCAAGGGTATCGGCGGCGGCGTGCCGCTCTCCGCGCTGCTCGCCACGGACGCGGCGATGTGTTTCGAACCGGGCGACCAGGGCGGCACCTACTGCGGCAATCCGCTGATGGCCGCGGTCGGCAGCGCGGTGATCGACGCCGTATCGACGCCCGCGTTTCTGGCAACAGTCAGGGAGCGGGCCGCGCAACTCGAGCGTGGCCTCGCCGCGCTGATCGCGCGCCACGGACTGACCGGGCAACGCGGGCGCGGCCTGCTGCGCGCGCTCGATCTCGGCACGCCGGATGCGAACCGGGTGGTCGAGGTCGCGCGTTCGCTCGTACCCGATGGCCTGCTGCTCAACGCGCCGCGGCCGAACCTGCTGCGCTTCATGCCGGCGCTCAACGTGAAGGCGGACGAAATCGAGCGGATGCTCGCCATGCTCGACGGGATCCTCATGGACTCCACATGAACGACATCGATATCTCCATCGACGCCGCGCGGCTCGACGTGGCGGCCGTGCACCGGTTTCTCGCGCAGGAATCGCACTGGGCGCGCGGCATCGACCGCACGACCGTGGAGCGCTCGGTGCGCAACTCGCTGTGTTTCGGCGCCTTTCGCGACGGCACGCAGATCGGATTCGCACGCGTCGTCACCGATCGCGCGACCTTCGCCTTCGTCTGCGACGTGTTCGTGGTGCCCGAAGCGCGCGGGCAGGGCGTCGCGCGCCGGCTCGTCGATGCGATCATGCGGCACCCGGATCTGCAGGGCCTGCGCCGCATGGCGCTGACGAGCCGCGACGCGCAGGGACTCTACGAGCACGCCGGCTTCGCCGGGCTCGCCAACCCCGAGCGCTGGATGGAGCGATTCTTTCCCGCCATCTACGGAGCCGCATCATGATCTACATGCCGACTCATTTCTCCGTGCCCGACCGGACCAGCCAACTCGCGGTGATGCGGGCGAGTCCGTTCGCCACGCTGGTTTCGGTCGCCGATGGCGTGCCGGCGTTCTCGCATGTTCCGCTCGTCGTCGAGGAGCGGGGCGAGAGCATCGCCCTGCTCGGGCACGTCGCGATCGCGAATCCGCACTGGCGCTCCTGGGCCCCCGAGCACCCGGTGATCGCGGTGTTTCATGGGCCGAACGGCTACGTGTCGCCGCGCCTCTACAGCGTGCGCGAGGCGGTGCCGACTTGGAACTACGTCGTGGTGCACGCTCAGGGCCGGCTGCGTGCGATCGAGAGCAGCGCCGGCAAGGAGGGCATCCTGAAGGCGCTGATCGACAACCACGACCCGGCGTACCGCGCGCAGTGGGACGAACTCGGCGAGGAGTTCCGCGAGAAGATGAAGCGCGGCATCGTCGGCTTCGAAGTCGCCGTCGAGCGGGTCGACGGCAAGTTCAAGCTGAGCCAGAACCGTCCGCCGCAGGATCGCGCGAGCGTGCTCGCCGCGATGGAAGAGGGGGGGGCGGGCGAGCGTGCGCTGGCGGAGTGGATGCGGCGCCTGGGCATCGGTGTCGCATGAGCGGCATTCGCCGCGTCGGAAGCGGCGACACCGAGGCCATCGTCGTGTTGTGGCGCGACGTCTTCCCCGAATACAACGACCCGGCGCGCCCGCAGCGCGATCCGCGCGCCAACATCGCACGCAAGCTGGCGTTCGGCGATGGCCTGTTCTGGCTGGTCGAGATGGGCGACCGCGTCGTGGCGACCGCCATGGCGGGTTACGACGGGCATCGCGGCTGGATCTACTCGATCGGCGTCGCGCCGGCCGAGCGGGGCCGCGGGCATGCGCGGGCGCTGCTCGCGCATGCCGAGGCGCAACTGCGCGCGCTCGGCTGCCCGAAGATCAACATCCAGGTGCTCGCGGACAAGGAGGAGGCGCTGCGTTTCTGGCGCGCCGCGGGTTATCAGCCGGATCCCGTGGTGAGCCTCGGGCGGCGGCTGTAGCCGCTGACGCCGGACGCGCCGCGCACTCGGCGCGGGTCCAGTCTTTCTCAATGCGGTGCTTCGCCCAGGTACGCCGCGCGCACCTTCGGGTCGTTCAGCATCGCGGCGGCGTGGCCCGAAAGCGTGATGAGCCCGGAGTCCATCACGTAGGCCCGGTGCGCAGCCTCCAGCGCAAGGCGTGCGTTCTGTTCGACGAGCAGGATCGGGATCCTCTGCGCCGAGACGCTGCGCACCACCTCGAAGATCTTCTCGACCATGATCGGCGCAAGTCCCATCGAGGGCTCGTCCAGCAGCAGCAGGCGCGGGCGGCTCATGAGCGCGCGCGCCATCGCGAGCATCTGCTGCTCGCCGCCGGAGAGCGTACCGGCGAGCTGCTTGGCGCGCTCTTTCAGACGCGGAAAGGTCTGGAACATCCGCTCCATGTCGGCGCGCACCTCGGGGGCGTCGGAGCGCGAGAACGCGCCCATCTGCAGGTTCTCCGTCACCGACATGCGCGCGAAGACGCCGCGGCCTTCCGGAACCATCGCGAGGCCCTGCTGCAACAGTTTGTAGGAAGGAGCGCCGCTGCAGGACTTCCCCATGTACTCGACCGCACCCTGCCAGGGCAGCGTGCCTGTGATCGCCTTCAGCGTCGTCGTCTTGCCCGCGCCATTGGCGCCGATCAGCGTGACCAGTTCGCCGGCCTGGATCTCGAAGTCGATTCCCTTGACCGCCTGGATGCCTCCGTACGCGACACGAAGGCCGGCGACGCGAAGCACGACGTCGCTCATGCCACCTCCTTGGTCGCGACGTCCTTGTGCGATCCGCCGAGATACGCCTCGATCACCGCCGGGTTGCGCTGCACGTCGCCGGGCGTGCCTTCGGCGATCATCTTGCCGTAGTCAAGCACCGTCACCCGGTCGCACAGGCCGAGCACGAGCTTGACGTCGTGCTCGATCAGAAGGATGGTGACCCGGTCCTTGCTGATGTTCGACAGCAGCTCGCGCAACCCGACTTTCTCGGTTGCGTTCATGCCGGCGGCGGGTTCGTCCAGCGCGAGCAGCTTCGGGTCGGTCGCGAGCGCGCGCGCGATCTCGAGGCGGCGCTGGTCGCCGTAGGCCAGGGTGCGCGCCTGGAAGTTGGCATAGCGCGTGATGCCGACGTAATCGAGCAGTTCGAGCGAGCGCTTGCGGATCGCCGCTTCCTCGGCGCGCGTCGCGGGCGTGCGCAGCACGGCACCGACCGCGGTCGCCTTGGTGCGCACGTGCCGGCCGACCATCACGTTCTCGAGGGCGGTCATGTCGGGGAAGAGCCGGATGTTCTGGAACGTGCGTGCAATCCCGGCTTCGGCCACCTTGTGCACGGCGGTCGGCGAATAGGGCTTGCCATCCAGTTCGAAGCTGCCCGAATCCGGCGTGTACAGGCCCGTGATGACGTTGAAGAAGGTCGTCTTGCCGGCGCCGTTCGGGCCGATCAGGCCGTAGATCTGTCCGCGTCGGATCGTGAGGCCGACGTCCGACAGGGCCTGCAAGCCGCCGAACCGCTTGTTGACTCCCGTAACCCTGAGGATCACGTCCATTGGCTGCTCCCGTCAGGCGATCAGCGGCTTGGCGCCGACGCTCTTGCCCGCGTCGGCCGGAGCGACGCCGTGCTCGGGCGCCGGCCACAGGCCGCGCGGCCGATACAGCATGATCAGCACCATCGCCAGGCCGTAGAGCAGCATGCGCAGCACTTCCGCGTCCACCAGCACCTTGCCGAAGAGCTGCATCTGCACCGGCACCACGGTGTGGCGGAGCACTTCGGGAAACACAGAGAGCAGGATCGCACCGAGCACGACACCCGGGATATGGCCGATGCCGCCGAGCACGACCATCGCGAGGATGATGATCGACTCCATGAGGGAGAACGACTCGGGCGAGACGAAGCCCTGGAACGCGGAGAACATGGCGCCGGCCACGCCGCCGAAGGTAGCGCCGAGCGAGAAGGCCAGCAGCTTGACGTTGCGCGTGTTGATGCCCATCGCCTTGGCCGCGATCTCGTCCTCGCGGATCGCCATCCAGGCACGCCCGAGGCGCGAGTTCTGCAGGCGCAGGCACACCGTGATGGCGATGACCGTGAGCGCCAGGAACAGGAAGTAGTACATGTGCACGGACGGCACTTCGAGCCCGAAGATGTGCTGCGTCTTGCCGAAGTTGATGCCAGCAACCTTCACCGGCTCGATGAGGGTGATGCCTTGCGGACCGTTGGTGAGATTGAGCGGCGCATTCAGGTTGTTCAGGAAGATCCGGATGATCTCGCCGAACCCGAGCGTCACGATCGCGAGATAGTCGCCACGCAGCTTGAGCACCGGCGCGCCCAGCACGACGCCGAAGAAGGCGGCCAGCGCCGCGCCGAGCGGAATCGACAGCCAGATGGAGCTGTGCAGGCCGTTGGGAAACGCGGCCGCGAGGGCCGGAAAATTGCTGGTCAGATGCGGCGAGGCGAGCAGCGCATACATGTAGGCACCGACCGCGTAAAACGCCACGTAACCCAGGTCGAGCAGCCCGGCGAAACCGACGACGATGTTCAGCCCCAACGCCAGCATGACGTAGAGGCAGGCGAAGGAGAGCGCGCGCACCCAGGCGTTGCCCATCACGCCGACCCCGAACGGCAGCACGATCAGCACCGCCGCCACGACCAGGGTCGCGATGAAGGAGGCCCGCGGGTTGTTGCGGAGCCGTGGAAAGAGGGAAGCCATGGCGACTCCTCAGGCGCGTTCCGCAACCCGCTCGCCGAGCAGGCCGCTGGGGCGGAATATCAGCACCGCGCACAGCACGATGAACGCGAACACATCCTGGTAGTTGGAGCCAAGCACGCCGCCGGTGAGCTGGCCGATGTAACCGGCGCCGAGGGCTTCGATCAGGCCGAGCAGCACACCGCCCACCATCGCGCCCGGGATGTTGCCGATGCCGCCCAGCACCGCCGCGGTGAACGCCTTGAGGCCGGGGATGAAGCCCATGTAGAAATGCGCGACCGAGTAGGTGGCGGCGATCATCACGCCGGCCACCGCCGCCAGCGCGGCGCCGATCGCGAAGGTCGCCATGATCACGGCATTGGGGTTCACGCCCATCAGGCTCGCGACGCGCGGGTTCTCGGCGGTGGCGCGCATCGCCCGGCCGAGCTTGGTGCGGTTGACCAGCACCATCAGCCCGATCATGATGATCGCCGAGAGCGCGACCACCACCAGCTTGGTGACCGTGACGATCGCGCCCAGGAACTCGAGCGGCGCCGAGGGCAGCAGCTGCGGAAACGTCATGTAGTTGCGCCCCCAGATCAGCATGGCGGCCGTCTGCAGCACGATCGAGACGCCGATCGCCGTGATGAGCGGCGCCAGGCGCGGCGCGTTGCGCAGCGGCCGGTAGGCCACGCGCTCGATGATCAGGCTGACGACGATGCAGGTCGGGATCGCGGTGGCCAGGCCGCAGATGATCAGCAGCCATCCCGGTGCGTCCGGGAAGTGCGCTTGCAGCAGCACGATCGTCGAAAGCGCTGTCAGCGCCCCGACCATGAGCACGTCGCCGTGGGCGAAGTTGATCAGGTTGAGGATGCCGTAGACCATCGTATAGCCCAGCGCGATCAGCGAGTACAGGCTACCCAGCACCAGGCCGTTCAACAGCTGCTGAATGAAGGTGTCCATATCCCCTCCGGCGCTTTGGCCTGGTTACGCAGCGTGAAGCCCGTGCATGCTAGCAAGCGATGCCGCGCTTGCCTCGCATCCGCGCTGCGACATAGCAAAACGGCACCCGAAGGTGCCGTTTTGTCTTGCCCGGACAACGTTCAGCGCGAAGTCGAGATGTACTCGAGCTTGCCGTCCTTGACCTTGAACATCGAAATGGCGCCGTTTTTGATGTCGCCCTTGTCGTCGAAGGCAATCTGGCCCGTCAGTCCCGTGTAGTCCGTGGCGGGCATGGCGGCGGTGATCGAGGCGCGATCGGCCTTGCCGGCGCGCTTGATCGCATCGGCGATCACGTAGACCGCGTCGTAGCTGTAGGGCGAATAGACCTGCACGTCGGCGTTGAACTTGGCCTTGTACTTCTGCATGAACTCCTGGCCCTTCGCCAGCTTCTCGACCGCTTCGCCGGCCATCGAGCATGTCAGCTTGTCGGCGGCATCGCCGGCCAGCTTGATGAACTCGGGCGAGCAAACGCCGTCACCGGCGAGCAGCGGCGCCTTGATGCCGAGCTGCTTCATCTGCTTCGCCATCGGGCCGGCGGTCGCGTCCATGCCGCCGTACATGACGACGTCGGGCTTGGCCGCGCGGACCTTGGTCAGGATGGCGTTGAAGTCCGTGGCCTTGTCGTTGGTGAACTCGCGCGCGACGACCTTGACGCCCTTTTCCTTCGAGACCTTTTCGACCACGTCGGCGAGCCCCTGGCCGTAGGCGGTGCGGTCGTCGATGATGGCGATCGTCTTCGCCTTCATCTCGGTCGCCGCGAAATTGGCGAGCACGCCGCCCTGCTGGTTGTCGTTGGCCACGACGCGGAAGGTGGTCTTGAAGCCCTGTTCCGTCAGCTTCGGATTCGTCGCCGAGGGGGAGATTTGCGTCACGTTGGCGTCGGCGTAGATCTTCGACGCCGGGATCGACGTACCCGAGTTCAGGTGACCGACCACGGCCACCACGCCGGCATCGACCAGCTTCTGCGCCGCGAGCGTGCCTTCCTTCGGGTCGGCCTTGTCGTCTTCGCCCTGGAGCTCGAGCTTGATCGTCTTGTCGCCAAGCTTGATGCCGCCGGCGGCGTTGATCTCGTCGACCGCCATGCGTGCGCCGTTCTCGTTGTCCTTGCCCAGGTGCGCGATGCCGCCGGTGAGCGGCGCGACGTGGCCGATCTTGACGACCTCTTCGGCCGGTGCCGCCGCTTTGGCCTCCACCTTGGGCGGAGCCTCTTCCTTCTTGCCACAGGCAGCGAGCGCGACCGCGATGGCGAACGCGACCGGCGCGAACTTGATCACTTGCTTCATTCAGTTCTCCTCACAGGGAATCGGCGATGGCACGAAGCAGCATCACCGGTGGATATTCCGGTCCCGAGCGGCTGCGACGGCTCACCCCGATCCGAAAGCGGCGGATTGTAGTACCACCGCCGCCGCGGTCACGCGGGCAGCCTGTAAGGTGGCGACGGGCGGTCCGCGAGCTGCCGTGCCCGCGCGACAGCGGCGGCGTTCGCAGTCCGTAGAATCCGCCGCCGCGCGGCCGGTCGAAGCTGCGACGAGGGACGGAGCGATGCGCGTTGTCGTGCTCGGTGGCGGGGTCGTCGGCTCCGCCAGCGCCTGGTTCCTGGCGCAGGACGGGCACGAGGTTACGCTCGTCGAAAGGCAATCCGGCGTCGCGCTGGAGACGAGCTTCGCCAATGCCTGCCAGATCTCGGCGAGCCAGTCGGAGCCCTGGGCCAGCCCGTCGGCACCGTTGAAGATCCTGCAGTGGCTCGGCAGGGAAGATGCGCCGTTGCTGTTCCGCCTGACCGCGGATCCGCACCAGTGGCTATGGGCCTTGCAGTTCCTGTTCCACTGCACGCCCGGGTCGACCCGCAGCAACACCCGCGCCTGCGTGCGGCTCGCCCTGCACAGCCGGAACATCCTGCGCGAATTGCGGCGCGAACTCGCCCTCGACTACGACCATCTCGAGCGCGGCATCCTGCATTTCTACCTCGATGCGGCGCAGTTCGACGCGGCGCGCGCGGCCGCAGCCGTGATGCGCGAGCTCGGTTGCGACCGGCGCACGGTGTCCGCGCAGGAGGCGATCGAAATCGAACCCGCGCTCGCATCGCTGCGCGACAAGATCGCGGGCGCCGACTATTGCGCCGAGGACGAATCCGGCGACATCCTCAAGTTCACGCAGCAGCTTGCACAGCACGCGCAACGGCGTGGCGTGACGTTGCTCCTCAATCACCTGGCGACGCGCATCCTGACGAGCGGCGGCAAGGCGAATCAGGTCGAAGTGATCGCGCCCGACGGCTGGCACACACGCCTGGACACCGACGCGGTGGTCGTCGCTCTGGGCTCGTACTCGGTCGACCTGCTGCGGCCGCTGGGCGTGTACCTGCCGCTTTATCCGGGCAAGGGCTATTCCGCGACCTTCGAAATCGTGGACCCGGCGCGCGCGCCGTCGGTGAGCGTCACCGACGACGCCTTCAAGATGGCGGTGACGCGCCTGGGCAAGCGCCTGCGAGTGGCCGGCACGGCCGAGCTATCGGGGTACAGCCGCGACCTGAATCCGGTTCGTTGCGCGATGCTCACGCGCCGCGCCCGCGAGATCTTTCCCGGCGCCGCCGACTATGATCACCCGCGCTATTGGACGGGACTGCGGCCGATGACGCCCTCGAACGTGCCATTGATCGGGCGAACGCGCGTGCCGAACGTCTACGTCAACACGGGGCACGGCACGCTTGGCTGGACCATGGGACCGGGTTCGGGCCAGATCATCGCCGACGTGATCGGCGGGCGCAGGCCGGCGGTTGAACTGCGCGCCGTGCGGTAGTCCCAGCGAGAGATCGGGCCGCACGACACGCATCGGGGCGCCGGCAGCGCCCCGATTCAGTCCGACTCAGGCGAGACTTCTTACTTGAGACTCAGAACCCACTTGGCCAGGGTCGCGGCTTCCGCCTCGTTGACCTGCGGATTGGCCGGCATCGGAACCTGACCCCAGACGCCGACGCCGCCTTCGCGGATCTTCTTTGCCAGCCGCGCGGCGGCGTCCTTGTCGTTGGCGTACTTCGCCGCGACGTCCTTGTAGGCCGGCCCGACGAGCTTCTTGTCGATGGCGTGGCAGGCAAGGCAGTTCTTGGCCTTGGCGAGGTCGGCGTTGGCAAACGCGCTGGCCGAGACCAGTGACAGCCCGGCGGCGGCGATGAGCAGCACTCTTTTCATTCGTGGCTCCGTTTTGGGTGGCGAAGTCGGCTTCCCAGCGGATTCTAACGGCCGAGCCGGCCGGATGTTGACAGCGTCCTGCGGTGGGAATCGCATGGCTGCGCGACTATAGTTGGCGCGGTCCCCAACGGACCGGCGGGTGGGTTATGTGGATTCTGTGGGTCGGCCTGGTCCTGCTGCTGCTGAAGCTGGCGGCGATCGGGCCGTTCGCCGATCTTTCGTGGTGGTGGGTCGTCCTGCCGTTCGTGGGCGCGTTCGTCTGGTTCGAGCTGTTCGAAAAGCGCCTGGGCTTGGACAAGAAGAAAGCTTTTGACGAACTCGATCGCGCCAAACAAGAGCGCATCAAGAAGACCATGGAGCAGGTCAAGCGACCGCGCAGGCGCTGAAAGCGGTCGATATGGCCCGATGCGCCGGGAAGGCGGCGCGCCACGCTGGGCTAGTATCGCTGCCGCGCACGGCGGTCGGCCGCGCTCGCGCGTGACCCGGGTCAATGCCTCTCGTTCATCCGCAGTTCGATCCCATCGCGTTTTCCATCGGCCCGCTGGCGGTGCGCTGGTATGGCCTGATGTACCTGCTGGCGTTCCTCGGCTTCCTCCTGCTCGGCCGCTGGCGTGCCAACGACACGTGGCGCGGCGTGACCAAGCAGGACGTCGACGATCTCCTGTTCTACGGCGTGCTGGGCGTGATCCTGGGCGGCCGGCTCGGGTATGTGCTGTTCTACAAACCGGGCTACTACCTCGCCCACCCGCTCGAGATCTTCATGATCTGGAAGGGCGGCATGGCCTCTCACGGCGGCATCATCGGCGTGATCATCGTGATGGTCCTGTTCGCGCGCAGCCGCGGCAGGCCGTTCCTGCAAATCTCGGACTTCGTGGTGCCGCTGATCCCGCAAGGCTTGGCGCTCGGGCGCGTCGGCAACTTCATCAACGGCGAGCTCTGGGGCCGGCCGGCCGATCCGAACGTGTGGCCGTGGGCGATGATCTTTCCGCAGAGTGGCGACAGGGTGCCGCGGCATCCGTCGCAGATCTATCAGTTCCTGCTCGAGGGGCTGCTGCTGTTCGCGATCCTGTGGTTCTATTCGCGCCGGCCGCGCCGCCTGGGCTCGGTGAGCGCGGCGTTCCTGATCGGCTACGGCGTGCTCCGGTTCATCGCGGAGTTCGGCCGGGAACCGGATGCGTTTCTGGGGCTGCTCGCCTTCGATCTGTCGATGGGACAGTGGCTGTCGCTGCCGATGATCGTCATCGGTGTCGGCCTGTTCATCTATTGCGAGCGCCGTTCGGCGCCGCCGCCGGCGCAGTTGCCGGCCGCTCCGCCGCGGAAGACGGCGCGATGAGCCATTGCATCGCGCTTTGTCGAACGGCCGGCCTGCCGGCTGCGAAGGCGCTCGACTGAGGCGGGCGTCCTCGGATGCCGGTCCACCTGAACATTGCTGGTCAGGTCGCCAGCGTCACGCTCGATTCGCCGGGCAAGCTCAACGCGATCAGCGTTGCGATGTGGCGCGAACTCGCGCGCATCTTCGGCGAGCTGGCCCGCGACGATGCCGTGCGTTGCATCGTCGTAGGCGGCGCGGACGGAAACTTTGCGGCGGGCGCGGACATCTCGGAATTCGCCACCGTACGCTTCGACCAGGCGAGCGGCAGGCGCTTCCACCTCGAGATCCTGGGCGCTGCGATCGAGGCGATTCGCACGGTTCCCCAGCCGGTGATCGCCGCGATCGAAGGATTCTGCATCGGCGGCGGCCTGGAGATCGCGGTTGCGTGCGACCTGCGCATCGCGGTCGACGATGCCCGCATCGGTGCCCCCGTGGGCAAGGTCGGATTTCCGTTCGCCCTTCCCGAGCTGTTGCCGCTGCTCGCGTTGGTCGGGCCCGGCGTCGCCGCCGACCTGTTGTTGGCCGGTCGCGTGTTCAGTGGCAGGGAGGCGCAGGAGGCCGGGCTGGTTCAGCGCGCCATCCCGCGCGATGATCACCGCCGCGTCATCGACGAGATCGTGCGCGCGATCGTTGCGGGCTCGCCCGCTGCGGCGCGTCAGAACAAGGCGCAGATCCGCAGCCTCCTGGATGGCGGGTTCAGGTATTCGCAGGCTCAGCTCGAGGCAAGTTTCGCTTTCCTCGATTCCGACGATTATCGAGAAGGCATCGCAGCGTTCCTCGCCAAGCGTCCGCCGCAGTTCGCGGGCAAGTGATCGAACCCATGAACAACGACAACCTCTACGCGCTGTTCGAAGCGCAGTTTCCGCGTGACCTGGGCACCCCGTTCCTGGAGACCTCCGGCGGGCACGTCTACTCGTGGCGCGACCTGCACCACGCCTCCGCGCGCATCGCCGGGTGGTTACGCAGCCTCGCGCTCCCCTCCGATGCCGACGGCACCCCGGCGCGCATCGCGGTGCAGGTCGAAAAGTCACCGGAATCGCTGATCCTGTACCTGGCCACCCTGCGTGCCGGGCTCGTCTACGTGCCGTTGAACAGCGCGTATCAACGCGCCGAGCTGGAGTATTTCCTCGGCGATGCGCAACCGGCGGTTTTCGTCTGTGCGCCAGAACGCCTGGCGGACCTCGGACCGCTCGCTGCGAAAGCAGGTGTCGCGCACACCGTCACGCTGGGCGAGCGACGCGACGGCACGTTGCTCGCAGCCGCGGCCGCGCACACCGACCACTACCCGACCGTCGCGCGCGGCGCGGCCGATCTCGCGGCGATTCTCTACACGTCCGGCACCACGGGGCGCAGCAAGGGCGCGATGCTCACGCACGGCAATCTCGCCTCCAACGCGCTCGTGCTGGACGAATACTGGGGGTTCAAGGAGGAACGCGATGCGGGTGGCCAAGACGTGCTCCTGCACGCCCTGCCGCTGTTCCATGTGCATGGCCTGTTCGTGGCTTCACACGCGGCCCTCCTGGCCGGCGCGAAGATGCTCTTCCTGCCGAAATTCGACCCGCGCGAGGTGATCCGCCTGCTGCATCGCTCGACCGTGTTCATGGGTGTTCCGACGTATTACACGCGCCTGCTCGCCGAGGCCGGCTTCGACCGGCACACCTGCCGCAACATGCGGCTGATGATTTCCGGCTCGGCCCCGCTGCTCGCCGAAACGCACAAGGAGTTGTACCGCCGCACCGGGAACATGGTGGTCGAGCGCTACGGCATGTCGGAGACGCTGATGCTCACGTCGAACCCGTACTTCGGCATTGCGACCCGCGATCGCATCGCAGGCAGCGTCGGCGCGCCGCTCCCGGGCACGTCGGTGCGGGTCGTGACGGACGAAGGGACCGCGTGCGCGCCCGGCGCGATCGGCCACGTCCAGGCGCGCGGGCCAAGCGTGTTCGCGGGCTACTGGCACATGCCCGAGAAGAACGCCGAGGAGTTCACGGCAGACGGATACTTCAGGACCGGCGACGTCGGCAACTTCGACGGGCCCGGCAGGCCCGAAAACCACCTGACCCTGGTCGGGCGTTCGAAGGACTTGATCATCTCCGGCGGCTACAACGTGTACCCGAAGGAGATCGAGGGATACATCGACGAGATGCCGGGCGTGGCGGAGTCGGCGGTGATCGGTCTGCCGCATCCCGACTTCGGCGAAGCCGTTGCCGTGGTGGTGGTGCAAAAGCCCGGAGCGAGCGTCGATGGCGCGCAGATCATCGGTCGCCTGAAGCACCTGATCGCCAACTACAAGGTGCCGAAGCGCGTGTTCGTGGTCGACGAGCTGCCGCGCAACGCGATGGGCAAAGTGCAGAAGAGCGTACTGCGTGAGCGCCACCGCGCCGCATTTGCGTGAGCGCGGTAATTCGGCGTCTCAGCGCGCCTGGCCGACGATGCTCTGGATGAAGGTCGCCTTCGCGCGGACGTAAGCCACCTGATTCGCGGGATGCAGGCCGGCGAAGCGGCGCCGCAACCACTCGTACTCGCGCGCCAGGCGCGCGTCGAGGCGGAGCACGTCACGGAACAGGATCATCTGGCGCCAGGCCGGCCCGAGATACTCGACCACGTGCACGTGATGGGTCGGCAGCCCCTGCTGCCACCGCACCAGGAGCGGACCTTCGCCGGGTGATCCCTGCATGTTCAGGCTCCTGCGATACCCATGGATGTACAGGCCCTCGATGAGGACTTCGACCGCCGGCGGCTGTACGACGCCCATGAGAACGTCGATGATCGGGCGTGCTGCCGTACCCGCAATAGCGGTCGTACCGACGTGTTCGATGTGCGGAGAGAGCGGGGCGAAGGCTTCCCCGAGGACATCGGCCTGCGCGCGGAAGCCTGCGTCCCATCCAGCCTGGTAAGCGAGGATGCCGACCTCGGGCATGGGCTCGCGATGGACGGGGCGTCTGACGTCGACATCGGCGTCGGTCAACTCGATCATCGCGAACATGGGGGTCCTTCGTCGCCGCGGCCGATGCACCGCGCTCCGGCCATTGAAGACGAGGCATTGTTTCGGATCGCCGTGGTGGGCGCACGGGCGGAGGCGACACAGGCGTCGAGGAATATTCACGCCGCGCAGCGACGCGCAATGCGGCGGCACGCACCGGCGGGGGCGTCGAGGCTATCAGTGCTCAGGAGTCGGGGGCAGTTGCTCGACGCGGCTGGCGCGGCGTTCGATCGCCGGGCGCCTGCGGGCCGGCGATAGGCTGGATTGCAGGGCCTCTACCCGCGCCTTGCGTGTCGTGCTTCCAAAGCTTCCGGCGCGGACCCGGAGGCCCGCCGCGAAGAGGAGGCCGCCCGGCAACGCGAGCCAGGCGGAATCAGGCGAGATCGCCGCCCGCTTCGTCGTCCATCGGGCTGCCGCCCAGGCGCGGGTTCGACAGCGGGCTGCAGCGGCGGCTCGGAAGATCGAGCGCGGCGGCGCGCGCCACGATCTGGCGTGCGGCATCGGGATGCATCAGCGCGAACGGCGAATGCATCGCTGCCGCATCCTGCGTTTCTGGAGACATGGGCTCGACAACCAGCTCTTCGACAACCGTCATCGCTTCCTCCATGCGCCGCTCTCCGGCGCACGGGTATCTTGAACCCGACGCCGGTTCGACGTGAGTCGTCTATGCCCTCGCCGTGCTGTCGGAAATCGGACTACACCGACGGGGTGTTCCCCTCAGAGACCGTCGAGGGCAGCCTGGAAATCCCGCCAGAGGACCTCGCAAGGCTCGCACCCGACGGAGAGCCGGATGAACCCGGGTGCAACCTGGTCGCCCCAGCGCGCGCGCCGCTCCGCCGAAGTGTGTACTCCGCCGAAGCTGGTCGCCGAGCGTACGAAGCGGCAGCGCTGGATGAACGCTTCGGCAACCTGCGCGTCGGCGAGCGTCAGCGCGATCAGGCCGCCGAAGCGACGCATCTGACGCCTTGCCAGCGCGTGCGCAGGGTGATCCGGCAACCCCGGATAACGCAGCTGCCTGACCTGCGGGTGTCCGGCCAGTCGCTGCGCCAGGACCAGGGCGCTCGCGCACATGCGCTCGAAGCGCACGTCGAGCGTCTCGAGGCCACGATGCACCAGCCACGCCTCGAACGCGCCAGGAATCGCGCCGGCACTCTTGCGCCAGTCGCGCACCTGGGACATCAACACGGCGTTGCGCGACGAGACATGCCCGAACAAGACGTCCGAGTGCCCCCCGACGCTCTTCGTGTCCGACGAGACGACCACATCGGCGCCGAGTTCGAGCGGGCGCTGGCCGAGGGGCGACATCGTCGTGTTGTCGACCACGACCAGCGCGCCGGCGGCGTGCGCCCGCGCCGCGACCCGCTCGATGTCGGCCAGGTCGAGTCCCGGGTTGGACGGCGTCTCGATCCAGACGAGGCGGTAGCCGGCGAGCTCGGCCCGCTCGAGCGCGGCGGTGGCCACCGTGTCCACGCCGACGCCGAAACCCGCCAGGAAGCGGTCCGCCAGCGCGCGCGTGACGTAATACCCGTCCGAAGGCAGGAGCACGCGGTCCCCGGCCTTGAGCTGCGTGTAGTAGATCGCGGCCACCGTCGCCATGCCGGAGGGGAACACCACCGTTTCCGCGTCTTCCAGCGCGGCAAGCGCCCGTTCGAGGACATCCCATGTCGGGTTCGACCAGCGACCGTACTGGTACGGCCCGGCAGGATCGCCGGGCAGGTGATACACGCTCGTCGATACGATCGGCGGGGAAAGCGGATCACCCAGCTTGAGATCGGCGGTGGCGTGATGCAGCGCGAACGCGAAACGCGTTTCGGGATCGGTCGCGGACATCAGGAGCAGGGACGTGCCGGTCGGCCCGGCATGCGTCGGCGATTGACGGCGCTACCAGCGCGGAGGCGGCCGCCGGTTGATCGTGATGACCCGGTCGACCACGCTGACGTAGCCACCGATCGTCAGATCCTTGAAGATGCGGCTGATCATGTCGCGCGATGCGCCCACCCGGTCGGCGATGTCCTGCTGCGTCATCTTCTCCGGCACGACCAGCTTGCCGTCCGGCTGCTCCTTGGCGAGCGAAAGCAGCAATCGCGCAACGCGGCCGTAGACGTCCATCAACGCCAGGTTCTTGACGTTGTCGGTGGCGATGCGCGCGCGGTCGATCAGCGTCGAGATGAGCGCCATCGCGACATCCGGGTTGCGGCTGATCGCATCGCGCAGGGTCTCGCGGGTCACGACTGCGCAAGTGGCCGGCTCCAGCGTCATCACGGAGGCCGAGCGCGGCCGGCCGTCGAGCGACATCTCGCCGACGTAGTCGCCCGGGTTGTAGATGTCCAGGATCATCTCCCGGCCGTCGTCGTCGGACACATAGACCTTGACCTTGCCCGACAGGATGATGAACAGCGAGTCGCCGCGATCCCCCTCGTTGATGATGACCGTGTTCTTCGGGAAACTGCGCACCTGGCCGCGCGTCGCCAGTTCACGCACCATCGGGTCGCCGATCGAGGCGATCATCTGCTCAACGGAACTCACGCCGGCCCTTTCAGGGAATCGAATGCCAACAGCAAGTAAACAATTGCTTTGCGTTCGACGGATTATCCGCGCGGCAAGCGTTGCTGCAAAGCCGAACTTTCGGCACGGCTGCGACATCGGCGTCACCGGCCCGAGGGCACGTCCCCCGGCCGGGCCGTCGGCACGGAGAGGGCGTTGAATCCCGTCGAGCAGCGCCGCGCAGCGCGCCGTCGCACGGCGCGCTGGTGTGCCATCGCATCGCTCGTGCTGGCGGTACTTGCGGCGCCGCTCGTGAGCCGGCTGGATCTCGCGGGCTTCGATCTTCAGGCGCACGCGGTACGCGCATTGCGCACGCAGCCGCCGCCGGAGCGCGATCCGATCGCGCTGGTCGGCATCGACGATGCCACGCTCGCTGCGACCGGCGAACCGCTGCCGCTGTCGCTCATCCACCGCGAGCTGGGGCGCGCACTCGAGGCGCTCGCGAGCGCCCATCCGCGGCTGATCGTGATCGACATCGCGCTCGCGGCCGGCTCGGTCGAATCGTTGCGGCCCGGTTACGACGCCGCCCTGATGAGCGGGCTCATCGCCGCGCGCGATGCGGCCGGCGTCGTCGTGAGCCTCACCAACGAGGCAAATGGAACCGCGATCGCGCCATATGCGCCGTTCGTCGCCGCCGCGGGCGAGGACGCGTTCGGTTTCCCGATCTATCCGGTCGACGCCGACAACGTGGTGCGGCGGTTCGACCCCGCGCGAACCGGTGCTTCGCCGAGCCTGCTTGGCCGGGTGGCGTCCCGTCTGCAGCTCGACGATCGGGTCGGGCGGGCGGGGTGGATCGACTTCACGCGCTTTGCCGCCATCGCGTACACGCCCCTGGCCGACGTCGTGAAGGGCGCCGCGGACGAATCGTCGATGCGGGCCAGGTTCGCGGGCAAGGTCGTGCTGATCGGCAGCGTGTTGCCCTATGTGGATCGCCTGCCGCAGCCGGTCAACCTCGCCGCGTGGGAACCGCTCGCCGCGGCACCGCCCGGTGTCGTCCTGAACGCCCAGGCGGTGCGCTCGATCCTCGGTGCGGGGCTGATCCGCCCTGTCCCCTTGCCCGTGGCCTGGGGCCTCGCGGCGTTGTTCGCCTTGTTGGCCTTCATCCACAAGATGGTCGGGCGCTGGCTCGCCTTGCTTGCGGCGATGACCGTCACGTTCCTGGCGGCGACGGGCCTGCATGCCAACGGCGCTTTCCTGCCGCTCGCGACCGCGTGGGCCGCGGGGGTTGCCGCGGTGGCGCTACGCACGTCGGCCGACGTGTTCCTGGCGCGCGAGGAAAGGCGCCGTCTCACGCAAACCTTCGGCGGCTACGTCAGTCCGCAACTGCTGCGCGCGATCATCGGCGGCGGCGTCGACCTGCGCGGCGGCCGGCGCGCGATGGCCTTCATGTTCGCCGACTTGCGCGGCTTCACGGGGTGGTCCGAGCGGACCGAGCCCGAGCAGGTGCTCGATGTCCTCAACCGTTACTACGCCGCAGTGACTCCCGTCGTGCACTTCCACGGCGGCACGATCGACAACTTCCGCGGCGACGGGATCATGGTGATGTTCGGCGCGCCGGAGCCGCACGCCGCTCCGTGCGAGGGCGCGTTCCGGGCGGCGCGCGGCATCCTGGACGCGCTGGACGAACTCAATCGCACCCAGCTGGCCGGCTACGGCGTGACGCTGTCCGTGGCGATCGGGCTGGCCTACGGGGATGCGGTGTTCGGCGATCTCGGCTCGACCGATCGCAAGGATTTCACGGCGCTTGGCGACGCCGTCAACGTCGCCGCCCGACTGCAGGACCTCGCCAAGTCGCTCGGCTTCCCCGTCCTGATGACGGCGGCCTTCGCCGCCAGTCTGTCGCCCGAGACGCGGGCCGACTCCGCGCCGGAGGAGCTTGGCGAGACCCCCATCAAAGGCCACTCCTCGGTGGCGATTGCGGGATGGCCGCCGACCGGCCGCGCGGCGCGCGCGGTTGTCGAATAATCCGTCGCGCGGTGCGGCGGGGCGTCGTAACCTACGCTCGTCATGGTGCGTCCGGGACCGGAACGCGATCTGCAAGCATCCCGTCGAGGTCGGGATCGATGAAACGTGAATTCCTGCTGCGCTGTGTCGCGTTCGTCGTTGCCGCGACGATGCAGGGCTTCGCATGGGCCGGCACTGTCGCAATGGTGACCGAAGTGCAGGGCCAGGGCGACCTGGTCCAGGACGGCAAGCACGTGCCGTTGCAGGTGCGCGCGGCGATGAACACGAACGACTGGCTGCGCCTGCCCGACGGTGCACGCGTGGCGATTGCGCTGGTCGCGCGCGGGCAGGTGTTTCAGGCTTTCGGACCCGGCACGTTCCGCCTGCAGGAAGACGGTCTCGTCGTCGAGCGTGGCGCGCGCGGGCGCGTCGAGCGGCGCGAGCTGGCCGCAGCGATCCGCGCCCTGTCGATCGACCCGGGGCGCAACGCACAGGCGACCATCGTCACTCGCGGCGATGGCCTTTCCCGCGGGTTCGCGATGCTCACCCCTAAGGGCCTGCAACTGGAACCGGACGCGCGCCGGCTCGCGTGGCGGCCGGTCGATGCCGATCGCGCCGCCGACTGGCAATATCACATCGTGCTTTCCGACGACGACGGCAACGTCGCTTACGAAACGACCACGCGCGCCACGGAGGCGCTGATCCCCGGCAGCATCGCCCTCGTGCGCGGCCGCGAGTACATTTGCGAAGTCATAGCAACCGGGCCGCTCGGCCGGCGCTTCTCCGACGCCCAGCGGTTCGAACTCGTCGATGCGGCCCTCGAAGATCGTCTGTTGCAGGCCCGCGCCGCCGCGGGCGATGACCCGACGGCGCGCACCTTGCTTGCGATCGCGTACGAAGAGCATGGGCTCGCCGCGGCGGCCGCCCAGGCGTGGCAGTCGCTCGGCGCATCGGCGCAGGGACGTTTCGTTGCCGCGCCGCCGCCCGCCAAGGACGCGGTGCGCTGAACGCACTCGGCTGTCAGGCGCGCAGCGCCTTGGTGAGCATGTACGCGGCCAGCAGGTAGAGCAGGCCCGCGAATACCCGCTTCAGCTTTTTCGTGTCCAGGGTGTGCGCAACACGCGCCCCCAGCGGCGCCGTCAGCACGCTTGCGGCGGCCACTGCCATCAGGGCCGGCAGGTAGACGTATCCCGCGCCGCCGGCGGGCAATCCCGGCACCCGCCATCCCGCGACGACATAGCCGATCGTCCCGGCTAGAGCGATCGGGAAACCAAGCGCGGCCGAGGTCGCGATGGCATTGTGAATGGGCACGTTGCACCAGATCATGAACGGCACCGAGGCAAAGCCCCCTCCGCCGCCGACAAAGCTCGACAGGACACCGATCGTGCCGCCCGCCGCGAACATTCCGGGTGCCCGCGGCAATTCCCGGTGCGGCTGCGGCTTGCGATCGAGCAATAGCTGCGTCGCCGAAAACGCGAGGAAGAGCGCGAAACCGCATGCGAGCCATAGGGTCGGGAAGAGCGCGGCGACCTGTGCCCCCGCGAGCGATCCGATCAGGATGCCGGGTGCGAGCACACGAACGACCGGCCAGAGCACCGCGCCGCGCTGGTGATGTGCGCGTACCGACGAGATCGACGTAAACGCAATGACCGCAAGCGACGTGGCGACCGCCAAGTGGATGACGTGCTCGTGCGCGAACTCGCGCGCGGAAAAGATGGCGGTGAGAAACGGCACCAGCAGCATGCCACCGCCGACGCCCATCAGGCCGGCGGCGAAGCCGGATGCCCCACCGAGCGCGAGCAGCGCCACGACGTGCGGCAGGTCGGACAAGCGCTATTCCCCGAGCAGCTTCTCGGTGATGAACCGCCACTCGGTCGGCGTGACGGGCGATATCGACAGGCGGTTGCCGCGGCGAAGCACGACCATGTCCGCGAGCTCGAGATGCGAGCGCAGCTCGGGCAGCCCGACCACCCGTGTCTTGCGCAGCGCGCGCACATCGACGTGAACCCAGCGCGGATCTTCGCGCTTCGACGCCGGGTCGTAGTAGTGGCTCTTCTTATGGAACTGGGTGGCGTCGGGGTACGCTTCGCTCGCTACCTCGGCGAGCCCGGCAATCCCGGGTTCGGCGCAACTCGAGTGATAGAACAGCACGCCGTCGCCGAGCTTCATCCGGTCGCGCATGAAGTTGCGCGCCTGATAGTTGCGCACACCCGTCCACGGCACCGTCGAGCCGGGGGCGGCGAGAGCGTCGTCGATCGAACACTCGTCCGGTTCGGACTTCATCAGCCAGTAAGCCATTGAGGCCCCCGAAACGCAGCGCGGGGTTCGGCTCGCACCGAACCCCGCCAACTGCCGTCATAAGTCCCCGCGCATGCCGCCCGACCCGATGTCCTGAACCATGGGTTCAGGGTGGTCGCCGTCCACGCCGCTTAGGTTCAGCAGACGCGTGCCGATCGCACTACGACGCGAGCCCGGCAACCTAGCGCAAAGCGCATCGGTTCAAGGAACTAAAGGGCCTTTGCGCGAGCACCGCAGGGTGAAAACAGTTTAACGCGCCCGTGCGCGCGCTGGTCGCGAAATATCGCGCGAAGAGCGATGCGATATGCACTCAGCCCCCGCGATTAGGGGAAGAGCTTTTCCTGTGGCGCCAGCATGTCGTCGGCGAGCGCATTCAGGTCGCGCAGGCGCCGCCGCAACTCGACGATCGAGATACCGTCGGAGTTCTTTGCCGCCATCATCTCCTGCGTGATCTGCAGTGCGGCCATCACGGCGATGCGATCCGCGCCAAGCACCTTGCCGGCGGCGCGAATCGATTCCATCTTCTGGTCGACATAGCGCGCGCACGCGATCAGGTCGGCGCGCTCTTCCGGCTTGCAGGCGACTCGATAGCTGCGTCCGAGGATGGAAAGTTCCAGGCTGTCCATCTACCTGGCCTTGGCGTCCGCCGGTTCGTCTTCCTGCGGCAGGCGCGCGAGCAATGCGTCCATGCGTTCCGTGGCGGCGGTCACCTTGGCGCGCAGCGCGGCGAGTTCGGCCGTCGCGGCGGTCGTCTGCGCGCGCAGCCGGGTGTTTTCGTCCTTCAGCGCACGCACGTGCGTCACCAGCTCAGCGAGCTTGTTCGACAGCGTCTCCAGTTCCTCCAGCATGGAACGATCCTAGCACCGCGACTACGCGAATCGGCGTGTCGATACGTGCAAGCGCTAGACTGCGCGCGCTTGTCGGTGTCGAAGACTCGCGTCTTCGATGAAACGGGAAACAGGAGACGGCGCCCTGCGGCGTGTCGAACCTGTGCTGCCCCCGCAACGGTAAGCAGGTGCCGGGACCCGTCCCGGCACGTCCGCAGCAGCCACTGCGACCGCATGCACCACGAAGTCTGCGGGCGCGGGAAGGCGCGGGCGTACGCCTGCAGCCCGGAGACCGGCCGACGGCCGCACACCGCTCTCGCATCGGGGTGCGCGGTGGACCTGCCGCGGGGAGGCGGCGGATGCCGGCCGTGCGACCCACGCTCGGTGGCCCGTAGCTTCTCCCGCAGATCCGTGTGTTTCCTGCCGGCGGCGGGCCGGCGTGTCGGGATCCTGATCATGGAACATCGTTCGCCGCCGCGGCGCGCAGCGGGCATGCTGCACGCGGCGGCAGGGATCGCGTGCGCGCTGGGAACGCTCGCCAACGCGCAGGTCACGGCACAGGCAGAACTCGATACGGTGGTAGTGACTGCCGCGCGCAGCGAGCAGCCGCTCGCCGACACGTTGCCGCACACGACGGTGATCACGCGCGCCGACATCGAACGGGCGCAGACGCGCGACCTCGTCGAACTGCTCACCCGGCAGGCCGGCGTCGAGATGGCGCGTACCGGCGGATTCGGAGCACAAGCGTCGCTGTTCATCCGTGGCACCAACTCGAGCCAGGCGCTCGTGCTGGTCGACGGCGTGCGCCTGAACACGGCGGTGGGCGGCACCGCCAGCGTGGGCGGGATCAATCTCGACACGGTCGAACGCATCGAGATCGTGCGCGGCAATTTGTCCAGCCTGTACGGCTCGGACGCGATCGGCGGCGTGATCCAGATCTTCACGCGCGGCGGTACGGCACCGGGGGCGAGCGCGGGTGTCGAGGCGGGTGCCGGCGACTATCGCGCCGCATCGGTCGCGGCGAACACCCATGTGGGGACGACCGAGGTGGCGGTGTCCGGCGGATTCCGCGAGGCGAAGCCGTTTTCGGCGATCGACGCGGGACAGGTGATCGTGAATCCGGCCACGTTCACCTTCGGCGCGAATCCCGATCTCGACGAAAACCGCAATCGGACCGGATCGCTGCGCATCCGCCAGCCGCTCGGCGAGCGGACCGAACTCGCCGCGAGCGCGTGGACCACGCTCAACGATACCGACTTCGACAGCCCGTCGGACGGACCGGCCGCGACCCATCACGAGCGTGCGCAGCAGACGGCCTGGCAGGTCTCCGGCCGCGCGACCGTCACGGCGACCTGGGCCACGCGCCTGCAGGGGGGGGAAGCGCGCGATGACAGCCGCAGCACGTCCAGCGATCCGTTTTCATTCAGCAACGGCGTATTCCAGGCGCGCAACCGGCAGGTCGATTGGGACAACACGTTCGCGTTGCTGCCGTCGCTGGAGGCGCATCTCGGCGCCGAGGCGTTGCGGCAGCACGGCGCCTCGACGTCGTATGACCCGACCTTCAACAATGCGGCGCTGACGTCGTTCGATCGCCGCGTGCGCGCGCTCTGGACCGGCCTGACGATGCACGATTCGATGCAGCAGCTGCAGCTAAACGTGCGCAACGACGACTACAGCGATGTCGGTTCGGCGACCACGGGGCTCGCGGCCTATGGTTATCAGATCACGCCGGCGTGGCGCATCAGCGCGCAATATTCGACCGCGTTTCGCGCGCCCAGCTTCAACGATCTGTACTTTCCGGGGTTCAGCAACCCGCAGCTCATGCCCGAACGCTCGCGCAGCATCGAGGGCGGCTTGCGTTATGCGCGGGGCGAAACGAGCGTGCACCTTGCGCTCTACCACACCCGCACCGCGGACCTGATCCAGTTCGACACGGCGACGAACAAGCCCGAGAACATCGCCAGCGCGACGATCTACGGGGGCGAGCTGACGGCGATCACGCGGGTCGCCGCCTGGCACATCGAACTCATCGTCGACGCATCGCGCCCGACCGACGACACCACGGATCAGCGCCTGCTGCGACGCGCGCCGTATCGCGCGACGCTGGCGCTCGGCCGCGGGTTCGGTCCGGTCGACGTCGATGCGTCGGTGACGCACGTTGCGTCGCGCTACGACACCGACATCAACACGTTCGAGCGGATCGGCCTCGACGCGTACACCCTGTTGCGCGCGACGCTCGCCTACCGCATCGGCGATCGGGTCCGCATTACGCTGCGGGGGGAAAATCTCGGCAACGCGCACTACCAGCTCGTGAGCGGCTACAACACCCAACGCCGCGGCGCTTTCATCGGTGCCGAGGTCCGGATTTGAGATTGGCGGCGCCCGCAGCACGCCCGCGTGACCGCCACGTGCTTGCCGCATTGGCGCTGGCGGGCGTCGCGAGCATCACGCTCGCGCTGGCGGTGGGGAGCGTGGCTGCTCCATGGCCGGCGGTGATCGAAGCGTTGCGCGGCGACCGCAGCGGCGCGCTCGCGGCGATCGTGCTCGACCTGCGTCTCCCGCGCGCGCTCTCCGCGTTCGCGGTGGGCGGCCTGCTCGCGCTCTCGGGCGCACTGCTGCAGGCGTTGTTGCGCAACCCGCTCGCCGATCCATACGTGCTCGGCATTTCGGGCGGCGCCTCGGTGGCGGCGCTGCTCGCGCTCGCCACCGGGGCGGCACTGTGGGTGATGCAGCTCGCGAGTGCGGCCGGGGCGCTCGCCACGTTGCTGCTGCTGGTCCTGCTGGCGCGCCGTTCGCTGTTTTCTCGCGCCGTGCTGGCCGGCGACGACGCGGCGAGCGGCGTGCTGCTGACCGGCGTGATGATTGCGGCGCTCACCGCGGCGCTGCTGAGCCTTCTGCTTGCGCTGGCGCCGGACGGCCGCCTGCGCTCGATGGTGTTCTGGCTGCTGGGCGATCTCGCGGGCGCCACCGACAAGCCGACCGCGGCGGTGGCGCTGCTGCTGTTCGCACTCCTGCTTGCATTGGCGACCGCGTTCGCGCGCCCGCTCAACCTGATCCTGCGCGGCGAGGTGGCGGCGTATACCCAGGGCGTCGACGTCGACCGGGTGCGGCGCGTGCTCGTGGTCGCCTCCGCCCTCGCGACCGGATGCGCGGTGACGCTGGCGGGCGCGGTCGGGTTCGTCGGTTTCGTCGCGCCGCACGTCGTACGCACCTGGATCGGCAACGATCAGCGCGTCCTGCTGCCGGCCTCCGCGCTGTTCGGCGGCACGTTGCTCGTCATCGCCGACACGATCGCGCGCACGGTCGTCGCGCCGTTGCAGTTGCCGGTCGGCGTGCTCACCGCGCTGATCGGCGTACCGGTGTTCCTATGGCTGCTGCAGCGCCGATGAGCCAGGCATCATTGCTGGCGTGCACCGGGGTCTCGCTGCAGGTGCGCGGGGCGCGCGAGCCAAGGGTGCTGGTGCGGGATCTGCACTGGCAGGTCGAGGCCGGAGAGCGCTGGGTCGTACTGGGTCCGAACGGCGCCGGGAAGTCGACGCTGCTCGCGGCACTCGCCGGCGTACGCCAGGTCGATGGAGGACGGGTTCTCTATGGCGGTGCACCGCTGTCCGCGATCGACGTGCTCGCGCAGGCGACGCGCCGGGCACTGGTGACCGACCGCTGGCACGACGCGTTCTCCGCGAGCGTGTTGCAGACTGTCCTGACTGCGCGCTATCGCTTCGGTGCCAACGATGCGGCGGCGGTCGCCGCGGCGACCGCCGCGCTCGATCGCCTCGACTGCGGGCACCTTGCCGAGGCCGACATCCGAACGCTGTCGCGCGGCGAACGCCAACGGGTGGCGATCGCGGCCGCCCTGGCGCAGGAGACCCCGGTCGTGCTGCTCGACGAGCCGATCGCGCACCAGGACCCGCGCCATCAGGTGCTCGTACTGGACGCGCTGCGCGCCGCGCCGGACCGGACGGTGGTGGCGTCCTTGCACGATGTCAATGGCGCGCTGCGGTTTGCGACGCACGCGCTGCTGCTGTCGGGCCGGGGCGAGTGGAGCGCGGGGCCGGCGCGCGAGGTTCTGAGCGCGCAGCGCATGAGTGCATTGTTTGCGACGCCGTTTGTCGCGCTGCATCCTGCCGGCTCGAGCGGATCTGCCGAGGTCCTCGTGCCGCAATCGCCTGCCGCGCGCGATAGCCCTCCGCTATAGTCGCCGCCTACCCGCCTGGCCACGCGGTCGAAAGAAACCGCGCAGTGCGGCGCGCGAGGGGCGCAATGCCGGTTTTCCTGGTTGCCAATCCGAAAGGCGGTGTGGGCAAGAGCACCATCGCCACCAATCTGGCCGGTTATTTCGCGCGGCAGGGGTACCGGACCATGCTGGGCGACCTGGATCGCCAGCATTCCTCGCGGGCGTGGCTCGCGCTGCGCCCGCCCCACCTGCCGGAAATCGAGACCTGGGATGTCGACGCGGACCGGATCGCACGCCCGCCGAAGGGAGTCACCCACGTCGTGCTCGATTCTCCGGCGGCGTTGCATGGCAGCCTCCTGAAGGAGGCGCTGCGCGTTTCGGACCGCGTGATCGTGCCGCTGCAGGCGTCGCTGTTCGATATCTACGCGACGACGGCGTTTCTCGCCAAGCTCGCCGACCGCGGCGAACTGAAAGCGAATGGACAGGTCGGAGTGCTGGGGATGCGCGTCAACCAGCGTACGCGGGCGTCCGATCAATTGCAGCGCTTCGTCGAAGGGCTCAATCTTCCGGTGCTCGGATTCCTGCGCGACACCCAGAACTACGTGCAGCTTGCCGCCCATGGCCTGACCGTCTGGGATGTCTCGCCGAGCCGGGTCGAGAAGGATCTGGAGCAATGGGCGACATTGATCGCCTGGGCAGATGGAGACAAGCGATGATCGATGCCGAGCATTGCCAGATGTTTGCGGCCTACAACACCTGGATGAACGAGAAGCTGTACGACTGCGCGCAGCAGTTGTCGGACGCGGATCGCAAGCTGGATCGCGGCGCGTTCTTCCGCTCGATCCATTCGACGCTGAATCACCTGCTTTGGGGTGACCGCTTGTGGCTGGGGCGCTTTACCGGCCGCAAGCACGAGGTCGGACCGATCGGAGTCGACCTCTACACGGACTTCGATCATCTGCGGCTCGCGCGCGTCGAGATGGACGCCGATCTCACCGACTGGGCGCTGGCCCTGCGGCCGGAAAAGCTGGCGGGGCCGCTGACATGGTTCTCCGGCGTCGCGCAATGCGACATGACGCGGCCGATTTGGCTGTGCGTGACACAGCTCTTCAATCACCAGACGCATCATCGCGGCCAGGTGACGACGCTGCTCAAGCAGGCGGGCGTCGACCCCGGAATCACCGACCTTCCCTGGACGCCGCTGGCGCGCGACGCGGCAGGCCGGATCATTCTGAGCGACGACTACGCGCTTTAGGCGCCGTCGCCGACGCGGCGACGTGGGCGCTGAAGCGCAGCGTCGCGGTGGCGATGTAGACCTCGCGCAGGAACGTGAGCAGCCCGGCGATCAGCGCGAGCATGGCGCAGCTGAAGATGGCGGCCACCACCCGCGAAATGTCCGGCCACCCCGCGTAGTAGGCGGCCGTGAACAGGCCGACGATGACGGCGGATACCAGCAGTCCGGAGATCACGCACAGCACGATCGCGCGCAGGATCAGTGCCGACCTGCGTGCACACACCGCGTGTTCCGTGCGCAACGCGTCCGCCTGCGTTACCTGCGATCCGTCCAGGATGCGCTCGATTTCGCGCGCTCGATCGACCGCACGGCCGAGCCGGTTCGCCAGTACGCCGAGCAACCCGGCGATCGCGGTGAGCAGGAACACCGGCGCGACCGAGAGCTGGATGACGTGGGCGATCAGATCGAGTTGCGGGGGCAGGGTACCCGTCATTTGGCACCGCGGGCGGCATCGATGCGCGCACACAGTAGCGCAAGCTCCTCCAGCATGCGCGGCGTATGCCGGTTTATGCGGTTGGCGTCGAGCGTCACGAGCTGATCGTGCGCCACCGCCGGGATCTGAGGAAAGCGGCGCCACATGTCGAGTGCGCCCGAAGGGCGGGCGTCCGCCTCGGCGGTGACAATGATCTCCGGCTGCGCCGCGACGACGGCTTCGATCGAGACCTGCGGCGCGATCGGCGCCAGGCCTTCGAAAACGTTGCGCCCACCGCAGATGCGGATGCCTTCGCTCAGCACGTGGCGGCCACCCAGCGTCATCAGCGGCTCGGCCCAGATCTGATAGAAGACGGCGACCTGTCTGCGCCCGGCGTATTGCGCCTGCAGCGCCGCGACCCGGGCGCGGAATGCGGCAGCGACCTGGGCCGCCTCGGGATGGGCGAGCAGGACGCCGAGCCGCTCCATCGAGATGGCGATGCTTTCGATCGCACCGGGCTCGTCGACATAGACGGGAACGCCGAGGCGCTTGATCGCTTCGATCACGGGCGGCGGGAATCCCGTGCCCCACACCACGATCAGGTCCGGATGCGCCGCGGCGACGCGCTCGAGATCGACGTTGTGCGCGCGCGCGATGCGCGGAATCCGGCGTGCCGCAGCGGGGTAGTCGGAGTACTCGGTGGTGCCGACGATGCGCGCGCCGGCGCCGATGGCGAACAGCTGCTCGGTGATGTGCGGCGCGAGGCTGACGATGCGTTGCGCCGGCTGGGCAAGAACGACCGTGTTGCCCGCGTCGTCGACCGCCCTGACTTCGGCCACCGCGCCGGTGCAGGCCAGGAGCAGGGCCGCCCACAGCGCGCGGATCATTGTGCTTTCTTGGCCGCCTTTTCCGGGTCGGATCCGCGCGGCTCGGTCACGAACCCGATCCTGGTCAGCCCGGCGTCCTGCGCGGCGGCCATCACCTCGGCAACCCGCTCGAATCGGGCTGCCTTGTCGGCGCGCAGGTGCAGGTCGGGCGGCGGCGATTTCGCCGCGGCGGCCGCGAGGCGCGCGGCGAGGTCCTTCGCGTCCACCAGATCGGCATTCCAGAACACGCGGCCGTCGGCATCGATCGAGATCTTGATCGCCTCAGTGCGAGTGTTGACGGGTGCCGCCTTCACGTCCGGCAGGTCGAGGCGAATCGCATAGGCGAGCAGCGGCGCCGTGATGATGAAGATCACCAGCAGCACCAGCATCACGTCGACCAACGGCGTCACGTTGATCTCCGCCATCGGCTGCGAGGGTGCGAGGCCGCGCTCGAATCCGCCGAAGCTCATACATCGCTCCCGCGCACACCCGTCTGCGCTCCTTCCAGCCGGGCGCCGGTCGTCACGTACGCGTGCAGGTCGTGCGCGAATCCGTCGAGCAAGGCGAGAAGCAGGCGATTCACGCGCGTGAACGCGTTGTAGGCCAGCACGGCGGGAATCGCGACCGCGAGGCCGAAGGCGGTCATCAGCAGCGCTTCGCCGACCGGGCCGGCGACCTTGTCGATCGAGATGGTGCCGGCGCTCGCAATGCTCAACAGCGCGTGATAGATGCCCCACACCGTGCCGAACAGACCCACGAACGGTGCCGTGCTGCCGACCGACGCGAGAAACGTAAGGCCTGCTTCGAGGCGCGCGGCCGCTTCGTTGATGCGCTGGCGCAGCGCGCGGGTGATGAGTTCGGAGCGGTCGATATGCGAAGCGAGGCTGCCTGCCGCGACCTGGCTTTGCGCCGCACTCGCCGCGCTTTGCGCGAGCGGCACGAATAACGCCTCGGCATCGCGCCGGCGCAGGTCGGCGATCGCCACTTGCACCGACGGCGCGCCCCAGAATGCCTCGAGCTGGCGCGCGGCAGCACGCACGCGCACCCAGGCCCACGCTTTCCAGAGGATCAGGAACCAGCTCAGCACCGACATCGCCAGCAGCAGATACGCCGTCGTGCGGATCACGACGTCGGCCTGGCTCCAGAAGTGGGCGAGCCCGAGGCTGACGCTTTCCTGCTCCATCAGCGCACGCCGAGCACGTCGTGCATGTCGTACAGACCCGCGCTGCGATCGGCGAGGAACCGCGCGGCTCGCAGGGCACCGACCGCGTAGGTCATGCGGCTCGCCGACCGGTGCGTGATCTCGATGCGCTCCCCGGTGCCAGCGAAAAGCACGCTGTGGTCGCCGACGATGTCCCCGCCGCGGATCGACGAAAATCCGATGCTGCCTTCCTTGCGCGCGCCGGTTTCGCCATGACGCGCGAACACCGCGACCTCGTCGAGCCTGCGACCCTGGGCCGCCGCGATCACCTCGCCCATCTTGAGCGCCGTGCCCGAGGGCGCGTCGACCTTCTGGCGATGGTGTGCCTCGACGATTTCGATGTCGTAGCCGGTCGCGAGGATGCGAGCGGCGACTTCGAGCAGCTTGAAAGTCGCGTTGACGCCGATGCTCATGTTCGGCGCGAAGACGATCGGAATCGAGCCCGCGGCATCCTCGATCGCCTTGCGACCTTCGGCGTCGAATCCCGTGGTGCCGATGACCATCCGCACGCGGCGCTGCAGGCACGCCTGCACGTGGGCCAGGGTGGCAAGCGGCCGTGTGAAATCGATCAGCACGTCGGCCGAAGCCAGTCGACTCAGGTCGGAACCGATCGTCACGCCCGTCTTCCTGCCGAGGAACTCGCCGCTGTCACGCCCGAGATCCGGGCTGTCGGCGCGATCGAGCGCGACCGCCAGCTGGAGATCGGAGGCGTCCTGCAGCACCTCGATCAACATGCGCCCCATTTTTCCGCTGCTGCCGGCGATGGCGACCCTGAGTGTCATCTTGCCCCGCGCGCCCGTCACGGCGTATCGAGTTGAGGGCTAGTGGGAATGGTGATCTGCGGCGGCGGCTCCTTCGGTGGCGCCTTCGGCACCGGCTTGGGATTGCGTCCCAGGATCAGGTTGTCGGCGTCGCCTTCGGTCGGCATCTCGTCCGAAGCGAAGGTCGCCAGGCGATCGTTCTTGAACAGGACCACGAGCCGCCGCAACTGCTTTTCGTCCCCGGTGCCGCGCTGCAGGTAGTAGACGTAGTCCCAGCGGTCCGTGTGGAAGATGCTGGTCAGGAGCGGCGTGCCGAGCAGGAAACGCACCTGATCGCGCGTCATCGACTCGCGCAACTGATCGACCATCTCCTTCGTGACGACGTTGCCCTGCTGCACGTCGGGACGATATGGCTTCATGAACGGCGGTGCCCACGTGTACATCGATCTGCAGCCGCCGATCGTGATGCAGGCGACGGCGACGGCGAGGCGGAGAGTTCGAGTCATCGAGCGGGATGCGCGGGCGAGGCGGCAAAGCGGCGGCTATGATACCGGCCAGTTTCTGCTTTTCCGTCGCTTCACCATGGTTCAACGCAGTGTCCCCACGTCGGCCGATCTGAAAACGATCGGATTGAAGGCCACCTTGCCGCGCCTGAAGATCCTCGAGATCTTCCAGCGCAACTCCCAGGCGGGCGGCGCGCGCCACATGAGCGCGGAAGATGTCTACAAGGCGCTGCTGGCCGAGCATCTCGATGTCGGTCTTGCGACGGTCTATCGCGTCCTGACGCAGTTCGAGCACGCGGGGCTGCTGTCACGCAGCAACTTCGAAGCCGGGCACTCGGTGTTCGAACTCAACGAGGGCGCGCATCACGACCACCTCGTCTGTCTCACCTGCGGCCGGGTCGAGGAGTTCGTCGACACCGAGATCGAGTCGCGGCAGCACAAGATCGCCGAGGCGCGCGGGTTCCAGCTGCAGGACCACGCGCTGGCCCTGTACGGGGTTTGCACCAAGCGCGACTGCCGCTATCGCAAGTAGCGCGCGTCGGCACGCGACGTCCGCCTCCCGCCGCCTCGACTCCGGTTCAGGCAGCGAGCAGTTCGCGCGCGTGCTTGCGCGTCGTATCGGTGATCTCGATGCCACCCAGCATGCGCGCGAGTTCTTCGACCCGTTGCGTGCGTTCCAGGGTCACGATGCGTGTGACCGGCGGCCCCGCGGCGCCGACCACCTTGCTCACCAGGAGGTGCTGGTCTCCGCGCGCTGCAACCTGTGCCAGGTGAGTCACGCACAGCACCTGGCGCTGCTGGCCTAACTGCTTGAGCAGGCGGCCGACGGTCTCGGCGATGGCGCCGCCGATGCCGGCGTCGACCTCGTCGAAGATGAGCGTGGCAACCGGCGTAGCGCTCGCCGCGATCACCGAAATGGCGAGGCTGATGCGGGCAAGCTCGCCGCCGGAAGCAACCTTGACCAGCGGCCGCGGCGACGTGCCGGCGTGCCCGGCAACGAGGTACTCGACCCGTTCGTCGCCGCTCGCGGAAGGTTCGCCCGGATGCAGCGCGACGTCGAACCGCCCGCCGGGCATCGAAAGGTCCTGCATGGCACGCGTGACTTCCGTGCTCATGTTGCGGGCCGCCGCGGTTCGCGCACGCGACAACACGCGCGCCGACTCCCGGTAGGCATCCTGGGCGCTCTCTTCCGCGCGGCGCAGCGCGCCGAGGTCGCGCGCGGCCGAGAGGGCGGCCAGCTTTTCCTCCGCTGCAGCGAGAACGGCGGGCAGTTCGCCGGGGGCGCAGCGGAATTTGCGTGCCGCGGCATGCAAAGCCGCGACGCGGGCTTCGACCTGCGCGAGCCGCGCCGCGTCGAGATCAGCCCGGTCGAGATAGCGGCGCAGTTCCGTCACCGCCTCGTCGACCTGGATGCGCGCGGTGGCGAGCAGTTCGAGCACCGGCCGCAGCCGCTCGTCGAACTGGACCAACGGATCGAGGCGGGCGGCGACGCTGTCGATCTGCGCCAGAGCCGCCGTGTCGGCCTCGGACAGCGCATCGATGGCAGCCTGCGCGGACTCGAGCAGCGCCGCGGCATGCGCCAGGCGCTTGTGGTCGGCCTCGACCACTTCCCACTCGCCGGCCTGCGGCGCGATCTCGCCGAGCTCCTCGACGATCCAGCGCAGCCGGTCCTGTTCGGCCGCTGCGCTTGCGGCCATCGCTTCGGCTTCTTCGCGCACGCGCCTGCGCGCGCGCCACAGTCCGAACGCCGCGGCGACCTCGGCAGCCGGCTCGGCCAGGCCGCCGTGCTCGTCGAGCAGGCGCTGCTGCGCGCTTGCCTTCAACAGCGACTGGTGCGCGTGCTGGCCATGGACATCGACCAGCAGTTCACCCAGGTCGCGCAACTGGGCAAGGGTGGCCGGGCTGCCGTTGATGAACGCGCGGCTGCGCCCGCCTGCGTCGATTGTCCGCCGCAGCAGCGCCACGCTTCCGCCGTGCTCCATCGCGTTGGCGGCGAGCCAGCTCGCGGCGATGTCGCCGAGGCGGAACTCGGCCGCCACCTCCGCGCGGGCGCTTCCTTCGCGCACCACGTCCGCATCGCCCCGTTCCCCCAGCGCGAGGAGCAGCGCATCGACCATGATCGACTTGCCGGCCCCGGTTTCGCCGGTGAGCACGGTGAAGCCGGGCGCGAAGTCGATGTCGAGGGCATCGACGATGACGAAGTTGCGGATGGAAAGCGAAAGCAGCATCGATACCGGGGCCGCTCAGCCGCGCACGTGCGGCTCGGAGGGCATGACGTTCCAGTGCAGCTTGCGGCGCAGGGTTTCGAAGTAGTTGTAGCCGATCGGATGCAGCAGCGCGATGTCGTCGGCGCTGCGCTCCGAGCGCACGATGTCGCCCGGGGCGAGCAGCGAGAAGGATTGCATGTCGAAGTGCGCGGCCGCTTCGCGCTCGTCGGTGATTTCGATCTCGATCACGACGCCGTCGGGCAACGCGATCGGGCGGTTGGAGAGCGTCTGCGGAGCCACCGGCACCAGCACCAGTCCGGCGAGCGACGGATGCAGGATCGGGCCGTCGGCCGACAGCGCATAAGCGGTGGAGCCGGTCGGCGTCGCGAGGATGAGGCCGTCGGCGCGCTGGTTGTAGATCGTGGTCCCGTCGACACGCACCGTGAACTCCACCATGCCGCCGGTGACGCCGCGCGAGACGACCACGTCGTTGAAGGCGCGCGCCTGGAAGATCGGGTTTCCGCCGCGCAGGATCTGCGCTTCCAGGAGCGAGCGCCGGTCGGTCTCGTAGCGACCGTCCAGCATTGCGCTCAGCACCTCCGGCATCTGGTCGAGCGCGATATCGGTCATGAAGCCGAGGCGGCCATGGTTGATGCCGATGAGCGGGATGCGGTGCGGCGACAACTCGCGCGCGATGCCGAGCAGGGTGCCGTCGCCGCCAAGCACGACGGCGACATCGGCCTCGCGGCCGATCACATCGGTCGTGTAGCCGACATAGTCGCGCAGCCCGACCAGGTCGCGCGTCGCGGCGTCGAACATCGGCAGCATGCCCTTTTCGGTCACGATCCGGGCGATGGCCGCAAGCGGCTCGCGAATGCCCTCCTCGCGCGGCTTGCCGAAAATTGCGACGTGCTGGAAGGGCTTCCCCATGTAAGGAATCTAGCAAGAAAGCGCCGGCACCGGCCTCAAGCGGGACGCGGGGCACGACAGTCCATAGAATGCGGGGGATGTTGGACGCACGCGCCCGCCTGCTGCTTAAAACGCTGATCGAACGCTACATCGCCGACGGTCAGCCGGTCGGGTCGCGTTCGTTGTCGAAGATCTCCGGGCTGGATATCTCACCGGCGACGATCCGCAACGTCATGTCCGATCTCGAGGACATGGGGTTCGTCGCGAGTCCGCACACATCGGCCGGGCGGATTCCGACGCCGCGCGGCTATCGGCTGTTCGTCGACTCGCTGCTGACCGTGCAGCCGCTCGAAGTCCAGCAGACGCAGATCATCCAGGGCCAGTTACAGGTTGCCGAGCCGCAGCGCGCGATCCAGGCCGCGGCGCACCTGCTGTCGAACCTTTCGCAGTTCGCGGGGGTCGTGCTGACGCCGCGGCGTGCCTCGACGTTCCGCCAGGTCGAGTTCCTGCGCCTGTCCGACCGGCGCGTCCTGCTCATCATCGTCACCCCGGCAGGCGACGTACAGAACCGGATATTGGTGACGGAACGCTCCTACACGCAGCCACAGCTCGTCGAGGCTGCCAACGTGTTGAACCAGCACTTCGCGGGCCTCGACTTCGACGAAGTACGGCGCCGCCTGCACGGCGAGCTCGCCGAGCTGCACGCGGAGATCGCGCGCCTGATGGAGGCGGCCGTGCAGGCCGGTGCCGATGCGAGCCAGCAGGACGATCCGGTCGTCATCACCGGCGAGCGCAACCTGATCGGGGTGAACGAACTAGCGGCCGACATGGACAAGCTGCGTGCAATGTTCGACCTGTTCGAACACAAGCAGCGCCTGATGGACCTGCTCGCCGTTTCCATCCGCGCCCAGGGCGTGCAGATATACATCGGCGGCGAGTCGCAGCTCGTTCCGCTCGACGAGGTGAGCCTGGTCGTCGCACCCTACGAAGTCGACGGCAAGGTGGTCGGCACGCTGGGCGTGATCGGCCCGACCCGGATGGCGTACGAGCGGGTGATCCCGATCGTCGATATCACTGCCCGGCTGCTGTCCAACGTGCTCAGCCAGCAGGGCTGACACCGAGCCGCGGTTTATTTGGTCGTCGCCGCGTCGAACTGCTCTTCGCTGTGCGCCGGGCCGGTGCTGACTTTCCCCGTTCCGCGGGTGCCGCCAGCGGGCGTCTTGGCAGGCGGCGCGACCTGGATCGGCTCGGCGTAGAAGAACGTGCCGACCCGGACCCGCATGGCGCACTCCTGCGGCAAGCCGTGCGCTTCCTGCGCATGCCGGGTGCCCCCTTCGGCTTCCACGCGCGCAAGCGCGGCGGCACAGGCTTCGCGCGCGAGGTTTTGCAGCACCGACGTCGAGTGCACCGAAAGACCGTCGATCGCGATGGCCTGGTCGAAGAACGGCGGCGGATCGGCACGCCCTGCGGCGCGCAGGTTGGCCGCACCTGCGGAGATATGGTCGCCCGCGTTGGCGGCAAAAGTGCCGGCCAGCGCGGCAAACCGATCGCTCGAGCCGAGACCCTCGACACGCAGGCGCACATGCTCGTGTTCGACCACCGCGGCCTCGAGCCGCAGCAACTCGTCGAGCACGCTGCGCGCGTGGAAATCCTTCGACACCGACTGCACCAGGGACTCGAACGAGTTTTCATTGGGCGACCGGCTGCGCAGCGGCAGCGCGCGCGGGGCACCCTGCGCGTCGAGGTATTCGGGCGCCCGGGTCCAGCGGGCCGCAACGTCGGCCGCGAGCGAAAGTGCGCGGTTGCGCGACGGCGGTGGTCCATCCGAGGTCCGCATGACGCGCACGTCCTTGCGGTGCACGCCGGAGAGCAGGCTGAGAGCCGAATCGGTGACCGGCGCGTCGGCCGCGCGGAGTTCGGCGAGTGCCGCGCGCAGGAACGTCGTCTTCAACGCGCGTACGAATTGCGGATACGTCACGCCGTTCGTGACCAGCACATGCGCGAGCGGCTGCATCAGACGCAGCGCTTCCCGCAGGGCGATCTCTGAGCGCGATTCGTCCATCGATGCTGAGTGAGCATTGGCGATACGCCGGAGCAACAAGTGTCGCATCAACCTGCGCACTTGGATCGTCAGAGAGCGCGTGTTAATCCGTAGGGCCGAGTGCAATCGGGCACGGACGCGCGCCGGGCGGCAGCAAACGACCTCGATAAGATGCGCACCGACCGTTCGTCGTCATGCGATTCCTGCCCGAGCCCCCGATCGATCATGCACAACCGCCGCGCGCGGCCGTGCTGCTCATCAACCTCGGCACGCCCGCGGCGCCGACCGTCGCCGCGGTGCGCTCCTATTTGAAGCAGTTCCTGTCGGATCCACGCGTGGTGGAAATTCCCGCGCCGATCTGGTGGCCGATCCTGCATGGCGTGATCCTCAACACACGCCCGCGACGCTCCGCCGCGAAGTACGCGTCGATCTGGACCGCGGCCGGGTCGCCGCTCAAGGTGAACTCGGAACAACAGGCGCTGCAGCTGCGCGGCTGGCTCGGTGATCGAGGCATGGACGTCGACGTCGCATTGGCGATGCGCTACGGCGAACCGTCCATCGCAAGCGTGCTCGACCAGTTGCGCGCAAGGCGCGTCGATCGCCTGCTCGTCGTGCCGATGTACCCGCAGTATTCCGCGACCACGACCGCGACTGCGTTCGACGCGGTGAACGCCGCCCTCGCACGCACGCGCAACGTTCCGGAGGTGCGCTGGGTCCGGCATTTCTGCGATCAGCGCGAGTACATCGAAGCGCTGAAGGTGCGCGTCCTGGATCACTGGCGCAAGTTCGGCCGGGCCGACGACGAGGGCGGCAAGCTCGTGATGAGCTTCCACGGCGTGCCGCGGCGGACGCTCGACCGCGGCGATCCGTACCACTGTCAGTGCCAGAAGACGGGTCGCCTGCTCGCGGAGGCTCTCCGACTAGAGTCGGGCCAGTACGCGATCACGTTCCAGTCGCGCTTCGGCAGGGCGGAGTGGCTGCGCCCGTATACGGCGTCGGTACTGCAGGAACTGGGCGCACGGAGTGCGCGTCGCGTCGACGTCGTGTGTCCGGGGTTCGTCGCCGACTGCCTGGAGACGCTGGAGGAGATCGCGATGGAGGGGAACGACGTATTTCGGCGCGCTGGCGGCGGAACCTTCCACTACATCCCTGCCTTGAACGACAGTCCCGCGTTCATCGAGGCGCTGGTCCATCTTGTGCAAACGCACACCCATGGATGGTTGATCGATCGCACGGATGCGGATCTGCACAAGCGCCTTGCGCAGGAGACGGCGAGCCGCGCGCAGAAGCTCGGCGCAGCGGGATGAGATTTCTGCTTCGGTCGACCTTGACGCGACGCCCATCTGGCCCGACGTGATGTGCTGTCGGGATTGGCAGTTTGCGGGCGCTTCGTCTGCGGGCGCTGCCACTTGAAATCCGCGGCGTTGGCCCCATGCTGGGCAAGTCTTTGAATGATTGAAACTTTCTGGGGGGCATCCATGGAGGGACCGGAGCTGAACCCGGCCACCGATCCGGACGTGCGGGCGTCTGCGGCCGCCAACGAGCCGACCGCGCTCGGGAGCGCGACCACAGCGGACGTGCAGGGCGAGTTGCAGGCCGCGCTGGACGACGCGCGTGCCAAGGCGGCCCAGCACTACGACCTCTACCTGCGCGCACGCGCCGAAACGGAAAACACGCGGCGCCGGGCGCAGGACGACATCGCCAAGGCGCACAAGTTTGCCGTCGAGTCGTTTGCCGAGGCACTGCTTCCGGTCGTGGACTCGCTCGAGAAGGCGCTCGACGCGGCCGCAGGGACGAGCACGTCGCTGCGCGAAGGAATCGAGATCACGCTGCGCCAGCTGCGCAGCGCGTTCGAGAAAAACCGCCTGAGCGAGATCAATCCGCTGGGCGAGAAATTCGATCCGCACCGCCATCAGGCGATTTCGATGGTGCCTGCGGAGGGCATGCCGCCGAATCACGTGGCGGCCGTGCTGCAAAAGGGCTGGATGATCGCCGACCGTGTGCTGCGGCCGGCGCTCGTGACCGTGGCGCAGGGTTGAAGTAGCAGGAAGCACACACACTTCATGAGGGAGCGGCGGGCGCCGCGAGCAGGCTGGCCACACCCGACCGTCAAACGAGGGAAGACAAATGGCAAAGATCATCGGCATCGACCTTGGCACGACCAACTCGTGCGTCGCCATCATGGAGGGCGACCAGGTCAAGGTCATCGAGAACTCCGAGGGTGCACGCACGACGCCCTCGATCGTTGCGTACATGGAAGACGGGGAAATCCTCGTCGGCGCGCCTGCGAAGCGGCAGGCGGTCACCAACCCGCGCAACACGCTGTATGCGGTGAAGCGCCTGATCGGGCGCCGCTTCGAGGAAAAGGAAGTCCAGAAGGACATCGGCCTGATGCCTTACAAGATCGCCAAGGCATCGAATGGCGACGCCTGGGTCGAAGTGCGCGGCAAGCCGATCGCGCCGCCGCAGGTCAGCGCCGAAGTCCTGCGCAAGATGAAGAAGACCGCCGAGGACTATCTCGGCGAGAGCGTCACCGAGGCGGTGATCACCGTGCCGGCCTACTTCAACGACTCGCAGCGCCAGGCCACCAAGGACGCCGGCCGTATCGCGGGGCTGGAAGTCAAGCGGATCATCAACGAGCCGACCGCGGCAGCGCTGGCGTTCGGCCTCGACAAGAAGGGCGAACGCAAGGATCGCAAGATCGCGGTCTATGACCTTGGCGGCGGCACGTTCGACATCTCGATCATCGAGATCGCCGACGTCGACGGCGAGAAGCAGTTCGAAGTGCTCTCCACCAACGGCGACACGTTCCTCGGCGGTGAAGACTTCGACCAGCGCATCATCGATTACGTCGTCACCGAGTTCAAGAAGGAATCGGGCGCCGACCTGTCGAAGGACGTGCTCGCGCTGCAACGGCTGAAGGACTCGGCCGAGAAGGCGAAGATCGAACTCTCGTCGAGCCAGCAGACCGAGATCAACCTGCCGTACATCACGGCCGACCAGTCCGGTCCGAAGCACCTCAACATGAAGCTCACCCGCGCCAAGCTGGAGGCGCTGGTCGAGGAACTGGTCGAGCGCACGATCGAACCGTGCCGCATCGCGATCAAGGACGCCGGCGTCAAGGCGAGCGAGATCGACGAGGTGATCCTGGTCGGCGGGCAGACGCGCATGCCGAAGGTGCAGGAAAAGGTGCGCGAGTTCTTCGGCAAGGAGCCGCGCAAGGACGTCAACCCGGACGAAGCGGTTGCCGTCGGCGCGGCGATCCAGGGCCAGGTGCTGTCGGGCGACCGCAAGGACGTGCTGCTGCTCGACGTGACGCCGCTGTCGCTGGGCATCGAGACGCTGGGTGGCGTCATGACCAAGATGATCCAGAAGAACACGACGATCCCGACCAAGTTCTCGCAGACGTTCTCGACCGCCGACGACAACCAGCCTGCGGTGACGATCAAGGTCTTCCAGGGCGAACGCGAGATGGCGGTCGGCAACAAGCTGCTGGGCGAGTTCAACCTCGAGGGCATCCCGCCGGCGCCGCGCGGGCTGCCGC
>DATJUX010000008.1:0-226377 GCA_035502095.1 Burkholderiaceae bacterium
CGGCGATAAACGCCGGTATCTCCGTTTCGCGCGTCGGCGGCGCGGCGCAGACCAAGGTGATCAAGAAGCTGGGGGGCGGCGTCCGCCTGGCGCTCGCGCAGTACCGCGAACTCGCCGCGTTCGCCCAGTTCGCCTCGGACCTGGACGAAGCCACCCGCAAGCAGCTCGAGCGCGGGCGCATGGTGACGGAACTGATGAAGCAGCCGCAGTACCAGCCGCTTCAAGTCTGGGAGCAGGCCGCGACGCTGTTCGCAGTCAACAACCAGTACTTCGACGATATCGAAGTGAAGAATGCGTTGAATGTGGAAAGGGCGCTGCGCGAGTACCTGAAGAGCAAGCATTCGGCCCTGATCGAGCGCATCGAGGCGAGCAAGGACCTGCCCAAGGAAGACGAAGAGGCCTTGCACGCTGCGATCAAGGACTTCAAGAAGTCCGGCGCGTACTGAAAGAGAAACGCGCAGGTATCGCCATGCCGAGCACCAAGGAAATCCGCGTCAAGATCAAGAGCGTGCAAAGCACGCGCAAGATCACCAAGGCGATGGAAATGGTGGCCGCGAGCAAGATGCGCAAGGCACAGGATCGCATGCGTCGTGCGCGGCCGTACGGGGACAAGATCCGCAACATCGTCGCCCACCTTGCGCGCGCGAACCCCGAATACAAGCACCCCTTCGCCATTCCCCGGCCCGAGCTGCGCAACGCCGGGCTGATCATGGTGACGACCGACAAGGGTCTTTGCGGCGGGCTGAACACCAACATCCAGCGCGCCGTGCTGGCCCGGGTCAAGCAGTGGGAGGCCGGTGGCGTCAAGTTCGTCGCGACGGCGATCGGCAGCAGAGGCTTTGGCTTTCTGCAGCGGCTGAAGGCCAACCTCGTGTCGAACGTCGTGCAGCTGGGCGACACGCCGCACCTCGACCGGGTCGAGAAGGCGGTCAGGGTGCAGCTCGATCTCTATTCGGCGGGCAAGATCGACGGCGTCTTCATCGCGTACTCGCGTTTCATCAACACGATGAAGCAGGAGCCTGTGATCGAGCAGCTGGTGCCGCTCACCGACGAGAAGCTGGCGCAGACCGAGGAAGAGAAGCGCGCGTACTCATGGGACTACATCTACGAGCCCGACGCGCGCACCGTGCTCAACGAACTGATGCGGCGCTACGGCGAAGCACTCATCTACCAGGCGCTCGCGGAAAACATGGCGTGCGAGCAGAGCGCGCGCATGGTGGCGATGAAAGCGGCGTCCGACAACGCCAAGAAGCTCATCGACGAGCTGGAGCTCGGCTACAACAAGACGCGCCAGGCCGGCATCACGAAGGAAATTTCGGAGATCGTCGGCGGCGCAGCGGCGATCGGCTGACCGCAACGCCGCAAATCGAAACCAACTGCCATTGAGGAACCAGCATGAGCACCGGCACCATTGTTCAATGCATCGGCGCGGTGGTCGACGTCGAGTTTCCCCGCGAGGAGATGCCGCGGGTCTATGACGCACTGATCCTGGAGCCGGATGCCAGCAACAAGCTGGTCGAGCAGGGTCTTACGTTCGAAATCCAGCAACAGTTGGGCGACGGCGTGGTCCGCACCATCGCGCTCGGCTCCTCGGACGGCATCCGGCGCGGGATGAAGGTGCGCAGCACCGGCGAAGGTATCAAGGTGCCTGTGGGTCCCGGCGTTCTCGGGCGCGTGATGGACATCCTCGGGCGGCCGATCGACGAGCGCGGGCCGATCCAGAGCGACGAGCTGCGCGAAATCCACCGTGCGGCGCCGAAGTTCGAGGACCTGTCGCCGTCGGCGGAACTGCTCGAAACCGGCATCAAGGTGATCGACCTGGTATGCCCGTTCGCCAAGGGCGGAAAAGTCGGGCTGTTCGGCGGCGCCGGCGTGGGCAAGACGGTCAACATGCTCGAGCTGATCAACAATATCGCCAAGGAACATTCAGGCTTGTCGGTGTTCGCCGGCGTCGGCGAGCGCACGCGCGAGGGCAACGACTTCTATCACGAGATGTCGGATGCCAAGGTCATCGTGCAGGAAGACCTCTCGAAGTCGAAGGTGGCGATGGTCTTCGGGCAGATGAACGAGCCTCCGGGCAACCGCCTGCGCGTCGGCCTGACCGGCCTGACGATGGCGGAACGCTTCCGTGATGAAGGCCGCGACATTCTCTTCTTCGTCGACAACATCTATCGCTACACGCTTGCAGGCACCGAAGTCTCGGCGCTGCTCGGCCGCATGCCGTCGGCGGTGGGTTACCAGCCGACCCTGGCTGAGGAGATGGGCCGCCTGCAGGAGCGCATCACGTCCACCAAGAACGGCTCGATCACGTCGATCCAGGCCGTGTATGTCCCCGCCGACGACCTGACCGACCCGTCGCCGGCGACGACGTTCGCCCACCTGGACGCGACACTGGTTCTGAGTCGCGACATCGCGGCGCTCGGCATCTACCCGGCAGTCGATCCTCTCGACTCTACCTCGCGCCAGGTCGATCCGCACATCATCGGCGAGGAGCACTACAACACCACGCGCGCCGTTCAGGCCACCCTGCAGCGCTACAAGGAACTGCGCGACATCATCGCGATTCTCGGCATGGACGAGCTGTCGCCGGAGGACAAGCTTGCGGTGGCGCGCGCGCGCAAGATCCAGCGCTTCTTGTCGCAGCCATTCCACGTCGCGGAGGTGTTCACCGGCTCGCCGGGCAAGTACGTCCCGCTCAAGGAGACGATCCGCGGCTTCAAGATGATCGTCGAAGGCGAGTGCGACGCCGTGCCGGAGCAGGCGTTCTACATGGTCGGGACGATCGATGAGGCGCTGGAAAAGGCCAAGAAGCTCTAGGCCGGGCGGAGACGGGGATGGCGGCGACGATGCGCGTTGACGTGGTTTCGGCCGAGGAGAGCATCTTCTCCGGTGATGCCGAGTTCGTCGTGCTGCCGGGCGCGGCGGGCGAACTCGGGATCTATCCGCGCCATACTCCGCTGATCACCGGGGTCAAGCCGGGTGTGGTTCGCATCCGCGTCCCGGGTCAGGCCGAAGAGGAAAACGTCTTCATCTCGGGCGGCATTCTCGAGATCCAGCCAACCGTCGTCACCGTTCTGGCCGATGTCGCGATCCGCGGTCACGATCTCGACGAGGCGAAGGCGCACGATGCGATGCGCCAGGCCGAGGAGCAATTGCGCAGCAAGTCCGACAAGCTCGAGATTGCCAAGGTTGAAGCGGAGATCTCGTCGCTCGCGGCGCAACTCGCTGCAATCAAGAAGCTGCGCGAATAAGCGCGGGCGGTCTTGCACAGAGCGGGTGGCATGCTGCCGCCCGTTTTTCTTTGGCCCGCAGGTCGCGGCGCGTGGCGCTTTTGCGTCTCGAGATTTTCATGAAATCCGCCACAGGCGCATGTTGCGCGCACAGGCCGGCTTCTAGACTCATGGTGCTCGCAAGGCCGTCGCGAGCGGCGGGGCGACCTCGATGCACGCGCACTCCCGCGGCGGACGGACCGAGCGGAGGAGACGCCATGCAGCATCATCGGGACGGCAGACCACGCCGTCGCGCCTTCGTCAGGGCCAACGTGCTTACCGTCGCGGCGGCGCTCGCGCCCGGCGCGCTGGCACAGACGGCCGCGCCCCCGCCCGCAGAGGAACCGCAGCCGCTCAATCCGGTGGTCGTGACCGCAACGCGCACCGAACGGCGACTGGTGGACGTTCCGGCGTCGGTCGAGCTGATCGAGCGCGACACGATTCGCGACGCGCAGCTGCGCGTCAATCTCTCGGAGAGCCTGGCGCAGGTTCCTGGCGTCGTCGTGCTCAACCGCCAGAACTACGCGCAGGACCTGCAGATCTCGATTCGCGGATTCGGCGCGCGCTCGACCTTCGGCATACGCGGGGTTCGCCTCTACGTCGACGGTGTGCCGGCGTCGTTCCCGGACGGCCAGGGGCAGGTGTCGCACTTTTCGCTCAATGCAGCCGACCGCATCGAGGTGCTGCGCGGTCCCTTCTCTGCGCTCTACGGCAATTCGTCCGGGGGCGTCATTTCGTTTACCACGTTGCTGAAACCGCAGGCGCCGGTGTTCGAACCCACGGCCGCGTACGGCTCGAACAACACGTGGCGGGTCGGCTTCAGCGGCACGGGTGGCGATCAGCAGAATGCATTCCTGGTCGACGCCGGGCGCTTCCACACCGATGGCGAACGCGACCACAGCGAAGCGCAACGCGACACCGCGACGATTCGCACCGCGTTCCTCGATTCACCGCTCGGCGAAGTGCGGCTTTCCCTCAACGCGCTTTCGATGCCGGGGGCGCAAGATCCGCTCGGCCTGACGCGGAACCAGATGCAGCTGGATCCGAAGGCGGCCTCGCCGCAGGCACTGCAGTTCGACACGCGGAAGAGCACGCGCCAGGGCACAGCCGGTGCCGAAATCCGTTCCCACATCGCGGCCGATACGACGCTGACCACGTCGATATGGATCGGCAGGCGCGGTGTCACCCAGTACCAGGCGATCCCGGTCGCCGCGCAGCTTCCTTCGAGCAGCCCCGGCGGCGTGATCGACTTCGATCGCAGGTTCGGCGGCGGCGACCTGCGCGCGACGTTCGATACCGGACCGGTGACGACGAACGTCGGCATCGACGTGGAGGCGATGGATGAGGATCGCCGCGGATACGAGAACTTCATCGGCACCACGCTCGGCGTAAAGGGCGGGCTGCGGCGCGACGAGGTGAACAGGGTCGACTCGGTCGATCCTTACGTGCAGGCGGAGTGGCGCATCGGTGATGCCTGGCAACTGCATGCAGGCGCGCGCGCCTCGGAGGTTCGCTTCGAGTCCAAGGATCACTACCTCGTCAATGGCGATGACTCGGGCTCGATCTCGTATTCGGCGGTGAACCCGACCGTCGGCCTGGTCTTCAAGCCGTTCCAGGCAATGAGCGTATACGCGTCCTACGGGCGCGGGTTCGAGACGCCGACGTTGACCGAGCTTGCCTATCGTCCGGACGGCAGCGCGGGAATCAACACGTCGCTCCACGCCGCGCGCAGCAACAACTTCGAAGTCGGGGTCAAGAATCTGTGGACCCCGCGCATGCGTACGACGCTGGCGCTGTTCTCGATCCGCACCGACGATGAAATCGTCGTCGTCGCCAACTCGGCCGGCCGGGCCGCGTATGCAAATGCGACCCGCACGGCGCGCGACGGTGTCGAAGCCGAGTTCGAATGGGAACCGGTCGAGGCGCTGACCTTGATTGCGAGCGCGGCTGCGATCAACGCGCGCTTCACCGACGATTTCTACCAGTGCTCGACCACCGGCTGTGCGGTACCAAACGTGCTCGTGCCCGCGGGAAACAAGCTTCCTGCGGTGCCAGCGCGCACCGCGTATCTCGAAGCACGATATCGGAACCCGCTCGCCGACGTCTCGCTGGCCTTCCGCGCGCAGTCACTGATGTACGTCAACAACGCAAACGCAGACCGCGCAGCAGGCTACGGAGTGGTGAACCTCGCCTTTGCCCGGACATTCCAAGTGGGTTCGACCAAGCCACGTGGCTTTTTCCGAATCGACAATCTTCTCGATCGCAATTACGTCGGCTCGGTCATCGTCGAAGAGACGAGCGGTCGGTTCTTCGAGCCGGCGCCCGAGCGGACCCTCCTGGTCGGAGTCGATTGGCCCCTGTAGCCCCGGGCTGGCCCGTGGATGCGAAGCAGTGCGCCAGAACGCCGTGGATGATCGGGTTGCGGCCGTCATGAAGCGCATCTGAATGCACTGCATCATCCATCTGGATTGCGTTGTGGTTGTGTCAACCACGTATGCGCCGGGCCGTTAGCGGTCACGGGCCTGTGTGATCGACCAGAGAGATCGAAACGCGGGATCCGTTTTTTTCCAACTACCGTTCCGGGAACTCACGATGCAAAAACTGCTTGCTGCTCTGATCGCGACCCTGTTTGCCGCCGGCGTTGCCGTCGCACAGGAAAAGAAGGACGAGAAGAAGGACGCCACCAAGGAGGCAAAGCCGGCGGCCGAGGCCAAGAAGGACTCGACCAAGCACACCGGCAAGAAGGACCACAAGAAGGAAGAGAAGAAGGAAGAAGCCAAGAAGTAAGCTGGCTCGCAGCGCCCTCCAAGGGCAGACGTCGCGTCTGCCCTTTTCATTTCCGTCCCGGCCTCGGTAGTGCGGCATCGAGGCGGCTTGCGATGTCCGCTGCGACTGCATCTTCGATCCGGACCATCTTGTCGCGACCGGCCGCCCCTCGTTCAAGGTGCAGCTGGCGCCGCGGCCGGCGCAACACCGAGGCCAGATAGTCGAGCAGCGCCGCGTTCGCCTTGCCTTCGACCGGAGGCGCGTCGATCGCGATCTTCAGGCGGCCGTTGTACGGCCCGAGCACCGCGGCGACCTTCGACCCCGGGCGCACGTGCAGGTGAAGCAGCGCGTCCGGTCCGGACTGCCGCAACCATTCGCGCTGCTCGCTATCGACGTGCGTGCGAGAATCGAGCGGCTCGGCCGGCTCACCCTGCTTGCGATCCCGCCGCCCTTCGCGTGAAGCCAACGAACGACACCTTCCTGCGCGCCTTGTTGCGCGAACCCACCGAGTACACGCCGATCTGGCTGATGCGCCAGGCCGGCCGCTATCTGCCGGAATACAACGCGACGCGCAAACGTGCGGGCAGCTTCCTCGGACTCGCCAAGTCGCCCGCTTACGCCACCGAGGTCACGCTGCAGCCGCTCGATCGATTTGCGCTCGACGCCGCGATCCTTTTCTCCGACATCCTCACCGTGCCCGATGCCATGGGCCTTGGCTTGTACTTCGCCGAGGGCGAAGGCCCGCGGTTCGAGCGTCCGGTGCGTGACGAAGCCGACGTGGCGCAACTGACTGCGCCGGATCCCGAACTTTCGCTCGGGTACGTGCTCGACGCGGTGCGCGAGATCCGCCGGGCGCTGGCGAATCGAGTGCCGCTGATCGGTTTCTCGGGAAGTCCGTTCACGCTTGCCTGCTACATGGTCGAAGGCGGCGGGTCCGACGATTTCAGGTTGGTGAAGACGATGTTGTACTCACGGCCCGATCTCCTGCATCGTCTGCTTGCCGTGAATGCACGGGCCGTGACCGATTACCTCAATGCACAGATCGAAGCCGGCGCGCAGGCGGTGATGATTTTCGATACCTGGGGCGGCATTCTCGCCGACGGCGCGTTCCAGGAATTCTCCCTTGCCTACCTGCGCGACGTAATCGGCGGCCTGCGTCGCGAGGCGGCGGGCGCGCCCGTGCCCTCGATCATCTTCACCAAGGGAGGCGGGCTGTGGCTCGAGCAGATCGCCGCGACGGGATGCTCGGCGGTCGGCCTCGACTGGACGGTCAATCTGCAGGCGGCGCGCCAACGGGTCGGCGCAACATGCGCGCTGCAGGGAAACCTCGACCCGATGATTCTCTTCGGCGGCGAGGCGGCGGTCCGTAACGGAGCCCGGGCGGTCCTCGACTCCTTCGGCGATCCCCGAAATGCCGACGGCACTTGGGATGGCCACGTCTTCAATCTCGGCCACGGGATCTCGCAACATTCGGCACCAGATATGGTGGCCGCTCTGGTTGAAACCGTGCATGACCACAGCCGGAAGCTGCGCTTATGACCGGACGGCTTGGCTTCTCCCGCAACACATAGGGTGTCGCATCGGAAGCACGCGCGAGAAAATTTCCTCTCCGGGCTTGACTTATGCACAAAACGCCGACCCGCCTGATTTTATGCGGGTCTTCAGTGGTAGACGGGCGAAGAGCTTCGCTTTTTGATCGCAATGCATTGATTTGATTGAGCATGACACGATGGTGACCGGACTCGAGGCGCCGTCACCTGGCAATTCCAGTTCTGCCCGCAAACTGTGCGAGCAACTTCTCCACAAAGTTGTCCACATTTCTTGGGTTGCGTTGCAGCGCCAGAAAATCAAAGAGTTAAAGCCCCATATTGCAAGTTGAGCTAAGACCCTGAGCGGGCCGCTGCATCGTGTTCGTCGACGTCATCGTTGATCGGCCGCTGCCAGGGCCTCTGGTCTACAGGCTCGCAGACGCGCCCCACGCCGCCGAAGTTGTCGGCCGTCGTGTGGTGGTGCCGCTCGGGCGCGGCGAGACGATCGGGGTTGTCGTCGGTGTCAACGCAAGTCCGGTTGTCGAGCCGGCCAGGATCCGCCTGGTGCGCCGCGTGCTGACAGAGGTCGGTGCGCTTTCGGACCATTGGCTTGCATTGACTCGCTTCGCGGCGACGTACTACCAACATTCCTGGGGCGAAGTCGCCATCCCCGCGCTTCCGCACCTGTTGCGCAAAGTCCCCGGAGCACGTTTCGAGGCTTCGCTTGCGCGCATGCGCAGGACAGGAGAGCCGCGCGCGTCCGGCCCGGCGGGGCTGCGCGAGCTCACTGCAGAACAACTCGCCGCCGCCGCCGCGATCGTCGCCGCCCGCAACTTCCAGGCTTTCCTGCTCTACGGTGTCACCGGAAGCGGCAAGACCGAGGTCTACCTCGAAGCTATCGCGGAGCGGCTCGGCCGGATCGAAGGGGCGCAGGCCCTGATCCTGGTGCCGGAGATCAACCTCACGCCGCAAGTCGAGGAGCGCCTGCGCGCCCGCTTCGCCGGAATGCCGATCGTAAGCTTGCACAGCGGGCTCACCGACGTGGAGCGCGCCGCGGCCTGGCTCGCGGCGCACGAAGGAAGAGCCCGCGTGGTGCTCGGGACGCGGCTCGCCGTCTTCGCGTCGCTGCCAACGCTCGCGATGATCGTGGTCGACGAAGAACACGATGCGTCATTCAAGGCGGGCGATGGCGCGCGCTATTCCGCGCGGGACCTCGCGGTCAAGCGCGCGCAGATGGCAGCCCTGCCGGTGGTGCTCGGCTCCGCGACGCCATCGCTGGAGTCGTGGCGCCGCGCGCGCGACGATCGTTATCGACTGCTCACTCTGGCAGCGCGCGCAGGCGCTGCCGCAAAGCACGAGCCGCCGAAGATCGAGTGCGTCGATCTGCGTGCCGAAGCGCCGCTGCAAGGGCTTGCACCGAAGGTCCGCGAGGCGGTTGCCGCTACCGTCGCCCGTGGTGAACAGGCGATCGTCTTCATCAACCGCCGCGGGTACGCGCCGGTGATCGCGTGCGCGGCCTGCGGCTGGATGTCGTCGTGCCATCGCTGCGCGACGTTCACGGCCTTCCACAAGACAGACGGGACCCTGCGTTGCCACCATTGCGGCTGGCAGTCGCGCGTGCCGTCGGCCTGCCCCACGTGCGGCAACCCCGGGCTGGCCGCGGTTGGACACGGCACGCAGCGTGTCGAAGAGGCCCTGCACGAATTGCTTCCTGCCGCACGGATCGAGCGCATCGATCGCGACACGACCCAGCGGCGCAACGCAGTGCGCGAGGCACTCGCCGCGGTCCATTCCGGCGCGGTCGACCTTCTCGTAGGAACGCAGATGATCGCCAAGGGCCACGATTTCCGGCGTGTCGCCCTGGTCGCGATCCTGAATGCCGACGCGCAACTGGTGGCCCAGGATTTCCGCGCGCCGGAGCGGTTGTTCGCCGTCCTCATGCAAGTGGCGGGCCGCGCTGGTCGCGCCGGGCAGGCAAGCAGAGTTCTCGTCCAGACCCGCTTCCCGGGGCATCCGCTGTTCGCCGCACTGGCACGCCTCGACTACCGCGCCTTCGCCGAGCGCGAACTAGCCGAGCGCGCATCCGCGCGCATGCCGCCGTTCGTCTCCCAGGCGTTGCTGCGGGCCGAAGCGCGCTCCTTGTCGGCGGCGCTCGACTTTCTGCGCGCGGCCGCGCAAGCCGGCACCAAGACTGCCGGGGACGCGGCGATTGCCTTGTACGATGCGGTTCCGATGCCGCTCGCGAAGCTTGCAGGCGTGCATCGGGCGCAACTGCTGGTCGAATCGCCCTCGCGCCAGGCGCTGCAGCGCTGGTTGCCGCGGTGGCTTAACGATGTGCGCGAGATGCAATTTGCCCGGCGGGTGCGCTGGCAGGTCGAGGTCGATCCGCAGGAGATCTGACGGAATAAACCGGCGCGGCGGTCTGTTTGCGAGGCAGACCATGCGCAACGATGCGGCAGGGCGACTCGGTGCCATCCGGCTTCACCGTTGAGCAGTTGCAGGCGCAGATACCGCGCCTGCGCCGCTATGCGCGAGCGCTGACGGGCTCGCGCGATGCGGCGGACGATCTTGTACAGGATGCGCTCGAGCGCGCCTGGACGAAACGCGCACTGTGGCGGCCGGATTCGAATCTGCGCGCTTGGTTGTTCGCGGTCATGCACAACGTGTTCGTGAACGGTGTGAAGCGCACCCGCCCGATGGCCTCGCTGGATGCGCTGAACGAGGACGGCAGCGCCGAACCTGTCGCCGGCAACGCGAGCGCGGAAACGGATGCCACGTTGCACGACATGAGCGCCGCGCTGGCGCAGCTGCCGGATGAACAGCGTCGGGTCGTGTTGCTTGTGGGGCTGGAACAGTTGACGTATTCAGAAGCGGCGGAGGCGCTCGAAATTCCGATCGGGACGGTCATGTCGCGCCTGTCGCGCGGTCGCGACCGCCTGCGTCAACTCCTCGACGAGCGCAACGCCGGTCGTAACGGGCTGCGACGGGTGAAATGAAGATGCGCAGAGGGTTGAGCGAGGAAATCCTGCACGCCTACGTCGACGGCGGGCTGACCTCGGACGAGCGCGGCGCGGTCGAAGCGCATCTCGCCCTGCACCCCGAGACCGCGGCCCGCGTGCGCGCCTGGGCCGGACAGAACGAAGCCTTGCACCGGTTGTTCGACCCGGTGCTCGACGAGCCGCACACGCTCAAGGTCGAGACGCGCAAGCGCGTGGCGCCGCCGCCGTTCTTCTGGCGCAACGTGGCTGCGCTGGCGGCGACCCTGGTGACCGGTATCGCGGTCGGCTTCGTCGCCCACGACTACTGGACGCCTGCGTCGGGTCCGGCGCGGGCCTCGATCGCACGGCTGGCGCTGCTTGCGCACGCGGCCTACGTTCCCGAGGTCCGCCACCCGGTCGAGGTCACCGCGCGCGAGGAGCAGCACCTGATAGCCTGGTTGTCGAAGCGCCTCGACGCGCCGCTCAAGGCTCCGTCGCTGCTGCAATCCGGCTATCAGCTGCTCGGGGGTCGCCTGCTGCCGGCATTCGCGAGTGCATCACCGGCGGACAAGGCCTCGCCCGTGGCGCTGTTGATGTACGAAAACGCGCAGGGCAAGCGGCTGTCGCTGCTGGTCCGGCGCGAGGCGCCGAACACGGATACCGCCTTTCGTTTCATGCAGGACGGACGCACGTCCGTTTTCTACTGGATCGACGGGCCGTTCGGGTACGCGCTGGTGGGCGATGTCAGCAAGGATGAGCTCGCGGTGCTCGCCCGGCTCGTATACCAGCAGCTCAATCCGTGAGTCGAAGCGGCATCACTTCGCCGGCGGGGGAGCCTCGGGCTCCTTGAACTTTCCGCCGCCCATGTTGGCAAGGTACGCGACGGCGCGCGCCACCTCGATGGGATCGAGGTCGGCGTTGCCGCCCTTGGGCGGCATCGCCTTGAAGCCCTCGGTCGCGTGCTTTAGGAGGGTCTCGAAGCCCTCCTTGATCCGGGGCGCCCACGCCGCCGCGTCACCAGCCTTCGGGGCACCAGCCGCGCCCGTGCCATGACAGGCCGCGCACGTGACGTTGTAGACCGCCTCGCCGGTTTGCAGAGTCTTTGCACCACCACCGCCCTCGGCGAAGGCGACGGTCCCGATCGGGCGCAATCGTTCGGCCACGGCTTCGGGCGACATCGACTCGGTGCCGGCGTTCGGAACGCTCTGACCGGCGACGTACTTGGCGAGCAGGATGATGATCGTGATCGGGACCACAAACGCCAGCACGATGACGATCGCCAGTTGTCGCGGCGTCTTGATGGGTGATACGTGCTGGTCGTGCATCGGCGTCAGCTCCGCTGCGCTTGCTGGAGATTGGCAAGGGGCGGCAGTATAGCCGCGCCTCCGCCCCGCTCCGCGCGAGCGCGCTGCATCGGCGGTAGCAGCGACGGGCGCCCGGTGAAGCAGGTATCCTCGCGTCCTCACGCGCCTGTAGCTCAGTGGATAGAGTGACGGCCTCCGAAGCCGTAGGTCGCAGGTTCGACTCCTGTCAGGCGCGCCATCGCCGCCAGCGGCCCGGCGGTTCGGCACGCAGCCGCCAATCGCCGCAACCACCCCGCATGCTCGAACCCGCGTTCGCCCTGCTCGGCGCAACGGTCACGTGGCTGGAACTCTGGGCGTTCCTGCTCGCCCTCGCTTGCGTGATCTGCACCGTGTTCGAGATCCATTGGGGCTGGCCGTTGGCCTTCATCAGCAGCCTGCTCTATGCATGGCTGTTCGTCTCGTCGAAGCTCTACGGCGAAGGCGGCTTGCAGTTGTTCTTCGCCGCGACGGCAGTCTGGGGGTGGTGGCAGTGGCTGTTCGGCCGGCGCGCCGGTGCCGGCGGCGAGTCGGAACCGCTGGCGGTCGCGCGCTTAAGATCGCTCTCCCGGCTTGCCCTCGTCGGGCTTTGGATGATCGCGTGGCCGGCAACCGGACTCCTTCTCGCGCACATCACCGACACCGACGTGCCCTACCTCGACGCCTTCCCGACGGTCGGCAGCGTGATCGGCCAGGTCATGTTGGCCCGCAAGTTCATCGAGAACTGGCCGGTCTGGCTCGTCGTCAATGTCGCGAGTGTCGGCGTGTTCGCCTACAAGGGCCTTACGCTGACGGTGGTTCTCTACGTCATCTTCGCGCTGCTGGCGCTGGCGGGCTGGCTGCGCTGGGCCCGCGTGCAGGCCGGATGACGCCGCGCAAAGTCGCAATCGTCGGCGGCGAATGCACCGGGAAGACGGTCCTCTGCCAGGCGCTTGCCGCGCGTTTGCCGGGCGTGTGGGTGCCGGAGTACCTGCGTGAATTCGTCGAGCGACGCGGTCGCGTGCCGGAGGCGGGGGACCAGGCGTCGATCCTCGCGGCACAAATCGAAGGGGAAGCCGCTGCCACCCGGACCGCCGCGCTCGCGGAAGTACGCTGGGTGGCCTGCGATTCGGCGCCGATCGCGACCGCGATCTACAGCGAGATGTATTTCGACGATCGCACCCTTTACGCGGCGGCCGATCGGCATCACACCGGTTACGCGCTGACCCTGCTCACGGACCTCGATCTCGCATGGGAGCCCGACGGCTTGCAGCGCGACGGGCCGGCGATTCGCGCCGAGTTCCACGCCCGTGTCCAGGCCTGGCTGCGAGCGCACGCGGCACCGTACGCGCTGGTCCAGGGCAGCGGTGAAACTCGCACCGCTTCCGCCGTGGCGGCGCTGCTCGCCGTAGAATCGGTCTCACGCTAGGGGTCCCGCACAAATCCGCGCCATATGGCGTGGTCCACCTCGGGTGGACGGGTGAGAGACACCCTTCGAACCTGACCAAGTTAAGACTTGCGCAGGGAAGCGTCGGCAACACGTCGTTCGCGTCGAGGGCTTTTCGCTCGCGCGGTGGCCGCTGCCAAGCGCCGACCTGCCATCGTTACGGAGCACGCGCGATGGCATCGATCACCCGCTTTTTCCTGAGCGTGGGCCTGCTCGCCGCGGCAACGGCAAGCAACGCGCAGAGCGTCGACTCCGGCGCCACCGCAGAGTTGCCGAAACAAACGGTCGTCGGCCACGCGCCCGGTCCTGCGACCGAACCGGCCGAGGTCGTGCAGTTCAGCGACGCTCCGCTCGGCACCACGCCGGCGGCAGTCGATGTCGTCGACACGCGCGATCTGCGCGAAGCGGGCGTGCGCAGCCTGTCCGCCATGGCGCGTGGCCTGCCGTGGGTGCGCGATGCCTACAACACGGTCGGATACATCGAAGATTTCATGGTGCGCGGCTTCCTGCTCGACAGCACCACGATCCTCAACTACCAGCGCAACGGACTGCCGGTCTCCAACTACGCGCCGATCGCATTCGAGAACAAGGAGGAGGTCCAGATCCTGCGCGGCCTCAACGGCGCGCTCGCCGGCGCGAGCAATCCGGGCGGCATCGTGGACTACATCACCAAGCGCCCGGCCGCCACCGAGCTGCGCGAAGCCAATGCGGAGGTCTCGGAGCGCGGTACATGGATCGTCAGCGGCGATATCAGCGAGCGCACTGGCCCGCTGGGGTATCGCTTCAACCTCGCGGCGGAGGAGCGGCGGCCGATTGCGCGCGATGCGCCGGGCAGCCGCCTGTTCGCGGCCGGCGCGATGGACCTGAAGCTGCCCAACGACGGGTTGTTCCAGTTCGAAATCGAATGGCAGCACTACAAACAGATCAGCGTCCCGGGGTTCGGCCTTATCGACAAGAACGGCGACGGCATCGCCGAAACGCTCCCGGCACCCATCGATCCGCGCATCAACCTCAACAACCAGCCCTGGTCGCTGCCGTTCGAAAGCCGCAACGTCGTGGGCACGGTGAGCTACGAGCAGCCGGTCAGCGCGGTATGGAATATCGGGGTGCGCGCGCTCGTGCAGCGCATCCTGACCAACGACCGCATCGCATTTCCGGACGGATGCAGCTCGGGCCCCGTATACGTCTATCCCGGACTATGCGGCAACTACGACGTCGATATCTACGACTATCGCAGCAACGACGAGGTCCGCCGCACCCGCTCGTCCGAGGCGTACGCGATCGCGCGTTTCGACACTGCGGGCATCGGGCAGCGGGTTCAATTCGGCGCGCGGGTGACGCGCTATTCGGAGCGGCTGCCACCGCTGCAGGCCTATAACTTCGTCGGCACCGAAAACGTGTTCGCGCCGGTCGACCTGCCGCCCGATCCGACGCTTTCGGTCGTCAACACGGACCGCGACGTGGGCATGGACGAGCTCTACGCCTACGACACCCTGCAGTTCGGACCTGCCTGGTCCGCGACGATCGGCGCACGCTACATCCACTACCGGACCAGCAGTACGCTCAACGACGGCACGCAAGCGGTGGCCTTGAGCGACACCATCGTCACGCCGTGGGGCGCGGTCGGCTGGAAGCCTTGGACGGGCGGCTACTTCTACCTGTCCGCCGGTACCGGTATCCAAGCCGAAGTGGTGCCCAACCGTCCCACGGACTTCGCGAATGCCGGCCAGGTCCTGCCGGTCGGGCACAGCCGGCAAGTCGAGCTCGGGTACAAACAGGCGCTGGGCGTCGATGGCCACCTCGACGTCGCACTGTTCGACATCCACGTGCCGTACGCGGAGAACCTGCCGCAGGCATCCGGCCCGCCGCTGCGCGTCGCCAACACGCGTACCGTCGAGCACCGTGGCGTCGAAATCGCCCTGGCGCAGTCGGACGCGCGTTCCATCGCGCTCGACCTCAAAGCGACGTACCTCGACGCCCGCATCGATCGAAGCATCGATCCCACGCTGGTGGGCAAGCGTGTGACCAACGTGCCGGAGTTCGCCGCGGCCCTGGGAGCCAACCTGCGACCGCTTGAATCCGTCGACCTCTGGTGGCGCAACCTGGTTACCTACACGAGCACCAAGGAGGTGTTGGCCGACAACAGCGTGGCGCTGCCGTCGAGCTGGCAGTGGGACACCGCTCTGCTCTGGTCGCCCGCGGCAGCCTACCCCCGGGCGCAATTGCGCTTCGGCGTCGACAACGTGACCAACCGGCACTACTGGCGCGAAGCGCCGACCGCCTCATGGGGTGCGACATATCTCTTTCCGGCGCAGCCGCGAACGTATCGCGCTGGCGTGACCGTGCAGTGGTAGGGGCACAACCTGCCCCGTCGCGGCTTATGCGCACGCTGCACCTTGCACCGTGCGCACCGACGCGGCAGAAAAGCACAGCGTGCGCGCGTTGCCGTCCAGAGTCAGCGTGAGACGGCCGAGCACCAGGCCGTTCGAGCCCGGGCGGCGCAATAGGCCGAAGTGATCGAAGCTCAGCACGTGGCCGTCGAAGGCCCCGAAGGCGGCGGCGACGGTCATGCGGTCAGGAACCGCCTCGAAGGTGCGCACGATCGTCTCGCCGCCGTCGAGGCGGCCGTTGTCGTTGGCGTCGATGAACACGTGCCAGCCCGACGACCAGTCGAGTCCGCGGCGGGGCGCGATCGCAACACGCCCGTGGCGTGACGTCGCTTCCGCACGCGCGATGCCGACCGCAAGAACCAGGTCATTGGTGGTGGTGGTCAGACGCAGCCGCTCGAGCGCGCTCTGGAACGCGGGCACCGCGCTTGCGTACAGCATCGCGGCCACGGCAAGCGTGACGATGACCTCGATCAGGGTGACACCGCGCACCCGCTTGCGCTTCGACATCGCACGGTTGCATCGCCGCTGCATGACGAAGCGATTGTCGGAAAGCACCCCGCGTCCGGCTCGCCGCGAATGCGAGGGGAGCTATTGGGGCGCGCCGCCGTACTACGCAAAGCGCGGTGCTACGAATGCGAGTCAAGCGTATCCGCGTCCATCCCGTGCCCTTCATCCGAGTGCACTAGCGAGGCGCAAACACGGTATCGCGTCGCTGTGAACTTGAGGGCCGCTCGTCGGACCGCGTCAGCCGCACGCTCTGGCAGGCGGCGCCGCTCTCCGGCGGGTGGCAATAATCCGCGCACACCATGCAGCGCGAACCTCGCGCCTGCATCCTTAAACGATCGACTGAGGGAGGCGTCAATGAGCGCGAGGCGAGCGATCAAGGGCTTCACCCTGATCGAAGCGCTGGTCGTGATCGCCATCGCCGCCATCCTGCTCGCGGTCGGTGTGCCGAGCTTCACTTACATGATCGACCGCAACCGCGTTTCCGGCGAGGTCAACGAGATGCTTGCCGATGTTGCGCTCACGCGCAGCGAGGCGCTGGCGCGGCGCGGCCGGGTAATCATCTGCCGCAGTTCGGCCCCGACCAGTGCGACCGCCTCGTGCGATGGCGCGGCGACCGACTGGGACACCGGCTGGATCGTGTTCATCGACGACACGACGACGGGCGTGGCGTTCCAGCGTGACCCGGCGGAACCGGTAATCCGTGCCTACCTGCGTACGTCGCCGCAGGTGACCATCTCCGCGGCCCCGGCCTTCGCGGGCCTCACCGTCACCTCCGACGGCACGGTTTTCGTGCTCGACGGCAATCCGCTCAGCTCGCTGGGAGCGGGCGCGGAGCCGCTGCGCATTGATTTCGCCGGCAACGATCCCGGCAACTCGCGTTCGATCTGCATCGCAACCACGGGACGGGCACGCATCTCGACCACGTTTGGAGCCTGTGCATGAAGCAGCGGATGCCTTTTGGCGGTGGGCGCCGCGCGCGCGGCGTCACCTTGATCGAAGTACTGGTCACCATGGTAATCGTCGCCGTGGGCCTGCTCGGCCTTGCAGGCATGCAGGTCCGGGGGCTGTCGATCCAGAAAGACGCACACGGCCGCGCGCTGGCGACGCAGCTGGCGCTCGACATCGCGGACCGGATGCGGTCCAACACCGGCGCGCTCGCCAGCTATACCTTCACGACGCCGTATCCGACCGGTGCCTATACGGTACCGGCAGGGCCGGATTGCGTGAGCGGGGCCTGCACGGCAGTCCAGCAAGCCCAGTTCGACTTCAGCGAGTGGTTCACGCGTGTACAGGGGGGGGCGCTGCCCGGAGGCTGGGCGCGTATCGAGCAGGACGCGGCGTCGCCCGCCTGGAAAATCACGCTGATGTGGGCCGAAACCGGCTTTCGGGCCGATCCGACCGTGCGCGCCGCGTTGGGGAGCAGCTGCCCGCCCGAAACGGCGCCGACACCGCCCGAAGTGGAATGCATCACCCTACGGGTGCAGCCATGAGAGCTGCGCTGGTCTTGCGCCGCCAGCGCGGCCGCACGCTGATCGAGCTCCTCGTTGCCATCACGATCGGGATGATGCTTTCGGTCGGGATCCTGAGCATCTACGGCGCCAATCGGCAGACCTATCGCGCCAGCACGGATCTGCAGCATATGCAAGCCGCCGGACAGCTCGCGCTGGATCGGCTTGCGTACCAGATCCGCATGGCCGGCTATGGCCAGATTGTGGGCGACTTCACGACCGTATCGACCCCGACGAGTTTCACCGGCAATCCGCTCTGGGCCTGTTCCGGCGGCTTCAACAGTCCGGTCGACCCGAGCCAGACACCGGCTTGCACGGGCGATGCGACACAGCCGGACGCCGTTCAGATCCGCTACCAGGTCGAAAATGCGGCGGTGGCCGGGTCGGGTGAAAGTCGCGATTGCCTCGGATTCGCGGTGCCGGTGGACGGCACCGGCGTGCGCACAGCGCAGAACCGGTTTTATATCGCCACTTCCAACGGCGTGCCGACGCTGATGTGTGCCGGCAACAGCCTGGCGCCCGCGCCGCTCATTCCAAATGTCGAGGACCTGCAGGTTCGGCTGCGCGTGGGGGACCCGTTCTCGCGCGCCCAACAGGTGGTCGATCCCGCTGGGTTCACCGACTGGGGCCGCGTCATCGGCGTCGAGTTGTGCGTGCAGGTTGTTTCCGAGAATTTGGGCGAGAACACGCAAGCCACGCAGACGGGCACGTCATGCCGCGGGGGTGCTTTCCCAGCCGACGGCCGGCTGCGCCGCACGTTCACGCAGGCGATCACGCTGCGCAACCGCATCCTGTGAGGAATCCCATGCGGAATACCCAGGCCATGGCCAGGCAGATCGGCGTCGTGCTGCCGTTGGCCCTCGTGATGCTCGTCATGGTGACCCTGATCGCCGTCGTCGCCTTGCGGGGTGTCACGTCCGAAGAACGCATCTCGGCGAACCTGCGCGCTTCTTCGGTCGCGTTCGAACAATCCGAACTGGCCCTGCGCTACTGCGAGAACATCGCGCTTACGGGCGGGCCGCCGCTCGACGCCGCACGCATCGATTCCACCTCCACCACCGGGCTGGCGTGGCGCGACCCGAACAGTTGGCTCCCCAGCTTCCCGCAGTTGCAGCAACCCCCTGCTGCGCAATATCTGGATCCGGCGCGCCCCGTGTCGGCGCCCGCGTGCCTGATCGAAGCCGTGCGCGCGCCATTCGATCCCACCGTCACGTCCACGCGGGTCGACAACTCGGCCTTCACCGTCACCGCGCACGGTTTCGGAGACACGAACGCGGGGTTCCGCGCAACCGTGCAATCCCAGTTGCGGCCGCCGCCGCTGTGACCTGCTGCAGGTGAAAAGAATGCGATCGAACCCACGTCGCCTGAGTCACGTCCTGCGCGGCCTCCTCGCCGCACAGGCGCTTGGCATCTTCGCCGTCACGGCGCTCGCGCCGACGACGGTGCGCGCAGCGCCGATCACGCCCCCCGCGTCGCTCGCGCAGACGCCGCTCTTCGTGCAGTCGCCGCCGGCGCCGAACGTCTTCATCACCATCGACAACTCCGGCTCGATGGTGGAGGAGGTGCTTCCCGACCCGACCGACGGCACGCTGCCGACGCGGATGTTTCCGATCACGCTGCGGTCGCCTTACAACTCCACCGGCGACGGGCAGCCGACCACGAACCTGACCGGCACGGCGCTGAAGTTCGTGGGCTTCAGCCACCACATCAACGTCGCCAGCATGCGGGCCGCGGGCCAGAACCTGCTCTATTACGACCCGCGGATCCGGTATCGTCCATGGAAGACCGCCGACACGGCCGGCAATTTCTTCTCCTACCCGGAAGCGGCCGACCCGGCGAGCGGTGCTACGACCGCGCTCTACAACCCGTTCTTTCCGTCGCGCGGAGGCCTGAACCTTGCCGCGAATTCGATCGCGCTCAGCAACTACACCGTGCTGGAAAACGTCGCGACCGCGGGCACTGGCACCTACACCGCGCGGTTCGATGCGACCAACCCGACTTCGGCGTTGGTGGCATTCGCGCTCTACTACAACTTCGATACCACCCTTCCGAACTGCAATACGTCGAGTCCCGCGGCAAGCGCTGCCGATCTGAATTGTTACCAGCGCGTCGAGATCAAGCCGAGCGTCGGCATGTACACCATCCCGGCCGGCAACCAGCGCGGCCAGGCGGACGAACCGGGGTGCGCCTTGTCCGGTGCGGTGATGCAGTGCGACTACAACTCGGAATTCAAGAATTTCGCGAACTGGTTCACGTACTACCGAGCGCGCACCCTGCTCGCGCGCGGCGCGGTGGGCAACGCAGTGGCCGACCTTGGCGCCGGCTTCCGCATCGGCCTCGGTCTGATCAACCCGACGGCGAACAGCACTGGCCCGGCGGACGGCTACAGCTCGACCACCGTCCGCCTCGGCGTGCGCGATTTCAGCGGTGTCAACGTGCAGCCGTTCTTCAACCTGCTGCAGAACCACGACGTGGCGGGCAGCACGCCGTCAGGGAGCGCCCTGATGGAGGTCGGCAACTATTTCGACTGGAAGACCACCGGCGGCAGCCCGGTCGCCACGGGACCCTGGTCGAACGACCCGGGATCCGGACTGACTCAATTTGCTTCCTGCCGCCAGAGCTATCACGTCTACTCGACCGACGGCTACTGGAACGAAAACGCCGACGCCCTGTTCAACGGGCTGGCCGCTCCCGCACAAAACGCCGATTCGACCATGTATCCGCCGGCGGCGCAGCCGCCGATCTGTCGCGACACGGCCGCACCTACCGGCCAGCCGACCTGCTTCCGCTACGACCCAACCGCGACCGGTGCGCTGAGCGGCCCAGCCTTCAACTCATTCGGGCCGCCCGGACCGAACAACCTCGGTAACCCGAACAACCGGCGCTTCCCCAGCCCGCAACCGGAAACGCTGGCGGATATCGCGATGTACTTCTGGTACCGCGATTTGCAGCCCGGGATGCCTAACACCGTGGCGCCGAGCAGTGCCGATCCCGCCTTCTGGCAGCACCTCTCGCTGATGGCGATTGCGTTGGCGTTCACCGGGACCGTCACCAGCCAGGGCGACACGTTCCTGAACAACCTCGACTCGGGCGCGATCGATCCGTCCACGGGCCAGCCCTACGCCTGGCCTATCCGTCCGGGGCAGCCCAACGGAAACCTTCCCCAGACCGCGGACGATCTGTGGCACGCCGCCGTCAACAGCCGCGGCCGGTTCCTCACCGCCAACAATCCGGCGAACCTGTCCACGCAATTGCAAGCCGCGTTGAACGAGATCCGCTCGCGAGCCGCGGTCGGTGCCGCAGCCGCATCCAGCACGGCGTTCCTCGACACGGGCAACGGCGTCTTCACGTCCGAGATTTCGCAGGGGACATGGAGCGGCAACGTGTATCGCCGCGAAATCGACACCACCACGATGCAGTTCAAGACGACGGACGCGAGCGGCAACCCGCTGCCGCTCGATGCCAATGGCGTGCCGTACGAGTGGCGGGCTTCCGACCAGCTCGCGGTGCCGACATCGCGCCCGATCTACACGATGCGGTATGGCTCGACGGCGCGCGACGCACTGGTCCAGTTCGTCCCCAACAACGGAACGCTGGGCGTCGACCCGACGCAGATGGCGGACCTGACGGCTACCCAGGGGTCGGCGACGAACGTGATCAACTACCTGCGTGGCGACCGGACGCAGGAGCTCAGCGCGGTGCCCGCCGGGCCTTTCCGCGATCGTCCGCGCCTGACTTCGGGCGTTCCCGGCAGCCTCAACGACGTGTTCGGCACGTTCGCCAACTCCTCGCCGATCTACGTGCAGGCCGACGACTTCGGATACGACTTCCTGCCGACGACGGTGCCCGGGCAGTCTACGTATCTGGCCTTCCTGCGCGCCAATCAGGGCAGCGGCACGACGCCGGGCCGGCAGGCGACGCTGTGGACCGGGTCGAACGAGGGCATGTTCCACGCGTTCAATGCCGACACGGGTGCCGAGCTGTTCGCTTACGTGCCGCGCGCCGCGGTCCCGAATCTCCAGCTTCTCGTCGACCCGAAATACACGCATCGCTACATCGTCGACGGTGTGCCGGCGGTCGGCGACGCCTTCATCGGTCCGCCGGGAGGCGGACCGGCAGCCTGGCGCACGGTCGTGGTGTCGTCGCTCGGCGCCGGCGGCCGGGCGCTGTTTGCAGTGGATGCGACCAACCCGGCCAACCTGGCGACGGCCGGCGCCAACAACGTGTACTGGGAGATCGGCCAGCAGTCGATGTCGGCCGCCAACTTCAACCTGCTCGGTTCGACCCTCGGCCCGGCGATCATCGCGTTCGCCAAGGACAACACGCTCACGGCCGGCGGTCGCTGGGTCGCGATCTTCGCCAACGGTCCGGCGAGCAATGCGCAACGCGCCGCGCTGTTCGTCGTCGATCTGCAGAGCGGCTCGGTGCTGAGCGTGCTCGACACGGGCAGCGGCGACGTGAACAACCCGAACGGCCTCTCGACGCCGGCCCCGCTCTACGACGTCAACCGGCAGCTGGTGGCCGTGTACGCCGGCGATCTGCTCGGCAACGTCTGGAAGTTCGACTTCAGCGGGAACAATCCGAGCACCTGGAACGTCGCCTTCGGCACCAACCCGCTCTTCACGACGCGCAGCCCTGCCAACGTCGGCCCGGCCACTTCACGCGACCAGCCGCAGCCGATCTTTGCCAAGCCGCTGCTGCGACGCCATCCCGACGGCGGGGTCATGGTTCTGTTCGGCACGGGCAAGCTCTTCGAGCCCGGCGATCGCGAGAATTCGGACGTGCAATCGTTCTACGGTGTCTGGGACCAGCCGAGTGCAACCACGGGACTGACCGGCAACTTCCGCACCAACGGAACTCTGGTCCAGCAGGCGATCACCAGCATGTCGGGCACGCCGGCCATGTACTTCATGACCAATCTCGGCGTGACCTACAGCGCCGGCCAGCTCGGCTGGTTCTTCGATCTCGGCGTGACCTACAGCGCCGACGCCAATGCCGTCGACACCAGCACCGCGAACCAGATCACGCCGCGCGAGCGTGTGATCGTCCCCGCGATCTCGGTCGGCGATAACATGTTCGTACAGTCGTTCGTGCCGTCGATCGACTCGTGCGACACGGCCGGCGTCTCGTTCCTTTATGGCCTGAACTTCCTGACCGGCGGTTTCCTCGGCACCGGCAGCTTCAACAACGTCGACAACACGGGCGCGATCTCGATGCCGGGCTCGTTGGGTATGCTGCCCTTCCTCGAGCGCCTGGCGGCGGGCGAAAACCCGAACGACCGGACGGGGCGCCTCTTCTCGATCGATCTGAGTGGCGGGTTGTCCAATCAGCAATTCAACGTGGGCGGTCTTGGCGCGTTCCGCACCTGGCGTCAGCTCCTCGACTGAGGCCGGTTCGGATGAACGCAAGACCAAGGACGCACGGTTTCACGCTGATCGAAGTACTGGTGGCGATCGCGATCATCGGCATCCTCGCCGCGATCGCGATTCCGGCGTACACGTCGTACATCCAGCGTGCAAACCGGGTGGACGCGCGCAAGACGCTGCTCGAGGCCGCCGCATTCCTGCAGCGCTGCTTCTCGCAGAACAACGACTACAGCTGCGCGCCGGCGGCGCCAGGGGCGATGGTGGCGCCGTTCAGCCAGTCGCCCGACGCACCCGCCTCCGCCAAGTACAACATCACCGTCTCCGCCGGGGGCGGCGTCGGCTCGACCAGCTACACGCTGCAGGCAACCCCGACCGGCAACATGGCCGGCGACGAGTGCGGCGCCTTCACGCTGAACAACGCCGGCGTACGTGACATCAACCCGAGTCCTGCCACGTCGGGACGGACCGCCTCCGACTGTTGGGGCCGATAGCAGACCCTGCTCCCGCCCTTGCGATCAGCCGAATAGCCGCGCTTCGCGCGGCTTTTCTTTTGGCCATCCCGCATAAAGGTATCAAGCCCGCGTGTCGTAATGCCCGGTTGAGGCATTCGACATGTGGTCAATCCATCCTGCAACGCGCACACGCGGATCGTCGCTGGTCGAGACGCTGGTTGCGACGTCGCTCGGCCTGCTCGCGCTCGTGATGTCGACCAATTCCGTGCTCGCGGTGGTCGTGGGTGAAGGCCATGCGGGCACGGCACGGGCGCTGATGCGAAGCGTGGAGTTCGCGCGCAGCGAGGCCGCTCAGCGGAGCAGCCCGGTCGCGATCTGCGGGCTCGACCCGCGCGACATCGATGCACCGGCCGGACAGGTACGGTGTCTGCCGCCCGGCTCCCCCTGGCAGGCCGGGTGGATCGTCTTCGGCGACGCCAATCTGAACGGCGAACTGGACGACGGCGAGGCGGTGCTGCAAGTCAATCGCGGGTCGGATCTGGTCGTGTATCCGCAAGATGATCTCGCAGCGACGCCGCTCTCGTTCAGGCCGATCGGCACGCTGGCGAGCGCCACGCCGCGCCGCCTGCTCGTCGGCCGCGATGCTGCGCAGTCGGCGTCGACACAGGCGGTGTGTGTCGCCATCGACGGCTTCGTCCGCGTACTGCCGGCCGCGACTACCTGCCAGTGAAAAAGGGCCCTATCGCGGCCTAGATCCGCCGGTCGGTCTAATCCGACCGCTCGCCGCGTAAGCAATGTAACCGTTTATCGGCCGATAGCGGCCTGCGGCTCTTTCCTAACTTAAGGCTTACGGCTGGCTGACCGAATCACGGTCGCGGCCGTCGTCGTTTCCGCGCCTGGAAGGGGTCTCCTGTGAAAGCAGCGAATCACTTGTGTCTGAGCAGCGCCGCGCAGCTTCGCGCGTCTGGCTTCTCTCTGATCGAGCTGCTGGTCGTGCTCGCCATCGCCGCGGTCCTGCTCGGCATCGGCGTGCCGAACATGCAGCAATACATCGTTAGCAGCCGGCTGTCCGGGGCATCCAACGATTTCTTCAGCGCGCTGAACGTTGCGCGCAGCGAGGCCGTGCGGCGCGGAGTCCAGGTCACGCTCGCCACCAACGGCAGCGCCGGCTCGCGCGACTTCACGAGCGGCTGGACGATGTTCGTCGATACCAACGCCGACGGTGCGCTGACCGCGGGCGAAGAAGTGCTGCGCGTCGGCGCCGCGCTCGATGCTCCGATGACGATCTTCGGCAGCGCCAACTTCGGCAGCTTCATCGCCTTCGATGCCACCGGACGGCTGACTACCGGCGGCGGCAGTTTCGTGATCTGCCATGGCACGAGCCTCGTCGTCGACGGCATCGCGCGCGCACGCGCGGTCGTGATCAACAGCGCCGGGCGCGTGCGGGCCGGCGTCATGAACAGCGCCAACGTGCCGGTCACCGACACCGGCGCGGTCCCGAGCTGCAACAACACCTAGGCGGAGTGATTCGAATGCTCAAGCGAAACGCACGGGGGAGCACGCGGCAGCGCGGGCTCTCCATGATCGAGGTGCTGGTGGCGATCGTCATCATCAGCCTCGGCCTCCTCGGCATGGCGGGACTGCAGGCGGCCAGCTTGCGGGGCAGCCAGGGCGCGGTTTATCGCTCCCAGGCGATGCAGTTCGCCGCCGACATGGCCGAGCGCATGCGCGGCAATCTCGGCGACGCCCGCAACTACGCGATCGCGCTCGGCGACCCGGTCCCGACCGGCACCACCGTGACCGACCTCGACCGCGCCGACTGGCTGGCCCGACTGGCGACGCTTCCGGCCGGCACCGGAGCGATCGCCGTCGATACCGTCAACAACGTCGTCTCGATCACGGTGCAGTGGGACGACTCGCGCGCGGGCGGAGACGCCCAGTCGCAATACACGCTGGTGACCCGCGTATGGAACAACTGACCCTGACCGCGCGCCAGCGCGGCCTGTCGCTGATCGAACTGCTGATCAGCATGACGATCGGCCTGATCGTCACCGGCGCCCTTGTCTACGTCTTCGTGGGCTCGCGCGGCGCGAATCGCAGCAACGAAAACCTGGCGCGGGTCCAGGAGACGGGGCGCTTCGCCCTCGACTACATCGGCCAGGACCTGCGCATGGTGAGCTTCGCCGGATGCCATTCGCGCGGGCTCACTGCCGACACCACGCTGGTCATCGCGCGGCCCGCCGTCACGTACACCGGCGTGTCGGACGGGATGATCGGCTTCGACAACGGCAGCGGCTGGACCAACACGACCGGCATCACCTACGTGCGCGGCGACGTGCTGCTCGTGCGCCGCGCGGCGGGCCAGGGCGTCGAGATCTCGGCCAGCACGAACGCGGCCGCCGCGACAGTCACGCTCAAGAACAACTGCCCGAAGTTCAAGAAGAGCGACCTCGTGATGCTCGCGAGCTGCGAGCGGGCGGTGATCTTCCGCGTGACCAACACGCCGGCGACGACCTGCGACGGCACCGTCGGCGCCGTCGTGCTGCAGAACCAGGCCACGGGTGCGGGCTCCGACGGCTCGCAGGGCAACGGCAACAACGGCATCGTCACGGGTTCGACCTCGAACCAGATCGCCAACGTGTTCGGCGTCGATACGCGCGCGGCGGTCTATCGCTTCGACGAGGTGGCCTACTTCGTCGGCAACAACCCCGCGGGCCACCCGGGCCTGTACCGGAGTTCGTCCAACAGCGGCACCGAAGAGCTGGTCGAGAACGTCGAGGACATGGACATCGTCTACGGACTCGACACCAGCAACCCGCCGGACGGCATCGCGGACACCTTCGTCAAGGCGGCCGCGATCACCGACTGGTCGCAGGTGGTTTCGGTGCGCATCTCCCTGCTGGTCGTCGGCCAGGACACCGCCGTCACCACCGCACCGCAGACCTACGTGCTGCGCGATATCAACGGCGACGGCGTGCCCGACGCGCAGACGGCCGCGGACTCGCGGCTGCGCCAGGTCTTCACGTCGACGATCGCACTGCGCAACCGGGTTCTCTAAGGGAGCAGACGATGCACCTTCATGCAGGCAGGCCGCGGCGTCAGCGCGGCGCCGTCCTAGTGATCGGCCTGATCTTCCTCACCATGCTCACGCTGATGGGCGTCGCGGCGTATTCGGTCGCGACGCAGGAGGAAAAGATGTCGGGCAACGCGCGCGATCTCAAGCGCGCATTCGAAGCGGCCGAATCGTCGCTGCGCGACTGCGAAGCGGTGATCGGCGGCTTCGGTTCTCTGCCGACGTTCGACGGGACGGGTGCCATGTATCCGGCCGCGGCGACGAATCAGCCAAGCGTCTGGGAAACGGTCAACTGGAGCAGTTCGACCGCGGTGCGCGCGCTGGCGGCGCCGCTGAACGGCGTGCGCCAGCAACCCGCCTGCATGGCCGAACAGCTCGTGACGCTCGCGGGCAAACCCGCCGACGGTGCGCAAAGCGGCCCGCAGCAGCTCGTGCCCGAGATCGTCTACCGGATCACGGCGCAGGGCTACGGCATGTATCCCAGCACCACCGCGATGGTCCAGTCCACCTATCGACGCCAGTAGCCGCCGTGCTCGACGCGATCTCACCGAGGGCAACATGAGAACTCTGAAAGTCACGCACCTGCTGCGGTTCGCCGCCACCCTGCTCGGGCTCGCGCCTATGCTGGCGGCCGCGCAGACGTACACGATCTCGCAAACGCCGCCGGTGCTGGCGACGACGATGCCGCCGAACGTCATCCTCACGCTCGACGACTCGGGCTCGATGACTTCGGCGTTCGTGCCGGACGGGCTCGACACCACGACGATCCGGCAGAGCAAGCGCTCGAAATCGGCCAAGTTCAACGCGCTCTACTACGACCCGACCATCATCTACCCGGCACCGATCGATCCGCTCGGCAACGCGTTGACGACGTCGTTCACGGCGGCGCTCATCAACGGCTTCTCGCAGGGGACGTACGGCCCGTCCAGCCGCGGCACCGTCAACCTCGGCAACCAATACCGGCCGACGTGGACGTACGACCCGAGCAGCACGACACAGACTTTTGCCGAGCATCCGAACGTCGCGGCCGACCTGACCGCGATCGGCGCAGCGAACACGACGACCGCGGGCAAGGCCTATTACTACGTGTTCGTACCGACCAACTCGGGTTGTGGCGGTTCGAGCGACACCGGCAACGACGCGTGCTATTCGATCCGCATCGTCGGCAACCAGAACGGCCCGGCGGACATCAATGGCGACGGTGTCATCAATGGCGACGATGAAAGGCAGAACTTCGCCAACTGGTACTCGTTCTACCGCACGCGCAACCTGATGACGATCTCGTCGGCGTCGCGGACCTTCAAGATCCTGCCCGACGCGACGCGCGTTGCTTGGCAGTCGCTCAGTTCGTGCTCGACGTTCGGTACCAACTGCACCGGCTGGACGAACCCGAAGGTCTCCAACTACATCCATTCGTTCGACACCGGCCATCGCGGCGACCTCTACACATGGCTGTTCCGGCTCCCGGCCACCAGCAGCACGCCGCTGCGCACGGCTTTCATGAACGCCGGCAAGTATTACGCGACCAAAGGCGACAACAGCCCATACGGGTTCGACCCCAACCAGTCGCCGACGGTTACGGGCCAGCCCGAATACGCGTGCCGACCCAACTTCCACATCCTGATGACCGACGGCGTGTGGAACTCGGACAGCGGGGGCTTCTGCTACAACCCGGCCACCGGCACGACGGTGACCTGCGGCAACCGCGACGACACGACGAGCTGGCTCGCTTCGGGCGGCCGCCTGCCCGACGGCACCGTCTACAGCCTGACGTCGTCGCTGACGAAGATCTACCGCGACTCCAACTCGGACAGCCTCGCGGATATCGCCTTCCATTACTGGGCCACCGACCTGCGCCCGGACCTGACGAACAAGTTGATCCCGTTCTACGCGGATCGCACGGGCACCTCCGACCAGCAGTACTGGAACCCCCGCAACGACCCGGCGAACTGGCAGCACATGGTCAACTTCACCATCGGCCTCGGCCTCACCAGCACGCTGAACGTGACGTCGCCGGTGGACATCCGCTGGGGCGGCAGCACGTACGCCGCACCCGGTTTCACGAACCTGAGCACGACGGCGTCGTGGCCGACCACCGGAACCAACGTCTCGCCGGGCAACGTCTACGACCTCTGGCACGCGGCCATCAACAGCCGCGGCCAGGCGTTCAGCGCCGAAAACCCGCTGCAGACCGAAGCCGCGCTGCAGACGGCGCTCAATCGCGTCCTGGCGACGACCGCCGCATCCGCCGCGCTGGCGACGAACTCCACGCGGCTTGCCACCGGCACGCTGCTGTTCCAGGCCGCGTTCTATTCCGGCGACTGGACCGGCCTCCTGAAGGCGATCCAGGTCAATCCCGACGGATCGATCGGGTCGACGCTCTGGAATGCGACCGATGCCGGCAACATTCCGGGCTACAACAGCCGCAGCATCTTTACGTGGAGCGGCACGGCGGGCATCAACTTCACCAAGACCGACTTGCAGACGGCGGGCCTCTGGAGCTACATCAACAGCGACAACCTGCTCAACTACCTGCGCGGCGATTCGACCAACGAGATCAAGAACACGGGTGGCGTGTACCGCAGCCGCCAGGCAGCGCTCGGCGACATCGTCGACTCCGATCCCGTGTACGTCTCGGCGGAGAACTACGGTTATACCGATCTGCCGGAAGGTTCGGCGTTCTCGACCACGTCGTACTCGGACTTCCTCACCAACACGAAGGGGACCCGGCGCCAGATGGTCTACGTCGGCGCCAACGACGGGATGCTGCATGCGTTCGACGCGCTGACCGGCGCGGAAAGGTTCGCCTATGTGCCGAAGGCCGTGATCCCGAACATGGTGGCGCTCTCGGATCCGTTCTATGCGCACCACTATTTCGTCGACGGGCCACCGGGGGCGTGGGATGCGTTCGTCGGCGGCGCGTGGAAGACGATCCTGGTGGGGACGACCGGTGCCGGTGCCAAGAGCGTGTTCGCGCTCGACATCACCAACCCGGATGCGTTCGGCACGTCGAAGGTGATGTGGGAGATCAACGACGGTACGGCGCTGCGTTCGTGCGACAACGGCGATCCCGGCTACGCCAACGACCTCGGCTATACGATCGGCCAGGGTGTCGCGGTCAAGCTCAACAGCGGCGACTGGGCGGTCGTGTTCGGCAACGGCTACCAGAGCGTCAACAACCACGCTGTGCTCTACGTGGTCCGCGCATCCGACGGCTGCCTGCTCAAGAAGATCGATACGGGCTCGGGTTCCAGCGCGAACCCGAACGGCCTCGGCACGCCCACGCTGTGGGACGCGGACGGCGACGATGTGTACGACTACATCTACGCACCCGACCTGCGCGGCAAGATCTGGAAGTTCGACCTGAGCGGCACGAGCACCAGCAGCTGGACGATCGCGAACAGCGGCCAGCCGCTCTTCAAGGCCCGCAATTCGTCCGGCGCGGTGGAGCTGACCACGGCCCGGGTCGAACTCGGACCCCCGCCCCCGGGCAATACCGGCGTGATGGTCCTGTTCGGAACCGGACGCTTCTTCGCCGACACCGACAAGGGCGACACGACGCAGCAGAGCTTCTACGGCATCTGGGACAACGGCACCGCGGTGACGACGACGGACCGCAGCCAGCTGGTCCAGCAGACCATCAGCCTGGTGACCATCAACGTCGGTGGCGTGCCGACACCGGTGCGATCGATCACCGCCAACACCATCGACTGGAGCACCAAGCGCGGCTGGTACATGGATCTGCCTACGAGCGGCGAGCGCGTCATCGGTACGGCCGCGGTACGTGCCGGCCGCGTCATCTTCACGACGATGTTCCCCTCGACCACCGACCCGTGCGACTTCGGCGGGGGCGGCTGGCTGATGGAGGTGGATGCGCGCACCGGCGGCCTGCTGCCGTATTCGGTGTTCGACACGACACGCAACGGCACGATCGACGACAACGACGCGAAGATCGCCGGCATGCCTCTGACCGTCGGCATGGTCAAGCAGCCGCTGGTGATCGACGGCAGCCCCAACGCCATCAAGGCGATGAGCGGCTCCTCGGGTCAGGTGCAGGTCGAAAAGAACCGATCGTTCTCGAAGGCGCTTGGACGTGATTCATGGCGTGAGGTGACACGATGATTGGCTTGACGACGATACGGCGCCGCGTGCGCGGCTTTACCCTGATCGAGTTGGTGGTCGCGATGCTGATCATTGGCGTGCTCGCCAGCATCGCGATTCCGAGCTACATGGCTTACCTGGGCCGCTCCAAGCGCGCCGCCGCGAAGAGCGTGCTGGTGGATACTGCGAATCAGCTCGAGCGCAACTACACCACGTTCGGCTGCTACAACAAGACGTCGGTCGCAACCTGCCAGTCGCAGGGCGCGGGCAGCGACTTCGCCCTTGGAACAACGGTCGCTCCGTCCGATGGGCCGGCCAGCTACAACGTCGCGGTCGCGTTTGGCGGTGCGACGGGCCAGCAGTACACGCTCACGGCGACACCATGCGGCGCATCGGGCGCCTGCCCGGCCGGGAGCGACAACTTCGTGGACCCCGATTGCGGAGCACTGACGTTGACGCAGGCCGGGGCACGCGGCATCACCGGCAGCAGCACGGTCGCGATCTGCTGGCAGCGCTGACTGTCCGCAAGCGGCTATGCTTGCAGCATGGCTGGCTCGCAGGGCGCAGCGCCCACACCTAGCGAAATCAACCTGCACGCGAAATCGCGCGTGCTGGAGATCGCGTTCGATGACGGCAAGGTGTTTCGCCTGCCGTTCGAGTTCCTGCGGGTGTTCTCGCCGTCGGCCGAAGTGAAGGGCCACGGGCCTGGCCAGGAGACGCTGCAGGTCGGCAAACGCGACGTCACGATCACGCGGCTCGAGCCGGTCGGCTACTACGCCGTGCAACCCGTGTTTTCGGACGGCCACGCGACCGGAATCTATTCCTGGCACTACCTGTACGAGCTGGGCGTGACGCAGGAGAAGCTCTGGGCCGCCTACCTGGAGCGGTTGCAGGCGGCGGGCGCGAGTCGTGATCCCGACGACCCGCGCAACGCCGCCCTCGTTGCCGCGAGCGGGCCGTCCTGCGGCCATCACTGAGCGGGGCGGCGATGAGCCAGGACCCGAACACGACCGACTTCGGCTTCGAAAAGGTCGCCGAGGGCGACAAGGCGCAGCGCGTCGGCGGCGTCTTCGATTCGGTCGCTGCGCGCTACGACTTGATGAACGACCTCATGTCGGCCGGGCTGCATCGGCTTTGGAAGGCGTTCACCGTCCGCCACGCCGCGATCCGGCCGGGCATGCACGTTCTGGACATCGCGGGCGGCACCGGAGACCTCGCGTTGCGCTTCGCGCGCCAGGTCGGACCGTCCGGTCAGGTGTGGCTCACCGACATCAACGGTTCGATGCTGCGCGAAGGGCGCAATCGCCTGCTCGACGCCGGCGTGCTGATCCCGGTCGTCCAGTGCGACGCCGAGGCGTTGCCGTTTCCTGACGAGCATTTTCATGTCGTCACGGTGGCATTCGGCCTGCGCAACATGACCCACAAGGATCGGGCGCTCGCGGAGATGCGCCGCGTGTTGCGACCCGGGGGCCGCTTGCTCGTGTTGGAGTTTTCCCGGGTTTGGGCGCCGCTCGCTCCTCTCTACGATGCCTACTCTTTTTCGGTGCTGCCTTGGCTCGGCAAGAAAATCGTCGGCGACAGCGACAGCTATCGATATCTCGCCGAGTCGATTCGTGTCCATCCGCCGCAGGAGGCTCTGGCCAAGATGATGAAGCAGGCCGGGCTCGAGAGCGTGCAATGGTTCAACCTGACGGCGGGTGTGTGCGCGCTGCACGTCGGCAGCAAATATTGAAATGCCGTTCGGTGTGCCGCATCTACACGCGCCGGGAAGCAAGAGGTTCACGATGAAGCGGTTCATGGCGCTGGTAGCGATCGGCCTGTTCGCGGCGACGCTCGCGACGGACGCCGATGCGCAACGTCGCCTCGGCGGCGGGCGCAGCCTCGGCAAACAATCGCCGCAGGTACAGCAGCGCGAGGCGACGCCGCCGGCGCCGCAGCAGGCACCGGCGCAACAGGCTGCGCCGGCCCAGCAATCGGCAACGGCCGCAGGAGCGGCGGCGCGTCCGGCAAGTCCCTGGCGCGGCGCCCTGCTCGGACTCGCTGCCGGCCTTGGTATCGCGGCGCTCGCTTCGTATCTTGGCTTCGGCGAGACATTGACGGCGATCCTCATGGCGGCCTTGGTTGGTGTGGCGGTGGTAGCGGTGATCGGATTCGTGCTCCGGCGCACGCGCGGTGCCACGGCGCAACCCGCATATGGCGGCTTCGGTGGCCACGGGGGCGGCGCCTATGCCCCCGATCCGCAACCTTTGCCTGCGCCGGCGCCGGTCCGGCGCACGGCGCTCGACCTCGCGCCGAGCGCGCGCCCGGGGTCGGCGATGGACGAATTCGCACGCGGCGCGAACTCGGGCAGCACGCAACCGTGGGGCGTTCCCGCCGGATTCGACACGCAAGGTTTCGTCGAGCATGCGAAGCAATACTTCGGCAAGCTGCAGGGCGCGTGGGATCGCGGCAGCCTGGCCGAACTCGAGGAGTTCACCACCCGCGACATGTTTGTCGCGCTGACGCACGAACTGCGCGCACGCGGCGCCGGCAGCCGCACCGAGGTGCTCACGCTCGATGCCTCGCTGCTCGGCATCGAATCGACTGCCGCCGAGCATCTCGCGAGCGTTCGTTTCTCCGGCTCGCTTCGCGTCGACGGAGAGGTCGAGCAAGTCGACGAGGTGTGGAACCTGACCAAGCCCACGGACGGCTCGTCGGGCTGGCTGCTCGCCGGAATTCAGCAGCTGAGCTGACGCAAGCGGCAGCACGTCCACCGCCGAGGGCGTTCTGCCCCGCGATCGGTGGAGCCCGTTTGTTGCAGGTAACGCATAGCTGGGACTCGCGCGCGAATTTGCGCGAAGTCGCAACCGTAGACTGCGCCCGCAATTTTCCTAACGCAGTTGCCGGTCACTCTTGCGCTACGCCCTCGACTTTCCCTATGAAACGCCGCGACTGCGCTTGATGCGGGTCGAAGACCGGCACGCCGACCTGATCTGGGAGTGGTCGCGCGATCCCCGCTTCAACCAGCACGTCCTGTGGACCCAGCCGCACATTCCGCTGCAGGCAAAACGTTTCATCGACGCCGCACTCGCGGCATGGGACTCCCGCATCGGATTCAACTACTTTGCCGAATCGAAGGAATCGGGCGAGACACTCGCGCGCGTCGAAGCGAGGCGGTCACGCCGTCGCAAGGGCATCGCCGAGGTGGGCATGCTCGTCGCTCCCAAGGCGTGGAACCAGGGATTCGCCAAGGAACTCACCTATTTCGGTCTTTGGTTCTGCTTCGAGAACCTCGAGATGGAGGCTGTGGCAATCGACGCCGGGGCGGCCAACGGCGCAAGCAACCACATCCTCGAAGACTTGGGCCTGCACCCTCTGGGTGAACAGGACTTTCCGCTCGCGGAGGGCGGCTACGCGCGCCTGAATCGCTTCGTGATGACCCGTGACGAATTCCAGGTCAGGCTGATGCCGAAACTGGAGGCCGAGGAGTACCAGTTGCCGGCAGAAGAACTGGCGAAGGCGCAAGCGGTCGCCGAGAATCCCCCCGTCGGGCAGGGCGGTGAAATCGTGATTGCCGAACGGGCGCGGGCCGCGTCCTAGCGCTCCCGCCCTCTCCCTCTGCGCGGTTGCCCCGTCATTTGCGGCGGGGTGCAGTGGCCATGGAAGTTTTGGGTCCCGGCCTGCGGGACGGCCGCGGCGGACGGTTTGCGACAATGGGGGCAGACACTCGCTGCGACCCCGATGCTCGACCAGATCGCGTCTCAAGCCACCGTAACACTGCTGAACCATCTGCTCGCGCGCGAGGGTTGGGCACGCGACGAACTCGCGCCTTTCGCCGGCAAGCATGCGCGCATCGAAGCGGCGCCCTTCACGCTGCTACTCGGGATCGCGGCGGCGGGCCGCTTCGAAGTCGGCACCGGTGCTGCCGACGTGACGATCAAGGTCGACCCTGCGCAGGCGCCGGCTCTGCTTTTCGATCCGCAAGCCATGTTGCGCAACGTCCGGCTGAGTGGCGACGCGGAGTTCGCACGCGCGCTGTCGCACGTGCTGCAGAACCTGCACCCGGAGCCGGAGGAGGACCTCGCCCGTTTCGTCGGCGACGCCGCGGCCGTGCGCATCGTCGGCTTCCTGCGCGCGGTCGCCGCGCAGGCGCGCGAAGGCGGCGCGCGGCTGGCGGCGACCACCGCCGACTACTTCGTCGCCGAGAACCCGCTGCTGGTGACGCGCGAGGAGGCTGAATCGTTCGGCCGCGCGGTGGCGAGCCTGCGTGACGATGTCGAGCGGCTGGGCAAGCGCATCGATCGCCTCGAGCAGCGCTGACGATGATGCGATTGCTGCGCCTGGCGCGCATTTTCGTCACGGTCTATCGCTTCGGCCTCGACGAGGTCGCGTTCTCGAACCTGAAGAGTCCGTGGCTGCAGCGGATGCTGAAGGTCGCCACGATCGGGCGCAATCTCTCCGCGCCGCGTGCCGTGAGGCTGCGGCTGGCGCTCGAGGACCTCGGTCCGATCTTCGTGAAGTTCGGCCAGGCGGTCTCCACGCGCCGCGACCTCCTGCCGACCGACATCGCGGACGAGTTGAGCAAGCTGCAGGATCGTGTGCCGCCGTTCGATTCAGCGGTCGCGGTGCGCGAGATCGAGCACGGCCTCGGGCGTTCGATCGATGAAGTCTTCGCCTCGTTCGAACGCACGCCGGTCGCCAGTGCCTCGATCGCGCAGGTGCACCTCGCGGTCCTGAAGCCCGATCCCGAGCACGGGTTCGCGGCCCCGCGCGAGGTCGCGGTCAAGGTACTGCGGCCCGGCATGCGCGCGGCGATCGAGAAGGATCTAGGCCTGCTCGAAGTCGGCGCCATGCTGGTCGAGAAGCTGTGGCGCGACGGCCGCCGCCTGCGGCCGCGCGCCGTCGTGGCGGAGTTCGACAAGATCCTGCACGACGAGCTCGACCTGATGCGCGAGGCGGCGAATGCCTCGCAATTGCGCCGCAATTTCGCCAACTCGCGCCTGCTGCGCGTGCCGGAGATGTACTGGGACTATTGCCGCGAAACGGTCCTGGTGATGGAGCGCATGCACGGCGTGCCGGTGAGCCAGGTCGACCGGCTGCGCGCCGCGGGCGTCGACATCAAGCAGCTCTCGGCGAATGCCGTCGAGGTGTTCTTCACCCAGGCGCTGCGCGACGGCTTTTTTCATGCCGACATGCACCCGGGCAACATCTACGTCGGAATCGAGGGCGACGACGCGGGCCGCTGGATTGCGCTCGATTTCGGCATCGTGGGAACGCTGGCCGACTTCGACAAGAACTACCTGGCGCAGAACTTCCTCGCATTCTTCCGCCGCGACTACAAGCGCGTCGCCGAACTGCACGTCGAAAGCGGCCTCGTGCCGGCGGGCACCAGGGTCGACGAACTGGAAAGTGCGATCCGCGCCGTCTGCGAGCCGATCTTCGACCGGCCGCTCAAGGACATCTCCTTTTCGCAGGTCCTGCTGCGCCTGTTCGAGACCTCGCGCCGCTTCAACGTCGAGGTGCAGCCGCAACTGGTTCTGCTGCAGAAGACGCTGTTCAACATCGAAGGGCTGGGCCGCCAGCTCGACCCCGAGCTCGACATCTGGAAGACCGCCCGCCCGTTCCTGGAGCGGTGGATGGAGACGCAGATGGGCTTCAAGGGCCTGGAGGAGCGACTGCGCTACGAGGCTGCGCAATGGAGCCGCCTGCTGCCCCAGCTGCCACGCCTGGTGCACCAGGCGCTCACGGACACGTCGCGCCAGGAGGCGATCCTGCGCGAGGTGCGGCAGTTGCGGCAGGAGACATCGCGGCGCAACCGCCTGTTGCTGGTCGCAGTGACCTGCTTCCTTGCGATCGCGCTGATGATTGCGTGGGCCTTCTTCGGCATACCGTTGCCTGGGCGCGATTGACGACGCGGCTGATTAGGCGGGCGTGCAGCCGGCGAGCGTCGTGGACGCGCTTCGTGCCGCCTGGGCGGCCGCTCGTGCCGCGCCTGGAGCAGCCTGTCGCTACAACGCTTGCCCGGTCCGCGATGCAAGTCGCAGCATAGGCCGCATGAGCGCGCGCCACCGAGTGTTCGCATATTGCCTGCTGATGCGCGCACCGATGGCGGGCGAAGAAGAAGACATCGACGAGGTCCTTGCGTGGGCGCGCCGCAAGGCGATCTGGCTTGCCGGCGCGTATTGCCTCGTGCTCGCTCTCGCGGTGTGGCCGGCATTTGCCGGGGACCACGATCTGCCCTATCGCGTCGTCGCGCTGGTCGGCACGCATTTCCTGCTCTGGACCAGCGTTTCGACCGTGGCGAGTTGCTGGGTCGGATTCCGCGGCGGCCAGAAGTGGCGCGCGGCGGTCGGCCCGGTGCCGATGATCGTCGGCGCAACACTGGCGGCCGTTCTCTTCTTCCTCGTCTATGCCGACCTGCACTGGCAACGCGCAACCCATCGCTGGATGACCGATACGTTCGGGTGGACGTGGCTGTTCGTGCTGGTGCTTGCGATGGCGTACGGCTTTCCCGAACTCGTGGCGCGCTTGCGCCGGCGCGAACGGGCCGCGGTCATCCGCGCCATGGAGGCCGAAGCCTCAAGCGAGAAGCTGGCGCACAAGACCGCCGAATCCGAGCTGCGCCTGTTGCAAGCACAGGTCGAGCCGCACTTCCTCTACAACACGCTCGCCAACCTGCGCTACCTGATCCAGCGGGGCTCGCCCGATGCGTTGCGCATGACCGACGCGCTGATCGAGTACCTGCGCACCGCGGTCCCCGACATCCGCGCGCTTCGCGTCACGCTCGGGCGCGAGGTCGATCATGCGCGTCACTATCTCGAGATCATGCAGATGAGAATGGGCAGCCGGCTGGTCTTCGAGGTCGACGTGCCCGAGGCGCTGCGTGCGATCGAAGTGCCGCCTCTCCTGCTGCTCACACTGGTCGAAAACGCCGTCAAGCACGGCATCGCACCGCATGTCGAAGGAGGCGAAGTCGTGCTGAGCGCGCACGAGCAGGGCGGTCTGATCCGGATCGAGGTCGCCGATACGGGAGTCGGTGCGTTGGCAGCAAGGCCACCGCCCGGAGAAGCGCCATCGACCGGTGTCGGCCTCGACAACCTGCGCGGCCGCCTGCAACTCGTCTACGGCCAGACGATCGAGGTCGAACTCGTCGCGAACGTTCCGCGCGGCACTCGCGTGCGACTGCGGCTGCCGCGGGAGATGCCGCGTACCGGGTTCGCCGCAGCGGGCGCGCAGGCCGGTAGCGTCGGCAATGCCACGGCAAATGGCGCCGGCCTGCGCGCACCGGAAACCCGTTGGGACAGGCCATGAAAGCCCCGACCGCGGTGGTCGCCGATGACGAGCCGCTGCTGCGTGCACAGCTCGTCGATTCCCTCGCCGCTCTCTGGCCGGAACTGCGCGTGGTCGGTGAAGCCGGGCACGGCGAAGAGGCGGTGCGCAAAGTGGCGAGCGAGCGCCCCGACATCGCATTCCTGGATATCGAGATGCCCGGCTTGAACGGCCTGCAGGCCGCGACACAGATAAAGGGACTTGCGCACGTCGTGTTCATCACCGCCTATCACCAGTACGCGGTGCAGGCATTCGAGCGCGGCGCCATCGACTACGTGCTCAAACCCGCGTCCGAGCTACGCCTGCGCGAGACCGTGGAGCGGCTGAAGGCGCGCATCGGACGTCCGCCGCCAGACGACGAATCGATGCGAGCGGTTCTCGAACGCGTCGCGTCCGCCCTCGGCAAGGGCGATCCGACGCGACTGCGCTGGATCCAGGCATCGGTGGGCGCGCAGATCCGGCTGATCCCGATCGAGGACGTTCTGTTCTTCCAGTCCGACCTGAAGTACACGCGCGTCGTCACCCGCGAAGGCGAATCGCTGATCCGCAAGCCGCTGAAGGAACTACTCGCGGAACTCGACGCAGCGCAGTTCTGGCAGATCCATCGCGGGACGATCGTCAACTCCGCGGCGATCGGTCATGTGCTCCGCGAGGACGATCGGTTGACCGTCGTGTTGAAGCACGCTGCGGAGCGGCTGGAGGTGAGCCGCACCTTCACCCACCTCTTCAAGAGCATGTGATCGTGGAGCCCGGTTGCGGGCTGGGGCCGGTCGGCTGCGCGTGCCCGTGTCGGTGGCGAGCACGGTGAAGTCCTCCGCGTAACCTTGGAGCTTTTTCAGCAGCACCGCCTTCTGCTCGGCCGACGCTGCGTCGACGAGAGCGGCGATCAGCTCCGCATTGCCGCGCCGGTACTCGGTCATGCGTGCGCGGCGCTCCGGATCGAGCGGTTCCGTGAGCTGCGCGAGGTATTCGCACAGCCAGCCGGCGGCAACATCCGGCGCCGGGTGCTCGTGCTGGATACGCTGCAGCACCTTGAGCAGATCGGTGCGCCGCTGCTCGCGTTCATTAGCCCACCACTGCTCCGACTCCGGCCGCCGGACGATCGCGGCACGGATCAACGCCTGCTGTGGCGGGCTCACCGACCCGAACCACTCTTCGGCGCGCTCGACGGCGCGCTCCAGGCGGTGCTCGAACGATGCATTGTTGCCCGATACCTCGCGGCGCGCCTTGGCATCTTCCTCGACGAGTTTCCGCGCGGCCCGCTCGAGCTGCGCCGGCTGGAGAGTGAGGGCAAGCGCCGCCAGATCCGGTGCGGCCTGCTCGCCGGTATGCAGCAGCCGGCGGTTCATTTCGAGGTTGAAGGCCAGCACGTCGTCCGGCGTGACACCTCCTCCGATCCGCCTGCTCACCGCCTCGATCAGATCCGCGTAGCCGTGCAATTGCGTTGCGCGATGCCATTCGAGCAGATTGCGCAGGCGATCCCGCGCCAGTTGCTCCTGCGGCCGGCTGAGATCGAAGTAGTTGTCGAGCGCATAAAGCAGCAGCGTGTCGGCGTTGTTGTAGCCCATGCGGACCGAGGAACAACCGGCTGCCAACGCGATGACGGCGACCGCAAGCAACCTGCGCAGGTGTACGCCGGTGTTACGATGGTCGGCTCTCGAACGCATGACTCTCACAGCGCAATGAACATCGTGATCCTGGCAGCTGGCCAGGGCAAGCGCATGCGCTCGCCGCACCCCAAAGTGCTGCACAGCTTGGCAGGCAAACCGATGCTAGCCCATGTACTCGAGACGGCGCGACGGCTTGCGCACTCGCGCGGCGGTTCGGCGCGCATCGTCGTGGTCATCGGTCACGGGGCGGAGACAGTGCGTACGACCTTCGAGCACGAACCGGATGTTCAGTTCGTCGTGCAGCAGCCGCAACTGGGCACGGGGCATGCGATGCAGCAGGCGGTTCCGCTGCTCGACGACGGCGAGCCGACGCTGGTCCTGTACGGCGATGTGCCGCTGCTGCGCGAGCAAACGCTCGTGCGCCTGGTTCGCACGGCGACCGACGGCGAACACGCAGGCATCGGGTTGCTCACCGTGAGCCGACCGGACCCGGCCGGCTACGGGCGCGTGATCAGGGACCGCGCGGGCAGCGTCGTCAAGATCGTCGAGGAGCGCGACGCGAGCGAGGAGGAAAGGCGCATCGCCGAAGTCAACACCGGCATTCTCGTCGCGCCCACGCTGGCGCTCAAGCGCTGGCTCGCCGGACTGTCGGACCACAATGCGCAACGCGAGTACTACCTGCCCGATGTGATCGGGATCGCGGTGCGCGAAGGGCTGCGAGTCGCGGCGGTACCCGCCGCGGACGTCGACGAGACCCAGGGCGTCAACAGCAAGGCCGAACTGGCCGCGCTGGAGCGCGTCGCCCAGCGCCGCATCGCGGAGCGCCTGATGAGCGACGGGGCGACGCTCGCGGACCCCGCGCGCATCGACGTGCGTGGCGAGTTGACCGTGGGCGCGGACGTGTTCATCGACGTCGGCTGCGTGTTCGAGGGCCGGGTCGCGCTCGCCGACGGAGCGAAGATCGGCCCCCACAACGTCATACGCGATTGTTCGATCGGCGCGGGCACCGAGGTGATGGGTTTCTGTTTTCTCGAGCGCGCGACGATCGGCGCACAAGCTCGCATTGGTCCTTTCGCCCGCACCCGGCCCGACGTGACGCTGGGCGACGAGGTGCACATCGGCAACTTCGTTGAGGTCAAGAACTCGACGCTGGGCGATGGTTCGAAGGCAAATCACCTCGCCTATGTGGGCGATGCGACGGTCGGGCGACGCGTGAACATCGGCGCCGGCACCATCGTTGCCAACTACGACGGCGCGAACAAGCACCGGACCGTGATCGAGGACGACGTCCACACCGGGTCGAACAGCGTGCTGGTCGCGCCGATCACCGTCGGCGCGGGCGCCACGGTCGGCGCCGGATCGACCGTCGCGAAGCATGTACCTGCCGGCAAGCTCACCGTCGCGCGCGCGCGGCAGACGACCATCGAGGGCTGGAGCCGGCCGACGAAGAAGCGCAAGTAGGCCCGGTCAGAGCGGAATCTTCGGCGCGAACTTGCTCCGGTGCACGCTGAAGAACGTGCGGATGTTGCGCACGTTCGCCTGTGCAGTGAACAACCGGTGCACGAGTGCGTGGTATGCCGGCATGTCGGCCACGACGACGAGCAGTACGAAATCCGGGCCGGGCGACACGCGGTAGCACTGCTGCACGGCAGGCTCGTCACGGACGAGCGTCTCGAACTCGACCTGCTGCTCCGCGCCCTGGCGCTCGAGGGCGATCTCGACGATCGCGGTCAGCGCCGCACCGAGTTTCTCCGGTGCGAGGAGCGCAACTTGTCGCTCGATGACGCCTCCCTCCTGGAGGCGCTTGACCCGTCGCAGGCAGGTTGGCGGCGATATGCGCGCGCGCTCGGCCAGCGCCTGATTCGTGAGCGAACAGTCTTCCTGCAGCTGGGTGAGCAGCCGTCGATCAATGAGGTCGAGGGCGAAAGCGCCGATGGATTCTTCTTTCATCTCCCATTTCTGTGTGAAATAAAACGCCAGTGTCATGTCAGAGTGAAATTCTAGTTCACACGCATCGAAAAATCGGCAGCCTATTTCTCGTTGCTGCGCTTAAGATCGCCGCCCTATCCCGCTTTCTTGTGAGGGCCGTGACATGTGCGGAATCGTCGGTGCAGTCGCCCAACGCAACATCGTTCCCATCCTCGTTGAAGGCCTGCGGCGGCTCGAGTACCGCGGTTACGACTCGTGCGGAATCGCCGTGCACGCGGAAGGCGGTCTGAAGCGAGCGCGCAGCGTCTCGCGCGTCTCCGAGCTCAACGCACAGGCAGAGAAGATGCCGGCGTTCACCGGCATCGCGCACACGCGCTGGGCGACCCACGGGGCGCCGACCACCGACAACGCACACCCGCACTTCTCCGGCAAGGGCAGCACGCCGCGCATTGCGCTGGTCCACAACGGGATCATCGAGAACCACGAGGCACTGCGGGCCAAGCTGCGGGCGGCGGGTTATGCGTTCTCGAGCCAGACCGACACCGAGGTCGTCGCGCATCTGATCGACAGCCTCTACGACGGCGACCTCTTCGAAGCAGTCCAGCAGGCGGTACGCCAGCTGCAAGGCGCTTACGCGATCGCGGTGTTCGCGCGCGAGGAACCACATCGAGTCGTGGGCGCGCGCGCCGGCAGTCCGCTCGTGGTCGGCATCGGCGAGGACGAGAACTTCCTGGCCTCGGATGCGATGGCGCTCGCCGGTACCACCGACCAGATCATCTATCTCGATGAAGGCGATGTCGTCGATCTGCAGTTGCGCCGGATCTGGATCGTCGACAGCAAGGGCCGCTCGGTGACGCGCGAGGTCAAGACGGTGCACGCCGGCCTCGGCAGCGTCGAGCTGGGCCCGTACAGGCACTTCATGCAGAAGGAGATCTTCGAGCAGCCGCGCGCGATCGCCGATACGCTCGATCCGGTGGCGGGCATCGATCCGGTGATCTTCGGCGATGCGGCCGAGCAGGTGCTGCCCAGGATCGACAGCGTGCTGATCCTCGCGTGCGGCACGAGCTACTACGCCGGCTGCGTGGCGCGCCACTGGCTCGAATCGATCGCGCAGGTCCCGGTGAACGTCGAGATCGCGAGCGAATATCGCTATCGCACCTCGGTGCCGAATCCGAACACGCTCGTGGTCGTGGTTTCCCAGTCGGGCGAGACAGCGGACACGCTCGCCGCACTGAAGCACGCGAAGAGCCAGGGCATGAACCGCACGGTCGCGGTGTGCAACGTCGCGACCAGCGCAATGGTGCGCGAGACGGCGATGCAGTTCATCACGCGGGCGGGTGCCGAGATCGGGGTCGCTTCGACCAAGGCGTTCACGACCCAGCTCGTGGCGCTCTACCTGCTCGCCAAGAGCATCGCCAAGGCCAAGGGCCGGCTGACACCCGAACGCGAGCATGCCGCGGTGAAGGCATTGCGCCACCTGCCGGCGGCGATCCAGAAGGTGCTCGCGCTCGAGCCGCACATCATCGCGTGGAGCGAGATCTTCGCGCGCAAGGAAAACGCGCTTTTCCTCGGCCGCGGCCTGCACTACCCGATCGCTCTCGAGGGCGCGCTCAAGCTCAAGGAGATCAGCTACATCCACGCCGAGGCCTATCCCGCGGGCGAACTGAAGCATGGACCACTCGCGCTCGTGACCGAAGCGATGCCCGTCGTGACGGTCGCTCCGAACGACATGCTGCTCGAAAAGCTCAAGAGCAACATGCAGGAAGTCCGGGCGCGCGGCGGGCGCCTGTATGTCTTCGCGGATGCCGACACTCACATCGAGACGAGCGAAGGCGTCCACGTGATCCGCCTGCCCGAGCACTACGGCGACCTTTCGCCGATCCTGCACGTGGTGCCGCTGCAGCTGCTCGCGTATCACACCGCCGTGACGCGTGGCACCGATGTCGACAAACCGCGAAACCTCGCGAAGAGCGTGACGGTCGAGTGAGCGCGCTGAGCTTCGCGCGTGGTAACTGATCGCGATGCCGAGGAGCTGGCGGCTTGTGATCGTTTCGAGCTGCGCCCCCGGCACGGCCCGGTGACGTAAGCGCCGACGGGTTGCACCCGATCGAGCACGACCACGACCGCCCCGTCCTAAACGGCCGCAGAGCCTGGTCGAAAGTCGGGTCCCTCCGTTCCAGCGCGCGCGCGTGAGATGGTCGCGGTCGCGCTGCTCGCGCTCGGCTTCGTGCCGATCGCGCGCATGACGTTCGGCTGAGATCGTTCGCGCGACGCGCGCACGGATCCGGGCCGGGCGCTTGTTACCTCGCGATGACCTTTCTGTCGAACCACACGAATTGGGCGACGCGGGCATTGGCACTTGACTTGCGAGCCCCCGCCTCTACAATGCTTGCTGCGGTGCAGCAATCGGCCGAGGATCCCCGGATTCCCTCGAAGACCACCGCCCACAACGTCGATTCACAGATGGAGCAGCAGATGTTTGCAACCCCCCCGCAAATCAGCCAGATGCAAAAGAGCCAGCTCGACGCGCTTTACGCGCTGTCGCAAGTGGCGCTGAACACCACCGAGAAGCTGGTCGAACTCAACCTTGCCGCGATCAAGGCCGCCATGGACGAATCCGCGGCCACCACGCAGTCGATGCTCGGCATCAAGGATGCACAGGACGTCGTCGCGGTCAGCGGCACGATCGTCCAGCCGGCGTTTCACAAGGTCGTCGGCTACAGCCGCAACGTCTACAGCATCGTGAGCAGCGCCGGTGCGGAAGTGCGCCGCGTCGTCGAAGGCCAGTTCGCAGAAGGAAACGAAAAGGCCTCGCAGTTCGTGGAGTTCGCGACGCGCAACGCGCCGGCCGGATCGGAGCCCGTTGTTTCGCTCTTCAAGAACGCAGTGGCCGCATGCAATACCGCTTACGACACCTTCAGCAAGGCCGCCCGCCAGGCGTTCGATGCCGCGGAGTCGAACTTCGAAAGCGCGACGCAGGCGGCGGTGAGTGCCGTGAACCCCGAGGTCGAAGCGCCGAAGGCGAAGTCGAAGCGCGGTGAATAAGACACCACTCTCGATCCCGTTCTGACTCGAAGGGCGTCGTTGCAACGACGCCCTTCTTGTTTGTTCAGTCGAATAAAAGGACTCCCGCAAAGGAAGGAGGCAACCTAGTGCACTGTGCAACGGTGCGCCGATAGAGTCGGGACCCCTTCCCATTTCTCGAGGCGTATCGGCCCCTCGCGTGCCGCGCGATAGACATGCCGCTTCGCATGATCCGATCGAACTCGAAGCGCAGTAATCCATTTGGTGGAACTGCGCTCGAATCGAGCCCGGTCGGTGGTCCCACGAGTCGGGATCAAATCCCGTTGCTTATCGGGCCGGTCGGCCACGAGGCGAGCCTTCATGCTCAACGGCATGCGTAACCTCGCGCAGGCGTTCCTAGAACGTGCGGCCGTGAGCGGCAAGCGGCGATCACAAGCGCCTGCCGGCTGGTTGGTGCGCGAGCAGGCCATCATGGGCACCGCGATCCGCGTGGAGTTGTGGTGCGACGACCGCCCAGCGGGCGAAGCGGCGTGCGCAGCGGTGATGCGCGAGATGCATCGGATCGATGCCGCGATGAGTCCGTTCAAGCCTGACTCGGAGCTTTCGCACATCAACCGCGTCGCCGCGCATCGCGCGGCGATGCTTACAGAGGAGATGTTCGGGCTGTTGCAGAAGTCGATCGCTTTCTCGCGCATGTCCGACGGCGCATTCGACATCACGTTCGCCAGCGTCGGCCAGCTTTACGACTATCGCAAAGGGATCAGGCCGACCGACGCACAGCTGGAAGCGGCGCGGAGCGCTGTCGGCTACCAGAACCTGATCCTCGACCCGCAGGCGCGCACCGTGCGCTTTGCCCACCCCGGCACTCAGATCGATCTGGGTGGATTCGCGAAGGGATACGCCGTCGACAACGGCGCGGCCATCCTGCGCCGGCACGGCATCGCGCACGGCATCGTCACCGCGGGCGGAGACAGCCACATCGTCGGCGACCGGCGTGGCCGGCCGTGGGCGATCGGCATTCGTGATCCTCGTCGCGCCGGCGAGGTCGTCGCGATGCTTCCGCTCGAGGACACCGCGCTTTCCACATCGGGCGACTACGAGCGGTTCTTCGAAGTCGATGGCATGCGCTTTCATCACGTCATCGATCCGAGAACGGGAAAGTCGCCCAGCCACGTGCACAGCGTGACGGTGATTGCTGAGGACGGACTGACAACCGAGGCTTTTTCGAAGTGTGTCTTCGTAAAGGGGGTGCAAAAGGGCCTGCAATTCATCGAATCGAGACCGGGTGTCGACGCAGTCATCGTCGATGACATGGGAGTCCTTCACTACACCACCGGACTTTTGGACGATGTGCCGCGAGGTCACCAATGACTAGCATCCCTCGCGACGCATTGAGCGTCCGGAGACATCCATGACAGTCCTGCCTCGTAACGACGGAGCACGCCATATTGTTTATACGGCGCTGGCGTTGAGCTTCGCTCTCGCCGGTTGCTCCAAGGGCACCGGCAGCGATTCGACGGTCGCGGTACAGGGCGATGTGCCCATCGCCTACGTGATGCGCAAGAACACGATCAGCGCCAACCCGACCAATGGCGGGCCGACCGCACCGGGCGGCGACCTGATCGTGCGCGAGAAGTCCTCGCCGAGCGCACCCGAGACCAACATCACGGCGTCAATCACGCAGGGCCAGGGCGACGCGTCGACGCCGGCGCTGTCGTACGACGGCAAGAAGATCGTCTTCGCCCTCAACTGCCCGACCTCGAACACGTCGACCATCAACGGGCAGCCTGCGTGCACGGGGCACTGGAACATCTGGGAATACGACATGACCACCGGTGGGCTGACCGGCGGAACGCTCCGGCGCATCACCAGCACCACCACGGCCGATGACGTTTCGCCTGCCTACCTGCCGGCCGGCCGCGGCTTCGTCTTCTCCTCCAACCGCCAGACCAAGAGCAGCGTCAACCAGTTCAACGGTCACACCTACTTCGCGCTCGACGAATACGAGCGCGAACGCGTGTTCAACCTGCACACGATGGATGCGCAGGGCAACAACGTCACGCAGATCTCGGTCAATCAGAGCCACGACCGCAATCCGACCGTGCGCCCCAACGGCGACATCATGTTCTCGCGCTGGGATCACGTCGGCGGCCGCAACCACTTCAAGGTGTTCCGGGTCAAGCCCGACGGCACCGACATGTTCGTCCTGTACGGCGCGCACAGCCCCGGCAACAGCTTCCTGCACCCGCGCGACATGGATCCGAGCGGCCAGTACGCCGGCTTCCTGTCCTCCGATCTGATGCCGCTGTCCGGCACGCACGAGGGCGGCGCGCTCGTGTTCATCGACGCGGCCAACTATTCGGAAGAGAACACGCCGGCCACGGCGGGTGTCAGCCCGACCGGCGGGCAGGTGCAGGCCACGGGGCAGCCGCTGAATTTCGATCGCGGGATCTCGCGCTACGGCCGCATCACCACGCCGTATCCGCTGTGGGACGGCACGAACCGGGTGCTGCTTGCGTTTGCGCCATGCGAGGTGACGAAAAACGGCGTCGTCGTCTCATGCGCCACGCTGAGTTCCGACGAGATCGCGCGCCTGAGCGACACGAACCGCCTGAATACCGACATCGCGGCGGATCCGGTGCAGGACAACGTCAACCCGTCGTACGCGATCTACATGTTCAACCCGGCGAACCAGACGTTCCTGATCGTCGCCGCGCCGCCCGCCGGCTTCAAGTACACGGATCCCATCGCGATCCAGGGGCGCACGGAGCCGAGCGCCGCCGATCCCACGCCGGTCGACGCCACACTCGCGTCGCAGAACCTGGGCCTGCTCGAGGTGCGTTCGGTCTATGACACCGACGGCCTGGGCCGCATGGGCGACCCGGTGCTGACGGCCGCGGATCTCGGTGCCGGCTGCACCACGGCCATCGCCAAGACCGCACCCACCGATCCGGCCGACACGCGCCCGCAGATCGCGGACCTCGTGAAGATGAAGGATCCGAACAATGCGGCGTACGGTTGCGCACCCGCGCGCTTCGTGCGCGCGATCCGTGCGGTCGCGCCTCCTTCCAGCACGATGGGCCTGCGCTCGGCGATCGGCGACACCGACTTCGAACCGCAGCAGATCCTCGGCTACGCGCCGATCGAGCCCGACGGTTCGTTCAAGCTTGTCGTGCCGGCCGACACACCGATCGGCCTCGCGGTCCTCGACGCGAAGGGTCGTGCCTTCCAGACGCACACCAACTGGATCCAGGTCCGCCCGGGCGAACGCCGCACGTGCGACGGCTGCCACAGCCCTCGCCGCGGCGCCGCGATCAACTCCGGCACCGTCGTCAACACCATGCCGGCCGGCCTGACGCCGGCGCTCGCGAACGCGCACCAGTCCGGTGAAACGATGGCCTCGACGCGCACGCGTCTCGACCCGACGTTGCTGAACCTCGCCGCCGACCCGGTCTACACCGACGTCTGGGCGGCGAGTCCTGCCAATGCCCGCCCGTCGATTTCGCTCATGTACACGGGCAACCCCAACCCGGCGGACGATCTCGCGACCGCAGTTCCGACCAACGGCATCATCAACTACCCCGACCATATCCAGCCGCTGTGGACGCGTGACCGCGGCGCCAACACGTGCACGAACTGCCACACGGACCCGGTCAAGCTCGACCTGCTGGGGACGACGTCCGGCACCGGCCGCCTGACCTCGTATGAAGAGCTGATGGTGGGCGACCCGGTGATCGATCCCACCACGGGGCTGCCGCAGACGACCATCGAAGAAGGGGTTGAGGTGGTCGTACGCGGTCCGGCGCTCGTCAACACCGACGCGAGCGAAGACGAGGCGCTCGGTCTCTCGCGCAAGAGCCGCCTGGCCGAAATCATGTTCGGCGAGAGCCTGATGGCCGATGCCGCCTCGATCGCGGCGCATCCGAACCCACCGAGCACGGCGCCGGACCACAGCACGATGCTGAATGCAGGCGAGAAGCGCCTGATCACGGAGTTCATGGACCTCGGCGGCAAGTACTACAACGATCCGTTCAACGGTTCGTCCGGCATGCGCACGGTGGCGACACTCAGCGAAACGACGTTCGAGTCGCAGGTCTATCCGATCATCCTGTCGACCTGCGCCGCGAACTGCCACCAGGCCATCGGCAGCACCACCACGCCCGCGGGAACGTCGTTCTTCCAGAACCGTCTCGTCCTCACCGGCGATCCGGATGGCGACTTCAACGTCGTGCTGACGATGATCTCCGACACGTGTCAACCCGCGTCGAACTATCTGCTCAGCCGCCCGTCGACGATCCCGCATCCATCGGGTGCCGTCGGGCAAACCACCGCCGTGCTGCCGGCAGGCAGCGCGAACTACACCACGATCGCGAACTGGATAGCGTCCGGCTGTACTCCATGACGGTTGATGAACGGGCAAACACACTAAGGAGGGCGCTCACCACCACTGGTCGCGGTCTTTTCCTTCTCGTGTCGACGGGACTCGCGGCGTGCGTGGGTCCCGTCGACAACCCGCCCGTCACCGGGCAGCAGAAGCTCGCGTTCGCGTATTTCCAGCGGTGCATCAATCCGATCTTCTTCACGCAATTCGGCCCCAATACGTGCGGCGCCTCCGGTTGCCACGACGCCACGAATGGAACCGGAGGCGCGCTGCGCTTGTTCCCCAATGCGCAGGTCGTCGACGTCACCGATCCCGCCAACACGCCCGACATGATTCGCGCGGGCGACATGTACAAGAACTTCATCTCGGCGCAGGGCCAGGTCGTGATCAGCGCGCCGACGCAGAGCCGGTTGCTGAACAAGCCGCTGCTGCGCGGCGTCCTGCACGGCGGTGGGCAGATCTTCACGAGCGACCAGGACCCGCACGTCAAGCTGATGGAGTACTGGATCACCAACCCGGTGCCGCTGGGGCAGGACGAGTTCAGCACCGCGACCTACAGCATGTTCACGCCTCCAGATCCGAATGCCGGCACGTGCAACACCCTCCAATGAACCGCGTCGTTGCCGCACTGATCCACTGGCGCTGGCGACTTGCGCGCTGTGCCTTCGCGGCGGCCGCGCTCGCGGCCGCGCTCGGCTTTGCGCCGGCGCGTGCGGCGGAAGAGACGGAGACACTGATCGTCGCCGACCCGTACATCGAATTGCGCACGGGGCCGGGGCGCGGCTATCCGATCTACTACGTCGCGGCGCGCGACGAGCGGATCCAGATCCTGCTGCGCCACACCGACTGGTACAAGGTGCGTACGGAGAAGGGCAAGGAGGGCTGGGTCACCCGCCAGCAACTCGAGACCACGCTGACCGAGGCGGGCGGCAAGAAGACGTTTCGCGACATCCTGCTCGACGACTACCTGCAACGCAGGCTCGAGATGGGCGCTGCATACGGGCAGTTCGACAAGGAGCCGATGCTGAAGGTCTGGACCGCGTATCGCTTCACCGACACGCTGTCGGTCGAGGCAACGATCGGCCAGGTGCAGGGCGTCTACTCGGGTACCGACCTCTGGCACGTCAATCTCAACGTGGAGCCCTGGTCGGACAAGCGGCTGTCGCCGTTCTTCGGCATCGGCCTGGGCCGGTTCAAGAACATCCCGAATGCGAGCCTCGTCGGCGCCATCACGACCAACGTCAGCCTGGCGAACGGTTCGATCGGCGCGCGCTACCACCTCACCGACCGGTTCGTCGCGCGCCTCGACTACACGATCTACACCGCGTACATCGCGGACACACGCAGCGGCGAGTATCGGGCCACCACGCTCGGACTTTCATTCTTCTTCTGACCGTTTGATGGCCCAGTCATGCGTTTCCAGTCACTTGCGCTCTCGCTGGTCTTCCTCGCCGCGCTGACGGCGCAGCCGGCGCGCGCCGCCGACCAACCGCCGGCCGGCGAGCAGCCGGCGAACGAGCAGGTGATCCAGCCCGAGGTCGAGAGGCGCGAAGTCAGGCTGCCGAAGTTCCCGTCCAACGACATCGAGTTCGGGTTGTTTCTCGGCTCGTACGCCGCCCAGAACTTCGGCACCAGCTTCCTGTACGGCGCGCGCCTCGGCTACCACATCACCGAGGACATCTTCGTCGAGGGCGTGTACGGACGCACCAAGGTGAGCGACGAGAACTACCGCCAGATCCTGCCGGGCGGCATCTTTCCGCAGCCCGAGGAGCCGCTTTACTACTACAACCTTTCGGCTGGCTACAACGTGCTGCCCGGCGAGGTGTTCCTCGGCAAGAACATCGCCAAGGCGTCCGGCCTGTACCTGATCGGCGGCGTGGGCAGCACGCATTTCCTCGAGCAGAACCGCCTGACGATCAACTACGGGCTCGGCCTGCGCGTGTTCTTCAAGGACTGGTTCTCGGTGCAGGCGGACATGCGCAATCACCGGTACTCGCTCGACGTCCTCGGCCAGAAGCAGGATACGCAGAACCTCGAATTCAGTGCCGGTCTGACCTTCTTCTTCTGACGGATGTCATTCATGACCATGGAACGAGATACGGCGCACCGGGTAGTGCGCCTGCGCTTTGCGAGGCTGCTGTTCGGCACGGCGTTGCTGGCGGTCGCGGTGGCGGCGCCGGCGGCGCTGACGCCGGCCACCAAGGCACCGGACTTCGCGCTGCGCAGCCTGGAAGGACCCAACATGCGCCTGCAGGAGCAGCGCGGCCAAGTGGTGATGGTGAATTTCTGGGCGACCTGGTGCGGCCCGTGCCGCATCGAGATGCCTCACCTTGCGCGCCTGTACGACAAGTACCGCGCGTCGGGCTTCCAGCTGCTGGGCATCAACATCGACGAGGACCCGCACCAGGCGGCGGCGCTGGCCACCAAACTCGGGCTGCGCTTTCCCGTGCTGCTCGATACCGAGAAGAAGGTGAGCAAGCTCTACGACCTCTCCACGATGCCGTCGACGGTGCTGATCGATCGCGACGGCAAGGTGCGTTACATCCACCGCGGCTATCGCGATGGCTACGAAGAAACCTACGAAAAACAGATCCGGGAGCTGTTGAAAGAATGAGGTCCTTGCTGCTCAGGGCCGCGCCGCCGGCTCTCGCGTTCGCGCTCGTCGCGCTGCTTGCGGGTTGCAGCATCGAGCCGTGGGTCAAGCCGTACGAGCGCGAGCGCCTCGCCGACCCGATCATGAAGCTGTCACGCGACGCGCTCTCCGACAAGCACTTCGAGCACGTGCGCGACGTGCGCGAGGGCGCGCGCGGAGCGACCGGCGTGCAGGGGGGCGGGTGTGGCTGTAACTAACACCAGCGGCCTGCCTGCGCTGCTCGGGCGCTGGCGCCTGGCGCTGCTCGCGGTCGCCGGCCGGCGGCGCGTGCGCCTTCCCTATGCGGCGGCGGCCCACATGCTGGGGGCGCTCGCCGGGCTGCTGGCCGCGGGAACGGCACGTGCGGCGGAACTGCCCGAGGACCGCGCCGACGTGATGTACCACTACTACGACGGCGGTGGCACGCGTGCCAGCGGCCCCGCCGTGCTGGTGCGCAAGAGCATCGCCGACAAGGTTTCGTTGTCGGGCAGCTACTACCTCGACATGGTGAGCAATGCGTCGATCGACGTCGTGACGACGGCGAGCCCCTACAAGGAAAGCCGCCACGAGGAGATCCTCGGCCTCGACTACGTCTATCGCGACGCGACGATCACGCTGTCGGGCAGCAACAGTTCCGAGCCCGACTACATCGCCAAGAGCTTCGGCATCGACGTTGCGCAGGAAGTGTTCGGCGGGCTCACCACGATCAGCATGGGTTACACCCGCGGGTGGGACAAGGTCGGCAAGAAGGGCGAAGGTTTCTTCGACAACGCGAGGCACTGGCACTACCGGCTCGGCGCGAGCCAGATACTGACGCCGCACGTCCTCGTGAGCGCGAACTTCGAAGCCATTTCGGACGACGGCTTTCTCGGCAGTCCGTACCGGGTTGCACGGGAGCTTTCCGGGTATGTGCCGGAAAACGTTCCGCGCACCCGGACCAGCCGGGCGCTGAAGCTGAGCGCCATCGACGACCTCGGGACGATCGCGCACGACACGCTGCGCGCTCAATACCGCTACTTCTGGGATACCTGGGACATCCGCTCGAGCACGCTCGAGCTCGGCTACAGCCGCTACTTCGGCAGCGATGTCTGGCTCGGCGACGCCTACCTGCGCTACTACACGCAAAGCGACGCGCTGTTCTACAGCGACGACGCGTCGGAGCTCCGCACATACGTCACACGCAATCGCCAGCTCTCCGCCTTCAAGAGCTACGGCCTGGGCACGCGCGTGGCGTACACGGCGAAGCGCGTTCCCGGCCAGTACGAGATCAAGCTCAACGGCGCGCTCGAGCGCACGCGTTTCAACTTCAGCGATTTCACCGACGTCCGCACCGGCAGCCTGTACTCGTACGACGCCACCATCGTGCAGATGTTCGTTTCGGCAACCTTCTAAGCGAGTCGACGCATGTTCATTCGATTCCGCCATGCCCTGGCACTCGTGCTCGTCGGCGCCGCCTTCGGCGTCGCGCACGCGGAAGACAAGCCGCTGCCGGTGCCGCAAGGCACGACCGCCGCGCAGCCCGCCACGCCGGCGGCGGCCGGACTCGACGACCGGATCCAGGACGTCAAAGGCGAGGTGATCCGGCTGAACCGCGACCTCATGGTGCTGGAGGAGGAACTGCTGTTCCCGGCCAACACGCAGATCGCCGTGTTCGTCTCGATGGACGTGGGCAAGCTGTTCTCGCTCGACTCGGTGAAGGTGAAGCTGGACGACAAGGACGTCACCAACTATCTCTACACGCCGAGCGAGGTGCAGGCGCTGCACCGGGGCGGCGTGCAGCGCGTCTACGTCGGCAACCTCAAGACCGGCGAGCACGAGATCGTCGCATTCTTCACCGGCAAGGGTCCGCACGATCGCGACTACAAACGCGGCACGACGGTGAAGTTCGAAAAGGGCACCGAGCCCAAGTACATCGAGCTGCAGATCAAGGACTCCACCGGCAAGCTGCAGCCCGAGTTCGAAGTCAAGATCTGGCAATAGGCGGGCGTGGGCGTGCGTTTCCTTCTTTCATTCCTGCGCCGGGCCGGCGCCGCCGGCGTCCTGCTCGGCCTGCTGGCCGCGGGCGGGACCACCGGCGCTGCGCTGGCACAGAATCCCGGCCCGCGCGTCGTGAAGGATCCGCACTACGGCGACACGCTGTTCTACTTCTACCAGGCGCGCTACTTCACCGCGGTCACCAACCTGATGGTGTCGCAGCACTTCGAGCGCATGCCGAACCACACCGACGACGCCGAGATCCTGCGTGGCGGCCTGTTCCTTTCCTACGGCCTGCACAAGGAAGCAGGCGAGATCTTCGCCCAGCTCATCGAGCACGGCGCGCCGCCGCCGATCCGCGACCGCGCGTGGCTGTACCTTGCCAAGATCCGCTACCAGCGCGGCCTGCTCGCGCAGTCCGAAGAGGCGATCGATCACATCACGCATTGGCTCACACCGGAGCTCGAGGAAGAGCGGATCCTGCTCAAGGCGAACCTGCTGATGGCGCGCCAGGACTACGTCGGCGCGGCGCACGAGCTCGAGCAGGTCCGCGGCAAGACCGGCCCGGCCCTGTACGCGCGCTTCAACCTTGGCGTGGCCCTGATCAAGAGCGGCGAGACGGCGCGCGGCGTCGCCCTGCTGGACGAGATCGGCAAGACGCCGGCCGCGACCGAGGAATACCTCGCGCTGCGTGACAAGGCGAACCTGGCGCTCGGTTTCTCCGCGCTCCAGGGCAACGATCCGGAGCATGCGCGCGCCTATCTCGAGCGCGTGCGCCTGAACGGCATGCTCGCCACCAAGGCGCTGCTCGGATTCGGGTGGGCTGCCGCGGCGCTGAAGCAGCCCAAGGTGGCCCTGGTGCCCTGGACCGAGCTCTCGGTGCGCACGCCGGTCGATGCGGCCGTGCTCGAAGCCAAGCTCGCCGTGCCATACGCGTTCGCGGAACTCGGCGCATACGGGCAGGCGCTCGACCGCTACAAGGATGCGATCGCCATCTTCGCGCACGAGGACACCGACCTCGACGAGTCGATCGCCGCGATCCGTTCCGGCAAGTTGCTGACCGGGCTGCTCGAGCGCAATCCCGGCGAAGAGATGGGATGGTTCTGGAACATCACCGAACTCCCGGACATGCCGCACGGCGCGCACCTCGCGCACGTGCTCGCCCAGCACGAGTTCCAGGAGGCGTTCAAGAACTACCGCGACCTGCTGTTCCTGTCACACAATCTGAACCACTGGCAGGAGAGCCTGGGCGCGTTGAACGACATGCTGGAGAACCGGCGTCGCGCGTTCGCGGAGCGCCTGCCGGCGGTGCAGGCCAAGGATCGTGCGCTGAACATCGACGACCTGGAGCGGCGGCGCGACGAGGCGGCGAACGACCTGGCGGCCGCCGAACAGGAGGGTGACGGCATCGCGCTGGCAGACGCGCGCGAGCGCGACCTGATCCAGCGGTTCGAGGGCGTGCGCAAGCTGCTCGAAAGATCGGGCGCCGACAACGATCCGGATCTGGACCTGTTGCGCGAGCGCTTCCGCCGCGTCGCCGGAGCGCTGAGCTGGCAGCTTTCGGATCAGTTTGCCGCGCGCCTGTGGGACGCGAAGAAATCGCTCAAGGAGATCGACACCGGGCTCGCCGATGCGCGCCAGCACGACGCGGCCCTGGCGCAAGCGGAGCGGGAGGAGCCGGCGCGCTTCGATCGCCTCGGTGCGCGCATCGTGGAACTGGACCAGCGCCTGCGCGCCCTCGCGCCGCGCGTCGCCACGCTGATGGCCGAGCAGCAGCAATACATCCAGGAACTCGCGGTGGCCGCGCTGGAGGAGCAGAAGGAGCGTCTGGCGTCCTATGGGACGCAGGCGCGTTTCGCCGTCGCGCAGATCTATGACCGCGCCCGGCTGGCGAAGGAGAGCGGCAATGCAAACGGCCAGCAGCAATAGCCGCGCCGTTTGCCTCGCCGTGCTCGCGGCGCTCGGGCTCGCGGCCTGCTCGAGCAGCAAGGCGCCGAAGGTTGCCGAACCGCCGACGCTGAAGAGCCTCGAGGGCCGGCAGGTCGCGATCGCGCCGGACCAGGGCGTCGAAAAACGCGAGGAGAGCGCGGCGCTCGCCTACCAGGATTTCCTCAAGGCGGCACCGCGCGACCCGCATCGGCAGGAAGCGCTGCGCCGCCTGGGCGATCTCGAAATGGATCGCGTCGACACGCAGGCGGCGGGCGAGAGCAACGCCGCTCCGACCGTCGATTACGGCGCGGCCGTCAAGCAATACAACGATTTCCTCAAGGCCTACCCGAACGATCCGGGCAACGATCGCGTCTACTACCAGCTGGCCCGCGCCTACGAACTCGGCGGCCAGCTCGAGACCGCGCTCAAGACGCTCGACAGGCTGGTGCAGGACTTTCCGAAGTCGCGCTATCGCGACGAGGCGCAGTTCCGCCGCGGCGAAGTCCTGTTCACGCTGCGCGATTACGCGAACGCGGAGCAGGCCTACGCGACCACGATGAAGAGCGGCGACTCGACGCCCTACTACGAGCGCGCCCTCTACATGCACGGGTGGGCGCTGTACAAGCAAGGCCGGCTGGAGGACGGGCTGACGTCGTTTTTCGGCGTGCTCGATCGCAAGCTGATCGGCAAGGGCGATGCCGACCTGGATGCGGTGCCGGGCCTGACGCGCGCCGATCGGGAGCTGGTCGAAGACACGTTCCGCGTGACCAGCCTGAGCCTGGAAAACCTGCAGGGCGCAAATGCGATCCCGCCCTACATCAACTCGCGCGGCCGGCGCGAATACGAGTTCCGCGTCTACCAGCAACTGGCCGAGCTGTACATCAAGCAGGATCGCGTCAAGGACGCCGCCGACGCGTTCGCGGCCTTCGTGCAGCGCCAGCCGCTGCACGCGCAGGCGCCGCTGATGCAGGCGCGCGTGATCGACATCTACCAGAGCGCCGGCTTCGCGACGCTGGCGCTCGAGGCCAAGAAGAATTACGCCGCGAGTTACGGCGCCAACAGCGAATTCCGGCGTGCCAACCCGGCGGCGTGGGAGCGGGCGCAACCGCTCGTGAAGGTGCACGTAGCCGATCTCGCGCGCCACTACCACGCCGCCGCGCAGAAGAGCAAGAAGAGCGAGGACTACCAGGAGGCGGTGCGCTGGTATCGCTCGTACCTGGAGTCCTTCCCGACTGACCCACAGGCGGCACAGAACAACTTCCTGCTCGCCGAGCTGCTGTTCGAGGACGCGCGCTTCGCGGAGGCGTCGGTCGAATACGAAAAGGCGGCATACCAGTATCCGAAGCATGCCAAGAGCGCCGACGCGGGCTACGCGGCCCTGCTCGCATATGCGCAGCTCGAAAAGCGCGCCGCCGCGGCCGACCTGAAGAAAGTGCAGCTCGCCGGTGTCGACAGCGCGCTGCGCTTCGCCAAGGCGTTTCCCGACGACCAGCGGACCGGCGCGGTGCTGACGAACGCGGCCGAAAAGCTCTACACGCTGAACGATCCCGATCGGGCACTCGCGGTCGCTGACCAGGTGGTGATGCTGAAGCCGCCGGTTGCGGCCCAGCAGCGCAAGGTCGCCTGGACCGTGATCGCGCACACCAACTTCGAACGCGGCAAGTTCGACCGGGCCGAACAGGCTTACGGGCAGGTGCTCGCGCTGACACCGGAGAGAGACCCCGCGCGCGCCGAACTCACCGAGCGTCTGGCGGCCTCCATCTACAAGCAGGGCGAGCAGGCGCGCGCCCAGGGCAACCTGCGCGATGCCGTCGGTCATTTCAACCGCGTCGCCGATGCCGCGCCGCTGTCGTCCGTACGTCCGACGGCGCAATACGACGCCGGCGCCGCGCTCATCGCGCTCAAGGACTGGGACGCCGCGATCCGCACGCTGGAGGACTTCCGCCAGCGCTTCCCGCGCCATCCGCTGCAGGGCGAGGTCTCGAGCAAGCTCGCCGTCGCCTATGTCGAGAAGGGCAACTGGGCGCAGGCTGCCGGCGAATTCGAGCAGCTCGCCGCGGCCAACAAGGATCCGCAGCTCGCGCGCACGGGCCTGTGGCAGGCCGCCGAGATGTACGAGAAGGCCAGCTCCCGCGCCCAGGCCGTGCGCGTGTACGAGCGCTATGTCAAGCAGTATCCGCAGCCGCTCGAGCCTGCGGTCGAGGCGCGTTATCGCCTCGCCCGCATGGCGAAAGACGACGGCAATCCGGCGCGCGAGCTCGCGCTGATGAAGGAGATCCAGGTCGCGGATCTCACGGGCGGATCCGATCGCACCAATCGCACGCGCTACCTAGGTGCCACGGCGACGCTGGCGCTCGCGCAACCCGCGGCCGACGACTATCGCAGGGTCGCGCTGGTCGAGCCGCTCAAGCAGTCGCTGAAGACGAAGAAAGCGAAGATGGAGGTTGCGCTCAAGGGGTACGCCGCCGCGGCCGAATACGGCGTCGCCGATGTCGCCACGGCCGCGACGTACCAGACGGCAGAGCTGTATTCGGATTTCGGCAAGGCCCTGATGTCGTCGCAGCGGCCGAAGAAGCTCTCGAAAGACGAGCTCGAGCAATACAACGTGCTGCTCGAAGAACAGGCCTTCCCGTTCGAGGAGAAGGCCATCGAACTGCATGAAGTCAACGCGCACCGTACGGCGGAGGGCATCTATGACAAGTGGGTCAAGGAGAGTTTCACCGCCCTGGCGAAGCTGCGGCCCGCACGCTACGGCAAGGTCGAAATCAGCGAGGTGGTGGTCGATGCGATTCGCTGATTCGCTGCCGCGCATCGCCGCGGCGGGCGCGCTCGCCGCGCTCGCTGCCGGCTGTGCGCTGCTGACGGGGCCGGAAATCCCTGGCGGCAAGCAGTCCGGGCAGGCCAATGCCGCGCCCGACAAGACGGCGGCAGCGACGCCGGCCGTGCAGGAGACCGCCAAGAAAGGCGTGCCCGCACCGGCCGCGGGCAACCCCGCGCAGAAGACGGCAGCATCCCAGGAAGCGACCGCCCAGGCCGAGGCGGCGGTGCCCGTCGAGAGCGAAGTGCCGCTCAATCCTGCCGTCCAGCGCGATTTCGAACTGGGGCGGCGGGCGCTGATCGCGGGCAAGCTCGACGATGCCGAGCGCTACTTTCTCGCCCTTACGAAATCCAATCCCGAGCTCGGCGGCCCGCACGCGAATCTCGGCCTCGTCTACCGGCAGAGGCAGAAGCTCGACGAGTCGGTCGCCGCGCTCGAGCGCGCGGTCGCCGCCAATCCGAAGCGGCCCGTCTACTACAACCAGCTCGGCATCGCCTATCGAATGGTGGGCCAGTTCGGCAAGGCGCGCGAGGCGTACGAAAAGGCGCTTGCGCTCGATCCCAACTACGCGCTCGCCTGCCTGAATTTGGGGATTCTTTACGACGTTTATCTCTGGGACGGCCAGCGCGCGCTCGAGCTATACGATCGGTATTTGTCCTTGTCGCCGGGTGGAGATGACAAGGTGAAGAAGTGGACCAGCGATCTTCGCAACCGTAACCAGCCACGCAGCCTGGCTGCCCGCAGGGAGCAAGGATGAAAACGATCTCGGCAGGCGTGCTCGTCGCCGCGGCGGTCTGCGCGGCGCCGGTCTGCGCGGAAGACCGCGCCGACATCGACAAGACCCAGATCATCGGCAACCGCGAGCTGCCGAAGGTGCTCTACATCGTGCCGTGGAAGAAGCCGATGCCGGCGGACCTGTCGCCGCGGCCCATGGTGAGCGTGCTCGACGAGGCCCTGGCCCCGATCGACCGCGACGTATTCAGGCGCCAGGTGCGTTACGACGCGATGGTGCAGCAGAAAGCGCCGGCGCCCGCCGCGCCGGCCAAGTAGCCGGTTTGTCCAGCCACAGACATGTAGTCGATATCGGAGATCAGCGATGAGTGCATTTGCGACGGCCGTCAAGTTCTTCCAGGATTGCGGCCTTTTTATCTATCCGAGTCTCTTGATCATGGCGCTCGGCCTGTCGATCGCCATCGAGCGCTTCCTGTTCCTCAATCGCGCGCGCGCGGACAACCGCAAGACCTGGGATCGGCTCAAGCCGATGCTCGAGGGCGGCAAGTTCAAGGAGGTCTACAGCTATGCCGCGAAGTCGGACGCGGCCATCAGCAAGATCCTGGTGAACGGCCTGAGCCGCCTGAAGTCGGCCCGGCGCCGCGAGGACATCGATGCGGCAATGGAAGAAGGCATGATGGAGATCGTGCCGCGCCTGGAAAAGCGCACCCACTACATCGCGACCTTCGCCAATGTGATCACCCTGGTCGGCCTGCTTGGCACGATCATCGGCCTGATCAAGGCGTTCACCGCGGTGGCCCAGGTCAACCCCGCCGAAAAGGCCGAGCTGCTCTCGGCGAGCATCTCGATCGCGATGAACAACACCGCGTTCGCGCTGATGGTGGCGATTCCGTTCCTGCTGGTGCATGCGTTCCTGCAGGCGCGTGCCTCCGAGATCGTCGACAGCCTGGAGGCCGCGAAGGTCAGCTTCCTGAACATGGCGCAGACCCAGATGCACGAAGCGGCGCACGCCGCGCACTGAGCGCACGGTTCGTCAGGAGGTAGCCATGGCGCGACGCTTCCGCAAGAAGCACCATGCCGAGCTCGAGATCACCGCGTTCCTGAACCTGATCGTCGTGCTCGTGCCGTTCCTGCTGTCGACGGCGGTCTTCACCCGCCTGGCGGTGCTCGACCTGTCGCTGCCGGCGAAGTCCTCGGGCGTCGAGCAGCTGAAGACCAACAACCTGCAGCTCGAAGTGGTGATCCGCCCCGATGCGCTCGAAGTCGGCGATCGCATCGGCGGCCTGATCGAGCGCGTGCCGAACGTCAACAACGCGCCGGACACCAAGCGCCTCGGCGAGATCCTGCGCGAAGTGAAGAAGCAGTTCCCGGACAAGGCCGAGGCCACGGTGCTGGCCGAACCCAACACGTCGTACGAGATGCTGGTGCGCGTGATGGACGCGATGCGCACTGCCAGGACGGTCGATGGCGCACGCATCGTGTACGCCGACCTGTTTCCGCAGATTTCGGTGGGCGACGCGCCCATCAGCGTTGCAAAGGCGAAGGGATCATGAACCCGACCCCGCTGCAGAAGCGCGCCGAGCGGCGCGCGCGCAACAAGACGACGCTCGACATGAACCTCGTCTCGTTGATCGACATCTTCACGCTGCTGATCTTCTTCCTGCTCTCGAATACCGCGGCGGTCGAAGTGCTGCCGAGCTCGAAGGCGGTCAAGCTGCCCGAGTCCACCTCGGAGACGATGCCGAAGGAGACCGTGGTGCTGGTGGTCAACGACAAGGACATCCTGGTGCAGGGGCGCAAGGTCGCGTCGGTCGCCGACGTGATGGCCGCCACCGGCGACCTGATCGAGCCGCTGAAGGCCGAGCTCGATACGCAGGCCAAGGTGCAGACGATCCGCAAGGAAAACGAAGCGCAGAGCAAGGCCATCACGATCATGGGCGACAAGGACATCTCCTACCGCCTGCTGCGCAAGGTCATGGTCACGTGCGCGCGTGCGAACTTCAGCGAAGTCTCGTTCGCCGTCACTCCGAAACACGACGCGTAATGACAGCCGCTGACCACTACGTTTCCTTCCGTCACGCGGTCCTGCCGTGGACGGTTTCGGAAGATGACGAAAAGCGCTTCAAGCGCATCGTCAAGCGCGTTCTCGCCATCGTCGCGCTGCTCTTCCTGCTGATGCCGTGGATCCCGGTCCCGAAGGTGGATCGCACCGAGGTGCAGGAGCTGCCGCCGCAGTTCGCCAAGCTGCTGCTCGAATCCAAGCCGGTGCCGCCGCCGGCTCCGCCGAAGGTCGAAAAGCTGCCGGGCACCGACGACAAGCAGAATCCGACCAAGGTGCCCGAGACGGCCAAGCCGGAGCCGACCAAGGCGCCCGTGCCGGAGGCGCGCAAGCCGGAGCCGAACAAGCCGCCCGGCGAGAAGCTCGAGAACGCACGCAAGAAGGCTTCGGGCGTCGGCTTGCTGGCGCTGAAGGATGAACTCGCGGAGATCCGTGGCGCCCCGGTGGCGGTTCAGCTGAAGCAGGACATCAAGCAGGGTCCCGGCGTCGGCACGGGAGTGGGCGTGGGCGTGGGAGCAGGCACCGATGCGGGCATTCCGGAGCGCGCGCTCATCACATCGAACGCCACCAACGGCAGCGGCGGTATCAATACCGCCGGCTACAGCCGCAACACCGGCGGCGGAGGCCTCGCCGGGCGGGCGACCACGCTTGTTGAAGGGGTCGCCGGCGGCGGGGGTGGCGGCGGCGCCGGCGGCGGTGGGGGTGGCGGCGGCGGCGCCGGCAAGGGCGGCACGCTGCAGCGTGGCGCCAGCGGCAAGGCCTCGCGCTCCATCGAAGAGATCAAGCTCGTCTTCGAACGCAACAAGGGTGCGATCTACGCGATCTACAACCGTGCGCTGCGCGACGATCCGTCGCTGGAGGGCAAGGTGGTGCTCGAGCTGAAGATCGCGCCGTCGGGACAGGTGATCGACCTGCGCATTGTCTCCAGCGAGCTGAAGGCGGCCGATCTCGAGCGCAAGCTGCTCGCCCGCATCCGCCAGTTCGACTTCGGCGCCAAGGACGTCGACCTGATGACGGTCACCTGGCCGGTGGACTTCCTGCCGTCGTAGGTCGACGGGGCGCATCAGCTCGAGGCGAAAAAGCCAGTTCGGCCAGACTGTTTTTGTCATCCCGAGCGATCGCGAGGGATCCAGCTGGCGAGCGCCGAGATTGCTCGCGCCGCCCGCAATGACGGTCGCTGGCGACTTCGATGTCGGTGCCTTTGGTCACGTCCTGCTCGTTGCCGCTCCAGCCTGCTCCGGCACATCGAGCGTCGCGACGCCCAGCACGATCGTGACGAGACCGAGCGCCACGATCGCGGTCACAGGAGCGCAAGCGCGTGCGCAGAGTCGCCTAACCTCGGCCGAGAACCCAGCGGCTGAGCGGCACGAGCGTTGCGTAGAGCAGCGCAATTCCCGCCAGCGCCCACTTGAGCGACACCGCGACGGCGAGAGCGCTCAGGACCGCGCCGCCAGGCCGCTCGAGCGCCATGCCGATCAGCGTGTTTTCAGCCAGGTCCGCGGCGCCCGCGACGAAGACCAGCCACGAGATCGCGACGCCGAGCCGGCGGTAGCTGCGCTGATCGCAGCGCCGAGCCGCCGCGCCGCAGAGAATGCCGAGCACGAGCACGTAGCCGGGCACCAGGATCCACGAGTCCGCGCGCAGCGCTTCCGCGGCGCGCTTGCGGGTCGGCTCCGACCAGGTCCTGACCGCGGCGTACGCATCTTCGGTCCACGCGAACTCGAGGCCGGCCTGGGAGATCTGAATGCAATCGCCGTCCCTGCGGCACGCCTCCAGGTCGGGTTGGCGCAGCGTCTCGATGGTCGAGATTCCGCCGATCACCAGCACGACGCCAAGCCAGAAGAGCACGAAACGAACCAGGGGTCCCAGGAACTCGAACGGCGGCTTCGGACCCATCACGCTGCCCGACCGCTACTGGAAGGCCACTTCCGCAAAGCTGCGCAGCTTGCGGCTGTGCAATTGATCCGGGCGCTGCTGGCGCAGCAACTCGATCGCGCGCATGCCGATGCGCAGGTGCTGATCGACGCGCGCGCGGTAGAACTCGTTCGCCATGCCTGGCAGCTTGATCTCGCCATGCAGCGGCTTGTCGCTCACGCACAGCAGGGTTCCGTAGGGCACGCGGAAGCGGAATCCGTTGGCTGCGATGGTTGCGCTTTCCATGTCGAGCGCAATCGCGCGACTCTGGCTGAAGCGGCGCATCGGCGTGCGATGCGGCAGCAGCTCCCAGTTGCGGTTGTCGGTGCTCGCGACGGTGCCGGTGCGCATGACGCGCTTAAGCTCGTAGCCGGTCAGCTGCGTGACGTCGGCCACGGCGGTCGCGAGTGCCACCTGCACTTCGGCAAGCGGCGGCACCGGCACCCACAGCGGCAGGTCTTCGTCGAGCACGTGATCCTCGCGCACGTAGCCGTGCGCCAGCACGTAGTCGCCGAGCTGCTGCGTGTTGCGCAAGCCGGCGCAGTGTCCGAGCATGATCCACGCGTGAGGCCGCAGCACGGCGATGTGGTCGGTGATCGTCTTCGCGTTGGCCGGGCCGACGCCGATGTTGACCATCGTGATCCCGGCCCGGTCGTCACGCACCAGGTGATAGGCGGGCATCTGAGGGAGCCGCGTCGGCGCGGCCCGCGCCGGACCGCCGCCGCGCGGCGTCACGACGTCGCCCGGCTCGACGAAGGCGACATAACCGTCGCCCGCGCCATCGCCGGTCGCCATCAATTCGTGCCCGAGCCGCACGAACTCGTCGATGTAGAACTGGTAGTTCGTGAACAGCACGAAGTTCTGGAAGTGCTCGGGCATCGTGCCCGTGTAGTGGCGCAGACGGTGCAGCGAGTAGTCGACCCTTGGAGCGGTGAACAGCGCGAGCGGGTGCGGTTCGCCCGGCCCGGGTTCGTGCGTGCCGTTGGCGATCCCGTCGTCCATGGCACTCAGATCGGGCAGGTCGAAGCGGTCATGCAGGAGCAGGCGCTGAGCGGGCGTCAGCGTGCCTTCGATGTGATCGTGCTCGGCAAGCGAAAAATGCACCGCCATCGGCTGCCGGCTGGTGCCGACTTCGATCGCCACCCGATGGTTCTCGATCAGAAGGCGGAACTGCTCGCGGTAGTAGTCGGAGAAGAGGTCGGGGCGGCTGAGCGTCGTCTCGTAGGTGCCCGGACCCGCGACGAACCCATAGGCGAGCCGCGAGTCGGCCCGTGCGACCGTCGCGGTGTGCACGCGCACGAAGGGGTAACAGGCGCGGACACGGGCCGGCACATCCTCCCCGGCCACGAAACGCTGCAGCATGTCGCGCAGGTACGCACTCGAGTGCTCGTAGATGACCCGCACTTGTCCTGCTGCGCTGTCGGCATCGCGGCAGCGCAGCGGGGCGAAGAACGGCGGGCCGGCTTCGGTCGGAAGGGGCGAAAGCGTCACGGGTCTGGGCAGCGGCAGTCGGGGCGGAGCCGATTATCCGCGCTGAGTGGGTGGCAAGGGGCAAAATGCCACGTTGCCTGCGGGCGTTGGCGTGTGCCGGAAGCGAGGTGGGCCGCGCGTCGCGGTCGCCTGGCTTGCTAGGGAGATGCACCATGGATTTCGCCGCGATCCGGCGCCGGCTGCTCGAACTCGACACCGCGTGCCTGTGCGATACCGACAAGCAGCTGCGCGTGATGGACGGCGCGATCCGGCCGCTGTCGCTCGGCCTGAAACTCGTCGGGCGCGCACACACGGTCGTTTGCGAAGACGACTTCCTCACCGTGATCAAGGCGCTGCACGATGCGCATGCCGGCGACGTGCTGGTCGTCGCAACGGGTGGCAGCCGGCGTGCCGTCGCGGGCGAGCTGTTTTCGAAGGAGGCACAACGCAAGGGCCTGGCCGGTCTCGTCGTCGACGGGGCGGTGCGCGACGTGGCGAAGATCCGCACCTTTGGCATCCCGGTCTACTCGCGCTCCATCATTCCTGCTTCCGGCACCACGCGCCGCATCTTTGCCACTCAAGTGCCGGTCGAATGCGGTGGCATCACGGTGCATCCCGGCGATGTGCTCTTCGGCGACGACGACGGAATCGTGGTGGCGAGTGAAGCGCAGATCGCCGGACTGATCGACGCGGCGGAGGCGATCCAGCGGATCGAAGCGGACGTGGTCGCCCGGATGGAGCGCGGCGAGAGCCTGCTCGCGATGCTGAACTTCGACGAGCACTACCGCGCGATCGAAGCCGGCCGCGCAAGCAAGCTCGGGTTCGGCTGAAACGACCGTGCCATGAGTGATCGCCTGCAACAGCGACGCGAGCGCCAGGCCGGAACCGGCACGGGCGGGCACGGCAGCGCCGAACTGCGACTGCCGCCGCGCACGCGCGTCTGGGCGCCGAAGCTGGAGCGGCTCGGCAGCGCGATCCTCACCGATCGGCGCGGCGCCATCGCGCTTGCGGTCGGGCTGGTCGGCCTGATCGCCATCATCGATGCCGCCACGAAATTCGAGATCCGCCTCGCCGTGCTGTACGTGATCCCGGTGTTCCTCGCCACGTGGACCGGCGGGCGCATCGCGGGTGCGATGGTGGCGGCCCTCTCGGTCGCGAGCTGGCTCGCGATCTTCGAGGCCAGCCGGCTCGATACCGATCACCGCTACTTCTATTGGGACGGCGCGGTGCTGCTGGGCACGTTGCTGGCGTTCGTGCTTCTTCTCGCCCGGCTGCGTCGCGCGCTGGACAGTGCCGACCAGCGGTTCGTCACCGTGCTCGAAGGGCTCGACGCGGCGATCTATGTCAACGACGCGGACCAGCTCCTCTACGTCAATCGCCGCTTCCGCGACTTCTTCGAGGCCGGCAGCGAAAGCGTCGGGACGCGCGAATTCGAGAGCCGCTTCGACGTGCTGCCCTCGGACTACTTCGAGCGCATCGACGCCGTCGCGAACGAACCCCACACGTCGCGCGGCGAGTTCCAGGACCGCAGCACGGGACGCTGGTTCCTGGTGCACGCACGCGCCGTGAACTGGGTGGACGGCCGCGTCGTGAGCCTGAAGGTGATGGCCGACATCACCAAGGCGCGCGAGGCGGCGGAGGCGAGCCGGCAGCAGATGGAAAAACTGGAGATGAGCGCCCGGCTGCTCACGATCGGCGAGATCGCATCCGGCCTTGCGCACGAGCTGAACCAGCCGCTGACGGCGATCGCGACCTACAACCAGGCCTGCCTCAAGCTGCTGCGCGCACGCGCGCCCGACAGCGGCGAGTTGCTGGGCTACATGGAAAAGTGCGGCGCGCAGGCGGTGCGGGCCGGCGGCATCATCAACCGCATGCGCGAGTACGCGCGCAAACGCGAGCCGTTGCGCAGCCCGCACGACATCAACACCATCGTGCAGGAAGCAGTCCGCCTGGTGGAAGTGGAAGCGGAAAAAGACGGCGTGACGATCGCGCTCGCGCTTGCCCAGGACCTTCCCCCGGTATTGGCCGACACGATCATGATCGAGCAGGTTCTGATAAACCTGATCCGCAACGGAATCGAGTCCATGCGCGACGTCGCGCGCAGCCAGCGCCGCCTGCGCATCGTCTCGGAGCGGGGCAACGACGATGCGGCGCAGGTGGTCGTGCATGACTGCGGCCACGGGATCGCGCCGGAGGCGGCCGCCAACCTGTTCACGCCATTCTTCAGCACCAAGAAGGACGGCATGGGGATCGGCCTGAACATCAGCCGCTCCATCGTCGAACTGCACGGCGGCCGCTTGTGGTTCGAGCCGGCGCCGGGCGGTGGCAGTCTCTTCTTTTTCACGCTGCCCGTGAGCAGCGCATGACTCAGGCGCACCAGGACCCGGACGGCGTCAATCCGTCCGCCGCACCTGTCGTGTTCCTCGTCGACGACGACGAAGCGGTGCGCGACGCGATCGGGCTGCTGCTCAAGGCGAGCGGACTGGAAGTGCGTGCGTTCGCCTCGGCGGAGAGCTTTCTCGAGTCCCATCGGCCGCACATGGCCGGATGCCTGCTGCTCGACGTCCGCATGCCGGGCATGAGCGGCCTGATGCTGCAGGACACGATGGTGGCGAACCGGATGTCGCTGCCGATCATCTTCATCACCGCCCACGGCAACGTGCCCACCGCCGTGAACGCGATCAAGAAAGGCGCGGTGCAGTTCATCGAGAAGCCGTTCGACGACGAGCGCCTGCTGGCGCTCGTGCACGAAGCCCTCGCCCTCGACGCGCAGACCCGCCGCGAGGCCGCCGCGGGCGCCTCCATCGAGGCACGCGTGGACTCGCTCACGCGGCGCGAGCGCCAGGTGCTCGACAAGGTGCTGGCCGGGAAAACAAGCCGGGAGATCGCCGTCGAGCTCTTCATTTCGGTGAAGACCGTGGATTTCCATCGCGGCCGCATCATGCAGAAGCTGGAGATCAGTTCGTTGCGTGAGCTGTTTCCAATCTTGTCCTACCTCGACAACCGCGCCGATCCCGAGTCGGCCTGACGCCGCACCGCGGCGAAGAACTAGAGAATCTTCTAGTACCGGGCCCGCCTCGAACCCTCCAGCATCCTTAGGAGATCCGGTATGGCGAAACCGGACGGGCTCGGCAACCGGAGACTTCCAGAGGAGACGCTATGGCGGCAACCACCAGTCCGGCGCACGGACACGCGGCACCCGACTTCAAACCGGAGGAAAAGCGCGTCATCTTCGCGTCCTCCCTCGGCACCATTTTCGAGTGGTACGACTTCTATCTCTACGCCACCCTCGCGCCGTTCTTTGCCGCGCTGTTCTTCCCGAAGGGCAACGAGACCGCCGCGCTCCTGTCGGCCTTCGCGACCTATGCGGCGGGCTTCCTGGTGCGTCCGTTCGGGGCGCTGGTGTTCGGGCGCGTCGGCGACCTGGTCGGCCGCAAGTACACGTTCCTGGTCACGATCATCGTGATGGGTTTTTCGACCTTCGCGGTCGGCCTGCTGCCGACCTACTCCTCGATCGGCTGGGCAGCTCCCGTCCTGCTGGTCACGTTGCGGCTCCTGCAGGGCCTGGCGCTCGGTGGCGAGTATGGCGGCGCGGCGACGTATGTCGCGGAGCACGCCCCGAACAATCGGCGTGGCTACGACACGTCCTGGATCCAGACCACGGCGACGATCGGTTTCTTCCTATCCCTGATCGTGATCCTGGGCTGCCGCACTTCGTTGGAACCGGCGAAATTCGCCGACTGGGGTTGGCGGTTGCCCTTCCTGGTCTCCTTGATTCTGCTGATTTTCTCGGTTTACATCCGCCTCAAGCTGAACGAGTCGCCGGTATTCCGGCGCATGAAGGAAGAAGGCAAGGGCTCGAAGGCGCCGCTGACGGACAGCTTCCTCAAGTATCCGAACAACAAGTATGTGTTGCTGGCCCTGCTGGGCGCGACCGCGGGCCAGGGCGTGGTCTGGTACACGGGCCAGTTCTACGCGCTGTTCTTCCTCATCATCACGCTCAAGCTCGACTACGTCACCGCCTATCTGCTGATTGCGGGCTCGCTGGTGCTGGGCACGCCATTTTTCATCTTCTTCGGGTGGCTCTCGGACAGGATCGGCCGCCTGAAGATCATCCTCGCCGGCTGCCTGCTCGGTGCGGTGACGTACTTCTCGCTGTTCGGCCTGCTCACGCACTACGTCAATCCGGCGCTGGAAGCGTATTCGGCCAAGACCCCCATCAGCGTCAGCGCCAATCCGGCCGAGTGCAACTTCCACCTGTTCGTCGGGCCGTGGAGCAAGTTCAGCGAGTGCGACAAGGCCAAGGACTTTCTGACCAAGCAGGGCCTGTCGTTCAAGTCGATCGACGCCGCGGCAGGCGAGCCGGTGGTCGTGAAGATCGGCGACAAGGAGTTGTCTGGACCGTGGGCAGACGCCGCCGGGCTGGCCGCGCTCAAGGAAACGGGTTATCCGGGGCCGGCCGACAAGACCAAGGTCAACTACCCGATGACGCTGCTGGTGCTGTTCATCATGCTGATCTACGTCACCATGGTGTACGGGCCGATTGCCGCGTTCCTGGTCGAGATGTTCCCGACCCGCATCCGCTACACGTCGATGTCGCTGCCGTATCACATCGGCAACGGCTGGTTCGGCGGCATGCTGCCGCTGACCGCAACGGCGATGGTGGCCGCCTCGGGCGACATCTACTACGGCCTCTGGTATCCGATCGTGGTCGCCCTGATGTCCCTGGTCATCGGCGCGATCTTCCTGAAGGAGACCAAGGACCGCGGCATCCACCAGGACTGAAGGCCGCGCCGTCCGACGACAACGCCCGCGTGACGCGGGCGTTCTCGTTTTCCGAGGGCATCGGGTAGTGCATTGCTTGCGCGACACTCTGTTGCCGCGGGAGCCGACCGGGCACTCTGAGCGGTGCTGAATTGCACGGCGATTTCCCGCCAGTTCCGCCGCGTTCAGCCCGCGGGTGCGCGGCGCGCGGCAATCAGGGAACCCGCCGTCATGCTGTAGGAAATTCCCTGCGCGGGGGGTTTCGTGCGGGCCTACACCGTTTTCGGCGAACGCCGATACCGCCGCGCGATGCGCCGACGCACACTGCTTCCATGTTTCGAAGCGATCTCACCTCGGCCCAGGATCCCGTCCATGGAGATGGGCACGAGACCGCCGGGCGCGCACAACTCGCGCGATCCGCCGGCCATGGCAACGGCCACGGGGCGCGCAGTGCGCTGCGCCGGTCGCCCACCCGCCTCGATCGCCACGTCGTACATGGCGCTGCCGAACTGCCTGCCGGCGCCCATTTGCTCACACCGCGCCGCGCTTATACGCATCATGGCATCTATGTCGGCGACGGCAGGGTCGTTCACTACGCCGGCCTGTGCCGCTCGCTGGTGCGCGGACCGGTCGAGGAAGTTTCGCTCGAAGAGTTCGCCGACGGACAGATCGTGCTCGTCAAGCTCGCGGACGTCGCGCTTTATCCTGCCGCTGCGATCGTCGAACGCGCCCGGTCCCGGCTCGGCGAGGATCGCTATCGCATCGCCACCAACAACTGCGAGCATTTTTGCGAGTGGTGCCTGCGCGGCGAAAGCCGCAGCGAGCAGGTCGAGCGCCTGCTCGCGTGGCCCCGGCAGCTGCCGTTCTGCATCTTCGCGTGGTTGCGTTACGGCTTTGGCGCGCTCTGCGCGCGCTTCCGCGCCGGCGCAGCGATGACGCCGGCGAAGATCCTCAGCTCAGCCCGCTGACGGGAAGCGCCGCGCCGTGCACGGCGCGCGCCGCATCCGAGCACAGGAACGCGACCACGTTGGCAAGATCCTGCGGCGCCACCCAGCGCGCCGGATCGGCGTCCGGCATCGCGGCGCGGTTCTCCGGCGTGTCGATGATGGTCGGCAGCACGCAATTGACGTTGATCCCTTTCTCGCGCAGTTCCGCGGCCATCGACTCCGTAAGCCGGATGACGACGCTTTTGGCGGCGACGTAGGCTCCCATCCGGGCCGCGCCCTTGAGCGCCGCAAACGCGCCGACGTTGACGATCCGGCCTCCGCGTCCGCCCTCAAGCATCCGCGGGACCACGGCGCGCACCATGTTGAGCAGCGTGCGCGCGTTCAGGTCGAGCATGAAATTCCAGTCCGCGTCGGGAGTCGCGTGCACCGGCGTCCCCATGCGGAAGCCGCCCGCGAGATTGGCGAGCGCGTCGATGCGACCGAAGCGCCCGGCGCTGCGGTCGACCGCGGCGTTGACCTGGGCGGCGTCGAGCAGGTCGAGCGGCGCGAACACGCGCCGGTCGTCCTCCGCACCGAACACCTTCTCCAGGTGGTCGCGACGCCGGTCGAAGAGGACCAGTCGCGCACCGCGCGCGGCGAATGCCGCCGCTACGGCACGCCCAAGGTTGCCGCCGGCGCCGGTGATCAGTACGACCCGATCCGCGAAGTCCATCGTCACCTCCTTCACTTGCGCCTGGCGGCGTGATAGCGGCCGGTGCCGCGCGTGAGCACGGCGTCCTGCGGCAGCACGTCGCCCGGCTCGAATTCGGACAGCTCGACGACGCGCTCGTACAGCGGCGCGAAGTCGATGCGGGCGAGTTCGAGAAGCTGGTCCAGGTTGCCGATCACGAAGTACGTCTCCTGGAAATCGTCGATCCGGTAGCGCGTGCGCATTACGCGCTCCAGGTCGAAACGCAGCCGGTTGGGCGAAGGATCTTCGAGCGCGAACCGGGTCTCGGAATACGACGAAACGATGCCCGAGCCGTAGATGCGCAGTCCCTGCGCCTGTTCGACCAGCCCGAACTCCACGGTGTACCAGTAGACCCGCGCCAGGTGGGTCAGCACGCCGAGCCGCTGCGCACGCAGGCCGCCGACGCCGTATGCCTGGATGTAGTCGGCGATCACCGGATGCATCAGCATCGGCACGTGGCCGAACACGTCGTGGAACACATCGGGCTCTTCGAGGTAGTCGAGCTGGTCCGCGCGGCGAATGAATTGACCGGCGGGAAAACGCCGGTGGGCGAGGTGATCGAAGAAGACCTCGTCCGGAACCAGCCCCGGCACCGCGACAACCTGCCAGCCGGTGCGTTTTATCAGCGCATCGCTCAGGCGGCGGAAGTCCGGAATCGCGTCGGCCCCGATGGGCAGAGCCTGCATGCCCCGTACGAATTCGTCGCACGCGCGCCCGGGCAGGAGCGCCGACTGCCGCGCGTATAACGTCCTCCACACCGCATGCTCCTCCGCGGTGTAGCGTTCCCACCCTTGATCGATGGTCCAGTCGGGCCGCTCGGGAACGTGCGCCGCCGCCAGGCCGTGCTTGACGATCTCGCTGAGCTGCCGCTGCATCTTCGTTTCCGCTTCCCGCAAGCGGGGAAGGGCCAGGGTGGGGGCTGAAGAAGCTCCTAGCTCCGATAACTCGGATCGATCCGGTCGATCTGCCGCGTCAACGCATCGAAGACGTCCTGACCCGCGCCGAACCGGGCGTTGAACTGCAGCGAATCGGCCGTGCACTTGCGCTGGATATCCTCTGGCACCAGGCGCGGCTTGCCCATCGACAGCGTGGCGAACTGGATTTCGCACGCGCGCTGCAACAGCCAAAGCACCGCGAAGGCGCGCGGGACGGTATCGCCCCAGGCAAGCAGCCCATGATTGCGCAAGATCACCGCCGGCTTGTTGCCGATGCTGCGCAGCAGGCGCGGCCCTTCGTCGGCGTGAACCGTGATGCCCTCGAAATCGTGATATGCGACCTTGTCGTGAAGCTGGGCGGAGTAGAAGTTGCTCATCGACAACCCCTCCTCCAGGCACGCCACCGCCATTCCCGCCGTCGTGTGGGTGTGCATCACGCAGTGTGCCGCCGGAATCGCAGCGTGAATCGTCGCGTGCGGCGTGAAGCCGGCCGGATTGAACGGCCAGTCGGCGCGGCCGATGATGTTGCCGGCGAGGTCGATCTTCAGCAGGTTGGAGGCCGTGACCTCGCTGTAGTGCAGCCCGAACGGATTGATCAGGAATTGCGTTTCGGGTCCGGGCAGGCGCAGCGAGATGTGGTTGTAGATCAGCTCGGTCCAGCCCAGGTGGTGGAAGATGCGGTAGGCGGCCGCCAGCTGCAGGCGCGCCGACCATTCTTCGGGACCGAAATGTTGCGGGCGCGGAAACGCGCGCGCGTCGATCGATGCAGTCATCGTGGTCCCTGTCCGACGAATCTGAACGCTATCGACCCCAGCCGGCCGAAGTCGACGTGGAAATTGTCACCCGCCGCGGCGGTCGTCGGGCGCGTGAACGAGCCGCCCAGCACCACGTCTCCGGCCCGCAGCCCCTCATCGTAGGCGGCAATCTTGTTGGCGAGCCACGCCACGCCGGTCGCGGGATGGTTGAGCACCGCCGCCGCGAGCCCGGTCTCTTCGATCACGCCGTTCTTGAACAGCATGGCGCCGATCCAGCGCAAATCGACATCGGTCGGTCGCACCGGGCGGCCGCCGACGACGACGCCGGCGTTGGCGGCGAAATCGCTGATGGTGTCGAACACCTTGCGCGGTGCCTTCGTCTCGCGGTCGAACTGCTCGATGCGCGCATCGATGATCTCGACCGCCGGCGTCACGTAGTCGGCCGCACTCAGAACGTCGAACAGGGTGACGCCGGGGCCTTTGAGCGGCCGGCCGAGGACGAAGGCCAGCTCCACCTCGATGCGCGGTGCGATGAAGCGCATGATCGGGATGTCGCTGCCCGGTTCGAAGAACATGTCGTCCATCAAGGGCGCGTAATCGGGCTCGTCGATCTGCGATGCCTGCTGCATGGCGCGTGAAGTCAATCCGATCTTGCGCCCCTTTATCGTCCGGCCATCGGCCATCTCGAGGGCGACCCAAGCACGCTGGACCGCGTAGCCGTCTTCGACGGTCATGCCCGGATGGCTGCGCGAGAAGTGGCGCAACTGGGTGCGTGTCTTGCGCGCCTGGTAGAGGTCGCGCGCAAGCTGGTCGATCATGGCCTGGGCAAGCATCGGCTCAGCTCTTGCCGAACAGCGGATGCAGGTTGCCGAGCTTGGCGTCGAACACCTCGGCGCCTTCGTCGATCTGCAATGTCAGGCCCAGCGGCCGCCGCGCGAGCAGGGGTGCGAAATGCGCCTTGACGGCAGCCGTGAGCGCCGCGCCGGCGTTGTTCCTGGCGGTCTCGCTGCGCCCGCGCGCCATGCGCAAATTGAGGTAGACGAAACCGTAGCCGTGCTGCGAATCGGCAACGGCCGCATGCGCGGCGGGATAGGCCAGGACCCGCACGCCGCCGGTCGGGAAAACCGGCCTGTCGTGCTCGTCGCGCACTGCAACCATCGTGTCGGCGAGCGAGCGGCACAGTGCGGACAGGTCGGTCTCGCGCTCGATGTTGGGCGTGTAGAGGATCACGAGGTGCGGCATGGCGCGTCACTCCTCATGCGGGCAGCGGTGTGACCGGGAATACGCAGTTGATCTGCCCGGTACCCGAGCTGCCGAAGTACGGGGTGATGATCTCCACCGGCTGCGCGTAGCGGTCCCAGCCCAGCGCGCCGAGCAGCATCGCCGTGTCGTGCATGCCACCCTCGCCCCAGCATTTCTCGTTGTACATCGGCAGCATCGCGCAGAAGGTCTTGAAGTCGCCCGCACGCCAGAGGTCGACCACCTGCCGGTCCACCTGCTCGAGGAACGGGTTCCACACCTTGTGCATGAACTCCGGCGCGGTGCCGTTGTCGGCGAAGTGATGGCTCAGGCTGCCGCTCGCGAAGAAGGCGACCGTGCCGTCGTAGCGCTCCTCGACCGCCTGACGCAGGGCACGGCCGAAGCGGCCGCTCTGATGCAGGTCGTGCCACATGCACCAACCCGCGACCGACACGACCTTGAAATGCTCGTCCGCGTTCATGTAGCGCATCGGCACGAGGGTGCCGTACTCGAGGTCGAGCGTCGTGTCGCTGTGCGCCCGCGTGCAGATGCCGTGCTGGTTGGCGACTTCCGCCAGCAGATGGCCGAGGCGCGGATTGCCCGGATACGCGTACGGCATGTTCTTGATGAAGTGCGGCAGCTCGTTGCTCGTGTAGGTGCCGGCGAAGCGCGGCGCGCAATTGATGTGGTATTCGCTGTTGACCAGCCAGTGCACGTCGAACACCACGATGGTGTCGACGCCGAGCTGGCGGCACCGCCGTCCGATCTCGACGTGCCCGTCGATCGCCGCCTGCCGGCAACCCTTGTGCGGCCCGTCGAGTTCGCTCAGATACAGCGACGGCACGTGCGTGATCTTTGCGCTCAGTGCGAGTTTTCCCATTTGCCAGTGCCTCTCCATGAACCCCCCCTTTCGGGGGAGGGCAGGGGGGTTCTTCAACAGCCCCCTTCGGGGCCGGCCGTCAGGCCGCTCCCCAATGCGGAATATGGTGTGACCCAAGCGACACGCACACGTTCTTCGGCTCCAGGAATACCTCGTAGCTCCACGTTCCGCCCTCACGCCCGACGCCGGAGGCTTTCGTGCCGCCGAACGGCTGGCGCAGGTCACGCACGTTCTGGCTGTTGACGAAGCACATCCCCGCCTCGATGCCTGCGGCGACACGATGGGCGCGCGCCAGGTTCTCGGTGAACACGTAGCTCGAGAGCCCATACTGGATGTCGTTCGAGAGCGCTATGGCCTCGGCCTCGTCCCTGAACGGAATCAGGCAGGCAACCGGCCCGAAGATCTCCTCCTGGGCGATGCGCATGCCGTTCTTCACGTCCGCGAACACGGTCGGCAGCACGTAGTTGCCCTTCCGCACCCGCGCCGGCAGCTCCGGTCGGCCGAGGCCGCCGCAGAGCAAGGTGGCGCCTTCCTGCGGTCCCAGTTCGATGTAGCCGCGCACCTTTGCCAGGTGATTCGGGCTCACCATCGGGCCGATGATCGTGCGCTCGTCCATCGGGTCACCGACCTGCAGGCGCTGCGCGCGTTCGGTGAATTTTTGCGCGAAATCGCGGTAGACGCTCTGCTGCACCAGGATGCGCGAGCCGGCCGTGCAGCGTTCCCCGCTGTTGGAAAAGATCATGAAGATGGCCGCATCGAGCGCGCGCGCGAAATCCGCATCCTCGAAGATCACGAATGGACTCTTGCCGCCGAGTTCCATCGAAAATTTCTTCAGCCCGGCGCTGCGCACGATGCGATTGCCGGTCGCGGTCGAGCCGGTGAACGAGATCGCGCGCACGTCGGGATGACTGCACAAGGGCTCGCCCGCGTCGCGCCCGTAGCCGTGCACGATGTTCAGCACCCCCGCCGGAAGCCCCGCCTCGAGCGCGAGTTCGCCCAGCCGCGCCGCCGTGAGCGGCGAAAGCTCGCTCATCTTGAGGACCGCGGTGTTGCCGAACGCGAGACAGGGCGCGACCTTCCAGGTCGCGGTCATGAACGGCACGTTCCACGGCGAGATCAGCGCACAGACGCCGACCGGATGGAACAACGTGTAGTTGAGATGCGTCTCGGTCGGATAGGTGTGTCCGTCCGTGCGCGTGCACATCTCGGCGAAGTAGTAGAAGTTGTCGGCCGCGCGCGGGATCAGCGCGCCGAGGGTTTGCGCGATCACCTGGCCGCAGTCGTGGGTCTCGGTGGCGGCGAGGTTCGGTACGTTGGCGGCGATCAGGTCGCCCAGCTTGCGAATCAGCCGCGCGCGTTCCTTCTGTGCGAGCGACGACCACCGGGGAAACGCCGCCTTCGCGGCGGCCACCGCCGCATTGACCTCCACCTCGGTGCCGGCGGCCACCTCGGCCAGTACCTCCTGCGTCGCCGGGTTGATGGTCTCGAAATATGCAGCGCTGCCGACTGGCTTGCCGCCGATCAGGTGCTGGATCTGTTGCGTCACAGTGAATCTCCTGCGTGCTCGTTCAGGCGCGGCCAAACGGCGCGTCGCCGATGATCGTGTTGACGAGGCGTCCGATGCCCTCTATCTCGGTAACAACTTCGTCGCCCACGTTCACGTTGACCACACCCTCCGGTGTCCCGGTCAGGATCACGTCGCCCGCAGCGAGGGTCATGAAACCGGTCAGGTATTCGATCAGGCCCGGAATGTCGGTCACGAGGTCGCGGGTATTACCTTGCTGGGTAACCCTGCCGTTAACCAGCGTGCGCAGTGCCAGGCGGTGCGGATCGGGGACATCTGCCGCGTCGACCAGCCAGGGGCCGAGCACCGTGCAACCGTCGCGGTTCTTCACCCGCAGGTTCGGCCGATAGTAGTTCTCGAGGTAGTCGCGGACGGCGTAATCGTTGGCAACCATGTAACCGGCGACACAGCGCATCGCGTGGGCGCGCGCGACGCTCCTTGCGCTGCGCCCGATCACGACCGCGAGCTCGCACTCGTAGTGCATGAATGTCGCATCCGCCGGCCTGCGCGTCTGGCCGCGATGGCCGAGGACGGCGCCGGCACTCTTGAGGAACACGAGCGGCTCATCTTGCGTGGTAACGGTCAATTCCCTTGCGAGTTCCTTGCGGTGATCGGCGTAGTTGAGCCCGAGCGCGATGACGGTGCCGACTTCGACGGGGGGCAGCCATACCACCGCATCCTCCGCCAGCACGCGCCCGTCTTCCAGACGCAGCCCGCTTTCATGCGCGACCGCGTCGTGAATCGCGCCCGCGTAAGCGATGCGCGCGCGCTTCATCGCGGATGCTCCGCGACGAGCGGCGTCTCGAGTTCGCCCACGCCCGCGATCGCCACCGTCACCCGCTGCCCCGCACGCGCGCGCGGCGCGCCCGCCGAGACGCCCACCATCAGCACGTCGCCCGGACGCAGCGTCATGAACTCGGTGACATCGGCCAGCAGCCGCGCCACCGGCCGTATCAATCGATCCGTCCGCCCGCGCCACACTGTCCTGCCATCGATGCCGACCGCCACGTCCAAAAAATCGGGGTCAGATACCATTTTTCGCGCGACGATCGCGGGCCCGATGGGACAGAACCCGTCGCGACACCGCAACCGCAGCGAGGGCCGGTAGTACGACGCGTGCGGGATGCAGAGGTCGTTGACGACCGTGTACCCGGCGACGACGGAAAGCGCGTCGGCCGCGCCGACGCGACACGCGGGGGTGCCGATCACGACTCCCAGCGTCGCGCCGATCTCCACCTCCTCGGCCTCCGCGGGAACGACGACCGGCTCGCGATGGCCGGCCAGCGTGTTGCGCGGCTTGATGTAGAGGACCGGCGCCCGCGGCGGAGCCTTGTAGGGTGCCGCGTGCACCTGCTCGCCGAGCACCGCGAGCGCATCGACGTGATTGAGCAGGGTGCCGAATATCGTGCCGCGCGTCGGCGGCAGGAAGGCGGGACCGTACCGGTCCGCCGCAAGCGCGGCCCAGTGTGCGACCGGCGCATCCGTCGCGAGCGGGCAGCCGTGCGGTTGCGCGACCGATTCGAAGACCGTGAACAAGATGCCCTCACCCAGACTCGGCCCCCACCCAGCCCTCCCGCGCGCGGCGGGGAGGGAGCGGATGCGCGAGCTGAAAATTCACTCACATGTTTGCGATTCTTTCATTCATATGTTAGTGTGTCAACGACCATGACGACCGCGCCGCGCCACCGCAACCTGCCGCAGCTGATGCTGCAGGCACGCGAGGCGCTGATGGCGCAGTTCCGGCCGATCCTGAACGAAAACGGCCTCACCGAGCAGCAGTGGCGCATCCTGCGCACGCTGCTGATCAACGGGCCGCTCGAGCCGCGCCAACTGTGCGCGGCGTGCCACATTTCGAGCCCCAGCATCACCGGCGTCCTGATGCGCATGGAAGAAGCCGGCCTGGTCGAGCGCCGGCGCATGGAGGACGACCAGCGCCGGCTGAAAGTCTCCGTGACCGCGCGCAGCCGCCAGCTGGGCCGGCGCATGTTTCCCGCCATCGACGCGCAATATGCCCGCATCGAGGAGACCGTCGGCGTCGATGCGCTCACCCACGTCTACGACGTGCTCGACACGCTGCTCGGCGCGCTCGGGCACGCACCGGCGCCCGACGTGGACACGACGCCGGTACTGGAGCGGCACGCGCAATGAAGATCTGCATCGTCGGCGCCGGCGCGATCGGTGGCATCATCGGCGCGCGTCTCGCCGCCGCGGGGGAAGCGCAGGTCAGCGCGCTGGCGCGCGGCGCGACGCTCGCCGCGCTGCGCGAACACGGCTGGCGGCTGCGCATGGGCGACACGTCGATCCAGAAGCCGGTCCATGCGTCGGATGACGCGCGCGACCTCGGTGCGCAGGATCTCGTGATCGTTGCCGTCAAGGGGCCCGCGCTCGCCGCGGTCGCGCAGGCCATCGGGCCGCTGCTCGGAGCCAGGACCGTGGTCCTGCCCGCGATGAACGGCGTGCCATGGTGGTTCGGTTTCGGCGTTCATGCGCTCGGCAATGCCCCGCTGGAGAGCGTGGACCCGGGCGGTCGTATCGCGCAGGCGATCGAGCTGGGCCGCATCGTGGGCTGCGTCGTCCACCTGAGCGCGGCGGTACCGGCGCCGGGCCTCGTCCAGCACAAGATGGGCAACGGCCTGATCATCGGCGAGCCAGGCGGCGAGATCGAAGGGAAGGCATCCGAACGCGTGCGGCGCATCGGCGACCTGCTCGGCGACGCGGGCTTCGAAGTCACGCTCTCGCCGAGCATCCGCCGCGACATCTGGTACAAGCTCTGGGGCAACATGACCATGAACCCGATCTCCGCCCTCACCGGCGCGACGGCGGACCGCGTGCTCGACGACGCGCTCGTGCGCACGCTCTGCACGTCGGCGATGGCCGAGGCGTCCGCCATCGGCGCGCGCATCGGCTGCGCGATCTCCCAGACACCGGAAGAACGCCACCTCATCACGCGCAAGCTCGGAGCGTTCAAGACGTCGATGCTGCAGGATGTCGAAGCGGGCCGGACACTCGAACTCGATGGCATCGTCACCGTCGTGCACGAGCTCGGTCGCCGCACCGGCGTGCCGACGCCGCATATCGATGCAATCTTGGGGTTGACCCGCCTGTTCGGCCGTATCCGCGGCCTTTATCCCGAAGCACCCGCGTAACCTCGATGACCTAATGAAGGCCTCGCGGCTCCGCGCGGGGCCGCGGCGGGCCCTCGTGTCGTACGATCCGGGCAGAGACGGGAAGGTCGGCCCGGATCGACCCGGGACGGGAGGAGTGGATGGCGACAAAATGGGTCGTCGTGGCAGATGCATGCCGCGCCCGGATCTTCGAAACACGCGCTCTCGGGCGCGGCCTGCGCGAGATCGAGGACCTCACCAACCCCGCGGGCCGCGCGCACAGCCACGATCTGCTTGCCGATGCCGGCGGCCGCACGTACGCGGGTGTCGGCGGGCGCCAGGGCAAGACCGAACCACGCTCGGACCCGGTCCTGCACGAGGTCGAGATCTTCGCCAAGCGGCTCGCCGAGCGCATCGAGCAGGGGCGGATCGAGCGACGCTTCGATCGACTTTGCCTGGTCGCGCCCCCACGTTTCCTCGGGTTGTTGCGCGACAAGTGCGGGCGCGAAACCGGCAAGCTGGTCGAGTTCGAACTCGCGAAGGATCTGTCCCAGCTCGACGCGGCGGCGATCGACGCGCACCTGCGCAACGATCGCCCTTGACCGCGCGGTGCTAGTCCGCTTCGCTCCGCAACGCGGGGCCGGGTTCGAGAAGCTGCCGCGAGTCCGGATATAGCTCCGTGAGCAAGATCGCCGTGGCATGGGTCAGCCACGCCTCGAGCGCAGCGACCAGCGCATCAGGTTTGCCTTCCTTCCACGCGCGTTCCAGTTCCGCGCCGGTGCGCTCGATCACGCTGCCCGCCATGTCGCCCCAGAACCCCGGATGCTCGGATTCGCTCCACTTGCCGCGCCCGCGTCCGTAGTGGGCCACCGCGAGGTAGCGCAGCAGCGCCGACCGCGCCAGTTCCGCCAGCACCACCGGCGCCCAGGCGAGGGTCGGCTCGCCGACGCCGCGGATCAGGTTGTAGCCGCGCGCGATGCCGGCCGCGCCGAGGGCACCGAGTACGCCGCCTGCAAGCAGGCCGCCTCCCATCGTCAGCCCGCCGCTGGCGATGTCCGCCTTCAATCCCGCCAGCGCTCCGGTGAGGATGCCTCCAAGCATGGCCGCCTTGCTTTCGCTCAACGGCTCGCGCACCGCGTAGTGCTCGGCCAGACGCGTCAACACCACGCCGGCGGCCTGGCCCTCGAGGCCGTGCAAGGCGATCAGGCGATCGGTCGACGCCCGAATGTCGATGTCGAGCCGCTCGGCGAGCGCCTGCATCGCGAGTTCGCGCGGCGTGAGCGAACCTTCGCGGCGCAGGCCCAACGCGGCGCCGATCTCCTTCAAGCGCCCGGTCCAGCCGGCGCCAGGCATGGCTTCGCGATCGAGCGCGGCCCGAGCGATCTGTTCCGCGAGCACGTGCATCGACGCGCGCCATGTTTCGAGTCCGCGCTGCCGCCACGCGTCGCGCAGCCGCGCGAAGCCTGCCTGGCGCTGCTCGGCCAGCGCGCCGCTCACCGCCTGCAGCAGGGAATCTTCCAGCACCCAGCAGCGGGCGAACGCATCGAAAGCGAGTACGCGGCGCACGCAAGACGCCGAGGCGGTCCGCTGGCGCCAGCGCTCGATCTCCGCTGCCTCCAGCACAGCCGGGCGCGGCGGCCCCATCTGGTTCAGCAGCACGATCACGGGCCTCTGCAGCAGGGCGAGCACGCGCAACTCGGCGTCGAGATAAGCGACATCCTCGGGCGACTCGGACGCGTTGACAAGATAGAGCACGGCATCGGCCTGCTCGAGCACGTTGCGCAGCGCGCGCTGGCTCGACCAGGCGGCGCGGTCGCGGAACCGGTCCCAGATTTGGTTCAGGAACCAGCCGACCGGGTTGCCAGCCTGTTCGATCCGGCGTGCTAGTCGCACGCTGTCGCCGAGCCCCGGCGTGTCCCATAGCTCGAGCTGGTCCCCCGCGGCGGACTCGATCAGCGCGTGCCGCTCGGCCTCCTGCGTCACGTGCGCTTGGTCGCGCACTTCGCCGATGTCGCGCCTGAGCAGCGTGCGCGCAAGCGTCGTCTTGCCCACGTTGGTGTGCGAGACGAGGCTGAGCGCGATCGTTTCGGCCGTCACGTCGTCGGCGCAAGATCGACGAACACCGGCTCGGCGTTCACGTCGCCGAGCACGCGCTGCCAGGCGCTGCGGCGCTCTTCCACCCTGCGTATGCCGTCGGCGCCCGTGAAGCGGCGGCGGAAATCGCTTTCGTCGACCAGCACGATCAGCCGGGTGGTCACCCGGTGCGCCGCGAGCGCGCGCACGAAAGCGCCGTGCGTTTCGCTCTCCGGCGTCGCGGTGAGGGCGAACAGCGCGACGACGACGCGGGCCTGCTCCGCGCCGAGCCAGGGCTGGAGATCGTCCTCGGCACCCTGGGGCAGCGGAGCCGCGAGCACGAGTGAAACCGGCGGCCCGAGGATGCGGTCGAGGGTCGTCTGCAGCGCGGGCTTTGCCGTATCGGCGATGGTGAAGCTGTACGGGAGCACCACGGCGTCGATCGTTGCGCCGGAAAACATGCGTCGCAAGCGCACGAAATAGTCGTCGTCGAGTGTCAGCGGAAACAGTTGCGCGAGCGACCGGACGCGCCAGGCAGCGAACGTGGCGAGCAACGTGCGCGGCAGCACGATGACGAGGCCGGTCGTCAGCGCGTAGAGGTGGATCCAGCGCGCGGCGTTCTCGCCCGAGCCCGCCGAGAATCGCAGCTGCGCGAGATGATCCACGTCCGGCAGCGCAATGCTGCTCACGCGCGCAGCCGGGCCGAGCACGAACTCGAGCAGGCGATGCACTGCGCGCGGCGTGAGGAACGTGCTGTCCCAGCCGGCCCGATACTCGTACGCGATGCCACGCAGGTACAGCGAAAGCAATGCGCCGACGACGAGCGCGGCCGCGCCTGCGTGCAGCACGAATGCGACCCGCGCACCCTGGATCGCGCCGCTCGCGCCCACCCAGTCGCCGACGAACCGGCCGAGCGGCCGGCTGGCGGCGGCGCGACCCGCCGCGCGCCGAAGGAACGCCGCGATGCGAAGGAACAGCGCGCGCAGCGGCCCTGGCGCCCGATCCGCGCGCCGCGCGACGGCCGACTGCAGGAGCAGGACGAGGTACACCGCGAGATTCCACACCAGTACCGCGAGCAGCGGCGGCGCGAGGATGTTGATGCGGTCGCTCGGGCCGATCCTGTCTCCGGCCACGCCAAGCGCAAACGCGACCAGGACCACGAACCAGCCGAGCCAGGCATGCGGCGTAAGCGCCGCCAGCGCCGCCGCCACCCCTGTCTCGCGACGCTCGAGCTGGAAACGCGCGGCGTCGGCCCGCCGGACGACGAACCGCTCGAAGGATGCGTGTTCGCCTTCCATGCGCCGCGCCTCGGCGGTTGCCCGGTCTGCATCGTCCGCGCTCCATGCGGGCGAGGGTACGGTCTCGAACGCGCGGATGAGCAGTACGTTGCGGGCGTCGGTCTCGGTCATGCGGTTGCCGGGCCGCTACGGCCGGAGGCGGCACTGTACCCACTCGGTCGCGCCGCGTGTGCAAAATACCCGGATCGCCACGCACGAGCCGGAGGAGAGATGGCCGCAACGCCGAAACCCGTCGCCCGCCTTGTCGCCGACTTCCTCGTCGCTCGCCACGTCGACCGCATTTTCGGGTTACAGGGCGGCCACATCCAGCCGATGTGGGATCACTGCGCCCAACTCGGCATCCGCATCATCGACGTGCGCGACGAGGGCGCCGCGGTCCACATGGCCCACGCGCACAACGTCCTGACGGGGCAACTCGGCGTGACGATGGTCACCGCCGGGCCGGGAGTCACCAACTGCGTGACGGCGATCGCCAACGCCTTCCTCGAACGCGTGCCGCTGTTGCTGATCGGCGGATGCGCACCGCGCCCGCAGGACGATCTCGGCCCGCTGCAAGGCGTGCCGCACACCGAGATCATGCAGCCCATCACGCGCCAGTCGCGCACGCTGCGCGTCGCGGACAACCTGCTGCGCGACCTCGACAAGGCAGTCAGCATTGCGCTGGGAGACGGTGGCGTCCCCGGGCCGGTCTATCTCGAAATCCCGACCGATGTCCTGCGTGAAACCGTGCATCCGAATCTCGTGCTCGAGGAATACCTGCGGCCGAAGGCACAACGCCGGTTGGTGGCGGATCCGGAAGAGATCGCTCGCGCGGCAGCGATCATCGCGGCGGCCAGGCGCCCGCTCGTGATCACCGGCCGCGGGGCCCGGAACGCCGGCGTCGAACTGGCCCGCTTTCTCGAAACCACGCACGCCGCGTACCTCGACACACAGGAAAGCCGCGGCCTGTTGCCGCCGGAACATCCTTCGGTGGTCGGCGCCGTGCGCGCACGCGCGATGCAGGAGGCGGACCTCGTGCTCGTGATCGGGCGCAAGCTCGACTACCAGGTCGGCTACGGGTCGCCGGTGGTGTTTCCCGACGCGCGTTTTGTCCGCATTGCCGACAACGCCGAGGAGCTGCGCGACAACCGGCGAGGCGAGGTTGAAATTCTCGCCGACGCCGCGGCGGCGCTGGGTGCACTGACCAGGGTTCTCGAAAGAAACCGATCCGCGGCCGACCGCGCATGGATCGAAACGCTTCGGGCCGAGCACGAGCGCCGGTCGTCGAAGTACGCGGCGACACTCGCCACCGCCCCGGCCGGCAAGGATGGCCACATGCATCCGAACCGCATCTTCGCGGCCCTGAAGACGGTGCTCGCGCCGGACGCGATCGCGATCGCCGACGGCGGCGACATCCTGAGTTTCGCCCGCATGGGCCTGGCACCGAGTACGTACCTCGATGCGGGTGCATTCGGCTGCCTCGGCGTCGGCATCCCGTTTGGCATCGCGGCCGCGCTCGCGTGTCCGGGCAGGCAGGTGGCCGTGATTTCGGGCGACGGGGCGTTCGGCATCAACGCCATGGAAATCGACTCCGCCAAGCGTCATGACGCCGGCGCGGTGTTCATCATCGCCAACAACGCTGCATGGAACATCGAACGGCTGGACCAGGAGATGAACTACGCTGGCCGGGTCGTCGGCACGACGCTCGCGTATTCGGACTATGCGCAGATGGCGCGCGCGTTCGGCCTGCACGGCGAACGGGTGACCGATCCCGCCCAACTCCCGGCCGCGCTCGAGCGCGCCTTCGCGCACGCGCCGGCGTTGCTCGACGTCGTCGTCACTCGCGACGCGCTGTCCTCGGACGCCGGCAAAGGCCTGGGCTGGGTGCCCGACTATCAGGCGCTCACGACCTGGGACGACGCCGAACGCAAACGGCGCGGCCTGTGACCTCTGCGATCGCGCACGAGTCATCCCGAGGAGCACAGCGCACTGCTCGGGATGACCACATCCACTGACCATGCTCCGCCTGCAAACGATCCCGCGATCCGTCGCCACCTACGCGCGCCTGCGGCCCGAGAAGCCGGCCGCACGCGACTCGCGCCGCGCGCTGACCTATCGCCATTTGCACGAGCGCTCCAATCGACTCGCGAACGCACTGCTCGGCCTGGGCCTGCGCAAGGGCGACCGCGTCGCCATCCTGGCGTACAACTGCGTCGAGTGGATGGAGATCTACATCGCGCTGGGCAGGGCCGGGCTGGTCGCGGTTCCGGTCAACTTCCGCCTCGTGGCGCACGAGATCCGCTACATCGCCGAAGACTGCGGGGCGCGCGCTTTCATCGTCCAGGACGAACTGCTCGATCGCGTCGAAGCGATCCGCGCCGATCTCGCGATCGCGCCGCAGCGCTACGTCCACTTCGGTCCGGCACCGATTCCCGCGGGGTATCAGGCCTACGAGTCATTGATCTCCGCCGGGCAGGGCTACGACCCCGACGTCGACGTGACGCCGGCGGACCCGTGGGCGTTCATGTACACGTCGGGCACGACCGGCAAGCCGAAGGGCGCGATACGCAGCCATGGCAGCCAGTCGTTGATCGGCCTCGTGACCGCGTACGACATGGGCTTCGCGCGCGACGACACCGGGCTGCTCGTGATGCCGATGTGCCATGCGAACTCGCTTTTTTTTGCGTGCGCGTTCGCCGCCATCGGCGGCACCTGCTCGATCTACGACCGCAAGAGCTTCGATCCCGAGCACATGCTCGGCACGCTCGCCGGGCAGGGCGCGGCGTTCACCTCGCTGGTGCCGACGCACTACATCATGATGCTCGGCCTGCCCGCGGCCGTGAAAGCGAGCCGCGACATGTCTAAGGTGCGCAAGCTGCTGATCTCGTCGGCGCCCGCGCGCCGCGACACCAAGCTCGCGATCTTGGAGTACTTCCACAATTCCGAGCTGTTCGAGCTGTACGGTTCGACGGAAGCGGGCTGGGTGACGCTGTTGCGACCCGATGAGCAGCTCACCCACCTCGGCTCGATCGGACGCGAGTGGACCGGCAACGGCCGGACGCGATTGCTCGACGCAGCCGGCAACGAGGTCGCGGAAGGCGAGACGGGCGAGCTGTTCTCGCACACCCCGTTCGTCTTCGATGGCTACTGGAACCTGCCCGAGAAAACCGCCGAGGCCTTCCGCGGACCGTACTGTTCGGTGGGCGACATGGCACGGCGCGACGAACAGGGCTTTTACTACCTGGTCGATCGCAAGAGCAACATGATCATCAGCGGCGGCGAGAACGTCTACCCGTCGGAAGTCGAGGCCATGATCGCGCAGCATCCGCTTGTCAAGGACGTCGCGGTGATCGGCGTGCCGCACGAGAAATGGGGCGAGGCCGTGCACGCCGTCGTCGTCCTGCGCGACGCCACGACGCTGAACGAGGAGCAGCTGCTGGACTGGTGCCGGGCGCGCATCGCGGGTTACAAGCGGCCGCGGTCGCTGACCTTCATCCGCGAGGAGGAGATGCCGCGCACGGCGACCGGCAAGATCCAGCACCGGGTGCTGCGCGATCGGCTCGCCGGCCGCTAGGAGGCCCCAGGCCTACTTCGGCGGCGGCAACGCCGACGAGTGGTGAGCGACGAGCATCATGGCCACGCGGCCGCGCAGGGTCGTAGGTCTTGGCGTCATTGAGTTTTCAGCCCGCCGTCAGGCCCAGCAGACTGCACGTATGCGTGGCGATCATCAGTTCTTCGTCGGTCGGAATCGTCCAGGCGGAAACCTTGCTGTCCGGCGTCGAAAGACGCGGGCCGTGGCGAGCGTTGGCTTCGCGATCGAGCCGCACGCCGAGCCAGGCACACGCTTCGCAGACAAGACCCCGAATGTCGGCCGATCGTTCGCCGATACCCGCGGTGAATACGATCCCGTCGACGCCACCGAGCGAGGCCGAAAGCGCGCCGATCTCCTTGGCGATCCGGTAGACGAAAAACTCGATCGCGAGTCGCGCGCGGGGCTCCTTGCTGGCGAGCAGCACGCGCATGTCGTTGCTGATCCCCGAGATCCCGAGCAGGCCCGACTGCTTGTACAGCATGCCTTCCACATCCTTGACGGAAAGGCCGAGCTCCTGGAACAGGTAGAGGATCGCACCGGGATCGACCGCGCCGGGCCGGGTGCCCATGCACAGCCCGTCCAGCGCAGTGAAGCCGAGGGTCGAATCGACGCTGCGCCGCTGATGCAGCGCGCACAGGCTGGCGCCGCTGCCGAGGTGCGCGACGATGACACGCCCGCCGGCGATCTCCGATGCGACGCGCGGCAGCGCGGAGGCGATGTACTCGTACGAAAGTCCATGAAAGCCGTAGCGGCGAACGCCGGACTGATAGATGTCCCACGGCAGCGGAATCAGCCGCGCCACTTCGGCGTGACCGCTGTGGAACGCGGTGTCGAAGCAGGCCACCTGCGGCACCCCGGGCAGGTATTGGGTGGTGGCCTCGACCGCCGCGATGTTGAAAGGCTGGTGCAGCGGCGCCAGCGGAATGAAGTCGCGCAGGCGCCGCAGGGCCGCGTCGTCGACCACCACCGGGGCCGCGTAGTCGGCGCCGCCGTGCACGAAGCGGTGGCCGACCGCCGCGGCGCGGTCCTGGAAATGCGATTTCAGCCAGTTGGCGATTGCGCGCACCGCAGCGCCCGCATCGCGCACGTCGGCACGGTTCAGATCGCGCTCGACGAGCGACTGGTTCGCGCCGTCACGCACGGTCATGTGCGGCGAGACGCCGATCCCTTCGATCTGGCCGCGCGCGTCGGCTTGCAACGAGCCGTCGGCCTGGAGGCGGTAGCGGCAGAACTTCAGGCTGGACGAGCCCGCGTTGACCGTGACGACCGAAACGCCGCTCATCGGTGGATTCTCCTGGGATGCACAGTCGAAGGTGGTCGTCTACGTTGCCTGGCGCCGCTTGTGCGCCGCCATCATCCCGACGGCGCAACTGGCGATGCGGGAGCGCACGCTGTCGGCGCGACTGGTGAGAATGATCGGCACGCGTGCCCCGAGCACCAGTCCGGCGCTGTCGGCGTTGGCGAGGAAGTTGAGCTGCTTGGCGAGGATGTTGCCGGCCTCGAGGTCCGGTACGAGCAGTATGTCCGGGTCGCCCGCCACTTCCGACGTGATGCCCTTGGTGACGGCCGCCTCGCGGCTGATGGCGTTGTCGAACGCCAGCGGGCCGTCCAGCAGTCCGCCCGTGATCTGACCGCGTTCGGCCATCTTGCACAACGCAGCGGCGTCGATCGTCGACGGAATCTTGGACGTGACCGTCTCGACCGCCGACAGGATGGCGACTTTGGGGCGCTCCAAGCCCATCGTGTGGGCGAGATCGATGGCGTTCTGGCAGATGTCGGCCTTGTCTTCCAGACCCGGCGCGATGTTGATCGCCGCGTCGGTGACGATCAGCACCTTGTGGTAGGTCGGAACGTCCATGATGAAGACGTGACTCACGCGCCGGCTCGTGCGCAGGCCCGACTCCCGCGAAACCACGGCCGACATCAGCTCGTCGGTGTGCAGGCTGCCCTTCATCAGCAGTTCCGCTTCGCCGGATCGCACGAGTGCAACCGCCTTCTCCGCGGCGGCATGACTGTGTGGAACGTCGACGATCCTCTCGCCGGTCAGATCGAGCCCGGCCTGCTTGGCCACGCTCGCGATCTTCGCGGCGGGGCCGACCAGGATCGGTGCGATCAGGCCGAGGCGCTTCGCGTCGAGCGCCCCTTCTAGCGCCGAGGCCTCGCACGGATGCACCACGGCCGTGGGGATGGGCGCGAGTTGCTTGCACTGCTCCAATAGCTGTTCGTACTTGCCGCTGCCGGTCATTTCGTCCTCTGTCGGTGATGCCTATTCGATCGGGCACGGCTGGACGCGCCAGATGTCGTGCGCGTACTCCGCGATGGTCCTGTCGCTCGAGAATTTTCCCGCAGCCGCGATGTTCAGGATCGCCTTGCGCGTCCACTCCTCGGGGTTCGCGTACAGCTCTCCCACGCGCACGTGCGCCTCGGTGTAGCTCTTGAGATCGGCGAGGTGCATGTAGTAGTCGCCCTGGCGCAGCAACGCGTCGAGAATCGGCGTCAGCACGCCCGGTTCGTACCGGCTGAAATGATCGCTCGCGATCAGGTCGAGCGCCGCGCGCGTCTCGGGATCGTTCTCGTAGTGCCATTGCGGCTGGTAGTGCCCGCGGTTGCGCGCCACTTCCTCGGCGGTCAGGCCGAAGAGGAAGAAGTTCTCCGCGCCGGCTTGCGCGGCCATCTCGATGGTCGCCCCGTCGTGCGTGCCGATCGTGAGCGCCCCGTTCATCATGAACTTCATGTTGCTGGTGCCGCTCGCTTCGTAGCCCGCGGTCGAGATCTGCTCGGAAACATCGCTGGCCGGAATCAGGCGCTCGGCGACCGAGACGCAATAATCGGGCACGAACACCACCTTGAGCCGGCCGCGCACCGCGGCGTCGCCGTCGATGGTCCCGGCGAGGTTGTTGATGAACTTGATGACGAGCTTCGCGAACCGGTACGCGGGCGCGGCCTTGCCGCCGAAGAAGAACGTGCGCGGCGTCGTGGCGAGGCCGGGGTTTTCGCGCAGGCGCTGGTAAAGCACGACGATGTGGAGCGCATTGAGCAGCTGGCGCTTGTATTCGTGGATGCGCTTGATCTGGGTGTCGAACAGCGACTGTGAATCGACCACCTGACCGGTCGATGACTTCAGCCAGTCGGCAAACCGCGCCTTGGCGGCCAGCTTGGCGGCGCGCACCTGGACCCGGAACGTGCTGTCGCCGGCCAGCGGCTTGAGTCGCACGAGCCGGGCGAGGTCGGTGACCCAGCCGTCGCCGATGGCATCGGTGATGGTTTTGGCGAGCGCCGGATTCGCAAGCAGCAGGAAGCGCCGTTGCGTGACGCCGTTGGTCTTGTTGTTGAACCGCTCGGGAAACATCTCGGCAAAATCGGGCACCACGTTCCTGCGCAGCAGCTCCGTATGGATCGCCGCCACGCCGTTGGTGCTGTGCGAGCCGACTATCGCCAGGTTCGCCATGCGGATCTTCTTCGGCTCGCCCTCCTCGACCAGGCTGACCCGCGCGACCCGGTCGTCGTCGCCGGGGAAGCGGCCGCGCACGTCGTCGAGGAAGCGGCGGTTGATTTCGTAGACGATCTCGAGGTGGCGCGGCAGCAGGGTTTCGAACCAGGGCAGCGGCCACTTCTCCAGCGCCTCCGGGAGCAGCGTGTGATTCGTGTACGCGAGCGTGCGTCGCGTGAGATCCCACGCTTCGTCCCAACCGAGCTTTGCATCGTCGAGCAGGATGCGCATCAGCTCGGGCACCGCGAGCGTCGGGTGCGTGTCGTTGAGCTGCAACGCCACCTTGTCGGGGAGGGCGGACCACGCGTTGCCGGCCGCACGGAAGCGGCGGATCGCATCGGCGAGCGTGCAGGCGACCAGGAAATATTGCTGCAGGAAGCGCAACCCCTTGCCTTGCGCCGTCGAGTCGTCCGGATACAGCACGCGCGTGAGCGTCTGGGCCCCGAGCGTCTCGCCGAGAGCGCCGACGAAGTCGCCGCCGCTGAACTGCTGGAAGTCGAAATAGTGCGGCGAAGCCGCCGACCACAAACGCAGCGTGTTGATCGTGCGGCCGCCATAGCCGATCACCGGCCGGTCGTGCGGAATGCCGATCAACGTCGAAGGACGCCCCAGCACCGGCTGCAGGGATCCGTTTTGAATCTTGAACGAGCAGGCAAGGTGCACTTCGACCGATTCGTTCGGCCGCGGCACCTCCCACGGGTCCGGCCGCGCGAGCCAGTAGTCGGGCATCTCGTGCTGCCACCCGTCGCGCATCGTCTGCCTGAAGATGCCGTATTCGTAGCGCAGCCCCGAACCCATTCCGGGAATGCCGAGCGTCGCCATCGAATCGAGAAAGCATGCGGCGAGCCGGCCCAGCCCGCCGTTGCCGAGCCCGGCATCGGGCTCCTCGACGGTGATGGCCAACGGATCGATGGCGTGCTTCTTGCAAAGGGGACCGATGATGGGGTCCAGCAGCATGTTCGTGATGTTGTTGGCGAGCGCGCGTCCCATCAGGAACTCGAGCGACACGTAGTACACGCGCTTGACGTTGCGTGCCCCGTAGGTCTGTTCGGTCTTGAGCCAGCGCGGCGACAGCACGTCGCGAATCGAACGCGCGATCGCCTCGAACTTGTCGCGAGTGGTCGCGCTTGCGATCGAAACGACGTGATCGAACGTCAGGTGACGTTCGTACAGGGCATCCTCGCCGCCCGAGAACTTGATCGATCCGCTGCTGTAGCGGTCGAGGATCTTTTCGACATCGTCAGAAGAATTCATCGGGTCCGCTCATGGTCGGCGTGCAGCGTGTCGCCCGTGCGAGCGCAGCGACGCGGGATCTCGGTGCTGCGGACATTCAGACCCCGCGCTTCGCGCGGCATTCGCCCGGGACAGCGACAGTGGCGGGGGATGATAGCTGCGATGCGCAAATCGCCCCTGGGCACATTCTTGCGCAACGGCGAGGCGTGTCGCGACTCGCGCGACACGCCTGCCGCACTTCGAGGAAGGGCGCGGGCGCCATGGCCGCCTACCCGGCAAAGACGCCGACCAGGCCGGCGACGAAGTACGCAGCAACAGCGAACCAGACCACCGTCTCGACGAGCCCGACACCGACCCGGCGCTCGGGCGCATACCGCCGGAGCGCAAGGCGGACGACTTCCTTTTCCGCCAGCACTTCGGCCCGCTCCAGGCGCGCTGCCAGCTTCACTGCACGCACCGCAGCCCTCAGCAACACGGCACGCAAGACGCGACGCGCCGGGACCAGGCGCGCAGCTGAACGCGTCGCCTCGAGATAGAGCACGTACGCGGAGCTGGCGTACTTCACCACCGCGAATGCGACCGCGGCGAAAACGAAAACAGAACTCAGGACCTGCAACATTTCGATCACCTTGGTTTCGATTCGCGCCGCATCCAGCCAGGCGGGTCGGTTTCACGGCCCCGCAACGAGGGCTCCCGGTTTCTTTCGCTTGGGCAGATCGATGGTTACTCGCATGACACCTCCCTTGCGCCGCGTCGTTGCGGCGCTCACGTTTAAAAAGGTGGACTGAAAACAAAAAGCCCGGGTGCATCACTGCAACCCGGGCCCGCGTGCGGGACGGCGAGGCGTCAGATCAGACGCGTCTCCCGGGTTGTCAGATGCTGGGTGCGCGACGCCAGGGTCCACACGATGGCGGCCGAGCCCGAGCAATTGAGCGTCGTCGGTGCGTACACGTGGAAACTCCTTCGCGTGAGATCTGAGGGACTGCTGCATGCGCATGGTAGACATTCTGCGCATTAAAGCAATAGCGAACCTGCGTGAATCCTCACACGGGAGCCGCAGGCGCCAGGCGCTCGCGCTCTGAGTCCTGCGTATCCATAGGTACACGACCGCATCGACGGACGCCGTCCTCGCACGGTGAAACGTCCGCTTGCGCAGTGGGTCAGAATAGGGCGCCAAGCGCGCCGCGCTCGCGACGAAGGAACCGCCTTGACCGACCTCTCCGCATTTCCCATCACGACGAAGTGGCCCGCCAGGGATCCGAGCCGCCTGCAACTCTATTCGCTTCCCACGCCGAACGGCGTCAAGATCTCGACCATGCTCGAGGAGACGGAGCTGCCCTACGAACCGCATCTCGTGAGCTTCGATACCAAGGATCAAGTCTCGGTGGAGTTCCTGTCGCTGAATCCCTACGGCAAGATCCCGGCGATCCTCGATCCGGGCGGGCCCGGCGGCAAGCCGCTTGCGCTGTTCGAATCGGGGGCGATCCTGCTCTATCTCGCCGAGAAGACCGGCCAGCTCATTCCGCGGGACCCGGCACGCCGCTACGAGACGATCCAGTGGCTGATGTTCCAGATGGCCGGCATCGGGCCGATGTTCGGCCAGGTCGGGTTCTTCCACAAATTCGCCGGCAGGGAATACGAAGACAAGCGGCCGCGCGACCGCTATGTCGGCGAGGCAAAGCGCCTGCTCGCCGTGCTCAACGGCCGGCTCGCCGACCGCACCTGGATGATGGGGGACGAGTACACCATCGCCGACATCGCCATCTTTCCATGGGTGCGCAACCTGATCGGGTTCTACGGTGCCGGCGACCTGGTCGGCATCGGCGCTTATCCGAACGTCACGCGCGCGCTGGAGGAATTCGTAAGCCGCCCTGCGTTCATAAGAGGCCTCGGCATTCCGGCCCGACCGAAGACGTCGTGAACTCCTCCTGCGTGCGACCCGCGCCTACGGCGCAGTCCTGCGCCACGCGGCGCGGTTCAATTCACCATCAGCGGCGCGCCTGCCGTGATGGGCTGCCATTCCGATCCCTGCGGCGGTTGGTCGGCGGCGCCTGTTAATGCGTTCACGTTGTGGAAGCCCGAAGCCGTGTGCATCACGCGCGGCGCGGACAACATCGGCACCTACAACAGGACGCGGCGCAGCGATCGCAAGGGGTGCAAGTCCAGCGGCGGCCACCTCTTCACCGCGCATCCCGGCTGGGGACTCATCGATGTCCATGCCGCGGTCATCCCCGACTTCCCGTACGAGGCCGCGGTCCACGTTACCTATCAGGAGACGAGGCTGCCCATGCACGATGGTTTGCCGAAGCTGAGAGACGTGCCGAAGGAAATGGGCGGCTCGGGCGAGGCGCTCGCCGGGTGACGCGCGCAGGCGCCCTGCGATCGGAGGTCGCCGCATCATGCCGTGTCGTTCAAGCGGCACGAATTCCGATCTCAACCAGGCCGGACGAGCCGGCAGTAAATCCGGACGCGTTGCCAAGGACGAGCTGCCGACATGCGATCGGCCAGCAGCTCGCAAACGACTTCTCCCCTGCGGCGGCGAGCACGCTGTTTCGTTTCGTCTCGCGTACACGCGCCGCGGCGATTGGCGATCTCAACCGAAAGGAATCGGCAGCATGACAGTCGTAAGCGACAGACGCACCACGCATCACACGCACACCGCGCAGGCCTACCAGGGCAGCTGTTTCTGCGGGGCGGTCCAGTTCACCGTCAGCGGCGAGCCCGCTGCGATGGGTTACTGCCACTGCGACTCGTGCCGGCACTGGTCGGCAGGGCCCGTCAATGCCTTCAGCCTCTGGAAGCCCGAAGCCCTGCAAGTCACACGCGGCGCGGACAACATCGGCACGTACAACAAGACCCCGCGCAGCGATCGCAAGTGGTGCAAGTCCTGCGGCGGCCACCTCTTCACCGCCCATCCTCATTGGGGCCTGATCGACGTGTACGCCGGGGTGCTGCCCGACTTTCCCCACAAGGCGGGTGTCCATGTCAACTATCAGGAATCGAAACTGCGCATCCACGACGGGCTGCCGAAGCTGAAGGACTTGCCGAAGGAAATGGGCGGGTCCGGCGTCGCCGTCAGCGAATAACGCAGCGCCTCGATCGCCCGCAAGGCCATGAACGCCGTCCTCGTGTCGCTTATCACGTTGTTCTCGACGACGGCGGGCGGGCTTTGCGCGCTCCGACTGCGCGCGCACCTGCCGCTCGTGCTCGGCTTCGCCGCCGGGGTGCTGCTCGGAATCGTCTCGTTCGACCTTCTACCGGAGAGCTTCGCACTCGCGCGCCGGCTGGGCGGGAGCGGTCGCGGCGCCATGATCGCCCTCGCCGCGGGGTTCCTGTTGTTTCACGCTATCGAGAGGCTCGTGGTGGTTCGCGGCGTTCGCGCCGCGGAAGGCCGCCGGCATCAGCGGCCCACAGTCGGCGTCCTGTCGGCTGCGGCCTTCATCGGGCACAGCTTCATGGATGGCGTCGGCATCGGGCTCGCGTTCCAGGTTTCGCAACCCGTCGGCTTCACGGTCGCAATCGCGGTGATCGCGCACGATTTCTGCGACGGCCTGAACACCGTGAGCGTCGTGCTCGTGCACGGCAACCCGACACGACGCGCGCTCGCACTGCTCGGCCTGGACGCGGTTGCGCCGGTCCTCGGAGCGGCCGTCTCCTCGTTCGCATTCAGCGCGCCGCCGGAAGCACTGGTCATCTATCTCGGTTTTTTCGCCGGGGTCCTGCTCTGCATCGGCGCGACCGACATCCTGCCGCGTGCGCTCGCGCGCGCCGGATCGGCGGCGGCGCCGAACCTGGCCGGACTTGCGGTGCTCGGTGCCTCGTCGATGTACGCCGTGATGCGCGTGACGGGTTGACCCGCGACGCGAATCGATCCAGTCGGCGCGGCCCGTTGCTACCCGGCCTGCGCGCGCGACGTCTGGCTGCGACGCCAGGTCGCCGGCGGCTTGCCGAACTCGCGCCTGAACGCGCGGCTGAAGGCCGTGTCGGTCTGGTAGCCGACGTCTTCGGCGATGCGCGCAAGCGGCGTGTTGCTGCGGGAAAGCAGGTTGGCGGCGAGCAGCATGCGCCACTGCGTGAGGTACTGCATCGGCGAGGTGCCGACGAGACCCTGGAAGCGTTCGGCGAGCACCGATCTCGACGTGTTCGCCGTGCGCGCCAGCTCTTCGACCGTCCAGGCCTGCGCAGGACTCTTGTGCATGGCTGCCAGGGCCGCGCCGACGATCCGATCGCTCACGCCGGCAAGCCAGCCCGTGCGGCCTTCGTGCTGCTCGTTCATGTAGAGGCGCAGCACCTCGATGAAAAGCACCTCGGCGAGCTTGGCCAGGACTCCGGCGCCGCCCGGCCTCGGCGAGCGAACCTCGGCCAGCGCATAGCGCAGCGAGGCTTCGAGCCAGACGCCTGCGTTCGATCCTCGCACGTTCACGCGCAGCAGCGACGGCAGCCCGCCGAGAAGCATGCGCGCGAGGCGCGTGTCGCACGCGAGGTATCCGCACACCAGGCGGGTCGTCGCACCGCCGCCGCCGAAGACGAGATGGCGCGGCCGGCGCGTGAGCACCGCGTCCAGCGACCTGCCCTTGGCCGGCGGCAGTCCGGGCTGCGAAGTCATGCGATGCGCATCGCCCTGTGGGAACAGCACGGCGTCGCCTGCCACCAGGTGCGTGGGCGCACCGTCGCCCATCTCGACATAACACTCGCCGGCGGTGATCAGGTGAAAGATCACGACACGATCGGCGCCGGGTTCGAGGACCGACGCGATCGAGTCGGCGTTCGGCGACTGGTAGCACCACGGCGCACTGAAGCGTGCGTTGATGAAGATCGCGCCCACCAGGCGCACGACACGCAACGTTTCGGAAAGGGCGTCCATACGTATCGCGCCAGCTATTCGGTCGCGACGTGCACGACCAGCGCGATCGGCATTGCCGTCTTCAGCGCCTGCTGCATCGGCGAGCGGCGCAGTCCCTCGTCGACCAGGGCGCGCAGCCGCTCGGGCGAGGCGCCGTGTGCCGCGATGCCGACGCGCACTTCGTAGTCCCGCGGCCCCGCGCACACCGGCTCTCCATCGACGCCGTTCATACCGAGCAGGCCGCGCGCATCCGAACGGCTTCCCACCCGCACTTCGAGCGAGGCCAGATCGATGCCTTGCGCGGCCGCCGTCATCGCGATCGCAGTTGCCGAACAGGAAGCCAGCCCCGCGCGGAACAACCAGCCGGGTGTGATGCGATCCCCGGTGCCGCCGAGTTCGCACGGCATGTCGCTTGTGATCTGCGTCCCGTTCGCATGACTCGCCACGACCCGCGTGCCGCCTTCCCAGCGCGAGGTCGCCTGCAAGTCGTCGTGCAGTCCCGTTTCGGGACGGCGCCGAAAGACCGTCTCGGCGCGCTGGAGCGCCGCTGCGAGTTCATTTGCGCCCATCGCTCTGCCTCCGAATTGGGGTGAGGTTGCCCGCACGGGTTGTTCCGGGTTCGGAAACCGGATTGTCGGCTTCCCGACGCGTCGGGCCAAGGGCGACGAATCCGATATTCACGGGGTCGGACGAACGAGCAGCAAATCCGGACGGGCTGCCAGTCGCACCCGACGACGCACGTCGGTCGAGGACGATCGGACTGACAAAGGCGACGCGCTGGCAGGACACGTCCGGCCGCACGCGGCACATTCTTGTCCCGCACACGCACCGCAACCAGGAGCCCATCCGTGAACGCACCGAACGACCTCACCGCTGTGAAGAGCCGTCAACAAGTCGCTTGGGCAGCCGGCGACTATTCCGTGATCGGCACCACCCTGCAGATCGTCGGCGAACAACTCGCCGAAGCTTGCGACCTGCGCTGGGATGAACGGGTTCTCGACGTTGCCGCGGGCAACGGCAATGCCACGCTTGCCGCGGCGCGCCGTGGCGCGCAGGTCACGTCGACCGACTACGTCGGATCGCTGCTCGACCGCGGCAGCGAACGCGCCAGGGCCGAGCGTCTCGACGTGGCGTTCCAGGTGGCCGACGTCGAACAACTGCCATTCGCCGACGGCAGCTTCGACGCCGTGATCTCGACTTTCGGCGTGATGTTCGCGCCCGATCATGCGCGCGCCGCCGCGGAGATGGTGCGCGTCTGCCGCTCGGGCGGCCAGATCGGCCTCGCCAACTGGACCCCGGACAGCCTGGTCGGAAAGATGTTCAAGGTCCTCGGTCGCCACGTTCCTCCGCCCGCCGGCGTGCAGCCGCCGGCGCTGTGGGGCACCAAAGCCCATCTGCATTCGCTCTTCGGCGCGGACGCGGCCGCGATCGCGGTGACCGAACGCGTGTTCAATTTCCGCTACCGCTCGCCCGCGCATTTCATCGATGTATTCCGCACGTGGTACGGCCCCATCCACAAGGCCTTCGCGACGCTGCCGCCCGAGAAGTCGGCAGCGCTCGAGCGCGACCTGACCGAATTGCTGGTGGGCCTGAATCGACGCGGTCCGGAAACGCTGGTCGCGCCGAGCGAGTACCTCGAAGTCGTCATCACGCGCCGTTGATGGAGGCGCGGGTCCAGCGCCGCATTCAGCGCTACGGCTGGGACCTGGCGGCGCGCGTCTACGAGCCGCTGTGGCAGGCGCAACTCGCCGCGGCGCACACGCGACTCATGCAGTGCGCGTCGGTCGTGCCGGGTCAGCGCGTGCTCGACATCGCCTGCGGCACCGGGCTGATCGCCCTGCGGGCAGCGGAGGCAGTCGGTCCTGACGGTGCGGTGGTCGGCGTGGATCTTTCGAGCCGGATGGTCGATGGCGCGCGCCGGCGGGCGAGAGCGAGGAATCTCTCGAACGCCACGTTCCAGCGCATGGACGCGGAGCGGCTCGACCTGGCCGATGCTTCGTTCGATGTCGCCGCGTGCGCGCTCGGCCTCATGTTCATGCCCGATCCGGCGCGGGCGCTGCACGAAATGCGGCGGGTGCTGCGGCCCGGCGGCCGCATTGCGCTCGCGGTGTGGGGCGAGCGCACGCGCTGCGCGTGGTCGGCGCTGTTTCCGATCGTCGACGCAGAGGTCGCGAGCGACGTCTGTCCGCTGTTCTTTCATCTTGGCGCCGGCGACGCGCTGGCGCGCCTTTGCGCCGACGCGCGCTTCGAATTGGTCGAGCACCACCGCGTCGTTACGACCATGGAATACGCCGATGCCGACGCCGCCTGCAGCGCCGCGTTCATCGGCGGCCCGGTGGCGCTGGCCTGGTCGCGCTTCGACGAGCGTGTCCGGGCACGCGTGCGCGCGCGCTACATCGACGCGATCGCCCGCTGGCGGCGCGGCGACGGCTATCGCCTGCCGGGAGAATTCGTGGTCGTGTCGGCTTCCGTGCCTGCGTTCCGATAGACCATGGGAGGCAACACCGGGATACGGCCATGCATCACGACACTACGCAACTGTTCGAACCGAAAGGCACCACTCGCTTCATCCCCGATGCGAGCGCTTCTGCGCCGCCGGCACCCACGGCGCGCACACGGGCGCAGATCGAGGCATGGGCGAAACGCGCCACCGCCGCCAACGGCTTTGGCGAGGCCGGCAAGGTGGTTTTGCCGGCCGACCCGGGTCCAGTCCGGATTCCCGCTCGCGAGAGCACGTGGCAACGCTTTGGCCGCGTCGTCGCCCGGTTCATCACCGCTTGGGTGGACTACCGCCGCAGGCGCGCCGAGCAGGACCTGCTGGCCCGCCTCGATGCGGCGACGCTGCGCGACCTGGGGATCGATCGCTGCGAGATCGGCTCGTACGTCGCCGAGAGCGACGGTTCGAGCTCCATCACACGGCGCCGGGTTGCCCCGAGCAATCTGCAGGTATTCGAGACCTCGCGCCCGCGCATCAAGAGCATCGACAGGCTTCTCTGAAATGGAATGCACAATCGGGTCGGATCTCGCCGCCCAGATCCTGCCGGATACCGTCTCGAGCGTGAGCCAGCTGCGGTTCCTCTCGGCCGAGGAGCAGTGCGTGTTCTCACGGCTGCAACGGCGCACGTACCTGTTCGCGCTGCTCGAACGTGCCGTTGGCGACGACCCGAGTGCCCAGGCGGGCCCGGATGCCGCGGCGAGGATCGTGCAGTTGCGGGCAGGGTCCGATGCCGAGTGTTTCATGCGCATCGCCGGCCGTGCCTTCGACGCGGTGCATGCGGAGGCCATTCATAACGCGGTGCTGGCCGACTACCGCCGGCAGTACATTGGGAGATCGACATGAATCCATACGCGCTCGCCTTCGGCCCCGCTGCGTAGCCGGAGTCCTTCGATGCAGGCACCCAATCCGTTCTTTCGCGAGGCAGGCTCCGGGCCGGGAGTCGTCTGCCTGCATTCGAACGCCAGCCACTCGGGCCAGTGGCGTGCGCTAAGCGAAAGGCTCGCGCCTGGGTACCACGTGCTCGCGGCGGATGGATACGGAGCTGGAAAGAGCCCCGCATGGCGCGCCAAGCGGCCGGTCCGTTTGCGCGACGAGGTGGACCTGCTCGAGCCCGTGTTTGCGCGCGCGGGCGATCCGTTCGTCCTGGTCGGACATTCGTACGGCGGTGCCGTGGCGCTGATAGCCGCGATCACCCATCCCCGGCGTGTCCGTGCGCTGGTGCTCTATGAGCCCACCCTGTTCGCGCTCGTCGATGCGGACGCGCCCGCGCCCAACGAGGCCGACGGGATCCGCCAGACGGTGGCCGATTCAGTCGCCGCACTCGCCGCCGGCGATCGCGATCGCGCTGCGCAGCGCTTCATCGATTTCTGGATGGGCAAGGGGGCCTGGCAGCGGATGCCGGAGGCACGGCGGGCGCCGATCGCCGATTCGGTGACCCACGTTCGCGCGTGGGGCAAGGCATTGTTCAACGAACCCACGCCGCTCGCGGCGTTTGCGGCCTTGAATGTCCCTGTCCTCTACATGCTGGGCAAGGACTCCCCGGCTTCCTCGCGGGCGGTGGCGCAGCTGCTGATCCCCGTTTTGCCGCAGGTCCAGGTGGTCGAGTTCGAGGGCGCCGGACACATGGGCCCGATGACCCACGCCGACCGCATCAACGACACCATTGCCGGTTTCCTTCACACCGAGCCACGTCTCGTGCGGGTTGCTTAACCACCCGGTTCTCGGCCGAGTGCCGGGAAGGCAGCCGCTTACACTGAGGTTCGGACGTCGCGGCGCACGCGCCGGGTTCGTCCTTCTGCCATGACCACGAGCGCGATGCAGCGTGCGCGACGTTGTGCGCCGCGATGTCTCGACGCGATTGGGTTCGGCTCCCAGAAAATGCATCGCGAACTGAAGGTCAGGTGTCGTGGCGAGACGACGCGCACGGGTGGTGATGATTGCGGCTGTCGCGTACGCGCTGACGGCTTGCAATACCGCGCCCAAGGCGCCCACCGCTTCGGCCACCGTGCCGGCCGCTGAGAGCGAGCCCGCGCACGTCGATCTGCCGTCTGCGGAGGTGCCCGAGCCGCCGAAAGAGAAGGCCGATGCCGGGAAGGCACCGGAGACATCTCCGGCCGAGCCGCCCCCGGCCGAGCCCCCTCCAGCCGAACCACCTCCACCGGAAACTCCGCCAACCGGGCCCCCCCCGGCGGAACCGGCATCGACGGAACTACCACCCACCGAATCGCCGCCGGCGGAGCCGGCGACCGAGACACCCAAGGAGGAGCCGAAGCAGGCCGCGCCCGAGGCGCCTTCGCCGCAGAAGCCGCCAGGCGATGAAACCGTGCTGGAGAGCACGCGGCGCACGGTACGGTGGACGACCGAGTGGCTGGCGCGCGAGGTCGACAGCTGGTTCGGCGACGTGCCGTTCGAGCAGGGCGGCGAGGTGAAGGACGGCCGGCTGAGCCTTGGATTCCTCAAGCGTCAGGACGAGAGCCTCGAGTCGCGGCTGCGCTTCAACGCGCGCATCCGGCTGCCGAACCTCGAACAGCGCGGCGCCTACTTCTACGTCGGGCGTGCCAACACCACCGAGACCGTATCGGACACGCCGGAGGCGCTTTCGCGCCAGCAGCGCTTGCAGACGGAAACTCCGGAAGACCAGTCGTTCTTCGCCGGTTTCGGCCTGTCACCGCTCAAGACGATCGACCTGCGGGTCGGCTTTCACGGCATCTTCCCGTATGCCCAGGCGCGTTACCGCAAGCCGTGGACGCTCACGCCGATCGACCTGGTCGAGTTCCGACAGACCTTCTTCTGGCAGACCAGCGATCGCTTGGGCTCGACGACTGCCCTTTCTTACGAGCATGCCGTGTCGTCGACGTTCGCCCTGCGCTGGTTGAGCGCGGTGACGATCACGCAGAAGACGAGACATTGGGATTGGTCGAGCAGCTGGGGCGCCTACAAGACGCTCGGCTTGGATCGCCTGACCTCGTTCGAGCTCGTGACGTCGGGACGACTCGACTCGGGCATCGCGGTCGGAGAATGGGGCGTGCAGCAGAAGTGGCTGCAACCGATCTACCGCGACTGGCTGCTGGGCGAGTTCCTGGTCGGCTACTTCTGGCCGCGCGAGGGCCTCCAGTTCGAACGCTTGGGGCGATGGGCGGCCGGATTCACCACGACCATGCGGTTCTAGCCGGCGTAAAACGCCTGTACCGCGACTTCGGCACGTCATTCAGAAGGCAACGAAACTCGGTCTTGCGAAGGGTCGAGGGCCCTCGTCGCGTGGCTGCTCCGGATGACAGCTGGCACAGCCTCACGGCCGGATGTACGCGTATCCCTCCTGCTGCTTCTTCATGAGCTCGACGACACCGGCCGGCACGTAGCCGATCCTGGGCAGCATGTCCTTGTAGGCGATCTGCTGCGCGCGCATGGTGTTCTCGCAGGCGACGACCCTGACGCCGTTCCTCAGCGCTTCGGCGACGCGCGCGCCAACGGGCGAATCCGCCTTGAGCATGCCGATACCCGGGCCGTACACCACGATCTCGAGTTCAACCGCGTCGCTCCCGATCTCCTCCTGCAGGTTCCTGGCGTTGTTGAGGACGAGGTTCCACTTCTGCGGACCGTCGTCGCTCACCTGGAACACGACCTTGTTGCGCACCGGCTCAGCCGACGCCGGCGTTGCCGGGGCGAGCAAGCTCGCGAGCGCCAGCGCGAGCCAAAGCGAGAATCCTCTGCGCGCGGTCCTGGTCATCGTGGCCTCCCTTCGCAAACGGTCGGCGAGGATAACCCGCGGCGACCGTTCCGGGCCCGTTCCGGCGCCGCGAACCGCTATCGCAATGCCACCTTGACCGTCGCGCCTCGCCAGGCCTTGTCGAACTGCTTCTTCACCTTGTCGGCCTCGGGCTTGCGGCGTTGCGCACGCAGGGCGGCTTCGAGTCCGAACAATGAACGGCCGCTGCCGACGTTGTGCCGCAAATCGGCGCGGAACGCCTGCTCCGCACCGGCCGCGTCGCCGGATCGCAGCAGCGCGGTGCCAAGCACGTAGCTGGATCCGAGGTACCAGCCGGGTGGCTCGTCGTAGTCCAGCGTGTCCTCGGCCGCAGCAGCCTCGCGCAGTAAGGGCACGGCGCCCGCGGCGTCGTTGCTCATCAGCGCGAGACGGCCGTCGAGGTAGGGCTGCGCCACCGCGAAGATCGACGGCGCCGCATTCAGCCCGATTTCGGTCGTCTTGCCGAGCGAGGCCGCGGATGCCGCGAATTTCTCGCGTTCGGCGCGCGCTTCGTCCAGGCGGCCCTGGCCACCGAATGCGAGCGCGCGGGCGAAATGCCAGAAGGCCTCGCTGATGGGGGCCTCGAACGGCGGCTCGGGAAGGGCCAATGCGTCGTCCCAACGATCGAACAGGACCAGCACCTGCGCGGGCGTGGCATGCAGGTGGTCGAGAAACGGCATGTCCTTGAGCTGCGGCTCGACCAGCGCCGCAAGCTTGCGCGCGCTGCCGATCGACTTGGCGGCGTCGCCTGCCATCGCATAGCTCACGGCGAGGAAGTGCAGGTTGTGCCCGTAGTAGGCGACCGTGTACGTCGACGCCACGCCGGAGGCGCGCAGGCGTTCGTCCGCGAGCACTGCGCGTTCGTTGACCCGCGCCGCGTCGAGGTAGTTGCCGGTGCGGATGTAGATGTGCGCCGGCATGTGCACGAGGTGTCCCGCGGAGGGCGCAAGCTTTTCGAGCACTTTCGCCGACGGCAGTGCCTTTTCAGGCGTCGGCGACATTTCCATCGCATGGATGTAGTAGTGGTTCGCGCCCAGGTGCTTGGGCTGCGCCTTCAACGCGCGCTCCAGCGTGCGCACGATCTCCGGGGTGCTGCCGAGGGGCTGGCCGTCGGGCGACCAGAGCTTCCACGGCTGCAGGTCCATCAGGCTTTCGGCGTACAGCACGACCGCATCGATGTCGCGCGGATAGCGCGCCAGCAGTTCAGCCATCGCATCCTTGTACGCGACGTTCAGTGCCCCGCCGTCGTCGCCGTCGTTGCCCGAGTAGCGCCGGCTGAGCGCATCGATGTATGCCTGCTCGGCCGGCGAAGCTTTCGCCTTCAACGCGAGCGCGCGCTGCACCTCGGCATACGCGGCCTTGTGCGCCTCGAGCGACATCGGGACGTTGTAGTTCGGGCCGAGCGCGTACGCGATGCCCCAGTGAGCCATCGCGAGCTGCGGATCGAGCTCGGCGGCGCGCTTGAACGAGGCGATCGCGGCCTCGTGATTGAACGCATAACAAAGCTTCAACCCCTGGTCGAAGAACGCCTGCGCCTGCTTGTTGCGGGTCGAGACGGGATGCGTGAGCTTGCCCAGTTCCGGGTCGATGGCGCGACCCGGGTCGATCCCGGGCTTGGTGCCGTCGTGCGCGTGGATCGGCGCGGCGAGCACGATCGCGACGAACACAGGAGCGAGCTTGCATGCCAGGTGCATGGGTTCCTTCTCCGAACAGGGCCAAACGGGAAACCGCGCTCACGCGGCCGCAGCGGCGCGGTTGCGATTCCGGGTGAGTTGCAACAGGAAGAGCGTGCTTCCGGCCGCGACGAACACGTACAAAGCGAAGAACGCCCACGTGACCGGTCGCGCCGGATCGAACAGGGCGAGGTGAAGCAACGATGCGAGGGTCGCCGCCGTGGCGAAAGCGGCATAAAGGGCGAGCACGGCGACCAGCGCTCGAACGTTGGCTTGTCGCAGCGCCCAGGCAGAGATGAATGCGGCGCCGAAGAAAAAGCTGCCGATGAGCCGCACGTTGATCGGCGTCATCCGCCAGGGCCAGAGCGGCTGCGCCCAAGCGGGCAGAAAGAACATCGACACGCCGACCGGAAGCACGACGAGCAAGTGGATGAGGAAGAACGCACGCAGGGCGGGCGGTACCCGGGATTGCCCGGCGCCTGCCATCTCGTGCTTCATAGCCAATGCAGCGACTGCGAGCAACAGCGAAAAGACACTGAAGAACGCAACAAAACGAAGCGTCGCGGCGCCCGGGCCGATCTCCCGGATGCCGAGCAGGCCGCTCAGCGCGACGAGCAGGTCGCCGAGGGCAAGCAGCACCAGGACGGATCGCGCGCGTCCGTCGCGCTGCCGGAGAAAGACGAGAGAACAGACCGCGCCGCCGAGGAAAAGCGACGCCATGAAGCGCGCGGCGAGCGGAGGCAGGGTCCACGGCCAGAACGCGGCGCCCTGTTGCGGCAGCAGGAAAAACAGCAGGCCGGCGCCACCCATCGCCAGCGTGTGCAACCACAGGATCGCGCGTACAGCCGGCCCGTTCATCGCATGTCACGCACGATGGCGTGCGTCGCCCAGGGCAAGAAGATTGATCGCGCTCGGCGGGATTGATAGAACCGCTGCAGCAGCGCATGCGGATCCCGGCGTGTGCAGAAGAGTCGGATGAGCGCCCGGCACACCTGGTTGCCGGTCCAGTCGTACAGTTTGCGATTGACCAGCGAGGAGTGCACGAGCGGCGCGACCTCGCGTGCGACCAGCGCCCGGTAGTCGCCGCCTTCGAGCAGGGCGTGCGCCGCGAGCACGCCGGAAGACATGGCGTAGCGGATCCCGAAGCCCCAGAGGTAGTCGAGAAAACCGGCCGCTTCGCCGACGACGATCGGTGCCACGCCTTGCGCGCGGAGCGCACGCACGCCGCCGCCGAATCCGCTCTGCAGGCGAACGTCGAACATGTCGAACGGACGCTCGCGCTGGAACGCGTCCACGGCGGCGTCGAGCAGCCGGCGCGCGCGCTTGAACTGCCGGGTCAGGAGCACCGCGAGCGTCGCGATGCCGTCGGCAACGATCAGATAGGCGCAGGCCTTCGGTGTGACGCGGTGATCGACGAGGATCGCAACGCGGTCGGGCTGCGTGGTGCGGAATGTGATTCCCGCATCGAGAAAAAAACCGCGCCGCGGCATGCCGACTGCCCAGACGTCGGCGCACTCGCGCGGGAGTGTTTCGCCGAGGCGCATGCGGACGCCGAGAGCGACGGCATGCCTGCGCAGGCAGGCATCGAGGCTGTCGTGCGCGGCGCCGCGCTTGACGAGATAGAGCAGCGGGCGGGCACCGCGGAGCGGGTGGCATTCGCCGTCGAAGGCGATCACCTCGACCGCGCGCGGCGTGCGAAACGGCGTGGCATCGATCGCCCAGCGCGCCAGGAGTTCGGCGAGGTCTTCGCGCGTGGTCCAGTTTTCGACGGCGTCCCAACGGACCGGACGCATCGCCGGGCCAGCCAGCCCGCGCTCGAACACCTCGACGCGCGCTCCGCCGCGAGCGAGCACGATCGCCGTGGTAAGCCCGGATATGCCGCCGCCGACGATTCGCACCGGCCTCTTCACGCGGGAACTTTCGCTCAGCGTTGTGCCGCGGGCATGCTACCTGACGCATCTCCGTGGCTGTGCTGCGATCGCTCACGAGTTCAAGATACGTGCTCGAATCGAGCAGTCATGACGGGATCGAACTTGAACATGCGACGGCGCCGGTTGGCCATGGGCGCCGGCGCGCTCGCGGCCCTGCGGATGGCGCATGTCCGGGCCGGCGGCCTGCTCGATCAGTTGACCGAAACCGACGCGGCAGCAGGCGTGCGTGCGGCGCTCGAGCGCGGCGCCGGCATCGCGGTGGACCTGCTCGGAAAATCCGATGGCTTCTGGACCAACGACAAGGTGCGCATCCCGTTGCCCGAGTGGCTGCAGAAGGGCGAAAGCACGATGCGCATGTTCGGCTTCGGCAAGGATCTCGACGAGTTGCACCTCGGCATCAATCGCGCCGCCGAGCAGGCAGTCCCGGCTGCGCGGTCGCTGCTCGTCGATGCGGTGCGTGGGATGACCGTGCAGGATGCCAAGTCGATACTGACCGGCGGCGACGACTCCGTCACGCGTTTCTTCGAGAGCCACACCCGCAGCGCGCTGCAGGAGCGTTTCCTGCCGATCGTTGCGGGCGTCACGCAGAAGATCGGGATCGCGCGGCACTACGACTCGCTGGTGGATCGACTGGGATCGTTCGGGCTGGCCGAAGCGGGCGACAAGAAGATCGAGCCCTACACGACGGGCAAGGCGCTCGACGGCCTGTTCCTCGTGATCGGCGACGAAGAAAAGAAGATCCGCACCGATCCGGTCGGCACCGGCAGCGCCATCCTGAAGAAGGTCTTCGGCGCGCTGTAAGCGGTGCCGCGTGCGAGCCGTGTCATGCCGAGGAGCGCGACGAGCGATCGCGGCCGGCGCGCTCTTGAAGCGTCGTCTATGCCGGCACGCCGGCCGTCGACAGCCTGTACACCAACGACAATGCGTAAGGGTCGTTGAGCAGGCGCAGCCGTTCCGCCTTCGGCAGTCCGGTGCGGAGCGCGGCGTGCGCGCGCTCGCGGGCGCGCGCCGCCTTCATCCCCCAGGCCGCGGCGCGTCGCCCGCTTGCGGCGCGCAGCAGGAAGTTGACACCCGGCTCGAACAACGCGCGTGCGAACGATGGCAGGCGGTACGGGCGTGCCAGATGGCGCCGTGCCTGGCACAACACATCGGGCAGGCCGCGCTCTTCCGGAATCAGCAGAACGCCCCGCTCGCGCAGGTAACGTCCGACCGCAGCCCGGCTTCCCAGCACAGAGAGTGGAACGGCAAGCATCAGGCCACACAGCAACGGCAGCAGCCACCACGCGCGGCCGGCATCGGCTTCGAAGACGGCAAGGAACCAGGCCAGCGCGAGCAACGCGTGTCCGCCATGGCGGCGCAGCGCCTCGCGCCACGGCGTGCCGGCCTCCTCGCGCGGCGGCGACTGCCATCCGCCATGGCGTCCCGCGAGGATCGACAGCACGTAGCCCGTGTGAAACACCATGCGGATCGGGGCATACAACGTCGACATCGCGAATTCGAGACACGCGCTGGCGATCAGGCGTAGGCCGCCGCCGTAGCGATGCTGCTCGTTGCGCAGGAACACGGCCACGACCGCGAGCACCTTCGGCACGATCAGCAGCGCCGCCATCGTCACCAGGAGGACCAGCATCGACGGGTTGCTGAGCGCCGCGAGCGTGAGCGGCGATGCATACGACGCGGCGCCCAGGGTCGAAAGCAGGGTGAAGGCGAGCCAAAGCGGCGCCGCAGCGTAGGCAAACGCGCCCGCGGCGAGCATGGCGCGATGCACCGGATGCAGGCCCGGTTCGAGGAAGAGACGGAAGTTCTGCAAGTTGCCGTGGCACCAGCGCCGGTCGCGTTGCAGCTCGGTCAACAGGTTCGGCGGCACCTGCTCGTAGCTTCCGCCAAGATCGGGCACGAGCCACACGTGGAAGCCGGCACGCCGCATGAGCGCCGCCTCGATGAAGTCGTGCGACATGATCTCGCCGGCCAGGGCGCCGCGGCCGGGTAGCCGCGCCAGCCCGCAGTGCTGCATGAACGGGCGCACGCGAATGATTGCGTTGTGGCCCCAGTAGTGCGATTCCCCGAGCTGCCAGTACTGCATGCCGACGGAAAAGAGCGTGCCGCTAACCCGCGCGGCGAACTGTTGCGCGCGCGCATGCAGCGTGTCGCAACCGACTGCCTTGGGAGCGGTCTGGATGATGCCCGCGTCGGGATGCGTTTCCATCAGCCGCACCAGCGTCGTGAGGCACTCGCCGCTCATCACGCTGTCGGCATCCAGCACGACCATGTAGCGATAGTTCCTGCCCCAGCGCCGGCAGAAGTCCGCGACGTTGCCGGCCTTGCGCCGGGTGCGTAGCGGGCGCCAGCGATAGAAGATGCGGCCGCGCCCGCCAGTGGCGTCGACCAGATCGTTCCACGCGGCCGCCTCCGCGGTGCGCAGGTCCGGGTCGTTCGTGTCGGACAGGATGAAGAAATCGAACAACTGCGCCGCGCCGGTCGCGGCAAGCGACTCGCAGGTGGAGCGCAGACCGGCAAAGACGGTGGGCACGTGCTCGTTGCAGATCGGCATGACGATCGCGGTGCGGGCTCTCGGATCGATCGGGCGCCCGCGCACATCCGCGGCGGAGATGCCGGCGGAGTCGCGGCCGCGAGCGACCGTGATGAATCCCATCACGCCGGTCCAGAAGCCGGCCAGGACCCATGCCGAGAGGGCGCCGAACAGCCCGAGCTCGATCCACGCCAGCCAGTCGCTGGCATCCGATGCAAGGCCGCCGGCGAACAGGCGGGTGGCACAGAGCGCAGGCACGAAAACGAGGAGTCCGAGCGCGATGCGTCGCTGTCGCGCGACGCGTTGCCAGGGCAGGCCCGCGTTTGCGGCGCCGGACAACACGCCTGGTCGGCCGAGGCGGCGCAGCCACGCGCGGAACGGGTGCAGCTCCCACGGCCGGGCGATCATCGACCCGCGCGCGAGCGGCGGATAACTCGCCGTCGTGGCCGGGGCATCGAGTGCCGCGCTTGCGGGCTCACGCGCGACCGCTGCAATGGATGCGCTCATTGCGCGGCGGGCGGCAGCAGATAGCTCCATGTTTCAGACACCGTCTCGTTGCGGGTTTTCAGGAAAGCGCGCAACTCGACCGGCCTGGCCGCGTCGAGACGCTTGAAACGCAGGGTCGTCCGCCAGCCGCCCGCCGCATTGTTGGGTTGCGCGTTGCTGTAGAGCACTTCGGCGTTGCGGTCCGCGGTGAAGACCACGTCGACCGTTGCCTGCGGATCGAGCGCTCGCAATGCGGGCCCGTCGAAATCGACCACGAACTGGAACTCGCCAGCGCCGACCGGGGTTTTCGCATAACCGTGCCCGCGGCGCGATTGCACGACCCACGACTGCGGCGGCGTGCGGTCGGCCTTCATCTGCCACCGCATGCGATACGACATGTCGAGCGGCTGCCCGGGCGCAGGCAGCTGCGCGGGCACCCAGTAAGCGACCGCGTTGTCGTCGGTTTCGTCGTGGATCGGAAACTGCACCAGTTCGACCCGGCCGACACCCCAGTCGCCGATCGGCTCGATCCAGACGCTCGGCCGCAGCTCGTAGCGCGCCTCCAGATCCTCGTAGTGGGCGAACGACCGATCGCGTTGCATGAGGCCGAAGCCGCGCGGGTTCGTGGTCGCGAACGAACTCACGCTCAGTGCCGGCGGGTTGACCAGTGGCCGCCAGATCCATTCGCCGGTGCCCGTTTGCAGCGACAAGCCGTCGGAGTCGTGCACTTCGGGCCGGAAGTCGCTCGTGCCGGCCTTCTGGTTCTCGCCCGAAAAGAACATGCTGGTCAGGGGCGCGATGCCGAGCGTGGCGATGGGCGCGCGCAGGTAGAGGCGCGACTGCACGTCGACTGTGGTGTCGTCGCCGGGCGTGGCGACGAAGCGATAGGCACCGCTCAGACGCGGCGAATCCAGCAGCGCGTAAATCGTCAGGGAGGTCGCGTCCGGCGCCGGACGTTCGACCCAGAACTCGACGAAGCGCGGAAACTCCTCCCCTTGCCCGCCGACGGTATCGACGGCCACTGCACGCGCCGACAGGCCGTAGCGGGCACCGCGGGCGACGGCGCGGAAGTAACTCGCGCCGAGGAAGGCGACCACCTCGTCCTTGTAGTCGGCGTCGTTGAGCGGGTAATGGACACGGAAGCCGGCGAACCCGATGTCATCGAAGGCACGGCTGGCACCCTGGTTCTTGCCGTAGTCGAAATCGCGGGTGTCGAAAGCGACGTGTCGCACCGTGCCCGCGTCGATCTCGTTGATGCGCACCGGGAACTCGAACAGCCATCCCGGGTGGAAGAACATCAACTCGAAGGGCAGGCGCTGCGCACGCCACAGCGCGCGCTCGGGTCGAAACCGGATGTCCCGGTGCTGGTCGTACGTGAACTGCGGCTTGAGCAACGCCGGCGGCAGGGTTCGCGCGGGCGGTTTGTACGGTGCCTGAGCCAGGCGCTGCGCGAGCTGGGCAATCGTGTCGAACGAGAATCCCTGCGCGAGCACGACCGAGTGCGCAGCGAGCAGCCAGGCTCCGAGCGCCCAGAGGCGTAGAGCCGTTGACTGTCCGGCGGGTCTTGTCAGGGTCAACACGAGCTGCCCAATACCGATCATTACGTACGGTACATAACGTACCCGGCGGCTTTTGGCATACCGCCGTTTGGCGCTGAGCAGCATTATTTTTGGGAAGCTCATTCGGGCTAGCCCGCAACCGCAGTGCAGTGAGTGGACGCATGCGGCTTCACACCTCGATTATGTGAGCAGCATGCGCTCACATTCGCAGGTCGCAGACATCGCCGATCGGCGTGTCACGTGCTGCAACGGCACAACGAGATCGCAGCCGGGAGGCGGCTCGAGATCGGCGCGACCCGGTTCAGCTTCGGGCGCCTTGGCGGAGGTTCGACAGCTTGAGCAAGGCCTGCGCGCGGGTTCCGACGCCGAGTTTTGCCAGGACCTTGGCGACGTGATGCTCGACCGTGCGCTCGGATCGATGCAGGCGGCGCGCGATCGCGGCGTTCGAGAGCCCCTGGCAGAGCAGCTCGGCGATCTCGTTCTCGCGGCGCGTGAAGCCGAGCGCGTGGTCGCGTGCGTGCGCGTATGGGCCGCGTTCGATGCCGCGGGCTCCCTGGGCGCGCAAGCGGTTGCGGGTTGCCGCGGCGGCGCGTGCCGCCCCGAGCGCGGCGAATCGATTCACCGCGATGCGCATTTCGCTCTCGGTGCCGAAAGCGAGCACGAGTGCGTGCTCGTAGGGGTTTTGCAGGCGCTCCCACTCCGCCGCTGCCGCGCCCCGGTCCCCGCTGATTTCGAGCGCGCACGCCGAAGGCAGCGGTTCGTCGAAGTCCGGTGTCGGCAAGCCCAGGCGTGTCAGCCATACCAAGGGCGGCCCGGCAAGGCGCCCGTCGCGCTTGGCTTGCGCGTCTTCAAGACCGATCCGGGCCATTTCAAGTGCCGCGCCAGGATCGCCGCGAAGCCACGCCGCCTCGACACACGCGGTGGCGATCGCGGCAGGCCTGAACTCGACATGCAGCGTGTGCACCTGCTTTTCGACGGCGCGCCAGTACTCGTCAACGTCGCCGCCGAGTTGCGCAAGGTCGCTTGCGGCCGAGGGCAGGACACCGCGTCGAACTTGCTGCCGACGGAGAACGTACTCGCACGTCGCACGCACGAGCGTCGAGACGTTTGGCGCTCGGGCGCAGTGGGCATATTCCAGCTCGGCTTCCTCCCACCGCCCCAGGTTGACGAGTGCAAAGGCGTCGCGGCAGCGCAGGCTGAGCGCGGTCCCGTCGATGTCGCGGTCCTCGCAATACGCGATGCCGCGCCGGCCCAGCTCGAGGGCCCGTCCGTTCTCGTGGTGAATGATGGCGCCGGTCTGCAGGCTGACGTGGATGTCCGCTGCGAGCCCCTCGAAGCGCCCATCGACGGCAAGAGCCAGCGCGCGTTCGAGCTGCGCGCGTGCGTGCGCATCGTTGTTCTTGAAGAGGCGCGCGGTTCCGACGCGATTCAATGCGAGCGCCAGTGCGGCCGTATCACTGCACGCTTCGGCCATCACTGCCGCGCGGGCGCCCAACTCGATCGCGCGGTCGAAGTCGGACTGCAGGCAGAACACGTGCGACAAGCTCGCATAGGCCTTCGCGAGCTCGCCGCTCGGACCGAGCCTTTCGAGCACGTTGGCAGCTGCCTGGGCGCATTCCATGTACCGGTTGGTGTCGCCGCTCGATTGGCGGTGCAGGACTCCGAGCAGCCGCAGGTTGACCCCCTCGCGCTCGCGGTCGCCCGCGGCGCGCCAGATGGCAAGCGCCTGTTCGCGCAGCTCGATCGCCTCGGGTAGCGCACCGGTCTTCTGCAGCTCGACCGCTGCTGCCTCCAGCACCACGGCGCGCGCCGCGCCCCGGGTGTTCCCCGCGGCAAGCGCCCGGCGATACAAGATCGCAGCCTCCCGGTGCGAGCCGAGTCGCGCCGCTTCTTGGGCGGCACGCTCGGCGAGCGCGCCGACCTCGTCATTGCGTCCTGCGCCGATCGCGTGATGCACCTCGCGCGACAGGCGGCCCACGGCGACATCGCCCCGGCGCAGCAGATCGAGCACCTGCGCGTGCGATTCGGCGCGTCGGTTGGGCGGCAGTTCCTGCTCGATGCTTCGGCGCGCGATTTCGTGCCGGAAGGCGAGCCACTCCGCATCCTCGCGCAACACGCCGCCCGTGCAGGCTTCGCGTATCGCATCGCCGGTCCCGGGCCGCAACGTTTCGACGACCGAACGTTCGAGGCGCGCCGGCTCGATCGCCACCAGCGCGACGACCTGCTGCGCGGCCGGACTGAGCCGCGCGAACCGGGCCAGCACCGCGTCGCGCACCGAGGCCGGGACCGCCTGCGTGGGGGCGGCGAGCAGTTCGTTGACGTAGAACGGATTGCCGCCCGTAAGGCGATACAGCGCCTCGGCATCGCGTCCGGCGGTACGGGCCAGCCGGTCCACGGCGCCGCGCGACAACGGCGCAAGCGCGACGCGCTTCGTCGTCGCAGCAGGAAGATCGCCGATCACGCGTCGAAGCGCGTGGTCCGGCCCGACTTCATCGTCGCGCACCGTGACGATGAAGAGCGCCCGCGTGGTTTCGATGCGGCGGCCAAGGTACTTGATGAAGTCGAGCGTCGCTTCGTCGGCCCAGTGCGCGTCTTCGATCACCAGCACGGCCGGCCGCGGCCGGCTGCGGAGGAAGCCGAGAAACGCGGGGAACAGGCCGTGGTACGTGTTGCCCGTGTGCACCTGCGCCGCCAGTCCCGGCGGCAACGCCGCGGCGAAATCCGCGATCGGGCCGAGCGGGCGCGGCGTAAACAGCGCCTCGCAGGCGCCCCAGAAGACGTCGGCGCGATCGCGCCACGCGTCGAGCTGGCGCCGGACCAGCGAAGTCTTGCCCGCACCCGATTCGCCGAGCACGAGCAAACACGCACCACGTCCGTCGCCCGCCAAGACATCGAACGCTGCCGACAATTGCAGCAGCTGAGTCTCGCGTTCGAGCAGTTCCACGCGACTCCCCACGACCACGTCGAACTCGCCGGACGGCAACTCACCCGCCGGCGCCCAATACTTAGCAGAGCGGCGGCGGGGACGAAATGACCTGATTCCGCTTCAGGCGGCAGTCGGGGCTAGGTCCACTCGCGCACGATGCCCGGCACGGCGAAACGCGGCCCGCAGCGCTGCGCCAGTTCCTCCGCGCGGGCGATGAACCGCTTCACCCCTTCGCTGCGGATGAACTGCAGCGCTCCACCCGTCCAGGCCGGAAAGCCGATGCCGAAGATCGAACCGATGTTGCCGTCGCGCTCGCTGGTCAGCACGCCTTCCTGCAGGCAGCGCGCGGCCTCGATCGCCTGCCGATAGAGGATGCGGTCCTTCAGTTCCTGCATGTCGTAGTGCGCGCCGGGTTTCTCGTAGAGGCGCTTGAGCTCCGCCCAAAGTCGCTTGGGACCGTCGGTGGGATAGTCGTAGAAGCCGCCTCCACCCGCCCGGCCCGGACGCTTGAACTCCTTGACCAAACGCTCGATCACCGCCTCGCCCGGCGGTTCCTGGTAAGTCCGGCCCTCGGCGGCGAGGTCGGCCCTGGCCTGTTCGGCGACGTGCAGGGACAGCGAGAGCGATGTCTCGTCGAGCACGGCAAGCGGCCCGACCGGCATGCCGGCGGCGAGTGCCGCGTTTTCCACGACGGGCGCGGGAATTCCCTCGGCCAGCATCGCGCAACCCTCCATCACGAACGTGCCGAAGGTGCGGCTGGTGAAGAAGCCGCGGGCGTCGTTGACGACGATCGGCGTCTTGCCGATCTGCAGCACGTAGTCGTAGGCCCGTGCCAGCGTCGGGACGGAGGTGTGGCGGCCCTTGATGATCTCCACCAGTTGCATGCGGTCGACCGGCGAGAAGAAGTGCAGGCCGACGAAGCGCTCCGGATGCGGCGAGTTCTCCGCCAGCCCGGTGATCGGCAGAGTCGACGTGTTCGAAGCGAAGATCCCGCCTTCCTGCAGCAGCGGCGCCGTCTCGCGCGTGACCTGCGCCTTCAGCGCGCGGTTCTCGAAGACCGCTTCGATGATCAGATCGCAACCGGCGAGATCGGCTTTCCGCTCGGTCGGCTGAACCCGGTCCAGCACCTGCACCTGGGTCGCCGCGTCCATCCTCGCCTTGGCGACCGCGGCGTCGGTGATCCTGCGCACGGCGTCTTTGCCACGGTCGGCCTTCTCCTGCGACACGTCGAGCAGGATGCACGGCACGCCGCGGATGGCGTTCGCATGGGCGATGCCGCTGCCCATCATGCCCGCGCCGAGGATGCCGACTCGGCCCGCCTTCCAGCGCGGGACCTCCTGCACGCTCGCGCCGCGCGAAGCACCGGACTTGATCGCCGTAAGGTCGAAGAAGAACGCGCTGATCATGTTCTTCGCCACCTGCCCGACCATCAGCCGGGCGAGATACCGGCTTTCGATGCGCAGCGCGGTATCGAAGTCGACCAGCGCGCCTTCGACCATGGAGGCGAGGATCGCCTCCGGCGCCGGATACAACCCGCGCGTGCGTTGCACGAGCATCGCCGGCGCAACCACCAGACCCTGCGCGATCTTCGGCGCGGACGGTCCGCCGCCCGGGATGCGATAGTCCTTTTCGTCCCAAGGCTGCTGCGCCTGCGGATGGGCGCGTATGAATTCGCGGGCGCGCGCCCGCAGTTCCTCGGCGTCGGCAACCAGTTCGTGCACGAGGCCAAGGCGCGCAGCCTCGTGCGGCCGCATCAGCCGGCCTTCGAGCAGGTACGGCTGCGCCGCGGCCAGTCCGAGCAGGCGGACCGTCTTGGTGATCCCGCTCGCGCCGGGGATCAACCCGAGCGTGACCTCCGGCGTGCCGAACTGGATGCGCGGATCGTCGATGGCGATGCGGTAGTGGGCCGAGAGCGCGAGCTCCCAACCGCCGCCCAGGGCCGCGCCGTTCAGGCAGGCGACGACCGGCTTGCCGAGTGTCTCGAGGCGGCGGAACGATCGCTTGACCGCCTGCAGCTCCTCGTAGCAGCGCGGCGCGTCGGCTGCGGTCAGTTGCAGGACCCGCTTCAGGTTCGCCCCGGCGAAAAACGTCGACTTGGCCGAGGCGAGGATCACGCCGCTGAACGGCTCCTTCTCCGCGGCCAGCCGGTCGACCGCGGCATGCAGGTCGCGCTGCCACTCCGGCGACATCGTGTTCACCGGCGCGCCCGGCGCATCGAAGGTGAGCGTGACGATGCCCGCGTCGTCCTTTTCGTACCGGATCGTCGCCATGAAAGGGCTCGGCTTCTGCCCGGATCGGCTACAGCCGCTCGATGATCGTCGCGATTCCCATGCCGCCGCCCACGCAAAGGGTCGCCAGCCCGTAGCGCAGCTTGCGCCGCTCGAGCTCGTCCAGCAGCGTGCCGAGGATCATCGCGCCGGTCGCACCCAGCGGATGGCCGAGCGCGATGGCGCCGCCGTTGACGTTGACCTTTTCGTGCGGCACGCCGAGTTCTTTCATGAAGCGCATCGGCACCGCCGCGAAGGCCTCGTTGACTTCGAACAGGTCGATCCGGTCGATCGTGAGGCCCGCTTTCGCCAGTGCCTTGCGCGCCGCCGGCATCGGACCCGTGAGCATGATGGTCGGGTCGGATCCCGCCAGCGCGGTGGCCACCACGCGGCCGCGCGGCGTCAGGCCGAGCGCGTCGCCCTTGGCCTCGGAGCCGATCAGGACCACCGCCGCCCCGTCGACGATGCCCGAAGAGTTGCCCGCCGTATGCACGTGCTCGATGCGCGCCACCTGCGGGTACTTGCGTTGCGCGACGGCGTCGAATCCCAGCGCGCCGAGATCGGCGAACGAGGATTTCAACGCAGCGAGCCCGGCCAGGGTCGTCTGCGGCTTGATGAACTCGTCGCGCTCGAGCACAGCCAGGCCGATCGCGTCGCGCACCGGCGTGACCGAACGATCGAACCGGCCGGCGTCGCGGGCGGCGCCGGCGCGCTGCTGCGATTCGAGCGCGTACGCATCGACATCGTCGCGCGTGAAACCCTCCAGCGTCGCCAGCAGGTCGGCGCTGATGCCTTGCGGAATGAACTGCGTGTTCAGGCTGGTTTCGGGATCCTGCGCCCAGGCGCCGCCGTCGGAGCCCATCGGCACGCGCGACATGCTCTCGATGCCGCCGGCGACCACGAGATCCTCCCAGCCCGAGCGCACCTTCTGCGCGGCGAGATTGACGGCCTCGAGGCCCGATGCGCAGAAGCGGTTGAGCTGCACGCCGGCCACGTTCCAGTGCCAGCCGGCCGCAAGCGCGGCGGTCTTGGCGATGCACCCGCCCTGTTCGCCGACCGGAGTGACGCAGCCGAGCACGACGTCTTCCACTTCCGCGGTGTCGAAGTCGTGGCGCGACTGCAGGCTGCGCAGCAGACCCGCGATGAGCGAAACCGGCTTGACTTCGTACAGCGATCCGTCGCGTTTGCCCTTGCCGCGCGGCGTGCGCAGCGCTTCGAAGATCATCGCTTCGGCCATGGCGTTCTCCATCGGTCGGCCCGTTGACGGAATATAGTCGAAGGCACAGACTAACCAAGCAACTGCTTGGTTCGCTCCGGCGGTGGCGTGACGAAGCAGGAGCCCGCATGGAATTGACGCTGGATCTCGGCCGCCGGGTCCTCGAGCAACAGCCTTTCAGCCGCCTTCTCGGTGCGCAACTCACCCGGCTTGACGCCGGCGTTGTCGAATTGCAGCTCGAGTTGCGTGCCGACCTGTTGCAACAAGACGGTTTCGCTCACGGCGGTGTGATGTGTTATCTCGCCGACAACGCGCTGACCTATGCCGGCGGCCTTGCGCTCGGCACCGCAGTCGTGACCTCCGAGTTCAAGATCAACTACGTTCGCCCGGCCATCGGCCAGCGCGCGATCGCACGCGCGGAGATCGTCCATGCCGGCAAGCGCCAGGCCGTGTGCCGCTGCGACGTCTTCGTGCGGGACGCAAGCAGCGAGCGCCTGGTCGCGACCGCGCTCGGGACGATCGCGCTGGCGGCGACCAAGAGCCCCTGATGCCGAAGATCGAGTCGCGCATCGATGCCGCCGGCGCGGCGTTCGCTGCCAATCGCGCGCACATGCAGGCGCTGCTCGCCCAGCTGCGCGCGACCGAGGCGCGCACGCGTGCCCGTTCGCAGGAGGCCGGACCGCGGTTCGCCAGGCGCGGGCAGATCCTGCCGCGCGAACGCATCGGGCTGCTGCTCGATCCGGGCGCTCCGGCGCTCGAGCTCTCCACGCTTGCCGGCTGGTGCCAGGACGACGACGACGGCAAGCCGCGCGACGCCGAGGCGACGGTGCCCGGCGGAGGATCGATCGTCGTCATCGGCTACGTCGCCGGCGTCCGTTGCCTCGTGCTTGCCGACGATGCGGGCATCGACGCCGGAGCGCTGCAGCCGCTCGGCCTGGAGAAATTCCAGCGCGCGCAGGACATCGCGCTGGCGAACCGCCTGCCTTTCGTGCACCTGATCGAATCGGCCGGGGCAAACCTGCTCAAGTATCGCGTCGAGCACTTCATCCTCGGCGGCAAGGCGTTCTACAACCTGGCCCGGCTGTCGGCGGCTGGCTTGCCGGTGATCGGTGTCGTGCACGGCTCGAGCACCGCGGGCGGTGCGTACATGACCGGGCTCGCCGATATCGTGATCATGGTGCGCGACCGCGCCAGGGCGTTCCTGGCCGGGCCGCCGTTGCTGAAGGCGGCCACGGGCGAGGTCGCCACCGACGAGGAGCTCGGCGGCGCGCAAATGCATGCGTCGGTCTCGGGCACCTGCGAATATCTCGCCCAGGACGATGCCGATGCGATCCGCCTCGCGCGGGCGCATCTGCGCCAGCTGCACTGGTCCGCGCAGAACCACCGGCCCGGCGACGCAGCGCCGCCAGCGTATGCCGCCGAAGAGCTGCTCGGCGTCATGCCGGCGGACCTGAAAAAAGGCATCGACATGCGCGAGGTGATCGCGCGCGTCGTCGACGGCTCGGAGTTCCTCGATTTCAAGGCCGACTACGGCGCGGCAACGGTTTGCGGACACGCGTCGATCGGCGGTATGCGGGTGGGCCTCGTCACCAACAACGGCCCGATCGACCCCGCCGGCGCCAACAAGACGACCCACTTCATCCAGCATTGTTGCGGCAACGGCCTGGCCCTCGTGTATCTGCAGAACACCACCGGGTACCTGGTCGGCAGGGATTCCGAGCGCGAGGGCATGATCAAGCACGGCTCGAAGATGATCCAGGCCGTGAGCAATGCCACCGTGCCGCAGATCACGCTCCACTGCGGTGCCTCCTACGGTGCGGGCAACTATGGCATGTGCGGGCGCAGCTTCGGCGCTAGTTTCGTCTTCTCGTGGCCGAACGCTCGCACCGCCGTGATGGGGGCGGAACAGGCGGCCACGACGATGGCGATCGTCGCGGAAGAGGGCGCGAAGCGCCGCGGCGTCGAAGCGCCCGCCGGCGTGATCGCCGGAATGAAGCAGCGCATCGTCGAGACGTTCGAACGCCAGGCCGCGGCGTTTTACACGTCCGGCTTGCTGCTCGACGACGGCGTGATCGATCCGCGCGACACGCGCGCCGTCTTGATGTTCACGCTCTCGATCTGCGCGGAAGCTGCAACGCGCGTCGTGCGCCCGGTGCAGTTCGGCGTGGCGCGGCCGTAGAAAGCGTGGCGATGGATCCGGCTGTCGTGCAGTTCGACTTGCAGGTACTTTGCACCGGATATGCGCCGGAATCGCGACCTACGCAAAAGCAGGAACCGCCATGATCTTCACAAATGAACACGAGGAACTGCGCCGCAATCTGCGCCGCTTCATCGACAACGAGATCAATCCGTTCGTCGACGAATGGGAGGCAGCGGAGATCTTTCCGGCGCACGAGGTGTTCCGCAAGCTCGGCAACCTCGGTTTGCTCGGCCTCACCAAGCCGGTCGAGTACGGCGGCAGCGGGCTCGACTGGTCCTATGCGATGGTGATGGCCGAGACGCTCGGCCACATCCGCTGCGGTGGTGTTCCGATGGCGATCGGCGTCCAGACCGACATGGCGACGCCGGCACTTGCGCGCTACGGATCGGACGGGGTCAAGCGCGAGTTCCTCGCGCCGTCGATCGCGGGCGAATATGTCGCATGCCTGGGCGTGAGCGAGGTCGGCGGCGGCTCGGACGTGGCAGCGATCCGCACCACCGCACGCAAGGACGGCGCCGACTATGTCATCAACGGCGGCAAGATGTGGACCACCAGCGGCACGCAAGCCGACTGGATGTGCCTGCTTGCCAATACCTCCGAAGGCGCTGCGCACCGGAACAAGACGCTGATCTGCCTGCCGATGCGGACTCCGGGCGTGACGGTGGCGAAGAAGATCCGCAAGATCGGCATGATGGCGTCCGACACCGCGCAGATTCACCTCGACGACGTGCGCGTGCCGCAGCGCTTTCGCATCGGCGAAGAAGGGTTCGGATTCACCTACCAGATGCAGCAGTTCCAGGAGGAGCGCCTCTGGGCGGCGGCCTCGTGCATCGAGGGCCTGCTGCGCAACATCCACGAGACGGTCGAATACGCGCGCGCGCGAGCCATGTTCGGCGGCGCGCTGCTCGAGCGGCAGGCGGTGCACTTCCGGCTCGCCGAGCTGAAGACCGAAGTCGAATGCCTGCGCGCACTGACCTATCGCGCGGTCGAGAGTTACGTCCGCGGCGCCGACGTGACCGAACTCGCGTCGATGGCCAAGCTCAAGGCGGGCCGCTTGTCGCGCGAGATTCCGGACGCCTGCCTGCAATATTGGGGCGGCATGGGGTTCACCTGGGACAACCCGGTTGCGCGCGCCTATCGCGATGGTCGCCTGGCCTCGATCGGCGGCGGAGCGGACGAGGTGATGCTCGGCATCATCTGCAAGTTCATGGGCACGCTGCCGCGAACGGCGTGAGCGACCGATCATGATGCTGCATTCGGTCTCGGCGGCCGGCGTTCTTTTCGTCACGCTCAACGACCCGGCGCGCCGCAACGCCCTGAACGCGACGTTGCTCGCCGCGCTGGACGTCGAGCTCGCCCGCGCCGAAGAGGACGAACAGTGCCGCGCCTTCGTGCTGCGCGGCGCCGGCGGCGTCTTTTGCGCCGGCGGCGACTTCGCGCTGTTCAAGGCGATGATGGCCACGCCCATGCCCGATCACGCGGCCGATCCGGTCGCCCGCGACAACCGGGCGTTCGGCGCCATGCTCGCGCGGTTGGCGGATCTGCCCGTGCCGACCGTCGCAGTCGTGGTGGGGCGCGCGGCCGGCGGCGGGACCGGCCTGGCCGTCGCCTGCGATTACGTTCTCGCGCACACCTCGGCGATGTTCGCGACCCCGGAGGTGCGGCTGGGAATCCCGCCGGCCCAGATCGCGCCGTTCGTCGCCGCGCGCATCGGCCGCCCGGCCGCGGCGCGCCTGCTTTGCGAGGGACGCCGGCTCGACGCCCAGGAGGCGTTGCGCATCGGGCTCGTCGAAGCGGTGGTCGAGGACGTGGATGCGGCGCTGCTCGAACTCATCCACCGTTTCGACCAGGCCGAACCGGCCGCGCTTCGTTCGACCAAACGCATCCTTGCTCAGACGAGCCCGCGCGAGTTGCAGCTCGATTTCGCCGCGGAGTGTTTCGCGCGTTCTCTGCGCAGCACGGCATCCGAAGGCATCGCCGCGTTTACCGCCAAGCGGGCGCCCGCGTGGCAGCAGTCGCTCGCCGCCTTGCCGGAGATGCCGCGGTGAGCGGCTTCGACACGCTGCTCGTTGCCAATCGCGGCGAGATTGCGATTCGCATCGCGCGCACGGCGCGCCGCCTCGGGATCCGCGCCGTCGCGGTCGTATCCGACGCCGATCGCGGCGCGCCGCATGCGCGTGCCTGCGACGACGCGATCGCGATCGGTGGCGACCGGCCCGCCGATTCGTATCTGCGCATTGACAAGCTGATCGCCGCGGCACAAGCGGGGGGCGCGCAGGCGGTGCATCCCGGCTATGGCTTCCTCGCCGAAAACGCGGACTTTGCGCAGGCGGTTATCGACGCCGGCCTCGTTTTTGTCGGCCCTCCGCCGGCAGCGATCGCCGCGATGGGCGACAAGGCAGCGGCGCGCAAGCGCGCCATTTCCCTCGACATTCCAGTGCTGAGCGGCTATGACGGCGCGGCGCAGGACGTGGAAACGTTGCGCCGCGCGGCCACGCACGTCGGCTTTCCCGTGATGATCAAGGCGGCGGCAGGCGGCGGCGGGCGCGGCATGCGGCGGGTCGACGATGCCGCGCACTTCGATGTCGCGTGGGCGAGTGCACGGTCGGAGGCGCTTGGCGCCTTCGGCGACGATCGCCTGATCCTCGAGCGTGCCCTGCGCGCGCCGCGTCACGTCGAGATCCAGATTCTCGCCGATGCACAGGGCGATGCGATCTTCCTCGGCGAGCGCGACTGCTCCATCCAGCGCCGCCACCAGAAGATCGTCGAAGAGGCGCCGTGTCCCGCGCTCTCGCCGGCGCGGCGCCGCGCGATGGGCGCCGCGGCACTGCGACTCGCACGCGCGATCGGCTACGCCGGCGCGGGCACGGTTGAATTTCTTTGCTCGGGCGGCGAATTCTTCTTCATGGAGATGAACACGCGCCTGCAGGTCGAGCATCCGGTCACGGAGGCCGTGGCCGGCCTCGACCTCGTCGAGTGGCAGTTGAGGATCGCGCAGGGCGAGCGGCTCGGACTCGACCAGGACGAGATGCTGGAGCGCTTCGAACAGGGCGGCCACGCGATTGAAGTCCGCCTTTGCGCTGAGGAGCCGGGCGCGGACTTCCTGCCGCGCACGGGGCGTGTCGCCGCCTTCCGCGCCCCCGCGGCGATCCGCTTCGATCACGCGATCGAGAGTGGCCTCGAAGTGAGCCCGCTTTACGATTCCCTGCTCGGCAAGGCCATCGCGCACGCATCCACACGCAGCGAAGCGGCGGCGCGGCTGTCAGCCGCGCTCGATCGCACCATCGTGCTCGGGCTGCCGACCAACCGCGCATTCCTGGCCCGTGTGCTGCGCCATCCCGGCTTTCTCGGCAACGCCGTGTCGACGGCCTTCGTCGACGAACACTTCGCGGACGCCGGCGCGCGTGCGAGCGGGCCTGGCGACGCGCATTGGGCCATCGCCGCGTTCATCAGTGCGCGCATCGACGCACCGGCTGCGGCGTGGCCGGCCGAGTGGCTCGGCTGGTCGAGCACCGGAATCCAGACCGGGTCGTTCCGCCTGCGCGCCGGCCCGAGCGAACTGCGCGGCCGCGTCGAGGGCAGCGGCGCACTCGTGGCAACCATCATCACCGGGCGCGCGTGGCGGGTCGAGCTCGATCGGCCGCTGGTGGCGGGCGACTGGAACGTTGCGAGGATCGATGGGCGCCGTGTGACGCTGTTTTTCGCGCGCGATGCGCAGCGCATCTGGGTCCAGCTGGACGGTCTCGACATCGAGTTCGAGGACCTGCGCCTTGCGCCGGCGCCGCGCGCCCACGCCGCATCGGACGGCGCCATCACCGCGGCGATGCACGGCCGGGTGGTCGACATCGCGGTCGAGGTCGGCCAGCGCGTCGATCGCGGGGCGACGCTCGCCACACTGGAAGCAATGAAAATGGAGCACGCGCTGGCCGCACCCGCGGCCGGCCTGGTCCGCGCCGTGCACGTGCGGGCCGGCGACCAGGTCGCGGCGGGCCGGGTGATGATCGAACTCGACCTGGAGACGCCGCGGGCGGTGCAGTAGGAGGGATGCCATGACAGCGACGCACGAAGTTCTCAACCAGTCGACGCCGTTCGTCGATCGCAATCTGTTCGCCGTCGATCCGGCACTGCAGGACGCGGTGGTGCGCAACGGCGCCGAATGGGCGCGCGCCGAGTTGAGCGCCTTGGGCGCGCGCCTCGGTTCCGCCGAAGTGACCGATTTCGCGCGCCTTGCGAACGCGTTTCCGCCGCAACTCCGGACGTTCGACCGCAGCGGGCGGCGCATCGACGAGGTCGAGTTTCATCCAGCATGGCACGAGGTGATGCGTCTCATGATCGGTGCCGGCGTGCACGCCGATCCATGGAGCGACCCGAAACCCGGTGCGCAGGTTGCCCGCGCGGCCAAGTACCTGCTGTTCTCGCAGGTCGAAAACGGTGCGCAGTGTCCGGTGACGATGACCTACGCCGTCGTGCCCGTCATGCAGCGCCATGCCGCTGCCACGCCGGCCGTCGCACGCGACTGGATGCCGCGCATCCTGTCGCACGGCTACGACCCGGCGTCGCGTCCCATCGCGGGCAAGAGCGGCGCGCTGCTCGGCATGGGCATGACCGAAAAGCAGGGCGGCTCGGACGTGCGCGCGAACACGACGTATGCCGAGCCGGACGGACGCGGCGATTGGGGCGAGCGCTACCGTGTCACCGGGCACAAGTGGTTCTTCTCGGCCCCGCAGTGCGACGCGCACCTGGTCCTGGCGCAGACGGACCGCCAGTCACCGGCCGGCCTGTCGTGCTTCGTCCTGCCGCGCTGGCGGGCGGACGGCACGCGCAACCGCGTATACGTGCTGCGACTCAAGGACAAGCTCGGCAACAGGTCGAACGCCTCGAGCGAGGTCGAATTCGAGGGCGCCGAGGCCTACCTCGTGGGCGAGATCGGCCGCGGCGTGCCGACGATCCTCGAGATGGGCAACCACACGCGCATGGATTGCGCCATCGGCTCGGCCGGAATCATGCGCGCCGTGCTGACGCACGCCGTCCATCATGCCCGCGAACGCGCCGCGTTCGGCCGCCTGCTTGCAGAGCAGCCGCTGATGCGCAACGTGCTCGCCGACCTGGCGCTCGAGGTCGAAGCCGCGACGGCCCTGGTGCTGCGCCTGGCGCGTGCCTTCGACGGGCGACATGCCCGCGACGAGCACGAGGCACTGCTCGCGCGCGTGCTCACGCCGGCGGCAAAGTACTGGATCTGCAAGCGGCTGCCGGCGGTGGCGGCGGAGGCAATGGAAGTGATGGGCGGCAACGGGTATGTCGAGGAAAACACGTTCGCGCGCTTCTACCGCGAGGCGCCGCTGAACTCGATCTGGGAGGGATCCGGCAACGTGATGTGCCTGGACGTGCTGCGGGCGTTCGGCAAGACGCCGAGCGTGCGCGCGGCGCTGGTGGCGGAGATGAGCACGGCGCGCGGCGGCGATCGCCGGCTCGATGCGTTCTGCGCAACCCTGGGCGACGACCTGGGTCGTACCGACGTCGACGAGAGCGAAGCGCGCGCATTGACGGAACGGATCGCGCTCGCCCTGCAGGGGGCCCTGCTCGTACAGGGCGCGCCGAAAGCGACGGCGGACGCGTTCTGCGCCTCCCGGCTGGTCGCGGGCGCGGCGGGCCGATCGTTCGGAACGCTGCCGCGCGGCGCCGACGTTGCGCCGCTGCTGGCGCGGGCGCTCGCCGAATGACGAAGCGGCGCGGCCCCCACGCCAACCCGCCGACGCAGGCGGGGGAGGGCAAAGCCCATCCCTTCGAGCCCGAGTTCGTCGATCTGATCCGCGCGATGTTCGAGGAGCGCATCGTGTTCAACCGCGTCCTCGGCCTGCGCATCACCTCGTTCGATCCGGAGCGCGCGCAGGCGCGGATCGACATGCGCGAAGAACTGATCGGGCATTTCGTCCATCAGCGCCTGCACGGCGGCGTGATCAGCGCGACGCTGGACGCGATGGGGGGGTTCGCGGTCATGCTGGCGATCGGCATCCGTCATCTCGACGAAGCGGTCGAGGCGCGGCTGCTGCGGTTCGCCAAGCTCGGGACCATCGATCTGCGCGTCGACTATCTGCGGCCCGCGACCGGGCCGCATTTCATCGCGACCGCCCAGGCGATCCGCCTTGGCAGCCGGGTGGCGACGACCCGCATGGAACTGCACGACAGCGAGGATCGCCTGGTGTCGACCGGGACCGCGGCATACATGGTGAGCTAGGCGCAAGGCGAGCGTCCCGGCCGGCGCCGGGCGCGTGATCCCTGTCGCCGTCGCGCCCCCGCGCCGGGACCGGATTCGAAAGCAAGACCCGGAGTGCCTTGCTAGGCTGTGGCGCCTAGATTGCGTGCATCGATGGCACCGATCTGGCGAGGAAGCGAATGGACATGATCACCCGAAACGAAGTGCGCGCCGCCCAAACGGTCAACGACCCGCGCTGGCAAGCCGTGGCGGCGCGTGATCCCCGCGCCGACGGGACGTTCTTCTACTCGGTCAGGACGACCGGCGTGTACTGCAGACCGTCCTGTGCCGCACGCGCCGCGCGGCCGGAAAACGTCGCCTTTCACGCCACCGCCGCGGATGCCGAGCGCGCCGGCTTTCGTCCATGCAAGCGTTGCAAGCCGAACCAGCCGGCGCGTGTCCAGCTCAACGCGGAGGTCGTCGCCCAGCTATGCCGGTTCATCGAAAGAGCCGAGACGCCGCCTACGCTGGACGACCTGGCGCGCCGCGCCGGAATGAGCCCGTTCCACCTGCATCGGGTCTTCAAGGAAGTCACGGGCGTCACCCCGCACGCTTATGCCGCCGCGCACCGCGTGCAGCGGGTCCGCAACGAACTCGACGGCGATGTGTCGGTCACCGACGCGATCTTCAGCGCCGGCTACAACTCCAGCAGCCGCTTCTACGAGAAGGCGGGCGACCTGCTCGGCATGACGCCGACCGCGTATCGATCGGGCGGCGCAAACACCGAGATCTTCTTTGCGATCGGCGAGTGTTCGCTCGGCTCGATCCTCGTCGCGCGTAGCGCGCGCGGGATCTGCGCGATCTCGCTCGGCGACGATCCGGAGGAGCTGGCGCGCGACCTGCAGGACCGATTCCCCCAGGCGCGCCTGATCGGCGACGACGCCGGCTTCGCGGCGCTGGTGGCGCGCGTGGTGGGGCTGGTCGAAGCGCCCGGGGTCGGGCTGGACCTTCCGCTCGATGTGCGCGGCACGGCGTTCCAGCGTCGCGTCTGGGAGGCCCTGCGCGAGATCCCGGCCGGCGCTACCGAAAGCTACGCGGAGATCGCCCGCCGCATCGGCGCGCCGAAATCGGTACGCGCGGTCGCGCAGGCGTGCGGCGCCAACCCGCTCGCGGTGGCGATCCCATGCCACCGGGTCGTGCGCCAGGACGGCAGCCTGTCGGGCTATCGCTGGGGCGTGCGACGCAAGGAAGCACTGCTCGCGCGCGAGGCCGGGCGGTGAACGCGCGTGTCGACTTCGATCTTCGGAGCACGACCGAGCCGGAAGTCGTTGCGCGTGTCGGGGCGCTCGGCTGGGACGCGCTTGCAACGTCTCTCGACGCACGTGGGCATGCGGTGATCCGCCGGCTGCTCGGGGCGGAGGAATGTGACGCGTTGGCGTCGCGCTACAGCGATGTAGCGGCCTTTCGCAGCCGGATCGTGATGGCACGGCACGGGTTCGGCCGCGGCGAGTACAAGTACTTTCGCTACCCGTTGCCGCCGCCCGTCGCGGCGCTGCGTGTGGCGGTTTATCCCCATCTCGCGCCGATCGCCGATCGCTGGAACCAGGCGCTCGGCATCGACACGCGATTCCCGTCCGCGCACGCCGCATTCATCCGCCGCTGCCATGACGCCGGACAGCGCCGGCCGACGCCGCTCCTGCTGCGATACGGTGCGGGCGACTACAACTGCCTGCATCAGGATCTCTACGGCGAGCATGTCTTTCCGCTCCAGCTTGCCGTGCTGCTGGCGCAGCCCGGGCGCGACTTCACAGGCGGTGAATTCGTGCTCGTCGAGCAGCGGCCGCGCATGCAAACCCGCGCCGAGGTCGTCGACCTGGGCCAGGGCGACGCCGTGGTGTTTGCGGTCCACCATCGTCCGGTGCGCGGGACACGTGGGTTCCACCGCGTCAACACGCGGCACGGCGTCAGCGAGGTGCGCATCGGGCATCGTCATGCGCTGGGGATCATCTTCCACGACGCGACCTGAGTCCGACGCATGACAGGTCAATTGTTCGAGACGACCGAAGAACCTGTCGTCTCCCTGGCGCCGGGCGCGGTCCTCCTGCGCGGTCTCGCGCTGAGAAACGACGTGGCGCTGCTCGCGGGTGTGCGCCAGGTCGTCGCCCTGGCGCCTCTGCGCCGGATGGTCACCCCGGGCGGCCTGCAGATGTCGGTCGCCATGACCAACTGCGGATCGCTCGGTTGGGTGAGCGACCGCAGCGGCTATCGGTACGCGCCGCTCGATCCTGCATCGGGCCGGCCGTGGCCCCCGATGCCGGCCGCGTTTGCAGCGGTTGCCGCCGAGGCGGCCGGGCGCGCCGGATTCCAGGGATTCGCGCCCGATGTCTGCCTCGTCAATCGCTACGGGGCGGGCGCGCGATTGGCCCTGCACCAGGACCGCGACGAGAGCGACTACGCGCATCCGATCGTCTCGGTTTCACTGGGGTTGGGCGCGGTGTTTTTGTTCGGCGGATCGAAACGATCCGACCGGGCCGCCCGGGTGCGGCTGGAACACGGCGACGTCGTCGTCTGGGGCGGTCCAGCGCGCCTGCGCTACCACGGCGTTCTGCCGCTCGAGGATGGGATGCATCCGCTCACCGGGGCGCAGCGCTTCAACCTGACCTTTCGCAAGGCGGCGTGAGGGGCCGTGCGACAGGCAAGGCGCCTCTTCCCGTTCTGCCTGCTCGGTTGGGCGGCCGGTCTTCCGGCCTGCGCCCAGTCTTTTGCGCCGCGCCTCTACGCGGTCGCGACCGAAACGGCAATGCCGCACCTCGAAGAGAACCTGCGCTACGCGACGACCCACGCCATCCTTTGCCTCGGTCCCGCGCAGCTTGCAACCGCGTTTCCGATCCTGCGGCACGAAGCACTGAAGGGCTGCAAGCTCGATCACGAGCGCAAGGTGGACGCCGCGGCAAGCCTCGTGCTGAGTTGCGCCGCCAGAAGCGGCACGACAGGAACCGCGCACTGGCAGGTCGATGGTGCCGCCATCCACGGCACGCTGGAGGTCAAGCTGGGCGGCAAGAACATGACCTTCTACCAGCGCATCAGCGGCCGGGCCATCGGCGACTGCCTGCCGGACGACGGATAAATTCGGGCGCATTGCCTCGAGGACCAGGATCTGGTGATCTGTGCGCGGAGCGGCGCGTGCGCTGATTGGGTCGACTCCGCTTAGGGCACCAGCGCCAGGAACAGGAACGCCGCGAAGATCACGAGGTGCACGGCGCCGAGCATGATGTTGGTGCGCCCGGTTGCCAGCGTGAAGGCCGCCACCATGAACGTGAGAACCAGCAGCACGAGGTCCTTCGCGCCGAGGCCCAGCACCAGTTGCCGGTCGAGGATCAGCGCGGCGAGCGCGACGACCGGAATCGTGAGGCCGATGCTGGCGAGCGCGGAGCCGATGGCGAGGTTGATGCTGGACTGAAGCCGATTCGCATACGCCGCGCGCACGGCCGCCCACGTTTCCGGCAGCAGCACCAGCAGCGCGATCGCGATGCCGATGGTCGCCTTCGGCGCGCCCGCCGCCGCCACCGCCCGTTCGATCGCGGGCGACAGCACCTTGGCCAGTCCGACGACCGAAACCAGCGCAACCAGCAGCAGGCCGAAGCTCGCCCACGCGCGTCCTGCGGAGGGCGGGAGCGCGTGCAGGTTCTCGTCGGCCGCGTTGCCCGTCGGCAGGAAATAGTCGCGATGACGCACGGTCTGCACGAACACGAAGGTGCCCCACAGGAGCAGCGAGGCCACGCCGGCGAACGCGAGTTGCGAAACCGTGTACGAAGGTCCGGGAGCGCTGACCGTGAACGACGGGAGCACGAGCGAGAGGGTCGAAAGTGCGATCAGGGTCGCGAGCCCGGAATTCGCGCCGTCGAGGCGGAACGATTGCTCGTGATGGCGCAGTCCGCCCAGCAACAGGCACAGTCCGACCACGCCGTTGCAGATGATCATCACCGCCGAGAAGATCGTGTCGCGCGGAAGCACGGCCGTGTCGGGCCCGCCCGACAGCATCAGCGACATGATGAGCGCGACCTCGATGACCGTGACCGCGATGGCGAGCACCAGCGTGCCCATCGGCTCGCCGACCTTGTGCGCGACCACCTCGCCGTGATGGACTGCCACCATCACGGCGCCGATCAACGCTGCCGCACAGGCGAGCCCGAGCGCCACGCCCAGCGGAAGGAGCAGCGCGCCGATCAGGAGCGCCAAGGCGACCGTGGGAACGACCCAGGCCCAATACGGCATGACAGCCTCCGAACGTATCGCGCGGAACCGACGCGTCCCGAACCGGCGCGCGCGTCCGGCGCGGCAGTGTATATGGGCGCCTCGCGCGCCCGCCGACGTCGCGCCGCCCGGGACGTGCACGTGCCGAGCAAGCAGTTGCTTTGTGTGGTGTGCGTGTCTAGGATCGAACGCGATGGCCGCGCCTACGCCTCGCCCGGTGCCGCGGCTTGCCGCGGCAAGCATGCGCGAGCGTGCCATGGTGCGCGCGGGGGCGAACGGCGCCGAGGCGAACCGGCGCGCGGAGATCGTGCGGCTCGCAGCGCGGCTGTTCCGTGAGCACGGCTTCGACGGCACCACCGTGCGCGATATCGCGGCCGCGGTCGGCATGCGCTCCGGCAGCCCGTTCTATCACTTCGCGAGCAAGGAAGAGATCCTGTTCGCGGTGATGGAAGAGGGCTTGCGCCAGGGGCTGGCGCGCACGGAGGCGGTCCTGGCGCGGCACTCCGGGGCGCGCGACCGCTTCGTTGCGCTGATGCGCGCGCAGTTCGACACGATCCTCGAGAGCGGCAGTGACTTCGTCCCCGTCATGCTCTACGAGTGGCGCCGCCTGCCGCACACCTATCGCAAGCGCCTGATCGCGCTCAAGGATCGCTACGACGCGCTGTGGCAGGGCGTGATCGAGGACCTCGTCGCGGCCGGATCGATGCGCGGCGACGCCAAGCTCGCGCGTCTCCTGATCCTCGGCGCGGTGAACTTCACCGCCACCTGGTTCAAGCGCGGGGGCGGGCTGTCGATCGACGAGATTGCGCGCGCCAGCGCCGAGTTTTTCCTCGTGCCGGCAACCGGGCCGAAGGTGCGGCGGAAAGGCGCGCGATGAAGAGCGTGCGCATCGGCGCGGGGCTCGGTTTCTACGGCGATTCGTGGCTCCCGGTTCGCGCGACGCTGGAGCGCGGCGAGGTGCAGTACATCGCCTCCGACCATCTTTCGGAGCTGACGCTCGCGATCCTGCGCAAGGACATGGCGAAGGATGCGGCGGGCGGCTACACGCGCGACCTCGTGCCCATGCTCACCGCGCTGTGGCCGCTCGCTGCGCCGCGCGGCGTCCGCTTCGTGCTCAACGCGGGCGGGCTCAATGCGCGCGGCGCGGGGACGGCGCTTGCCGCCGCGTTTCGCGCCAAGGGATGGCGAGCAAGGATCGCCGTCGTGACCGGCGACGACGTGCTCGATCGGATCGACCTCCTGCGCGCGGCGGGCGATCCGCTGCGTCACATCGATACCGGCGCGGAGATCGACACCGTGCGCGACCGCTTGGTGTTTGCCAGTGCATACCTGGGCGCACGGCCGATCGCGCAGGCGCTCGCCGCGGGGGCCGACATCGTCGTCACCGGGCGCGTGGCCGACGCGGCGCTGACGCTCGGTCCGATCGTGCACGAACTGGGCTGGCCGCTCGCGGCACGGACGCAGGACGACTGGAACCGCCTTGCGCTCGGCTTGACGGTCGGTCACCTTCTCGAATGTTCCGGACAGGGGAGCGGCGGCAATTTCGGCTCGCAGGACGCCTGGAACGACATCCCCGATCTGGGTCATATCGGCTACCCGATCGCGCAGGTGCGTGAAGATGGTGTTGCCGTCATCACCAAGCCGCCGCGCACCGGCGGTCGTGTGAGCTTCGACACGGTGCGCCAGCAGCTGCTGTACGAAGTGCACGATCCGCACGCCTATGTCTCGCCCGATGTCGTGCTCGACATGGGCACGCTGCAGTTGACGGACCTGGGTGACGATCGGGTCGAAGTGCGCAATGCCACCGGCCGGCCACGCCCGCGCCGGTTGAAGATCGTCGCCGGATACGAAGACGGCTGGATGGGTCACGCCGTGATCGGTTATTGCTGGCCGGACGCGTACCGCAAAGCGGAAGCGACCGTCGCGCTGGTCGAGCAGGCCGTGCGCGAGCAGAGACTGCCGGTCGAAGAAACGCACGTCGAATACCTCGGGCTCGATGCGTTCCTCGGCCCGCATGCGGATCGCTCGGCGCGCGACCGGATGAACGAGGTCTGGCTGCGCATGGCGGTGCGCACGCAGGATCGTCGCGCGGCCGATGCGTTCCCGCGCCTCTTTCCATGGCTGGCACTGTCCGGGCCGCCCTATATCGGGGGGTTCCACGGCATCGCGCCGGCGAGCCAGCTGCTGGGGGTGTGGCCGACGCTCGCCTCGCGCGAGCGCATCGAGGCACAGGTCGACGTGAAGATCGAGGAGGTCGCGTGAAGGTGCAGCTCGCCCGCATCGCGCATGCACGCAGCGGCGACAAGGGCGATCGTGCGGACATCGGCCTTTTCGCCTACGACGCGCCGACCTATGCCGTGCTCAGGCGCGTCATCGAAGCGCCGCGCGTCGCCGCGTTTTTCGCGTGGCTGGGTGTTTCCGGTGTCGACGTCTATCCGCTCGACAACCTGCTGGCGCTGAAAATCGTGCTCAACGGCGCGCTTGCGGGCGGCGCGGCGCGCAGCCTGCGTTCCGACAACCTGGGCAAGACCATCGGCGCGGCGCTGTTGCGCATGGAGATCGAGATCGACGACGCCGACGCGACGCGCCTGCCGCGGCTGGACGGAGAACGCGCATGACGGTGAGCAGCGAACGCAAGGGCGCGGTCGTGACGGTCGTGATCGAACGGCCGGACGCGAAAAATGCCGTCGATGGCCCGACTGCCGAGGCGCTCGCGCAGGCACTGCGCGACTTCGACGCGGACGCCGATGCCAGCGTGGCGGTGCTCGCCGGCGCCGGCGGGACGTTCTGCGCCGGTGCCGATCTCAAGGCGTTCGGCGCCGCGCTCGCCGGACGTGCCAACCCGCTGCACGACGACATGGCACGCACGGCACCCATGGGTCCGTCGCGGCTCAAGCTGAGCAAACCCGTGATCGCGGCCGTCGACGGTTTCGCCGTGGCCGGCGGGATGGAGCTTGCGCTGTGGTGCGACCTGCGCGTGATGGAGGAAACCGCCGTGTTCGGCATCTTCTGCCGCCGCTGGGGCGTGCCTCTGATCGACGGCGGCACGGTGCGGCTGCCGCGTCTGATCGGTATGAGCCACGCGCTCGACCTGATCCTCACCGGCCGTCCGGTGCATGCGCGGGAAGCGCTGTCGATTGGCCTCGCCAACCGCATCGCTCCCGCGGGCGAGGCGCGTACGCACGCACAGGCGCTCGCGGCCGCGATCGCCCGTTTTCCGCAAGTCTGCCTGCGCAACGATCGCGCCAGCGTGCTGGAGCAGGATGGCCTCACGCTCGAGGCGGCGCTGGCGAACGAATTCCGCCGTGGCCGGGCGACGCTCGCCAGCGGCGAGGCGCGAGCCGGCGCCGAGCAATTCGCGCGGGGAGCCGGGCGTGGCGGGAGGTTCGACGCGTAGGAGGGAACGCCGCCGCTACTTGCCCGCCGGGCTGTAGACGATCTTGGCGCGCGTGTCCGGGTCGGCTTCGACGTCCTTCACGCGCCCACGGTCGTCGAAGTGCACCGTGTACGTGATGCGCGACGTGTACCAGAACTTCCAGTTCGCCGCATCGACGGTGGGCGTCTCATGCCGCGCCGGGAACCCCAGCGCCATCACGACCTGTTCCTTGCTCATGCCGGGCATGACCTTCCCGGCGCGGATGGCGTCAAGCACGACCGGCGGGAATGTGTTCAGTCGGAAGCGCAGGTCCTTGTCGACCGTGAGCTTGCGCGCGAACTGGGCCAGCGTTTCCTTGCTCCGGCCGTAGTCGAGGCCGATGCGGACCTTCTTGCCGTCGAGCTCGGTGCTCAGGCGCCAGCGTCCGTACTCCAGGATCCGGATCGGCGACCCGGCCGGAATCAACGTGTCCGAGCCGTAGTTCAGATCGCTCACCCAGTCGCCCGAATAGTGCAGGTTGCAGCAGGTGTAGCCGGCGATGAGCGGTTCCTTGTCGTTCGGGTTGACCGCGCCCTCGATCTGCAACGCGGTGATGCCGGTGTCGGTGACTTGATACGGCGCCGGGCCGTCCGGCGCGCGTCCGCGTGCCGCTGAAGAGTCCGGCTTCGCCGGCTCGGCCGTCGCAAGCTCGGGCGGTGGCAGGAACTTGGGTGGCGGCGCAGCGGGCTGCGGCTTCCTTGTCGGCAACGTGGGGGTCGCCGATTCCTTCGTGCTTTCCGCGCGCGGTGGCGCCGGCTCGGAAGCTTTGGGCGCGGGCACCGGTTTGGCCGGCGGGGGCTCGACCGGGCGCGTCGGCGGCACCGGCGCGATTTCTTCCTTGGGCGCGGCTGCGGGGGCAGGTGCCGCGGCGACCGGCGCCGGAGCAGGTGCCGGCCTGGGTTCGACCACCGGCGCTACGGGAGCTGGGGCGGGCGCAGGCGCGCTGGCAACCGGCTTCACCGGTGGCGGCGAACTCGAGCCGCCGAACAGCCACGCGAGACCGAACACGAGCGCCACGCCGCCGGCGGCAAACGAACCCGCCCAGAGCAACGCGCTCGAGTGCTTGCTCGCCCACTCGCGCAGCGCAGAACCCGTCGCAGCCGGCGCCGGAGACGGCTGCGGCAGTTTCATGGTCGGCGCGGCACTGCGCGACATCGTCGTCGGACGCGCCAGCCCCCGGGCGGCGGGCTTCGTGGCCGGGCCCGTCATCACCCGCGTCGCATCCTCGTCCGCAACCGGCGATTTGGTCTTCGGCTTGAACGTTGAATGCAGCCCGGCTGGGGCGGGTGACAGGGACGCAGGCGGCTTGGGCGCGATGATCGTCGTTTTTTCGTCCGGCACGGCCTCGCCGAACAGGTACGCGCGCAGCTCTTGCATCGACGGCGGGCGTTCCTCCGGTCGTACGCGCATGCCGGCGTCGAGCGCACCGAGCAGGCGTTGCGAATACCGGCCGGCTGCCAGCTCGCGCAAAGGCACGAGCTCGTCGTTGACCATGCGTCCGACCGCCGCCATCGGCGCCTTGCCGCTGATCGCGAAATAGCCGACCGCCGACAGCGCGTAGACATCCGTCCAGGGGCCTTGCTTCAAGGCGGAGGTCTCCGCGTATTGCTCGACCGGGGCGAAACCCGGCTTCAGGATCACGGTCAGGTTGTGAGTCAGATCGCCGATCACGCGGCGCGCCGCACCGAAGTCGAGCAGCATCGGCTGCGCGTCGTTGAGCACCAGGATGTTGTCCGGCGCGACGTCGCGATGCAGGCAGTTCTCGCGGTGCAGGACGTCGAGGGCGTCGATCACGCCGTCGAGAAAGGTCACCAGCCAGGCTTCTTCGATCGGCTTGGTCCGCTGCTTGACCCACTGCTTGAAGTTCGGCGCCGTGTAGAGCGGCATCACCATGTACGCGGTGCCGCGCTCCTCCCAGAACTGATACACCTTGACCAGAGACGGATGCTCGAACCGGGCCAGCAGCTTGGCTTCGTTGATGAAGCTGCGCAGCCCGGCGCCGAAGGCTTCCTGGTGATCCGCCGAGGAGCGCGGATGCACCGACAGGTCAACGTCGCGGGTTGCGAGCGCCGTCGGCATGTACTCCTTGATCGCGACACGGCGCTCGAGGCGCGTGTCCGTGGCCGCATACACGACGCCAAACCCACCTTCGCCGAGCACCGCGTCGATCACAAATTCGTGCAACTGGTAGCCGGGCGGCAGGCAGCCGATCTCGCCGGTCGTGCGGACCGCCGAGGAACCTCGGTCGCTGCGCGGGTCAGGCACGTGTTCTTCCCTCGGAGATGCTCACAGGCGATTCGATCCGGCCCTGCGATGGCGCGAAAAACGACAACATAGACGCAACCGGATGCAGTGAAAAGGTGAACTTTCCAGCGCCAGCGGGCGCCATCGAGGCCTGTCCATGTGAAAAATCACCACTCAGGCAATATCCGCCATCGCAGGTGTCCCGGTCTTCCTCATGAGCCTTCCCGCCAGCTTGCGCGAACGCCTGCGACTGCCCGCCGTCGGGGCACCGCTTTTTATTATCTCCAACCCCGATCTCGTTCTCGCCCTCTGCATGGATGGGATCGTGGGCTCATTCCCGGCCTTGAACGCCCGCCCGCCGCAGCTCCTCGAGCAATGGCTGGCAAGAATCGTCGAGGAACTGGCTGCGCACGACCGGAAGCACCCGGATCGCCCGGCCGCACCGTTCGCCGTCAACCAGATCGTGCACAAGTCCAACGACCGCCTCGAGCATGATCTCGAGCTTTGCGTGAAATACAAGGTGCCGATCGTCATCACGTCTCTTGGCGCCCGCGCCGAGGTGAACGCCGCCGTGCACGCCTATGGCGGCATGGTCTGGCACGACGTCATCAACGACACGTTCGCGCACAAGGCGATCGAGAAGGGCGCGGACGGCCTGATCGCGGTTGCCGCCGGCGCCGGCGGACACGCCGGGCGCCAGAGCCCGTTCGCGCTGGTGCAGGAGATCCGCCGCTGGTTCGATGGCCCGCTGCTGCTGTCCGGTGCGATCGCAAACGGCCGGTCGATCCTGGCAGCGCAGGCGATGGGTGCAGACCTTGCCTACATCGGCAGTGCGTTCATCGCCACCGACGAGGCCAATGCCACGCCCGCCTACAAACAGGCCCTCGTCGACGGGCGCGCCGACGACATCGTGTACACCAACCTGTTCACGGGCGTGCACGGCAACTACCTGAAGGCGTCGATCGCCGCCGCGGGTCTCGACCCGGACAACTTGCCCGCGAGCGATCCGTCGAAGATGAATTTCGGCACCGGCCGCACCAAGGCATGGCGCGACATCTGGGGCAGCGGGCAGGGTATCGGTGTGATCGACCAGGTCAGCTCTGCCGCCGACGTGGTCGAGCGTCTGGCGCGGGAATACGCGGCCGCGTGCGACGACTTGCGCGATCGCATGCTCGCACCCGGTCGTGCGGGGCACGCCCCACGCGCGAAACCGGGTTGAGGCGGCCGCCCAGGCCGCGGGAATGGCGGCCTACTTCTTCAGGTCCGGCGAAACCTCGGCCTCTGACTTGAAATACAGCACCAGCCGCTGGGACTTGCCCTCCTGCATCGTCAACGCACGCTTTTGCGTTTCTTCCCTGTATACGGCTTCGAGCTGGTAGCTGCCGGGCGTCAGGTCGACGAGCAGGTACGGCCCGTCCAGCTCCGTGTCGATCACCAGCGTTCCCTGGTGATCGAGGATGCGGACGTGCACGACCGCCAGGTACGCGCCCGAACCGCGCGCCGCGGTGAGCAGCGAAAGGTTGAAAAAAGGCTGTTTCGTGCGCAGGTCGGCGATCTCGTCCGGGGTGATTCCTCCGGTGACGAACGGGCGGTCCTGAGTCGTGCGACCCTCCGTCATCGATGCGGCGGGCAACGCCACCAGAGCGGCCAGAACTGCAAGCGTGGTTCGAAGAGCGTTCATGGGTTCGAGCCAAACGATACGAGCGGGGTCGGTACGGATGTCCGCGCCAGGCCGCAAACCTGGCTGGCGCGGCGCGTCGAAGATAATGCGCGTCCTGCGCGTGCGCAATTCTCGATGAATCTCGAATCGCACCTGCTCCATCGCCAATTGCGCGGCCGCTATCCGCTCGCGGTGCACGCCAGCGGCTGCGTGATCACCGACGCCAGCGGCAAGACCTACCTCGACGCCAGCGGCGGTGCCGCGGTTTCCTGCCTCGGGCACGCGCATCCCGACGTGCTTGCGGCCATGCACGCGCAGATCGATCGCATCGCCTACGCGCACACCAGTTCTTTCTCCACCGAGGTGGCGGAGCAGCTGGCCGACCGGCTGATCGCGAGCGCACCGGCCGGTATCTCGCACGTCTACCTGGTCTCGGGCGGGTCGGAGGCGATGGAAGCAGCCCTCAAGCTCGCGCGCCAGTATTTCGTGGAGATCGGCCAGCCGCAGCGTGCCCGCTTCATCGCGCGCCGCGCCAGCTACCACGGCAACACGCTGGGTGCGCTCGCGGTCGGCGGCAACAAGTGGCGCCGCCGGCAGTTCGCGCCGCTGCTCATCGACGTCGAGCACGTAAGTCCGACGTATGCGTATCGGGAGCAGCGCGCCGGTGAAAGCGGCGAGCAATACGGCGAGCGCCTCGCGCGCGAACTCGAGGCCACGCTCGCGCGAGTCGGCGCCGACAAGGTGATCGCGTTCGTGGCCGAAACGGTCGGCGGCGCCACCGCTGGCTGCCTGACCGCGCCGCCGGGTTATTTCAAGCGCATGCGCGAGATCTGCGACCGGCACGGCATCCTGCTGATCCTCGACGAGGTGATGTGCGGCATGGGCCGGACCGGCACGTTGCACGCGTGCGAGCAGGAAGGCGTCGCTCCAGACCTGATGGCGATCGCCAAGGGGCTGGGCGGTGGCTACCAGCCGATCGGTGCGGTCCTGGTGAGCAGCCGCGTCATCGATGCGGTCGCCGCCGGCAGCGGCTTCTTCCAGCACGGACACACCTACGCCGGGCATCCCGTCGCATGCAGCGCCGCGCTCGCCGTGCAGACCGTGCTTGAGCGCGACGGCCTGGTCCGGCGCTGTGCCGGGCAGGGTGAAGCGCTGCGTGCGCGCCTGGAGCATGCCTTCGGCGCGCATCGCCATGTCGGCGACATCCGCGGACGTGGTCTCTTCATGGCGCTCGAGCTCGTGCGCGATCGGGCGGGCAAGGCGTGCTTCGACCCGGCGGCCAAGCTGCATGCCGAGGTGAAACGCGCGGCGCTCGACGCCGGGCTGATCTGCTATCCGATGGGCGGCACCATCGATGGCGAGTCCGGCGACCACGTGCTGCTCGCACCGCCGTTCATCGTCAGCGACGCCGAACTGGATCTGCTGGTACAGCGCCTGAAAGTCGCCATTGATACGGCGATCGCTCAGGTGTCGTAGCAAAGGCAACTCGGCGACACCTTGCGTTGCCCGGCTGGCAAGGGCTAAGGTCCGCCTCCTGCCATCGGACGAGGCGCACTGAGGGGAGCATGCGACGCCATTTCCTTCCGGTCGTGACTGCGGCTGCCGCGCTCGCAGTGGCAGCCGCCGGTGCCTGGGCTCAACAACAACAACAGAAGTTCATCGTCATCGGCACCGGCGGCGTGACCGGCGTGTACTACCCCGCGGGCGGTGCGATTTGCCGGCTGGTGAACCGCGAGCGGGTCAGGCACGGCCTGCGTTGTTCGGTGGAATCCACCGGCGGCTCGATGTTCAACGTCGACGCGCTGCGGTCCGGAGAGATCGAGTTCGGCGTCGTGCAATCCGACGTGCAATTCGACGCGGTCAAGGGCACGCGGCAGTTCGCCAAGGATGGTCCGTTTGCCGACCTGCGCTCTGTGTTCGCCTTGCATCCCGAGCCTTTCACGGTGCTCGCACGCAAGGAAGCCGGCGTGACGACGTTCGCGGACTTCAAGGGCAAGCGCTTCAACGTCGGCAACGAGGGCTCCGGGACGCGCGCGTCGCTCGAGCAACTGCTGGGTGCCATGGGATGGAAGATCACCGACTTTTCACTCGCGGCGGAACTGCGACCCGATGAACACGGCCAGGCGCTGTGCGACGGCAAGATCGACGGCTTCTTCTACGGCGTCGGCCATCCTTCGGCCAACATCCGGGACCCCGCCACCCTCTGCGCGGCGCAACTGATCCCTCTCACCGGTCCGGCGGTCGACAAGCTGGTCAGGGAGAAGCCGTACTACGCCTACGCGACGATTCCCGGCGGCCTGTATCCGAACAACCCGCAGGACACGCGCACCTATGGTGTCCAGGCGACGTTGGTGTCGTCGACCAAGGTGCCGAACGAAGTCGTCTACCAGGTCGTCAGGGCGGTTTTCGACAACTTCGAAGAATTCAAGAAGCTGCATCCCGCGCTGGCGGCGCTCAAGCGGGAGGAGATGGTGAAGAACGGCCTGAGTGCACCGCTGCACGAAGGGGCACTGAAGTACTACCGGGAGAAGGGCTGGGTGAAATAGCGCGCGGCCGTGCCGGCCTTGCCATCCCTTTACACGAACCGCTCGCGACACACACCGTCCTCGCAGGTCACTACCGGGAGCGGAAACCCGAACTGACGCAGCAGCGCGAGACCGGCTGCGACGCCGGCCAGCACGGCCACATACGCTGCCAGCGCCCACCCGGAGAACGCCGGCAATCCGGTCAGGATGAGCGTGTCGTTGCCGCCGGGCACCATCGCTGCGCCGGCTCCCATCAGCATGCCTCCGGCGAGGCGCGGCCAGACCGACCCCGACGGACGCCAATGGGCGTGAAAGCTTCGGCGCTGCAAGGACGAGAGCAGCATTCCGCCGAAGAACGCCGCGAAAAGCGCAAACTGGACCAGCGTCGGCCCGGCGGTGCCGCGATAACCGGATTCGATGGCGCGACGCAATGTGGTCGTGTACGACCAACCGCCCTGCAGCGCGTAGAGCAACCCGGCGCAGATACCCATCACGAGGGCCGCGGAAGCGACGCGATAGTGCGACGCGAGCACGCGCGGACCGAGTCTGGCGCCGGGGTGCAAGCGCCACAGTCGGGTTGCCTCGAGGAGGCCGAGCACCGCGAGCAGCGCGATCAGCGATGGCGCCCAGGCGCCGAGCCGTGTCCACGCGATCGGTACCGTCGCCGGATGGGTCATCAGCAGCGCGGCATCGAGTGCGGCCCAGCCGAGTACGCCGGCGGCCATGCCGGCCAGGGTCGTGAGGCCCCAAAGATCGCCATCGGCCACTCGCTGCAGCGTCGAATACGCGCACGCGCCATTGCAGGCGGCGCCGAGACCGAACAGGAAACCACCGGCGATCGCGAAGGGCCGGGGCTCGAGGACGGCGAGCATGCCGGTTCCGGGTGCGCTCCAGACCACCAGGCCGAAAATCAGCGCTGCCCAGAGGGCGGTCTTGAGGAAGCTGGCGAGCATGTGCGCGGTGCGCGCGTGCACGATCTCGAGCACGGCGCGCACCGTGCACAAACTCGCGCGATGCGCGGCGAAACCGGCCAGCGCGGCAAGCACGAGGAGACTGGTGATGCGCCACGCCATGCGACCTCCCGCAGCGATAGCAGCGATGCGAAACGGGCTCGCGCTTCTGTCGGACGAGCTTCGGGCCCGCTTACACCGTGGCGTCGATCGTTACTGTGCCTTGCCTGCGAGCTTGTGCAAAGCGCCGGCGATGAAGTCGGCCGCGCCGGGCAGCTCCGACAGAACCGGCAGCAGTGCAACCGGCACCTGCGGAAACGAGCGGCGGAAGTCGCCGAGGATCGGTGGCAGATCGTTGACAATGTGACCGCCGCTGGCCCAGAACACGGGTCGGCGATTGCAGTTCCAGGAATGCCAGTTCCACGCGCGAGTTCGGCCTGCGCGCGAGAACCGCCTGCCGCAACGTGTGGAGCGTCTGCGCCCATCGTGGGTCGCGGGCACCGTGGGCAAACAGGATCAGCGCGTGATCGGATCGATCTGGCATCGGCCGATTATCGCCGCGCATTGAAAAGCTTCGGGGGCGCACCCAGATGCCGCCCATGGAAGCCCACCTTCGCTTCGTGGCCGAGGACGACGCCACGTCGAACGTCCCGCCCGCCCCGCCAGCACAATCCGATCCCCAGTTGCTCGATGCTTACTCGCGCACCGTCGTCGGCGTGGTCGAACGCGTCGGGCCCGCCGTGGTGTCGGTCGCGGTGACGCGTCAAGGACGCGACCGCCTGGGGCGTTCGCGCCGCCTGGAAGGTACAGGCTCCGGTTTCGCGTTCACGCCCGACGGGTACCTGCTCACCAACAGCCACGTCGTGAGCGGGGCGCGCCAGATCGGCGTTTCGCTCCCCGACGGCCGGCAACTCGATGCACAACTGATCGGCGATGATCCCGACACCGACCTTGCGGTGATCCGGGTCGGTGCGCACGATCTGCCAACCGTCGCGCTCGGATCGTCACGGCGGTTGCGGGTTGGCCAGATCGCCGTCGCGATCGGCAATCCGCTGGGCTTCCAGAACACCGTGACGGCCGGGGTGATCTCGGCGCTCGGCCGCAGCCTGCGCGCGCAGACGGGACGGCTGATGGACGACGTGATCCAGACCGACGCGGCGCTCAATCCCGGCAACTCGGGCGGGCCGCTGGTGAACTCGGCCGCGCAGGTGATCGGCGTGAACACCGCCATCATTCCCGGCGCGCAATCGATCTGTTTTGCGACCGGCATCGATACGGCGCGCTGGGTGGTGAGTCAACTGCTGGCGCACGGCCGGGTGCGGCGCGCGTGGATCGGCGTGGGCGGCACGACGGTGCCGGTGCCGCGCCGCCTGCAGCGTGCGCTGGCGCTCGAGCAGACGAGTGCGGTCCGGATCTCCGATGTGCAGAAGGACAGCCCGGCAAGCGTCGCGGGGCTCGAGGACGGCGACTTCATCATCGGCCTCGATGGCAAGCCGCTTGCCGGCATCGACGAGCTGCTGCGCATGCTCGATGCGGACCGCATCGGCAGGCTGTCCGTGCTGCGCGTCGTGCGCGGTGCGCAGATCCTGCACCTGACCCTGACGCCGCAGGAACGGCGCGGTTGACCCACCGCAGTCAGCGCCGCAAGTTGACGAGCGCGATCCCGGTGGCGACCAGCAGCGCGGCCAGAACGAAGCCGCTGGAGAGCCGCTCGCCGAGGATGAGCACGCCGAACGTCACGCCGAACATCGGCGACAGGAACGAAAACACCGCAAGGCGTGCGGCGAGGTAGCGCGTAAGCAGCCAGAACCACGTGAGGTAGCTGGCGAACGCGACCACGACACTCTGGAAGACGAGGCTCGCGACCAGCGTCGTATCGACGTGCACGACCCCGGGCTCGCCGAGCGCGAACGCGGCGAACGGCAGCAACAGGCCGGACACGACGAGCTGATAGAAAAGTGTCTTTTCGGCGCGTGCAGCGGAAAGCCGCGTGCCGCGAATCAGGACCGTGGTCGCCGCCCACAACGCCGCGGCAACGACGCCGTAAAGATCGCCGCGCAAGGTGGTCCGGCCGGGCACCGAAAGACTGTCCGCGAACGCGACGACCAAACCGGTGAATGCCAACAGAACCCCGGCCCACTGGATGCCGGTCAAACGCTCCCCCGGCACGAACCAGGCGAGTCCGAGGGCGGTCAGCACCGGCGCCAGGTACACGAAGACCACCATGCGCGCGGCGGCGGTATGTTCGAGGCCGGCGTAGATAAGGACGAATTCCGCCCCGAACAGGAAACCGGCGATCAGCCCCGCGCTCAGTGTGCCGTCGCGATCGAACAGGGCGATGCCGCGCCAACGTGCCCAGCCTGCGAGCAGCGCGGTCGCAACGATTGAACGTATCGCGGCCTGCGCGACCGGCGAGGCGCCGGCGAGTGCGAGCTTGATCGCGACCTGCTGCAGGCCCCACAGCATCGCGAGGACCAGCATGAGGCCGACTGCGGTCGAGTCGAGTGGTTGGCGCGCGGCGAACATCGTGTCTTCGCTCTTTTCGGGCGCAAGCACGATCTTGACATGCTGGCGCCCCGCACCGCACGATCCCCGGATGCATTCCGATCTGAAGCCCGGTCTGCGCGGCAGCTTCGAATACACGGTGCCGGCGGAAAAAACCGTACCGCACGTCTACCGCGAGTTCGCGGAGTTCCAGCAGATGCCGGCGGTCTTCGCGACCGCGTTCCTGGTCGGCCTGATCGAGGGAACGTGCCAGAAGATCATGGTTCCCTATCTCGACTGGCCGCGCGAGCAGTCGCTCGGAACGCGCGTCGACTTCACGCACGTCGCCGCGACGCCGCCCGGCATGACCGTAAGGGTCGATGCCGAGGTGATCGCGGTCGAGGGCCGACTGGTCCGCTTTCGAGCGCGTGCCCGCGACGACCGCGAGCTGATCTCGGAAGGGACCCACGAACGCGTCGTGATCGACGCCGACCGCTTCCTGCGCAAGGTGGCCGACAAGGCGAGGGGCGCGGGCGGGTCGTGAATCGCGCGTCGACCGACAAGCCTGGCGTGCCAGTGCTGGGTGCCGAGCACGTGGCCTTCCTTGCTGGTGCGGCCATCTCGAGCGCGCTGGCGGCGCGTGACGCATCGAACCGGCCTTCGGTCGCGAAAGCCCTCGCCGTGCGTGTTCGGCCGGGCGAGCCGGCGGTCGAAGTGTTCGTCGACGGCGATCGGGCGTTCGAGTTGCTGCGCGACCTGCGCGCGGGCAGTCCGGTCGCGCTCGTCTGCTCCGAGCCGAAGAGCCATCGCACGATCCAGGTCAAGGGCCGGCGCGGGGACATCGTCCCGCTTGCGGCCGGCGACGACGCGTTCGTGGCCTCGAGGGTCGATGCGATCGTCGCCCACATCGTTCCGCTCGGCTACCACGATGCGGCGCTGCGGGCGTACTTCGCGTTCGCGCCCGCTTCGCTGCTGAAGGTCGTCTTCACCGCGACGGCGGCCTTCTTGCAAACTCCCGGGCCCGGCGCCGGTGCGCCGCTCAAAGCATGAAGGTCGCGCTCGATTCGATCCGCGGCTGCTTCGAAGGCGGCGTGCCGTCGCTCCTCGCGAGCTGCGCGCGTGACGGCGTGCCGAACCTCACCTACGTCTCACAGGTGCACTACGTCGACCGCGAGCACGTCGCGTTGACGTTCCAGTTCTTCAACAAGACATACGAGAACGTGCGCGCCAACCCGCAAGCCGCCGCCTACGTTGCCGATCCCGACACCGGTGCCAGCTACCGGCTGCAGCTGCGCTACCTGCGCACTGAAGAAAGCGGGCCGCTGTTCGAGAGCATGAAGGCGAAGCTCGCGGGCATTGCTTCCCACACCGGAATGAGCGGCGTGTTTCTGCTGCGCGGCGCCGACGTGTATCGCGTCGTCGAGGCCGAGCGGGTGCCGGGGCCCGAAGTCGCGCGGCCGCCGGCACGCTGCAATCCGATGTCTGCGGTGCGGCGGATCAGTGAGCGCCTGGCGACGCATTCGGACCTGGGCACACTGCTGGATGACACGCTCGCGGCGCTCGACGATCAGCTGGGCATCGGTTACGCGAAAGTGCTGCTGCTCGAGGCAGGACGCGGCCGTCCGCCGCGCCTCTATACGGTCGCCACGCGTGGGTATTCGACCTCCGGGGTGGGTTCGGAGATCGGCCTTGGAGAGGGCGTGATCGGCACGGCGGCGGCATTCCGCACGCCGATCAGGATCTCGCATTTCACCGCCGAGTACATCTACGGGCGCGCGGTGCGCGATCAGATCGTCGCGGGCGGACTGGCCGAGCAGCTCGAGACCGAAATCCCGCTCCCCGGCCTGCCGGCACCCGCGAGCCAACTGGCGGTTCCCATCATCCTCGGCGGCCGGCTCGCGGGGGTTCTATACGTCGAAAGCCCGGAGGAATTGCGCTTCTCCTACGACGACGAGGACGCGTTGGTGGCGGTGGCGACGCAGCTCGGGATGGCGATCGCCGTGCTGCAGGAGGCCGCCGACGACGAGAACGAGGAGACCCCCGCGGCGGGTACGCCTGCGCGCCCGCAGCCCGGCGGCGTGGCCATCGTGCGTCTTTATCGCGCCAACGACAGCGTATTCATCGACGACGACTACCTGATCAAGGGCGTGGCCGGTTCCATCTTCGCCAAGCTCGTGCGGGACTACACCGCCGCGGGCCGCACCGAGTTCTCCAATCGCGAGCTGCGCCTCGATCCGGCGATCCGCCTGCCCGACATCGGCGACAACCTTGAAGCACGCCTGATCCTGCTGCAGCGACGCCTGGCCGAGCGCTGCAACTTCATGGCCATCGCCAAGACGGGGCGCGGCCGCTTTCACTTCGAGGTGAAGCGGCCCGTCAAGCTGGTCGAGGTGAGCTAGCGCGGCGCAACGTGCATCAGGCAGCGTGCGCCAGCGGCGCGAGCGCGACCTGCAGCTTGAACCAGTCGCGCGTGCTCAGGTGGTTCTTGATCATCGCGAGCGCCGCATCGAACGCTGCGGCCGGCATGCCTTGCCGCGCGTTGCCCAGGAGCTCGGCGCGTTCGAGGGGAGAAAGACTGGGCGCCATCCAGCGCATGAATGCCATGTTCACCTCGGGCGGGATCGCCGCGATCAGCCGTCCTTTGAGCGCAATCAGTTCTGCATCGGTGTATTCGGCCCAGAGGACGATGTTGTTCCGGGTTTCCTCCACGTGCATGTGCTCGTAGTTTTCGGCGACGAAGCGCGACAGCAGGGTGTAGAGGGCGCGCGCGGCACTGCGCCGCGCCTCGCCCGCGGAATCCTCGACCGCACGCGCCGCGCTCTCGAGCTGCACGATCGACCGCACGTGGTGTTCATGATCGCCGCGCGTCGTCGCGGCCGATCCGGGGCAACGGGCTTCCATCGCGGCGTGCACGAACCGGTCTTCGTGTTCGAGGTGCGTGCGGCACAACAAGAGCAGGTGGCGCATCGATCCGAGCGCTTGTGCCGTGTCGTCAGCGTCCGTCGTGTCCATCCTGCCGGCTTCCACCAGGACGTGCGCCATACAGGCCCGCAGGCCTTTGTGGACAGCAGCGTAGATGTCGTGGCGGGTGTTTTTTTCGTTCATTCGCTCTCCTTGGGTCGATCGAGTTCGACCGCGCCACTGTAGGGAGACAGCGCACCGCCCGTTCGTAAATCTTGGCTCAACCGATGCTAAGAATTTCGTAACGGGTCGCCCAGGAGACCGGTGCGACAATTGCCGCTCGCCGGACCGCGCGCCATGTCCGATTCTTCCGCTCCGCTCGTCCCGCCGTGCGCGTTCGCCGCTCCTGTGCCCTCGCCATGCAGGTCGGTCTGCCGCATGAATCCCGCCAGCGGCTTGTGCGAAGGGTGCTGGCGCACGATCGACGAGATCGTCCAGTGGGCACAGCTCGACGATGCCGCCAGACGCGCCGTATGGAGCGAGATCGGGCGCCGGCGTGCGAAGCCATGAGCGGCGCCGCGTTCCAGGTCGTCCCACACCCGATCCGCGGGCGACGCAGCGTTCTCGCTTCGTCTACGCGGCGGTGGACGGTCATCGCTGCCACCGCGCTGCTTTCCGCATGCGCGAGCGCGCCGCCGCCTGCACCGCCTCAACAGGCGCCCAAGCCAGGTGAGCCTCCCGCGCCCATACCCGCGCCCGGTCCCCCGACTGCGCCGTCGCTGGGGTTCTTCAGCCGGATCAAGGTGCCGGACACGGTTGCGCCCGTGCTGCGCCTGCAGGGTCACGGCGTCCAGGTGTTCCGGTGCGAGCCGCGCGGTTCGGGTGGCTACACCTGGGTGTTCCGCCTGCCCGAGGCGGACCTCATCGACGAAAGCGGCAAGGCCATCGTGCGCCACGGCGCCAACTTCTCGTTCGAACATGTCGACGGCAGCCGCTTGCTGGGGACCATCGTCGATTTCGACGATGCGCCCGTGCCCACCAACCTGCGCTGGCTGCTCCTTTCCGCCAGGTCCTTCGGCGAGGGGGCCTTGACAGGTGTCAAATACGTGCAGCGCGTCAACACGAATGGCGGAATGCCGCCGGCAAAGTGCGAGGCCGCACAGCAAAATCGCCTGCTAAGGGTGGATTTCTCGGCCGACTTCGTTTTCTACAAGCCGCGTTAATCTGCCCACATGAAACCGTTCCTCCGACCGACGCTCGCATTCGTGGCACTGCTGCTTGCCGCGTTGCCCGTCGCCGCCGGTGCCCAGGACAGCTTTGTCGGCCGGCCGGTCTACAGCGAGCCGGCCAACGGGCTGCAGATGCCGCCCGGATGCCACGTCGAGCCGCCGTGGCGCACGCGCCTGACCTCGACCGATCTCGAGGTCTGGGTCGTCGATTGCAGCGGAGTCGTGCACACGTGGATGCTGCGCCGCTCCGTGCTCGAAATGGTCGATGCCAAGCAGGCGCGCCTCCGGTTCCAGATAGTCGATGACCGCGCCTGGCCGGGCGAAACAGCCGGCGATTCTGCCAGCGTGCAATGCAGCGGCCGCGGCGACCAGGACACCGGCTTCGTCGTCATCGGAGCGAAGTGGCGTGGCTCCGGCAACGAACTGCAGCTGACCACGGCGCAGACCGTGATTCGCGCCGATGCGGGGACACAGAAATTCATGGCCGCGACGGTCGGGCAGGTCGACTGCACCCGCTTTCCCGATCGCGAAGCGATGCTGCGCCGGCTGCAGAAGGCCCCGCGCTAGCTGGCGTCCGGGCCGGCCGCGGCTCAGCCGCGCGCGAAATCGACCACCGATCGCACGATCGCCTCGTCGGTGAGAACGCGACGGTGACCCAGTCCGTTCGTCTGCAGCAGCCGCGCCTCAGGGAGCGCAGCCGCAAGCCGGCGGCCGTGTCCGACCGGAATCACGCGGTCGTCGTGGTCGTGCACCACCAGCGCGGGGGCCCGGACGAGGCGCGCATTGCGCAGCGCGTCAACGTCCGTCAAAGGCATCGACTCTTCCCGCTCGATACCCTCGAGATAGGCGCGCGTCGCGGCAGCGTTCAGGCCGAAGCCGCGCGCGAACTCGCGCAATGCACCCGCCGGATCGACCAACCCTCCCACGAGAACCAGGCGCTTCGCCTGTGCACCGCTCGCCAGTGCGGCCAGCACCGCCGCGACACCCATCGAATGCGCGATCCAAACATCGAACGGACCATGGCGCCGGTGCGCTTCCAGCACGCCGCGCACGAACCGCGGCAGAGAGCTGACCCGGCCGCGGCTTGCCCCATGTGCCGGCAGATCCAGTGCGGCGACCGAGAACCCGTCCGCGACCAGCGCTTCACCTAGGACGCGCCAATCCGGGGCAGCGCCATTCCACCCGTGCACGAGCAACACGCGCAGGCCGCCATTTCCGCCTAGGCGATGCAGCACGACTTCGCCCCCGCGCACTCGAAAGCGGGCGTCCAGCGTGCCGAACGAGCCTTCTTCGCCGCGCCGGCGCGTGCGCCGGGTGAGCGCCAGCGCGATTCGTCCGGCCGCGCGCGGAGCGAACGTCGACAGCGGTCGCAGCAGCTTTGCTAGCAGGATCAGTACCACACGAAGTCCTCATTGCAGTGGGGAACGTGGTCCGGGCCGCCGATCGCGCGCAACAGCAGATTGGCGCCGACTTCGACCATCGCGAGAACCGCTTCGCTGATCAGGTATGTACCGAGCATCGCTAATCCTCCTCGCACGATCGTGCGAAATCACCGCAAAAAAAAACGCTAGCCGGCCACGACAAGGTTGGCCAGCAGGCGATCGAACGCCGCGCGCGCGTGGGCAAAGGCACGCGTGTCCCGGAACAGACGAATGTCGTTGTGGACGCCCAGGATCATGGAGCACAACTCGAAGGCGACCTGTTCAGGATCCGTGTCGGCGCGCAGATGTCCCTCTTCGACGGATTGACGGACGGTGCGGGCGAGCTGCCGACGCCACTCCGCAAGACCCGCCAGGACCGCATCCCGCACGGGTCCGGGCCGATCGTCGTACTCGACCGCCCCGCTGATGAAGAGGCAGCTCGACCCGAGTTTCTCGTCGCGCACCCAGTCGAGCCAGCCATTCCAGATGGCACGCAATCGCGGCAGGCCGCGCGGTGCCCGCAGTGCCGGCAGCAGCGCCCGCTCGGTCATGCGCCGGCCGTATTCGCCCAGGACGGCGATCTGCAGTTCCTCGCGCGAGCCGACGCGCGAAAACACCCCGCTCTTCGACATCCCCGCGCGGTCGGCGACCCGGCCGATCGTCAAGCTCTCCAGACCGGATTCCTGCGCCAAGGCGATGCCCGCATCGACGATTGCAGCGCGGGTCACACCAGCCTTCGTCAGTTCAATACTCATTTAATCAGTTTAGCACGGTCGTGCGAAAAAGCAAGAGCCCTGTCGGGCATCGCGGTTTTTGCCGCGCGTCCCGGCCGGGACCCCAAGACGAGGAGGAAACCAGCGAAACCATTGAGTGGCTGGTGGATTTCCGGCCGAACGCGGCTGCCGGGCGAACAGATGGAGCCAGCCTTGGGGTCGCGCTCGGTTAAAATCGCGGGTTGGGACAGTGACGCCGGAGGGTTTCAAGTGACGGTAACAGCGACGACGGTGGGCGCGTACTTGCGAGATTTGCCGCCGGATCGCCGAGTTGCCATGGCTAGGGTTTGCAGCATGATCCGGCGCTCCGCGCGCGGTGTGCGCGAGAGCATGCGCTATGGGCTGGCGTTTTACGAATTGGATGGGCCGCTGTTCGCTCTGGAATCCGGGCGTAAGCACATGTCGCTTTACGTCGCCGAGCAGGACGTGGTCGTGAAGCACAAGGAGGCTTTGCTCGGCGTCGATCCCAAGCGCAGCTTCATCAAGTTTTCCGACCTCAATCGCCTGCCACTCGACGTGGTCGAAAAAGTGGTGCGCGACTCGGTCGCGGCCCGACGCCAGCGCGTGACGCAAGGCACGGTGCCAACGCAGGCGGACCTGTTGAAGCTGTGGGGCATCAAGGAAGAGAAGGCGGTGGCGCCGGTGGATGTCATCGCCAAGACCGTCGTGGTCCCGCCGGGCATCGCCGCCAAGCAGGCGGCCAAGGCGGCGCGCAAGGTGGCCGCCAAGAAGGCGAACTCCGCGAGCAAGGCCGCGGCACGCCGCTGAGACGTCCGTGATGAAAGAAGGCCGCGCAGGATTGCGCGGCCATTTTCATCCGACCGGCCGCGCGTCCTCGATGACCTTGCCGTCGTTCGGCAATGTTCCCGGAGCCAGCAGTTCGACAGCGCCGCCGAGCTTCGTCAGCGAGCGCAACGTCTCGGCGACGGCGGTCGACATGGACTCCGATGGGCGCGTGCATTCGGCCTTGAGCGTCATGATGTCGGCCTCGCCGCTGCGTGTGACGACGAGGCGCAGGCGCCCGAGTTCCGGGTGGCGGAGCGCAACTTCCGCGAGCTGCTGCGGCCGGATGAACATGCCTTTCACCTTGGTCGTCTGATCCGCCCGGCCCATCCAGCCGCGGATGCGCAGGTTGGTTCGTCCGCACGGCGAGATGCCGGGCAGCACCGCGCTCAGGTCGCCGAGCGCAAGGCGAATCCACGGATGGTCGTGATCGAACGACGTGACGACCACTTCGCCTACTTCACCCGGTGCGACTGGATCACCCGTTCCGGGGCGCACGATCTCGAGCAGCACGTCCTCGTTGACGACGAGTCCCTCGCGCGCCGGCGACTCGTAGGCGACACAGCCCAGATCGGCCGTGGCGTACGTCTGGTACGCGTCGATGCCGCGCCGCTTGATCTCGGCCTGCAGCGAGGATGGGAATGCGGCTCCGGAGACGCACGCTTTGCGCAGCGAGCCCACGTCGCGACTGCCAGCCGCTGCGGCATCGAGCAGGATCTTCAGGAAGTCGGGTGTCCCCGCATAGACCGTCGGCTTCAGATGCGCGATCACATCGAGCTGCTGCTCCGTGTTGCCCGGGCCGGCGGGAATAACGTGGCAGCCCACCGCGCGCGCCCCCGCGTCGAACATGAGCCCGCCGGGTGTGAGGTGATACGAGAACGTGTTCAGCACGATATCGCCGCGGCGCACTCCCGCGGCGAAGATCGCGCGGCCCGCGCGCCAGGGATCGTCGTGCAGCCCCTCGGCCTCGTAGATCGGACCCGGCGAAGTGAACAGGCGCCCGACCGGCGTAAGCGAGCCGATGAGGCCGGCGAGGGGCGGCGCAGCGCGCTGCATCCCGACCAGGTCCGCCTTGCGCAGCAACGGCAGGCGGGCGAGCGCGGAACGCGAGTCGATCGCGCGCGCCTCGATCGCGCCGAGATGACGCCGCCACCCAGGGGCCGCGAGCGCCGCCTCGATCAAGCCGGGCAGCCGCGCACACAGGTCCGCTTCGCGCTGTTCCAGCGGACGCGTCTCGAGCGCGTCGAAGTGTTCGGCCATGAATGCTCTCAGGCGAGCCAGCGCTTGCGGCGCCGGTAGAACTTGGCGTCGCGGAAGCTGCGCCGGCCCTCCCTGGACAGCCCGAGGTAGAACTCCTTGACGTCCTCGTTCTGTGCGAGTTCGCGCGCCGCCCCATCCATCACGACACGGCCGCTCTCGAGGATGTAGCCGTAGTGAGCGTAGCGCAGCGCCACGTTGGTGTTCTGTTCCGCGAGCAGGAAGGTCACGCCCTCGCGCGTATTCAGGTCGCGCACGATCTCGAAAACCTCTTCGACGATCTGCGGCGCGAGGCCCATCGACGGTTCATCGAGCAGCACCATGGAAGGATTGGCCATCAGGGCGCGGCCGATCGCGCACATCTGCTGCTCGCCGCCCGAGGTGTAGGCGGCCTGGGCGTTGCGGCGTGTCTTCAGGCGCGGGAAGTACCCGTAGACCTTCTCGAGCGTCGCCGCCGTCGCCGCCTTGCCGTCCGTGCGCGTATAGGCGCCCGTCAGCAGGTTCTCCTCGATCGTCAGGTGCGAAAAACAGTGGCGGCCTTCCATCACCTGGATCACGCCGCGCGCGACGAGTTCGGCTGGCGTCAGCGCCTCGATGCGCTCGCCGCGCAGTTCGATCGAGCCCTTGGTGACCACGCCGCGCTCGCCGGCGAGCAGATTGCTGACGGCACGCAGCGTCGTCGTCTTCCCGGCCCCGTTGCCGCCGAGAAGCGCAACGATCTGGCCCTGGGCCACCCGCAATGACACGCCCTTGAGCACGAGGATCACATGGTTGTAGATCACCTCGATGCCGTTGACATTCAGGAGCGGACTCGACGCGCTCATGGAAGTGTTGTCATGTCGAGGAGCGCGGCTGCGTCATGTCAAGACGCACGGACATGCCATTCCGAGGAACGGAGCGACGACGAATCTCGACCCTGCCATGCGACGAGATCCCTCGCTTCGCTCGGAGTGACACGTCGGCGCGTTTCAGCTCTGGCAATCGGCCGGGGTGCGCGGAGCGAGCTTCTTCTCCTCGGCGTATTTCGCGGCCGCGGCCTTGACCATCGGCTTGAGGATCTGGCTGTCGGCCTCGTACCAGTCCGACGAGAAGGTCCACTTCGAGCCGTCCCATGTCTGGATGCGCGCGAACGCCGCGCCCATGTGATCGGCGCAAGAGGTGGACACGGGCCGCATCACGCCGGAGAAGCCGAGCGCATCCAGCCGCTTCTGGTCGAGAGCGAGGTTTTCGAGGCCCCAGCGCACCTGGTCGCCGTTCATCACCTTGCCCTTGCCGAACCGCTCCTGCGCCTGCCGTACGCCTTCGACGCCGAGCATGGCCGACATGAGGCCGCGAGTGTAGAGAACCTGGCCCACTTCCTCGCGCGGACCCGTGCCCACGCCCTTGTCGTAGACGAGCTTGAGCACGTCCTGGTGCACCTTGGCGATACCTGCGCCATGCTGCAGGGCGAGCGCGTTGTAGCCCTTCGCGCCTTCGCCGACGTCCTTCACGTCCGGCTCGGCGCCCGCCCACCATACGCCGTACATCCTGTCGCGCGGATACCCCGTGGCGACGGCTTCCTTGAGCGCGGTCGAATTCATCACGCCCCATCCCCACAGGAACACGTAGTCAGGGCGCATCTGGCGGATCTGCAGCCATGCCGCCTTTTGCTCGACACCAGGATGCGCCACCGGAATGGTGATGAGTTCGAAGCCGTGCATCCGCGACCGCTCGGTCAACATCGGGATCGGTTCCTTGCCGTAGGGCGAGTCGTGATACACGAGCGCGATCTTCTTGCCCTTGAGCTTGTCGAAACCGCCCTCCCGCTTGGCCACGTGCTGCACCAGGATGTCGGCCGCCACCCAATAGGTGCCGAGCAGCGGGAAGTTCCACTTGAAGACGAGGCCGTCCTGCGACTCCGAGCGGCCGTAGCCAGCGGTGATCAGCGGGATCTTGTCGCCAGGCGCCTTCTCGGTCAGCGCGAACGTGATGCCGGTAGAAAGCGGCTGGAACACCGTCGCGCCGTTGCCTTTGCTCTTGAGCCGTTCGTAGCACTCGACGCCGCGGTCGGTGGCGTAGCCGGTCTCGCATTCCTCGAACGTCAGCTTGACGCCGTTGATGCCGCCTTGCGCGTTGACGAGCTTCAGGTAGTCGACGTAGCCGTCCGCGAACGGCACGCCGTTCGGGGCGTACGGCCCGGTGCGATACACCAGCACCGGGAAGAACTGTTCCTTGGACTGGGCCAGCGCACCCGTCGACAGGGTCGCCGCCGCGAGTGCCGTGACGAATGCGAGTGACTTGAGCTTCATGGTTGCCTCCTGACGATGGTCGAACACGTGCACTCTGCGGTGCATGCAAGGAGCGTTGTCGCCGGACCGTACGGCGTCAATGCGGGAAAGGCCATATGCGCAGTTTCTCCTTGCCGATCGACCACAGGCGCGCCAGTCCGTGCGGCTCGACAACGAGGAAGAAGACGATCAGGACGCCGAAGATCATGAACGTGAGGTGCGCGGCCAGAGCCGTGTCGATCGGCACGCCGAACCAGTAGGGCATGTTGTCGAGCACGATCGGCAGCACGACGATGAACGCCGCCCCGAAGAAGCTGCCCATGATCGATCCCAGCCCGCCGATGATCACCATGAAGAGCAGCTGGAACGAACGATCGATCGAAAACGCCGCCGGCTCCCAGGAGCCGAGGTGGACGAACCCCCACAACGCGCCGGCCACGCCGACGATGAACGAGCTGACGGCGAACGCGGTGAGCTTGGCATACATCGGCCGGATGCCGATCACGCTCGCCGCCACGTCCATGTCGCGAATCGCCATCCACTCGCGCCCGATCGCGCCGCGCACGAGGTTCTTCGCCAGCACCGCGAAAATCACCACCAGCAACAGGCAGAACAGGTACTTCTGGGTCGGCGTGTCGATCGGCAGGCCGAACACCTGGAGGTTGGCAACGCTGACCGAGCCGGACGGCGAATCGTGCGTGAACCATTTGATGCGCAGGAACGCCCAGTCGACGAAGAACTGCGCGGCCAGGGTCGCCACGGCGAGATAAAGACCCTTGATGCGCAACGACGGGATGCCGAACATCACGCCGACGACCGTCGCGCACAAACCCCCGCCGATCAGCGAAAGCAGCAGCGGCATCCCTTCGATGCGAACGTCCAGGTTGTACGCCGCATACGCCCCGACGGCCATGAAGGCGCCGGTGCCGAGCGAAATCTGGCCGCAATAGCCCACCAGGATGTTGAGTCCGAGTGCTGCCAGGGAGAGGATGAGGAACGGGATCAGGATCGCGCGGAACAGATACTCGGGCGCGGTGAGGGGGACGAGCACGAATGCCACCGCCAGGACCAGCGCGATGCCGATCCGGTCCTGCAGGATCGGAAAAACCTGCTGGTCCCTGCGGTAGCTGGTCTTGAACTGGCCGTTTTCCCTGTAAAGCATGGTCACACGCGATCGATGATCCGCTCGCCGAACAGTCCCTGCGGACGCACTAGCAGGAACAACAACGCGAGCACGTAGGCGAACCAGATTTCGATGCCGCCGCCCAGGTGCGGCCCGAGGTAGACCTCGGAAACCTTCTCCCCGACGCCGATGATGAGCCCGCCGACGATCGCACCCGGGACCGACGTCAATCCGCCGAGGATGACCACCGGCAGCGCCTTGAGGGCCACCAGGGACAGAGAGAACTGCACGCCGAGCTTGGAGCCCCAGATGATGCCGGCGACCATGGCCACGAAACCCGCCACCGACCAGACGATCACCCAGATCCGGTCGAGCGCGATGCCGATCGACTGCGCGGCCTGGTGATCGTCGGCGACCGCCCGCAACGCGCGCCCGGTCGCCGTCTTCTGGAAGAACAGCGCGAGCAGGCCGACCAGCGCGGCCGCGACCACCGCCGCGATCAGGTCCTCCTGCGAGACCAGCACGCCGCCCTCGAACACCTTGTCGAGCACGATCACCGGATCCTTCGGCATGCCGACGTCGATTTTGTAGATGTCGGATCCGAACAAGGCCTGGCCGAAGCCGTCGAGGAAATAGGCGACACCGAGGGTCGCCATCAGCAGCGCCACCGCCTCCTGGTTGACGAGCTTGCCCAGGACCAGGCGTTCGATCAGCCACGCCACGGCGATCATGACCAGCAGCGCGACGCCGAACGCGAGCACGTTCGCGAGCGGCTTGCTCGCGATGCCGCTCCAGTGCGGAATCCACTCCGCGAAGCGCGCCATCACGAGCGCCGCGAACAGCACCATCGAGCCCTGCGCGAAATTGAACACACCCGAGGCCTTGAAGATCAGCACGAACCCGAGGGCGATCAGCGAATACAGCATGCCGGTCATCAGGCCGCCGAGCAACGTCTCGAGGAAGAAGCCCATGCCCGCGCCTAGTGCGTGCTGCCCAGGTAGGCGTCGATGACGTCGGGATCGGCGCGCACGTCGTCGGGCGTGCCGTCGCCGATCTTGCGCCCGTAGTCGAGCACGACGACGCGGTCGGAGATGTCCATGACGACGCCCATGTCGTGCTCGATCAGCACGATCGTGGTGCCGAACTCGTCGTTGACGTCGAGCACGAAGCGGCACATGTCCTGCTTCTCCTCGAGATTCATGCCCGCCATCGGCTCGTCGAGCAGCAGCAGCGCCGGTTCCATCGCCAGCGCGCGCCCGAGGTCGACCCGTTTCTGCAACCCGTAAGGCAGGCGACCGACTGGCGTCTTGCGGTACGCCTGGATCTCGAGAAAATCGATGATCTTCTCGACCGCCTCGCGATGCGCGAGCTCCTCTTTCTCGGCGGGGCCGATGCGCAGCGCCTGCAGCAGGAGATTGGTGCGCATGCGCAGGTTGCGGCCCGTCATGATGTTGTCCAGCACGCTCATGCCCTTGAAGAGGGCGAGGTTCTGGAACGTGCGCGCGATTCCCATCACGGCCGCGCGGTGCGGATTCATCTGGGCAAAACTGCGGCCGCGGAACGTGATGCGGCCGCGCTGCGGCGAGTAGACGCCGTTGATGCAGTTGAGCAGCGAACTCTTGCCGGCGCCGTTCGGGCCGATGATGGCGCGCACTTCGTGCTCGCGCACGTCGAACGAAATGCCCGTCAGTGCCTTCACGCCGCCGAAGGAAAGCGAGATGTCCTCCACCGCGAGAATGACGTCGCCGGCAACGCGCTTGCTCATCGATCGGCTCTTTCGTCGCGCTCCGGGGTTGCGGCCGGCTGGTCGCGCATGTTCCAGGCCGCGTTGGCGGCCGGCTTGATGGGCGTCGCCGGCTTGTTCGCGCGCGCGATCCACTGCCAGGCGAAGAACCAGAACGCAAACACGAGCGCCAGCCCGACGACGGCGAGCAGGGGGACGTGTTCGGCAAGTCCATACGCCGCCAGCGGAATGCCGGCGACAAGACAGGCCAGCGCAAGCCAGATGCGCCCTTTCATGCTTGCCGCCTCCCCCTGGCCTCAGGCAGCCCGCGCAACGGGCTGACAGACCCTGGCGGGCCGGATCCTGAGCGTCGCGCTGATGCTGCCCGTGCGGCCGTCTTCGAACTTCACCTGGGTCTCGACGTATTGCTCGGTGCGGTCGCCGTACAGCGCATCGACCAGCACGCGGTACTTGTCGCCGATGAAGCGCCGCCGCACCTTGCGCGTGCGCGTGAGCTCGTCGTCGTCGGGGTCGAGTTCCTTGTGCAGGATCAGGAAGCGGTGGATCTGCGAATTGGCGAGCTTCGCATCGCCGGCAAGGTCGGCGTTGACCTTATCGACGCACTCGGTGATCAATGCGGCGACCTCAGGTTTGCTCGCGAGGTCGATGTAGCCCGCGTAGGGCAGCCCGCGCCGCTCCGCCCAGTTGCCGACCGCGTCGAAATCGATGTTGATGAATGCGGTGGCCTGGGCCCGGCCATGGCCGAACGCGACCGCTTCCTTGATGAACGGGAAGAACTTGAGCTTGTTCTCGATGTACTTGGGCGCGAACAGGGTGTCGTCCGCGAGCCGCCCCACGTCGTTGGCACGGTCGATGATGCGCAGGTGGCCATCGCTGTCGACGAAGCCCGCGTCCCCCGTGTGGTACCAGCCTTCGGCGTCCTTCACCTCGGCGGTCGCCTGCGGATTCTTGTAGTACTCCTTGAGCAGGCCCGGGCTGCGCACCAGGATCTCGCCGGAATCCTTGATCTTGACCTCGACTCCGGGCACCGGCGGGCCGACGGTGTCGGCCCGCACCTGGCCGTTCGGCTGCACGCACACGAACACCGAGGTTTCGGTCGACCCGTAAAGCTGCTTGAGGTTGATACCGAGCGAACGGTAGAACGTGAACAGGTCGGGTCCGATGGCTTCGCCGGCGGTGTAGGCAACCTTCACGCGGCTCATGCCGAGCACGTTGCGCAACGGGCCGTAGACGAGTGCCTTGCCGAGCGCGTAGCGCACCCGGTCGGCCGCCGATACCGCTGCGCCATCGAGGATGCGGCCGCCCACCCGGCGCGCCACGTCCATGAAGTAGTGGAACATCGCGCGCTTGATGCGGCTCGCGTCTTCCATGCGGATCATCACCTGCGTCAGCAGATTCTCGAACACGCGCGGCGGGGCGAAGTAGTAGGTCGGCCCGATCTCGCGCATGTCGTTGGTGACCGTCGCGGGCGACTCGGGGCAGTTGACGGTGTAGCCGGTCACGAGCGCCTGCGCGTAGGAGAAGATGTTCTGGCCGATCCACGCCATCGGCAGGTACGCGAGCACGTCCTCGGCGGGCGTCAGCCCTTCCATCCGCGCGCAAACGCGCGAGCGATCGATGAGGGCATGGTAGGTCTGCACCACGCCCTTGGGCTTGCCCGTCGTGCCCGAGGTGTAGAAGAGTGCCGCCGTGTCGTCGGCGCGACCCTTGGCGATCTCGTCATCGACGAGCGTCGGCGCGGCGGCGAGCGTCTGCGCGCCGACCTGCAGCAGCTGGTCGTACGACATCAGCCCGGGCTGGTCGTAGTTGCGCAGCCCGCGCGCATCGTCGTAGTAGATGTGCGCGAGCGCCGGATACGCCGTGCGCACGTCGAGCATCTTGTCGAGCTGCTCCTGGTCCTCGGCGATGGCGTACGCGATCTCGGCATTCTCGAACACGTGCACCATCTCGGAAGCGACGGCGTCCTGATACAGCGGCACCGGCACGCCGCCCATCGCCTGCACCGCCATCATCGCGAAGTAGAGGCGCGGCCGGTTCTCGCCGGCGATGGCGAGGTGCTGGCCGCGTTGGAAGCCCTGCGCGTGCAGGCCTGCTGCAAGTTTGCGCACGACCTCGGCCGCTTCGCCCCAGGTCCACGTCCGCCAGATGCCGAGGTTCTTTTCCCGCAGCGCCGGATGCTGCGGGCGCACGCGCGCGTGCTCCATCAACAGGCGCGGAAACGTGTCGCCAGCCGGCAGAGCATCAGCATCCACAGAAGCCTCCCTGGACGTCGCCCACCAGGCGCCTTCGAGGCGCGCAGGCGGGCGAACGCCGCCGGCATCGGGCGGCAGAATCTACACCAGCGCGCAGCGCGGAGACACACTCCGCCGCTGCGCGGTCGCCCTCCTGCCGCGGCGAATCGGCGACGCTAGCCGCATACGCGACCCGGGCGCTGTCATTGGAATGACAATCGCGGGAAACTCGCGGGCGAGTTCATGTTGCACCCGCAAACGAGGCCCCCATGCCGACCGAAACGTTGCAGGACGCCCTGCGCGCGACGCGCTGGGGTTCCCTGCTGACCGCCGAACAACTGGCCCGGGTGGCGACGGAGTCGGTGGAGTCGTGCGCCGCGACGGGCACGTTCATCTGCCGCAAGGGGGAGGCGGTCGACAGCTGGCTCGGCATCCTCGAGGGACTGGTGAAGATGATGATCTCGACGCCGGACGGCCGCACGTCGACCTTCACGGGCGTGCCGGCCGGGGGATGGTTCGGCGAAGGCAGCCTGCTCAAGACCGAACCGCGCCGCTACGACGTCGTGGCATTGCGCGATACGCGGGTCGTGCGCGTGCCGCGCCGGACCTTCGAATGGCTGCTCAACACCAGCATTCCGTTCAACCGCTTCCTGCTCGTGCAGCTGAACGAGCGCCTGGGCCAGTTCATCGGCATGCTCGAGGCGCAACGCCTGCACGGGCCCGACGTGCGCGTCGCCCGCTGTGTCGCGCAGCTGTTCAATCCGATGCTCTATCCGGGCATCGATCGCCGGATCGAGGTTTCGCAGGAGGAGATCGGCTATCTCTCCGGCATCTCGCGCCAGCGCGTCAACCAGTCCCTGCAGACGCTGCAGCAGGCCGGCCTGATCAAGGTGGAATACGGCGCGATCGTGATCGAGGACCTCGAGGGCCTGCGCCACTACGACCAATGAGCGGCGGCCACCGGTGTCGCCCGTTACCTTTGCGTGGCAAAGAATTCGTCGTAGCGTTGCACGTAGTCCTGCTGCGCCAACGGCAGGTGGCAGGCACGGCACGCGGCGAAATTTTCCGCGATCCTGTTGCCGCTCGCGTCGTAGCTGTCGTACACCCAGTCGCCGTTCTTGAGCTCCTTCGGCACCTTCGATCCGAAGCCGAGCCCCTTCTGCATCAGGAACACCTTCGCGATCTTGTCTTTCACCAGCTTGCCGTCGGGCCCGAGCGCGGGCGTGCCGTCGGCGTTCGTCTTCGCTGCCCAGTTCTCCATCACGAACATCGCGCCAGCTGCATAGGCGTCGCCGGCGCGCGTCTTGTACCCGATGGGGTTGACATAGATCTCGCGCACCTGCTTCACATCAGGCCGTTGCACGGCGGACAGGAATTTCGGCCAGGACTGGTAGCCCGCCGGCATGGCGATCTCGCCGTCCTCGAGTTTCGGCGCGTCCTGCGGCACGGTCCCGCACGCAGCAAGGAAGATGACAGCAAGCTGGCTGATCCGTTTCATGGCTTGTTCCATTCGGGGTACGGAGCTCGGCCGACCCGCGCCGGCCGCAGCGACTCTTCCAGATCGATCGTAAAGCGTACGCCCAAAGCGGCAGCCAGCCTGTCGGTTATCCGACCAGATCGCCGATGCGCGCCGCAGCCCCCGCGGCAGGGCGCCGCTTCGCGCGTGTCGATCACAGGTCAGACGAGCGCTCGCGAGGGATCCTGTCGCATCCCGTAGTCCGGTGCGCCGCCCTCTGATGACGACCGCCCGTGCCGCCGCGTATCGTCGTGTTCAGGGAGGGCAAAGAATGAGAACGGTCGCGTTGCCGGATGGCGCCCGTATGCCCGCACTCGGATTGGGCACCTGGCGCATGGGGGAACGGGCGGGAAACCGCCGCGCCGAGGTCGACGCGGTGCGCACGGCGCTGATGCTCGGCTATCGCCTGGTCGATACCGCGGAGATGTACGGCAATGGCAACGCCGAGGAAATCGTCGGCGAGGCGTTGCGCGGCGTCATCGCGACCGGAGAACTGCGGCGCGAGCAGATCACCGTCGTGAGCAAGGTGCTGCCGCATAACGCATCGAAAGCGGGAACGGCGCGCGCGTGCGAAGCGAGCCTGCGCCGCCTCGGGCTCGACTGCATCGACCTTTACCTGCTTCACTGGCGCGGCCAGCACCCGCTCGAAGCGACCATCGCCGCTTTCGAGGCGCTGCGCCAGGCCGGTCGCGTCACGCACTGGGGCGTGAGCAACTTCGACGCCGACGATCTCGCCGAACTGATCGCAACCGGCACCGGCGCGGGCTGCGCCGCTAACCAGGTCTATTACTCGGCATCGCGCCGTGGCGTCGAGTTCGATCTCCTGCCCGCGCAGCGCAAGCTGAAGATGCCGGTGATGGCCTATTGCCCGCTCGACGAGGGGACGCTGGCGCGCAATGCCGGCCTCGCGTCGATCGGCAAGCCGCACAACGCCAGCGCGGCGCAGGTCGCGTTGGCATGGCTGCTGCGTGCGCAGGACGTGATCGTCATTCCCAAGGCGGTCAGGCAGGAACATCTGCGCGAGAACTTCAGCGCCGCGGCGTTGACCCTGGGCCCCGACGAACTCGCAGCGATCGACCGCCTGTTCCCGCCGCCGAAACGCAAGAGCGCGCTGACCATCGTCTGACGCCCGCGCGGCCGACGTCGGGGCAACGCAAGGCGCGTGCAACGGGCGCCATGGCGGGACTGCACTGGGCCAGCGCTTTGCGTAAAGTCCGCTCCCGGGCGGCCGCCGGCTTTGCGCGGCTCTGCCCCGGCGCACCCGACACAAACAACGACCAGGCCGGGCGCTCAGCCCATTCGACAAGGGAGATCCCAATCATGGTTCGGCCGTCCGGCACCCTGTGCGCCCGCGCGCTTCGCGCGCTGGCAGTCGTCGCTGTCGCGGCGCTCGCAGGTTGCGCATCGACACCCTCGGGGCCGCGTTCGGTCGAGATCGAGCGCACGACCTATGGCGTCGCGCACATCCGCGCCAACGACTACGAGAGCCTGGCCTACGGCGTCGCCTACGCGCACGCGCAGGACAATGTCTGCCAGACCGCCGACCACCTCGTCACGGTGCGCGGCGAGCGGTCGCGCTACTTCGGTCCTGCCGCGACCGGGCGCCTCGGGTTGCGTGTGTTGCCGAACGAGCAGATCGATCTTTTCATCCGCTCGCACATGGACGATGCCAAGCTCGTGCGCGCTTACAGCCAGATGAGCCGCGAGGCGCAGGAAATGGCGCGCGGCTACGTCGCCGGCTACGACCGGTATCTCGGCGACACGGGCCTCGACAAGCTGCCCGCCGCGTGCCGCAACGCGCGCTGGGTGCAGCCGATGACCATGCTCGAGTATTTTCGCCTTGGCGAGCAGCAGACGGTGCTGGGCGGGGCAGGCGCATTCGCCGACGCGATCGTCGCCGCGCGACCCCCCGCGGGAACCGGGTCGCTCGATGCGCCCGGGGACGCAGTCGCGCGCGCCGCGCCGCAGTCGCCTGCGACGTCATCGGACGAGAGCGAAGCCGGCAGCAACGGCTGGGCATTCGGGCGGGACGCCACCACGAACGGGCGCGGCCTGCTGCTCGGCAATCCGCACTTCCCGTGGACGGGCACGAACCGTTTCTGGCAGATGCACCTCACGATCCCCGGCGAGCTCGATGTCATGGGGGCCTCGACCGGCCACACTGCCGTGGTGCAGATCGGCTTCAACCATGACGTCGCCTGGACGCACACGGTTTCCACGGGCAAGCGGTTCACGCTGTTCGAACTGAAGCTGGTCCCGGGCGATCCGACTGCGTACGTCGTCGACGATCGCGAGATGCGCATGGAACCCAAGCCGATCGACGTGGAAATGCTCGGTACCGACGGCCATATCACGCTGCGGCAGCACACGTTCTGGACCACCGTCTACGGGCCGGTGGTCGTGCTGCCGCGCCTCGGCTTGAACTGGACCACCACCACCGCGTATGCGCTGAAGGATGCCACCGCGGGCAACGCCCGCGCGACCGATGCGTGGCTCGCGATCAATCGCGCGCGCAACGTGCAGGAGATTCGAGCCGCCATCGGCAACCTCGGTATTCCCTGGGTCAATACCATCGCAGCGGACCGCGACGGCAATGCGATGTATGCCGACGTCTCTGTGGTGCCGGACGTGAACGCGGACCAGCTGAAGCGCTGCGCGCCCTCGGCCCCGGCAGCGCGCCTGTTCGACGCCGCCGGCCTGACCGTGCTCGACGGTTCGCGCTCGGCCTGCGACTGGAACCTCGACACCACCTCGCCGGTCCCGGGCCTGACGCCGCCTGCCCGCATGCCGGTGTTGATTCGCAGCGACTGGGTGCAGAACAGCAACGACAGCTATTGGCTGAGCCACCCGGGCGCCACGCCGCCCGGTATTTCGCCGCTGGTCGGGCCCGTCGACGTACCGCAGCGCCTGCGGACGCGCATCGGCATCGACGAGATCCAGAGGCGACTCGCCGGCACCGACGGTCTCGACGGCAACCGCTTCGGCATCGCTTCGCTGCAGGCCGTCCTGATGCGCGACCGCAACTTCGCGGCAACGCTGGTGCTCGACGATCTGCTGGCCGCGTGCGGCGATGCGCCGGCCGCGGCGCACGAGGCATGCACGGCCCTGCACGGCTGGGACCGCACCGACAACCTCGACTCGACGGCTGCGCACCTGTTTCGCGAGTTCTGGCGCAGGGCAAAGGACGTGCCGAACGTCTGGCGCGTGCCGTTCGATCCGAAGGACCCGGTCGGGACGCCGAGCGGTCTGCGCATGACCGACGAGGCGGTACGCGCGAAGATCTGGGATGCGCTGGCGGGCGCGGCCGCCGAGTCGAAGAAGGCCGGTTTCGCGCTCGACGCGCCGCTCGGCAAGGTGCAGGTGAAGCCGACCGCGCTGGGCAGGATCGGCGTGCATGGCGGCGACGAGTTCGAAGGCGTGCTGAACAAGATCGAAACGCTGCCACTGGGGCCGCAAGGCCTCGAGCCCATCTACGGCACGAGCTATGTGCAGACGGTGACCTTCGACGACCGCGGCCCGGTCGCCGAGGCATTCCTGACCTATGGCCAGTCGAGCGACCCCGATTCGCCGCGCGCCTTCGATCAGCTGCCGGCGTTTTCGCGCAAGCAATGGCCGAAGCTGCCATTCCACCCGCAGGACGTCGCCGCGCAACGAGTCGGGGACGTGCTCAAGCTCATGCTGCCGTGATACCGGCGGCCACTCGTGTGGCGGGCGTTAGAAGAAACTCATCGTCAGCCACTCGATGACCAGGGCGGGCTTGGTCTCGCCTTCGATCTCCACGGTCGTGTCGTAGCGCGATTGCACGCGATTGCCCGGCTGTTCCTCCAGCGCGCGCAGCACGAAGCGGGCCCGCACGCGCGCACCGCTTTTCACCGGGGTGACGAACCGCAGGCGGTCGCAGCCGTAGTTGACGCCGAACCTGGCGCCCGCGATGCGCGGGCAGACCTGGTACGCCATCTGCGAGAGCATCGAAAGCGTGAGGAACCCGTGCGCGATCGTGCCGCCGAACGGCGTCTTGCTCGCCTGTTGCGGATCGATGTGGATGAAGTTGTGGTCGCCCGTGAGATCGGCGAAGCCATGGATCGTCGCCTGGTCGATGCGTATCCACTCGGAGACGCCGATCTCGGCGCCGATGCGCGCCGCAAGCGCACTCTTTTCCATCACGCGGACCGGACCTTCCATCGTCGCTCCTCTGCGCCCCCGCACCCGGAGCGCGACTTTACCAACTGCGACGCGCGGCCGGCACGCAGGTCATTCACGGCAACCTGAAGTTCACCACGCCGTGCCTGGTCGTGCGGCTGCTCCAACCGTTCCTGCAAGTGCTGCTAGGCTCGCTGCTCCTGCGTTGAAGGATCGCCCGATGCGGGCTGCCTATTACGAGTCCAAAGGACCGGCGCGCGACGTGCTGCGGGTCGGTGAGCGACCGACCCCGCAGCCGGCGGTCGGCGAAGTGCGCGTGCGCGTCCACGCCTCGGCGGTCAACCCGTCCGACACCAAGGCGCGCGGCGGACTGCGCATCAGGGAGATGCCGTTCCCGCTCGTGATTCCGCACCAGGACGGCGCGGGCATCATCGACGCGGTCGGCCCGGGCGTCGATGCGGCGCGTTTGGGCGAACGCGTGTGGATCTACGAAGCGAACCTCAACCGGCCGTTCGGCACCGCCGCGCAATACACGTGCGTGCCCGCGCACAAGGCGGTCGCGCTGCCGGACGGCATCGACTTCACGATCGGCGCTTGCCTGGGGATTCCGGCGATGACGGCGCATCGCTGCGTCTTCGCCGACGGTCCGGTCGATGGCAGGACGGTGCTGATTCACGGCGGCGCGGGCGCAGTGGGCTACTACGCCGTGCAGTTCGCGCGACTGGGCGGCGCGGCGCGCGTGATCGCCACCGTGAGCCGCCCCCAACAGGCCGACCGCGCCCGTGAAGCGGGCGCTGGCGCTGTCATCGACTATCGCAGCGAGGACCTCGCCGCGCGCGTCAGGGAGATCTGCGGTGGAACCCAGGCTTGCGTCGATCGCGTGATCGATGTCGCGTTCGGCGCCAACCTCGCGGTCAATCTGACCGTGCTGCGTCCCTCCGGCGTGATCGCCACCTACGCCTCGGACGCGCAGCCGGAGCCGAAGATCCCGTTCTGGCCGCTCCTCGCAAAAGACCTCACGGTGCGTTTCGTGCTCGTTTACGCCATGCCGGAGCAGGCCCACGCGGATGCGGCGGCGTCGATCACCGATGCACTTAAGCGCGGCGCGCTCAAGCACCAGATCCACCGCGTGTTCGAACTCGACGAGATCGTCGCGGCGCACGAGGCCACCGAAGCGATGACGAACGTCGGCAAGGTCCTGCTGCGGATAGGCTGACCATCGGTCAGTCCAGCGATTCGCACCAACGCTCGATCGCGGTGCGCACCTCGAGCGGCCTTTCCGTCAGCGGCCAGTGATGACAGTCGATCCATGCGATCTGGTTTAGCGGCAAGGCGGCAATCCGGCGTGCCATCTCCGCCGGGTTCGTGAACATCCCGCCGCGCGAGAGCAGCGCCAGCACCGGCAGCCGCAGCGAAGCCAGTGGCGGAAGAGGGCGGAACATCTGCACCAGGTCCTGCAGGTAGTTCGCGGTCCGGACGTGGCGCAGGTCGGCGCGAATCGAGCTGTAGCGACGGATGAACGCCTGCTCCGCCTCCGTCGAGCCGAGCGCCCGGCGCGCGAGCACGTCGAGCCCCTTGAGGTCGTACGGAGTCACGACGCGCCGTCGCAGGCCGGTCCGGTTGGCAACGCGTACAAACCACCCGCCGGCGGCCAATAGCGGTCCCAGCGCCGCGATCATGCGCCACTTGCCGCGCAGGGCGGGCCGGAACACCGGATCGATCAAATGCCATGGCGGCGCATCGATCCGGATGTCGGCCGGCGAAGGCGAGGGCGACCTGCGCGCCGAGGCTGTGGCCGACCAGGATCGCCTGCCGGGTGCCGCACGAGTCGAGCAGGGCGGCCAGGTCGTCGCACCAGTGCTCCAGCGTGATGCGGCCGCCGGCAGTCGACTCGCCGTGGCCGCGCCGGTCGAGACGCAGCACGTCGAAATGCCGGGTGAGCGAGGTCTGTTCGGTAAATTCCGCCCAGCGGCTACGGTTACTCGCCAGGCCGTGCAACAGCAGGATCGGAGGCCGCGTCGATGGCGCCTGCGCGGGCGCGATCGAAAAAGCGAGCCAGGAGCCGTCCGCCAGCCTCACCCGGTCGTCACGCTCGACGAACGGCGCCGGGGGCGAGGGCCACCATCGTGCGTGTCGGCCCGCTCCGGCAATCGACTCAGCCGCGCCCGACGAACGGCATCTTGGTCGCCATCACGGTCATGAAGAGCACGTTGCTCTCCGGCGGCAGGCTCGCCATGTGCAGCACCGCGTCGGCGACGTGCTGCAAGTTCATGCGTGGCTCGACCGCCACCTGGCCGTTCGCCTGCAGGACCCCCTGCGTCATGCGTTCGGTCATGTCCGTCGCGGCGTTGCCGATGTCGATCTGGCCCACCGCGATGTCGTAGGCGCGTCCGTCCAGCGAACCCGACTTGGTGAGCCCGGTGACACCGTGCTTGGTCGCGGTATAGGCCACCGAAAACGGCCGCGGCGCATGGGCGGAGATCGAACCGTTGTTGATGATGCGGCCGCCGCGCGGGTTCTGCGCCTTCATCAGCTTGAACGCCTGCTGCATGCAGAGGAACGTACCGGTCAGATTCGCGTCTACGACCGCCTGCCACTGCGAATACGTGAGGTCTTCGAAGGGCACAGGCGGTGCACCGCTGCCCGCATTGTTGAACAGGACGTCGAGGCGCCCGAACACCTCCTCGGTGCGCGCGAACAGGGCATGCACCGATGCCGGGTCGCCGACGTCGGCCGGCACCGCGAGCGCGTTGTGCGCCTTGTCGTCGGCAAGCTTGATCGTCGCGGCGAGCGCGTCGGCGCGCCGACCCGCGACGACGACCCGGTAGTCGTGCTTCAGGAAGGCAAGGGCGACGGCGCGGCCGATCCCGCTGCCGGCGCCGGTGACGAGGGCAACCTTGTCCTGCATGAGCGACTCTCCTCCGCAAAAAGCCTGGCCCGCGCGCGTACTTTACGACCTCGCCGGGCCGCGCCCATGACGCGGATGTGCCTGCCCAGTACGATCCGCTGCCCCGCTGGCCCGTCGACAGGAAGATGGCGCAGACAGACCTGCTCCGCCTCGAACGCCTCAAGGACCGCTTCGGCGCCCCGTTCACCGCACGCAAGCTCGCGGCACTGGCGCAGCTCGCGCGCGCCCGCATGCGCACCGCGCGCGACGTCCTCCGCCTGCACGAAGCGGTCTGCTTCGTGCGAGCGTATCCCGACGACCGCCGCGTGCTCGCGGCGGCGCAGCGCATCCTGGCGAACTTCTACCGCCGCGCCGACTTGCGCCGCGAACGCCGCGCGCTCGACCATTCGGGGATCGCAGGCACGACGCACTGGTTTCCGTTCTTCTTTCCGACCGCCGTCTGGCTCGCCGCGCGCTGGCCGCGTCAACTGGTGTTCGATCGCGGCGACGCGCAGGCCGGCAACAACCTGGCGCAGTGGCTGCCGGTCCTGCTGACGCCGGTCGAGGCCGACGCGGCGCGCGAGGCGAAGCTGCCCGGGTATGCAGCGCTCGACAAGGTGCGCGCGCGCAACGAGACCGACGCCACGTTCCTGGTGCGGCGCGTCCTGGCGCTGCCGGGCGACGGCAAAACGCGCGAGGCGTGCTACGACGCGATCAACCCCAGCTGCGAGCTCCTGCCTGCCGCCGATACGCCCTCGCGCACGCGCGCGCAGTTTTCGTTCGCGCCGCTCGTGTTCCAGACCGGAGACCTGCAGCGCACGCGCCCGGACCTGCGCGCGAGCATTGCGCGCGCCCCGCGCGGCGTGGAAGTGCTCGGGCCGCGCGGCGGGCGCGAGCTGATCGATCTCGCGCGCGGCGCCATGGTGACGCGCAAGCGCGACCTGGACGCGTTCGCCTATGGAGACGAGCGCGAAGCGCTCCTCGTCGACGACGGTGGCGGGCTCGCGTTCGCGTTCAACGGCATGCTGGGGGCGCGGCGCGCGCCCGTCGCGGCGCTGTTCGGCGGGCTGATGCTGCAAAACGGCGTCCCGACCGGCTATCTGCAAGCCGACTGCGTCGGCGTCGACGTCGCGCTTTCCTTCAACACGTTCGAAACGTTCCGCGGCGGCGAGTCGGCATACACCTTCGCGCGCCTGCTGGCGGCCCTGCATCACGTGTTCGGCGCGGCGGCGTTTTCGATCGAACCATATCAGCTCGGCGACGGCAACGAGGAAGGCCTGGCCTCGGGCGCGTGGTGGTTCTACTTCAAGCTGGGTTTTCGCCCGCGCGACCGCGCCACGCTGCAGCTGGCCGCCGCCGAACTGGACCGCATGCGGCGCTCGCCGCGTCATCGCTCCAGCCGCACCACGCTGGCCGCGCTCGCGCGGCGGCATCTGTTCTTCACGGTCGATCCACGGGGGGCGGCGTTCCTGCCGCCGCTGGCGCGGATCGGATGGCGCTGCGCCGACCGGCTTGCGCAGGTCGCGGGTGCCGATCGCGAGCAGGCCATCGCGATGCTCGAGCGCGCGGCGCGGGCGCGCACGGGTCTGCGTTCGTTGCGCGGCTTCGCCGAGGACGAGCGGCGTGCCTGGTCGCAGTGGGCGCCGATCCTTGCCCTGCTGCCGCTGGAACGCTGGCGCGCGGACGAGCGTGCCGGACTAGTCGACGTCGTGCGCGCGAAGGGCGCGCCGAGCGAGCGGACTTATGTCGCGCGCTTTGCCGCCCACACTCGTCTGCAGCACGACCTGTGGAAGATGGCGCGCGGATGATCGATCCGGCGCGCCGAATTCGAGGAGGGTGACATGCGAAAGGGTGCATTGATCGTCGGCGCCGGCGCAGGCATCAGCGGCGCATTTGCACGCCTGCTCGCGCGTAACGGCTACGCGGTTGCGTTGGCTTCACGCAGCGGAGCAGGCCGGGCCACCGAGGTGCCTGCGGCGCTGCGGATCGCCTGCGATGCGACCGTCCCGGAATCGGTCGCGGGCCTGTTCAAACGCCTGGATGCCGAGCTCCCACCGCTCGACGTCGTGCTCTACAACCCGAGCGCGCGTGTGCGCGGCGCGTTGGTGGACCTTGATCCCGCGGACGTCAGGGCCGGTCTCGAGGTGACTGCATTCGGCGCGTTCCTGGTGGCGCAACAGGCGGTGCGCCGCTTGCTGGCACGCGGAAGCGGCAGCCTGCTTTTCACCGGCGCGTCGGCAAGCGTGAAAGGTTTCGCCGGTTCGGCGCCGTTCGCGATGGGGAAGTTCGCGCTGCGCGGCCTGGCGCAGAGCCTGGCGCGCGAGTTCGCGCCACGCAACATCCATGTCGCCCATTTTGTGATCGACGGCGGGGTGCGCAGCGCCGAGCGCCCCGAGCCATCGCCCGACAGCTTCCTCGATCCCGACGCGATCGCGCAGGCCTACTGGAACGTCATCTGCCAGCCGCGCAGCGCGTGGAGCTGGGAACTCGAGCTCAGGCCGTGGGTGGAGAAGTTCTAGTGCGTACGGCGGGAAAATCGGACGGGGACTTCGCGGATAGGAATTTGTTGTCTCATCCGCGGCCAACCGCGGAAATCCGCGCCAGAGGTCCTTGTTCCTCTGCGGAAATGAGCAAGCGCACCTACCCGAACGCTGTCGTTGCCAAACCCGCCAGACCGAGGCCGAGCGCCGCCAGCGCATCGCCGGCGATCAGCCCGCCGCCGATCAACGACGACGTGCTCATGTCCGCCGGCAGCGCGCCGGGTGCGGCGCGCTTCTTCGGCAGCGTGTCCATCACGCTCGAAGCGACGCCGCCCGCCGCGAACCACGCCGAGGTCGGCAGGTTCAGAAAGCCGCCGAACGACGACGCATAGGGCGAGGGAAGCACGACGGCGTCGAGCAGGAAATCCACCCCGGAGCCGACTCTTCCGCTGCCGACGAAGCGTCCGTACGCGCCATTCGATTTGATCGCCTTGCGCAGGATCTCCGTCGCCAACCCGAGCCCGATGCCGATCCAGATCGCGGTGCGCTGGTACGGCTTGTCGTCGGTGAGGCTGCGCAGGACGCCGACGAACTTGTACGTCATGGTCGAAGCCCACTTTTCCGGCTGCTGGTCGGCAGGCAGTGACGTCTGGTCCAGCTGCAGCACCGGGTAGGCGCTCATGAAGATCTTCGCGAAGACGACCGCCATGATCGCGCCCATCACGATGCCCGCCACCTGGAAGCGGAACTGGATGGTGCGGTTGGTGCCGAGGCGCCAGCCGGTCGAGCGGTCCTGCTGCATGTCGCAGGCCTCGCTGGTCGAGATCAGCAGGACACTCGCGGCGATGAGCCCGACCGCCGGCTCGCGCAGGCCGAGCGCCGCAAGCAGGATCACCGTCACCACGAACGCCGACGAAATCGGATTCTGGTCGACCATGCCGATCGAGATGCCGTTCACCAGCGCGAAGACGAAGACCAGCAGCACGGCGAAGACCAGGTATCCGAGCGGTGCCTGCAGCAACTGCGAGCCGACGACCACGACGGCGATGCCCCACCAAACCACCCAGGCAACCAGGCGCCGTGCGTTGACACGCTTCCAGTCCTCCTGTTCAGGCGCGGGCGCCTGCGCGGTGCGATGCCGCTGCCACGCGCGCAGGAGGATCAGCGAGACGTCGATCAGCGCGGCGCCCATGATCATTCCGAGCGCGATCAGGAACGTGATCTTGCGGAACGGCTCGCCCTGCTTGAGCCAGCCGATGGAAAGGAAATACGGCACCATCGCCCAGCTGACGAGCCCGCCCACGAGCGCGGCGATGCCGATGCGCGCGCCGACGATCATGCCGGCGCCGAACGTCGACGTCGAAAGTTCGATCGCGCCGAGCAGCGCGGACTTCGCCGCGGCGACGCCGCCCGCCAATCCGGCCGCCATGCCGCCGAACAGGCGCCCCACGGAATACTTGAGCAGCACCGGATCAGTGAGCGCGCGCAGGATATTCGCGACGGCGAGTCCGGACGGAAACGTGAGCTGCAGCCGGTCGACCAGGATCGGCGTGTAGAGCATGCCCACGCCGACGCCGAACATGCCGATGCACAACATGTAGACGACGAGGTGCCACGCAGGCGGTTGCGGCAGGCCGAGCCAAGCCATCGCCTGGATCACGACCGCCATCCCGCTCATGCCGGCGACCGACGCGGCGGTGGTCTGGATGTAGTTAGCGCCATGCTTGCCCTGCGCGCCGTAGCCGAGCGTGACCGCCGACCCGAGGATGCCCGCGAGCACCTGGCCGCCGACGAAGAAGCCAAGCGAGAAATTCATGAACGACGCGGCGACGCCGCCCAGCGGGCCGAGCACGAGGATGCCGACCGCGGCAAGCAGGGCGTAGTACTTCCAGGTTCCGGGAACTGGAAGCCAGTTCCAGCGCCGGGCGGAATCGAGGGCGGAGACGGGAGTCGAGGTCATGCCCACACGCTACTACCGGTGCGCGCGCGACTCCAGCGAAGCGCGTGGCGACTTGCAATCCGCTTGCAGCGGCCGCGGCGCGGTATCGTTCGCGGCCGCTTCCCGGGAGGCCCTGCCATGCTCGACCCGCAAGCCAAGGCGTATCTCGATCTGCTCGCCACCATCGGTGCTCCGCCGCTGCACTCGCTGCAGGCGCCCCAGGCGCGCCTCGCCTACAAGAAGGCACGCGCGCTGGCCCAGCCGGAGCCGCCGCAGGTTGCACGCGTGGAGGCCCTTGCCGCTACGGGTCCCGCCGGCCCGATTCCGCTGCGGACCTACCGGCCTTTGGACAGCCGGGATGGCGAGGCGCTGCCGGTTCTCGTCTTCATGCATGGCGGCGGCTGGACCATCGGCGACCTCGACACGCACGACGTGCCGTGTCGCGAGATCTGCAATCGCGCGCGTTGCGCCGTGATTTCGATCGACTACCGCCTCGCGCCGGAACATCGATTCCCGGCCGCGGTGGAGGACACCATCGCTGCCGTACGTTGGATCGCCGCCAATGCGGCGCGACTTTCGATCGATGCGCGCCGCATCGCGGTCGGCGGCGATAGCGCCGGAGGAAACCTCGCGGCCGTCGCAGCCCTGACGTTGCGCGATGGCGGCGGACCGCCGCTCGCCGTGCAGCTCCTGATCTACCCGGCGACCGACTTTCGCGCCAACACGCCGTCGCACGCACAAAACGGCAGCGGCTACCTGCTGACGCGAGAGGCGATCGACTACTTCACCAACAGCTACCTCAACGGCCCGGGCGACATCGCGGATTGGCGTGCGTCGCCCGCGCTGGCGCAGTCGTTTCGCGGCCTGCCGCCGGCGTTCGTGCTGACCGCGGGCTACGACCCGTTGCGCGACGAGGGAGCGCAGTATGCGCAGCTGCTGCGCGAGGCCGGGGTTGCGGTCGAATACGTCTGCTTCGAAGCGCAGATCCACGGCTTCATCACGATGAGCAAGGTCATCGATGCCGCGGGGGTCGCGTTCGAACGCTGCGCAGGCGCACTGAGGCGGGCGTTCGGCGACGGGGCACGATGACTGCCGGCGCCGCCTCGACGGATCTCATCGATTCCCGCTACGCTTGGACGCGGCTGGCCGCGGCCGTCGTGCTGGCGGCCTTCGGCGGCGTCGGCATGTGGTCGGTGGTCGTCGCGCTGCCGACGGTGCAGGCGGAGTTCGGCCTCGCCCGTGGCGAGGCGTCGGTGCCCTACACGCTGACCATGGTCGGGTTCGCACTGGGCGGCGTGATGATGGGGCGCCTGGCGGATCAGCACGGCATCTTCGTCCCGCTTCTGGTCGGGACGCTCGGGCTCGCGCTCGGGTACGTCATGGCGGGAACCGCCGGCAGCTTCGCGCAATTCGCGCTCGCGCACTGCGTGCTGATCGCGTTCGCCGGCAGCTCCGCGATGTTCGGTCCGCTGATTGCCGATTCGTCGCTGTGGTTCGTACGCCGCAGAGGCATGGCGGTCGCGATCTGCGCCGCCGGGAATTACGTCGCGGGAACGATCTGGCCGCCGATCGTGCAGCACTTCATCGAGACCGCCGGCTGGCGTGCGACCCACGTCGGCATCGGCATCGCCTGCCTGGTCGGGATGCTTCCTCTTGTGCTCGTCCTGCGCCGCCGCGCGCCGCGCATCAAGCTTGCCGCGGCCCCGGGCGCTTCGAATCGGGGTGCGGTGCCATTGCGCCCGCAGGATCTGGGCGTCTCGTCATTCGCGCTGCAGTCGCTCCTGGTGCTGGCCGCGATCGCCTGTTGTGTCGCGATGTCCATGCCCCAGGTGCACATCGTCGCGTACTGCGCGGACCTGGGTTACGGCGCCGCGCGCGGCGCGGAGATGCTCTCGCTGATGCTCGGGTGCGGCATCGTGAGCCGGCTTGCTTCGGGCTGGATCGCCGATCGCATCGGCGGGCTCGCGACGCTATTGCTCGGTTCGGTCCTGCAAGGCGTCGCGTTGCTGCTTTTCGTGCCGTTCGACGGGCTGACATCGCTGTATGTGATCGCGGCGCTGTTCGGCCTGTTCCAGGGCGGCATCGTCCCCTCCTACGCGATCATCGTGCGGGAGTATTTCTCGCCGTTCGAAGCGGGGATGCGGGTCGGCACGGTACTGATGGCCTCGCTTGGCGGCATGGCGCTCGGCGGCTGGCTGTCCGGCGTGGTGTTCGATCTCACCGGGTCGTACCGCGCCGCGTTCGTCAACGGAATCGGCTGGAACCTGCTCAACGTATCGATCGTGTTGTGGCTGCTGCGCCGGCGGCACGCTGCGCAGCTTGCGGGCACGCGAGAGCGAAAAAATGGGCCGGCGGCGATCGCCGACCGGCCCCTTGCCTCGCCGGGTGACTAGAGCCGGTCGATGCCCTCCAGCACGCCCACGAGCCGTCCATCCTCGTACACGGCGCCGTAGCGTCGGTCGCCGACTTCGAGGCACGCCACCTCGACACGCTCAGACCGCTTCGCCGTCTCGAGGCGGGCGCGGACAATCAGAGGCGCCAGGGCGCCGCCGACGGCCATCAGGCTCATGATGGCCAGGCGTCGCACACCGAGACCTCCGAGCAGAACTGGTTCCAGGGGTAGCCACATGGCGAAGTCCTATCGGGTTGTGCGCAGCGCTTCGCGCCGCACGAATTCAGGTGCTTTTCAGTGCCTCCAATTCCTCGCGGCGAAAGCGCGCTGCCGCCACCTGCGGATGGCGGGGCTCCAGCACGATCGATCGGGTCTTTTTCATGCTCGGTTCCTTTCGCGCCCGCGGCGTGTACCCAAGACGGCAACGGGAAACAAAACAGGACAGGACTGCGGCAAGAACAAAACGGCCCGGGCGATCGGCTCGACGCGGGCCGGTGTCGCTGATGCGTCGACTTATCGCGTCGGTGCCGTCGGGATGAGATCGAGCAGGTGGGCATGACCGAAACTCCGGCCGACCTGCGTCGGTATCCGTGCGCTGAGGAGATTCGTCACGTCGCCTGGGATCGCCTGCCGCCTTGACCGTGCGCTCCAGGCTCAGACCTTGCGCGTTGCCGCCGCCGGGCGCGCGAGCGCGGCGGCGAGTTGACGCTCGTCGATCGCGTTGCCGGCCGCGCGCCTGAGCAGGGCGTCGATGCGGTCGGCGCCCCAGAAGATTTCCCCCTCGATCAGGAACGTGGGAACGCCGAAGATGCCCGCGGCAACCGCCGCGCTGGTCTGCGCCGCCAGGCGTTCCTTGACGGCGGGATCGTCGGCCGCGCGCGAAAGTGCGTCGCCGTCGAGGTCGTTTTCCACGGCGATCCGCAACAGCTGATCCGCGGCGGTGATGTCCAGTCCTTGGCGCCACGCTGCGTCCATCAGGGCGAGGCCGAAGCGCCGCCGCGCGTCAGGATCGTCGACGGCAATGCACATGCGCAGTGCGCGCAGCGGATTGAACGGGTGCGCGGGCGGCCCGGTCATGCGCACGCCGAATGCGGACGCCTGGCGCATCACGTCACGAAAGGTGTAGGCGCGCTTGGCCGGGACTTCCGCCGGGCCCTTGGTCCCGTGCGCGGCCAGCAATCCGGCGAACAGCACCGGCTTGAAGTCAACCTGCACGCCGGCCTCGTCGAGGCGGGCGACCTGCAGTCCCGCGAGCCACGCATAGGGGCTGATCGGGTCGAAGTAGAAAGCCGCCGGAGGTCGAACAGACATGGCTCGAAGGACACGGATGTGGCGGACATATTGCCCGACGTCGTGCATACGCCGATCCCCGCAATCGGGAATTGCCGCGCGGACGTCGCACAGGGGACAACTGCTTGGCGTATGGTTGTCCTGCGTGCGCCGGGAGGCGCAGCACGAGCAACGGGAGAAAGACGATGCGCGGCTGGCTACGCAAGTCCATCCTGTTCCTGGGCGTCATCGCCTTCGGCGGCGTGGTGCTGGCGCAGGGCACTGCCGGCAGCGCCGAGGATGCCACTGCGCAGGCGCTGGTCGATGCGGTGGTTTTCGTAGAAACGACCGTGCTGCCCGATGCCCGTTCGATCGACATTCTCGGGCGCGAACGTGCGGGCTCAGGAGTCGTGATCGATGCGCGCGGCTATGTGCTGACCATCGGCTACCTGGTGATGGAAGCCGAGTCGATTTCGGTCACCAACAATGCCGATCGTACGGTCCCGGCGGCGCTCGTCGCGTACGACCATGCGACGGGCTTCGCGCTGCTCAAGCTGCTGGCGCCGCTCGATGCGCAGCCGATGGCCTTGGGCGACTCGAGCGCCGTGCGCGAGCGCGAAGTCGTGATGGTGCTGCCGTTCGGGGGACGTGAAGCGGCGCAGCTCGAGCGCGTGGTTTCGAAGCGGCCGTTTACCGGCAGCTGGGAATACATGCTCGACGAAGCGATCTTCGTCGCGCCGCAGACGCGGCGGTTTGCCGGCGCCGCGCTGATCGGCCGCGACCGCAGGCTGATCGGCCTGGGGTCGCTCGGAGTCGGAGACGCCATGGGCGACGGCGGTGCCGTGCCCGGCAACATGTTCGTGCCGATCAACATCCTGAAGCCCATCCTGGCCGACATGATCGCCGATGGCAAGCGCAAGGGCGGCGGCCGGCCGTGGCTCGGCATGGCCACGCAACAGGTTCACGGCATGCTGGTCGTGACCCGGGTCAGCCCCGAGGGTCCCGCGGCGAGCGCGGGCATCGAGCCCGGCGACGTGGTGATCGGCGTCTCGAGCGCGGTCGTGCACACGCAATCCGAGATGTATCGCAAGGTCTGGGGGCTCGGCGACGCCGGCATCAAGGTGCCGCTATGGGTCAGGCGCGGCGCCACCGTGCGTGAAGTGGTCGTGGATTCGATCGAGCGCACTGCGTACTTCCGTCAACCGACTCTGCAATGAATGCCCGTCAGGGTGCGCTCGCCGCGCCGGCACTGCGGCGCGGCGGCGCGCCTGGATCCTGTTGCATCGCTGGCTCGGTATTGGCATCGGCGTGTGGTTCGCGCTGGTCGGCGCGACCGGCGCCGCCGTTCCGGCCAACCCTGCCGCTGTTCGTGAGCATCGGGCTTGCCGACAGCAACTTCAACGCCAAGCCTGCATTGGCGTCATGGGACAGCCTGTTCGCGCGCGTGCGCGTGGCCTGAGCGCCGCCTAGAGTTCGGGCCGCTCGATCACCCAGCTCATGCCTTTCACGTCGGGGATCTCGCGGCCGTCGTCCTTGCCGAATTCACGGTCCATCACCTTGTTGAGCTTGTCGTTCAGCGCGAGCACCAGCGCGTCGTTGGTACCCTGCAGCGCGAGGTTCTTCATCTCGTCGGGGTCGGTCTGCAGGTCATACAGCTCCGGCTCGTTCCACTGGTAAATCTGTTCCAGGGTGGTCGGCCGGTTGCGCTGCACCGGGGAGAAGTAGCGCGTGTACTTGTAGCGGCCGTCGAAGACGGTGCGCAGGCTGCCGCGCTTGCGCAGGTCGGGACGAAATCCGGTCTCCTTGAGCGTCGTCATCTGGTCCTTGCCGGCAATCGCTCCTTCGGCCAGCACCCGCATCAGCTCCGCATCGTTCTGCGCCACGCCGCTGTAGGTGAACAGGATCGACTCGCGCACGGCGTGCAGATCGGCGGCACGCGCGGTGCCCAGCGCGGCGCCGATGTCCCGGCCCGGCAGGTCGCGGCCCGCGGCTTCGCCCATGCGCGCTCGATCCATGCCCGCCATCGCGAGCAGGGTGGGCGCCACGTCGATGTGGCTGCTCAGCGCGCGGCAGTCCTGGCCGCCGCGCACATCTGGATGGACGACATAGAACGGCAGGTGCAGGCTTTCCTCGTAAGCGAACGCACCTTTGCCGCGCAGGCCGTGCGCGCCGCCCATCTCGCCGTGGTCCGCGGTGAAGACGACGATGGTGCGGTCGCCGAGGTGCAGGGCGTCGAGCTCGGCCAGGATGCCGTTCACCTGCGCATCGACCGCGCGGATGCAGTTGATGTAGTAATCGGTGAACTTGCGCCAGCGAACCTCTTCCATGGGGATGCTGCCGAGCGTGTAGCCCCATGCCCTGTTGTATTCGCCGTGCGCCTTGGGCCGTCCCGGCAGGTCGAATGGCTGCTTCAGGTTCGCCGGCAGCGGCAGGTTCCACGCAGTCTTGTAGTCCGGATGCTCGGGGACGCGGGCGGAGTGCAGCATCAGATGGCCGGTGTCCTGCACCTTCTCGCCCGGCGCATCGGTGTTCAGGTACATGATGTCGTGCGGGTTGACGAAGCTCACGACCAGTGCCCACGGCCTGCCTTCGTCGTTCAGCGGCCGCCCCTTGTTGCGCAGCCACGAGACCGTGCTGCCGGCGATGAGATGGTCGTATTTGTAGCCGCCCTGCGCATGTGCGAGCAGGTCGCCCGGCCAGGCGTAGTCGGCAAAGCCGTATGCCTCCATCTCGGTCGTGAACAGGCGGTCCGGATCGGCGCTCTCGAAATCCTTGTTGAGATGCCACTTGCCCTTGTACGCGGTGTAGTAGCCCGCCTTGCGCAACATGTGCCCGATCGACGGAATGCGCGTCGACAGCGCCTGGATCCACGAGGCATCGGCGTTCTCGAACATGCGGTTGTCGGCCGTCTGCAAGCCGGTCATCAACACCGACCGCGACGACGTGCACATGACGGCCGGGCAATAGTGGTTGTGGAACGTGACGCCCGTGCGCTGCAACCGCTCGTGCCCCGGCAGGCTCACGCCCGACGGCCAGCGGCGGAAGTACCGCTCCTGGTCGGTGAACACGAACAGGATATTCGGCCGCGACCGCGAACTCGTATTGACAGCCGGCGTTTCGGCGCGGGCGCGCGCGATCAGGCCGCCGCCGAGCAGCGATGCAGCCGCGGCGGCGCCGGCTTGCGCCAGGAAATCGCGCCGCCCGGACGAGGGGCTCCCATCGTTGTTGTTCAATTCGCTCTCCGTTTGATAGACGTACGACGCGGCGTCGCTAGGTGATGCGCACGCTCAAGTCGGGCAGCCCGTCGATGTGGCAGACGATCTGGTCGCCCTTGACAACCGGTCCGACGTTCTCGGGCGTGCCCGAGTAGATGATGTCGCCGGCTGCCAGCTCGAACGCCTGCGACAGGTGGCTGATCTGTTCGGCGACGGTCCAGATCATCTGGTCGAGGTTGGCGTTCTGCTTGATTTCGCCGTTGACCTGGAGCCAGATCGCACCCTGCGTGAAATGCCCCGTGCGCGCGGCCAGGTGGAGCGGCCCCATCGGCGCCGAGCGGTCGAAGCTCTTGCCGATCTCCCACGGCTTTTTCTGGTCGCCCATCGCACGCTGCAGGTCGCGCCGCGTCATGTCCAGTCCGACCGTGTACGCGTACACGCACTCCAGCGCCCGCTCGACCGGGATGTCGCGGCCGCCGCGATGAAGCGCGGCGACCAGCTCGACCTCGTAGTGATAGTTCCTGGTGAGGCTGGGATACGGATGGTCGGCCACGGTGCCGGGCGCGACGTTCTGGATCGCGTCGGTCGGCTTCTGGAAGAAGAACGGCGGCTCGCGGTTGGGGTCGGAACCCATCTCGCGCGCGTGCGCCGCGTAGTTGCGTCCGATGCAATGGATGCGACGCACCGGGAACATCTCGTCGCTGCCCGCGATCGCGATGTAGGTCGCGTTTACGGTGAACGGGGTCCTGACCCCGTTGCCCGCGACGCTCGGAGCAGCACACCCTGCGACCGCACCGACCGTCATCGCGGCGGCCGACTGGAGCATTTCCCGGCGTTGGTTCCTTGGCATTTTCCTCTCCCTGTCCTTGCTGCCTTCCGGCCGCCGCAGTCTGGTGCTGCGCCGCCCGCTACGATGTGTCCCCCGCGCTTCGACGACCAACCCGAGAGGAGACAAAACAAATGATTCTCGAAGTTGCCGATATTCGCATCCCGCCAGGCAAGCAGGTTGAATTCGACGCAGCGATCGTGCGCGGCATCAAGACCGTCGTTTCCAAGTCGAAGGGCTTCCTCGGCTACAGGGTCAACAAGGGGATCGAGACGCCGGAGCGGTACCTCCTGTTCATCGTCTGGGAGACGCTCGAGAACCACACGGTCGACTTCCGCCAGTCGCCGGCGTTCGCCGAATGGCGCGCGATCGTGGGGCCGTTTTTCGTGCAGCCGCCCCACGTCGAACATTTCACGCTGGTGGGCGAGTTCGTTCCTGGCTAGTTCATGGGCGGGCGAGGCCGGCGAGCGAACGCGCGTCGCCGCACCTGCCGGTCTCCCACAGCGCGTCGATCATCGACTCGGCGCGACCGCTGCCGAGAACCGGATCGGCCAGTCCGTGGAACTTGCCCGCCAGATCGGCGTCGGTCATCGGCCTATGCAGTGACCCGAGCACGTGTTCGACGAACACGCGCTCGCTGCGCCCATCCGTCAGCACCGCGACGACGTCGGCCGAGGCCTCGTCGATGCGATCGTCGACCGAGGCGGTGACCTTGCGTCGCAGCGCCACGACGTCGTCCCGGCGCGCGATCGCGTCGGAAAACTCGTCCTCGGTGGCGCGGCCGAAGATCAGGCCGACCGCGCAGCCGTGGTAGACGCTGAACTTGCTCTGCAGGCCGTCCGCAGGCTCCTTCTTGCCGGTGAGCTCGAGCACCAGCGAATGCACCTTCAGTTCGATGCGCTGGACCTGGTCCGCGCGCACGCCGCGCGCACGCAGCTGCGCGCACGCGTCGATGCAGGGATGGATCACCACTCCGCACGCGAACGGCTTGTACGAGTTGTACGAGATCTCGAACCGCTCACCGAGCGAATCGGTGAGCTCGTTCCATGCGTGCTTGGGCGAGACCACCTGCAACAGGCCGCGCGGCGCTTCGAGCGCCCGCGCACTGGCCGTGAACCCATGCTCAGCCATCAGCGCCGCCATCAGGCCCACGCGGGCCGCCGCGCCCGGGTGCAGGGACTTGGTCATGGTGCCGAACTGCTCGCGCAGGCCGGTCGGCTGCGACGCCGCGATGCCGAGCGCCATGGCCGTCCGCTGCGCGTCCAGTCCGAGCAGGCGCGCGCACCCGGCCGCTGCGCCGAGCATGCCGGTCGAACCGGTGATGTGCCAGCCGCGGTCGTAGTGGTCCGGGTAGATGGCATTGCCCACGCGACACGCGACGTCGATGCCGAGCACGAGCGCGTCGACCAGCCCGCGCCCCGGTGCTGCGCGCACTTCGGCCAGCGCCAGCAGCGCCGCGGCCACCGGGCCGGCGGGATGGATGATCGTCTTCAGGTGCGTGTCGTCGAAATCGAACACGTGCGAGGTGATGCCGTTCACGAGCGCCGCGCTGGCCATGTCGACCCGCTGCTCGCGCCCGAGCACCGTCGCCTGCGGGCTCGGCTGCAAAGCCGAGATCGCGGCAAGCGCGGCTTCCGCCGCCTCGTGACGGGCCGCGCCGATCGCGCACCCGAACCAGTTGAGCAGCGTGCGATGTGCCTCGTGCTCGACCGCGTCGTTCCAGCCGCGCGATGGATGGGTCGCAACGAACTGCGCCAGCCGCATGGTGACCGGCGGCGCCGCGTGATCGGCGGGGACCTGTGTGTTGCGCGCCATGATGGATCGTCAGGCGTCCAGCTGGATGTTGCGTTCGTGCGCGATCGCGGTCCAGCGTGCGATGTCGGCGCGGATATATTGACCGAACCGCTCCGCCGTCATCGGCATCGGCTCGATCGCCTCGACCGAAAGCTTCTCGCGCATGTCCGGCGCCGCCAGCACCTCGGCCAGCGTGTCGTTCAACCGCTTCACGATCGGCGCCGCGATGCTGGCTGGGCCCACGACGCCGTACCACTGCTGCGCATCGAAGCCGGGGAAGCCCGACTCGATCAGCGTCGGCAACTCCTTGACCAGCGGATGGCGCGCGGTTCCGGTCACGGCAAGCGGGCGCACGCGCTCCGAGCGGATGTGCGGCAGCGCCGCGGCCAGGCCCGGGAACATGGCCTGGGTCTGCCCGCCGATCAGGTCGGTGAACGCCGGTGCGATGCCGCGATAGGGGATGTGCACCATGAACCCGTCGATCTGCTGCTTGAAGAGTTCCATCGTCAGGTGCGTCAACGAACCCGGGCCGGCCGATCCGTAGTTGAGGCGACCGGGGTTCTTGCGCACGTAGGCGACGAACTCCTGCAGCGTCGTGGCCGGCACCTGCGGATTGATCACCAGCACGTTCGGCGTGGCACCGATCATTCCGATCGGCGAGAAGTCGGCGATCGGGTCGTACGGCAGCTTGCGCGTGGCAGGGCTCGTGCCATGCGTGGCGACGTAGCCCTGCATGAGCGTGTAGCCGTCCGGCGCGGATCTGGCGGTGGTCTGGCAGGCGATCACGCCGCCGCCGCCGCCCTGGTTGTCGACGATGATCGGTTGCCCGAGCAGCTTGCTCCAGCGCTCCGTCACCGTGCGTCCGACCATATCGCTGCCGCCGCCCGCAACCACGGGCACGATGTAGCGGATCGGCCGGCTCGGATATCCCTGCGCCTGCGCGAGCGCGGCGAGCGGGCCGCCGATCCACAAGCCCGGCGCAAGCACGACCAGCGTACGTCTTCTCATTGCAGGCAGCCCCGCGGATCCTTGCGGAGCGCACACTAGCAAGCATTTGCGCGTTCGGGCGCGGCGCCCGTCGCCGCATGCGTGCGCCAGCGGCACGCCGCTGCCGGCGCCGGGCCGGCGGGCCGGTTACCAGTAGCCCACCACCATTTTCGTCGCGAGCACGATCAGCAGGCCGGCGAAGACGCGCTTCAGCGTCGCCACGGGCAGCCGGTGCGCCAGCCGCGCCCCGAAGCGCGCGGTCAGCATGCTGCCGATCACGAGGGCCACGAGCGCCGGCAGGAAGACGAACCCGAGCGACCAAGCGGGAAGCGCGTCGATGCGCCAGCCGCTGGTCACGAAGCCCACGGTGCCGATGACCGCGACCGGAATCCCGACCGCCGCGGCGGTGCCGATCGCCGAATGCATGGCGACGCCGCAGAAGAGCATGAACGGCACGGTCAGGAATGCGCCGCCCGCGGAGACGAGTCCGCACACGACGCCGATCCCGGCACCGACCGCGAGCGTCCCGGCCGGGCCCGGCAGGGTTCGCGCGGCATGCGGTTTCCGGCCGAGCAGGAGCTGCAGCGCGCCGCCGTACACGATCACCGCGAAGGCGAGGGCGAGGGACCGTTGCGCGACCCAGCCGCTCGCGAGCGTCGACAGCAGCGTGCCTGCGGCCATGCCGGGCGCGAGGCGGCGGACGATCGTCCAGTCGACCGATCCGAGTCGGTGGTGCTCGCGCACGCTGGCCGACGACGTGAACATCACCGAGGCCATGCCGGTGCCGAGGGCGAGATGCACGGTGTGATCGGGCGTCAGAGCCTGCGCGGAAAAGAGCCCCGCGAGGATCGGCACGAGCGTCATTCCACCGCCGATGCCGAGCAGGCCGGCGAGGAACCCGACGAACGCACCCACGGCGAAGTAAGCCGCCAGCCAGATCACGAAACGTTCCGCTCCTCGATCTCAGGCGGCGGATTGTGCCTGCACGCCCGCACCCGTCGCGGACAACGACTTCAACCCGGTGCCGAGCCTGCCATGCCGGCGCGTGCCGCACGCAGGCACTCGCGCGCCTGCGGGTAGTCGTAGACGCGCAAATGCCGCTCGAAGCTTTGCGCCTCACCGCCGAGGAGCGGCCGGACCGACTCGGCAACGGAGCGATACAGCGCAGCCGCGCCGAAATCGGCGTTCGCGAGCAGCGTGTCGAGTTCATCGAGCGTCGCATCGAGCGCGCGCGCAACGAGCGCCTGGACGCGCGGCGCGCCCGGCGCCTCGTCTGCCGGCAATCGTTCGCGCAGTGCGTCCACCAGCGCCGCCAGCGCGCTCTGCAACTGCTCCCCGGCGCTCGCGATCGCTTCCGAAGGACCTTCCGCAGCGAGCGCCGCTTCGAGTGCCGCCGCAAATTCCTGCACGAGGGTCGCACCCAGCGAGGCGCTGGCTCCGCTCAGCGAATGAGCAAAGCGCCGGAGCTCGGGACGCCGGTCCGCCTGCAGGTCCGAGATCAGCGTCGGCCCCGCATTGCCGTAGACCGTCTCGAACTGATGCAGCGCCGCGCGGAACGTCTGTTCGCGTCCACCACAGAAGCGCAATCCGAGCGCCGGGTCGAAGCCTGGGACGCCGCTCAGGCGCTCGAAGAGAGACGGCGCCACGGCGGCAGACCCCACCGCCGCCGGCACGGCCGCGGAGGTCGTGTGGTCGTGCGGCAGCCAGCGCAGGAGCGCGGCATACATGGTCTGCGCATCGACCGGCTTGGCAACGTGCTCGTTCATCCCGGCCGCCAGGCATTCGGCGCGGTCCTCGCCGAAGGCGTTGGCGGTCATGGCAAGGATCGGGGTGTTCTCCCGTCCGGGCAGCTTGCGGATGCGTCGCGCGGCTTCCAGCCCGTCCATGACCGGCATCTGCACGTCGAGCATGATGAGGTCGTAGGCGGTCTCCTGCGCCGCCTGCACCGCCTGCGCGCCATCGCCGGCAACGTCGACGCTCAGGCCCGCTTGCTGCAGGAGGTTCAGTGCCACCTCCTGGTTGACCGGGTTGTCTTCCGCCAGCAGCACGCGCGCGCCGGTAAAACGGGTCCGCAGCAGGTCTTCGGCGTACGAGGCCAGCCGCTCCGGCTGCGGCTCGTCGGGCACGCGCAGCAACGCATGCAGCAGGCAATCGTGCAGCGACGACGCCGTCACCGGCTTCGTCACGACCGGATTGTCCGCGTCGGCCGGCGCGGTCGGGCCGATCGTGCCCGCTTCGACGACGAGCACGCGCAAGGGAGTGCGCCGCAAGCCGAGGCGGCCGATCTGGCGCGCGACCTCGCGACCGCTGCGCCCCGCCAGATCGGCGTCGAGCAGCACGGCATCGAAAGGATCGACCGCGTCGGCGGCCTTGACCGCTTCCAGGACTTCAGCGGCGGAAGTGACGGCGGTCGCGCGCAGCCCGAGTGACGCCAGCATCGAGCAGATCGCTGCGCGCGCCTCGGCGAGGTCGTCCGCGACCAGCATCCGGCGGCCTCTGAGCGGCAAGTGCCGGACCGTCGCGTGTGGTGTCGCGCCGCGCCGCAGGCGGGCCGTGAACCAGAACGTGCTGCCGACACCGACCTGGCTTTCGACATCGGCCATGCCTCCCATCACCTGCGCGATGCGCCGTGTGATCGCCAGCCCGAGGCCGGTGCCGCCGAAGCGGCGCGTCGTGGACGCATCCGCCTGCTCGAACGTGTCGAACAGGCGCGCCAGTTTCCCCGGCGCGATGCCGATTCCCGTGTCGCGCACGAGAAAACGCACCAGCACGCTATCCGGCCCGCCCTCCACCACGTCGGTGCGCAGCAGGACCAATCCCTTCTCGGTGAACTTCACCGCGTTGCTGAGCAGGTTCAGGAGCGCCTGCGAAAGACGCGTCGGGTCGCCGCGCAGCGTGTCGGGCACTCCGCCGGTGTCGACCACGAGCTCCAATCCCTTGTCGCGGGCCCGGTCGGCGACCAGCGCGCAAGCGCGTGCAAGCAGCGTGTCGAGCGAGAAGTCGGTCTCCTCCAGCGTCAACTTGCCGGACTCGATCTTCGAGAGGTCGAGGATGTCGTTGATGATGTTCAGAAGGTGATGCGCCGCCTCGTCGACCTTGGCGAGGCGTTCCAGCTGCGCCGGTGCCTGCAGGTCACGCTGGAGCAGATGCGTGAACCCGATGATCGCGTTCATCGGCGTGCGAATCTCGTGGCTCATGTTGGCGAGGAACGCGCTCTTCGCCCGGTTGGCCGCATCGGCGCGGTCGCGCGCGCGGGTCAGCTCGTCGTTGAGCTCCTGCAGATGACGTTCGCTGCGCCTGGCTTCGGTGATATCGGTGGTCAGCACGAAGAATCCCTGGACACCTCCGGCCTGCAGGTCGGGGATGTAGTGGATCAGGCTGCTGACCGCCTGTCCGTCGACGCCGCGTTCCTCGCGCTCGAAGCGCTGCGGCTCGCCGAGCAGGACGCCCGTCACCCGGTCCTTGATCTGGCGGAAGCGCTCGGGGCCGAAGATCTCAGGCATCGTCTTGCCGACCAGCTCTTCGCGGGTCCGGCCGAAGAACTCGCAGTACATCTTGTTGACGAAGACGCAGCGCAGGTCGCGGCTCCAGTAGGCAACCTGCCCTGGGATGTTGTTGGCGACCAGGTGCGCCAGCTGGTCGGCGACCGCGCGCTCGGCGATCGCCGTTTCCAGGGCCTCGGTGCGCTGGCGCACCTTGTCTTCCAGTTCGCGCGAGCGGGTCTCGGCATCGGCGATCGCACGCTGGCGCGCCGTGACGTCGCGAAAGCTCCACACGCGGCCGATCACGCGGCCGTCGAGGCGTATCGGCTGGGTGAACCGCTCCATGAAGCGGCCGTCGGTCAGCTTCGACGTGGCGAGATTCGTGTAGTCGTGCCGGGCATCGAGCTCGCGCGCCGTGCGCCGCACCGAGTCGGGGTCGGTGAACAGGTGGATGAGATTCTCGAGGATCGCTTCGCGGCTGCCCGTGCGCAGCACCGGTTCCGGCAGCTCCGGAATCAGCTCGAGCAGGCGCCGGTTCCACATCACGATGCGACCCGTCTCGTCGGCCACCAGGATGCCGTTGTCGGTCGAGTCGAGCGTGGCCGTGACGAGCGCGGCGGCGCGCTCGTTTTCGGCCTGCGCCGCGTTCTCGAGCAACGCGAGGTTGAAGCGCTGGCGCTGGCGCAGGTTATAGACGCCGACCGAGCCGGCGATCAGCGCGAGCAGTCCGGCCACGCCGATCACCAGCGCGTCCCGCATCACGACTGCCACGATGTCCGCGCGATCGACCCTCGCAACGAGGTACCAGTCCGTGTCCGGCACGCGCCGCACGACGGCCAGCACGCTGACGCCGCGGAAGTCGACTCCTTCGGTCGCACGCCCGAGCACGATCTTGCCGCGCGAGAACTGCGCGACCAGCTGGTCGGGCGCCGATGGCAGTTCGACCTTGCCGCGGCCGAAGATCACGAGCTGATCGCCGTCGCGCCGCGCCAGCATGGTCGCGCCGGCGAGCATCGGAAACGGCCACGCATCGAGGGTTGGAAAGATGAAGACCTTCGGATCGAACCGCAGCACCACCGCCGCACGGGCCGGCTTTCCGGTTTCCACCAATGGCGCGACGATGTCGAGCCGCGGTGTCTGCGGGCCGCCCTCGCGACCGTAGATGGACGTCATCTGCACCGTGCCGCTCGCCAGCGCCTGCAGGATGGCAGTGCGCAGCTCGGGCGCGCTCGGCTCCTGGATTCCAGCCTCGTCGAAGACCACTTCGCCCGATTCACCCATCACGAGGACACGTTGCGCGCCGAAGGCCGTCCGCATGCCGATCAGCCGCTGCGTCAGTCGCTCGGCGCTCGGCGCCTCGCCGCCTTCGCGCCAACGGCGATACAGGTCCGCGTAGAGGCTGCTGGTGGCGACGAACCTCGCCTGCGCCCGGCGCTCCTCGAGCCAGCTCGAGATCTGGGCCAGGCGCAGATCGGAGATCGCCTCCAGCGTGCGCGCCGCTTCGTCGCGCTCGTGCCGGTAGGAGATCATGATCGGCACCGAGGTGACGGCGACGACGATTGCAGCCACCAGGACCAGCGGCCACGCCAGCGGCATGGCGTGTTCCGACTGGGCCGCGAGCGCGGGCACGGCAGCCTTCCTGGCCGTGGCGGCGCGCAGGACGAAAAACAGCAGCGTCGCCGTGACCGCCACGAACGCCCAGCCCTTGAGCGTGCCCAGGACACTGCGCATGCCCGCATCCTCGACCAGGAGGTCGATCAGCAGGTCCGAGCAGACGATCCACGCGGCCGCACACGCCGCGTAGATCAGGACGATGCGCAGAATCCTTCCTGTCTTGCCCGCCTGGGCGACATCCGCGAGGGGCGGAGATGCGCGGCCGGCCATCGTCGTGGTCCCGTCACCCCCGGTGGTCGGGTAAGGGCGGGTCCGGTCGGCCGGGCGCCTCGTCAGCGGAATTGTCGAGGCGTTCGGCGATGGCGCGGAAGCGGTCGAATTCGGCCTCGAACGCCGTCACGACGTCGGGATCGAAGTGGCGCCCGCTGCCGGTCGTGATGATCGAACGGGCGCGCTCGAACGGCATCGGCTCCTTGTAGACGCGGCGCGAGATCACGGCATCGAAGACATCGGCGAGCGCCATCAGCCGGGCCGGAAACGGAATCGCGTCGCCGGCCAACCCATCCGGGTATCCGGAGCCGTCCCACTTCTCGTGATGATGCAGGGCGATCTCCTTGGCGATGGCGAGGAATTCGAGCGGCTGCGCGACATCGCGCTCGGCCCGCTCGATTGCATCCGCGCCGAGACGGGCGTGCGTCTTCATGATCGTCCACTCCTGCGGCGTGAGCTTGCCGGGCTTGAGCAGGATGTGATCGGGGATGCCCACCTTGCCGATGTCGTGCAGCGGCGCCGACTTGCAAAGCAGTTCGATCGCGCGGGCATTCAGGTGCGCCGCAAAACGGCGGTGGGTCTGCAGCCGCGTCGCGAGCACGCGCACGTATTCCTGCGTGCGCCGGATGTGGTTGCCGGTCTCCGGATCGCGTGTCTCGGCCAGGCGCGCCAGCGCATGAATGCTGGCTTCCTGGGCCAGCGTGTTTTCGTGCATGCGGTGGGCGACCTCGGCCTCGAGGTAGGCGTTCTGGTCCTGCAGCCGGTCGCGCGCATGCTTGAGCTCCATGTGCGTGCGTACGCGCGCAAGCACGATGGTCGGCTTGTACGGCTTGGCGATGAAGTCGACGGCGCCCAGCCCGAGGCCCCATTCTTCGCTCTCGGTCGCATTCATCGCGGTGACGAAGATCACCGGGATTGCGCGCGAGCGTGGGTCCGCGGCAAGCCGCTCCAGCGTTTCGTACCCGTCCATCTCCGGCATCATCACGTCGAGCAGGATCAGATCCGGACGCGGCCGGGCGACCGCGAGCTGCAGGGCGCGCGGTCCCGAAGTCGCGGCGAGGACGCGGTAGCTTGGCTGCAGCAACTCGCCGAGAACCGTCAGGTTCTCCGGGTTGTCGTCGACAACGAGGATCGTGCCGTTCACCGGCGCGTTGAAACGGTCGGTCATCGCGGACGGGACAGTACTGCTTTTGCGCGCGTTGCTGTGTTGTCCCCGCTGCGCTCAGCGTGCTTCCTGGCATCTCGCCTGCCGCAAGGGGATTCCCTCAGCCCCAGGTCTCCGGCTCGGCCAGGCGCCGCCCCTCGTCCCAGACGACGGCGGGTGTCACCTCGATACCCTCTTCGGTGACCGGAGGCAGGCTGCGGATTCCGCGCAACAACGCGCTGCGCCACCCGAGTGCGGCAAGCACCAGGCCGCAGGCGCCGGCCGCGAGCAACGCAGCGCGCAAGCCAAAGTGTTCGCCGAGCCAGCCGCCGACCAGGGCGCCGGGTCCCGCCGGCAGGAGGATCAGCCAGCGCATCGTCGTCGTCATGCGCCCGAGCAGATGCACGGGAGTCACCGCCTGGCGCAGCGACAGGAAGTTGATGAAGATGAGGACGGCGCCAACGCCGAACAGCATCAGCATCGCGGCGAATTGCGCGACACCGAGCGCCGAAAGCGGCGCCAATCCACCCAGCAGCCACCCGGTCGCACTGATGGCGACGCCGAGCACGAGCGCCGGCCCCGGGCCGATGCGGCGCGAAATGCGGTTGCCGACCGAGCTCGCGAAGATGGTGCCGACACCGAGGCCGACGAAACACAGCCCGATCGCGCCCTCCGAAAGGCCGAGTTCGCGCGTCGCGAACAGGATCTGCACGACGAGTGCGGCGTGATGGCAGAGCTGCCAGCCGCCGGCGAGCAGCGCCATGATCACGAGCAGGGTGTTGCCGGTGACGAACTTGATGCCCACCCGCATCGCGGGCAGGAACTCGGGCGCGCCCTGGCGCAGGTTTTCGGTGATGCGGATGCCGCGCAGGATGAGCGCCGAGAATCCCAGCAGTACCGCGTTGGCAAGCAAGGCGAGCGGCGGACCGCTGAGCTTGATCAACGCCCCCGCTGCCCCGGGGCCGAGGACCTCCGCTGCCGAAGATGCGAGTGCGTTCCTGGCATGCGCCTCGACCAGCCGCCGGCGCTCGACCACCTGTGCAAGCACGATCTGCGCGGCGCTGCCGGCGACGGTGTTGACCGTGCCGATCACGGATGCCACCGCGTAAAGCCAATGCATGCTCAGGATGTCGAGCCACCACCCGAGCGGGACGCTTGCCGCCGCCGCGGCGACGAGCAGCTCACCGGCGACCACGACCGGCAGCTTGCGCGCCCGATCGAGCCATACGCCGGCAGGCAGGGAAAGCACGACGAACGGAACGACCTCGATCGCGGTGAGCACGCCCATCTGCGTCGGCGTCGCATGCAGCAGCAGCGCCGCGGTCAGCGGCAGCGCAAGCATCGTCACCTGGCCGCCGAACGAACTGATCAGCACCGACAGCCACAGGCGCCGGTACATGGCATCCCGCAGCAGGTCGTCGGAGGGAAATGCGAAACGCCGCACCCACGCGCCGGGCGCGAAGAATGCGAGCTTCATAAGGCCATGGTTTTCGTCCGCACCGCGGAGCGACGGCCCCGCAGGCTACCGCAACGGACGCGTGCAAAAACCGACCCGCTCGTGCGGGTCCTGTCGACTGCGGCGCGCGCTATTGCGCGCGCGAGACATGCAGCGGCGGTACGCGATCCGCCCAGGGCATCGACGCTTCGAGCGTCGCCGCCAATTGCAGCAGCAGGTGTTCGTTGGCCGGGCCGGCGGCGAGCTGCACGCCGATCGGCAGCCCGGTCGAATGCATCGCGAGCGGAAGCGAGATCGCCGGTGTCCCCATGATGTTGTGCGGCAGCGTGAACTCGCAGACCGGGCGGAAGATCTTCTCCGGCAGCTCCTCGATGGAGACGTCGGCGCGGCCGAGGTTGTAGTTGCCCCAAGGTTCCGCCACCCGCGCCGTGGTCGGCGAGAGCCAGACGTCGTACTGCGTGAAGTACTGGCCGAGCTGTCGCCGCGCGGTGTTGAGCGCCGCCATCGCGCCGAGGAACTGTTCCGCCCTCATCGCGCGCGCGTACTGGTAGACCTTGTAAATCACGGGCTCCAGCGTGTCCGGTCCGATCGCGTGCCCGCTGCGTTTCGCATAGCCAGCCAGGCGCAGGTCGAAGCCGAAGAACCAGACGTCCATCATGTTGCGCATGGCTGCCAGCCCATCGAGCTGCGGGCTCTCTTCCTCGACCCGGTGCCCCTGGTCGGCGAGCGCGCGGGCCGTCCGCCCGATCGCCGCCGCGACTTCCGGATCCGTCTCGAAACCCATCAGCCCGCGCGTCGACCAGCCGATGCGCAGGGCGGGCGCGGGCGAGCGGATCAAGGTTGCATACGGGTGCGCCGGGCGCGGGATGACGAACGGATCGCCCGGCTGCGGCAGCGCGAGGCAGTCGAGCATCGTGGCGGCGTCGCGCACGGTCCTGGTCTGCACGAAATTCTGCGCCAGGCCGTAGCCGTTTTCGTCGAGCATCGGGCCGAACGAGACACGGCCGCGCGACGGCTTGAGCCCCACGCCGCCGCAGAAGCTCGCTGGTATGCGGATCGAACCGCCGATGTCGGAGCCGTGCGCGATCGGCACCATGCCCGCAATCACCGCCGCCATGCCGCCACCGGTCGAGCCGCCGGCGCAGTAGCCCTGGCGCCACGGCGTGGAGGTGTTGCCGTACAGCGCGGTTTCGGTCGTGCCGGCCATCGAATACTCCGGCGCCGCGGAGCGACCGAGGATGTTGACGCCGGCTGCCTTGAGCATCTGGCAGTAGTAGCTGTCCTGGTCGGCTCGCATGCCGCGGCACAGGCGGCTGCCGAACTCGATCTTGCGCCCGGCCTCGTGGCCGAAGACGTCCTTCATGAGGAAGGGCACGCCGCGAAAGGGTCCCTTGCCGAGCGAGCTCTCGTCGAGCGCGTCGATGCGGTCGGGATAGAGCTCGACCACTGCATTGACCGCCGGATTCGTCGCGGCGATCGCGCGCGCGGCCGTGCGCGCGAGTTCGGATGCGCTGACCTCTCCGTCGGCAACCAGGCGCGCCAGGCCGAGCGCGTCGTAACGGGCGTATTCGGCAGGATTCATCGGGCACTCTCGTTGCCCTCTCTCGATTGCGAGAGGGCTGGGTCGGGCCGCGGGAGCGGCCTATTCACCCGCGACAGTATCGGCCAACGTGCTTCCTTCGACACGTTGCGGCGAAGCGTCGCCGGCGACCATTACGCGGTCGCGCCCGCGTCGCTTGGCGTCGAGGCCGGCCGCATCCGCCGCACGCAACAGCACATCGGGTGAGCCTCGGGTCTGTTGCGAATCGGTGACTCCGGCCGAGAACGTGCACCTGCCGACCGTGCCGGTCTCGAACGCGAACATCCTCTGACGCCACGCATCCTGCAGGCTCGCGACCTTGCGGCGCACCGCGGCCGCGTCGGTGTGCGGCATCAGCAGGCAGAACTCCTCGCCGCCGTACCGGCACGCCACGTCGCTCCTGCGCAGGCGCTCCTCCAGCAGCTTGCCGAACTCCGCGAGCAGCGTGTCGCCGGCCGCGTGCCCGTGCTCGTCGTTGACCGCCTTGAAGTGGTCGAGGTCGACGATCGCCACGCCGAGCGGCTCGTGGCCGCGTTCGGCCAGCGCGAGCATGGACGGCAGGATGTCATTGAGGTGGCGCCGGTTGAAGAGCCCGGTCAGGAAGTCGCGCACCGCCTGGTCGCGCAGCGCTGCCTGCAGCGCCTCCACCTCCCGCACCTTCTGCGAGAGCTGGCGGTTCATCGCCTCCAGGCCCTGCTTGGCGCGTTCGCTCGAGCGCCGGCGCGCATCGATCTCGTCGCGCTCGTGGCGCAGGCGCAGCAACTCGGTCTGCAAGGCGGCCGCCTGGAAACGCGCCTGCGATGCGCGTTGGACGCGATCTTCATGCAGGCGTTGCCAAGTGCGCAGGTGCGCGAGCGCTCGTTCCGGAGTGCCGAGCGTTTCGTGCAGGTCGGCGAGGACGCGATAGAGCAGGCACGGCGTGCGCGGACCCGGCGCGTCGGCCCCGGTCGTGTACGGAATCGCCTGTTCGAGCGCGGCTGCCGCGCCTTCGAGGTCGCCGTGAGTCCGCCGCAGCTCCGCGGTGGCGACGGCGAGTTCGATCCGCTCGTCCGACGTCGCCGCATCCATCAGCAAGCGATTGGCACGTGCGACGAGATCGGCGCCGAGGTCGGCCCGCCCGGCGCGCAGCGCCGCGATCGCCATCGTTTCGAAACGGGCGCCGAGCTGGCCGCGCCCGCTCGCGTCGGCCGGCATGGCAAGCAGGCGCTCGACATCGGCCATCGCCTCGTCGTGCCGGCCGAGTTCGATCAGGACGGCGACCCGGTTGGCAAGCAGCGTGGAGGTCAGGCGCGGGTTGGCGACCTGCTCGCACCGTTCGATGCCCTGGTCGAGGTAGCGCAGGGCCTCGAGGCAATCGCCGAGCTGGCTCAGCTCGAAGCCGATGTTGTTGTAGAGCACGACGTCGAAGCCGCGGTTGCGCGCGGCGCTCGTTTCGTGCAGCGCCTGGTACATGTAGGCGAAAGCCTGCGGCGACTGGCCGAGCATCGAGTGGCAGCCGGCGATGTTGTTGAGCAACATGCCGCGCTCGTCTTCCTTGAGTACTCGCAGGCCCGGTTCGCGCAGCGGGAGCAACTCGTCGAGCGCCTCGCTCGAACGTCCTTCGAGCAGCAGCGCCCGCGCGATCCAGGCGCGCGTGAGGATGTTGCCCGCCGCGTCGCCGAGCGCGTCGAAGCAGGCGAGCGCCCGCTTCAGATCCGACTCGGCGTCCGTGCGTGGTCCATAGCGCAACAGGTGCACGCCGCGTGTCAGGCGTGCCCAGCCTTCGGCAAGCGGGTCGGCCGTTGCCAGGGCGCGTGCGCAAGCCTGCTCGGCCCGCCGCAACGATTCGCGCGAATCGCGGTATTGCAGGCGCCATGCGGTGCGCGCTTGCCGCGCCGCGGCGGAAAGCGGACGAGAATTCGTGTGGCGAGGTCGGCTCACCCACCAATTGTTGAAGCGCGTTTTTGTGCCCGTCAACACAGCGCATGCGGTACGTTCGGCCGCGCGCGACCGGCGGTGCGCCGTGTTTTGGGGAGTCTTGGGTGCGGACGGCCGGGCGTTGTAACGCCGCGGCCGCCCGGACGACTAAGACGCCGGACCGATGTCGTTGCCATCGCTTGCCAGACGCGGCCCTGGTCCGCCCATCGCCAAGCCGGAACTTAACAATGAGGAGCTCTCAGATGAATCGCAAATCGCTTGTTGTCGCCGCCACCCTTGCCGCCCTTGCCTCCGGAGCTGCCCTGGCCCAGGACAAGGGTGCCTCGATCAAAGGTGAGAAAGAAAAGTGCTACGGAATTTCGCAAGCCGGGAAGAATGACTGCCAGGCCGGACCCGGCACGACCTGCGCCGGTACGTCAAAGGTCGACTATTCCGGCAACAATTGGAAGTACGTCGCCAAGGGCACCTGCACCACCATCAAGACGCCGAATGGCATGGGTTCGCTGACGCCGATCAAGAGCTGACAACGGAGCGCGCCGGTGCCGCAGCCGAGCTCACGCCTGTCCGCGGGGCTCGGGCTGCGGCCCCAGCACTTCGACGCCGCGCGCGACTGCGGCGCGGACGGGTTGTGGTTCGAGGTCCATCCCGAGAACTACATGGTCGACGGCGGGCCGCGGCTTGGTTGGCTCGAGGCGGTGCGCGCGCGCCATCCGCTGTCGCTGCACGGCGTGGCGATGTCGCTCGCCGCCGACGCGGCGCCTGACGGCGAGCACCTGCGCCGCTTCAAGGCGCTGGTCGATCGTTTCGAGCCGGCGCTGATCTCCGAGCACCTGGCATGGTCGACGTGGCGCGGTACGTACCACCCAGACCTGCTTCCATTTCCGCGCACCCGGGACGCGCTCGCGCGCATCGCTGCCAACGTCGGCCGCGCCCAGGATGCGTTGAAGCGCCGCATCGCGATCGAGAATCCGTCGCACTACCTGCGCTTCGACGGCCACGAGCTCGGCGAGATCGAATTCCTGGCCGAGCTCGCGCGCCGCACCGGCTGCGGCCTGCTGCTCGACGTCAACAACGTCTACGTCAGTGCCCGCAACCTCGGGACCGATCCGGCCGCGTACATCGATGCATTTCCCGCCGGTTGCGTCGACGAGATCCACCTTGCCGGACATAGCGCCGATCCGAACCTCGGCGAGGCGCTGTTGATCGATTCGCACGACGCGCCCGTGGCGCCCGCGGTATGGACGCTTTATGAACGGCTGGTGGCGCGCACCGGTCCGCGGCCGACGCTCGTCGAACGCGACGACAACCTGCCCGAGTTCTCGGCGCTGTTCGCCGAACGCGAGCGGGCGCAGCGCACGCTCGGCGCGCTCGAGCGCCGAGCGGCCTGAGGCACGATGAATCTCGTCGCGACCGATCCGGCCCCCAGCCGCCTGGGCACGTTCCAGCAGCAATTCGCGCAGGCGCTGGTCGCTGCGGCACCGCCTGTCGACGGCGACGCGAGCCTCGCGGAGCTCTTTGCGCAGCCCGGATTCGCGGTCTATCGCAACACGGTTCACAAGGGCTGCATCGACGCGCTGCAGGCGAACTACCCGGCGGTCACGCGTCTGGTGGGCGAGGAATGGATACGCGCCGCGGCGGCCGAGTTTGCGCGCTTGCATCGGCCGGCGAGCCCGATGCTGCTCGAATATGGCGCGCAGTTCGCGGCGTTCCTGGAAGGTTTCGCACCGGCCGCCGAACTGCCGTATCTCGCGGGCGTCGCACGACTTGATCGTTTCTGGACCGAAGCGCACGGCGCACGGGACGAGCTCCCATTGGAGCCCGCGCGCGTGGCCGCGCTGACGCAAGCCGAACTCGAGTTCACCCGGCTGCGGCCGCATGCGTCGGCGCGGTGGGCCTGGTTCCACGAGATGCCGATTTTCACGCTCTGGTCGCGCAACCGGCACGCGGAGGGCGCGCACGACGACATCGAATGGCGGGGCGAAGGGGCACTCGTCGTTCGTCCTTTCGACAGCGTGTCGCCCGTGCCGCTCGGCCGCGCCGACGTCGTGTTCCTCGATGCCTGTGCCGCAGGCGGCACGCTGGCCGACGCCGCCGTCGCTGCGCTCGCGGCCGAGGCCGAAGCCGACCTCGCGCAGTCGATGGCGCGCCTGCTCTCCGCCGGCGCGTTCGCGTACTGCGACACCGAGCGCACCTGAGAAGCTCGTTACGCGAACCTTCTGGAGGATTTCACCGTGAACTCGCTCGCCACGTCGCTCGCGACCGGCTCTTCCGGCCCGCGCGGCCTGCTCAATCGTTTCGCCGATGTATTTACGCGCCTGGTGGGCGACGACCTGCTCGCGCTCCTGGCGCGCGTCGGGATCGCCGCGGTGTTCTTCTATTCCGGGCGCACCAAGGTGGAGGGGCTGCTGAGCGTGACGGACAACGCTGTCGCGCTGTTCGCCGACGAGTACAAGGTGCCGCTGCTGCCGCCCGACGTGGCGGCCCACATGGCGGCGTATGCCGAGCACCTGTTTCCGCTCCTCCTCGTGCTCGGCCTGTTGACGCGCGTGTCGGCGCTGGCGCTGCTCGGCATGACCGCCGTGATCCAGATCTTCGTTTATCCGGACGCGTGGCCGACGCACCTGACATGGGCCACGATCCTGCTGCTGCTGGCCGGGCGCGGCGGCGGCGCCTGGTCGCTCGACTGCGCGCTGGGGCTGAAGTAGTCAGGCCGCGCTGACTGCGACCGCGACGCCGTTCAGCACGGCGTTGCCCGACAGCGGGTCGCGCGTCGTCTCGTCGAGCACGGCGTTCAGATTCGCGCCGGGCTGCGCTGCCGCGATGCTCATGCGCGCGTCCTGCGCGTCGTGACCCCAGCCGTGCGGGAGCGAGACCACGCCGGGCATCATCGCGTCGCTGAATTCGACCTGCGCCTCGACACAGCGTGCGGTGGCGCCTGCCCCGCTCACGCGCGCGCGCCCGCCGTCCGTGAGGCCGAACCGTCGCGCATCCTCCGGATGCACGAGCAGGGTGCAACGGTTGCGGCCCTTCGCGAGAGTGGGAAGGTTGTGCATCCAGCTGTTGTTGGAACGCACCTGCCGGCGGCCGATGATGACGAGATCCGGCGCCGGGTCGTCGAGGCGCTGCGTCGCGCGCGCGAGTTCGGCAAGAAGCATCGAGGGTGCGAGCTCGATCCGCCCGGACGGGGTGCGCAACACCTCCGGCACACGCGGCGCCAGCGCACCCAGGTCGATGCCGCCGGGCGTCGCAAGCAGCTTGTCCAGATCGAGGCCGTCGGGCACGAGGCCGAAGCGGTCGCCGTACGGTCCCGCGCGCAGGGCGAGGTCGACCAGGCGTTCCGGCCCGCGCCGGCCCGCGAGCGCCTTCATCACCGCGGCACTTTGTTCGCCCGCCAGGCGCTGGACGTCGGCTTCGGTCAGCTCGTCGTCGAACTTGTCGATATCGATGCCGGCACCGCGGCCGCTCGCAATCGCTGCCAGGCGAAGGAGGACCTGCCATTCGGCGAGCTGGCCGGCAGCTCGCGGCAGGACCGCGGCGCTCGCTCGCGCGGCATTGCGATAACCGAACTGAGGAAACGCGGCGTCGTAGTGCTGGTCTTCGAGCGGTGAGCTGCCGGGCAGGACGACGTCGGCAAAACGCGTGGTTTCGTTCAGGTAGACGTCGAGGCTCACCATGAAGTCGAGCTTTTCCAGCGCGGCCCCGAGACGTTTGCCGTTCGGGGCGGAGAGGACCGGGTTGGCGGCGAGCGTGATCAAGGCGCGCACCTGGCCTGGGCCTGGCGTCTCGATCTCCTCCGCCAGGCACGTGAGCGGCAATTCGCCGAAGACCTCCGGTGCGCCGGCGACGCGGCTTTTGTGTCGTCCCGTGGCAACGCCGCGTCCTTTCCCGGGTGCGCCGAGCGTGTTCCTGGCAAAGGCCGGGGCGCGCGGAAACATCGCGCCGCCCGGCTCGTCGAGATGGCCGGTCAAGACGTTGACCAGATCGACCAGCCAGCTCGTCAGCGTGCCGAATTCCTGCGTGCAGGTTCCGAGGCGGCCGTACACGGCCGCGCGCTCGGTCGCCGCGAGCGAGCGGGCGAGGCCGCGAATCGCGTCGGCGCCGATGCCGCAACGCGCGGCGACGCGCTCGGCCGCGAACTGCGAAAACGCCGGGGCGAGTTGCTCGATGCCGTTCACGTGCCCAGCCAGTCGGCCGAGCCGCACCAGGCTTTCGTCGAGCAGCGTCGCGACGATTCCAGCGAGGAAGAACGCGTCGGCGCCGGGCCGGATGAAATGGAACTCGTCGGCCAGCTCGGCGGTTTCGTTGCGCCGCGGGTCGATGACGACCAGGCGGCCGCCGCGCGCGCGCAGCGCCTTCGCCTTGCCGCGGAAATCCGGAACGGTCCAGAGGCTGCCGTTCGAGACGGCCGGATTGGCACCCAGGATCACGAGCAGCTGCGTGCGTTCGATGTCCGGCACCGGGATCGACAGCCACTCGCCGAACATCAGGCCGCTCGAAAGCTGCTTCGGCATCTGGTCGATGGTGGACGCTGAATACACGTTGCGCGTCGCAAGCGCCCGCGCGAAGCGCGACAGGTAAAGGATCAGGCCGGCCTTGTGCACCGACGGGTTGCCGAACACCGTCGCGACCGCGTCGCGGCCATGTTGTTGCTGGATCGGGACCAGCCTGCGCTCGATCTCCGCGAAGGCCTCGTCCCACGACGCTTCGACGAAACGCCCGTCGCGCTTGACGAGCGGCTTGCGCAGCCGGTCCGGGTCCTCGTGCAGGTCCTTCAGCGCGACCGCCTTCGGACAGATATAGCCGCGGCTGAACACGTCGGCGTCATGGCCGCGCACCGACGTCACGCGTTCGTCGGTAACCGTCAGTTCGAGCCCGCAACAGGCCTCACACAGCGGGCAGATGCGATGGGCGATCCTCGTCTGCGGCCGACTCATGGCAGCCTCCTGGAGCGGGCGACTGGCCGCAACATACCGCAGTACTGCCGGTGCACCAATTACCTCGGAGGTTGGACCGGACGGATGGAGTCCTGCGCAAAACGCGCCTTCAGCGCGGCGGCCGAGGCCTTCAATATCTCGCGTGAAAGCTTCTCGTCGTTGACCGCGCGGGCCATCGCGACCGCACCGACCAGTGTCGCCAGGGCCGCCACGGCAGTTGAATGGCGCTTCTTCGGCGGCACGCGTTCCATGAGCCTTTCGAGCACCTCGACGTAGCGGCGTACCTGGCGCGTGTACGCGCCGCGCACCCGGTCCCCGCTGCGCACCACGTCGTTCGCCAGCGTGGTCACCGCACAACCGGAGGTGAGATTGTCGCGGTGGGCGAGGCTCAGGTACGCGTCCACCAGCGCGCCGAGGGTCGCGCCCGGCTTGACCGCGATCGCGTCGACTGCGACGCTGCCGTCGTCGAGGGCGCACTGGATGGCCTCCGCCACGAGGTCCGCGCGCGAACCGAAGTGGCGGTAGAACCCGCCGTGCGTCAGCCCGGCGCTCTTCATCAGGTCCGCCACGCTGATGCCGTCGACGCCCAGCTCGCGAAACCGATCCGCGGCGACCTTGACGATACGGTCGTGGCTGTCAGCTTTCGCAGCCCGTGAATGTCCCATGGGCCGATTGTCGCCGAGTGATGCGGCCATCGGGAGCCTGCCGGAGCCGATGGCACGCGCGAACTTCTGGATGATGCTTATACTCCAGATCGCCGGCGCCCCTAGAAAGGAGAGCATCGATGGACCTGGAACAGACGAAACAAGCGTTGGTGGGGCGGTGGCGCAGCATCGCACCCGAGATCCGCCCGAGCGCGAGCAAGAACGCCGACGGGACACTCAAGCCCTTCTACCTGAGGCGCGACTTCCGGTATTTCGCGGGCGACCGCTTCGAACTGGCGATCGTCAATTCAGCGGATCCATACGGCGCTGTCCCGCTGGCGCGGATTCTCATCAAGGGGCACATGTTGTGGCGCGGCCCGCACCCGATCGCCGCCGGCGCGCAAAAGGTGGACTTCGTCGCGGACGAGGCCTACGAGGTCACTCCACTCGTCCAGGGCTTCGCCGACCTGCTGAATCAGGTCGCCTCCGGCAAGGGCTACGACAAGTGGGCGGTCAACGCTCCGCAGAGCATCTTCGGCAAGAGCTTTGCGCCGTTCGGCCTGGTCGAGGGGCGGCATTTCATGGAGTACGACCTCGTGTACCTCGGCCACGAGATGCTGTTCTGGGGGGCGCGCAACATCGACGGACGCGGGTTCGACAAGGATGAGAACCGGCCCACCAACCTGCAGATCCCGCTGGTGCGCGCCTGAACGTCACGTTCGACCGGGGCGGCGCGGAACCACGAGGTTGCCGACGGTCACCTGCACCGGCTCGTCGCGCTGGTTGAAGGTCGTCGTGCGCACCTTGACCATTCCCTGCTCGGGACGCGATTTCGACGGACGCACCTCGAGGATCTCGCTTTCGATGTGCAGCTCGTCGCCGGGGCGCACCGGCCGCGGCCAGCGAAACTCGTCGAAGCCGGCCCCGACGACACCGCCGGCAGGCTGAAGGTCGCTTTCGACGAGAAGGCGCATGGTCGCCGCTGCGGTATGCCACCCGCTCGCGGCGAGGCCGCCGAAAAACGACTTGCTCGCTGCCTGTTCGTCGAGGTGAAAGGGCTGCGGGTCGAATTCGGCCGCAAAGGCCTTGATCCGCTCCGCATCGATCCGGACCCGCGCGGTCCCGCCGAAGCGCTGCCCGACCTCGAAGTCCTCCAGGTAGTGACTCATCGCGTCTCCTTTGTGCGGGACATCGACCTGCACTGCGATTCTCGTCCGCTTCGGTGTCTCGAACCAGAGAATCGTCGGGCCGAAACCGGCAGAACGCCACGACGCCTTCGCTTAGCGGATTTGCGCTTTGGTCCCTAAGATGGGCGTGGCTTGCCGAGCCCGGGTCGCAGCGCCGCCGCGCCGGGTTCGCACGCTTCGCCGCGACGTGGGCTCAGGACACACAACAAACTCCAAGGAGGATCGAATGCGTAGAGTCATGCTGACATCGCTGATGACTTGCGGGGCGCTTCTGATCGGTGCACACACGCAGGTCCAGGCCCAGGCCCAGGCTCCAGCGCCGCCGGCCGCCGGCGGCACGGCCGACGGTATTCCATTCGATATCCCGTACGGCACGCCGATCAACCTGGAGACGGCGAAGAAGCTGGTGGCCGCGGTCGAAGCCGAGGCGACCAAGCATCGCTGGAAGATGAACATCGCCGTAGTCGACACGCACGGCGACCTGGTGCACTTCTCGCGCATGGACGGCGCGCAGCTCGGATCGATCAACGTTTCCCAAGGAAAGGCACGCACGGCGGCGCGCTTCCGCCGCGAGACGCGCGCCTTCTACAACGCCTTCGAGACCGGTCACGGCTACGTGGCGACGCTCGATCCGACGCTGATCGCGTCGCCCGGCGGCTGGCCGTTGGTGGAAGGCGGAAAGCTGATCGGCGCCATCGGCTGCAGCGGCGGCACCGGCGACCAGGACGCCGCGGCCTGCAAGGCCGGCGCCGACCTCGTGAAGTAGATCTCCCGCCGCGCTCAGCGCGGTGGCTGTGCTTCGCTCCGCCAGGTGCCCGTGTCGGCAAGCTGCGGTGCCTGCTGAGGCGTGGTCCACCGCAGCGGCAACGCCGCGGGGAACCAGCGGCTGCTCGTGACCCGGACGCGCAGCAGGCGCTGCGCGCCCGCGAACGCTTCCACTTCGCGACCGTCCCAGACGCTCTCCGCGCCGCCGGTGAGCTCGAGCATGTCGCCGTGCTCGTAGTCGACGAACAGCAACCCGGCGTGCGGGTATGCGGCGATGTTGCCAAGCGTGTTGAACAGGAAGTTGCCGCGGAAATCGGGCGCGAGCAGTTCCGTGCCGCCCGGCCCCGTCCGCACCCGTACGAAACCAGGCTTGCCGCCCCGGTGCGAAACGTCGACGCCATCGGCTCCGGCACGACCGCGTGCGTCGGCTGCGGCGCTCGCGATGTAGAACGTGTCGGAGCGTTCGATCAGTGCCGACGCGCGGCCGTCGAGGAAGCCGTCGCGCCGCTGTTCCGCCTGACCCGCCGGCGCGCGTTCGATCCACTGCGGCGCGCGTGCCTGGATGTACTTCGGACAGTTGCCGAAGCTTTGCTCGACTTCGACCGTGAAGCCCTCCGCGTCCAGGTCGACGAGGGTGCCGTTCGCGCGATTGCGCCGGCGCGACTGAGCTTCGATGCCGAGGAGCCCGAGCGGAGCCCCGATCGCGAGCCCTTCGCGGAGCGGGTCGCCCTCGAGCGGCCGGGCACGAATCGTCAGATGCCGCGCATCGGACGCGCGAACGAAACCCCGGGGCGCCAAACAGGATCGACGCCCAGGGACGACGGGCCGCATCGATGCTCCCGACCAGCAGCGTGGGCAACTGCGCGAAGAACGCGCGGTGCTGCTCCGGCATGAAAGTGCGTACGAAGCGCGCTGCGGTGGCCCCGATCTGCTCGCGCACGCCGGCGCGCTCCTGCAGCGCCAGCTCGCCCTCGTGGAAGATCGCGCCTGGAGTCATCTGGCGGCCTGCTGCAGCTCTGGCAGCCGCGAACGCCGTACCGGAACGAAGCGGGGCAGTGCCTCGACGCGGGCCAGCCACGCGCGCAGGTTGGGATATGGCTCGAGCGAGATCCTTCCTTCGTCGACGAGAGCGGTGTACGAATAGATTGCGATATCAGCGAGCGTCGGGTGCGCGGCGGCCAGAAAGCGCTGCCCCTCGAGGTGCCGCTCGAGCAGCGTGAAGATCCGGTCTGTCTTTTCGATGACATCGGGAGGGGCCGGCTTGCTGCGGAACAAGCCCGAGATGGCGTACGTGTAGAACTTGATCGGCTGCAAGGGTTGCAGCTCGCGTGCAGCCATAGGTAGGTTCCTCCGTGGACGTCGGCTGGAACCGCAAAATAGGACGGGCGCGGCGAAAAGAGAATGGCCGCGGTTGACATTTCACCGTTGCAGCCGCTGCAATGCCGGCGCATGGATCGACTCGACAGCCTGCGTGTCTTCGTCGCGGTAAGGGAAGCGAACGGCTTTGCCGAGGCCGCGCGCCGGCTCGGCCTCTCGGCATCCGCGGTCACGCGCGCCATCCTGGCGCTGGAGCAGCGCCTCGGCGCGCAGTTGCTGCACCGGACGACACGCAGCTTGCGCGTCACCGAAGCGGGCGGGCGCTTCCTCGAAGACTGCCGGCGCATCCTCGCCGACCTCGACGAGGCCGAGGCCTCGGCCCGCGGCGCGCACGCGGTCGCGCAGGGACAGCTTGCGGTCACCGCGCCGTCGATGTTCGGACGCCTGCACGTCACGCCGGTGCTGTTCGATTTCCTCGCGCGTCACGCGGAGGTCAGCGCCCGGACGCTTTTCGTCGATCGGGTCGTCAACCTGCTCGACGAAGGCCTGGATGTCGCCGTGCGTATCGCGCACCTTCCGGACTCGGGGCTCACGGCCATATCGGTCGGCGCGATGCGCCGGGTCGTGGTGGCCTCACCCGACTACCTGGGCGCGCACGGCGTGCCGCGCGTGCCGGCGGACCTGAGGCACCACCGGGCGATGGGTTTCCTGCGAAGCAGCGGCCAGCCTCCGATGTGGTCGTTCTATCCACCCGACACGAAGGACCGCTCGGCGCGCGAGGTCGTGCCGCCGACGATGCAACTGGTTGCCAACTCGGGGAGGTCCCGATCAGCGGCGCGCTGCGCGGGCACGGCCTGGCGCGTGCGCTGATCTACCAGGTTGCCGACGACATTCAGGCCGGCCGGTTGCAGATCGTGCTGGCGGACTATGAGCCGACGCCGGTCCCGGTGCACGTCGTCACCCTTGCCGGACGCAAGGCGCCGGCGAAAGTCCGTGCGTTGGTCGACTTCGCCGTCGAGCGCCTGCGCGGCGATCCGGTGCTCGCGGGCGCCGCGTTCCTCGCCTGAACGCGCCGGCGTTTCCCCACCGGCGTTTCTTCTGGCGGCTGGTCGCGGTCAGGCGGGCGAGGTCGCTTCGCGCGACTCCGCGATGGCCGCCTTGGGGGCCGGCGCGGTTTCGCCCTGCCAGCTTTCGCGCACAAGTTCGAGCAGCGCCTCGATCAGCGGATCGTCCTGGCGCTCGGCGAGCGTGACGAACCAGAGGGTCGTCGTCAGGCGTGCCTTGTCCCAGATGACGATCTCACCGGCACTTTCGCTCTCTCTCGCGTCCTCTTCGCGCATCAGCGAGACGCCGACGCCGGAGCGCACGAGGTCGATGATGACCCGCTCGTCGTCGGCTTCGACGCGGTGCTGCGGCGGATCGACGTGGTGATCGCCCAGCAGCTTCGTCACCAGGCGGTTGTGCGTGCTGAGATCCGGCGTCATCACCCACGGCAGCGACGCGATTTCGGACCAGTCCGCGGCGCGCACGCGGTCCGCCCACTCCGCCGGCGCCGTGACGCGATAGACACAGACGCGCAGCGGCAGCGCCGCGAAACCCGGTCCGGGGTCGTCGCCGAAGTAGAAGGTAGCGTCGAGCTTGCGTTCGCGCACGTTCTCCAGCGCGATGCCCGACATCTCGTGATGGAGCTCGAGTTCGAGACCCGGGAAACGCTGCAGCGTGCAGTTGAGCAGCTCGCCGATGCGGTTGGTGTGCGGATCGCTCACGGTGCCGATGCGCAGCGTCCCGGTGATCTCGCCCTTCAAGCCGCGCGCGGCCTTCTTGAGCGCTTCGGCCGCCGCGAGCACCTTGGTCGCGTGGGCGAGCAGGTCACGGCCGGCCGCCGTGAGTTGCATGCCCGTGGGCCGGCGCTCGAACAGGCGCACCTCGAATTCGTTTTCGAGTGCCTTGATCTGGCCGCTCACTGCGGGCTGGCTGAGATGCAGACGCTCCGCGGCGCGAGTCAGGTGGCCTTCCTTGGCGATCGCGGCAAAGGTGCGTAGCTGGTAGAGCTCCATGACTCAGTGCCTCCTCCCGGGGCGCCCGCGATTTTGCGATGCGGAAAAACGAACCGGGTTCGATTGGGTGCAGGTAATCATAACAATTTGAAAATACTATTTTATTTCAGTTTTTCGAGGGTCAAACTTGGTGTCGTGCAGCGCACCATTTTGCGCTGAAAATCAACGGGATGGAACCCCCATGGGCAACTGTTGGCATATGCGCGAAAGCGACAGTCTGATCCGCAACGCGCTCGCGTGCGCCCGCAAGGCGGGATTCGGCACGGTCGGGCGGGCCGAACGGAGCAAGGCGGTTGCAAAGCGGCGCGGGGAAGCGCTGCGCGCTTTCTTCCCGAAGTTATCGATCCGGCGCAACCACCCGATCGACTTCGCCCGCATGCGAGGAATCGAGCACTATCTCCGCGAGGCCGCCGATCTGGCGGAACTCGAGCGCCGCATCGCGCTCATCGAGCGCGACGCGGGCCGTCACTGATTGGCGGACTCGAGCGTGGGTGCACTGGTTGCACGGCCGCGCGCAACGGCCGCGGCGCATACGATACCGAGCAGCGCCATCGTCATGACGACGACGGCGCCGGACGGGAGGTCGGCGACCGCGGAGACTGCAAGCCCCACTGCGTAGGCGGCAACGCCGGTCGCGAACGCTGTCCACTGCCGCCGGCGCGCGGCCGCGATCGTCCGGGTCGCCAGCGCGGGAATGATCAGGCTGGCGAACACGAGGTACACGCCGACCAGCTGCACCGAGGCGGTGACCGCGAACGCGAACACGGCGTAGAACCCGATGCGGCCGAGCCGCGCGGCGAACAGGAACCAGACCACCAGCAATACGAGGGTCAGCACCGCGACGGGGCCGAGCTGGCGCAGGTTCACCCAGAGTATCTGCCCGACCAGGAGGTCCTTCAGATGCTCGCCGCCGTGCGGATTGTTCGCGAGCAGCAGGATGCCGGCGCAGGACGCGAGCACGAACAGGACGCCGATCAGCGCCTCCTGCACGTCGGGCCATCGCTTCTCCGTAAACGTGAGCAACAGCGCGCCAGCGAGCGCCGCCGCCACGGCGGCGATCTGCACCGCCCAGCCTTGCGGCTCCCACCCGGCCGCGTCGGCGGCGATGACGCCGATGCCCGCCACCTGGGCGATCGCGAGGTCGATGAAGACGATCCCGCGCGCCAGCACCTGGATGCCGAGCGGTACGTGGGTGGCGAGGACCAGCAGGCCGGCGATGAACGCCGGGCCGAGAATCGACAGGTCGAGGGCGGCGGTGTTCATTGTTGTGCCGCGAGCAGGCGCGCGATGGTGTCGTCGAACAATCCGAACAGGTCACGCGCCTTGTCCGAGCCGCCGACCGTGAACGGCAGCACGACCACCGGCAGCTTGGCCCGCTCGGCCAACCATTCCGAACTGCGGCCGTCGTTGTAGGCGGCGCGCAGGATCATCTTCGCCGGCTTCTGCTGCATCAACGTAAGCACTTCGGTCAATGATCCGGTGGTGGGTTCCACCCCGGGCTTCGGTTCGAGCGTCGCGACTTCCACCAGGCCGAGCCACTGCTCAAGGTAGGGAAACGCCTTGTGCTGGACCACGACCGGCGCGCCGCGCAATGGCGCGGCTTGCGATTGCCAGCGTTCGATCGCCGCGCTCCAGCGCTTGCTGAAATCGGCGTGGCGCGACCGGTAGTACTCGGCGTTCGACCGATCCAGGTCTGCCAGTCGCTTCGCGAGCGCCTCGGCGATCGGCACGAAGTTGCGCGCGTCGGTCTGGATGTGCGGATTGCCCGCGGCATGCACGTCGCCCTCGGCACGATCGAGCCGGGTCGGCACTTCGAGCTTGGTCACGTAGTCCGCGGCTTCGAAGTAGCCCGGCTGCCCGGGCTGCACGGCGGTGTTGCCGGACTGGCGCACCAGCACGGGCAGCCAGCCGATCTCCAGTTCGGCGCCCGTGCACACGAGCAGGTCCGCGCTGCGCGCGCTTGCGATCAGGCTCGGCTTGGCCTGGATGCGATGCGGATCCTGCAGCGCATTGGTGGCCACGTAGATGCTTGCATGATCGCCGGCGAGTTCCTGCACCAGCGCGCCCCATTCGGGCTCGCACGCCATCACCTTCAGGGCGGCACTGGCACCGGGCGCAGCCGCGATCGCGCCGACCGCGAGCATCGAACCTACGAGATGGAAGAGTCGCATGTTGTCCCTCAGAAAATGTGGGCGCCGTGCGCGCCCAGGCTCATCTGGTACTGCACGTAGATCTGGTTATCGGCTTTGCCTTCGCGCGCACGATCGCTCGCCAGTTGCAGGCGGATGCGGCTGAACTCGCTCGTGTTGAAGTCGGCCATCCAGGTCAGGCGCGACGGATGCGCGCTCGAATCCTGCGCGAGAAACGCGGCATTGCCGTCGAGGTCGACCGTGCCGCTGTCGAGGATGTCGTAGCGGAGGCCAGTGCGCCACCGCGGCGCGAACTGGTAGACGGCCTGCACGTAAGTGCCGGACTGACGGCTCGAGTAGGCCCCCGGCGCGGCCACCCCGGTGACGTCGTAGGTGAGCGTGCCGCTCTCGCGCCGGTAGAAGTATTCGCTCTGCAGCTTGAAGTTCTGGCGCGACGGGTTGCCGTTCGGCGCCCACTTCCAGACGAAGTCGACGATCCAGAGCCGGCTCTTTCCGGAGAAGGCGTCCGTGACGGCGTTGCCAGCGAGATCGACGGTGTCGTCGGTGCGGTCCTGCGGCGACACCTGCATATAGGAGATTCCGGCGCGCCAGCTGCTGCTGTCGCCCCAGTCGCCGCCCGCGTGCGCGAACACCGCGCCGCGACCGATGCCGTTCTTGTCGCGTTCGGACCCGGGGAAATTGCTGCCGCGGCCCGCCTCGGCGCCGAACTCGAGGAACAGGGGCGTGGGTGCGACCCAGCGCACCTGCACGCCGTCGTCGTGCAACTGCGCGCCGAGAAACGCGCTGTAGACGAGCGGGCTGTCGACGAAATCCCAGGTGTGCGAGTGTTGTTCGTTCAGGTAACCGATGCCCGAGAAGAAGCGGCCGAACTTGACCGTGAAGCCGTTGCCGAGCGCCGTCGTCTGCACGAATGCCTCTTCCACGTCGACCTGGTTGTCGGGCGTGACCGAGATGTTCGCGGCGCCGTAGAAGTACGGGTCGATGTTGGCCGAGATGCCGAGTTCCGATTCGCTGAGGCTGAAGCCGCGCGGCCCCGGTGCGATATCGGGCGGGTTGAGGAAACCCTGGATCCGGTAGTCGTCCGGGTCTCGCGAGAGGTTCGCATAGGTTCCTGAGAGAATTAGGGAAAGTGCAGGATTGAAGGAACTGGACGAAGCGGCGCCGCCTTGCGGCGGGGCCTGGGCCGGCGCTCCGTCGATGCCGAATGCGAGTGCGGCGAGCAGCCACACGCGCGCAAGTCGTTGGGACATGTCTGCCTCGCAGGATTCGAATGAATGACCGCGCGCGCCGTGCGGCCCGGCGCGCGCGGGGTCAGAGCAAGCTCAGACCGTGCGAGGTGGGGCGCGCGACTGATAGGTGCGCGTGAGCTGCGCGCCGGTGCTGTGATGCTGCGTCTGCGGCACCACGTACTCGAGCGCGGCGGACAGCAACGGCGGCGCCGCCGGCGCGGCGCCTGCCGCGACCTGCGCGTACGTCAGGCACAGGTCACAGTGGCGCTCGCCGAGTGGAGCGCGCTTGTCGGGCGACTCCTGGCTGGCGGATCTGAGCGCATCGACGCCGTGCGCGAGCGCATGCAGCGCCGCACCATGCTGCGCAAGCAGCAGGGCCGCGACCAGGAGATAGACGAACCGCTTGCCGAAGGCCCGCAGCATGGAGCGCGCAGTCTACGCGCCGGACCCGCCGCCGCCGAAGTCACGACGCAAGGTGGTTGCAAGCCCCGCCACATGCGGCGCTACCACGATGGGCAGACTGAACGCGGCCGTTACTCGTCGACGACGACGACCGGCCCGCCGTGCACCAGCGCGGGAACCGGGTGACCGGCAGCGCGCTGCACCTTGGTGCGCGATGATTTCGTCGCGGCCGCGTTGGTCTTGGACGGCGTTCGTTTGGCGCGCTTCGGGTCCGCGTGGAGATCGAAGGCCCCGAGGCGGTCCGAATCGCTTCCCTTCAGCCGCGTGCGCGGGATGACCAGCGTGAAATTGCGCGCCTTGCGGCTGGCATAGTCGCTGAGCCAGATCTTCTTGTCGCTCACGGTGATTTCGACCCGGCCGTCGCCGATCGGCAGGATGACTGTGGGAACGGGGACCTTCTCTCTGGAGCTCGCCATGACTTCTCCTGTACTGGGCAGCGGATCGCCGCGCAGGGCGTGAGCCTGCGCCATGCTTACTGTACGGTTACAACTCCGACGAACGCAATGTGAATTCTCTGCAAGCGAAGAGCGCCGCGTGTCTTCTGTGCTCGCTTGTTTGCGCGCCGTCGCCGGCCGTCCCGCCATCGGGTTGCGACGCTGCGTGGGCGGATGACGCTACACCTCATCTCGTCGCGGTCGACGCTGCCGCGGCCGCTTTCAAGCTCGGTTCGCTGCTGATCGCGCGGGCGCGCCTCGACGGCGCCCCGCCGCAGCTGTTGCAGGCGACGCAACCTGCGATCCCGCTCAGCGCACAGCTCGTCGCCGCGGGACCTTCGCGGTGGCGTGTGCGTGGCCCGATCGAGATCGATGACGAGTGCACGCTCGAAGTCGACGTCCAAGTAGGACTCGAGAATCCCGATTCGAACACGGCACTTGCGGCGCGCGTGCTCGTGCTGCTCGGGCAGGCACGGCGAGCGTTCGAGGATGCGCAGCTAGAGCGCGCGGCCGAACTGGCACAGCAAGCCTTGGCCGAGCCAAACCTCGCAACCGAACAACCGGTGCTTGCCGCGACGATCGCGGCCTTCTCGATCGAACGTCTCATCGACCAGCGGCAACTCGGTCGCGCCGCCCAGCTTGCGCAGCAGATGCGGCCCGAGATCCAGGGCAAGCTCGCTCCCGTGCAGCCGGCATTCCTCCGCTTCGAGCTTGCGACCGTACGTCTGACGCCATGGCCCGAGGCGCTCGCCGAGCGCCTGCGACTCCAGGGTCTGCTCGACACGACCTTCGGGCCGCGCAGTCAGCCCGCGCTGGAAAACCGCGTACGTTATGCGAACAACCTGCTCGTGCTCGGTCGCGGCGAAGCAGCGTTGGCGGAATTCGCCGCGCTCGAGTCCAGTTTCGGCGGCGACAGACGGCTGGCGCCATGGTTGCGGATCCTGCTTGCCCGCAGCCACGCCAACGCACTGTCGTTGCAAGGCCAGCAGGAGGCGCAGATCGAGCGCTTGCGAGCGCTGCGTGAGGATCTGGCGCGGCGATACGGGCCGGACGATCGACGTGTCGTCGACGTCGATGACGACATCGCGCGCGGCATGGCCGATGGCGGGCGCCTTCCCGAGGCGATGGTGCTCGCTGCCCGCGTGTTTCTGTGGCGCGACCGCATGCTCGGGCCCGGACATCCGCGTACTCAGGAGAGCGCACGCCTGCTCGCGCTGCTGTTCGGGCGCAGCGGTCGTTACGGTACTGCGCGTGCGCTGCTCGAAGACCTGCTGCAGCGGATCGACCCGGAGGCCGACATGAGCCTCGCCATCCGCGCCTGGCGGGACATCGCGACCTGGGCGGCGATGGACGGCGAGCCCGGCGCGGCGCTCGACCTGATGGGACAGGCTCATCGCGCCGCGCGCGAGCGCTTCTCTGCCGATTCGGTCTTTGCGATCGGCCTCGCGATCGACTACGGATGGCTGCTCGTGCGCTCGGGAGATACACGGACCGGATGCGACCTGCTGAACAGTGTGCTCGAGCGTGCGCCGCGCGCCAACGGGCTGCGCGAGTGGGTCGAGGCGGGTTATGCCCGCTGCCTGCTTGCGCGTCCGGATCCTGGTGCGCAGGATGCTCAACGGGCGGTCGCGCTACTGCGCGATGCCTACGACGCGGCGAAGCAATCGGTCGGTGCGGACGAAGCGCGCACTCTCGTGTGGCAATCGCTGTTGGCCGGCGCCGAGGTGCGCCTGGGTCACCGCGCCGAGGCAAAGAGACTGCTGGTCGAATTCGTGCACCGTGCGGAGCGCAACCGTGAGGCGCTGGCGACGGGGTCCGCCCTGCGTGACAGCACCTTCGGCATGTGGATCGCCGAAAACGACTCGATGGCCGGTTACCGCACGCTCGCCTTGTTGCATGCGCAGGACGGGGAACTCGACGACGCGCTGCGCGTGGCCGAACTCGCGCGCGACCGTCAGTTGCGCGACCGCTTCGCCGAGCGGCGCTGGGTGCAACTCGCAGCCGGCGTGCCGGAGCGGGCACAGCTGCGCGACCTGCAGGCGCAGCGCCAGCGGCTCGACGAGGCGATCGCGGTGGCCGATGTCGCGACCCGCGTACGCCTCGAGGCGGAGCGCATCGGCGTCGTCGATGCGGTGGACAAGCTCGAACGCGAACTCGCATTGCGCTTTCCGCACGCAGCGAGCCCGCTCACCCCGACCGTCGCCGCGATCCAGGCCCGCCTCGCGCCCGACACGGCGCTGGTGGCCTATCAGCATGCCGGCGATACGTGGTGGATCACATGGATCGATGCGCGCGAGGCGCGTGTGCAGCCGATCCAGGACAGCGCAAATCTCGCGGTGGCCGCGCGCGCGTGGGCGCGCGCGGTGCGCGGCGAACCGGTGCGCGTCTGGGCGCTGGCGGATGGTCGTTGGGTCGCGTCGTACGTGCGGCCGCAAGACGCGGTCGCGCGTGTGCCGATCGATGCCGTGGCCGCGCGCCTCGGCGGCGCATTGCTCGCGCCGCTCGGCGAGCCGGCGCACGCAGCGAGCCACCTCGTCGTCGTCGCCGACGACGAGCTCACCGGCCTGCCGCTCGACGCACTCCCGCTGGATGCGAACCGGACTCCGGCCGTGATGCGCTTCGAGATCACGTATGCGGCCTCGTTCGGCGGCTGGATCGAGCTGCGCGATCGCGCGCCGCGCGGCGGCTGGCCGCGCGATCTGCTCGCCCTCGGCGCGGTCGAGGAGAGCGACGCCACGCGCGCAGCCACCCCGGCCTCCCTCGGATCGTTTGCCGTGGCCACGCGTGGATCCTGGGACCCGCTGCCATTCGCGCGCAGGGAGATCGAGCAGATCGCGCAGTCGTTTGCGCCATCCCGGGTGCGCGTGCTGCTTGGGCATGCGGCGAGCAAGGAATCGCTCGCGGCGGCCAGCCGCAGCGGCGAGCTCGCGGGCTACCGCTACGTTCACTTCGCGACCCATGCGCTGGTCGAGCCCGCATTTGCGGAGCGCGCGGCGCTGGTGCTCGCGGCGAGCGGAAACGCGGACGCGTATCTCACCGCCACCGAACTCGCCGGCCTGTCGATGAACTCCGAGCTCGTCGTGCTCTCGGCGTGCGACACCGGCGTCGGCCGGTACGAGCGGGGTCAGGGCTTGCTCGGCTTCGCGTTCGCGGCCCTGGCGGCCGGCAATCGCGGGGCAGTGCTCTCGCTCTGGCCGGTGGCCGACGACACGACGGCTCATCTGATGGCGCGCTTCTATGCCCGCATGCATCGCGGACAGTCGCCCGCGGCCGCGCTGACGGAGATCAAGCGCGAGTTCGTGCGCTCGCGCGACCCGCGCGAGCGCGATCCGCGCGTGTGGGCTGCGTTCCTCCTGTACGGCGGGTCATAGGCGAATGGCTCGATGAGGATGGACTCAGTGGAAACCCGAGACGCTGCTGGCTTCAGCAGGTCATGGCAACTCGCGGTGTCATCTATCACCTGTATCCCGCCGCCGGCAGGGCGGCCGACGCACGATCAGAAACGCTCCGTAGTGCGACCGCGATGCACCAGCGCGGAGCGAATTGCGGATCGATTACAGACGTAATGCCCAACTGACCGTTCGGGCAGGTGGCAAGCGCCGACGCGGGCATTAGGGTCGTGTCGCACCTGCGCACGACCGGACGATGACGACGAGCGGCCTCGTTCCTCCCGACACTGCGGTGGCAGGAACAACCTGACATGAATCCGTGAGGCGCCTGAAAAACATGTGTCCGCGAACTTACGCTGGCGCCCCTTCCCGAACGACACAACTTCCATTGCGGGCGACCTGCGCCCGATCGACGCCATGAATCGACTTCGCGTGCTCCCGGCCGTTCGCCTGCCCTTTGCCGTCGTGACCGCTGCGCGCGCCGGCGCGGTGCTTTTCCTGTCACTCGCACTCGCCGCGTGCGGCCGCGGCCAGCAGCAGGGTGGGTTCTCCGGTTTTCCGCCCGCGCCGGTGACGCTTGCGGAAGTGAAGACCGTCACCGTGCCGCTGCGCTTTGAGTACGTCGGCCAGACCGCGGGCAGCAAGGAGGCCGAGGTGCGGGCACGCGTGCAGGGCATCCTCGAAAAGCGCACGTACCAGGAAGGCGGTCGTGTCGCGGCTGGACAGACGCTGTTCGTCATCGATCCCAAGCCTTACGCGGTGATGGTCGCGCAGAACGAGGCCAGCCTGGCGCAGGCGCAGGCCGAATATGCACAAGCCAAGCGCAACCTCGAACGACTGCGCGGACTGATCGAGGAGAACGCGATCAGCCGGCGCGAGTTCGACGATGCCGTGTCGGCAGAAGAGGCCACTTCCGCCGGCGTCAAGCTCGCGCAGGCCAAGGTGGCGGAATCGCGCCTGAATCTCGGCTACACGACGGTGGTGTCGCCGGTCGCGGGATACGCCAGCCGCGCGCTCAAGTCCGAGGGCAGCCTCGTGTCGCCCGGGCAGGACAGCCTGCTCACGACGATCTCGCAGATCGATCCGATCTACGTCAACTTCAGCATCTCGGAAGCCGAGATGCTGCGCATCGATCGTCTGAGTGCGGAGGGCAAGATCGTCGCGCCGGATCCGAAGAAGGGGCAGGAGGTCGCGCTGCGGCTGTCGGATGGCACGCTGTTTCCGCGCAAGGGCCGGCTCGCATTCATCGATCCGCGCATCAACCCGGATTCGGGCTCGTTCGACGCGCGCGCGACGGTTGCCAACGCCGATGCGGCATTGAAGCCGGGCCAGTTCGTGCGCGTGCTGGTCGAAGGCAACACGCGCCCGAACTCGATCGTCGTGCCCCAGCGCGCGGTGATGGAAGGTCCGCAGGGCAAGTTCGTCTACGTGGCAGCGAAAAGTGCCGGGGGCAAGGACGTCGCCCAGCCGCGGCCGGTGGTGGTGGGCGACTGGGCCGAGGTCGACGGCGCCAACCAGTGGATCGTCGAATCCGGCCTGCAGCCGGGCGACCAGATCGTCGTCGACGGCATGGCGAAGATCTTCCCCGTACCCGGGGGCGCGCCCATCATGCTCGGACCCCCGCCGGGAGCCGATCCGGCGCAGGGCGGCCAGCCCGGCGCAGCGAAGGGCGAGGTCAAGCAGGCCGACGCGAAGAAGTAGGCCCGGTCGCGTGTCGTCCGGCAGGCGCCGCGACATACCGTCCGCGCGCCGGACCGACTGCATCACGACGCGCACGCGGCGCCGGCACTGAACCCAGGAACTGGACAGGACTCCCCGATGTTCTCGCGCTTCTTCATCGACCGCCCGATCTTTGCCGTCGTGCTGTCGATCTTCATCGTGCTCGCCGGCCTGGCCGCCATGCGCAACCTGCCGGTCGCGCAGTATCCCGAAATCGCTCCGCCCGTGGTCACCGTGTCGGCCGTCTATCCGGGCGCTTCGGCGGAAGTCATCGCGCAGACGGTCGCTGCGCCGCTGGAAAACGCCATCAACGGCGTCGAGCACATGATCTACATGAGCTCGAATTCGAGCTCGAACGGCGTGCTGCAGATCCAGGTCACGTTCGACATCGGCACCAACATCGACCAGGCAGCGCTGAACGTCAACAACCGCGTCAAGCAGGCCGACGCGCGCCTGCCGCAGGAGGTGCGGCGCCAGGGCGTCACGGTGGAGAAGGGATCCGGGTCGTTCCTGCAGGTGCTGGCGTTCTATTCGCCGGACGACCGGTTCGACGATCTCTTCACGTCGAACTACGTAACGCTGAACGTGCTCGACCAGATCAAGCGCATTCCCGGCACGACGCTGGTGCAGATCTTCGGCGCAAAGGACTACGCGATGCGCATCTGGCTGCGCCCGGACCGCCTGGCACAGCTGAAGCTCACCACGGCCGACGTCACGCGTGCGATCAACGAGCAGAACTCGCAGTTTGCCGCCGGCAAGGTCGGCCAGGCGCCCTACGCGGGCAAGCAGGACCTCGTCTACACCGTCGTCACGCAGGGCCGGCTCGCCGACCCGAAGGAGTTCGAGAACATCATCGTGCGCGCCAATCCCGACGGATCGAACGTGCGTGTCGGCGACGTGGCGCGGGTCGAACTCGGCTCGAAGGATTACGAATTCATCGGCCGCTACAACGGCAAGAGCGCCACGCTGGTCGGCATCTTCCTGCAACCGGGCGCCAACGCGCTCGATGTCGCGAAGAACGTGCGCGCCGAGGTGGCCAAGATGGCGGAGCGCTTTCCGCAGGGCCTCGCCTACGCGGTGCCGTACGACACCACGCTCTTCGTCGAGGTGTCGATCCGCGAGGTGCTGAAGACGCTCGGCGAGGCGATGCTGCTCGTCTTCCTGGTCGTGTTCCTGTTCCTGCAGAACTGGCGCGCGACGCTGATCCCGATCCTCGCCGTGCCGGTGTCGCTGATCGGCACTTTCGCCGGGCTGTACCTGCTCGGCTATTCGATCAACACGCTCACCTTGTTCGGCATGGTGCTCGCGATCGGCATCGTGGTCGATGACGCGATCGTGGTGCTGGAAAATGTCGAGCGCATCATGCACGAGGAGCATCTCGAGGCGCGCCTGGCGGCGGTCGAGGCGATGCGCGAGGTGACGAGCCCCATTATCGCCATCGTGCTGGTGCTGACGGCGGTGTTCGTGCCGATCGCGTTTCTCGGCGGGCTCACCGGCGAGCTGTACCGGCAGTTCGCCGTCACAATCTCGATCGCGGTGGTGATCTCGGGCGTGGTGGCGCTCACGCTGACGCCGAGCTTGTGCGTGCTGATTCTCAAGCGCGAGCACAAGCTGCCGGGCCGCTTCTTCGCCGCGTTCAACAACTGGTTTGGCAGCCTGCGCAACCGCTACGTCGGCGGGGTGATCTGGATGATCCGGCGCGGCGTGATCGGCGCGGTCCTCTTCCTCGGCATGATCGTCGTCGCCGGCGGGCTGTGGCGCTTCACGCCCGGGTCGCTCGTGCCCGAGGAGGACCAGGGCTTCTTCATCTCGGCGGTGATCCTGCCCGACGGCGCGTCGCTGCAACGGACCGACAAGGTCGTCAACGAAGTCGTGCAGATCCTGAAGAGCAATCCGATCAACGAAGACGTGGTCGCCTTCACCGGGTTCGACTTCATCGGCGGCGGGTTCCGCAACAACGCCGCCACGATCTTCGTCACGCAGGTGCACTGGGACAAGCGGCCCAGCGTAAGCACGCCGATGCTGGTCGGCGACTTCTTCATGAAGACCGCGCACATCAAGGACGCGCTGGTGCTCGCGTTTGCCCCGCCGCCGATCTTCGGCCTCGGCACCGCGGGCGGCTACGAGCTGTACCTCCAGAACCGCGGCGACGACGACCCGCACAAGATGGCCGAGACGTTGGGCGGCCTGCTCGGACGGCTGAACTCCGATCCCCTGCTCGGCGGCGCGCAGACGCTGTGGCGGTCCAGCGTGCCGCAGCTGTACGTCGATGTCGATCGCGAAAAGGCCAAGGCGCTCGGCGTGCCGATCGACGATGTGTTCAACACGCTCGCGGCGACCATGGGCTCGGCGTACGTCAACGACTTCAACAAGTACGGCCGCGCATGGCAGGTGCAGATGAGCGCGGAGCCGGCGTTCCGCAACCGGCCCGACGACATCGGCGCGATGTGGGTGCGCTCGGCGCGCGGCGAGATGGTGCCGCTGCGCTCGCTGGCGCGGGTGCGTTACTCGTCCGGCCCCGATTCGCTCGATCGCTTCAACAACCTGCCCGCGGTCAAGATCATCGGCCAGGCGGCACCGGGGGTCTCGAGCGGCCAGGCGATCGCGGAGGTCGAGCGCATCGCCGGCGAAACGCTGTCGCGCGACTTCACCTTCGACTGGGGCGGCGCCTCGTTCCAGGAGAAGAAGTCGAGCGGCACGTCGGTCATCGCCCTGGCATTGGCGGTGCTCATGGTGTTCCTGATCCTCGCGGCGCAGTATGAACGCTGGTCGCTTCCGCTCTCGGTGCTGTTCGCGCTGCCGTTCGGCACGTTCGGTGCGCTCGCCGCGGTGTGGCTGCGCCACATGACCAACGACGTGTATTTCCAGATCGGCCTCGTGACCCTGCTCGGCCTGGCGGCGAAGAACGCGATCCTGATCGTCGAGTACGCGGCGTTGAAGATCGACGAGGGTTTTTCGACGTCGGCCGCGGCGATCGAGGCGGCGCGGCTCAGGTTCCGGCCGATCATCATGACCTCGCTCGCCTTCATCCTCGGCGTGACGCCGCTCGCCTTTTCGACCGGCGCCGGCGCCGGCGCCCGCACCTCGGCCGGGACGGGCGTGATGGGCGGCATGCTGGCGGCGACCTTCCTGGCGATCTTCTTCGTGCCGCTGTTCTTCCGCGTCATCACCGAGCGACGGCTGCGCGAAGTGCGCACCGCGCAGGAATTGCGCGCCGAGGTGGCAGAAGGCGAACGCCGCAGCGCCGAAATGCACGTGGCCCAGGCGGCGGCCGTCGGCGCCAGCACGGCTAGGCACGGAGGACATCATGAGTAGGAAGGAGGTGTCGTGGTTTCCCGGGGGGATGCTGCTCTCCGCGTTGCTTTTGCTCGCAGCCTGCGCGCACATCGATACCACCAGGCCCGCGGTCGAGCTGCCGGCGATGACCGAGCCGGCTGAACCGAAGGCCGAGCATTTCTGGACCCTGTTCGGCGACGAGCAACTCACGCTGCTCGTCGAAGAGGCGCTGGCGAACAACCGCGACCTCAAGGTGGCCGTGGCGCGCATCGAGGAGGCGCGCGCCAACCTGCAGATCGCCAGGATGACGTTATATCCCACGCTCGACGCAGCGGCGGGTGCGAATCGCAGCAAGCTGAGCGGAGCAATCGACCTTCCGCTTCCGCCCGGCACGCCGCTCGTCTCGAACACCTTCAACGTGGGACTGGCTGCGTCCTACGAAGTCGATCTCTGGGGCAAGCTGGCCGCCGGGCGCGAAGCGGCGAGCGCCAGCCTGCTTGCCACGCGCTACGCGGCGGAAACGGTGCGCATCGCGCTCGCGGCGCAGGTGGCGACGACGTACTTCACGTTGCGCGGCCTCGACGCGGAACTCGTGGTCACGCGCGATACGCTCGTCACGCGCGACGAGAACGTCCGGATCCAGCGGACGCGCAGCAATGCGGGCCTCATCAACGAGCTCGACCTGCGCTTCGCGGAGGCCGACCGCTCGACGGTGGCCGCGACCATTCCGCCGCTCGAACGAGCGGTGGCGCAGACCGAAGCCGCGCTCGCCCGCCTCGTCGGGCGCGGCGCCAAGGGCGTGTTCACGCCCGAGGTCGCACGCGGCCGTCCGCTCGACGAGACCGTCGTGGCGCCCGAAGTGCCGAGCGGGCTGCCCTCGGATCTGCTCGCGCGTCGCCCCGATGTCCGCCAGGCCGAGGCGATCCTGCTGGCGTCGCGCGCGCAGACGGCCGAGGTGCACGCGCAGTACTTTCCGTCGCTGGTGCTGACCGGGTCGGTCGGCCAGGAGAGCATGGATCTCTCGGACCTTTTCAGCGCGCCCGCGCGCGTGTGGTCGATCGCCGGCAGCCTGCTGCAGCCGATCGTCGGCCTGAAGCGCATCGGCGCCGAGGTCGACGCGGCCACGGCGCGCAGCGAGCAGGCCGCGCTTTTCTACCAGCAGTCGGTGGTCGACGCGCTGCGCGACGTGCACGACGCACTCGTCGAACACAGCGCCGCTCGCGCATCGTTCGAGGCGCAGGACGACCGGCGGCGCAAGCAGGCGGATGTGCTACGGCTGGCCGAACTGCGCTACCGGAACGGCTATTCGAGCTACCTCGAAGTGCTCGATGCGCAACGCAACCTGTTCGACGCCGACCGCGCGCGCGTGGTCGCGCTGCGCGACCAGCAAACCGCGGTCATCGATCTGTATCGCGCGCTCGGAGGCGGGTGGAGTCCGGAGCAGTTCGCGGCGCAGTAGCGCTGCGGGTGCCGGCGCAAACTGGGTGCTGGCGGGCGCACTCTCGAAGGGTAAATGGCGACACCCGGCCCGTGCTGACTTTGCCGGGTGCACCCCGTGCGACTGCTTGAGATTTGCTGCGGCATTCAATGCGGCGGGTCAATGACGGCTGCCGTCGACACCGGAAATTGATTGATCAATGCACGGGCTGTCCGCTGTACCTCCGGACCTGCCGTTCACCGGCAATCGTTTGGAAGATGACGCGCGCTCCGCCGTGTCGACGCCGGCCAAGGATCGCATTCGCAGGCCGCGAACTGGAACTCGACGACCCTGAGCCGTGGGACACCTTTGTTTCGATCGGGTGACCGGTCTGCGCCGACTGCAGGCGTGGTGAATGTCCTTCGGTCAACCGACGCGACGAAGACGCCGATATCGACGCGAGCCGTGCGAATACCCGCTACTGGCCGCGAGTGTGAGTCCGCGTTCGGCCCGTAACCCGCCGATCGCGATGGCCGATGCCGGTCGGCGTGGGGCCGCTGTTGGTGTTCGCCGGGGCGTCAACTGGGGAGCCGCAACAAACTGCGACCCTGCATTTCGCGCGATCCCGCGGCCACGGGACAGAGGAGTTCAATCACGCTGACATCGGTCAATGCGTATCTCCCGCCTCCCGGCAGACTGCCGTCGCATTGAGGAAGAAACGAAAGCCGTGCACGGTCTCGCTCATGGCCGTGGAAGGGGCGACAAGTGGCTTCGAGAAGATGGAGGAGCCCGCTGCAGGGATTCGGATGGGTGGCGAGCGCGCTCGCGAGTGCGTTACTTGCCATAGCGGTGGCCGACGCATACGAGGTCGTTCCTGCCGGCGGACCCAATGAGTATCTCAAGTGGGGCGCCTCGAAGGTGGCTGGCACACCCGGTGGTGTCGTTACCTGGGGCTTTCTCGATGCGGGCACTCCCGGCAGCCTCTACTGCGGAATCTTCTGCGAAGACAAGAGTCTGTCGACGCTGCCGAACTTCTACCCGGACCCGCGCAACAGCAATACGACCACGCCGCTCACGCTTTTGAGCCTGCGGGCTGTCATTCAGTCCGCATTCGACACATGGTCGTCGGTGGCCAACATCCAGTTTCAATACGTCGGTGTCGACCATTCATGGAAACCGATCAATGATCCGACGGCCACCTCGCCAATGATTCGAATCGGAGCGTATCCGTTCGGCGGATTGCTGGCGTTCTTCTGCGCCGGGACAGCCTTTGGGCCGCCCCCGAATGAAGGAACTGGCGCCGGTGATGTGTTCTTCAACACGAATGTCGGCTACCAGATGGCAACCGATCCCGAGGGCAGCCGACTGCAGGACTTTCCCTTCAGCGGCGGTCTGTACATGACGGACGTCTATGGCCTCGCATTGCACGAGATCGGACACGCGATCGGGCTTGGACATTCGACGCACTCGGGTTCAGTGATGTGTGACAGCCCGAACAGCGCCGCACTTACTCCAGCATACAAACGGCGCGGTCTCAGCCGCGATGACATTGCTGGCGCTCAGTTTCTGTATGGCATTGCGCCCTCATCGCATGACCCGAATCCAACCCGCTGAATGCCCGAAGGATCCGCGGAAGGTTCAGGTGCCCGAAAGGGGACGGTCCCGAGCGACTGCCGTGGGTCGGCTGCGTGAGTTTGGCGATGTGAGCACCAGACATTCGATCGGGCACGTCGGATCGCCGTTGATCGACCCGCTGCCTCAAGGTTGAGTCGCGTTGCGCTGGCGAGGCGCACGCGTCTGCAGTAGCCTGAAACCGGCCGTCGATTTCGAGACACCTCCGGCACCTGGATGACCGCAGTGTGCCGAGACCGTGAGTTCACGTGCACCCGCGAGCAGCCGCAACCGCTGCACTGCTGCCGTTCATGGCGCAGGCCCGAAGGGCTATCGATCGTGTCCGTCTGTCCGCCGCGCAACCGTGGCCGGCAGCTCCGCCGTCTACAGCCGACCTTCCCACTCGTACGGCGGCGATGCTGCCCCACGGCTGTCGTTCGTTCGAATCCCTTCCGTACCCGCTACCAGCCGCCGGCCGCGCCAACCTTACGATCATGGGTGACGCCCTCGCCGATCGCCGCCTCTTCGATGCAGACCGCGTCGTGGGCGTTTGCCTTGCGGGTCGGGCTGAGCCGCTTTCATGCCGATCGCGTCGTATTGGCAGCCGGCATGCTGGCGGAGCGTTGTGCAGCGTGGCTTGCCGACCGAGAGGCGAGAAGCGCCTTCGACGGCGAGGGGTTCTGACTAGGGCAACATCGTCACGCCGGCTCGGCCGGCATAGGAGGCAGCCATGGCAATCAAGCTCTATTCCTGGCCGCGGAGCTCCGGCGCCCGCGTCCAGTGGGCGCTAGAGGAACTGGGCGTCGGCTACGAATACATCGAGCTCGACCCCAAGAAGCAGGAGCACCGCACCCCGCAATACCTCGCGATCAATCCACACGGCAAGGTGCCCGGATTGGCGGATGGCGAACTCACGTTGTTTGAATCGGGCGCCATCCTGCTGTACCTGGGCGAGAAGTACGGCGTGGAGAAAAACCTGTGGCCGTCCGGCAGCGGCCAGGCGCGCGCCGACGCAACCTGCTGGACAGTGTGGGCGATGGCTGATCTCGGCAGCTACCTGATGCAATACGTCTATCACGGCCTCGACTCGCCGGTCTCCTACAAACCCGCCGACCGCAGCAAGGCCTGCGCGGAGTACAACCGCTCGCAAGTCACCCGCGGGCTCGATGCGCTGCAGGCGCGCTTGCAGGAGCGCGAATACCTGCTCGGCGCGTTCTCGCTGGCCGATATTCCGGCCGCGAGCTGGCTGCAGTTGGGCGGCTTGCTCGGTGTAAAGATCGAGAGCCACCCGGGCGTGGTGGACTGGCTCAGGCGGTGCAGCGAGCGTGCTGCCTGTCGGCGGGTGCGCTGAGGAAGCCCCGGGAAACCGCCCTCAATGCGGCTGTGCCCAAGCCACTTCCTTGACCTCGAGCTTCTTCGGAATCAGTTTGAGTTCGGTGAAGGTATCGGCGATTCTCTGTTGCTCGGCGATGACCCCGGGAGTGATCGGCACGACACCATAGCCGTAGCCCAAGGCCACCCGCTCGACCGTTGGCACGTCCAGACGGAACGAAGGCGCAAGAAACGCGGCCATTTCCTTCGGATGCTTCTTTCCCCAATCGTCGATCTTGCCCAGTTCCTCGAGCACTATCCTCACCACGTCCGGCCTGCGTTCGGCGTACGCCCGCGCCGCGAGATAGAACTGATAGTTGCTGACAATACCCTTGCCGTCGACGAGCACACGCGCGCCGATTTGTGTCTCGGCGGCGGCGAGGAACGGATCCCAGATCGCCCAGGCATCGACACTGCCGCGCTCGAATGCGGCGCGCGCTTTCGACGGTGGAAGGAACACGGGCTCGACCTCGGTGTATTTGACGCCCGCCTCCTCGAGCGCCTTCACGAGCAGATATTCGACGTTGGACCCTTTGTTCAGCGCGATCCTCTTTCCTTTGAGTTCCGCCACCGACTTGATGGGTGAATTCTTCGGCACAAGGATCGCTTCACCCGTGGGCGCCGCCGGCTCGTTCCCGACGTAGACGAACTTCGTGCCGGCGGCCTGCGCGAAGATCGGCGGTGTATCACCTACCGTAACGAAGTCGACGCTGCCGTCATTCAATCCGGCGAGCATTTGCGGGCCCGAAACAAACTCGGTCCACGTCACATCGACCCCGAGCGGCCCAAGGCGCTGCTCAAGCGTGCCGCGCGCCTTGAGGATGATGAGCGTCCAGTATTTCTGATAGCCGATGCGAAGCTGTTCCCGGTTGTTCGCAGACATCGCGCCGATTGGGATCGCGGCCACTGCAAGCAGCAGGAGCGCGGCGAAAAGATGTTTCAACGTTCGTTGAACGCTCATGATGTTGCCCTTCCGGTCACGGCGTCTTCCGGCGCTCAGAAGCGTGAGACAAGACGCCGCGCCCCTGGTTCAGGAGGGTCAAGAAACGCCCGCGAAGGCAACCCCGTCCATGCAGCACACGAGGTCGGCTTCGGGTCGAAGACGGCGCCAGGGCGCTTCGTGCGTTCAGGCGCGAGCGTCCGGGGCGTTCATCCGAAGCTCAGCAGTAACGGCACGCTCGAACATTTGCAACTCGCGGCGAGCGCAGTGAAGCCTGTCCCGCGTCGGGTCGCCCTCATTGGCGAGCTTGCCGCCGCGCGCCAGCACGTCCGCCGGTGCACGCTTCGAAGGGCCTGGATAAGACGTGTCGAGCTTGGAGTAGCGATCGGCGATCTCGAGCAGTACGTATCCGAGAGGTACGCGATCATGCAGTTCATGAGCGCGAACTCGCGCCGCTTGTCGCGGAAGTTGACGAGCTGGTTCGAGCAGTCCGAACACCGGAAGACCCTCGCCAGCGCCAAGCTTTTCTACGGACCAGCCGCAAGCTCCATCGGCGAGTCTCCCGGCTCGTGCGTCCGTGCGCGAAATGGGTTCGCGCGCGACTGCTGGAAGGGAATCCGTTATGAACAAGCGCATGTTTTTCGTAGCCTGCGCAGCCTCGCTGCTGCTTGCCACCGCGGCCCAGGCCAAGGTGACGCCTGATGCCATCGATGGCGTGAAGCTGGTGACGGCGGAGCAGGTGCAGACCCTGCAGGCCAAGGGCGTACCGGTCATCGATACCCGGGTCCCGGTCGAATACGCGGAAAAGACCATCAAGGGTGCCATCAGCGTGCCTTACAAGGAAAAAAGCGCGAAGGACGTGGGCTTCGACAAGACACAGGACAGCTTCGACCTGTCCAAGCTTCCTGCCGACAAGGGCGCGCCGGTGATTTTCTTCTGCAATTCCGGTGAGTGCTGGAAGAGCTACAAGGCGTCGGTGGTCGCACGCGACGCCGGTTACAAGCAGGTGCACTGGTTTCGCGGCGGCATGCCGGAGTGGAGCAGCAAGGACCTGCCGACTCAGTAGCGGGTCCGCGCAGTACGCGTACGTAGAGCGCTTGGGATGTTCCGCGGTCTGGCCGTTCGGGCGATGCTTACCGCGACCGCGGCGGTCGCCGCGGTCGGCACGTTCGGCCTTGCGGGTTTCAGCCTCTACTCGGCGCACGTCAGCTCGCAGGCGCTGCAAAGCATCTACCAGGAGACCGTCGTCACGCTGGTTCAACTGCAGCGGCTCGAAGGGCGCCTCAACGACATCCGCTATCGGGCCGCCGGTGTACTGCTTGACCTGATGCCGTTGCAGGGGTCGCTCAACCATCTGCGTGATACGCGCAAGGAAATGGAAGCGACCTGGCAAGCGCTCGCCACCGAGCCGCACCATTTTGCCGAAGCCGGGCAGCAGGCGTTGTTCGAAACGATGGGCCGGGGCTGGCCGCACGTGCAGGCGGTTCTGACCAAGATCGAGGCAGCCTACGTCGCCCACGACAACGACAAGCTGAGGGAGGTGCTGGAATCGGACTGGGCGGCTCTGCACCAGGACTTCGCCAAGCCGCTTGCGGCGCTCATCCCGCTCAAGGAGACTGGAGCGCGCACCTTGTATGAAACCGCCTCGGCCGAAGGGCGCACGCTTGCATTCGCTTCGATCGGGCTGGCGCTCGCGTTTTCCGCGCTGATGACCGGATGTGCCGTGTGGCTGCGGCAGGTGTTGAGCCGCTCGTTGCGCACCGCCATCGACGTGGCCGATCGCATCTCGCACGGCAATCTGAATAACGGCATCGACGTGGCGAGCAACAACGAGTTTGGCACGCTGATGCGACGCCTCGACCGCATGCAGTCCGGCCTGCGCGCGTTGATCGGCAGCCTTCATGGCAGTGTCGCGTCGATCACCGCCGCCAGCCGCGAAATCGCCTCTAGCAACCAGGACCTGAGTTCGCGCACCGAACGGCAGGCCACCAGCCTGCAGCAGACCGCTGCGTCACTGGAGGAGCTGACCTGTACGGTCAAGCAGAACGCGGACGCTGCCGCGCAGGCCAACCAGCTCGGCGCTACCGCATTCGAGGTCGCGTCCAAAGGCGGCACCCTGGTCGCGCGGGTTGTTGTGACGATGGCCGGTATCACGGAATCGAGCCGCAAGATCGAGGAGATCATCGCAGTGATTGACGGCATTGCGTTCCAGACCAACATCCTGGCGCTGAATGCGGCGGTGGAAGCCGCCCGGGCGGGAGAGGCCGGTATGGGGTTCGCAGTAGTCGCCGACGAGGTACGTAGCCTCGCTCAACGCAGCGCCCAGGCGGCGAAAGACACCGCCAACCTGATCGAGGAATCGGTGACCAAGTCACATGAAGGCAGCCGAAAGCTGGACGAAGTCGCCAAGTCGATCGTCGGGATCACGGGCGATGCCGAGAAAGTAAAAATCTTGGTGGACGAGGTGCACGTTGGAAGCCAGGAACAGGCTCGCGGCCTTGAGCAGATCAGCAAGTCGGTTTCACAAATGGAACAGGTGACCCAGAAGACAGCGGCCAGTGCCGAACAAAGTGCCGCCGCCGGCGAGGAGCTGAATGCACAAGCCGAAACACTACAGACCATCGTGAATGACATCATGGCGCTGGTGGGTGCGAGGGGTCGGGCTGCAAACGTATCGGGTGGCATTGTGGCTTCGCTTCCGAAAGCAGCTCACCAAAGCCAGCCGTCTGTACCACTCAGAGCTGTCGGAACGGATTCCCGAACAGCTTTAAATACACGCCAAGCAATCCAGGCGACACCCACACAACCGAAAGATTTTCCTTTGGACGGGGATTTCAAGGAAATCTGATCGGAAGAGTACCGACACGGGGCATTGGAGAAAGGTCCGGTGCCCCTGAATTTTGGGCTCTCTGCCGGCAGGCATGAAGGCCCGGCAAACCCATTGCTGACTCAGCAGCTCAGGGCTGCCATAATGCTTGTTCCATGTGCGCGGCCGCTATCGGCTGACCCGCTCCGAGCGCTGCTCTTTCACGAAAAAGGAGTCCATATTACCGCCGGTCACGCATTAACTTCACGTCATTCGAGCCGGTTACGAGTGAAAAATCGCCTTCGCACCACTCCGAGTGTTCTCACGATTCCAAATCCATATAAAACTGCCCCACCCTTGCCTGGCAAGAATGGGGCAGCCACAACGGGAAACGTGAAACGATCTGTTCTTACTTCGCCGTCACATTAGGCCCGGTGAAGGCGTGATTCAGCAGCCGCGTGAGGCCATCGACGCCGCGTATTTCGTCGTCGAACAGCGGCACGACGGCGCGCACGCCGGTCTTATCGAAGTCGCGCCAGATCTCCTCCATGTAGGCGTCCTGCATGGCCACGCGGTTGCGCACGAACTCCGGCGAGTTCTCGTTGACCTGGTTCTTCTGGATCAGCATGTTCACAATCACTCCGCCCACCGGGATGCCGAAGTCGTGGAACCAGTTGATGAAGCGCTTGATGACCGCGATCGGCAGCGCCTCGGGCAGGGTCACGAAGAAGAACGCCGTCAGGGCATCGTCGGTCAGAAGCTCGCGCGCCTTGCCGATGCGTTCGCGGAAGCCCACCAGGTAATCCATCAGCGGGTCTTCTTCCTTCTTCTTGGTGAACGACAGCAGCTCGCGCAACGATTGCGCCTCTTCGCGCGACTTGAGCATCTTGTTGACCCACAGCGAGTACACCTTGCTCATGCCCAGCAGGCGGCGGGCGTTGGCCGTCGGCGCCGTGTCGAAGACGTAGGCGTCGTACTCGTTCTTGAGCATCAGGTCGATCATGTTCTCGAACATCGCCGACTCTTCAAAGGCCGGGTTCATAGTGGCGCTTTCGACGAAGGCGTCGGCCTGGGTGGAGATTTCGGCGAACTTCAGGAACCAGCGGATCTTCTGCTTGATGTCCTGCTTGGAGCGCTCGATGGTGTCCTTGGTGTCGATCTCGAGAGCCCAGAGGTTGTCGACGCCGTTGACCGGGGTGGGCTTGCCGTAGACGTCCTGGTCCAGCAGGCCGCTCAAGCTGTGCACCGGGTTGGTGGAGGCCAGCATGGTGCGTTTCCCCGTCTGCGCCAGATGCAGCGCGGTGACGCCGGCCATGACCGTCTTGCCCACGCCGCCCTTGCCGCCGAAGAAGCTGAACTTCAGTTTC
>DATJUX010000009.1:0-15464 GCA_035502095.1 Burkholderiaceae bacterium
GCAGTCGCGATGCCGTTCAGCCATCGATTGATTCGCGTACGCACCAGTCGAGCGGGTATTGCCAGCTTCACCAGCGCCAGAACGAAGACCAGCGAACACCAGGCCAAAGTGTTGAATACGAGCAGCAAGGACGCGATCGCACCGCGCAGGACCGGTGGCAGGAAACCGAGCATGGGTATGGTCTTGGTGTACTGAATCGAGGGCTCGAGAGCGCCGACTTTCGGGCCGCGCGAACCCCGACGCTCTGCCCTGGATCAAACTCCGGCGTGGCAACGGGTTTCCCGTGCGTTCGATTCCCGCCGCCTCCACCAATGCGCGCAGACTTCCCACGAGTAACGCTGTCTGCGCCGTGAAGCGCGAGATGCCCAGTCGGAAAGGCGCCAATTTCGAGCTGCTTTCGACATTAGCGGCAGGTCGATCCATTTTTGTCCGGAGACAGCCGCGAAATTTGGGGACAAGTTTGGGGGCAAGTCCACGCCACCAAAAACAGCTGCCCCCAACACGTTCAAGACCTCGATAACAAACCGGAATAAGCCGCCCCGCTACCGACGCACCAGCACATCCAAGGCCGTACTGTTCGGATACTCGAGCGATTGCTGGGCGGCAGTGTATGGTTGACCGCCACTCGCGCAGGACCGTGTCGTGACAGCGGCCACAATCAGCCGCATGCAGACCATCGACCGGGGCGGGAATCCGGCGCGTATCGATGGGCCTTTCGAATGCCTCGGACACGACGAAGATGTTCATCGGTCGCAGCAGGCGCCACGCCAGGAAGCCCGCGGTCGCGCTCAGAAGAAGGACGAGCAGGATCGCCTTCCTGGTCGGACGACTGCGAGCCAACATCTCTTGCGCGTGGAGTAGCTTCGACGGATCAGCCCGCTGCTCCGCCCTGACTGGGCTGGCTGCCCCGCGATCCCGCTCGCGTTGCGCGCCAACCGACCATCCCGTCGCTCACGAGAATGGCCTGATTGAAGCCGGCCCGCGCAGGAACTGCACGGCCTGGCTGGAAACGCGGTTGGTGCGGCAGATGACGGCAAGCGGGAGGTCGCGTTGTTTGTCGAGTTCGCCCACGCGTCGCGGCAACTCGTCGAACGGCACGTTGATCGATCCTTCGATGTGTCCGAGGTCGCCCGTGTAGTCCTGGCGTGGGCGTACGTCGAGCACCGCGACATCGTCCCGGCGCTCGAGGCGTTGCCTGAGCGCCTCGCTCGAAATGACATCCGTGGCAGCGTCCTGCCGCCGCGCGGCACGCAGGCGCTTGACCAGCCGAGGGAGGAACGCCGCGATGCCGATCAGGGCGAGCGCCAGCAAGCCCTTGCCGACCATCCCTTCGCCGCGTGCGATCACCTCACGGCCGGCGTAGCCAAGGTAGGTATAGGCGACTGCGCCCGGGAGCATGAAGAGATAGGAGGCCACCACGAAGTCGCGCAGTCGGATGCGCGTCAGTCCCAACGCGTAATTGAGGACATTGAATGGCAGCAGGGGCACCAGCCGCACGAAAGCGACGAAACGCCAGCCCTCCCGCTCGACGCCGCTGACGAGTTGCCTCGCCCGCCCGCACGCCTTGCGCGCCACCCAATCGGACGCGGCGTAGCGGGCAATCAGGAAGGCGAGCGTCGCTCCGATGGTCGCACTCGTCAGGCTGTAGAAGGTTCCCAGCACCGCGCCGAACAATGCACCCCCGGCCAGCGTCAACACGGAGCCCGGCAGGCACAGCACCGTGGCCGCGATGTACACACTGCAGAAGACCACGGGCCCCCAGAATCCGGCGCGCTGAACCCAGGACTCCAGGGCGGACGCGTTCAACGCGTCCCGGTAGAAGAATGCGAGCGCGATCAGCGCACCGAGCCCCGCAACCGTTGCGGCTCGTGCGAGCAGCCGGTGGTCCGTCTTCATGACATGCATGTCGCGCCGGAGGGCAACGCCCCGCCCGGACTCATCAGAACACCATCACCTTGTCGGCCCACAGGGTCCAGTCGGCCAGCTCGTCCATGCTGCCGCGATGCGTTCCTTCGACCAGCCGCTCGGCCGCCAAGCCGCGCGCGTCCATGCAACTGCCGCATACGCCCACCGCCCCGCCGTGGCGCAGCACTGTGCCAAGCATGTCGGCGACGTTGTAGTAGCCGGACGGCACTCTCTGCCCCGCGGCGGCGGACACCGCCGCATCGCCGAGCAGGAACACCTTCACCTCGGCGCCGCCCTTCACCAGCAGCGAACGCGCCAGCCGTAAAGCGTTGTAGCAGCGCTCAGTGCCGTATGGCGGATCATTCAGTATCAGCAAGGCTTTCATGCGAGGTTCCCTTCATTGCGCTCACGTGCGAGTGGCTCCGGGCGGCGGTTGATCGCATACCCCCCGGGCGAATCGCGCAACGGCTGCACGAGCAGTCGACTGAGGCGCAAGTCTTCGGGCGCGCGGAACGCGTCCACGCCGATCGTCATCGCCTCATGCCCTGCCGCGGGTTGCGCACGATAGGTGCCGAACAAGCGATCCCACCACGGCAGATTGAAGCCGAAGTTGCTGTTGGTCTCGTTGTAGACCGCCGAGTGGTGCACGCGATGCATGTCGGGCGTCACAACCAGCCAGCGCAGTGCCCGGTCGAGAACCAGCGGCAGGCGCGCGTTGGCGTGGTTGAACATCGCAGTGGCGTTGAGCAGGACCTCGAACACCAACACGGCAAGCGCAGGCGCGCCGACGGCCGCGACCGCCGCGCACTTGATGCCGGTGGAAATCAGGATCTCGACTGGATGAAAGCGCGTGCCGGTTGTCACGTCGAACTCGAGGTCCGTGTGATGCACACGGTGCAGGCGCCACAGCGTGGGCACCGCGTGGAACATCACGTGCTGGAAGTAGATCGCCAGGTCGAGCAGCACCACGGCTAGGGCGAGTGCGGCCCAGGGCGGCAGAGAAAACGCGTTCAGCAGGCCCCAGCCTCGGGTCTCGCCGGCGAGCGCCACGGCGATGGCGGCACCGGGTGCCATGACCCGCAGCAGCGCTGCGTCGACCAGCAGCAGGCCGATGTTGGCCGGCCAGCGTGCCGCGCGGCCATGTTGCTGTCGGCGACGCGGCGCCAGCACCTCCCACAACGCGACCGCGACGAACACCTGCAGGCCGGGTTTCCGGAGTGGCGCCGCGCGGGTTTCCCGGTCGAGCGCTGAGCCGGGTGCCCTTGCAGGTTTGGTTGAAGGAGCGAAACGATGCGCAAGCTTTGGATTCCGGTAGTCGGTTTTGGAGTAACCGCGGCGCTCCAGCCCCTCTACACGTGGGCGCAGGCGCAGCCAGATACCTTTGACTGTCGATGGGGGCCGCACATGATGGGCTGGGGCGGAGGGTGGTACGGCATGTTTTTCGGACCGCTGATGATGGTTCTGGTGCTCGCCCTGGTGGTCGGGGCGGTGGCGCTTGCGTTGCGCTGGGGCGGCGCGACCTGGCACGCAGGCGGACCGCCGCCGCGCAAGCCGCTCGACATTCTCAAGGAGCGCTTCGCCCGCGGTGAGATCGACAAGGGCGAATTCGAGGAGCGGCGCAAGTTGCTCGGCGATTGAAGCGCCGGCAGATAGTTGGAGGGCACTCCACCTCGCGACCGGGCCGGCGCGCTTGCCGGCTTTGTTCGCCGCGACACGGCGTGGACCACAGGCTCCGAGCCGCACCAGTTCAAATCTGAGGTCAGATGCATGAAGCCGCCGATCTACCTTGACCACAATGGCCCCGACCTCGTCGCACGCGAAGCAGACGCCGTCCACACCGCGATGGCGAACACGCGAGCGAGCCGCGTCCTGATGTGCCCCACCTACTACTCCGACGACCGGATGCTGGACGTCGTCTTCGGCGCGCGGCCACCCGGCTATCTGGAGGAACTGGGACGGCGGCTCGATGCGCGGGTGGCCGTGTACTGGACGGGCGAGGAAATCTGCGCGCGCGAGTTCAGCCCCGGGCATCTAACGCGCGTGGCCGAAGCGCTGCAGCGCAAGCCGACGCTGTGGGACAACTACCCCGTCAACGACGGGCCGCGCATGTCGCGCTTCCTTCACTTGCGCGCATTCACCGGGCGCCCTGGCACGATCGGCGCGCACATCGCGGCGCACGCCATCAATCCAGCGCTGCAGGCGCACCTGACGCTGATCCCGGCCGCAACGCTCGTGGCCGCCTGCCGCGAGGGCATGGACTACGGCTACATGCGAGCCTTCCGGGCGGCTGCGCGGTCGCTCGCCGGTGACGAGCTCGCCGACATGCTGGAGCAAGACCTGCATGCGCTGCAGGACCGAGGCATCGACCAGCTTGGTGAGGATCGCGAACGCGTGCGCCGACGCTACGCCGCCACGGAGCATCCGATGGCCGCCGAGGTGGTGCGCTGGCTGGATGGCGACGATACGGCGGACGGCTGGGTCGAGGAAGTCTGACGCGACAACACCAGCGATCGTGGCAGCCGGTCGGAAATACCGAGGTAGGTCTATTAGGACGAGGACATAGTGCCCCGACAGTGGCCTTCCCTCCCGAGCGTCGTCTTGGCGGCGCGCTGATGTCCCGTCGCCGTGCAGCCGCCCCCTTGAGCTCCGCCGCGCCCTGGCGTCCGTTGCCTGCAGAGCTGCCCTCGCGGCGGCTCGATCCGGCGTCGTGGTGCACGCGCTGCCCGCTCGAATGACCACCGTGTCAGGTCCCTGATGCTCGTTGAGAGTTTCGACGCTTTTTTTAACTCACTCTGTGGCCGTTTGTGGGCTCGTGGTGCCGAATGAAGCTCCGATAGCCTACCCTCTCGACACTGCAGCCATCACTGGCACGCCGAAATTCGGCTAAGGTTCATGTCGACTTGCCTCAACCTTGGCCGACCTCGATGTCGCTCTCCATCCGTCTGCCAAGCGCTCAACACAGCCGCGCATCGCGGGGCAACTTCGGGGCAGCGCACCGGGGGCTTATCGTCGACGCATACCGTAAACGCGCCTTCCGGACTTGATGAAGATCATGGGACGACCGACCGAAGGGACGTAGCGTCCGGCGCATGACAGCGATCATCTCCCCGGGCGGGGTCGACACCCCAACGGGGTCATCGCCGGCAGCCGACTCTTCGAGCGACGCCCGGACCACGCTGCCGGCCGACGGTCCACCCGGCTTTCACCTGCTGTCCAAGCCCAGCGGCTCGACCTGCAACATCGACTGCACGTACTGCTTCTTCCTCTCGAAGGAAGCGCTGTACCCGAACGACAAGAGCCGCATGTCGGATGCGACTCTCGACGCCTACATCCGCCAGCTGCTCGAGTCGCACCGCGTTCCCCAGGTGACGGTGGCATGGCAGGGCGGCGAGCCGACGCTGATGAAGCTCGACTTCTTCAAGCGCTCGGTCGAGCTGGTGGAGAAGTACCGCAAGCCCGGGCAGACGGTGCAGCACACCTTCCAGACCAACGGCCTGCTGCTCGACGACGACTGGTGCGCCTTCTTCAAGGAGCACAAGTTCCTCGTCGGCCTGAGCGTGGACGGCCCGCGCGAGCTGCACAACACGTACCGGGTCGACCGCAAGGGCCAGGGCACCTTCGACCTGGTGATGAAGGGCTGGCGGTTCCTGCGCAAGCACGACGTCGACTTCAACATCCTGTGCACGGTGAACGCGGCCAACCAGCATCACGGTCGCGCGGTGTACCGCTTCTTCCGCGACGAGCTCGGCGCGAAGTGGGTGCAGTTCATCCCCATCATCGAACGCGCCACCGAGCAGACGATCAGGGTCGCGAACAAGGGCTGGAGCGAGGTGCCGGGCAAGAAACGCCTGCTCTACACGCAGACCGGCAACCTCGTCACCGAGCGCACGGTCGGCGCCGAGCAGTACGGGCGCTTCCTGATCGACGTCTTCGAGGAGTGGGTGCGCCACGACGTCGGCCGGGTCTACGTGCAGCTCTTCGACGTGACGCTGGAGGCCTTCTTCGGCCGCCACCTGCTGTGCATCCATGCGCCCACGTGCGGCTACGGGCCCGCGCTGGAACACAACGGCGACCTGTACAGCTGCGACCACTTCGTCGAGCCGAAGTACAAGCTAGGCAACATCCACGAGACGCACATGCTCCGGCTCGTGGCCTCGCCCGAGCAGCGCAGGTTCGGCGACGACAAGCGCGATGCGTTGACGGCCCAGTGCCAGCGCTGCGAGGTCAGGCCGCTGTGCAACGGCGGCTGCCCGAAGGACCGGTTCACGCTCTCGCGCGACGGCGAGCCGGGACAGAACTACCTCTGCGCCGGGCTGGAGCTGTTCTTCAAGCACACGCTGCCGGCGATGCGCGTGATGGCGCAGCTGCTCCAGGAGGGCCGCGCACCGGCCGATGTGATGTCGATGGTGGCCGCGGACGATGCCAGGCGCGACCCCTACCAGCCCTGCCCCTGCGGCAGTGGCAAGAAGTTCCGCTTCTGTCACGGCAACAACTCGCCAACTTCGCCCTTCAGCGGCGTGGCGAGCGCGAAGGCGGCGGGTCCGTAAGATGCTGGCCCTTGTCGTTGCCCGGGGCGTACTTTCGCCGCGTGGACGCTCTTTTCTAACGGCGATCACGTTCTTGCGACCCTGTCCTTTGGTGCGGGCACCAAAGGACAGTACCCGCGAGCGGCGGCCCGGCCTAGCCTTCGCGTATAGCGCAATGCAGCACAAGTCCAGCGTGCAAGGGCAAAGGGGGCATTGCGCGCGCGAGGCTTCGATTCGACCAGCACCTTGGCAACCGGTCTCAATTGTGGGAGTGAGCAATGGCAAGAAAGAAACCGAACATCGTGATCATCTGGGGCGACGACATCGGCCAGTCCAACATCAGCGCCTACTCGAGTGGCCTGATGGGCTACAGGACGCCCAACATCGACCGCATCGCCGCTGAAGGCATGCGGTTCACCGACTCCTACGCCGAGCAGAGCTGCACGGCCGGGCGCTCGTCGTTCATCACCGGTCAGTGCGGCTTCCGCACCGGCAACACCAAGGTCGGCATGCCCGGCGCGGCGCAGGGCCTGCAGGACCGAGACGTGACGATCGCCCAGTTGCTCAAGGCCCAGGGCTATGCCACCGCCCAGTTCGGCAAGAACCACCTCGGCGACCGCAACGAACACCTGCCGACGGTCCACGGCTTCGACGAGTTCTACGGCGCGCTCTACCACCTGAACGCCTCGGAGGAACCGGAGGAGCCCGACTATCCGAATCCCAAGGACTTCCCCAACTTCCTCGCGAACTACGGACCGCGCGGCGTGCTGGACTGCAAGGCCACCGACAGGGATGATCCGACGGTCGATCCGCGCTTCGGCAAGGTCGGCAAGCAGACCATCAAGGACACCGGCCCGCTGACCAAGAAGCGGATGGAGACCTGCGATGACGACTTCGCCGCGCGGTCGGTCGACTTCCTGAAGCGCCAGAAGGCCGCGGGCAAGCCCGTCTTCCTGTGGGTGAACTTCACCCACATGCACCTGCGCACGCACACCAAGCCCGAAAGCATCGGGCAGGCGGGCCGCTGGCAGAGCCGCTACCACGACACGATGATCGACCACGACAGAAACGTCGGCACGGTTCTCAAGGCGCTGGACGATCTCGGCATGGCGGACGACACCATCGTCATGTATTCGACCGACAACGGCCCGCACATGAATTCATGGCCGGACGGCGCGATGACGCCGTTCCGCAACGAGAAGAACTCGAACTGGGAGGGCGCCTATCGCGTGCCCTGCATGATCAAGTGGCCCGGCCACATCAAGCCCGGTTCGATCTCCAACGAGATCGTGTCGCACCTGGACTGGGCGCCGACGCTTCTCGCCGCGGCCGGCGTTCCCGACGTGACCGAGCAGCTCAAGAAGGGCATGAAGGTCGGCGACGCGACCTTCAAGGTGCATCTCGACGGCTACAACCTGCTCCCTTACCTGACCGGCGAGGCGAAAGAAAGCCCACGCAAGGAGTTCTTCTACTTCAACGACGACTCCGATCTCGTCGGCCTGCGCTACGACAACTGGAAGTTCGTCTTTGCGGAGCAGCGCGCCACCGGAACGTTGCGGATCTGGGGCGAGCCGTTCGTGACGCTGCGCTTCCCGAAGCTGTTCAACCTGCGGACCGATCCATACGAGCGGGCCGACGTGACGTCCAACACGTACTACGACTGGTGGATCTCCCACGCGTACATCTGCGTCCCGGCGCAAGACATCGTGGGCCGGTTCCTCGCGACGTTCAAGGAATTTCCGCCTAGCCAGGAGGCGGGCAGCTTCAGCCTGGACCTGGTGCTCGAGAAGCTCAAGGAGGGAGCTACGGGCGGCAGCAGGTAGCCCGTCCTTTCGATTGCTCGTTCGCGCAGGCAATGCCCATTTCGACTTGGCCGTCGCATTCGGCGGATGCCTTCAGGAAGCAAGCAGCAAGGAGATCACATGGCAACCAAGAAACCCAACATCCTCGTCATCTGGGGTGACGACATCGGTTGGTTCAACATCAGCGCCTACAACCACGGCATCATGGGGTACAGGACGCCCAACATCGACCGCATCGCCAGGGAAGGCGCCCTCTTTACCGACTGGTATGGGCAACAGAGCTGTACCGCCGGTCGCGCCGCCTTCATCACCGGCCAGTCGCCGATCCGCACCGGCCTGACCAAGGTCGGTCTGCCCGGCGCAAAGCTGGGCCTGCAACCGGAAGACCCGACGATCGCCGAGCTGCTGAAGCCCTTGGGCTATGCCACCGGCCAGTTCGGGAAGAACCACCTCGGCGACCGCGACGAATTCCTGCCGACGGTGCACGGCTTCGACGAGTTCTTCGGCAACCTCTATCACCTCAATGCCGAGGAAGAGCCGGAAAGCGTCGATTACCCGAAGAACCCCGAATTCAGGAGGAAGTTCGGCCCGCGCGGCGTGCTGCATTCCTTCGCGGATGGCAAGGGCGGGCAGACGATCGAGGACACCGGCCCGCTGACCCGCAAGCGCATGGAGACCATCGACATGGAGGTCTCGAAGTTCGCGATCGACTTCATCGAGCGCAACGCCAAGGCCGACAAGCCCTTCTTCTGCTGGTGGAATTCGACCCGCATGCACGTGAACACGCACCTGAAGCCGGAGAGCGTCGGGGTCACGGGGCTGGGCGTCACCGCCGACGGGATGGTCGAGCACGACAAGTCGGTGGGCGAGTTGCTCGACAAGCTCGATCAGCTCGGCATTGCCGACAACACCATCGTGATGTACTCGACCGACAACGGTGCGGAGAAGCTCAGCTGGCCCGATGGCGGCACGTCGCCGTTCCGAGGCGAAAAGGACACGAACTGGGAAGGCGGCTGGCGCGTCCCGACCGCGATCCGCTGGCCAGGGGTGATCAAGCCCGGCACGGTCAGCAACGAAGTCTTCTCGCATCAGGACATGCTGCCGACGCTGCTCGCCGCCGCGGGCGAGCCCGACATGGTCGCGAAGTGCCTGAAGGGCCACAAGGCTGGAAGCAAGACCTACAAGGTCGCACTCGATGGCTACAACCTGATGCCTTACCTTGCAGGCGAGGTCAAGGAAGCCCCGCGCCCTGGCTTCATGTACTGGAGCGACGAAGGCGACCTGATGGCGATCCGCACCGGCGACTGGAAGGTTCATTTCATCGAGCAACGTGCCATCGGATTCGATGTGTGGCAGGAGCCCTTCGTGACGCTGCGGATGCCCAAGCTGGTGAACCTGCGTTCGGATCCGTTCGAGGAAGCGGACATCTCGAGCATCCACTACCACACCTGGCGCATCGAACGCATGTACGCCATGGCGCCGGCCGGCGCGCTCATCGCCCAGTGGCTGCAGTCCTTCGTCGAGTTCCCGCCGCGGCAGAGTCCGGAGAGCTGGAGCCCCGCAGCGATGATCGAGAAGCTGAAGAAGAACGCGGAGGCGGTGAAGCACGGCATGTCGCCGGGTTGACACAGATCAGACGGGGTCGATGGGCCGTGCGCGACGCTTTCCGCCGACCGCAGATCCCACGCTCAGCATCGGACCGCGCAGCATGCCGCCAAGCCTCACCCGTACGTCGCGTCGCAGGTTTCTCGCTGCCTCGACGGTGCTCGGGGCCGCGCTGCTCGCCACCCGCCGATCGACCAACGCCCAGGAAAGCAAGACGATGAAGAAGACCTTCACGATCCTGCACACCAACGACCTGCACTCGGCCTTCGTCGGCATGGGCCCGGCCGCCGACTACACGCCGTTCACGCTGAACGACGACAGCACCCGCGGTGGCTACGCGCGCCTGGGAGCCTTGATCGCGACGCGCCGGCAGGCTCGACAGGTCGAGGGCCCGGTGCTGACGCTCGATGCCGGCGACTTCAGCATGGGCACCGCGTTCGCGGCTGCGAGCCGCGAGGTCGGCGGCGAGCTGCAGCTGCTCGGTCGCATGGGCTACGACGCGACGACCTTCGGCAACCACGAGTTCGATCTCGGCCCCGACGGTCTCGGCCAGGCCATCGAGGTCGCGGCCAAGGCCGGCCGCATCCCGGCGGTGCTGCCTTCGAGCACGCGCTTCGATGGCAGCGATCCGACGCTCGTGCCGCTGCAGCGCCTCGCCCGCGACGGCGTGATCCGCCGCCACCTCGTGATCGAGCGCGGCGGCATCCGCTTCGGAGTCTTCGGCGTGCTGGGCAAGGAAGCGCAGATCTACACCAGCGGCGGGGCCGCGACCTTCGCCGATCCGGTCGAGACCGCAAGGGAGACCGTCAAGCTGCTGCGCGAGACCGAGAAGGTCGACGTCGTCATCGCCCTCAGCCACGGCGGTGTCGTCAAGGGGCCCGACGGCCGCTTCAGCGACGGCGAAGACGTGCGCCTGCCGCAGGCGGTGCCGGGCATCGACATCGTGATCGGGGGCCACAGCCACACCGAGCTGCACGAGCCCATCATCGTCAACGGCCGCACGCCGGTGGTCCAGACCGGCAAGGAAGGCAGCAACCTCGGCGAGCTGGTGCTCAGCCTCGACGGCGCGACGTTGAAGGTCCAGTCGTTCCGACTCCATCCGATCGACGACAGCATCGCCGGCGACCGCGCCATCGATGCCGAGATCGCCAAGCTCAAGACGTCGGTGAGCGCGGCCGTGTTCGCCTCGCGCGGCTACAGCGTCGACCAGCCGCTCGCCATCGCGCCGCGCGACCTGCCCAACACCTTCACCGACATCGCCGGCGGCACCCTGCTGGCCAACCTCTGCACCGACGCCTACCGAGCCGCCACGAAGGCGGACATCGGCTTCACCGTCAACGGCATGATGCGTGCACCCCTGCTGCGCGGCAAGACCGGCGTGCTGACGGTCTACGACGTCTTCGCGGTGGCGCCGCTCGGCGCCGGCGTCGTCGATCGGACCGCGGGAAGCGCGCTCGTCACCGCCTTCTTCAACGGCCTCGAGCTGAAGCACATGCTCGAGTTCTTCCTCGTCGACAACCCGGCCCATCCCGGCGAGTACTTCCCGCGCAGCTCGGGCATGAGGTACCGCTACGACACGTCGCGCCCGAGGTTCGATGTCGTGACCGCCATCGAGATCGGCGATCTCGACCGCGGCTACAGCGCCATCGACATGAGCGGCAAGGACGAGCGCCTGTACAGCCTGACGTGCCCCTTGATGCTCGGCATCATCCTCGTGGCCATCCCCACCTACTCCAAGGGCAAGCTTGCGCTGGTCGCGAAGAACAAGGAAGGGCAGCCGCTTGCGTCGAGGGCCGAGGCCCTCGATCTCCCACACGCCGCTTCGCCCTACCTGCTCGCGCCGAAGGGCTCGACGGACAAGCGCAGCGTCGCCACCGACGCCGGCAAGGGCGTCACCGAGATCAAGGAGTGGCAGGCGATCATGGACCACTTGCGCCGCCTGCCGTCGGACGGCAAGAGCGAGTTGCCGGTGATCCCCGTCGATGAGCGTGCAGCCGAGGTCCGCGCGATCAAGGTGGCCTGATGAAGGACCTCATCGTTGACATCCTGAAGATCGTCGCCCCGGTCTCCGTGGCGCTGATCGTGTTCGCGCAGGGCCTCGGCATGGCGCCTTCACAGGTCGTGCGCTATTGGAAGGAGCGGCCTGGGCTGATGCTCAGGTCGCTGGCAGTGGTGCTGCTGCTGATCCCGGCCGTCGCGCTGGTGCTGATCCTGCTGCTCGAGCCCGCTCCCGCCGTCGCCATCGCGCTGGCGATCATGGTGTCCTGTCCTCCGGCCCCGATGATGCTGAAAACCGCGCCCACCAAGGGGGGCGCAAGCGCCGCATTCATGGCGAGCCTGCACTTGAGCGCAGCCGCCCTCGCGATCGTGAGCGTGCCCGGCATCCTGTCCCTGCTCTCGATCCCGCTGGGCTTTCGCGCCGAGGTCGACATCCCGGGAATGGTCTGGATCCTCGCGCGCACGATCGTGTTGCCGATCGTGCTCGGCAGCGCCGCGCGCGCCTTCTTTCCGGCAGCCGCCGACCGGGCCGCTCCGGTCCTGCGCCGGGCCAGCACCGTGGGCATCTGGGTGGTCGTCCTGTTCGCGCTGGCCGCGTTCTATCCCGCGTTGCTGCACATGGATCCGTGGTCCTATGTCGTCATGTTCGCGGTGAGCGCCGCAGCGCTGGCGATCGGCCACTTCCTCGGACCCAAGGACGCGCACGAACGAACCACCCTCGCGGTCGAATGCGCCGTGCGCCACCCTGCGCTCGCGATCGGCATCGGCGTGGCGGCCTCGAGCTCCCAGCAGGCCATGCCGGTGCTGGTGCCTTGCGTGATCACGTTCATCGCGGTCGCGATGATCTACATGAGCGCACGCGGGCGCCAGCTGCGGCGCGAAGTGGCCCGGGCTTAAAGGCAGGCGGTTTTCGGAGCTCAGAGCCCGAGCACGTGCGTGAAGAGCTTTTCGACCAAGCCCGTCAACGGTATCTTGAAGAACACGAGTGGCACGGCCGGCAGGAGCACGGCGGCCAGCATGATCGTGATCAGTCGGCGCCCGAAGGGCACCCAGCGCATGTGCTCGACGCGGTCGAGTCCGGTGCCGAGGTCCGCGAGGGACTGGAGGTCGGGCGTCCCCAGCATCTCCTTCTGAGGAGAGCGGCCGATCCACTTGGCCTCGAAGTCGTCGACATAGTGCGATGCCAGCTCACCGTACTGCTCCAGGCCATGGACCCTCGCTCGCCAGAGTTGTGGCGTGAAGATCAAGAGCGGCCCCAGGACCAGCACCGCCAGCACGAGCATCAGGACGGCCACCGTCAGATAGAGCGTCTCGAAGGTCATGCTGCCGCCGGCGATCTCCTCCGCGAACGATGCGCATTCGAGCGCTGAGATGGCCACCACCAGCAGGCCGAGATGTCCATGCACGACCTCGAGAAAGCCGATTCCGCCCGCAAAGTCGGGATGGGTGGGGATCAGCTTGAGCTCGAGGCGCGACACTCGCCGCAGAAAGTGACACCACAGCGCCAGGCGGCAGAGCCAGCGAAGCACCAGGAAGCGAAACACCGTCAGGCACACACCCCAGTACCAAACGCCCGTCAGCGTCATCCCGTCCGCCGGCAGGTCTGTACCGGGGCCGGCGCTTGCGCCGTAGAGATGCCGACCGCCGCCCAGGACCGTCACCAGCAGAGCGACGAGCAGGCACAGCGCCTCCGGCAGCCAGGCGTCCTTCCAGGCGGTGGTTCGAGCAACTTCCGCTTCCAGCGCAGGCAGCTCACTCGCCGGCACGACACCGGCTTTCACGATCGTCTCGACGAACATGCCGACGCGCGGCTCGAACATCGCCTCGCAGGCGAAGAACAGCGGGATCGAAACCAGGAGGCGCACGTGGACACCGATCGCCGTGAGCGAGAAGAGCCGGTCGCCGAACGAGTCCATCTCGGTGAGCAGCAGCATGACGCCCCAGAGCACGAAGGCCAGGGCAAGGCCCAGCGGAAGCGTGTCGGTCTCGCCCCGCACGAGGCCCAGCCTGCGGCCGAGCCGGTGCAATGGGCCGCCGAGCAGCGAAAGTCGTTCAGGAGCGTGCTGGACCATTGTCGTCATCGGTGATGGAGCAGTCAGCCGCCCTCAGCCGAGGGGCAGCAGGATCGATGCATAGAGCAGCCCGCCGATCAGAAAGGGCCACAAGCGGCCGTCCTTGTCGGAGGGGAGTTCCATCAGGCTGCTGTTCAGGATGACGGCGCCCGAGAGGAAAGCGAGCAGCAGCGCCACCCAGGCCTGTGAAAGCGCCGTCAGCTGGCCGATGGCCCAGCCTGCCAACGCCATCGCGGCGAGAACGTAGCGCCCGGTCGTGTCATAGCGCTGGCCATGTTCCTCGTTCAAGGAATGATCGACGCCGACGAAGTGAAATGCCATGGCCGCCGTGTACAGCCCGATCGAGACCGGTGTCTCCTCGAGGTTGCGCACCAGCAGATAGCCGACCAGGGCCACGTAGGCGGCAAAGCCCCCGACGTGCAGCCGGAAGGACGCGCGGTCCCGATCGGGCGCCGCGGACATGCGCAGTCGCGTGCGCAGGTGGTCGAGCGCGTAGAAGCCCATGAAGCCCAACAGCGCGACGACGTAGACCGCCATGCCCTCGTAGCGCAGCGGTCGGGAGGCCGATTCGACCAGCGCTCTCCTCGCTCCCTGCAATTCGGGCATGACGTGCACGAACACATAGGCCGTTGCCATGCCGGCGCCGAAGGAGACGAGCGAGCGACGGTCGAACCCGAAGGCCTGCAGGGGATACAGCCGGCGACCGAGCAGGAAGACAGCGGCGAAGATCAGCGCGGGGACAGCCGTTGCGATCGCGTCGGCGCCGGGCACGACTCACAGCGCCTTCGCGATGATCGCAATGAACATGAAGAGCCCCGTTGCCGACATCAAAAGCGCCATCACGAACGAAGGTCGCCAGAGCCGGAAGTACTCGTACCGACGCGCATCTTGGAGATGGTAGAGATACTCGATCGTCCCCAGCACCATCGAGATCGTGCCCATGCCGGTGAGGAAGAGGCCCATCGTGCGGGGGCTGCCCGCGTGGCCCAGCGACGTGCCGGACTCCTCGAACCCCTGCAGCAGCTTGTAGATGGTGAAGCCGAAGCTGATCATCGAGAGAGCCGTGCGCACCCAGGCCATCAGCGACCGATCCGCAGCCATCATGGTGCGGCTCGACGCGAGATGGGTTCGCCGCGCCGCCAGCTCGGTGCTCGTCTTGTCGGTCGACGCGGCCGGCGGAGCCGATCGCGCGCCCCCGGAGAACGTCGCCTTGAGGCGCGCGATGAGCTCGTGCCCCGGCGTCGCCGTCGACGAATGGACGGACTGCGAGGCAGCCGTGGGCTGGCCGCTTTCCTCGTGCATCGACTTTTCGGTCATCGGAACTCGATTCGATAGCTATGGGCCGGCAGCGCTTTCTCCCTCTCAGAACGTACCGGTGAGATACGCCTGGAGGCCCGAGTAGCCGGTCTGTTCGGGCCGGAGCAAATCTGACCTACCGTGCCGGTATAAAACTGACCCAGGGGTGGGGTGCCGGCGAGATAGCTTGCCGGCGGGTTTGAAGTGTAGTGGTCGTTGGTTTTCTGATCTCCTCTTCAGGGTTGTTTCGTGGCGCGGCG
>DATJUX010000010.1:0-166634 GCA_035502095.1 Burkholderiaceae bacterium
AGCCTTGCTCCAACAAGAACGTGCTTTGCTTGAGCGTGTTTCAGCGCGTTCGCGACAAGATTGTCCAGAATGCGCTGCAGATACCGTCGATCTGCCACGCAATAGATCCTCGTAGGAAAGACGCGCAGTTCCACACTTTCCTGAACGGCACGGCGACGGAAGCGTCGTTCGAGCTCATGCAGTAAATTCGCGACTGTGATTCCCTCCTCCTGAGGCGGGTCGGCGCTCACGCCGAAGCGGAGGGAGTCGATCAAATCGTCGGTTATCGCCGCGATTTCCTCGAACGCTGATTCCGCGGCAAATACCAGTTCCTGATCCTCCTGATCTCGCGCGCGGAGCCGCATGCTCTGAAGAGACAAGCCGAGGACTTGGAGGGGTGCGCGGATGTCGTGCCCGAGAGCAGCAATCAACTGCACCCGCTCGTCGCCCTCGACTGAGGAATGCAATGGCTCGAGCCTGACGGGCCCTGACACTTCGTCACCGCCGGCTGTCTGCGTCAAGATCCCCCAGCCGTGCGAGGAGCTGAATCCGGCTGCGTGCTCCGAGCTTTACGCGAATCTGTTCGACGTGCTTGTCCACGGTCGCGGGCGCCAGGCCCAGCTTCCGCGCGATCTGTTTGCTCGTCATTCCGCGCACAAGTTGGCCAAGTACGTCGCCCTCTCGCGGGGTCAGGCCGTGCGGCCCCGATGGGCGCTGCGGCTCGAGTGCCTCGGGTGGGTAGTAGAAGCCTCCGGACAAGAGAAGCTGGAGGCCTCGTTCGAAGGACTCAGGCGCGCTGGCTTTGGACAAGTAGCCGACCGCTTCGAGCCGATACGCTTCTCGCATGACCCGCGAGTCACCGTAGGCAGATATTACGGCGACTCTCATCTGCGGCGCTTCCCGCCGCAGCGCCTCCACGGCGCTCAGTCCCTGTGCGTCGGGCAGCCTGAGATCCAGCAGCACCAGATCGAACCGTTTGCCGAGCCGCACGAGGGTGAGTGCATCGGCGAGCGAGCCTGCACGGAAGCACTCGGACTCGGGCGCCAGCCGCCGCACCTCGCGCTCGATGGCGGCGGCGAACAGCCAGTGATCATCTACGACAAGAATTTGCGCCATCGCAAGCTCGCTCCCCCGGACGGCAAGACGACGGTACGTGTCCGCCCTTGCGAGCGCGCCACGCGACCTCTCCCCACCCGCTGCGTCAAATGCGGCCCGCGCCGTAGCGCACGACGCCGCCCCCGTTCCCTGACATGAACCTTACGGTCGCGGGGACGGGCGCGGCAACCCCTTCAAATAGGGGGTGGTGCCATAGAGGAGCGCTCAGCGGCTTGCGGAGGAAAAAAGCACCGCGAACGCGCGCCGGTCGTCGAACCAGAGTGACGGCGGCGCAAATCCGCTCGCTTCGAGAAGGCGTTGCAGCGAGGCCTCCGTGTACTTGTAGGAGTTCTCGGTGTGAATACCTAGTCCGGCGGGGAACGTTCGCGGCCCATCGGGCAGGCGCACGGTCACATCGCGCCGTGCCTCCAGGTGCATCTCGATGCGCGACTTGTCTGCGTTGAAAAATGCGACATGGCGCCAGTCGCGCACATCGAAGTTGGACCCGATCAGGCGGTTCACCTGGTTCAGGATGTTGAGGTTGAACGCTGCGGTCACGCCCAACGTGTCGTCGTACGCCGCGTCCAGCGTGCCCTTGTCCTTCACCAGGTCGGCGCCCATCAGGATGGCGCAGTCGTCGCCGCCCGCGGCGCGCACGTTGCCGAGAAATCGGTATGCCTCCTCGGGCGTGAAGTTGCCGATCGACGAGCCGGGATAGAAAAAGCGCCGTCGTTCGCGGCGCACCGCGGCCGGAAGTTCGAACCGCTGCGTGAAATCCATAGCGATGCCGACCACGTCGAGGTCCGTGTGCTTGTCCTGCAGACATTCCAACCGGTAGCGCAGGAACGCGGCGGAGATGTCGATCGCCACGTACTGCACCGGCCGCAGCAGGGCGAACAGGCGCTCCGCTTTCTCGCAATTGCCCGCACCGAGGTCGATGAGCGCGGCGCCCGCGCCGACCTTCCTGGCGATCTCGGGCCCGTGCCGCTCGAAGATCTGCGCCTCGGTGCGCGTCAGGTAGTACTCGGGCAGTTCGCAGATCGCCTCGAACAAGCGCGATCCAAGCGGGTCGTAGAAGTACTTTGGTGAGAGATAGGGTGCCTGCGCGCGCAGGCCCGCGACGATCTCGGCGCGTGGGTGGGGACCGGCTGTCCGCGTGGCGTCGATGAATGTCGGCCGTCGTGCAATGGGTGAGGCGTGCGCTTCCATGCGATCCATCTTAGGACCATCGCCACGCGCGAGCGGCCGCGCGTCGGCGCGATCCAAACATGTGTAAGAAAACGATTGGCCGCACGAGCGGCCGAACAGCAATGCTCCCTCACTTGGTCGCCCGGCCACGCGGCAGCAACGCTTCGACCTTCCTCAGCGCCGCCGGCGCGGACCAGTCGATCGCGCTCGTGAGGCCGCACCGCATCCTGCCCGGGGCATCGACGACGCACCCGTGAATGCGGGACCTTTTCCGTTGCGATTGTCATGGAACAGGCGTGCCGGCGACAGATAACTGGCATTGTTGATTCACGACGTGACGACCGCCTGGCGGCGCGCGCCACCCTACTCGAAACGGAGGCCCGCGATGCACCCGCGTTCGGCACCCGCACTGGCTGAGTCGGCCAGACGATATCTCAACGTCCGCAACACTTCCGTTGCGCTGGCCGGCCCGCTGTCGGCGGAAGACTGCGCCGCGCAGTCAATGCCGGACGCGAGTCCGGTCAAGTGGCATCTCGCCCACACGACCTGGTTCTTCGAGACGTTCGTGCTCGAACGCATGCTTGGCAGCGCGCATCGCCCGTTTCATCCCCCGTTCCGCGTCCTGTTCAACTCCTACTACAACACCGTTGGGGCCCGGCATCCGCGGCCAGAGCGAGGACTGCTGACGCGTCCCGGTTTCGGGGACGTGATGTCCTATCGGCACCACGTCGACGAGACGCTGGCGGCCCTGCTCGCGCGCCCCGAGCGCCTTGACCCCGAGCTTCTCGCGCTGGTCGATCTCGGCCTGCATCACGAGCAGCAGCACCAGGAGCTGATTCTCACGGACGTCAAGCACCTGCTCTCGCGCAATCCACTGCAGCCCGCGTACGAGGCGAACTGGCCGCTGATGAAGATTGCCGCCCGCACGCCCGCCTGGGTGCGGATGGGTGGCGGGGTCCACGAGATCGGACACTCCCGCCCGGGATTCGCCTTCGACAACGAAGAGCCGCGACATCGCGTGCTGCTGCGCGATTTCGCGATCGCCGCGTATCCGGTGAGCAATGGCGAGTACCTCGAATTCATGGCCGATGGCGGCTATACGCGACCTGAGCTCTGGCTCTCGCTGGGTTGGGATTTCGTGCAGGCGCATTCGATTCGCGCGCCGCTCTACTGGACCTATACCGACAGTGAGTGGCGCGCGTTCACGCTCCATGGCCCGGTGCCGGTGGATGCCAACACGCCGCTCGCTCACGTGAGCTACTTCGAGGCCGACGCGTACGCCCGCTGGGCGGGCGCACGGCTGCCGACGGAAGCGGAGTGGGAGGTGTTCGCACTCAACGCTGCCGACGGCATCGAGGAAGGGAATTTCCTCGAGTCGCGGATGCTGCATCCGGTGCCGCCACGCCGGCCGCGTTCGGCTCAGCGCGCCCAGCAGGTGTTCGGTGACATCTGGGAGTGGACCTCGAGCAGCTACGCGCCGTATCCGGGCTTCGTCGCGCCCGCAGGCGCAGTCGGCGAGTACAACGGCAAGTTCATGTGCAACCAATACGTGCTGCGCGGCGGTTCGTGTGCAACACCCCGGTCTCACATCAGGGCGAGCTATCGCAATTTCTTCCCGCCCGAAGCGCGCTGGCAGTTCTCGGGCCTCCGGCTCGCACGCGACGCTTGAGGAGCGGGAGTTTCCCGTACCACCGGGATTCGCGCTGCGGATCGACCTCGCCCGCACCGCCGCCCTTTCCCATCACAGCCGGCTCCCTCGTGAAAGCCTGAATTTGTAGTTTTTTCGTCCGCTTGGCTGAATTGATGCGGCGCGTCGCTCCATGAAAATCAGCCGGTTTTCCCAATCGGTCGCTCTTCATGCACTCGACGAATCTGCGCCGGCGCGAACTCGTGCGCGCTCTCTGCGCCGGCCTGTCAACACTCGCGGCGGCCCCGCTACGTGCCGCCGAATTCTCGGATTCGGAGTACCTGACCGCGACCGCGCGCGTGCTGGCGGGCTTCGAGCCTGGCATTGCCGACGAGCGGTTCGAGCGCCTGGTCGAGCGGAAGGCGTGGCGCGATCAACTCGGCGCTTGTCGCGCCGGTGCCACCAAGCTCAAGCAACGTCTTGCCGCCATCGACGCCTGGCGGCGTGAAAACCTGGGCGACGACGCGAACAGTGGCACCCTGGTGTATCCGTTCAGCGGCCCGGATTTCATCAACGCATATGCGATGTTCCCGGGCTGCGACAACTACGTCTTCTTCAGCCTGGAAGAACCGGGAGTGCCGCCGGCGCTCGAGAAGATGGATCCCGAACATCTGGCACGGGCGCTCTCGGATCTCCGTCTGGCGCTCAACGACCTGGTGCACCTGAATTTCTTCATCACGCCCAACATGGAACAGCAAGTGCGCGCCAGCAGCCTGCGTGGCGTCACCCCGATCCTGATGGCGATGATGGCGCTGCTCGACCTGCGCATCGAACGGTTCAGCAAGATCGACCTCTGGCCGGAGCGCATCGAGGCGATCGCACAGTTGCCGGCGGCCAAACGACCCCGGCTGCCGATGCAGGCGATCCAGATCGACTTCCTGAATCCGGCCAACGGCCGCTCGCAGGCGCTCTGGTACTTCTCGCTCGACGTGAGCGACGCGCAACTGAAGCAGTATCCGGAGTTCGTCGAGTGGCTGCGCGACTTCCGCGATCCGGTCGTGCTCTTGAAGTCGGCGTCCTACCTGCTCCACGGCGATAACTTCAGGCAGGTACGTTCGTTCATCCTCGATCGTGCGAGCCAGATCGTGCAGGACGACACCGGCATTCCATACCGGATGCTCGCCGACGATCCGTGGAAGGTCGCGCTGTATGGCCGCTACGAACAGCCGGTGGATCTCTTCAAGAAGCGCTACCAGACCGACCTCGCGAGTGCGTTTTCCAGGTCGAGCCCTGGGAAGAACGTCCCGTTCCCGTTCGGCTACAACTGGCGCACGCATGGCAACTCGTTCGTCATCGTCGCTCGTCGGGCCTGATCTCGCACCGCCGCAATTTATAGGGTAACCCCTCGATTCGGCGCAGCTATCACGCTCTATGCGCTTGTTTTGCAACGTTATCTTGCCTTGCTTTGAGCACGTCTTGTATTGCTGCGAAGCACAAATAATTCTTGACATCCGCGCCGGGAGGTCCAAGAATTCGGTTGTGCGCTGCACAAGGCGCAGCTGATCCAGGACCTAGGAATAAATCATGCAACCACTCTTGAGGAGCAAACAAATGTTCGCCACCCCCGCGCAATTCGCAGAAATCCAGAAGGGCAACATCGACACCGTCTACGCGCTCTCGCATGCCGTGTTCGGCGCGACCGAAAAGTTCACCGACCTGAACATCGCCGCCGCGAAGGCGCTGCTCGAAGAATCGAGCGAGACGGCCCAGACGTACCTCGGCGTCAAGGACGCGAAGGAATTCGTATCGCTGAGCGCCGGTTTCGCCCAGCCGACCGTCGAGAAGATCGTCAGCTACAACCGCAACCTGTACAGCATCGCCTCGGCCGCCGGCGCGGAAATCGCGAAGATCGTCGAAGTGCGCATCGCTGAAAGCAACCGCAAGATCGCGGAAATGGTCGACTTCGCGGCCAAGAACGCGCCGGCCGGTTCGGAATCTGCGGTTTCGCTGATCAAGAACGCGGTCGCTGCTTCGAACTCCGCGTATGACACGTTCAGCAAGGCTGCCAAGCAGGCCGTCAGCGTGGTCGAGACGAATCTCGCCGCCGCGACCCAGGCAACCCTGAACGCGACCTCCGCGGCCGGCGACGCCGTGCGCACGGTGAGCAAGAAGGCCGCGTAAGCGACGCCAGTCACCGAAGCATCACAGCTCTACCGGAACCCCGACGCCCGTCGGGGTTCTTTTTTTTCTAGTATGTATCGATCTCCGCAACGAGCCCTGCCTGGTGCAGGGCGCCGAGCACTTCCTCAATGTGTTCGGGTCCGCGTGTCTGCAGGACCAGTTCGAGCTGCGCGTTCTGCACCGGCAGCGTGGTGAACGCGCGCTGGTGCTCGATCTCCTCGATGTTGGCGCCCGCGCTGCCGACGATCGTCGCCACACGTGCCAGTTCGCCTGGGACGTCGCGGGTGGCGACCCGCAGGCGGACGAGGCGGCCGGCGCGCACCATCCCGCGCTCGATGATGTCCGCCAGCATCATCGGGTCGATGTTGCCGCCAGTCAGGATCAGGCCCACGCGCTTGCCCGCGAATCGCTCGCGGAACCGGATCAGTGCCGCCAGCCCGGCCGCGCCGGCCCCTTCGACGACGGTCTTTTCGATTTCGAGCAGGAGCAGGATTGCATGCTCGAGATCGCCTTCCGAGACCAGCACGATGTCGTCGACCAGCGCCTCGACGATCGGCCGCGTGAGCAGACCCGGCGACTTGACCGCAATGCCTTCCGCGATCGTCGCATTGGCGCAAGGCCGGTCCTCGTGTTTGAAAGCGGCATACATCGAGGGAAACTGCTCCGTCTGCACACCGATGATCTCGATGCCCGGTCTGATCGAGCGGGCGGCGATGGCCACGCCGGAGATCAACCCGCCGCCGCCGATCGCGACACACAGGCAGTCGAGATCGGGCTGCGCAGCGAGCATCTCGAGCCCGATCGTTCCCTGCCCGGCAATGACATCGGCGTCGTCGTACGGGTGCACCATCGTGAGCCCGCGCGATTGTGCGATGCCGGCCGCCTGCGCCCTGGCATCGTCGAAGGTGTCGCCCACCAGGATCACCTCGGCGCCGAATCCGCGCGTGCGCTCGACCTTCACCGTCGGGGTGAAGCGGGGCATGACGATCACCGCCGGGATCTTCATGCGCTGCGCGTGATACGCCACGCCTTGGGCGTGATTGCCCGCCGATACCGCGATGACGCCGCGGGCGCGCTCTGCGTCCGAGAGCCGCGTCAGGCGATTGAGCGCGCCGCGCTCCTTGAAACTCGCGGTGAACTGCAGGTTCTCGAACTTCAGGTATGCCTCGGCACCCGTCATCTGCGACAGCGTGCGCGAATGCACGCAAGGCGTCACCTCGACCTGTCCCGCAAGGCGCGCCGCGGCGGCGCGCACCGCCTCCGCCGTCACCACCTGCGGAGCGGCCACGACTTGTCTTCGTTCATGCATGCAAGGCTCGGGGCGCGGCGAGCGCCAATTCGATGGTCGACTATTCGAGGGTCGACTCATTGTACGGAGCACACGGCTCGCTTCGTACAATCGGGCGCATGCTCGTTGTGGAGAACCTGTCCAAGGCCTACGGCGCGCGCACGATCCTCGATCGCGTCTCGTTCTCCGTCGCTGCCGGCGAGTATGTCGCGATCGTCGGCGAATCGGGTGCGGGCAAGTCGACTCTGCTCAACCTCATCGCCGGTCTCGAACGGCCGGACTCGGGCCGGGTCGCGATCGACGGTGCGGCGATGACGGCGCTCGACGACAACGCGCGCACGCGGCTGCGTCGCCTGCGGGTCGGTTTCGTCTTCCAGGCGTTTCATGTCCTGCCGCAGTTGACGCTCGCCCAGAACGTCGAAGTGCCGCTGGTGCTGGCGGGCGTCGATGCGCACGAGCGTGCGGCACGTGCGCAGGCGCTGCTCGAAGCCGTCGGACTCGGTGCGCGTGCAAGGTCCGCCCCGGCCGAGCTCTCGGGAGGTGAATTGCAGCGGGTCGCGCTCGCGCGCGCACTCGTGCATAGACCGGCATTGGTGCTCGCCGATGAACCGACGGGCAACCTGGATCCGGAAACCGCCGCCGCCACGCTCGCCTTGATCGCCGGCGAAATCCGCGCGCGCCGCGCCGCCGGCATCCTGGTCACGCATTCGAGCGCGGCAGCCACCCGGTGCGACCGTGTGCTGCGGCTCGATGCCGCTCGACTGCGACCGGCGTGACCGCGGCTGCGATGCGCTGGTTGTTCGCACATGTCGTCGGCGGCTTCATTCGCCTGCATCCACTGCGCGCAACGGTGGCGGTGATCGCGATCGCGCTCGGCGTCACGCTGGGGTACGCGGTGCACCTCATCAATTCGTCCGCGCTCGCCGAGTTCGAAGCCGCGGTGCGTCAGGTCACCGGCCAGGCCGACGCGGCGGTGATCGGACCGCGCGACGGGTTCGACGATGCGGTGTTCGACCAGTTCGCCACCGACCCGGCGGTGGACCTCGCGAGTCCCATGCTCGAAGTCGAGACGGCTCTGGTCGTGCCGGCGCGCCTGCGCGGACGGACCCTGACGGTGCTGGGAATCGATCTGTTCACCGCGGCCCGGCTGGCTCCGCAGCTCGTCGGGCGCGGCATTGCTTCGGCGAAAGAGGGCGACCGGCGATTCGTGCCGCTCGACGACGGCTTGTTCCTTTCGCCGGCGGCGCTGCAGGCGCTGCAACTCGCTCCCGGCGACGAGATCGGGGTTCAGGTCGGCGGCCGCGTGCAGCGCCTGCGCATCGCCGGCGATCTTCCTTCCGCGCGTGCGGGTCAAAGGCTGGCGACCATGGACCTCGGATTTGCGCAGTGGCGCTTCGATCGGCTCGGCAAACTCACGCGCATCGATCTGCAGCTGGCGGCCGGTGCGCGCATCGAACAACTCGCGGCGCGTCACCGGTTGCCAGCGGGCGTTTACCTCGAGGGCGCGAGCCAGGCCGAAACACGTGCCTCCAACCTTTCGCGCGCGTATCGCATCAATCTGAGCGCGCTCGCGCTGGTTGCGCTCTTCACCGGAAGCTTCCTGGTCTACTCGCTGCAGTCGCAAGGCGTCGTCGCGCGCGCAAGCCAGCTCGCGTTTCTGCGCGTGATCGGCGTGACGCGGGCCGAAACGGCACGCCTGCTGGTCGCGGAAGCGGTCGGCCTCGGCGTCATCGGCTCCGCGATGGGCATAGCGGCCGGTATGGCGACTGCCGCGCTTGCATTGCGCTGGCTCGGCGGCGATCTCGGCGGCGGCTACTTCGCGGGCGTACAGCCCGCGCTGGTCGTCGATGCGGGCCAGGCGGTCGGATTCTTCCTGCTCGGCGTTGCCGCCGCAGGCGTGGGCGGCTGGCTTCCCGCACGCGCGATCGCGATGGCGGACCCGGCGCCGATGCTCAAGGCAGCGATCGGCATCGAACGGGCGCGCCGCTCGCGCCCCTGGTTCGTGCTTGGCTTGATCGCTCTTGCCGGCATCCTGCTCACGCTGCCGGCGGCAGGCGGCGTGCCGATCGCGGCCTACCTGGCCATCGCCGCCCTGCTCGTTGCGGCCATTGCGCTCAAGCCATACGTGGCACCGTGGTTGCTGATCCCGCTCGCAAGATGGTCCGAGCGCCAGCGCCGGCCGAAGCCCGCGGTCTGGCTTGCGCTCCAGCGTCTCGGCGCGATGCCGCGCTTCGCGGCGATCGGTGCCGCCGGCATCGTCGCGTCCTTCGCGCTCATGGTCGCGATGGCGACCATGGTGACGAGCTTTCGCACCTCGGTGGATGCGTGGCTCGCGCGCGTCCTGCCTGCCGACGTCTATGCCCGCGCCGGACCGACGAGCAGCGTCAGCGGCAACACCACGGCATCCTTTTCGGAGGCGGATCAACGCCGCATCCTCGACGATTCGCAGGTGACCCGCGCCGAGTTTTCGCGCCATCTCAAGCTGGTCCTCGATCCCGCTCGCGCGCCGGTGACGCTGCTGGCACGCGCAGTCGATCGCCTGCAGCCCGGCAGGACACTTCCACTCACCGGCGAGAGCCGCCCCTGGCAACCATCGATGCCGCCGCCCGCGTGGGTTTCCGAGGCGATCGTCGATGTCTACGGTGCGCGCGTGGGAGGCGAATTCGTCCTGCCGCTCGGTGGCCGGGACCGGCGTTTCTTCGTCGTCGGTGTCTGGCGCGACTACGCACGCCAGGGCGGCAGCGTGGTCATCGACATCGACGACTACCAGCGACTCACTGGCGACCTGCAACTCACCGACGTCGCCCTGTGGCTCGCCGCCGGAGCCAACGCCACGCGTGTCGTCGAAGCGCTGCGCTCGTCACTGCAGGCCGGCACCGCCGAATTCGCCGCGACGGGCGAATTGCGCGCCGCCAGCCTGCGGATCTTCGATCGCAGCTTCGCCGTAACGTACCTGCTCGAAATCGCCGCGATCGCGATCGGCCTGACGGGGATCGCTGCCACGTTTGCGGCGCAGGCAATCTCGCGCCGGCGCGAGTTCGGCATGCTGCGGCACCTTGGCGTAACGCGCGGCGAGATCCTGCAGCTGCTGGCCCTCGAGGGCCTGCTCGTCACCGGGCTGGCGCTCGCGCTCGGACTCGCGTCGGGAGTCGCGGTCGCTTGGATCCTGGTCGATATCGTCAACCCGCAGTCGTTTCATTGGACCATGGACCTGCTCCTGCCCTGGACACAGATCGCCGCGCTGACCGTCGCGTTGCTGGCTGCTGCCGGTGCGACCGCCGTGATCGCGGGTCGCCGCGCAGTGGCGCACGACGCAGTGCTCGCGGTGCGGGAGGACTGGTGACGCCACGGCTTGCGCGGCGGACGCTGCTCTTGGCCTTCGCCTCGGCGCCGTTCGGCCGATCCGGCGGCGCGGCCGTCGTGTTCCCGCGCGTCGTGCCCGCGACGCTCGCTTTCCCGCGCGATCACGGCGCACACCCCGAGTTTCGCGTCGAATGGTGGTATCTCACCGCCGTGCTCGAAGGCGTCGATGGCGGCACGGCGCTCGGCATCCAGGTGACGTTCTTCCGCGTCCGCACGCAGATCGATGCCGCCAACCCGAGCCGCTTCGCTGCCCATCAATTGCTGTTTGGTCACGCCGCGCTCGCCGATGCGGGCCGCGCAAGCCTGCTGGTCGACCAGCAGATCGCGCGCCTGGGCTCCGGCGCCGTGCGCGTCGCGACGCACGATACGGACATCGCACTCAACCGCTGGCGCTTCGCGCGGCGCGACGACGGCCGTTTCGAGTGCGAAGTCGCCGCACGCGGATTTCGGCTTCGTTTCGTCGCCACGCCATCGCAACCCGTACTCCTGCAAGGTGGCCATGGATTCTTTCCCAAGGAGACACAAGGCGCCTACGCGAGCTACTACTACTCCGTCCCGCAACTCCGCCTGGAGGCCGAGATCCTCCGCGACGACCGCAAGCTGGTGACACGCGGCATAGGCTGGCTCGACCACGAGTGGGCAAGCACGCTGCTCGAGCCGGCGGCAACGGGCTGGGACTGGATCGGCATGAATCTCGACGATGGCGCTGCGCTCACCGCATTCCAGACGCGCCGCAAGGGTGATGACGCGGTCCTGTTCGCGTACGCGTCGATGCGGGCCGCCGGCGAGGTGCAGCCGCGGCTCTTCGCGCAGGATCAAGTGCGCTTCGAGCCGCTGGCGCACTGGGAATCGCCGCGCACGCGGGCGCGCTATCCGGTGGCGCAGCGGATCGCCGTCGGCGGCCGCGTCTTCGAGACCCGACCGCTCTTCGCCGATCAGGAACTCGACGCACGGCCGACCGGCTCGGCGATCTACTGGGAAGGCGCGAGCACGCTCAGTGAAAATGGCACGCGCGTCGGCCGGGGTTATCTTGAGCTGACCGGCTACGCAGGTCCGCTCACGCTCTGACCTGTGAACGGTCCCGGCCGCATGCCCCCTGCGTCAGCACAGGCGTTCGAGCGCCGGGCGAGCTAATGTCGCCACGGGAGGATCGATCCATGCCCGATGCCGACGCGGACGCGACGTGGTTCAAGGCGATCGACATCGCGCGGTTGCGTGAACGCGGTCGCGCCGTCGTCAGGATCGACGGCAAGCAATTGGCCCTGTTCGCGGTTCTGGAAAGCGTCTTTGCCTGCAACAACCGCTGTCCGCACGAAGGCTATCCGCTCGTCGAGGGCCACCTCGCCTGCTTCGCCGACGACCCCTGCGTGCTGACCTGCAACTGGCACAACTGGAAGTTCGAGCTCGACAGCGGGCGCAACATCTATGGGGGCGACGCATTGCGCGTGTACCCGGTCCGCATCGCCGACGGCGCCGTGTGGGTCGACGTCGCCGACGCACCGGGCGAGCGACGCATCCGCGACGCCTACGAGAGCCTGCGTGCCGCGATGGACGAAAACCAGTATGACCGCCTCGCGCGCGATCTGGCGCGACTCGGGAAGGCAGGTGCGGATCCGCGCGACGCCGTTGCGCGTGCCATCGTGTGGTCGCATCGCCGCCTGCGTGAGGGAATGACACACGCCTACGCGGCAGCGAACGGCTGGTTGCGACTGCACGATGACACGGGCGATCCCGCCGAACGCCTCGCCTGCCTGGCGGAGGCGGTGGGTCACATCGCCTACGACACGCTGCGTGAATCCGATTGGCCCTATGGCGAGGACGAACAGCCATGGGACGAAACGCGATTCGCCGCGGCGGTGGAAGCGCAGGACGAAGCCGCCGCCCTTGCCCGTCTGCGCGGTGCGCTCGCCGCCGGCGCCGGTTTTGCCACCCTCGAGCCCACGCTCGCGCGCGCGGCGCTCGCCCACTACAACGACTTCGGTCATGCGTTGATCTACCTGCGCGCGTGCGGCGATCTCATCGAACGCTTCGGCGCCGAGGTCCGGGCGCCGCTCCTGCTCGCCTATGTGCGATCGCTCGTGCGCGCGACGCGCGAAGATCTGCTGCCCGAATTCCGCAGCTACGCCGCGGCGCTCGCCACCTGGGCCACCGCGGCGCCGCTTCGGCACGGGGCGCCGGACCTGCAGACCTGGGTCGGCAGATCGATCGACGAGTCGCTCGAAGCGACCCTGGCTGCCCGCGGCGCAGCGCCGATCGAACTTTTTCACGCCCTGCTCGGGGCGGCATCGCTGCACCTGCTGCGCTTCGATCCGGCGCACGAGTTGCGCAGTGATGGACCGGTCGCGGGCAATATCGGCTGGCTCGACTTCACGCATGCCATCACGTTCGCCAACGCCGTCCGCGTAACCTGCTCCCGGCTACCCGACTTGTGGCCGGCAGCATTGCTGCAGATGGCCTTGTTCGTCGGCAGGAACACGCCCTACCTGGGCGCCGAGGACGTCGGCTGGCGTGTCGATGACGTTGCCGTGCTTGAGACGACCTGCCGCGAGCGCGTGCTCGATCACGGCGTGGGCCTCTACATCCATTCGGCGCACCTGCTGAAAACCTGGCTCGCTGCACGGGACGAGCTCGCTGCCGCGCCACCCGCTGGTGTCGCGGGCGCGGTCGCTGCGGCGGTCAACCGCTACCTGCATGCCCGCGTGCGCCAGAAACGCACCGTGCGCACCGCGCGACAGGCGCTCGACTTCGTCGCGCGCGAAGACTGAAGGCGCTCGCGCAAACGACTCGCTGAACAGGTGCGGGGCTCGTATGATCGCTGCGGTCCCCGACTTTCCACGAACGAGGTGCGCGATGGCGAAAAAGGCGATACAGGCGGAACCGTACGAGTTCGAATTCGATCCCTCCAGCACCGCGCTCGTCATCATCGACATGCAGCGCGACTTCGTCGAGCCCGGGGGCTTCGGCGAGGCGCTCGGCAACGATGTATCGCCGCTGCAGGCCGTGATCGCACCCTGCAAGCGCGTGCTCGAGGCGGCGCGCCGCAAGGGGATGCTCGTGATCCACACGCGCGAAGGCCACAGCCCCGATCTCGCGGACTGCCCGCCGACCAAGATCACACGCGGTCGCGGCGCCAAGCGCATCGGCGATCCCGGGCCGATGGGCCGCATCCTGGTGCGGGGCGAACGCGGCCACGATATCGTCCCGGAGCTCTATCCGAAGGCCGGCGAGGTGTTGCTCGACAAGCCCGGCAAGGGCGCCTTCTGCGCCACCGACCTCGATCTCATTCTGCACAACCGCGGCATCAAGTCGCTGATCGTGTGCGGCGTGACGACCGAGGTGTGCGTCAACACGACGGTGCGTGAAGCCAATGATCGCGGCTATGAATGCGTCGTACTGTCGGACTGTGTCGGTTCCTACTTCCCCGAGTTCCAGCGCGTCGCCCTCGAGATGATCAAGGCGCAGGGCGGCATCTTCGGCTGGGTGTCGGATTCGCGGCGGGCGCTGGCGGCACTCGAAAGCTGACGCGCCGCGTCGCGCCAGTCATTGCGACCCGAAGGGGAGGAATCCCGGCCCTTCGTTGGGCGAGGTCCTCCCCGATGCTTTGGCTGACAGTTGCTACTCAGCCAGCCGGCTGCGGTTGACTCTTCGAAAGCGCCAGGCAGACCACGCCGAACAGCACATAGCCGAAGGCCACCAGCGGCGACACGGCCCAACCGAGTTGCGAGCCGTGGATGAGACCGATGAAGGCAAGCACGGCGCCGACGAAGGCCCAGATCGCCGCGGTACGCAGCCGGTGATCGACGATGAACGCCGCGATCGCACCGAGTACCATGCCGGCGAGCACCGATCCGCCGCCGAGCGTTTCGAGCCCGTGGTAGAGCACGCCGGTCCCGGCGAGCTTGTCGAGGCCGACCTGGCCAACCGAGGTCCCGGCGGCCGCGAGGGCGCCATCGATCTGTGTCTTCGCCCATTCGGCGATGTTCGGAATCAGCGCGAGCACCACGGCGGGCGCGTGATTCGCCGGCGAGGCCTGGAACGCTTGCGCGCCGATCACGAGGCCGATGTAAAGCAGGATCGGCAGGATGGCCACAAGCGGAATGACAGCGAGCAGGAGCGCGGTCAGGCCGAGGAAACAGACCACCGCGATCGCGATGCCGGTCGCCAGTGAATAACCGACGCGACCGCCGACCGCCTTCCACCCAGGGTGGCCGATGTAGACCGCGGGTGGGAACGGGCTGCCCATCATCGAGCCGATGAGCGCCCCCGCTCCGTCGGCAAGCAGCACCTTGCGCAGGTTGTATTCGTCGCCCGCGGCCGCCGCACTCTCGACATTGTTCATCGCTTCGGTGAAGTTGTAGATGCCGAGCGGAATCGCCGTCACCAGCAAGGGCGCGATCTGCGACAGGCCGGTCCAGACGTCGGACGAAAACAACGGAATGCGCAGGCCGAACTGGGCGAAGGACGCACCGACTTCGGCCGGCTTGACATAGTCGCTCCAGCCGGCAAGCGCGACGACCCAGCCGATCAACGTGCCGATGATGACCGCGACCAAGCCGCCCGGGAGCCCGCCCGGCATGCGGATGTTCGCGGTCCAGGAGATCAGGACGATGGCGAAGCACACCAGGCCGATCCACGGCGTCTCCCACATCTGGAAAGCCGGACGCATCGAGATGAAGGCCACCGAGATGCCGGCGAGCGTGCCAAGCATCGCCGCGCGGGGCGTGATCGAGCGGATCTTCGGGCCGACGAATGCGCCCAGGAGCACGATGATGCCGATGATGAAGCACCACGCAAGTCCGGCCTGCCACGCGAGCACCGGATCCTTCGTCTTCAGGTACACGGGCAGCATGATGAGGAACACGACGATGAACATGTGCGGCACGCTCGGGCCGTACGGCATCGCCGTCACGTTGCTGCGTCCCTCGGCCTTGCCAAGTTGCCACGCAAGGTAGGCGTAGAACGCGTTGCCGAGCAGCAACGCAATGCCCATCGCCGGCAGGATGCGGCCGAACACGGTGTCGGCCGGCAACTGCACCACGCCCAGGCACAAGCCCGTGAGCACGATGACGTTGAGCAGAACGTTGGTGAACAGCCCGAAGAACCCGTTCCAGTCGCCCGACACCCACAGGCGCAGAGCGCCCGCCGACGCCGGACTGGCCGTACTTCCCGCAGTACTCATTTCCCCTCCTTCATCTAGTTGGACTTCTGGTTTGAAGGACCCCCTGCCCGGCCTTCACCGGCGCAATTCGAGTATCGCCCGTGCGTGTGGCACCGGGATAGTGCACTTCGGGGTTTTTGGTACGCGACGCGCGTAGGCGCGACAGTGCCTGCGCCGGCTCAACGCATCGGCGCCGATTGGCGCGCCGCGATATACGCGCGCCATCCGCCAAGCGCGGTGATCTCGCGCTGGCCTTCACAAAGAAACGGCTCGCCCAGCACGCCGAGGACTTCGGAGCCGTCGGCGAGCAACACCTTGCCGATGCACAGTCCGGGCGGCTCGTTGAGGAGAATGCGGGCGAGCCCGTCTGCGGGCACCTCCCACACTTCGAGCGCAACGCGCGCACCTGCCCCCGGCGTGCGCAGCATGGCCGGGTGACGATCGCCGATCGAGAAGGTCCGGTAGCAGGCCGCAGTGTGGTCCTCGCGCACGAACGTTGCACCAGCCGCGAGCATGTTCGGATTCAGCTCGAGGCCGCGCATCAGTGTTCCGTTGACGGCAAGCAAGATCCTTTCCATGGTGCTTCAGCTCCCGATCCAGGTCCCGGTCTCGCCGCGCAGCGCACGCGCGATGCCGTCGGTGTTGGTGATGACGCCGCGCCCGGTCGGGCGCTTCTTGATGAATTTGAGCAGCGCTTCGATCTTCGGGCCCATGCTGCCCTCGCCGAAGTGACCTGCCGCCGCGAACGCTTCGGCCTGCGCCACCGTCAGCTTGTCGAGCCACTGCTGGTCGGGCTGCCCGAAGCGGATCGCCACGCGCTCCACGCCGGTCGGGATCATCAGCAGATCCGCCTGCATCTGTATCGCGAGCAGCGCCGCGGCCCGGTCCTTGTCGACCACGGCGTCGACCCCTTGCAGGCCGCCGTCGGCCATCTGCTCCACGGCAATGCCGCCGCCGCCGCACGCGATCACGAGGCATCCCTCGCGCGCCAGCCGCTCGATCAACGGCGCCTCGACGATGCGCACCGGTTGCGGCGACGCGATCGTTCGGCGCCAGCCGCGATTCGAATCCTGCATCACGGTCCAGCCCAGCGTTGTCGCAAAGTGGTGCGCGACCTCCTCCGTCATGAACGAGCCGATCGGTTTGTCGGGACGCGCGAAGGCGGGGTCGGTGCGATCCACGAGCGTCTGCGTGACCAGCGTGACCACCGGCATCTCGATGCCGCGCCTGCGCAAGGCGTTGCCGAACGCGTTCTGGAACATGAAGCCGATTGCCCCCTGCGTGTCGCCCACCGCATACGGAACGGGCACGGTGGGCACCTGGCCTTCTGCAATCTCGGAGCGACGCAGGACAAATCCGACCTGCGGCCCGTTGCCGTGCGTCAGCACGACATTCCAACCCGCCGCGATCATGTCGACCACGCGTTCCGCGGTCGCGCTGACAGCGTCGTATTGGTCCTTGAGCGACGTGTGCGCGGCATCGCGGATCAACGCGTTGCCGCCCACCGCGACGACTGCGACCGGCTTGCTCATCGTGCGCCTCCCGAACTACCGATCTGGCGCGCGAGCGCCTTCACGGCTGCGGTGAAGCAGGCCATGGGCGCAGTCGTGACCCCGGCGCCGATCTGGCCGACGCCGGCGACACGATGGGCGATGCCGCTGTTGATCACCGGCAGCACGCCGGTGTCGACCACCTTGCGCGCGTCGATACCCGCGGCCGCCGGGGCGAAATCGAGCGCCGGCAGGCTGAACGCCGGATTCGAGCCCAGCGTGATCGCACGCATGCGCAGGCTGTGATGCATCGCATCGGTCGGCGTGCCGCCGACGAACTTGACGATCGCCGGCGCCGCCGCCATCGCAAAGCCGCCGACTCCGGCCGTTTCCGTGATCGCCGAGTCACCGAGGTCGGCCGCGGCGTCAGCCATCGTGTACCCGGGAAAATACAGGCCGTCCACCGGATTGGCGGGAGCTTCGAACCATGCGTCGCCGGTGCCGGAAAGGCGCACGCCGAAATTGACGCCGTTGCGCGCCATCGCGACCGCCATCGAACTGCCGGGGACACCGGCCGCGGCGTCGAGCATCGCTTTGCATGCGGCCATCGAGAGGTTCAGGAAGAAGTGATCGTTGCCGGCGATGAACCCGAGCGTCGCGATCGCCGCGTCGCGCGTGGTCTCGGCTTCGAAGATTCCCGGCGCCAGGCGCTTGAACAACAAGGCGGTCGCCGCCGCATTGCGGTTGTGCACCTCGTCGCCCATGTTGAGCGCCTGCGCCATCAGCGGCTTCAACTCGATCGGACCCGTGCGAGCCAGTGCGGCGCGCAGCGTGGGCGCGACCACGTTCGCCATCCAGCGCAGCCGCGTGAGGACTTCGGCATTGTTCGCGCCGAAGCGCAGCACTTTGCCGAGCCCCTCGTTCATGTTGCTGAAAGCGCGGTTTCCCGCCGTCTTGTTTTCAACCACGAACAGTGGCATCGACGGGCTGATGATGCCCGCCATCGGACCGACGGCGCCGTGGTGGTGACAGGGTTCGAACGCAATGGAGCCCGAGGTGGCCTGGCGTTGCGCCGCCTCGACGGAATCGGCCCAGCCTTCGAGCACGATCGCGCCGAGAATCGCTCCTTGCACCGGCCCGCACATCGCAGCCCACTCGATCGGCGGCCCGGCGTGCAGGATGAGGCGCCGGTCCCTCGCCATCGCGGGGATCGCTTCGCGCGCGGTCGTGACGCCGGTGAGAACCGGATTCGCCTCGAGGAAACGCGCGAACGCGGTCTTGTTCGCCTCCTCGATCGCCGGATGAGCGAGGGTTTCGGCCAGCGCCCACGCACCGTCCCGATCGCCCTGGGCTGGCGGCTGCCACTCGAGTGAAACACACTTCCCGCCCGCGGCAACGACGTTGTCGCCGAAGCTGGCAAGGCCCACGTTGATGACGGCCAGCGAATCCTTGAACAAGGCAGCTTTCGACATTTTGCTCACCCTCGCCGTGCTGCAAGATGCGCGGCCAGCAGCGCCGCTTCGACGTTGCTTGCGGCGAGCCTCGCGCCGACTGCGCTCAGTTGTGCCATCTGCTGCGACCGGTTCTGCGGGTCGCCGTCGGTGCCGCAGACGTGCCCGATCAGCGCGAGCGGACGCCCCTCTTTGCGCGCCTGCGCGGACGCCGCCTGCAGCGCCTGCGCGAGTTCACGCGCCGGATCTTCGTGCGAGCCGTACCCGAGCACCACGTCGAACAGGATCGCCGCCGTGGACGGATCGCTGCCCTGCGCGCGGATCGCCTCGTTGCGCAGCGACGGATCGATCATCGGATGCGGGCGGCCGCGCGTGTAGTCGTCGTCGCCGAGATCAAGGAACACGTTGCCCTCGAAGCGACCGTCGAACTTGCCCGCGTCGTGTGCCGGCGCGTTCGAGCGGCACGGCAACCCGCGCTCGAGGAAGACCAGCTGCGCCTCGTAGCAGAACGTGCCGCCCGTGAACAACGCGCGCACCGCACGTTGCGTCGGCGCCATGCCTTTCGCGAGTTGTTCGACCGCGGCGACCTCGTTCGCCGGCGCCACGGGCGCCGCGGTCGAAGGCGCCTTCCCCTGCGCAAGCGCGACCGCCATGTCGCCGGCATGCCGCAACGACAACGCTGCATGCAGGCCCGCCTGCCGGATCTCGTCCGGCGGTGCGCCGAGAAAATGCACGACCACCGGCTTGCCGGATGCCGCCGCGACACGCAGGATCTCGCGCGCGATCGCTGGCGCGGGCGGCTTGGAAATCAGCACGATCACGCGCGTCGCGGGATCGTCGGCCAGGAAGCGCAGGCCCTGCAGCATCGTGACGCCACCGATCTCCTCCTTGAGATCACGCCCGCCCGTGCCGAGCGCTTGCGAAACACCACCGCCGAGGTTGTGAATCCGACAGGTGACTTCCTGCAGGCCGGTACCCGACGCGCCGACAAGACCGATGTCGCCGCGTCGGACGACGTTCGCAAACCCCAGCGGCACGCCGTTGACGATGGCCGTCCCGCAATCTGGACCCATCACCAGCAGGCCCTTGGCTCGTGCGCGTTCCTTGATCGCTCGTTCCTCGGCAATCGGCACGTTGTCCGAGAACAGCATCACGTGCAGGCCGAGCGACAACGCCTTCAGCGCCTCGGCTGCGGCGTAGTCGCCCGGCACCGAAATCAGCGCGAGGTCCGCCTCGGGTTCTTTCTCCAGGCCCGCGGCCAGGCTCGTCAGCGGCGGCGCGAACGCCGCCGCGCCCTCGCCACCGCCCGCGGCCGCTGCATGCAACATTGCATCGGCCGCTTCGAGTGCGGCGTCACAGGCCTCGCTCTCGCCGCGCACGACGACCAGCAGATCCGACGGCGCGACCTTGATGTCCACGGACAGGCCCGCATCGCCGAGTTGCGCCAGGTTTGCCGGCGTGCCCATCACGCAGGAGGCCTGTTCGATGCCCTCGCGCTCGCGCAGCTTGGCCGCGATCTGCATCAGTGACACGGAATCCTTGTACAGATTCGCGAACACCGAGCTGCGAATGGTTGACGATGCAGTGTTCATCGTGCTTGTCCCTTCAGTGTTCGATGACGGTTGCTCCTGGGAGCCACGCCTCGATCGTGTGCAGCAGCCCGCTCAGCATATCCGCGCCGGACGTCGCGCCAAGACCCAGCGCGGCATCGACGGCGTCGAGCAAGCGAGCGCGGTCGGTCGCGCAGAGAACCGCTTCGCGCACATCGACCAGCACTTCGAGGTAATGCCCCGCCGCGGCGAGGCAAAGGTAATGCGCGGCGATCGGCGTCGTTCGCGTCGCGAGCCGCCGCACGGCCGCGCGGAGGAGATCGCGATACGTGCGCCGCGCAGGGTCGTTCGCGAACGTATCGAGCGCTGCGAGCAAACCCACCAGGAAGTCGTCGCCGGCCGGAGTCAGGCCCTGGCCAAGGCCGACGAGGTGCCCGACTGCTCGCAACGCTGCCTTGCCGTCGAGCCGGCGCGTCGCGTGCACCAGTGCGTCGACGACCGGCGCGCACCGATCGTCGAGGACGCCGGGGCGCTGCTGCCGGCCAAACGCCAGCCGCTCGAAGGCGACCGCGAGGTTCGCTTCGATCTGCATCGGCATCGTGTGAGTCCGCGGCGCCGGCGGCGACCAGATGTCGGCAGCGTCGAATCGCAGGGCCACGCGCGCCGTGCGCAGGGTCATCGCAAGCCAGGAAAGAACCTCGCCGACCGTAAACAGGCTCTCCAGGCGCCGAGGCGGACTGCGGCGCAGCGACAGCAGGGTCGGTCCGCGTCCCGAGCGCGGAGCAACCAGCGTCACCAGACCGTCATCGCAGCTGAAGTTGCAGGCATTCGCAAACACGCTGTGCACGCGCCAGGCGTTGCGCGACTTCGGCACCAGGTACCCGACGACCCCGACCTCCAACTCCGCGGTCGGCGGTGCCGCTTCGGGTCGATGCGCTGCCTGCGTCGGCTGGGAATGCATCTGCATGCGTAAATTGCCCCGTTAGCAGCCGACTCAGGAGAGGAACGTCAACAGTATCACGCAGGACTGCCGTTCACCCGACTCTCGATAAGATGCGCCGCTCGCGACGCACCTGCAACAAACGAACACCACACGATGAGCAACGTCACCCCGGCAGCCAAATCCGTGCGACCGTTGCGCGCGCTGCTGCCGTTTCTTCAGCCGTATCGGCGTCAGATCATTCTCGCGACGATCTTCCTGCTCGGCGCCGCGGCCTCGACCCTCGTGACCCCGTTCGCAGTCAAGATGCTGGTCGACGGCGGCTTGATGAGCCGGGCCAGCCTCGCGACCGTGGAGCGGTTGACTCTGGTCCGGGAGTACTTCGGCCTGCTGTTCCTGGTTGCGGTCTCGCTCGGCATCTTCACCGCCGCGCGCTTCTTCATGGTGAGCTGGATCGGCGAGCGCGTGACCGCCGATTTGCGCCGCACCGTCTACACGCACGTGCTCTCGCAGAGCCCGCAGTTCTTCGAGACGCTGAAGACGGGCGAAGTGCTGTCGCGGCTGACCACCGACACCACGGTGATCCAGAACGTCGTCGGTTCGAGCATCTCGATGGGCTTGCGCAACACGGTGATCGGCCTGGGCGCCGTCGGCATGTTGGTGGCAACGACGCCGCGCCTGATGCTGACCGTCATCGTCATCGTCTTGCTGGTCGTCGCGCCGGCGGTCTTGATCGGGCGGCGCGTGCGCCGCCTCTCGCGCGCCAGCCAGGACCGCATCGCCGACACCAGCGGCATCGCAGCCGAGGTGCTGAACGCGATCCCGGTCGTGCAGAGCTTCACGCAGGAAAACGCGGAAGCAGGTCGCTTCTCGAGCGCGAACGAAAACGCGTTCGCGACCTCGATCCGCCGCACCCGCACGCGCGCGGCGTTGACCGCGTTCGTGATCATCGGGGTTTTCGGTTCTCTGCTCTATGGCCTGTACGGCGGCGTGCAAGCCGTGTTCGCGGGCCGCCTGTCACCGGGCGACCTGTCGCAGACCGCGCTTTACGTCGCACTCATAGCCGGGAGCGTCGCGGTGCTGGCCGAGGTGTGGGGCGACTTGCTGCGCGCTGCGGGCGCGACCGAGCGCTTGATGGAACTGCTCGCGACGCGCAGCCACATCGTCGACCCGGACCGGCCGCGCGAGCTGCCGGAAGTGCAAGGCGGCGTGCGCGTCGAGTTCGATAACGTGCGTTTCGCGTATCCGTCGCGCCCGGGCCACCCGGTGCTGCACGACCTGAGCCTCCGGATCGAGGCGGGTCAGACCGTCGCGCTGGTCGGTCCCTCCGGCGCCGGCAAGACGACCGTCTTCCAGCTCCTGCAGCGTTTCTACGACATCGAAACCGGCGCGATCGCGATCGATGGCATCGACGTGCGCGAATTACGTCTCGCTGACCTGCGCGCCCGCATCGCCGTGGTCCCGCAGGAGCCGGTGATCTTCTCCGGCACGATCCTCGAAAACATCCGCTACGGCCGCACCGACGCGACCGAGGACGAGGCCAGGGTGGCGGCGCGCGCGGCTTTCGTCGAGGAGTTCGCGCAGCGACTGCCGGACGGCTATGCAACGTTCGTAGGCGAACGCGGCGTACGCCTGTCGGGAGGGCAACGGCAGCGGATCGCGATTGCCCGCGCGATGGTCAAGGATGCGCCGCTGCTGCTGCTCGACGAAGCGACCAGCAGCCTCGATGCGGAAAGCGAACGCGCGGTGCAGGCGGCGCTGCGCACCGCGATGCGCAATCGGACGACCATCGTGGTCGCGCATCGGCTGGCCACCGTCCAGGCCGCGGCGTGCATCTTCGTGGTCGAGCACGGCCGCCTGGTCGACGCCGGAACGCACGCCGAACTGATCGCGCGCGGCGGGTTGTACGCGCGGCTCGCCGCGCTGCAGTTCGCCCTGTGAGTGTCGCTAATATTCAGCGATGCACGCCTACGAAACCTTCATGCGCCATGTGTTCGAGCACGGCACCCCAAAGACCGATCGCACTGGAACCGGCACCGTGTCCGTGTTCGGCTACCAGATGCGCTTTCCCCTGGCGGAGGGTTTTCCGCTCGTCACGACCAAGAAGCTGCACCTGCGCTCGATCATCATCGAGTTGCTGTGGTTCCTGCGCGGGGACTCGAACGCGCGGTTCCTGCGCGAAAACGGGGTCACGATCTGGGACGAGTGGGCACGCGCCGACGGCGAGCTGGGACCCGTGTACGGCGTGCAATGGCGTTCGTGGCCGGCACCCGACGGCAGCCACATCGACCAGATGACGCAGGTGCTGCAGCAGATCCGCTCCAATCCGGATTCGCGCCGCCTGATCGTCTCGGCCTGGAACGTGAGCGACATTCCGAAAATGGCACTGCCCCCATGCCATCTGCTGTTCCAGTTCTACGTCGCCGACGGCAGGCTCTCGTGCCAGCTCTACCAGCGCAGCTGCGACATCTTCCTGGGAGTGCCGTTCAACATCGCGTCCTACGCGCTGCTCACGCACATGGTGGCGCAGCAGTGCGATCTCGCGCCGGGCGATTTCGTCTGGACTGGCGGCGATTGCCACATCTACAGCAATCACTTGGACCAGGTACGCGAGCAACTCTCGCGCACTCCCCGCCCGCTGCCGCGCCTCGAGATCAAGCGCCGGCCGCCCAGCCTGTACGACTACGTCTACGAAGACTTCGAGGTGCTCGGTTACGACCCGCATCCGCACATCAAGGCACCCGTCGCCGTCTGAGCGCGGTTGCCGCGCCATCCCCGCCGACCTATGACCGCGAGCCCCCGGCTGACGCTGATCGTCGCGCGCGCGCGCAACGGCGCGATCGGCCGCGCCGGCACGTTGCCCTGGCGCCTGCCGGAGGACCTGGCACATTTCAAGCGCACGACGATGGGCCATCCGATCATCATGGGGCGACGCACGTGGACCTCCATCGGGCGCGCGTTGCCGGGACGGCGCAGCATCGTCGTCTCGCGCAACGCGGCTTTCCACGCCTCCGGCGCCGAGGTCGTTGCGAGCCTGGATGCCGCGCTCGAACTGACCGGCGGCATGCCCGAAGTCTTCGTGATCGGCGGAGCAGAGTTGTTCAGGGACGCCGCGCCGCGCGCACAGCGCATGATCGTCACGCAGATCGACGCGGATTTCGACGGCGACACGTTCTTTCCGCAGCCCGACCCGGGGGAATGGGCGGTCGTCGATCGCGAACCGCACGCGCCCACGGCAGCTCGGCCCTTCGCCCTCGAATTCATCACGTACGATCGCCGCCCGAAAACCTGACGCGGCTTTGAATTTTCTCCAGGGAGGAGGTAACAGGATGGCGCACGATCATTTCCACGTTCACGGTCCGCACGACCACCAGCTCGAGCACGCCGCCGAGCACGGCGCCGGCGACCGGTTCTCCGGCCGTATCGCGGTGCTGACGGCGATCCTCGCTACGGGCGGCGCGTTGATGTCCTACCAGGGCGGCGCAAGCCAGGCCAATGCGACCATTTACAAGAACAACGCGGCGATCAAGAAGACCGAAGCCTCGGACCAGTGGAACTATTACCAGGCAAAGAGCAACAAGCAGAACCTGTCGGAGCTCGGCCTGACGCTCACCAACGCACCAGACAAGCAGGACTTCTATCGCCAGGAGGTCGCGCGGTACAGGAAGGAGAAGGACGAGATCAAGGCCGCCGCGGACAAGCTCGAGGCCGAGGCCAAGAATTGGGACGAGCAGAGCGAGGCGCAATTGCACGTCCACCACCGGTGGGCCCAGGCAACCACCGCCCTGCAGATCTCCATCGCCTTGTCCGCGATCGCCCTGCTCACGCGGCGGGAATGGCTGGTCTGGGGTGTGTACGGCGTGGCCACGCTCGGCGTCGCGCTGGGCGGCCTGGCCATCGCGCACGTCTGATCGTCCCTGGGGCGCGGGAAAGAAGCCGCGCTCCGGCTGCCCCGTTGCAGGGCTTCGAACCGACCTGCGTCGCCATCTGGCGTCGAAACCGGACAGGGCGTGAAAATTCTTGAACCGTCCGGGCCGTACCGGCAACTCAGCCCCGAATCCTGATCCACGTGCCTCCCGTCCGGTGAAGCACGGGTTTTCTGGCCAGTCGCAAGGGTGGGCTCTATATTTTGTCCGTCCCCGATACACGCGAAGAGGTCATGGAAAACGAGCGGGTCAGCAAGCTGCTGGAGCGAATTGCCAGGCAGGACCAGGCCGCTTTCCAGGAGTTGTACAAGGCGTTCAGCCGCAAGGTGTTTGCCTACGTGCTGAACCAGTTGAAGGACCAGGCGAAAGCCGAGGAGGTATTGGTGGATACGATGTACGAGGTCTGGCGCAACCCGACCCGCTTTCGCGGCGAGTCGGCGTTCAGCACCTGGCTCATCGGCATCGCTCGCAACAAGGCGCTCCTCGTATATCGCAGCCGCCGCCCGGACGAAGATCACGCCGACCTCGACGACGTCGCCGAGATCACGCCGGACGAGGGCCCGGACGCATATGCCCGCCTTGCGGAACAGCAGCGGCGCGAGGGGGTGCAGCACTGCATGGGCAAGCTCTCCGAAGAGCACCGCGAGTGCCTGCACCTGGTTTTTTACGAAGGAATGTCGCTCGCCGAAGTGGCGGCGATCCAGCGTTGCCCCGAGAACACCGTCAAGACGCGGCTGTTTCACGCACGGCAAAGGATCAAGAACTGCCTGCGCCTTCTGCTCGAACGCGAAGGCTCGGCCCCCGGAGTGGAATCATGAGCAACGAACGCTTTGCCGAACTGCTGCCGTGGTACGTCAACGGCTCGATCGATGCCGCGGACCGCGCCTGGGTCGACCGGTACCTGACGGATCACCCCGATGCGCGCGCCGAGCTCGCCTGGTACCAGTCGCTGCAGAAGCGGATCCAGGAGACCGTGCCCGCGGTGCCCGCCACTCTCGGCCTGTCCAGGGCGATGAACCTGATCCGCGGCGACCGCCCAACCCTGGCCGAGCGCATCAGCGCCTTCTTCGGCGATTTCGCTTTGCGCCCGGCCGTGACGTTCGCCCTGCTCGGCGTCGTCGTCGTGCAAGGCGGCGTGGTGGCCACGCTGATGAGCCGGTCGGCCAGCGACGATGAAATCGCCATGCGTGCGATGCACGCCCAGGCCGTCGAGGAAGGCCCGCTCGTGAAAGTCAACTTCGCGCCCGACGCGAAGGAATCGGATATTCGCCTTCTGCTCGTTTCGGTCCAGGGCACACTGGTAGGAGGTCCCGGCCAGCTGGGCGACTACTACGTGCGTGTCCCGGCCGGCAAGGAAGAACAGGCGGCGGCGAAGTTGCGGGGCCGGCCGATCGTGCAGGCCGTCGAGTTGGCCCCCGGCATTCCGCCCCACGATTGAGAGCGCACCTGAAAGTCCGATGCCGATCGAATCGAACTCGTTGACTGGGCACTGCGCCGGCCGCCGCCGCCTTCTCGGCTGCGTCGCGGCGGCCGTCGCGAGTGTCGCGGTTCCGGCGCGCCGGGCATTGGCCCAACCGAGCGATGGCCGCATCGCGCTCGTCATCGGCAATAGCGCATACCGCACCGCTCCGCTCAAGAATCCGGTCAACGACGCCGTCGCGATGGCCGACCGGCTCAAGCAACTCGGTTTCACTGTGATGCTGCACGAGAACACGACGCTGCCGCAGCTGATCGAGGCGCTGCGCGAGTTCTCGGTCAAGGCCGCTTCGAGCGCCGTGCGGCTGGTCTTCTATGCCGGCCACGGGATCCAGTCGAAAGGGCGCAACTACCTGGTGCCGGTGGACGCCGAAGTGCAGAGCGAGGACGAGATCTCGGCCAAGAGCGCCGACGTGGGTGAACTGGTGGACCGGCTCGGCGCCATCAAGCACGGCATCAACATCGTTATCCTCGACGCCTGTCGGGTGAACCCATTTTCGGCCGGCGTCATCGTCGGGCCCGACGGCAGGCGCATCCGCTTCCGTGGGGCGACCACCCCGGGGCTTGCCCCGCTCGACGCACCGGTCGGCACGCTGGTTGCCTTTTCGACCGCCCCCAACGGCATTGCGCTGGACGGCGCCAACGACAACCACAGCATTTACGCCAAGCATCTCCTCGCCAACCTGGGCACACCCGGCATCGCCATCGAACAGCTGTTCAAGAAGGTCCGCATCGGCGTGGCGGAGGAGACGCAGCGGGTCCAGGTGCCGTGGGAGTCTTCGAGCCTGACTGCGGACTTCTGCTTCAAGAACAGCGCCTCGGGCCGCTGCGGGCCGCCGGCCTGACACAAATCCTTATCCGGCCGCCTCGCTGACGCGCTGCTCCATCGCGGGGCCGGCCCGCGCATGCAGGTCGGCAACGAAGCGCATCAGGTCGCGCGCGAATCGCGCGGGCTCCGCGTAGTGCGGCGAATGGCCGCCGCGCGGGTACACCTCGACCCATGCGTGCGGCACCGTGCGGCGGTAGTAGGCGTCGAGCGCTAGGCCGCCGTAATGCGCGCTTCGACCGCCGAGCACCACCTGCAGCGGCAGTTCCAACCGCAGCAGCAGCGCGCGGAAGTCGGCCGCCACCAGCGAATCGCACAGGTCGAGCAGCGGGCGCACCTCCATCGACTGCAACCAGCGCCTGAGCGCCCGGCCGAGCAGGGCATCAGCGGCGAACAGGCGTTGCAGCCAGCGATGGCCGCTCGCTTCGATCTCGCGCAGCACGAGTTCCGCAAGGTTGTCGCGCGCACCGGCAATGAGGCCGGCCAGCATGGCCGCGCTGCACCCGCCGAACAGCCCGAGCTGCCAATCGTCGTCGGTCACGATGCGTGGCGACTGGTCGACCAGCGTTATCGCCCCGACGCGCTGCGTTCCGAAGTCGGCGAGGTATTGCAGCACGGTGAGTGCGCCCATCGAGTGACCGACCAGGGCCACTCGCTCGAGGCGAAAATGCCCGATCAGGTCGTGCAGATCGCGCGCCAGGCGCGCGAGCGTGATGCGCGCCGTCGTGTTGCCCTGGCACGGGCCATGGCCACGAGCGTCCCAGGCGTAGACGCAAAACCGCCGCGCCAGCCGCCGCGCCACCGCCGACCAGTGCCGGTGCGAACACGCCAATCCGTGGATCAGGACGACCGGCGGCCCGGCACCGCGTACCTGCACCGAAATGCGCTGGCCGTCGTCGGCGACGAAATGCGCCAGATGGCGCCGCGCGCCGCGCCCGACCCGGATCAGCCCGAGATTGCGCAGCGCATCGACGACGTCGCCGAGCCCGGTCAGCGCACGCGGGCGCCCATCGGGTGGACGCGCTGGCCGGTCAGCCATGACTCCTCTCTACGACGGGTGGCGCGCGCATGCCGGCAGTACCAGCTGCGAGAAGACGACGCCTTCCCGCCCCCCCGTGTCTGCGTCAAGGTTAGCGCCGATAGAACCATTTCGCGCCCGCAAGCAACTCACGGTCGGATTCGGCGCCCGGCGCCGACGAACCGGAAACTCGGAGGCACAGATGGACGAAGTGGACTTTGACCTCGACCTCGACGATGTCGGCGGCGGCGTAACCGTCGTGATCGGCGACGAAGAGGACTATGGCTGCGACGACGTTCGCCCCGCCTGGCTGAGTGCCGAGCTGATGAACCTCGACGCCGAAACCCAGATCGGCTTCAACGCCCTCTTCCGCGACCGCTAGCGAGACGGCCCGCCTTCGCGGGCCCTGGCATAGCTGCCGTTCTGGCCGCGCTGTTGCCGCCACGCCAGAAAGAGCAGGGTCGTAAGTCCGGCCACACCGCGTCTGATCGTTCTACGGGTTTCTCGGCTCGACCTTCGGCCTGTAGGGCGACCCTGAACCCCTCCATCCATCTGCAGTCGCCGACCCTCGTCGGCTCCTTACGACGCAACGCGGCATTCTCGTCCCGGTCGTCCATTTGCCTGACTGCAACGCTTTGCGCCGCTGCCTGAGGACAAGCCGGTACGCTGGCGCACCGCTACTGCAACAGGGGAACCCATGGCGGATCTCGAAACCCGGAATTCAGCGCGCGTACTCGACCCGGTCGATCGTGTCTCGGAGGTGATATTCGGCCTCCTCATGGCGATGACATTCGTCGGCTCGGTCAGCGTAGCCACCGCCGGTCACCAGGAGGTGCGCACGATGATGATCACCGCGCTCGGATGCAACCTCGCCTGGGGACTCGCCGACGCGGTGATGTACCTCGTCCGGACGGTGACCGACCGGACGCGCAACCGCACGCTGCTCGCTCGCCTGCGGGGAGGGATCGACGCAACTGCCGGGCAAGCACTCGTCGCCGGCGTGCTGCCCGCAGGCATCGCAGCGGTCGCAGGCGCCGGAGAACTCGAGGCGCTGCGCCGCCGCCTGGTCGAACGTCACGACGTGCCGGCACGGCCGCACCTCGATTGGCACGACATCAAGGGTGCGTTCGGCGTGTTCCTGCTGGTCGTGGCAGCGACGTTTCCAGTGGTGGTGCCCTTCATGGTGTTCGAAAGTGCGGCGGTCGCAGTGCGAGCCTCGAACGCCGTGGCGCTCGCGATGCTCTTTCTCGCCGGTTGGCTGTTGGCGCGCCATGCGGGCGGCTCGCCGTGGCGTGGCGGCCTGGCAATGGCCGTGACCGGCGTTGCACTCACCGCGGCAATCATGGCGCTCGGCGGATGAGGCACCCCTTGCTGCCTTCATCTCAGGCGCGGCCTTTGCGGGCGCGCCAAGCGGCGCCATGCCACGTACGGGACGATGACGAGCAGCGAGATGACGAGGTAGGCCAACACGGTGCCCTTGATCGCGTCGGGCGCCGCATTCAACGTAGCCACCAGCAGCGCCAGCCCGGGGTTGCGCGCCGCACTGGTGATCGCAACGGCGGCACGCGTGGCAGGCTCGGGGCCTCCCAGCAGGTGGCCGACGGCGAGCGCTCCGACGGTGGTAAGCACGATTGCGGAGGCGACTCGAAGCCCCGCGCCCAGGGTCACCTCCCAAACGTCGATCAGAGCCACGACAGCAAGCACGACCAGCAGCAGCGTGCCGATGCGCGCGAGCCGCGCTTCGAGCCGGTCGGCGAGCCGAGTGCTGGCGTGCCGTAGCGCGACACCCAGCCCGATGGGCAGCAACTGCGCGAGAAACACCTGGCGTGCGATGTTCCAGGGTGTCACGCTCGCATGCCCCGCATAGAGCGGATTCAGTGCGGCGAGGGAGAGCGGCATGGAGACGACGGCGAGGATCGCGACCCAAATCTGCAGACTCGGTGCGAATGCACGGTGCCCGCCCGCCGTGAGCGAGTGCCGCAGCGCCGCCGGGGCACCGGGCGAGATCGCCATCAGCACGATGCCTATCGCGGCCAGCCTGGGGACCTCGAGCGTGCGGGTGATCGCCAGGGCCAGCGCTGGCACCGCTACCAGCACCGAGAACAGACCGCGGGCGATCGGATCCGGCCGTTGCCAGATCCAGCGCAGCTCGCCGAGGACGATGCCGAGCCCGATGGAAAGCATGACCGTGAACACGGTGACCGCCGCGACCGCCGTTACAACCCACTCCGGAATCGGGCCGTTCATGGTTCACGCTGTTGCGGCAGCGAAGCGAGGCGCTTCATGAACGTTCGACGCGAGCGGATGCAACTGCCCAATTGGAGCATTCCCGCGCTGTACGCGGCGATCGCAATCCTCGCGGGGCTGATGCTCCCCAGGCTCGAAGCGAGCCTGTTCCCGGCATCGAAGTCCGGACTGAGCGCGGGAGCTGCCGTGGCAATCTTCTCGTCGGTTGGGTCGGGCATGATCGCGTTGACCGGGATCGTTTTCGCGCTGGCGTTCGTCATGGTGCAGTTCAGCGCGACGGCGTACTCGCCGCGCCTGGCCCTGTGGCTTGCCAGCGACCGCGTGCTATGGCACTCGGTGGGGCTGTTCTCCGCCACGTTCCTGTACTCGATCGCCGCCATAGCCTGGGTGGATCGCCCCGGCGCGCAGGGGACGCCGTTCCTCAGCGCGTGGCTCGTGATCGTCCTGCTTCTGGCGAGCGTCGCCATGTTCATCGCACTGATAGAAAGGATCTCCCTGCTTCAGATCAACAGGACGCTCGACTTCACGACCACTCGCGGGCGTCGCGTGATCGAGGAGACCTATCCGCCGCTCGCCTCCGCTGCGGCGACGGCCGAGCGCGGCGAATACCGGAAGCTCCCCCTGACCCAGACCTTGTACCACGCCGGAGCTCCGCGGACGGTGCAGGCGCTCGATGTTCCTGCTCTGCTGGCGTTGTCGAAGGCGGCTGGCGGGGTCGTTGTCCTGGTTGCGGCGGTTGGCGACAGCGTCGTCGAGGGTACCGAGATACTGCGCGTCTTCGGCGGCCGCCACACCATCGACGAGGGCGCGCTGAGGGATGCATTCGAGCTCGGACTCGAGCGGACGTTCACCCAGGATCCGAAGTATGCCGTCCGACTGCTGGTGGACATCGCGATCCGGGCGCTCTCGCCGGCGGTGAATGACCCGACCACGGCCGTCCAGGCACTCGATCAGCTCGAGGACCTCTTGCGGCGCCTGGGCAGCCGGCGCCTTGAAATCGGCGCCCTGCGCGACGAGACCGGGCTGCGTGTCGTGATTCCGTATCCGGCCTGGCACGATTTCCTCGAGTTGGCCTTCGATGAAATTCGCTACTGCGGCGCGAGCAGCGTGCAGGTCATGCGCCGAATGAAGGCGCTGATCGCCGATCTGATCACCGCATTGCCGGAGGAGCGCCGCGCCTCGCTGCGCGACCACCAGCGACGACTCGAGGCGACCGTTGCGAGGTCGTTCCCAGACATGGAGGAATTGGAGGACGCTTCGACCGAGGACAAGCAGGGGCTCGGGACGTCGCGCGCGGGCTAGCAAGGCACGGCCCTCCTGGCCGCCCCGGCTGCGAAGCCGTCGGTCCTTGCGCGCCGCGAGCCTGCCGCTCCCGTGAGCGGGATCGGTTCGATATCTCTCACGCGTGAATTTTCGGCATGTTCGGTTGAACCGGGCCCCGCGCCGGTGCAACTCACGGGCGCAAGGGCACCATTGCCCACGGAGTCGAACATGATCAGCAAGTTGGCGCTGTTCTGCCTGGCGATCGCCGCGACCACCTCGTCTGCTCTTGCGCAAGGCGTGGTGCACTACCGCGAAGGCCAGGAGGTGAACCCGCAGGAAGTGGCTCAGATCCTCAATACCCACATCGTCAAGACCCGTTCGCTGCGCCTGCTCGATCAACCAGGCGCCGTTGCGGGGCCCGCCGCCAAGGCGCTTTCGCTCCCCGTTCACTTCGCTTTCGACTCGGCCAGGATTGCGCCCTCGGCCCGCCCGCAGCTGGACGCGCTTGCAGCCGGCATCAAGCTGCTCCCCCCGACGCAGGTCGTCATCGTCGAAGGCCATACCGACGCAGTCGGCACCGAGGACTACAACCTCGCCCTCTCGCAGCGGCGCGCCGCCGCCGTCAAGGACTACCTGGTCAGCGTGCATCACATCGATGCGGCGCGCCTGAAGGACATCGGCTACGGCCTGTTCCGGCCCATCGAGGGATCGGATCCCGCCGCTGCCGAAAATCGCCGCGTGCAGTTCCACGGCGAGTAACGAAAAACCCGGTTCGGCTCGGTACTTCCGCCCCGCAACCAAACGCGCCAGGAAACCTGGCGCGTTTTCTTTTCAGCGGCGTCGCGGCCTGCACCCGCCTCTCAAAAATCGCCCTTCCCCCGCTCTCGCGGGGAGGGGCCGGGGGCGCCACACTCTGCGGCCAAGCGCGAACATCGTCGCTCCGGCGCGACCTCACGGGTTTAATACCGCCGCGGGTTGTCGTTGACTACCCTGCCAAGACATTCATCGCGGCGGGCCGATTCAGTTACCTTGATCGAGCGCACCGCATTCCCTTCCCGATAGAAGGCGTAGCAAGCGTGCCCCCAGTCAGGCCGGCTCCAGGTCACGCAGACACTGTCTGCCTCGTACCGCACAGCACCCTTGACACGCACCATCCCGCCGTCATAGTCGGTGAAATTGAGCACGGCGGTTTCCGCATTTGGGTAGTAGGCCACATACCACCCGTCACGGCCTTCGCATTCGTACGTGCGCCCCGCAATCAGAGCCTTGATTTCCTCACCAGTGAGCTTCTGGCTGATTGGGGGCGTCGCGCATGCCACAAGAAATAGGCAGGCGCAGCCAGAAATCCAGGAATACCTCCACTCACCGCGGCTCATCGCATCGACCTCATCCTCAGAACGGACCCGGCTTCTCGGGACGGATCAGGCTACGCTGCAGAAGGGACCCGCGCAATCGACACCGAAGCGGCGCCTGGATTCGACACCGCAGCGGATTACAAGCTCCGATACCGCCCGGCCAAGTTCCGCTGATACTCCTGCGAAAGATCGATGTCGTTGTGGTCGACGCCACGTAGCCGCACCAACTCGGCCGCGGGATGCAAGGCGCGCAGGCGCTCGGCATGCTCGACACCGATGATGCGGTCGCGGTCGCCGTGCAGGATGAGCACCGGCATGCGAACGTGCGGCAGCCACTCGTCGGTGCGCATCGGATAACGCAGCAGCGCGCCCGGTACCCACGGATAGTGGTCGCGCGCGACATCGCGCAGGCTGCTGTACGGGGACACGAGCACGAGCAGATCCGCGTCGACCTCGGTCGCCAGCCTGGTCGCCAACCCGCTGCCGAGTGAGCGGCCGTACAGGACGACCTTGCGGCCGGCGTACTCGGGGGCGATCGCCTGCCAGGCCGCGCGCACGTCGGCGTGCAGTTGCGCTTCGCTGGTGATCCGCCCGGTGCTCTTGCCGTAGCCACGATAGTCGAGCATGAACAGGTCGAAGCCGGTGCGCCGATAGAAGTCCGTTCCGGTGAGCCATTGCTCCAGGCTTCCCGCGTTTCCATGCAGGAAGAACACGACTCCCTTGGCACCGGGCTGGCGAAAGTGCAGTGCCGACAAGGTCGCGCCATCGACGTCGATGGTGCGCTCGACGACATCCGGCACGCTGAAGCGATGTCCGGGCGGCAACCGCGTCGGCGCGAACAGCAGGAACTCCTGCTTCCAATACAGCAGAAGCAGCACGCCTCCGTAGATTGCGACCGCGATCAGCGTCATGCGCAGCACCCGCCGCCACGGGGAGCGGGCAGCGGTACGGGTAAACAGGGAACTCGTGCTCATGGCTTGTTGCACGACATGACACCCGCGACGCAGCGCAGCGATTGCTTCCCGGGGCCGGCCCGTGGATCATGGCAGATTCGGTGGCACGCGTTGTGCAATCGAACGCGGTGCCGCTGTTCCCTCGGCGGCTGGACCGCTCCTTCGATGGTTTAGCCGCCGAGTCGTTTCACTTCAGCGGACGATTCGAATCATGCGCGAAGAGAAGGTCTATTCCGAAGCCGAGATCACGCAACGCCTTGCCGCCGAGTTGCCGCACTGGTACTACGAAAGCGGCACCCTGCGCCGCAAGTACCGCACCGAGGGCTGGAAAGGCACCTTGATGGTGGTCAATGCGGTCGGCCACCTCGCGGAGGCCGCCTGGCACCATCCGGATCTCACCGTCTCCTACGCGTACGTCATCGTCAAGCTGACCACGCACAGCGCCAAGGGCATCACGGACAAGGACTTCGCCCTCGCACGCAAGATCGAGGAGGTGGTGCAGTGGCAACCCGCGACCGAAGGCGGACCGCTCGAGGGGACACCGAACAACGATCAGCGCTTCCGCTACATCAAGTACGACGCCAAGTGAAACAGCATGTGACATCCTGTGCCCGGAACGAAGCAGCCCGGGACGGGCGATGTTCGGCATGAAGTTATCGGAACTCAGCGTTCAGCCGAGCGTGGCCGCGCAGGTGACGGTTGCGGCGCCGGCACGGCTGCACCTCGGATTCATCGATCCCGACGGTTCGCTCGGCCGCAGGTTCGGCAGTCTCGGCCTGACGATCGACGGACCGGGTACGCGCGTGGCGCTGCGCCAGGCTGCGCATGATTCCGTCGACGCCGAGCCCGGAACCGAGCAGGACGTCGACCGCGTGCGCGAGCACGTCAGAACACTCAAGCGGCTGTCGGGACGCGACGCCCCGCTCGCCGTCCACCTGCGCGAGGTCCTGCCGCCGCATGCCGGCTTCGGCTCGGGGACGCAACTTGCCCTTGCCCTCGGGCGCGGCTTCGCTTCGCTGCATGGCATCGACGTCACGACCACGGATCTCGCGCGTGCGCTCGGACGCGGCAAGCGCTCGGGCGTCGGCGTCGCGGCGTTCGATCGCGGAGGCTTTTTGCTCGACGCCGGTCCGGGCAGGGATGGACCCGCGCCGCTGCTGGCGCGCGCCGATTTCCCCGAGTCGTGGCGGGTGCTGCTCGTCCTCGACCCGCGGGGTGCCGGCTTGCATGGCGAAGACGAGGGACGCGCAATCGCGCAGCTGCAGCCGATGGAGCAGGCGACGGCCGCGCATCTCGCGCATCTCGTCCTGATGCAGATCCTGCCCGCGTTGCACGAGACCGACTTCGCCCGGTTCGCGCACGGCATCAGCGAACTCCAGCGCGTGATCGGGGCGCATTTCGCGCCGGCGCAACACGCAAGCGCCTACACGAGCCGGGCAGTGGCGCAGGTCGTCGAATGGCTGGGCACCAACTTCGACGCCGCGGTCGGCCAGAGTTCGTGGGGCCCGACCGGCTTCGCCATCTTCGCCTCGCAAGCCGATGCCGATCGAGCCGTGGATCGCGCGCGCGCGGCCGGCCAGGTCGCCGCGCAACTCGCGTTGCGCATCGTCAAGGGCCGCAATCACGGCGCGCTGCTGACGCGCTGAACCGCCTTCATTCACCACGGGAAGCACCATGGATCGCCAATACATCCTTCACATGTTCACGCCGGGCAAGCAGATGAGCCCGTTCGACGTCAACATGGCCGTCGACGCCGGCTACCAGGTCGTCGTGCCGTACGCCGAGGTCGGCACCGACAACGTCGCGGCCATGACGCAGGACGCGATCTTTTCGCGCGGACCGAAGGGTGCGGGTTTCACGGGCATCTTCATCGGCGGGCGCGACGTCGTGGTCGCCGCGGACATGCTCGAGGCCGCGCACAAGGCCATGGTGCCGCCGTTCGTGGTCTCGGTGTTCGCCGACCCGAGCGGCTCGTTCACCACCGCCGCGGCGCTGGTGGCGTGCGTGGAACACCACCTGAAGAAAACGCACAAGACCGATCTCGCCGGCAAACGCACGCTGGTGCTCGGCGGCACCGGTGCGGTCGGGCGCATCGCCGCGGTGCTGGCGGGCCAGCTCGGCGCGCGGGTCGCGATCGCGAGCCACAGCGGCATCGAGCGTGCGCGCAAGGCGACCGACGCGACCAATCGTCGTTTCAATTCAGCGGCCGAACCGGTCGCGGCCGATTCGCCGGCCGCACTGCGGAGCGCCCTTGCCGACGCGGAGGTCGTGCTGGCCACGGCGGCAGCGGGCGTGCAATTGATGACAGCAGCCGATGTCGCGAGCGCGAGCAAGATGCTGCTCGCGGCCGACGTGAACGCAGTGCCTCCGGCCGGCATCGCCGGAGTCGACGTCTTCGACAACGGCAAGCAGATCGGCAACGGGCGCGCGGTCGGCATCGGCGCGCTTGCGATCGGCAACGTCAAGTACCAGGTGCAGCACAAGCTGTTCGTGCAGATGCGCGAAGCGACCAGGCCGGTCGTGCTCGGCATCGGCGAAGCGCTCGCGGTCGCCCGCAGCCAGCTCGCGGGCTGACGGCGGCCCCGGGACGCGTGCCGGCGCTCGTCGTCGCCGCGCTGTCGGCGCGCATGCTCGCGTCATCCGCGCGGCGCGCCGGCTGGGACGTCATCGCGCTCGATCTGTTCGGCGACGTCGACACCCGCGCCGCCGCCGAGGCATGGTTCGGCATCGGCGACGCCTCGGCGCTTCACATCGAGCGGGATCGGCTTCTCGCCGCGCTGGCGGCCGCGCGCGACAGGCGCGATTGCATCGGCTGGGTGGCGGGTGCGGGTTTCGAGGCGCAGGCGGAATTGCTCGCAGAAGGAGCGCGTCGCCTGCCGCTGCTCGGCAACGACGCGGCGACGATCGATGCGGTGCGCGACCCGCGCCGCTTTTTCGCACGCCTGAACAAACTCGGCATTCCGCATCCGGAGACGAGCACGGTCGCGCCGCGGCAACGCAGCGGCTGGCTGGCCAAGGACTTCGCGTCGAGCGGCGGGTGGCATGTCCGCCGCGCTGACCGCTTGCGACTTCGCCCCGCGGGCGCCAGGGGGTACTTCCAGCGCGAGATTGCCGGGCGGCCGATGTCGGTCCTGTTCGTCGCCGACGGCGACCGCGCCGCCCCGATCGCCGTCAACGCGCTGTTGGCCCGGCCACACGGTGAACGCCCGTACATCTATCACGGCGCCATCGGGCCGGTGGTCGATCTCGCGCCCCGGCTCTCGACCGAGCTCGCCGAGGCTGCCCAGGCCATCGCGCGAGCGTTCGGCTTGCGGGGACTCGGAAGCCTCGACTTCATCCTGCACGGTGACCGCTTCAGCGTGCTCGAAGTCAATCCACGTCCGTCCTCGACGGTCGGACTCTACGACGCGGACCTCACGACCGGACTTCTCGCCTTGCACGTCGACGCGTGCGCCGGCGCCCTGCCGCGTTCGCTGCCAGGCATCGATGCCGCGAGGATCCGTGGCGAATCCATCGTCTTCGCACCCAAACCCCACATCGTGACGCGCGCCGACACGGATCGCCTGCTTGCGCTGCGCTGCGCCGATGTTCCGCAACCCGCGAGCCGGGTCGAGGCCGGCGCACCGCTCTGCACGGTTTGCGCGCAAGGCAACGATGCGGCAGCGGTGCGCGTCCTGCTTGCACAGCACGAAGCCACGGTGCGTTCGATGGTGCAGAATCGAAGCGAGGTCAACCGCCATGCCGACTGAACGCGCCCGCACCCACGTCAGCGTCAACGAACTCGCCCATCCGTTGCTGGCCGAACTGCTCGGCGCACCGGGCCAGGACGTGCTGGTGCGCACGACGTCGCAGGGCGTACGCATCGTCGATGCGGGCATCGAAGCGCGCAGCAGCACGGCTGCGGGCGCGGTCATCGCCGCGATCTGCATGGGCGGACTGGGTCGCGTCGTTGTGCGCGCAGGCAACGGCGAGTGGCCGACCGTCATCGAGGTCGGGAGCACCCAGCCCGTCATCGCGTGCCTGGCGAGCCAGTACGCCGGCTGGAGCCTCGCGGCCACCAAGGAGCAGACCGGCGGCAAGAAGTTCTTCGCGCTCGGCTCGGGTCCGGCGCGCGCGCTCGCGTGCAAGGAGCCGCTGTTCGAGGAGCTCGGCTACCGAGACCAGGCCGAGTCGGGCGTGCTGGTGCTCGAAACCGACCGCGAGCCGCCCGCGGTGATCATCGACAAGGTGTTGCGCGACTGCGGGCTCGAGGGATCCGGCCTCACGGTGATCCTTACCCCGACGACGAGTGCGGCCGGCACCACGCAGGTGGTCGGCCGCGTGCTCGAAGTGGCGCTGCACAAGGCACACCATCTCCGCTTTCCGCTCGCTTCGATCATTGAAGGCATTGCGAGCGCGCCGTTGCCGAGCCCCGCCGGCGACGGCACGGAAGCGATGGGCCGCACCAACGATGCGATTCTTTACGGCGGCCGCGTGCATCTGACCGTCGATGCCGACGATGCGGCGGCGCGGGCGCTTGCGCACGACCTGCCATCGCTCAATTCGCGCGACTACGGCCGTACGTTCGCCGAGATCTTTCGGCAATACGACTTCGATTTCTACAAGATCGATCCGGCGTTGTTCGCGCCCGCCGAGGTGTGGGTGAGCAACCGCCGCAGCGGCCAGACGTGGCATGGCGGCCGCATCAACCCGGACCTGCTGCGCGGCGCGTGGCTGCAGGAGGCCTGATGGCGCCGGGCAGCGCCGATGCCGGCGCGCGGCTGCGCGTTGCCATCATGACCGACGAGGTGGGATGGCACACCGCGCGGCTGCAACAGGCGTTGCGCGCGCGCGGGTGCGCCGGCCGCTGCGTCGACCTGGCCGCGTGCCGGTTCGACACGACCTGGGCGTGGCACGGGATCGTCATTCCCGGCTTTGGCCGCGATCTCCCCGACGCGGCGATCGTGCGGGGGATCGCCGGCGGCACCTTCGAACAGGTGACGGCGCGGCTCGGCATCCTGCATGCGCTGCGCGAACTGGGCGTGCCGGTCTACAACGATGCCCGCGCGATCGAGCGCAGCGTCGACAAATCGATGACGAGCTTCCTGCTCCATCTGGCCGGCATTCCCACGCCGCCCGCATGGGCCGGCGAATCGACCGCCGCAGCGCGGCGCGTGGTGATGCGCGCCCATGGCGGTGATACGAGCGTGGTGCTCAAGCCGCTCTTCGGTTCGCAGGGCGATGGGCTGCGACGCCTCGGCAAGGTCGAGGGCAAGTACGCCGCCCTGCCCGATCTCGCCGACTACGGCGGCTATGCATATCTGCAGCGCTTCGTCGCAAGCGACCGGCACCCCGGGTTCGATTGGCGCGTGCTGGTCATCGGCGGGAAAGCCGTTACTGCGATGCGGCGGGTCAGCGAGCACTGGATCCACAACGTCGCGCAAGGCGCACGCTGCGAGGCGGCGCCGCTGACCGGAGCGACCGGCGAGGCCGCCGAGATCGCGACCTACGCAGCCGCTGCGCTCGGACTCGACTACGCCGGCGTCGACCTGTTGCCGCCGGCCAGACCCGGTTCGACCGCGCAGGTGATCGAAGTCAACGGCGTCGCGGCATGGCGCGGACTGCAGTCGGTGACGGGTTTCGACATCGCCATGCGCCTGGTCGACGATCTCCTGACGCGCAAGTTCGCCGCCAGCGGCAGGCCGGCGCGCTTCGCCGCGTGACCGCCGACACGCGGCGTGCCTATCTGTGGGCCTGCGCGCTCGACGTCGCCGTGCGCAAGCCCGGGAACGTGAGCGTCGCCTCGGCTGGCCACGGCATGCACGCCGGACAGTTCATCGCGAGCGCAATTGTCTCGGCCGACGCCGTCTGCGAAGGCGATGCGCCGGTCGGTCGCCGCATCGAGGGGGCCATCCGCGCGACGCGCGCGGCGGTCGAATGCAACACCAACCTCGGCATCGTCCTCCTGTGCGCCCCGCTTGCCGCCGCGGCGCAGGCCACGGCGGGCCGGAGCGTCGACGCGCTGCGCGCGCAGTTGCGCGCCACGCTCGCGGGCCTGAACGTCGAGGATGCGCGGGCGGCCTTCCGTGCGATCGCGCTCGCGAACCCCGGCGGACTCGGCGCTGCTGCGCAGCAAGACGTCAGGGAGGCTCCCACGATCGACTTGCGCGCTGCGATGCAACTTGCCGCGGACCGTGATCGCGTCGCGCGCCAATACGCCAGCGGGTTCGCCGATGTATTCGATGGGCTCGCGGATTTCGACCGGTTCAGTGCCGAACCGGCCATTGCGATGCTCGCGTGTTACATCGGTATTCTCGCGTCGGGACCCGATTCACACATTGTTCGAAAACACGGCGGCTCCCTGGCACAGACTGTCACCGACGAAGCCCGGGCGCATCTCGAAGCATGGTGCAAGTCGCGGAAACCTCCGACCCCCGATGCGCTCGCGACGTGGGACGCGCGCTTGAAAGGCGCCGGCCTGAACCCGGGGACTAGCGCCGACCTCGCGGTGGCGTCTGCATTCCTGGCGGCGATCATGGACCCGCGTTTGAGCGACCTGCGCGTGCCCGGATTGGCATGGAACGTGTTAAATACTCGGCCGACGCTGACGCGTCTGTCCGGATAACCAATCTGTCGGAGACATCACAAATGGCAAAGATTGACCGTGTCCTCGTCGGCGAGTCGCTGGTCGGCGACGGCAACGAGGTTGCTCACATCGACCTCATCATGGGACCGCGCGGTTCGGCCGCTGAGGTTGCGTTCTGCAATGCACTAACGAACAACAAGGACGGCTTCACCTCCCTGCTTGCGGTCGTTGCTCCCAATCTGCTCGCGAAGCCCAACACCGTGATGTTCAACAAGGTGACCATCAAGGGCGCGAAGCAGGCGGTGCAGATGTTCGGTCCGGCGCAGCGCGCGGTGGCGATGGCGGTTGCCGACAGCGTCGAAGACGGCACGATCCCCGCCGATGAAGCCGACGACGTCTTCGTCGCCGTAGGCGTGTTCATCCACTGGCTGGCGGCCGACGACAAGAAGATCCAGGAGTTCAATTACAAGGCGACGCGCGAGTCGATCAAGCGTGCGGTCAATCGCGAGCCGCGTGCCCGCGATGTGGTGGCCAAGAAGGGATCGGTCGATCACCCGTTCCAGGCCAGCAAGTAACCCTTTTCGGAACGGCCACCGACCGCGCTCGTGCGCAGCCGGTGGACTTGAAAACCTGCGCCGCCCATGGGCTCCGTGGCCGGCGCATTTTTTTACTCCGGCGCGGCCGTTGGCACCATGCCAGATCCGATCAGCGTGAGCACCGATGCCGGTTCGCGCGCCCGCACCTCGCGCCGGCGCTCGATGGCGACGCCCACCGCGGCGAGATCGTCGAACTTGGCGGGCTTCGTCAGCACGACACGCACCCAATGTGCACCGAATTCCTCCAGCGCCAGGTGCGCCATTTCCTCGGCCAGTGCTTCGAGCAGCTTCAGCCTGTGCGTGGCCAGGAGTTCGAGCAACGCCGTCCGCAGCAGGCTGTAGTCGATCGTGTCGCCGATGCGGTCGGTGCGGCAGGCGAGGCTGCGTGGAATCCCGGCCGCGATGTCCAGCCGAACCGGCTGGGGCCGGTGCAGCTCGTTCTGGTGGATGCCGATCACGGTCTGCGCCTGCAGCCCCTCGATGAAGATCACGTCCAGCGGTTCGCCGGTGTCTTCCCCTGGGCGCGCTGCGGGAAGCGATCTCAGCAGTTCGGCAGCATTCATGTGTGGATCATCTCTTGGTTCGACGTTTCACGCCGCAAAACCAGGCGCGCACTGCCGCATTGTTGGCGGGATCGAGAGCAAGAATCGCGCGCACCGGCCGCCGTCATGACGCCTAAATCGCGAACGCGCGCTCCACATTCCCGCGCAGCCAAGCCACAATACCGGCCCTGCGCGACGGCGGCCGGAATTTTCGCCACGCGCGAAAATCATTGCCCGCCCACGTGAGGACAGCATGTCTCGTGGCTGACGGAGCAAGGGAGACACGATGAGTCTGGTGTCGGAAAGCGTCGACGCCCACCTGGACCGCATCCTGGCGGTGGTACGTCACGGCCTGAGCCGCGGCGACACCAGCGAGGCCGTCGCGAGTTCGTGGTCGCGCTGCATCAACGACTACCGGCTCGATCCGACAGTGGTGCGCGCGCCGCCCATGCTGAGCGGCGGCGAGTTGCGCGAACGCCAGGAACACTCGGGCGACGTGATCGATTGCGCCAAGCTCGAGATGACCAGCCTCTACCAGCAGCTCGGCGACCCGGAATGCGCCGTCGTGCTGGCGGGCCGCGACGGCGTGATCCTGCACATGGTCTCCTCGCCCGTGTTCGCCGACGACGTGGCAGGTCTCGGCTTCCGCGTGGGCGCGGTATGGAGCGAGCGCGAGGCCGGTACCAACGGCATGGGCACCTGCGCCGAGGCGGCCGCGCCGGTCGCCGTCTGCCGCACCGATCACTTCTATTCGCAGTACACGTCGCTTACCTGCTCGGCGGTTCCCGTCTACGACCAAAATGGGGCGCTCGCCGCCGTGCTCGACGTGACCAGCCGGTCGCAGCTGCTGCAGCAGCACTCTCTCGTCCTGCTCGGCATGACGGCGCAGACGATCGAGAACCGCCTGCTCGATGCGCGCTTCGACGACGCGTACCCCATCCACTTCCACAGCCGGCCCGAGTTCGTTTACACGCTGCATGCCGGCAAGCTGCTGGTCGACGCCGGCGGCACGATCCTGTCGGCCAACCGCAGCGCCCTGTTCCAGCTCGGGCTGCGCTCGCTCGAGGACATCCGGGCGCGCAAGATCAGCGAGACGCTGAAGACGTCGCTGGAGAGCCTGCTCCAGCGCAGCATCGCGAGTTCGTTTCATCCGGTGCCGGTCTACAGCGCCCGCGCCTCGAACCGGTTTTTCGCCGTCGCTCAGCAGCCCGCGGCAACACTGCACCGGCACATCCCGGCGCGGGCAGGCAGCGGCATCCTGCTGGCGCGTCCCAGTGCGCCCGAGGCCACCGTGCCCGACCTCGAGTTCGGCGACCAGGACATCACCACCCAGCTCACGCTTGCGCGGCGGGTGATCGCGCGCCGCATCCCGATCCTCCTGCACGGCGAAACCGGCGTCGGCAAGGAGGTGTTCGCGCTCGCCCTGCACCGGGGCAGCCCGTATTCGTCCGGCAATTTCGTCGCCGTCAACTGCGCATCGCTGCCGGAAAGCCTGATCGAAAGCGAGCTTTTCGGTTACCGTGCGGGCGCCTTCACGGGGGCGCAGCGCGGCGGCCGGCGCGGCAAGATCCTGCAGGCGGACAAGGGGACGCTGTTCCTCGACGAGATCGGCGACATGCCGCACGCGCTGCAGGCGCGCCTGCTGCGGGTCCTCGATGCGCGGCGCGTCATCCCGCTCGGCGCCGAGGAATCGGTCGAAGTCGACTTCCAGCTCATCAGCGCAAGCCACCGCGATCTCGAGGAGCGCGTGCGCGGGGGCCTGTTCCGCGAGGACCTGTTCTTCCGGCTGAACGGCGTCTCGATCACGCTGTCGCCGTTGCGCGACCGTCCCGGCAAGATCGCCCTGATCCGGCGCATCCTCGCCGAAGAAGGGGCTCGCTTCACGCTCACCGCCGACGCCGAGGCGGCGCTGCTCGAGCATTCATGGCCCGGCAACGTACGCCAGCTGCGCCATGTGCTGCGCACCCTGGCGGCGCTCTACGACGGCGACACCGTGACGCGCGAAGCCCTGCTGCAGCAGCTGCCGAAAGAGCTGACGCCACCGTCTCCGTCGAGCCCGGCCGCGCCGGCAGTGGAAGTCGCTGCCAAGCACCCATCGTTGAACTCGATCCAGGCGACCGAGCGGCAGGCGCTGCTGCGCATGCTCGAGGACCATCGCTGGAACGTCAGCAATGTCGCCAAAGCGCTCTCGCTCAGTCGCAACACGCTCTACCGCAAGCTCCATCGCCTCCACATCGAGCTCTCGAGCACCAAGCGCGTCGACTGAGGCCACCGGCGCGGATCCGCGCATCAAGGCGGCTCAGCCGCGGCCGTCTGCGCGAGGCGACCGCGACAAGCCGCGCTTCGCATGGGCGGTCACCGGCTCGGGCCACATGCTCGAGGAATCGCTCGAGCTGGCGCGGGCGCTGCCCAACGTCGACCTGTATCTCTCGGCGGCCGCCGCCGAAGTGCTGCCGCTCTACAAGCTCACGCTTGAAGCGCTGAAACGCGACTTCCGCGTCTTTCGCGACAACAGCCGCTCGAGCGTCCCGGTCGGACTGCTGTACGCGGACTTCTATCACACCTTCGTGCTGGCACCCGCGACCAGCAACACGGTTGCCAAGTGCGCGTTCGGGATCTCCGATACGCTTCCCACTAACATGTTCGCGCAGGCGGGCAAGCTGGGCATCCCGGGCATCGTCTACGCCTGCGACACCGAGCCCGTGGTGATCACGCGCTCGCCGCGCGAGTGGGTCGAGTTGCGGCCGCGCCGGATCGAACTCGAGAACGTCGAGCGGCTGCGCGCGATCGACTTCTGCCGGGTTGCGAGTTCGCTGGCCGAACTGCGCGCCGCGCTGGAGCAGCGCCTGCGCGAACTGTCCCTGACATGGAAAGAATCCTCTTCCTGACCGGGCGGCTGGCGCAGGCGAGCCTGGAGCGCGTGCTTGCATCGATGGATGCGCCGTTCGCGTGGGAGGTGCGCGAGATCGGCCTGCAGGTCGCCGCGCTGATGACCGCCGATCTGATCCAGCGCCGCGTCGAAGCGCCGGTCGCGGCCGATCGCATCATCGTGCCCGGCCGTTGCCGCGGCGATCTGGACGCGCTCGCGACGCACTACGGCATCCCGGTCACGCGCGGACCCGAAGAACTCAAGGACATTCCGCAGTACTTCGACCGCGCGGCCCGGCCGGTCGATCTCTCGCGCCACGACATCACGATCCTCGCCGAGATCGTCGATGCACCGCACCTCGATCTCGCCGCGCTGCTCGACCGCGCCGGTCAGCTGCGCGCCGACGGCGCCGACGTCATCGACCTCGGCTGCCTGCCGTCGACGCCGTTCCCGCACCTCGAAGATGCCGTGAAGGCACTCAGGACGGAAGGCTTCGCGGTCAGCGTCGACTCGCTCGACCCGCAGGAACTTCTGCGTGGCGGACACGCCGGCGCGGACTACCTGCTGAGCCTCACGCCCGACAACCTCTGGATCGCGGAGGAGGTCGCGTCGACGCCGGTGCTGGTCGCACGCGAGCCGGCCGACGAGCCCGCGCTCTACGCCTCGATCGAGGCGCTGCGGGCGCGCGGACGCGCTTTCCTCGCCGACACCGTGCTCGATCCGATTCCGTTCGGCTTCACCGCGTCGATCGCGCGCTACCACCGCCTGCGCGAGCGCCTCCCCGATGTGCCGATCCTGATGGGCATCGGCAACCTGACCGAGCTGGTCGATGCCGATACCACCGGCATCAATGCGCTGCTGTTCGGCATCGCGAGCGAGCTGCGCGTGGCGGCGATTCTCACCACGCAGGTGAGCGGCCACGCGCGCCGCGCCGTGCGCGAAGCCGACGTGGCGCGCCGCCTGATGTATGCCGCGCGCGAAGGCAACGTGTTGCCGAAGGGGTTGACGGACGAATTGCTCACGGTGCACGCCAAGCGGCCGTTCCCGGATACCCCCGAAGAGATCGCCGAGGTGGCGCGCGCGATCCGCGACCCGAACTTCCGGGTCCAGGTCGCCTCCGACGGCGTGCACGTCTACAACCGTGACGGCCATCACGTCGCGCAGGACGTATTCCAGCTCTGGCCGCGCCTGAAACTGGACCATGACGGCGCGCACGCCTTCTACCTCGGCGTCGAGCTCGCCCATGCGCAGCTCGCCTGGCAGCTCGGCAAACGCTACGCGCAGGACGAGTCGCTCGCCTGGGGCTGTGCCGTCGAGCGGCGGCCGCAGGACCTGACGGCGTGGCATGCACCCGGACCGACCATGCGGCGGGCGCGTAGTCCAGGCGTCGCCTCGGGCGACGCGCCCGGACCAGACCAGCCTGCGCGAGAATCCGGCGATGATCTTTGAGTCGATCGTCACGACGCTTTCCACCACGGGCGTGCCGCACGTCGCGCCGATGGGCGTGCGCTACGAGGGCGACCTGGTGGTCCTGATGCCGTTCAAGCCCTCGACGACGCTGGAGAACATCCTCGCCTCCGGGTGTGCGGTGCTGAACCTCACCACCGACACGCGCCTCTTCGCCGGTTGCGTGACGGGGCGGCGCGAGTGGCCGGTCGGACCGGCCGAGACGATCCCTTGCGTCCGCCTCGCATCGAGCCTGGGCCACGTCGAGCTGCATCTCGCAGCGGTGCGCGACGATCCCACCCGGCCGGTCTTGCAGATGGCGCGCGGTTATGCCGCGCGGCACGGCGACTTCGCCGGGTTCAACCGTGCGCAGGCGGCGATCATCGAAGGCGCGGTGCTGGTGAGCCGCCTGCACATGCTTCCCGCCGCGAAGATCGACACCGAGATGGCCTACCTGCAGATCGCCGTCGACAAGACCGCGGGACCGGCGGAACGCGAGGCCTGGCAATGGCTGTGCGACGCGGTCGACGCTTTCCGCGCCAATCCGCGCGGGGGACACGCGCCGTGACCGCGCTGCTGGCCAGCGTCCGCACCGAACAGGAGGCGGTGGCCGCCGTGCGTGCCGGTGCGGACATCGTCGATCTCAAGGATCCGCACAGCGGAGCGCTTGGTGCCTTGCCGCGCGCGCTCATCGAGTCGATCGTCGCCCGCGTGCGTGCTCTTGGCGCGTGGCCGATCAGCGCCACGATCGGCGACCTCGACGACCGGCTGATCGACGAGATGGTGCGCCGTGTCGGGACGACCGCTGCAACCGGAGTCGATTTCGTCAAGGTGGGCATCGCGCCGGGCAAACACGCGCGTGCCGCGCTCGCGAGCCTCGCCGAGCTGCCCGCCGCGGTCGTGCCGCTGTTTTTCGCCGATGCCGGCCTCGATCTGGCATTGGTCGCGACAGCCTGCGCGCACGGGTTCCGGATCGTGATGGTCGACACCGCGAACAAGAGCGGTGGCTCGCTCTTCGAATGCGTCGACCACGCGACGCTGCGGCGCATGCTCGACATCGTGCATGCTGCCGGCGCTCGCGCCGGGCTCGCCGGTTCCTTGCGCCTGGGGCAGGTGCCGGCGTTGTGCAGCCTGCAGCCCGATATCGCCGGGTTCCGCGGCGCGTTGTGCGACGGCGCGCGCACCGGGCGCCTCGACCCGGAGAAGGTGCGCCGCCTGCGCAGCGCGCTGCCTCGCGCGGAGGTGATTCCCGCGTTGCCGCCCGAGCGACGAGGCGCGGCGGCGACCGCGCCTCGACACGTTTCCTGAGCGCGCGAGCATCGCTCACGCCCGCGGGCCGCACGCAGGATCACGCGGTGGCCGTCGTGCCGGGCATCTCCGGCGAGGTCTTCGACCTGCAGGCGCACCAGGCCGGCGTGCGGACCGAATACGCGGCGACGGACCACCTCTCGATCGCGGGCGCTTTCGACTACAGGCGCGGTGATGTCGCATCGACCACGCAACGCAACTTCACGATCTTCACCAACTCGACGGCCATTGCGCTCGACCCGGTCTTCGGCCCGGGGGCGGTGGGCTATCGGCTGTACGCGATCACGCAGGCGTGGCGTCTGGGAATCAGCTATGCCGTAGGCCGCTCGGGTTCGATCAACGTCGGCATGGAACGCTGGATCAGCCGCGCCCACGGCGGACTCGATTACGACAACACGCTCGCGGGCGCATCCTATGTGCACGCGCTCTGACCTTGCACGGTGCGCGCTGCTGCTGTGGCTGCTCGGCGCGGGTGCGGCGCTCGGCAACGAGATCGACGCCCTGGTCCGGGACGAGAGCGGCGCGCCGCTGGCCGATGCGGTGGTGGTCGCGGTCGCGGACATTCCAGTCAAGCTGCCGCCGCCCCGGCTGGAGTCCGTCGTGCAGGAGTCGAAGGAGTTCAAGCCCTTCCTGAAGGTAGTGCTGGTCGGCACGCCGGTCGAGTTCCCGAACCGCGACGACGTCCTGCATCACGTCTACTCGTTCTCGCCGGCCCGTGCGTTCGAACTCAAGGTCTATGCGGGCACGCCCCCCGATCCGATCGTGTTTGACCGACCCGGTCCGGTCGCGCTCGGCTGCAACATCCACGACTGGATGCTGGCCTACATATACGTTTCCGAGAGCCCGTATTTCAGCATCACCGGTGCCGACGGCCACGCGCGCCTCGCCAATCTCCCCGCCGGCAGATACTCCGTGCGCGTCTGGCACTATCGGCTGCTGCAGCATGAGTCCGAAACCGCTCAGCCGGTGAGCTTCAGCGGCGCCGGCTCCGTCCAGGTCGCGTGGGACCTCAAGCTCAAGCGTGATTCGCGCGTGCGGCGCGCGCCAACCCGTCCGGGCGGCGGCTACCGCTGAGACGCGGTCACACGTCGTCGTAGAACTCGACGACACCCGTTTCCAGCGAATACTCCGCGCCGACCACGCGCAACCCTTCGTTCTGGATCAGCTGCTCCAGGATCGCCGATCCGTGCCTGAGCTGGTTGACCGATGCGCTCACGTTCGCGCGCACCGCGTGCTGCAGCAGGACGTCGGGCTCGTACTTCAGCCCGGTCCGCAGCAGCACCTCCACGGCAGGACGGACCCGATCGACGATGGAGCGCAGGTTGCGCGACTGATGCTCGCCCGGCGTACGCAGTTCCTCGAGCGTCGCGAGGATCGCGCCGCACTGCGAATGCCCGAGGACCACGACCAGGCGCACGCCGAAGCGCGCCGCCGCGAATTCCACGCTGCCGACCTGCGAAGGCGCCACGATGTTGCCAGCCACGCGGATCACGAACAGATCGCCCAGGCCCTGGTTGAAGACGATCTCCGCCGGCACGCGCGAATCGGAGCAGCCGAGGATGATCGCGAACGGCGCCTGGCCGTCGGCCAGGGCCAGGCGCCGCGAGTAGCGCAGGAAACTGTCGCGGCTCGGCAGTCCCGAGACGAACTCCTGGTTGCCCTTGCGCAGGCGCTCGAGCGCCTCTTCCGCCGGAATCATTTCGAAACTCTCCGCTGGCACATTGTTGCGATTGAATCGTAGAAGAACTTTTCTCAGCCCTTCAAGAGGTGCCTCGCGATCACCAGCTTCTGGATTTCGCTGGTGCCGTCGAAGATGCGGAACGCCCGCACGTGGCGGTACAGGCGTTCGACGGTCGTGCCCTGCACCACACCCATGCCGCCGAAGATCTGCAGTGCCTGATCCACGACTTCCTGCGCCGCCTCGGAGCAATACAGCTTCGCGATCGAAGCTTCGCGCCCGATCGACGCGTGCCCGGTGTCGTGCATCCAGGCCGCACGATAGGCAAGCAACGCCCCCGCATCGATCTTGACGGCCATGTCGGCGAGCTTCTCCTGGATCAGCTGATGCTCGGCGATCGGCTTCTTGAACGCGACGCGCCCGGTGCTGCGCTGGAGCGCCGCGTCGAATGCCCGGCGCGCAAACCCGAGCGTCGCCGCGGCCACGGTCGGGCGAAACAGCTCCAGCGTGCGCACGGCGATCTCGAAACCGTGTCCGGCCTGGCCGAGCAGGCTCGATCGCCCGACGCGGCATCCCGCGAACCGGAGCGTCCCGACGGTGTGCGGGGGCAGGACGTGCAACCGCTGTTCGAGAGCGACGCCCGGATTGTCACCGTCGACCACGAATGCACTGATCCCGCGCGCACCCGAATCGGCTTCCGTGCGCGCGAATACGACGTATGCGTCGGCGAGGCCGGAGTTGGAAATCCAGGTCTTGCGGCCGTCGAGCACGTAGCCATCGTCGCTGGCCGTCGCCGTCATGCCGATCGCGGCGACGTCCGAACCGGCCTCGGGCTCGGACAACGCAAACGCCGGCAGACAACGACCGGCGCAGTATGCGTCGACGTACCGCCGCTTCTGTGCGAAGGAACCGTACAGCGCGATCGGCAGTGCGGCCAGCCACGGTTCGGAGAACGCGACGTCGGCGATGGCCGAGCCGTAGCCGAGCAACTCGCGCATCAGGCACACGCGGCGCAGGTCGACGCCTGCCCGTGACCCGGCATCACCCGTCGCGATCGTCGGGCTCAGCCACCCGGCGCTGCCAAGCAGCCCGAAGATCTCGCGCGCCGCCCTGCCGTCGCCAGCTTCTTCCGCTTCGAACAACGCCAGGTGCTGCGCCGCCCAGGCGCCGAACGCCGCGGCGAAATCGCGATGTGCGTCGGCGAAAAACGGCCAGGCGAGGTGTGACCGGTCGCTCATGGCCGCGCTGGCGCGAGGATGCGGGTCGACATCGCCTGCCTGCACCGGCTTCAGCGCATCTCGCTCCAGCGAGCGTGCCGGTCGCGACGCTCCTGGCGATAGTTGGTGATCTCGAGCCGGATGCCATCCGGATCGACGAAGAACGTGGCGGCGTAGTCGGGCGCGTAGTCGGGATACAACTTCACCTCCGAGGCGTCGACGCCGAGCGCGCGCAGTCGCTCCGCCGCGGCCGCGACGTCCTGCGCCGCCTCGACCCGCAGACAGAAGTGATGCAGGCCGGGCGCATACGGATCGTGGCGGACGGCAACGCGCGCCGGCCTCAGCACGTATCCGAACAGCCGGTTGAAGTACTGGACGTGCGGATCGCCGGCCAGCGTGAACCGGTTCTTGCGGAACCCGAGCGCTTGCAGCAGCACGCGGTCGTAGAACGCCTCCGACGCGTCGAGATCGGATACCGCGATGTAGACGTGATCGATGCCGATGACCTCGGGCATTCCGGCTCCCGGAGCTCAGGACCTCTTACAGGTCCCGCGCGTCGCGTTGCTGCATCTCCGCTCACCGTCTGCCGCCGAGCACCAGCAGCACGACCCCCACCGCAATCGCGCCGACGCCGGCCCACACGGGAACGTTGACCGACTGCTTCTCCTTGAGCGCGAACTCGATGGGGCCGACTTTCAGGTCGTGCGTGTTCTTCGTGTAGCTGAAGCCGCCGTAGACCAACGCGAGAACGCCGGCAGCGACGAGCACCACACCGATGAGCTTGCCCATTGAACGTATCCCCCGCGAAGGCGCCGGGGCACGGCCGGAATGGCAACGCGGCCAGCGTCATCGTGCGATTGAACCACATCGCGGCACGGGCGTGCCGCGCCGGGCGCGCGTGATCAGAGCGGCTCGAACGCGATCTTGTGCTTGCGCGGCTGATCCTCGATCAGCGAGCGCCATGGTCCGGTCGGGACCCAGACCTTCGTCACCGACTCGTAGGCCTGGCCTGCGCGGTCGCATCGACCGTCGCGCTCAGCGCGAGCCCGGCCGCCAGCAGGCGAAAGCGCCACCGCGGGCGCAGTGCCGTCGAAACGTCGGCCATTCACGCCGCGGGCGGCGCCGCGCCGTCCGCGTCGTGGGCGCCGCGAATCCGCCGCGTGACCGCCAGCACCGGCGGGCGATTCAGGGTCTGGTAGACGACGCAGTAACGCTCCGTCAGCCGCAACAGCGTCGCGAGTTCTTCTTCGCTGGCATCGGTGTCGAGCGTGAACTGCAGGCGGATGTTGCGGAACCCGACCGGAACCTCTTTCGAAAGTCCGAGCGTTCCACGAAAATCCAGATCGCCCTCGGCGGACAACGACGCACCGCGCAGGGGGATGCCGAGCGCAGTCGCCACCGCATTCAGCGTGACGCCCGCGCAGGCCACCAGGGCCTCGAGCAGCATGTCACCCGAGCATGCTGCCAGCCCGCTTCCGCCGGTTGCGGGGTGCAGGCCCGCCTCCACGAGCGCTTTGCCGGTCTCGACCTTGCAGGTCACGCCCTCGCCGAGCCGGCCCTGCGCACGCAGCGTGATCAGCGCCGCCTCCGGCATCTCGCGGTAGCGTTCCTTCAGCGGTGCCTGCAGCGACCGCAATTCATCCGCGTTCATGGCGCAAGGCTCCTTCCCGCGTCTCGCACAGGCCGATTCGAAGGCGCGAACTGTACGCCGGCCCCGCCGCATTCGAGTGATGCAAAATGGACGGCTCCCGCTTCGTGGAGCCGCCATGTCCGCCTCGTCTCCCGGCATCGCCGACAAGCGCCGCGCGTTCCATCAGTTGCACACGCAGGGTTGCTTCGTCATTCCCAACCCTTGGGACGTCGGCAGCGCTCGTTTCCTGCAGGGACTCGGCTTCAAGGCGCTCGCCACCACGAGTTCCGGTTTCGCCTGGTCGCGCGGGCACGCGGACAACTCGATCACGCGCGACATGGCGCTCGCGCACCTGCGCGAGATGGTTGCCGCCACCGACGTGCCGGTCAATGCCGACTTCGAAAGCGGCTTCGCCGCGGATGCGACCGGGGTTGCGGAAAGCGTGCGCCTCGCTGTCGAGACCGGTGTCGCCGGCCTGTCGATCGAAGATTCGACCGGCGATCCGGCCAGGCCGCTGTTCGACCTCGACACCGCCGTAGCGCGCCTGCGCGCCGCGCGCGGCGCGATCGACAAGGCTGGCGGCGACACGCTCCTGGTCGGTCGTGCCGAGTGTTTCCTCGTCGGCAGGCCGGACATCGACGAGACCACAACGAGGTTGAAGGGCTACGCCGGCGCCGGCGCCGATTGCCTGTACGCGCCCGGCGTGCGGACACGCGAACACATCGCGGCCGTCGTTGCGGCCGTCGCACCCAAACCGGTCAATCTTCTGATCGGCTGGGCGTCCGAGATGAGCATGAGCGACATTGCGGCGCTCGGCGTGCGGCGCGTCAGCGTGGGCGGTGCGCTCGCACGTTCGGCATGGGGCGGCTTCATCCGCACCGCGCGCCTGCTCGCCGACCAGGGGCGTTTCGACGGATTCGCCGATGCAGCGCCGGGCCAGGAGCTGAACGGCTTCTTTCGCGCCGATCTCCCGCGCCGGGCCTGACCGCGTACGTCAGGGCACCGCGCGGCCGTTGAGAAGCAGGCCACGCACGCGCGGAAGGTCCACCCGGTTCAGCAGTGTCACGGCATACGCGGCCTCGCTCGTAAAGCGCGGGAATTCCTGGTCGAGGATGCCCGCCGCCACGAATTGCACGACGTCCATCGACGGTTCGATCGCGCACGCCTTCACGAGCACGAGTTCCTCCGCGTTCAGGCGGTTGGCGAGCCACGCCGCCAGGCTGTCCGAGGTCACGCCCCACGTGGTGAGCGGATCGCGCTGTTCGCGCAACACCTCGAACGGCAGCCAGACCGGCACGCGCGCCTGCTGCACGGTCCGGCGCAAATCGGCGTCGCCGGTCGCCAGCGCAAGCGCCGGGCAGATGCCCTTCATCATCAGCGCCATCTGCGCCATCGCGAGTACCGCCATGTTGTGCGCGGCCAGGTCGTCGAAACGCCACAGTTCCTGCTGCTCGCGCACCTCGTCGGCGAAACCTCCGCCGCCGGGCACGATCACGACGCGGCCGCTCCCCAGTTCGACCAGCGTCTCGAGCCACGACTTGAGCAGGGGATCGCGGCTCAGGCTGCCGCCGAGTTTCACGACCCACATACGAGCCTCGCTGCCTCGGCGCGACGATGGTCGGAGAACAGCACGGCGACCGCAACACTCGGTGCGCAGATGCGCGTGCAGCGTGCGGCGTCTCCGGTCGCGCCGAGCAGGCGGTCGAAGTCGACGCAGCGCCGGCCCAGGCCTTGCGCGATCTCGCGCGCCAGGAAATCGCCGCAGCCCGCAGCGACCACCGGTGCCTGGACCGACAGCGCGCTCGCGGCCAGCACCCGCTCGACGGATTCTTCGATCAGGCGCAACTGCGCGCCGCGAAACACCTGCGCGAGATCGAGCCATTCCGCGGCATCGGCTTCGCGCGCATCGCGCCCGATCATGCGCGCCAGCCTGGCGCAGGTCGCACCTCGATCCTTGCCGCGCCGGTCCGCGGTGTCGTGCTGGTCGAAGCGCGTGTCCAGTTCGCCCGTCAGCCGATACACGTCGGCCGCGGTCGCGAACCATTCGTTCATCACGTTGCACGCGCGATCGCCGAAGTGCACGCGCTGGGCAAGCGCGCACAGCGGCGTGCGCACCACGCCCTGGTAGACGAGTTCACCGGTCTCGAGTCGCGCCGCATCGCCCCGGCCGCGCGCCACCACACGGCCGCGCCGCACCGGCACCACGTCGGTCGTGGTCGATCCGATGTCGATCAGCAACGCCTCGTCGAGGCGCAGCGCCACGCACGCGGCGGATGCGAGCCAGTTGGCCGAGGCGACGCGCTGCCAGTCATGGATGGCGGCGGCCGGCTCGAGCCAGTCCGACCCGGCGAAGAACCACACGTGCACGCCCAGCAACTGGACCAGGTGTTCCACCAGCGCGGTCACGCCGGCCTCGCGGTCGGCGAAGAGGTCGACCATCTCGCCGGTCATCGTCACCGCATGATGCGCATCGCGCATGCTCGGCCAGCGTGCCTGCACGGATGCCAGCGCGCCATCGATCGTGTCCAGGCCCAGCCACAGCGTGCACGGCACCTGCATCACGTCGATCACCACGCCGCGCTCGACCAGCGCCGCCTTCATGTGGGCGCCGCCGATGTCCCAACCGATGACCCTTTCCGCGCTGCTCATGCTGATCGAAACGAGGCGTGGCCTTCCCGCCGGGCGATGTCGGATCGAAACATGGCTAACACGTCGCGTGCCAGGTTGCGTCCCAGCCTGTGCGACAGTCCCACATATGCGCAGGTCAGGCGCGGATTTATCTCGATGACGACCGGGCCATGCGGCGCTGCGACGAGGTCGAACCCGACGAAGCCGCGCAGGCCCGGCAACGTCTGCGCCGCTCGCGTGGCGACCCTTGCGACCTGCCGCCCGAGCGTGCTCGCCCGATCCACGGCATCGATGCTCACGCCGCGAAACGACACCTGCCCCCGCTCGTCCACGTCGACGTGCTGCCGGTTGATCGCGAGCAGTTCGGTGCGCCATGCGCTGCACAGCATCGAAACGCTGAGCGCCTCGCCGTCGATCCAGGGCTCGAGCACGGCCACCTTGCCAAGCTCGACGCGCCGCCGCCATTCGAATTCGCCCGCCTCAAACGACGCGAACACCTGCGCGTCACAGGCGCCGGCGCCGTCGTCCGGCTTCACCACCCAGCGCCCCGCCACCGCTACGGCGCCCGGGCGCCACGGGCTCGTTGCCGCGATGCCCGCTTGCGCGAGATGGCGCGCGGTCGACGATTTGCTCGACGCGAGCGCGATGGTCGGCGCGTCGCAGCCGATCCATTGCCCGCCCGGCACCGCAGCAGCGAGCGTGGCGAGCGCGGCGTCGCTTTCGGGAGCCACCACCCACACGAGATCGTGTGCGCGCGCCATGACACGCACGAAGTCGCGCGCACTTTGACCGCGCCTGGCAACGGCGTAGCGCAGTCGCGACGCCGCGATGGGGCGGTCGCCCTCGATGGTCGCGCAGGTGATCTCGATCTCCTCGATCCGGACGAGGTCGGCGACAATGGCGTCGCGCATCGAGCGGCCCTGGGCCAGGAGATGCCGCGCGGCGGGGTGGGCCTCCTGCTGTGCGGGCTGCCCACCGCCGCTCAGGTACTCATAGACGAAGACGCTGCCTGCCATGTCGCATCGCGTGCCGTGAAACTCGTTCCTGTCATCGACCTCGCCGCCGGCACCGTCGTGCGCGCCGTACGGGGTGAGCGCGAACGATACCGTCCGATCGTCTCGCGCCTGTGCGAGGGGCACGATCCGGCCGACGTTGCCGTGGCGCTCGCTGCATATTGCGCCGCCGACACCCTGTACCTGGCCGATCTCGATGCGATCCGTGGCGGCGCCTTGCAGCAGGCGGCGCTGGCGCGCATTGCGGCCGCACTGCCGGCGTGCAGGTTGTGGCTCGATGCGGGATTCGCGCGCGTGCGCGACGCGGACGGCGTGCGCACGGACAACATCGAGCCTGTGTTCGGCAGCGAGTCGCTCGCGGACGAGAGCGAACTGGCACGTTTGCGCGGCCGTTCCGATGTCCTGCTCTCCCTCGACCAGCGCGGCGGCGTGCCGATGGATCCGGCCGGCTGCTGGCGGCGCGAAGACTGCTGGCCGGACCGGGTGATCGTGATGACGCTCGATCGCGTCGGCGCCGGCAGCGGGCCCGACCTCGCGACCCTGGCGGCGGTGCGACAAAGGGCGGGTGGACGCACGGTGATCGGCGCCGGTGGCATACGCAGTGCCGACGACCTGCGTGCCGCACAGGAAGCCGGGGCGGCAGCGTGGCTGGTCGCGTCCGCGCTGCATGACATGGCGATACCGCCGATGCGGCATCCACAGTGACAGACTGTTGCACATCCGCTTTTACGGGAAGCAGCCTGTTGCGCGCCCATGACCCGCCACGACAGGCAGAATCGTCGCCCGCACCGGCCCGCGCTCGACGTCGAGCCGCGTGGCGCGATCGGCCTCGCGTTCCCGCAATGGCACGTCGCTTGCACTTCGGCGCTGGATGACACCCTGGACCTGCCCCTTCTGCGCGCTGCTGTGCGATCGCTTCGCGCTCGAGTCCACCGCAAGCGGAGCATTGGAGTTGCACGGCAGCGACTGTCCGCGCGCAACGCGTGCGCTGGCTCAATCCGGCGCGACGCCCGCGCGCGCGCAGCCGACCATCGAAGGCAGCACGGCAACGCTCGACGCCGCGATCGATGCGGCGGCGGACGTGCTTGGCGGTGCGCGCCAGCCGTTGTTCGGCGGGCTCGCTACCGACATCGCGGGCGCGCGGGCGCTCTACGCGCTGGCGAACTCGTGCCACGCGATCCTCGATCACGCGCACAGCAACGGCCTGCTGCCCGGCCTCCGAACGCTGCAGGATCGCGGGCTCTTGCAGACGACACTCGCGGAGATCCGCAATCGCGCCGACCTGATGGTCGTGTTCGGCACGCAGCCGTCGCAGGAGTATCCCGAGTTCTTTCGCCGCTGCGGCGTCGGCGATGCGATCTCGCCTCTGCGCGAGATCGTTTTCGTGGGCACGGCGGTCGATCCGGCCAGCACGGGCGCCGCGGTCGTCGCCGCGCGCAGCCTGCCGTGGTCGGGCGATGCGTACGCGACGCTGGCGGCGTTGAACGCGCTGTGCAAGCGGCGCCAGATCGAGGCAGCGGGCGCCCTGCGCGAGCTCGCGCAGCGCATGCTCGCAGCGAAGTATGTCGTTCTCGTCTGGGAGCCTGGCCGGCTGCCGGGAACGCATCGCGAGCTGCTGGTCGAATCGATCAATCAACTGGGCAAGACGGTCAATCGCACCACGCGCGCGGGCGGTCTTGCGCTCGCCGGCAACGACGGCGGGCACTCGGCCAACCAGACCCTGACCTGGCTGAGCGGCCTGCCGCTGCGAACCGGCGTGCACCCGGGCGGACTCGCCCACGAGCCGCATCGCTACGCGGGCAGCCGCCTGCTCGCCGATCGGGCGGTCGATGCCCTGCTCTGGATCGCGAGCTTCGGCACGGACCACGTACCCGGCACGGGCAACGCCACGTCATCGCTGCCGACGATCGTGCTCGCGCACCCCGCGCATGCGGCGCGCGCCGCGGCGCGCGTCTTCATTCCGGTCGCGACCCCCGGCATCGGCGCACCGGGTCACCTGTTCCGGCTCGACGGCGTGGTGGTCGTTCCGCTCGCCAAGGTGCGCGACGACGGTCTGCCCGCCGTCGCCGCGGTCGTCGAGCGCATCGACGCACGCCTGAAGCGCGTGCGCAGGCAATCGGCATGACGACGTTGCGCATCCGCGGCGGGCGCGTGTTCGACCCGGCCAACGACGAAGACGGCGTCGTGCGCGAGGTCTGCGTGCGCGACGGCCGCATCGTGGCGCCGTTTCCGCCGGGCCAGCCGGTCGATCAGGACCTCGACGCGCACGGCTCGATCGTGCTCGCGGGCGGCATCGACCTGCACTCGCACATCGGCGGCGGCAAGGTCAACCTCGCGCGCATGTTGCTGCCCGAGGATCACCGCGGCGCGGTACCGCCCGACAACCCGCTCCAGCTCGCCTCGTGCGGACGGTGCGCACCGGGAACGCTTTGCACCGGCTATCGCTATGCCGAGATGGGCTACACGGCCGCATTCGAGCCCGCTATGCTGCCCTCGAACGCACGCCAGGCTCATTTCGAGATGGGCGATACGCCGATCATCGATCACGGCGCCTACGTCCTGCTCGGCAACGACGATTTCCTGCTCCGGCTGCTCGCGCAGGACGCGCCCTCCGAGCGCATCCGCGACTACGTCGGCTGGACCATCAACGCAAGCAAGGCGCTCGGCGTGAAGGTGGTCAACCCGGGCGGCATCTCCGCCTTCAAGTTCAACCAGCGCGCCCTCGACGTCGACGAGCGGCACGTGCACTACGGGGTCACGCCGCGCCGCGTGCTGCATGCGCTCGCACGCGCGCTGATGGAGCTCGGCGTGCCGCATCCGTTGCACATCCACGCGAGCAACCTCGGCGTTGCGGGCAACGTGACCTCCACGCTCGCCACGATCGATGCGCTCGACGGAATGCCGGGCCACCTGACGCACATCCAGTTCCACAGCTACGGCAACGAGGGCCCGAAGAAATTTTCCTCCGCCGCACGCACGATCGCGCAGGCGGTGAACGCACACCGCAACATCAGCGTCGACGTCGGCCAGATCATCTTCGGCCAGACCGTGACGGCTTCGGGCGACACCATGCGGCAGGTCGCCAACAGCGATCTGGCCAGTCCGCGCAAGTGGGTCGCCGCCGACATCGAATGCGACGCCGGGTGCGGCGTGGTCCCGTTCCGCTATCGCGAGGCGAACTACGTCAACGCGCTGCAGTGGGCCATCGGCCTCGAGCTGTTTCTGCTCGTCGACGATCCCTGGCGCATCGTTCTCACGACCGACCACCCCAACGGCGGGCCGTTCACGAGCTATCCGCACCTGATCCGCCTGCTGATGGACCGCTCGTTCCGGGCCGAGCAGCTGGCGAAGCTGCATCCGGAGGTCGCCGCCAACGCCGAACTCGGCCAGCTCAAGCGCGAGCTGTCGCTGTACGAAATCGCCATCCTGACGCGCGCCGCGCCCGCGCGCCTGCTCGGGCTGAAGGATCGCGGCCACCTCGGCGTCGGCGCCGCCGCCGATATCGCGGTCTACCGCGACCAGCCCGACCGCGAAGCGATGTTCACCACACCGCTGTGCGTGTTCAAGGATGGCGAGCTGGTCGCGCGCGACGGCCGTATCACCGCTGCGCCGGCGGGCGGCGTGCATTTCGTGGCGCCCGACTACGACCGGTCGATCGAGCGCGAACTGGAAGGCTACAGCGACAAGTACCTTGCGCTCGCATTCCGCCACGCGGCGATCGGCAAGGACGAACTGTGCGACTGCTGCAATCGCGGCGGCCGGCTGCTGCCGGCCGAATGCCGTCCGGCGGAGGCGCGCGATGCTGGTTAACGGGGTCGTGATCGACGATACCTTCGCCGAGGCCTTCCCGATGAAGGCGACGCGGCTGGTCATCACCGCGCACGACCCGACCTGGGCGCGCCACGCGGCCGTGTCGATGACCGGATTTGCGACGTCGGTGATCGCGTGCGGGTGCGAAGCGGGGATCGAAGCCGAACTCGGGCGCGACCAGACGCCGGACGGCCGGCCCGGCGTGTCGGTCCTTGTGTTCGCCATGTCGGGCAAGGAGCTCGCGAAGCAGGTGGAGCGCCGGGTCGGCCAATGCGTGCTCACGTGTCCGACCACCGCGATCTTCGCGGGACTCGACGCGGGCGAGCCGATCGCGCTCGGGCGGAACCTGCGCTTCTTCGGCGACGGCTGGCAGATCTCGAAGCAGATCGGCGACGTGCGCTACTGGCGCGTTCCCGTGATGGACGGCGAGTTCGTGTGCCAGGAGACCACGCCCGTCGTGAAGGCGGTGGGCGGAGGCAACCTGCTGCTGCTCGCGCACGACATCGATGCCGCGCTGGGTGCCGCCGCGGCCGCGGTCGCAGCGATGCGACACGTGCCCAACGTCGTCATGCCGTTCCCGGGTGGCGTAGTGCGCTCCGGCTCCAAGGTCGGCAGCAAATACTCGGCGTTGCCCGCATCGACCAACGATGCGTACTGCCCCGCGCTCACTTCGGTCATCGCCTCGAGCGCGTTAACGCCGGAGATCCGCGCCGTGCTCGAAATCGTGATCGACGGGCTCCAGGAATCGGACGTCGCCGCGGCCATGTGGGCCGGCATGAACGCCGTCACCCAGCGCGGCGTCGAGTTGGGCGTGGCACGCATCTCGGCCGGCAACTACGGCGGCAAGCTCGGCCCCTACCACTTCCATTTGCGCGAACTCGCGGGAACGCAGGCGTGATCGAAATCGCACTGACGCTCAAGGCGGCGCCGCGGCTGCGCGTCGACATGCGCGGCATCGCGCCGCTATCGCTCGCCGCCGCGAACGCCGACGCGATCGCCCGGCATTCTGTGTGGCACGGCAACGAGCGGCTCGCGCTCGCCGATCTGTTCGCGATCAAGGTGCGCGAGCGCAAGGAACCCGCGCCCACGCTGCGCCTGGTCGGCGACCTGTCGCGCTTCGACCGCATCGGCTGGGAGATCGATGGCGGACGCATCGAGATCGACGGCGACGCCGGCGACTACCTCGGCGCGCTCATGACGACGGGCGAAATTCACTGCACGGGCGATGCCGGGATGTTTGCTGCCTGCGAACTCGCGGGCGGCAGGATCCTCGTCGAGGGCAGCGTGGGAGACTTCGCGGGCGCGACTCAACCCGGCAGCATGGAAGGCATGCGCGGCGGCGCGTTCGTGGTGAAAGGCAGTGCCGGCGAGCGTCTGGGGGATCGCATGCGGCGCGGCCTGCTCGCGGTGCTGGGCAACGCGGGCGATTGCGCGGCCTCGCGGATGGTGGCCGGCACGATCGCGATCGGCGGTTCACTCGGCGCGCATCCCGCGTTCGGCATGCGGCGCGGCACGCTGCTGCTCGCGCAGGTCCAGCCGCAGCTCGTCGCGACCTTCGTGCCGAGCGTGCACGACATCAGCGTGTACTGGCGCCTGCTCGCGCGCCAGGTTGCCGCGTGCGGCGGGCCGTTCGAGAGCCTGGGTGCCCGGTTGCCGCGACGGTTCGTCGGCGACCTCGCGGTCGATGGCAATGGCGAGGTGCTGTGCTTCGCGTAGGTCGCCGGCCCTCGGACCGGCTGCCTCGGGCGAGAGGCTTTAGTCGGTTCAGTCGTCGCCCAGGCGTCACCGCCGGCGCCGCCGCACCGCTGCGAGACCGGCCAGGCCGAGTCCGAGAAGTGCGAGCGTCGCGGGTTCCGGGACCTGTCGGTTGCCGACCTTGTTGACAGACTCAGACCGCTCAGACCTCAAGGTGATCTGAGAATTCCTCTCATCCGCCGCAACAGGAACCGCGCGGCATCGATCCGTGCGGCGACCTCCCGCTCGAGGGGCCACGGCTCGCCTTCGATCTGAGCCGCGATCAATTCGGCCGCCAGCGGCGCGAGCGACAGCCCGCGCGAGCCGAATGCAAAACTGGCGCAAAGGCCGACGCGACGCGGCAGGTCTTCCAGGTGCGCGCCACGCGCAGCCACGTCCTTCGACACGGCCGACTCGTCGGCGACGACGCCGACCAGGGGCAACCGGTCGCGCGCGACGCACCGTATTGCGTCGAATACACCGGCTGGCGTCGCGGCAAGCGGCGTAGCGATCAGGCGCGTCAACCGCACCAGGTTGCCTGCGTGGACGGGCGCGACATCTTCGTCGTCCAGCTCGCCGTTCGCGCCGGCTTCGTAGCTGGCGCCCACGAGAAACCTCCCCTCGTCCGTGGCCGCCAGCGTCCCGCCGCCGCTCGTCGAAGCACGCAACGATGCAAGCGCCGGGATATCGAACAACGAAAGGCGGCCGCGCACGGCGCGCACCGGCGCGTACTGGAGCTGCAGCAGGCGCGGCGCATCGAGGGCGGTGGCGACGATGCATGCGGGCGCCGCTGCAAGCACGGCCCGATGCCCGCTTTCTGCGCTCCACCCGTCGCCCTGCCGCACGAGCCGTTCGATCGCAGCGGCAGTCCGCAACATCGCGCCCGCGTTTTCGAGCAGCGCCGCGCACAGTTTCGCAACCGCCACGGTCGTGCCGCCGCCAAACCACCAGCCGCCGTTTTGCGGCCGGACTCCCAGCAACGATGTCGCTTCCGAAGCGCTGCGAACCTGCACGAATGACTGCGGCAGGTCGAGCGTTGCAGCGAGCGCCTGCCAATGCTCCTCCTCCCGTGCGTCGGACGCCTGCACGAGGGTCCCATCGGCGCGCCACAACGGCTGCCGGCGCCAGGTCCCGCCCGGAGCAAGTTCATGCAGCATGGCGCGCGCAACAAGGAAGCCCGCACGGGTCAGGCGCGCCGCGTGATTGTCGTCGGCGGTGATCTGCGGGTGCAGCAAACCCCGAGGCAACGCCGAGGCGCCCGCCGCAGGGTGCGAGCCGCGTTCCAGGACCGTCACGCGCCATCCGCGCCGCGCCAGCGACCAGGCCACGCACGCGCCCGCGAGGCCGGCGCCGATCACGATCGCCTCGCGTGCGCCGCCGTAGGCGGACGGCGCGTCGCGGCGGCGCATGCGCCAGCGCGGCGCGAACCGGGCGCAGAGCATGCGGCGTCGATGGCCGAATCCCGCGTCGAGCCGAACGTCGAAACCGGCGGCGACCAGCCCCTCGCGAACCGCACGCGCCGTGCACCAGGTCGCTGCCGTGGCACCTTCGCGTGCAAGGCGCGTCAGCGACTTCAGCACGCGCGGCGACCACATGGCCGGGTTGCGTTCCTGCGCAAAACCATCGAGAAAGAATGCATCCGCGCCGGCCACAAGCTGCGGCAGCAGATACTCGGCATCGCCGAGCGCCAGCGTGAGCGTGACCGCGCCGCCTTCGAATTCACGCCGGTGCATTCCCGCCAGCGCGGGCGGCCACGCCGCGGCAAGCTCGCGCGCGAGCAGCGCGACTTCCGGCGGCGCGAAGCGCCTCAACGTCGCTGCATCGACCGGATGTTTTTCGACCGAGACGAAATGCAGCCGCCGCGGCCGCGCCGGATCCTCGCGCCAGGCCTGCCAGGTCGCGAGGAAGTTGACCCCGAGCCCGAACCCGGTCTCGACGATGACGAATTGATCGTGCCGCTGCCAGCGCGCCGGCAGGTTGTTGCCACGCAGGAAGACGTGGCGCGCCTGGCCCAATGCGCCGTCGCGGCTCGCGTAGACGTCGCCGTACTCCGGGTTGAATGGCGCGCCGCTCGGATCGAGCACGACGCGCGCCGGCTCGATGCTTCGAAACATGGAGCTGCCGCCGCCCGCCGATGCTACGCGAGTGATCGGGCTTGCCGAAGAACCGCATCGATCTTGTCCTGGAACAGGGATTTCGTGAACCAGCCGAAGACGCGCCGGGGACTGCCGAGCAGACTAAGAGCGCATTTGAGTCCGCATAGGGTTCGGGGTCTGCATAGCGTGCGGGGAATGGGCCGTCTGTCTTCTGAGTTCCAGGCAAGGGGAGGTCAAAATGCTCGATCGATCGGCGCCACCGGCGCCCTGAGGCGGTGTCGCCGCGGTGCCGCGGTCGCGGTTGTCGCAACGCTGTTCCTGTCCTCCTGTGGCGGCGGCGGCAGCGTCACAAGTGGCGGCTGCCGGCGGCGATGCGGCGCAAGCCGTCGCTGCGGCGCGCACGACGCAAAGCCGCCCGGCAGATCCCGCTCGCGAGTGCGGCAGGTGGTCGTCTTCGGCGACAGCCTGAGCGACGTCGGAACGTACAAGGTCGGGCCGGTCGCGCAGGTCGGCGGCGGCAGGTTCACGACCAATCCGGGTCTGGCTGGCCGACAACGTTGCTCGCCAGGTATCTTTATCGCGGAACCTTCGACATCGGCGATCTCGTTGCCGCGAGCCTCGGTACCCTGGCCGCAGCCTGGGTGCTCGCGGCCGTTCGCCATTCACGGCAAGACCATGCGCACTGACACGTCCATCTTCACATCAACTTTGCGGAACTTCTACTCGCAGCGATCGCCGTTTCTGGGATCGTAGGCATCGTCGGCAGCGGCGGCGGCGGGGACGGTTGGTGTCTCGACTGCGTCGGCTAGGTGCCTCCACCTCCGTCAGTGAGCCTCGGGGTGGATAAGAGGACCGTGCAGGCAGGCACGACGGTGGTGTTCACGGCGACGGTGACCAATGCGACAAACCCAACCTATCGCTGGTGCCGCCGGCAGGTCGGCGACACGTCCTGCGTCGAAATCGTCGGAGCGACGCGATTGACTTACCAGCTCGGCGGAGCGACCTCGGCGGATGACAGTGCCACGTTTCAGATAACGGTCTCGGCCGACAACGGCCTGGCGTTCGCGCGGGTGGTTCTGCTCGTCTCTGCGATGCCTCCGGTCACCCACTCGGACGGCGAGTTCCTCGATGCCGACTGGGCATTGACCGCTGAGGTCGACCCGGCGCAAGACGGCCCGACTCATACCGGGACCCGGCAGACGACGGGAGGCAACCCTGGTGCCTACAGGTTGCACACATTCGACCTGCCGCAGGCACCAAGTTCAGTGCGGCTCTACTACGTTGCGTTGCCAGCGACGTATGACCCCGCGGTCGAGGGAGCGATAAGGTCGCTCGACTTCGCGGAAGACTGCCTCGGGTCGGCCGGCCAACCTGTACAGCCGCTGATCGAGCAGGGAGGGCGTCGCTACACGGCAAACGTCGACGTCACGACACTTTGCTCGTCGGCGTCATGGGAGACCGTGCGCCGTGCAAGCCTGGAGGCAGACCAATTCCGACTGGTCGCGGGTCCGGCATGCGGTGCCGGCGAATCGTGCCCCGACTTTTCTGCGGCAGGCGCGCCGCTGAGCCTCGGATACTCAGCCTTCGTCTCGATTTCATCCGCGCCGCCACCGGGCACGACGGCCCACTACACATTCGGCATCGACAACCGGCAGGCGACGGTCTGGAAGAGATAGCTGATCGCGCGGCGGACCGACACATCCTTCGGCCCGTCTGTCTCGAGGCAATCAGCGCTTCAGCGGCTTGAAGCGGATGCGATGGGGCGCCGCGCCCTCTTCTCCGAGCCGCTTCTTCTTGTCTTCTTCGTACTCGTGGTAGTTGCCGGCGAAGAAGGTCCACTGCGATTCGCCCTCGCAGGCCAGGATGTGGCTCGCGATGCGATCGAGGAACCAGCGATCGTGTGAGATCACCAGTACGCTGCCCGGAAACTCGAGCAGCGCGTCTTCCAGCGCACGCAGGGTCTCGACGTCGAGGTCGTTCGACGGCTCGTCGAGCAGCAGCACGTTGCCGCCGCGGATCAGCGTCTTGGCGAGATGCAGTCGCCCGCGCTCGCCGCCCGAGAGCTGGCCCACGACCTTCTGCTGGTCCGCGCCCTTGAAATTGAAGCGCCCGAGGTAGGCGCGCGACGGCATCTCGAACTTGCCGACCGCAAGCACGTCCTGTCCGCCCGACACGTCCGCCCACACCGTCTTGTCGCCGCCCAGGTCATCCCGCGATTGCTCGACGTACGCGAGCTTCACCGTCGAGCCGATCTTGATTTCGCCCGCGTCCGGCTTCTCCTGGGCGGTGATCATGCGGAACAGCGTCGACTTGCCGGCGCCGTTCGGCCCGATGATGCCGACGATCGCGCCGGGCGGAACCTTGAAGCTCAGCTTGTCGATCAAAAGCCGGTCGCCATAGCCCTTGGAGACGTCGACGAACTCGATCACCTCGTTGCCGAGCCGCTCGCCGACCGGAATGAAGATCTCCTGCGTCTCGTTGCGTTTCTGGTACTCGTAGCTCGATAGCTCTTCGAAACGTGCCAGCCTCGCCTTGCTCTTGGCCTGCCGCCCCTTCGCGTTCTGCCGCACCCAATCGAGCTCGGCTTTCATCGTCTTGATGCGTGCGGCCTCCTGCTTGGCTTCGATCTCGAGCCGCTTCTCCTTCTGCTCGAGCCACGAGCTGTAGTTGCCTTCCCAGGGGATGCCGTGCCCGCGATCCAGTTCGAGGATCCACTGGCAGGCGTTGTCGAGGAAATAACGGTCGTGGGTCACACCCACTACCGTCCCGGGAAAGCGCTGCAGGAACTGCTCCAGCCACTCGACCGACTCCGCGTCGAGGTGATTGGTCGGTTCGTCGAGCAGGAGCATGTCCGGCTTGGCGAGCAGCAGCCGGCACAACGCGACGCGGCGCTTCTCGCCGCCCGAGAGGCTTTCGATCTTCACGTCCCAGGGCGGCAGCCGCAGCGCGTCGGCGGCGATCTCGAGCTGGTGCTCCACGTCGTCGCCAGCGGCGGCGATGATGGCTTCGTACTTCGCCTGTTCGGCGGCGAGCTTGTCGAAGTCGGCGTCGGGCTCGGCATAGGCGGCGTAGACCGCATCCAGCTTCGCCTTCGCTTCCATCACTTCGCCCAGCCCGGCCTCGACCTCCTGGCGTACGGTCTTGTCCTTGTCGAGCTGCGGTTCCTGCGGCAGGTAGCCGATCTTCATGTTCGGCATCGGCACCGCTTCGCCGTCGAAGTTCCTGTCCTCGCCGGCCATGATGCGCAGCAGGCTCGATTTGCCGGAGCCGTTCAGGCCGAGCACGCCGATCTTGGCGCCCGGGAAGAAGCTGAGCGAGATGTTCTTGAGGATTTCGCGCTTGGGCGGAACGATCTTGCCCACCCGCCGCATCGTGTACACGTATTGCATCGACTTGCCCTGGAAAAAGAAGGCGCGAAGTTTACGTAAAAGGCGCGCCCGCTACTCCGGCCTCGCGACTTCCGCGATCAGCGTGACCGAAAACGGCTCCGCGTTGCCGCGCTGGATGCGCAGCCGCAGCGGCTGCCCGACCTCGCGCCGCAGGAGCGTGCCGAGTTCCACCGCTTCGACGCCAAGCAGCAGCCGATCCTCGATCGCGAGGATCGCGTCGCCGCGCCGCAGGCCGGCATTGGCCGCCGGCGACGCGGTCAGGACCTTGACGATCCTGACGGCGCGCAAGGTCGGATTTGTCTGCGCGCCATCGAGCTCGACGGCCAGGGAGAGCCCGAAGAACCCCGCTCCGGCGGCCGGCGCAGGAAACGGCAACGCCGCGAGCGCGAGCATCGCGACGAGCATGGCGCGACGAAGATCCTTCAGCATTCGACGACGTTCACGGCCAGCCCGCCGCGCGCGGTTTCCTTGTACTTGGTCTGCATGTCGGCACCGGTCTCGCGCATGGTCTTGATCACCTGGTCGAGCGAGACGTGGTGCGTCCCGTCGCCGGCAAGTGCCAGGCGCGCCGCGTTGATCGCCTTGACGCTCGCAATCGCGTTGCGCTCGATGCAGGGGATCTGCACCAGGCCGCCGACCGGATCGCAGGTGAGCCCGAGATGATGCTCCATGCCGATCTCGGCCGCGTTCTCGACCTGCTCGGGCGTTCCGCCGAGCACGGCCGCGAGCCCGCCCGCGGCCATCGAACATGCGACGCCGACCTCGCCCTGGCAGCCGACCTCGGCGCCCGAGATCGAGGCGTTCTCCTTGTAGAGGATGCCGATCGCGGCGGCCGTGAGCAGGAAATCGAGCACGCCGGCATCGCCGGCACCCGGGACGAAACGCGCGTAGTAGTGCAGCACGGCGGGCACGATACCGGCCGCGCCGTTGGTGGGTGCGGTCACGACGCGGCCGCCGGCCGCGTTTTCTTCGTTCACGGCGAGCGCGAACAGGTTCACCCAGTCGAGCACTTCGAGGGGATCGCGGGTTGCGGTTCCGTCGCCGTTTGCGGTTAGTTTTCGATACAGCGCCGGCGCCCGGCGCGGCACGCGGAACCCGCCCGGCAGCACGCCCTCCGCCCGCATCCCACGGACGGCGCAGGCCTGCATGGCCGACCAGATCGCCATCAGGCCGCCGTCGATCTCGGCGTCGCTCCGCCAGTGACGTTCGTTGCGCCGCATGATGTGCGCGATCGACAGCCGCTCGTGCGTGGCGATCTCGAGCAGGTCGGCGCCCGAGTGGAACGGGTGGGCGAGCACCGTCGTATCGGGTGCCACCTTGCGCAGGAGGCTGCCATCGGCGGCCACCTCGTCGCTGATGACGAAGCCGCCACCGACCGAGTAGTAAATGCGCTCGGCAAGCGGCGCGCCCGCGGCGTCGAAGGCGGTGAAGCGCATCCCGTTGGCATGCAGCGGCAAGCTGTCGCGCCGGTAGAAGAGCAGGTCCTCCCCGGGATCGAACGCGATCGACTGCGACCCGAGCAGACTCAAACGCCGCTCGCGGCGGATCCCCTCGAGACGGGTCTCGATCGAATCGACGTCGACGCGATCGGGCTCCTCGCCCATCAGGCCGAGCAGGACGGCCTTGTCGCTGCCATGCCCCTTGCCGGTGGCGCCGAGCGAGCCGTAGAGCTGCGCGAGCACGCGTGCGGTGCGTTCCAGCACGTGCTCGTTGCGCAGGCGCAGTGCGAACCGGCGCGCCGCCCGCATCGGTCCCACGGTGTGCGAACTCGACGGCCCGATACCGATCTTGAAGAGGTCGAAGACGCTGACGGCCACGTGCCACCTCCGCTCGCGCGGAGCTTACAACCGCGGCCTACGCGTCAGCCTCGACCCCGACCCGGACTTCGCCGTCGGCGACCTCGACCGCTTTCACCTTGGCACAGAGTCCACCGGCCCCGGGCATGCGGCCGGTCCGCACGTCGAAGCGCAGGCCGTGCGCGCGGCAGGTCACGAGCGGACCATCGAGCACGCCGGCAGCAAGCGACGAGCCCGCGTGCGGGCACGAATCGTCGAGCGCGTACACCGTGCCGCCGACGTTGAAAAGAGCGATCACGTTGCCGTCGATGAATGCCATGCGGCGGCCGCCGACCGGGATCTCGCCTTCGGCGGCAACGCGGACGAAGCGCATGCTCGAACTTCGCCGCACCAAGGTCAGAAGGGCTTGTCGCCGATGATCCCGGCGCGCTCGAGCTTGCGCACGGCGGGCCAGAAATCCTGCACGGCGTAGTGCTGCGTGCAGCGGTTGTCCCAGATCGCGACGCTGTTGGTTCGGAAGCGAAAGCGCACCTGGTATTCGGGAACCGCGGCCTGGCTGAGCAAGTAGTTGAGCAGCAGGCTCGCGCCGGGCGAGTAGTCCTGCCCGAAGCGCACGTTCTCCGGTGTGTGGAAATTGGTGAAGTGCGTGGTGAAGGAGTTGACGAACAGGACCTTCTCGCCTGTTTCCGGGTGCGTGCGCACGACGGGGTGCTCGGCGTCCGGGTACTGCGCTTTCAGCGCCAGCCGCCTTTCGATCGGCATCGCCGCGCCGAACGTCGCCTCGATGCTGTGGCGTGCATACAGGCCGGCGATCTGCGTCTTGACGTGTTCCGGCAGGCGGTCGTACGCGAGCGCCATGTTGGCCCACAGCATGTCGCCGCCGACCGCCGGGGCTTCGGTACAACGGAGCACCGCGCCGAACTGCGGCCGCTCGCGCCACGTCGTATCGCAGTGCCAGGCGTTCTCGTACTGCTCGTTGCGGCTGTCCGGGCCCTTGTAGATGCGCACCAGCCCCGGATGTTCGGGATCGCTGCCGACGACCGGATGATCTTCCAGCTCGCCGAAACGACGCGCGAAGGCGACGTGCTCGGCGCGCGTGAAGTCCTGGTCGTGCAGGAACAGCACCTTGTGATGCAGCAGCAGGGCGCGGATCTCGGCGAAAAGTTCGTCGTCGCGCGACGCGTCGCCGAGGTTCACGTTCCCGAGCAGCGCGCCGATCGAGCAGGTCATGGGCTCGATCTTCATGGAACCGCGTCTGTTGGAACGGACCACGGCCGGTGTGGCGAGTGTTTTGCTCATCTTGTCTCCTTGGCACTCGATACTAGGCCGTATGACGGCGCGAGGCCCCACCCCTATCGAGGGGGTGCGGCCGCGGCCCGATCGCGGCTTCCTGCAGCGGCCGCCCGCCGGGCGCAGGGCGAGCGTCTTCAGGTATTTGTAGACCGCCTCGACGTCGATTTTGGTCATCGCCCGCGGCGATTCGAATGGCATGACCGCGCTCACCGGACTGCCGTCGGGCCGCCGGCCGGTGCGGAACATCGCCCTCAGGTTGTCGGCGCGATGCCGCGTGCGGTTGGCGGCCCTACCCTGAACCTCCCCGCGCAGCGGGGGAGGGAATTCTCAGCCTTGCACTGCCGTCGTTTCGCTGCTCGCGTATTCGGCCATCGGGACGCACGCGCAGAAGACATGGCGATCGCCGTAGACGTTGTCGATGCGCGCCACCGGCGGCCAGTATTTCTGCACCTTGAGGCTCGCCACGGGGAAAGCGGCCTGTTCGCGCGGATAGTCGTGCGCCCAGTTTTCGGCGGTCACCATCGGCGCGGTGTGCGGCGCGTTGCGCAGCGCGTTGTCGTCGCGATCCGCCCTGCCCTCCTCCACCGCGCGGATCTCGGCGCGGATCGCGATCATCGCCTCGATGAACCGGTCCAGTTCGTGCTTCGATTCCGATTCCGTCGGTTCGACCATCAGCGTGCCGGCCACCGGGAAGCTGAGCGTCGGGGCGTGGAATCCGTAGTCCATCAGCCGCTTGGCCACGTCCTCGGCGGAGATGCCGCTCGTGTCCTTGAGCGGCCGCAGGTCGAGGATGCACTCGTGCGCGACGTAGCCGTTGCGACCCGTGTAGAGGGTCGGAAAATGCGGCGCCAGCTTGCGCGCGATGTAGTTCGCGTTCAGCAGCGCGACCTGCGTCGCACGCCGCAAGCCGGCCGCGCCCATCATCGTGATGTACATCCACGAGATCGGCAGGATGCCCGCGGAGCCGAAGTTGGCGCCGCTCACCATGCCGACCGGATGACCCTTGCCGACCACCTCGCCGAGGTGCGCCGGCAGATAGGGCGCGAGGTGCGCGCGCACCGCCACCGGACCGACGCCCGGCCCGCCGCCGCCGTGCGGAATGCAGAAGGTCTTGTGCAGGTTCAGGTGCGAGACATCCGCGCCGAATTGTCCGGGCTTGGCAAGCCCGACCAGCGCGTTCAGGTTGGCGCCGTCCAGGTACACCTGCCCGCCATGCGCGTGCACGATGTCGCAGATCTCCCGGATCGCCTCTTCGAATACGCCGTGGGTGGACGGGTACGTCACCATGAGCGCTGCGAGGTCGCGCGCGTGCGCTTGCGCCTTCGCCTTCAGGTCGCCCACGTCGACGTTGCCGTTGTCGTCGCATGCGACCACGACGACTTCCATGCCCGCGAGGTGTGCCGATGCCGGGTTGGTGCCGTGCGCCGACTCGGGAATCAGGCAGACGTCGCGCTGGCCGGCGCCGCGGGCACGGTGATACGCGCGGATTGCGAGCAGGCCGGCGTATTCGCCCTGGGCGCCCGAGTTCGGCTGCAGGCTCACCGCGTCGTAGCCGGTGCACTCGGCGAGCATGCGCTCGAGCTGCGCGATCAGCTCGGCGTAGCCGCGTGCCTGCTCCGCCGGCGCATAGGGGTGAATGCCCGCGAATTCCGGCCAGGTCACCGGAATCATCTCGCTGGTCGCATTGAGCTTCATCGTGCATGAACCGAGCGGGATCATCGTTCGATCCAGCGCCAGGTCCTTGTCGGCCAGCGAGCGCAGGTAGCGCAGCAACTCGTGCTCCGAGTGATGGGTGTTGAAGACCGGATGCGCCAGGTAGCCCGACGTGCGCGCGAGACCGGCCGGAACGGCGTCGCCGGTCGTGGCGTCGAGCGCATCGACGCGCGCGCTGGCGCCGAACACCTCCCACAGTGCCTCGACGTCGGCGCGCGTCGCGGTCTCGTCGAGCGCGATGCCGACGGCATCGGGCCCGATTTCGCGCAGGTTGATCCGGCGCGCGCGCGCGGCTGCGAGCACGCGCGCCGCATCGAGCGGCCGTCCGGCCGCGCCGCGCACGACGAGGGTGTCGAAGAACGTCGCGTTGGTCGCCCAACCCGCGCCGCGCAGCCCGCCCGCGAGAATCGCCGTCAGGCGGTGCACGCGGCGTGCGATGCGCTGCAGGCCGTGCGGCCCGTGATAGACGGCGTACATGCTCGCCATCACGGCGAGCAGCACCTGCGCGGTGCAGATGTTCGAGGTCGCCTTTTCGCGCCGGATGTGCTGCTCGCGTGTCTGCAGCGTCAGGCGGTAGGCGGGCTTGCCTTGTGCATCGACGGAGACGCCGACGAGGCGGCCGGGCATCGAGCGTTTGTACGCATCCTTGCACGCGAGGAACGCCGCATGCGGGCCGCCGAAGCCGAACGGCACGCCGAAGCGCTGCGAGTTGCCAACGACGATATCGGCGCCCCACTCGCCGGGCGACTTGATCAGGGTCAGCGCGAGCAGGTCGGTGGCGGCAGACACCAACGCGCCGCGGCCGTGCACGGCAGCGGCGAGCGGCGCGTAATCGACGATGTCGCCGTGCGTGGCCGGATACTGGAGCAGCACGCCGAAGGCGTCGCGCGAAGCGAGCAGCGCGTCGTCGCCGACCTCGACGTCGATGCCGAGCGCCTCGGCACGGGTGCGCACGACGGCGATCGTCTGCGGGTGGCAGCCGGCGGACACCAGGAACAGGTTGGACTTGCTGCGGCACGAGCGGCGCGCGAGCGTCATCGCCTCGGCCGCGGCGGTCGCTTCGTCCAGCAGCGACGCATTGCTGATCTGCATCCCGGTGAGGTCGCAGACCATGGTCTGGAAGTTGAGCAGGGCTTCCATCCGGCCCTGCGAGATCTCCGCCTGGTACGGCGTGTACGCGGTGTACCAGGCCGGATTTTCGAGCACGTTGCGCAGGATCACCTTCGGCGTCAGCGTGCCGTGGTATCCCATGCCGATGAAGCTGCGGAACACCTCGTTCTTGCGCGCCAACGCGGCGATCTTGGCGAGGGCCTCCTCCTCCGCCACCGGCGCGGGCAGCGCCAGCGGCGCGCGCAGGCGGATCGATGCCGGCACGATGGCTTCGACCAGCGCGTCGAGCGAAGGCTGGCCGATCGCCGCCAGCATCTGTGCAATCTCCTCGTCGTTCGGGCCGATGTGGCGCGCGAGGAATTCGTCGTGGTTTTCCAGTTCCTGCAGTTTCAGCATTGCTCGCACTCGGTCGTTTGAATCGGGATCGACTGGCGGCCGCAGTCTCACTTCTGCGCGGCGACGTTCTGCTTGTAGGCCTCCGGCGCGAGCAGCGCGTCGAGCGCGCCGGCCTCGTCCGGCTTCATGCGGAACATCCATGCCGCGTAGGCATCGGCATTGATGCTTTCGGGCTTGTCCACCAGCGCGTTGTTTGTCGCCGTCACCACGCCGGCCAGCGGCGCGTAGATGTCGGAGGCGGCCTTCACCGACTCGACCACCGCACACGCCTCCTCGGCGGCCACCTTGCGGCCGATCTCGGGCAGTTCCACGAACACGACATCGCCCAGCGCCTCCTGGGCGAAGTCGGTGATGCCGATCGTCACGGTGCCGTCGGTTTCCTTGCGCACCCATTCGTGCGAGGCGGTGTACCTGAGTTCGGCAGGAACGTTCATCGATGGGTCCTCCGGGTTGATAAGGGTTGTGTCAGGTCGCGAGAGCGCGGAGCGCGAGGAAGATCTCGATGCTCGAAAGGCCGAGATTCCTCCCTGCGGTCGGAATGACAGACGGGGGTGCAGCCGGAACGAAACGGAACGGCCGCTCGACGCGCGCATCAGATCAGCGCCTTGCCCTGGCGCACGAACGGGTACTTGACGACGTGCGCCTGCGCCGCGCGGCCGCGCAGATCGACTTTCAGCGTGTCGCCGAGCGCGACCGCGCCGGGAACGCGCGCCAGCGCGATCGACGCCTGCAGGGTCGGCGAAAACGTACCGCTCGTGATTTCGCCCGGGCCGTGCACCGTCTCGACCGCCTGGTGTGCGCGCAGCACACCCTTGTCGACGAGGCGCAAGCCGACCAGCCGGCGCAGGCCGCCCGCCGCCTTCGCCCGCTCGAGCGCAGCGCGGCCGATGAACGCGCGTTCACCGCCAAAATCGACGGTCCAGCCCAACCCGGACTCGAGCGGCGACACCGACTCGTCCATGTCCTGTCCGTACAGGTTCATGCCGGCTTCGAGGCGCAGCGTGTCGCGCGCGCCGAGACCGCACGGCGCAACGCCGACGGCCGCCAGGTCGCGCCAGAGCGCAGGCGCGTGATCGGCCGGCAGCATCACCTCGAATCCATCCTCGCCCGTATAGCCGGTGCGGGCCACGAAGAGGCTGCCCAGATCGGCGGCGAAGAATGCGCCGAGCGGTTCGGTCGCATCGCGGGTCTGCGGTTGCACCTGCCAGAACTTCGCGCGCGCATTCGGCCCTTGCACCGCGATCATCGCCAGGTCGCGGCGCGGCGCGACGGTGAGATGAAAACCGCGGTCCGCGCGCGCCGCCTCGATCCACGCGAGATCCTTCTCCGCGGTCCCCGCATTGACGACGATGCGGTAGCGATCGTCGGCGAAGAAATAGATGATCAGGTCGTCGACGCAGCCGCCCGCCTCGTTGAGCATGGTCGTGTAGAGCGCCTTGCCGGCGACGGTCAGCTTGTCGACGTTGTTCGCCACCAGGATGCGCAGGAAGCGACGGGCATCGGGTCCATGCAGGTCCACCGGGCACATGTGCGACACGTCGAACATGCCGGCGTCGCGGCGTACCGCGTGGTGCTCCTCGATCTGCGAGCCGTAGTTGACCGGCATTTCCCAGCCGCCAAAATCGACCAGGCGCGCACCCGCGGCGACGTGGGTATCGAAAAGAGGCGTTCGCTTCAGCATCGGCAGTCCCAGGCAAGGAAGCGGGCACCGGCCAGCGGACGGTGCCTGCCCCTCTGTCCTTCTGCCTGAGAGTTTGGACCCCAGCGGGCCGCTGCCCCTTCGGCGCCGGACCGTACGGTCCGGTCTCTCCAGAGTCGCTCGCGCGCGTTGGTTCTTGAACCTGAGCGATTACGGGCGTTGCGCCTTCGGCGGTGACTGCATGCGGTCACGCTCTCCCAACGCGCGCTTCGAGCGAGCACGCACGATACACGATGCCGCAGGCGCCGCGCCGACCGCGCGACGAACGGGGCGGCGAAGTTCAGGGCTTTTTCTTCGGCTTCTCCGCGGTCCGGGTGCCGGCGATGTACCGACCTTCGCTGGTGCGCGCGACGATCTGCTGCAGGTCGGTACGCACCGCCACCCAGGTGACCAGGCACGGCTCGCCGGCCGGGGGCGTCACCGTCTCCCCCGGTTTGACCTCCTGGTACTTCACGTCGTACCAGAGCGTGAGCGTGCCCGTGTCGGCGTCGAATCGCTCCGGGCGCGAGGCATTCAGGCCAGCCTGGGCGACCGGCGCCGTCGAGTACGGCAGCACGACGATGACGACCGACTCGTGCTTGAAGTTGGTGGCGCCGGCTTCGTAGGGCGGCGTCGCCGAACGCGTCGCGCCGAGTACGCTCTGCCAGCGCCGCGCATCGCGCACCGACAGCACCGCCGGCGCCGCGATGGTGAAAGGGCATACGGGGTGGAAATCGGCCCGCGGCGTCGCAGGTGTCTCCTTGTCGGCCGCCGGCGCGGCCGCAGGCATGGCAGCAAGGCAGCAAAGCGCCATGCCCATCGCAGCGGGCAGGCGCGGCATCAGCACCCTCCAATCGGGTGCCGGTCTATTTGCCGGCCGTTTTCTGGTTGCGTGCCGCGGTACCCGAGGCCTGCGCAGCATCGAGCACCGCGAATGCATCGTTCGCCGAAATCCCGTAGTTGATCGGAATCTCCACCCATTCGAGATCGCTGCGGGCCTTCAGCGACCCGAACAGCGCCTTCAGCTCTGCCGGCGTACGTGCGACTACCTCGTAGACATTCGGCGGGACGATCTTGCGCAGGCCGTGGTAGCCGGCGCCCTGGATATCGGCGGGAAGCGTGCCCCCCTTCGGGCTGAATGTTATCTCGCCGGTCAAGAAACCCTGCGCCTGGATCGTGTGGTTGTACGCGACCCCGAGCGACTTCGGCGCGAACGGCGCATCGGCGCGAGCGACCGTGAGCCGATGCACGACGATCCTTCCGCCCGACATCATTTGCGGGGCCGCGCGCAGCGTCGGAAAGAATTCGAGCTTCTGCCCGCGGTCCTCGACGACCATCGCCGGATCGCGTATCGATGGCGCGGCTGGCGCAGGGGCCGGCAGCTGCGCCAGTGAAGGAATTGCGTACGCTGCGACGATCGCGACGCACGCGGCTGCGGCAACGTGTCTCATCGTGGTCCCTCCGGCCGGCGTCAGTGACCGACGAAGCTGATCGTCTGTGCCACCGTTGCCGAAAGCACGGTCTGAGTGCTGCAGTAGTCGAAGAACGTGAGGGTCCAGGTTCCGTTGACCGGCTCACCGTAGAACGCATTGGACAGGATGCGGAAGCCGGTCGCCGAGGTCTGCGCGAATCCGCTGGCGGCATGCAGAACGATCGACCTCGTTCCGGCCGGCGACACGAGCTCGATCTGGTCGCACCAGATCGCCGGGGTCGAATCGATGTTCGGGAAGATGACCACGTGCTCGACGGTCGAAAACGCGGCCGCGACGGGAACGCTGAAGGAAAAGCCCGTGGTCGACAGCGCCGGAACGTTCAAGCCCGTCTGCGGCGTCGACGAATAGCTCGCCGATTGGACGGCGGGCAGATTGGTCGCATAGCTCTTCGCCATCGCGACGGCCGCACTCGCATCGACGCCGCCGAAGCCGTACCAGTTCGAGAACCAGAAGCCGGCGGAGTTCTTGACCCAACCCTGCTCGAGCGTGATGGTCTGGCCCGCAACGATGTCGGTGGCAGTGATCGCGGCGCGATTCGGATCGACGTGCTTCGCCGTCTTGGCGAGGATGTACTTGACGTCGCGCCAGCCGAGATTCGGATTCGCCTCGAGCATCAAGGCGATGGTGCCCGACGTGTTGGGCGTCGCGGAACTCGTCCCGTTCATCGCGGCGGTGTACTGGCAGTCCGCGGCGATGGGGTTCGCGCCCCTGTTGTCCAGGGCATTGAGCGACTGCGTTCCGCCGATGGTGTTGGCGCACCCGTTCCGGTTCGTCGTGACGATCGCCGGCTTGATGGCGTTCGGGTTCGAGCTGGTGGCGTAGTTCGAGTCGAGTCCGTACTCCCCGCCTGGCGCCGCCACCCACAGCGCCGAGCCGGTGGACGAATAGCTCGACTTGACGCCGTCGGCATTCAGGGCGCCGACCACCAGCGGCGTGAATCCGCCCAGACGCGGGTCGTGCGCCGGATCGCCGCAACTGACGCCGTACTGATTTGCGAGCGCGCATGCGGTCGAGCTGGGCGCCCCCTCCCAGTTCTCGAAATCGTTGCCCGCGGCGTTGACCAGGATCGCCCCCAGGCCGCCGCGCAGCGTCTGCAGGTTCGCCGAAGCGGCGAGCAGAGTGTTATCCACCGGTTGCAGCGCCGGCGCCGTCGCGCCAAAACTCGCGTTGAAGATCGCGTTGTCCTGGGACACGGTCATGCCGCCCATCGCGGACGCGTAGTTGGCGTCCGAAAAGGCGGCGATCAGGTTGTAGCCGCGCAGGCGCGCGTTGTACGCCACGCCGCGGCCGCCCTTGTTGTTGAACGCCACGGCCGCGATGATCCCCGCCACCGCCGTTCCGTGGTCGAAGCCGGGATCGTTGGCCGCGCGCGTCGGATCGCTGGTGCCGGTGACGAAGTTGAAGGAGTTGGCGGGGTCGACGTTCGCCGCGAGGTCCTCGTGCGCGACTTCGAGGCCCGAGTCGACCACTGCAACCTTGACACCGCGCCCCGTAAATCCCGCAGTCCATGCACCGGCGACGTTCAGGTCGTTGCCGGCGGTCGGCAGCACTGTGGCGAACGCTGATCTGCCCAGGTTCTGGATGTGCCACTGGTTCACGAGGAGCGGGTCGGTCATCAGCTGGACGCTGACGACGCCAGTCGCCGAGACCTTGCCGTTCGACACCGTCACGGTGAAAGAGTCGGACGTGCTCGTCGTGTTCCCGGTTATCGAGTAGCTGAAGCTGCCGGACATCGGATTGATCGACGCCGTTCCTGCCGTCGGATTGGTCGTCACCGCGTAGGTGAGCGGCAGCCCCTGCGGGTCGGTGGCCGTGACCGACCCCGAGACCGTGGATGCGGCGGTCCCGAGCACGTTCAAGGACACAGCGGTTGCCTGCACGGCAGGCGGCTGCGTTTGCCCGCTGTTGCCGCCGCCACCACCACCGCAGCCCGCGATTACGGTCGCCGCAGCGACGATGCAACTAGCGACGCCGCGGCGTACGCGGTACATGAGCTTGTCTGCGCCAGCGCTTTCAGGGTTCGACGGCTGCATGGGCGTCGCTCCGAAATCCGCCAAGGTCGTGGATGGATGCAGCAAGCGAGCGCACTGCACAAGGCAGCGCCATGCTCGCGCAACTTCATCTTCGTCCCGTGACGCGCGCCGTGACAGGGCGCGCAAGGTCCACGTAAGCTTTCGGCAGCTCGGCCGAACGCACCGCGATCAGCGTGCACGCATCGCGAGCAGGACCTGGTTGCGCAGCGAGCGCACCAGATTGAGTTCCTCGGGGGTGAGTCCGTGCGGATCCGCCACCGGGCGATCGGCGTAGAAGAAACCGACCGCGCGGCCGCCTACCGCAAGCGGAAGCAGCACGAAGCTCCTGGTCATCGCGAAGTCACGATTGAACCAGGGCGGGAGGGCGGCCCGCACCTTGTCGGCCGAGACGTCGGCGATGTGCAGGTCGGTCGCGTGCGCGAGCGCTGCCACAAAGAGGTGGCTCGCGCCGCTGGCGGGAAAGCTGAAGTTCGGACGCGGATCACCGAAGCTGGCGCGGGTGCGGAACAGGCCGCTCGCCGCATCGCGCATCACCAGCGCCGTGCGCGCAAAACCGAGGCCGGAGTGGATCGCCTCGAGCACGATGCGAATGACGGCGTTCAGGTCGGTGCCGCGCGCAAGGCTGTCGGAGGCGTCGGCGAGGCCGGCAAGCAGGATCTGCTGGGTGTTCTGCGGCCGGCCCAGGGCATCGCGCTGCGCGCTCGGCTCGACCGCCGGCGCGGTAAGTTGGCTCTCCTGCGGCAGGGCGTCGAGCAGGCGCGCGAGCGGCGAGTCGGTGGGACCGAGCGCGCATGCGGCTTCGAACTCACGCGTGCGTACGCTCGCGGCTTCCAGCATGCGCTCCAGCTGCGCCCGGTCGGGCGCGAACGCCGGAGCGAAGCGTTCGAGCGTCTGGGCGAGCGCGGTCTCGGCGTTCGGCTCGCCGAGGGCCGCGGCAACGGCATCGGCAAATTGCGCCGCCACCCGCACGCGCTCGGCGGTCGTACGCGGAGCATCGATGCGTGGCGGCAGCGCCGCAACCGCGGCCATGATGCGCTCGGGCAGGCTCCACTCGCGCAGCACGTGGTCGGTCAGCTCGTCGAAGCTGCGGCCGAGTTCGCGCTTCGCGGCGCTCGACTCGCCGATGTGCTCGTGCACCGCGCGCTCGCGCACCCGCGCGAGCGCTTCCGGCGCGAAGACCGCGACCAGGAGACGGCCGACGTTGTGGAACATCGCCGCGATCGCGGCTTCCTCGGCTTCCTCGGAGTCGGTCGCGGCGAGCAGTTCGCGCGCGAGGCATCCGGCGAGCAGTGCCTGGTGGAATTCGCAGCGCACCCGCGCGGGATCGGCGCCCGCCAGCACGCCGTCGAGCAGCACCAGCGACATCGTGACGTCGCGCACCTGGTTGAAACCGAGCAGCACGATCGCACGCGTCACGGTCGTCACGGGCTGCGGGCCGCTTCGGTAGCTGATCGTGTTGGCGAGGCGCAGCAGCCGCTGCGTCAGCGACACGTCAGCCAGGATCGCATTGGCCAGTTCGTGCGTGGCCTCGGTGTCGCTTTCCAGCAGACGCGCCAGGCGCCCGAGGGCGTGCCCGACCGAAGGCAGGCCGCCGTGCTCGCGCAGCGCGGTGAACATCGCTTCGAGCGGATCGGGGCGGGCGCGGGTGTCGGCGTCGGGCATCGCCCCACTTTAGGCCGCGAACGGCGGGCGAAAGCCCGGAGAAGCACCGCTCGCCACCGGCTACTCTCAGGCGCCGTGTCATTCCGCGGAGAAAAGAGGCGTGCGATGCGCGGATCAAAACGTGCCTGTCCTATCTGCGATCACTACATTCTGAATGGATCCACGTCGCGACCTCACGTCCGCGGCAGCGTCACGCCCGTCTGCCCCTGGTACTTGCCGCCGCGGTCGCGGTAGCTGGTTTCGCACACTTCGTCGCTTTCGATGAAGAGCACCTGGGCGCAGCCTTCGCGCGCGTAGATCTTGGCCGGCAGCGGCGTGGTGTTCGAGAACTCCAGCGTGACGTGGCCTTCCCACTCGGGCTCGAGCGGCGTTACGTTGACGATGATGCCGCAGCGCGCGTAGGTGCTCTTGCCGAGGCAGATGGTGAGCACGCTGCGCGGGATCCTGAAGTATTCGACCGTGCGCGCCAGCGCGAACGAATTGGGCGGGATGATGCAGACGTCGCTTTTCACGTCGACGAATGAATTCGGGTCGAACGCCTTCGGATCGACGATGGTCGAATTGATGTTGGTGAAGATCTTGAATTCGTCGGCGCAGCGGATGTCGTAACCGTAGCTCGACGTGCCGTAGCTCACGATGCGCTTGCCATCGCGCTCGCGCACCTGCCCCGCTTCGAACGGCTCGATCATGCCCTGCGCCGCCATGCGGCGGATCCACTTGTCGCTCTTGATGGTCATTGTCAGGCCCGTGTCGTTGGCCGCGGCAAGAAGCGGCGCGGCATTGTACGGACGGCGTCGGGAAACGGCCTGCAACCGATTAGACTTCGCGCCCATGCGATCCAACTGGATGCCCGCCGCGCCGGGCGATCGACTACAGGACGTCGACACCCCGGCGCTGATCATCGATCTCGACCGTTTCGAAGCCAATCTCGAACGCATGCGCGAGGCCACGGCGGCCCACAACGTGCGCCTGCGTCCGCATGCCAAGAGCCACAAGTGCGCCGAGGTCGCGCGGCGCCAGATCGCCGCCGGCGGTGTCGGCATCTGCTGCCAGAAGATCGGCGAGGCCGAGGTCTTCCTCGCCCGCGGCATCGAAAACGTGCTCATCACCAACGAGATCGTCGGCGAGCGCAAGCTGCAACGCCTCGCGCAGCTGGCGTGGCGCTACCCGGAAGCGCGCATCGGCGTTTGCGCCGACGACGCGAGCGTCGTCAAGCGCCTGGGCGTGCTGTGCGACGCGCAGGAGGCGCGCCTCGACGTCTACGTCGAGCTCGACGTCGGCCAGAACCGCTGCGGCGTCGCCACGGCGGCGGAGGTCGTCGAACTCGCCCGCACCATCGTCGCCTGCCCGCGCTTCACGTTCATGGGCCTGCATGCCTACGCGGGCGGCGCGCAGCATCGGCGCGGCTGGCCGGAGCGGCGCGCGGCAATCGAGGTGGCGGCGCGCAAGGCGAACGAAGCGCGCACCGCGCTGCGCGCGGCGGACCTGCCGTGCGAGATCATCACCGGCGGCGGCACCGGCACGTTCATCTACGAAGCGGCGAGCCAGGTCTTCAGCGAGGTGCAGCCCGGTTCCTACGCGTTGATGGATACCGATTACGCGCGCAACGAGCCCGATCCGACCGCACCGAAGTTCGAACACGCGCTGTTCGTCCTGGCGAGCGTGATGAGCATGCGCGGCGACCGTGCCACGCTCGATGCCGGCCTGAAGGCGTTTTCCACCGACTCGGGCCTGCCGGCGCCGACCTTCACCGGCTGGCAGGTCTGGAACGTTTCCGACGAACACACCGTGCTGCACCGGATCGGCGACGGCCCGGCCATCAAGCTCGGTGACAAGGCGCTGCTGATTCCCAGTCACTGCGACCCGACCGTGAACCTGCACGACTGGATCGTCGCGGTGCGCGCGGGCAAGGTCGAGGGTATCTGGCCGATCGAGGCACGTGGCGAGGTCTTCTAGTCGCGATGCCCCCGGCCACCGGTTTCCTCGTCATCACGATCATCCTGGGGTACCTGCTCCAGATGGCGTTCGATCCTGCGTTGATCGAAGCCTTCGCGTTGTGGATCGACCCCACGGCGCCCTTCGACCAGATCTTCTCGGCGCCGTGGCAGCTCGTGACCTACAGCTTCCTGCACGGCGGCGGACTGCACCTCGGCCTCAACCTGTTCGCGCTCTGGATGTTCGGGTCCGACGTGGAACGTGTCTGGGGGCCGCGCCGCTTCCTGGTCGCCTACTTCGCCGCCGTGCTCACGGGTGCCGCTGCGCAGATCCTCGCGGTCACGCTGGCCGGGGATGGAGGCGGGCCGATGATCGGCGCGTCGGCCGGCATCTTCGGCTTGCTGCTTTGTTTCGGCATGCTGTTTCCGAAGCGACGCATCATGCTGCTGATTCCGCCGATCCCCATGCAGGCGAGGACGTTCGTGTTCGTCTACGCGGCCCTGGAGCTGGTTCTCGGTGTCACGGGAACCGCCGAGGGCGTGGCGCACTTCGCCCATCTTGGCGGGCTGGTCGGCGGCTGGCTCGTCTATCGATACGGCGCGTCGCTGAGCGCGACGCGCTGACCCTTCCCGACCGTCCACGCCGAGCTTCGGCAGCGTGAGGCTCGCGGTTCGCGAAAGCGGCCTACGCCCCGCGCAAGCGGGGGGAGCGAGGGATCAGCGCCGCGCGAACAGCCGTTTGAGGAATGCCTTGAACAGGCTCCAGAACCCGAGCGTCGCCTGCGGCGGCGCCACCGGCGCCGCGCCGGCGGGCAGGACCTGAGCCTGCGCCGCGAGCTGGCCGGCAAAAGCCTCGAAGAACTTGTCGGCCATCGCGCCCGATGCTGCATCGATCAGGCGCGAGCCGACCTGCGCGAGCTTTCCGCCCACCTGCGCGTTGGCGACGTAGACGAGCTTCGTCTCGCGCGCCGAAACCTCCGCCAGCTCGACCTTGGCCTCGCCGCGTGCGAACCCCGCCGCGCCGCTGGAGCCGTCGAACTTCAACGTGTAGGCCTGCGGCGCCTGGATGTCCGCGACCTCCATCTTGCCCTTGAAGCGGGACTTCACCGGTCCGACCGCCGCCGTCATCGCCACTTCGTACTGGTTCTCGCCGGTCGGCGTGATGCTCTCGCAGCCGGGCACGCAGCGTTTCAGCACCTCGATGTCGTTGAGCGCTTTCCACGCGGCGTTGCGGTCCGCCGCGAGCATCCGTTCACCCTTCAGCTCCATCTTCTTCTCCTCGATCCGCGGTCAGTGTGACTGCGCGCCCGGCAGCGGCGCCGGGTCGAGCAGCGTGCGCGCCAGCTGCTCGAGGCTTTCGATGTTGTGCACGGGCAGGAACCGATCGACATGCGGCAGCATCGCGCGAATGCCGCGCGCCTTGGGCTCGAACGCGTCGTAACGCAGCAGCGGATTCAACCACACGAGCCTTCGGCACGACTTGGCAAGGCGCTCGGTCTGCGCCGCGAGCAGTTCCAGGTCGCCGTGCTCGAGTCCATCGGTCATCAGCAGGACGGTCGGGTTGCCCGCGAGCACCCGGCGCGCCCACTTGAGGTTGAACTCCTTCAGACACGAGGCAATTCGCGTGCCACCCGACCAGTCCTCGACCGCCTTGACGACGGCCGCGACGGCGAGGTCCGGATCGCGCGCCTTGAGCTGGCGCGTGATGTGCGTGAGACGCGTGCCGAAGACGAACGAGTAGACGCGGTGATCGGCATTGCTGGCCGCGTGCAGGAAGTGCAGGAACATGCGCGAGTAGCGGCTCATCGATCCCGAGATGTCGACGATCACCACCAGCGGCTCCGGCCGCGTGGCGTGGGCGCGGCGCGGCAGTTCGGCGAAGTCGCCGCCGCGGCGTGCCGACGCGCGCAGCAGTGCCCGCAGGTCGATGCGCGCGCCGCGTTGCGAGCGCCGGTACCGGCGTGTCCGCAAGCGCTCGAAGAACGGCTCCAGCGAGGCCAGCATGTGCTTCGCAGCCACCCACTCGGCCGTGCTCATGGTGTCGAAGTCGGCCTTGCGCAACTGCTCGCGGTCCGACCACGTGAGCTGGGCGTCGATTTCGATCGCCTGCTCGGCCGGCGGCGGCGGGCGCGGTGTATCGCTGCGAAACAGCGCCTCGCCCAGGCGGCGGTTCTCGGGGATCGGCGGCGCGCCGCCGAGCTTCTGGCTGACCGAGGGCAGCAGCATCCGCATCATCTGGCCGAGCAGGTCGGGATCCTTCCAGAAGACGTGGAACGCCTGGTCGAACAGCAGCCGATGCTCCGCGCGCCAGACCAGGCAGGAGAACAGCGTCGCATACAGGTCCTGGCGCGATCCGATCCCGGCGACCTGCAGCGCCTCCAGCGCGAGCAGCACCCGGTCGGTACCGACCGGAATGCCCGCGGTCCGCAACACGCGCGCGAAGTGCACGACGTTGTCGGCCAAGTGACCGGGCAGGTTTTCGAGGGCGGACGGCGGCAGCATGGCCGGACACGGAAGCGCGGGCGGCGCCCGGCGCGGGCGTTATGCGGCGACTTCCTGGCGGATGCGCTCGACCAGACGCGCGGCTTCGCTGCCCTGTACTTTCGCGATGTCGTCCTGGTACTTGAGCAGCACGCCGAGCGTGTTGTTGACGGTTTCCGGCTCCAGCACCACGGCGTCGAGCGCCAGCAGCGCGCGCGACCACTCGATCGTCTCGGCCACGCCGGGCAGCTTGTACAGATCGAGCTGGCGCAGGTTCTGCACGAACAGCACGATCTGCTTCGACAGCGCTTCGCGCGCCCCCGGCACCTTGCGCCGGACGATCTCGAGCTCGCGCGCGGCATCCGGATAACCCACCCAGTGGTAGATGCAACGGCGCTTGACGGCGTCGTGGATCTCGCGCGTGCGGTTGGAGGTGATGATCACCACCGGCGGCGTGTCCGCGCGTACCGTCTTCCACTCGGGAATGGTGATCTGGAAGTCGGACAGCACCTCGAGCAGGTAGGCCTCGAACGGTTCGTCGGTCCGGTCGAGCTCGTCGATCAGGAGCACCGGCGCCACGGCGTGCGGCTGCAGCGCACGCAGCAGCGGCCGTGCGACCAGGAAGCGCTCCGAAAAGAGGTTGGCCGCGATGCGCTCGCGCGCCTCGTGCGCTGCCTCGGACAAGCGGATCTCGAGCAGCTGCTGCGCATAGTTCCATTCGTACGCGGCGGAACCGACGTCCAGTCCTTCGTAGCACTGCAGGCGGATCAGGTCGGCGCCGAGGCCGCTCGCGAGCACCTTGGCGATCTCGGTCTTGCCCGTGCCGGGCTCGCCTTCGAGGAACAACGGCCGCTGCAGGCGCAATGCCAGGAATACCGCCGTCGCCAGCTGGCGGTCGGCGACGTAGTCCTGTGCCGCGAGCAGCGCGGCCGTGGCATCGATCGAATTCGTGGAGTGAGGCATAGCCTGACGTTACCTGAATGTTCTCGTGGCGGGGCTTGGGGGAACCGGTGCGCACGGTGCCATATCGTCGCGCCGCAGTCGCGCCGCAGCCCGCGACTTCGCGGCAGGCCAGCCGGTCTTACGGCGCCCGCATCGCCCCGCTGGCGCGATCGTCATCGTCGCCAACATCGGGCACGGCCAAGGCGAGAGGGACACCGCGTGCGTGATCGACATGGGCTTGCAGGCGAACGCCGGAATGACGCGTCCCCTCCCCCGCTTGCGGGGGAGGGATAGGGAGGGGGTCGGACGCGCGCGCTCTGCGCGCCGACCTCAGAGACTTGCCACCGCCCGCTTCGCCAGCACCGGAATCAGGCTCGCGCGATACTCGGCGCTGCCGTGCAGGTCGCCGTTGAACCCTGCGGCCGGGATGTTGATGCCGTCGCAGGCCGTCGGCGAGAAGTTCTTCGCCAGCGCATCTTCGAGCGCCTTGACCCTGAACGCGCACGCCTTGGCACCGGTCACCGCTACGCGCACGGTGCCGCCCGACCGCGCGACGAACACGCCGACGATGGCGAACCGTGATGCCGGTTGCTTGAACTTCACGTAGGCGGCCTTCTCCGGCACCGGGAAGCTCACCGAGGTGATCAACTCGCCTGCATTGAGCGCCGTCTCGTACAGCCCCTTGAAGAAATCGTCCGCGGCGATCTGGCGCGCGTTGGTGTGGATCGTCGCGCCCAGGCCGAGTATGGCGGCCGGATAGTCGGCCGCCGGATCGCTGTTGGCGAGAGCGCCGCCGAGCGTGCCGCGATTGCGCACCTGGCGATCGCCGATGCCGGTCGCGAGGGCGGCCAGCGCCGGGAGCTTCGCCTGCACGTCCTTCGAAGCCGCGACCGCGGCGTGCGTGGTCATGGCGCCGATGACGACCTTGTTGCCGTCGACCTTCACGCCATGCAGCTCGGGAATTCCGCCGAGATCGACGAAACCCGTGGTGGCGAGCAGGCCGAGCCGCAGCGAAGGCAGCATCGACTGGCCGCCAGCGAGCGCCCGGTCATCGCCGTGCGACCCGAGCAGCTTGACCGCCTCGGCAACCGAGGCGGGACGGTGATAGTGCATCGCTTCCATGGTGTCCCTCTCTAGCTCTTCGCCGCGCGGATGGTTTTCCAGACGTTGTACGGGGATGCCGGCATCGGCACGTTGCGCACGCCGTATTGCGCGAGCGCGTCGACGATCGCGTTGATGACCGCAGGCGGCGAGCCGATCGCGCCGGCTTCGCCACAGCCCTTCACGCCAAGCGGGTTGTGCGTGCAGGGCGTGCCCTTGGCGGTCTCGACGTTGAAGTGGCAGAAGTCGTCCGCGCGCGGAAGCGCGTAGTCCATGAACGAACCGGTGACGAGCTGCCCGTCCTCGTTGTAGATGCAGCCTTCCAGCAGCGCCTGGCCGATGCCCTGCGCCAGCCCGCCGTGCACCTGGCCGTCCACGATCATCGGGTTGACCACGTTGCCGAAGTCGTCGCACGCGGCGAACCGGTCGACCGTCACCGCACCTGTGGCCGGATCGACGTCGACCTCGCAGATGTACGAGCCGGCCGGATACGTGAAGTTGGTCGGATCGTAGAACGCGTTTTCGTTCAAGCCGGGCTCGAGCTTGTCGAGCGGGTAGTTGTGCGGCACGTAGGCCGTGAGCGCGATCTCCGCGAACGCCTTCTTGCGGTCGGTGCCGGCGACGCGGAACTCGCCCTTGCTGAACTCGATGTCGCTTTCGCTCGCTTCCAGCAGGTGCGCGGCGATCTTCTTGCCCTTGGCGATCACCTTGTCGACCGCCTTGACGATGGCGGTGCCGCCGACGGCGAGCGAGCGGCTGCCGTAGGTGCCCATGCCGAACAGGATCTTGCCCGTGTCACCATGCTGGATGTCGACATCGTCGATGCCGATGCCCAGGCGGTCGGCGACAACCTGCGCGAACGTGGTCTCGTGGCCCTGGCCGTGACTGTGGCTGCCGGTGAAGATGGTGACCTTGCCGGTTGGATGGACGCGGACCTCGCCCGCCTCGAACAGTCCCGCGCGTGCGCCGAGCGCGCCGGCGATGTTCGACGGCGCGATGCCGCACGCTTCGATGTAGCAGGAGTACCCGATGCCGCGCAGCAGTCCCTTCTTCGCGCTTGCATCCTTGCGCGCCTGGAAGCCCTTGACGTCGGCGATCTCCAACACCCGGTTGAGGGTCGCCTCGTAGTCGCCGGTGTCGTACGTAAGCCCGACCGGGGTGGCGTACGGGAACGAGCGGATGAAGTTGCGCTTGCGCAGCTCGGCCGGGTGGATCTTCATTTCGCGCGCCGCGAGTTCGACGATGCGCTCGAGCAGGTAAGTGGCCTCGGGACGCCCGGCGCCGCGATAGGCGTCGACCGGCGTGGTGTTGGTGAACACCGCCTGCACCTGGCAATAGATGAGCGGCGTCGTGTATTGCCCGGCGAGCAGCGTCGCGTGCAGGATCGTCGGGATGCACGACGCGAAGGTCGACAGATACGCGCCCAGGTTCGCGGTCGTCTCCGCCTTGAGTGCCAGGAACTTGCCATCCTTGTCGAGGGCGAGTTCGGCGTGCGTGACGTGGTCGCGGCCGTGCGCGTCCGTGAGGAAGGCCTCGCTGCGCTCGGCGGTCCACTTGATCGGGCGGCCGATGCGCTTCGAGACGAAGACCAATGCGGTCTCTTCGGCGTACAGGTAGATCTTCGACCCGAAGCCGCCGCCGACGTCGGGCGCCACCACGCGCACCTTGTGCTCCGGCAGGCCGAGCACGAACGCCGTCATGAGCAGCCGTTCGACGTGCGGGTTCTGGTTCGCCACGTATAGCGTGTACGAATCGTCTGCACGCGAGTACACCGCGTTGGCGGCGCGCGGCTCGATGGCGTTCGGCACCAGCCGGTTGTTGATGAAATCGAGCTTGGTGACGTGCGCCGCCTTGGCAATGGCAGCATCGATCGCGGCCTTGTCGCCGAGCGCCCACGTGTAGCAGACGTTGTTCGGTGCCTCGTCGTGGACCGCCGTCTTCGCCTTCGCGGCCGTGGCGGTGTCCGCCACCGCGGGCAGCACGTCGTAGTCGACTTCGATCAGCTCGGCCGCCGCCTTGGCCTGTGCGAGCGTTTCGGCGACGACCAGCGCGACCTGGTCGCCTACGTATCGCACCTTGCCCTCGGCGAGCACCGGGTGCTTCGGCTCTTTCATCGGCGTGCCGTCGGTACTGGTGATGAGCCAGCCGCACGGCAGGCCGCCGATGCCTGCGGTGTCCTTGCCCGTGAAGATGCCGAGCACGCCGGGCGCCTTGGCGGCCGCGGCCGTGTCGATGCCGCGGATCTTCGCGTGCGCATGCGGACTGCGCAGGAAGTACGCATAACTCTGGTTCGGCATCACCACGTCGTCGGTGTATTGCCCTTGTCCGGTGAGGAAGCGGTAGTCCTCGCGCCGCTCGACGGCGCGGCCGATCAGTCCAGCCTGGGGTGCGTTCATCGCGTCCTCCTACACGCCCATCGCCTTCGCGCCCTGCGCGACGGCCTTGACGATGTTCTGATAGCCCGTGCAGCGGCAGAAGTTGCCGTCCAGGCCTTCGCGGATCTGCTGCTCGTTCGCGTGCGGGTGGTGCGTCACGAGGTCGATCGCGCTCATCACCATGCCCGGCGTACAGAACCCGCACTGCAGGCCGTGGCAGGCCTTGAACGCCGCCTGCATCGGATGCATCGAGCCGTCGGCCGGCGTGATGCCCTCGATGGTGGTGACCTCGGTGCCTTGCGCCTGCACCGCCAGCACGTTGCAACTCTTGACCGCGCGCCCGCCCATGTGCACGGTGCACGCGCCGCACTGCGCGGTGTCGCAGCCGATGTGCGTGCCCGTCAGGCGCAGGTTTTCGCGCAGGAATGTCGACAGCTGGGTGGTGGGTTCAACGGCGGCCGAGACGGCCTTGCCGTTGACCCGCAGTGACAACTGAACTGACATCGATGTCTCCTCTTTGTGACGCACACGCCCAGCCGCTCACGTGACCGGGCGCCGATGGAAAACCTTGCAGGGCTGTGGTTGCGGTAGCCGCGGCCGACGACCCGGGGGACAACGATCGTCGATGCAAGCGAGTGCCGGGGAATTTCCTCCTTCACTTGCGCATGGTCAAGGCACCCTGCGACCCCGACTGCAAACTGCGTGCCTCACGTGGACATGCCGCGTGCCCGGTGCGGGGCTCCGCAGGTTACTTCATTGCGACGCAAGGCACGCGCACTGGCCGGCACCTGCTCCATTTTGGAACGCCCGGGTCCCTTGGAACAAAATCCGGGACACGCCGGGCCGCCGGCGTGCATAGAATCCCGGCAGGAGACAGGAATGCCACTCGAAAATCCAGGCGGAGCGCGACGGCTGGCGCCTGCTTCGTCCGTACGCCACGCGTTCGAGCGTTTTCGTTCCGGCGCAAGCCTGGCGCCCGGCGCGGTCGAGGGAACGATCGCGCATTCGTGGCAGCGCTGCCTCGCCTTCGGTCTCGAGGAACGACGCAAACCCGACTTCGAAGGACTCTCGCTGCGCCGCCTGGGCGAAGCGCGCGACCAGCACCGCAAGCTCGCGCTGCACGCGCTGCCGGTGATGGAGAACCTGTACCAGCAGATCGTCGACACGGAAAGCATGATCCTGCTCACCGACCCGCGCGGGCTGATCCTGCATTCGATCGGCGACGACGCGTTCCTGCAGCGCGCCGAGAAGGTGGCGTTGCGACCGGGCGTGGCCTGGTCCGAGAAGGAGAAGGGCACCAACGCAATCGGCACCGCCATCGTCACCGCGGCCCCGACGCTCGTGCACGGGCCGGAACATTTTCTCGCCGCCAATCACTTCCTCACCTGTTCGGCGACGCCGATTGCGGATCCGCACGGCCAGCTGATCGGGGTGCTCGACGTGTCCGGCGACTGGCGCGGCTATCACCGCCACACCATGGCCCTGGTGCGCATGTCGGCAAGCGTGATCGAGAACAACCTCTTCGACGGGGCGTTTCCCGACGAGATCACCCTGCACTTCCACGCGCGCCCCGAGCTGATCGGCACGCTGTTCGAGGGCATCGCGGTGTTCCGCACCGACGGCACGTTCGTGACCGCGAACAAGAGCGCGTTGTTCCAGCTTGGCCTTGACCTGCCGGCGCTACGGGGCCGATCGTTCGTCGAGCTGTTCGGCGTGCCGCTGCCGGCGGTGCTCAACCAACTGGCCATCCGTGTCGACCGGCCGGTGAGCCTCGGTCTGCAATCGGGCGTCCGGGTGATGGCGCGACTGCACCTCGCCCAGGAAATGACGCGCGCCAGCGGCGTCGGAGCGCCGTTTGCCGGGCAGGACGGTTCGCGTGAGCCGACCCAGCGCACGCGCACGCAGGGGACGACGCCCGCGGTCACCCTCGCGCAACTCGAGACCGGCGATCCGCAGGTCGCGCACGTGATCGGTCGTGTACGCCGCGTGCTCGGGCGCGACATTCCGATCCTGATCCAGGGCGAGACCGGCACCGGAAAGGAACTGCTGGCGCGGGCGATCCACGCTGCTTCGCCACGTGCAGCCGGCCCGTTCGTCGCGGTGAACTGCGCCTCGATCCCGGAGAACCTGATCGAATCCGAGCTGTTCGGCTACGAGGAAGGCGCCTTCACCGGCGCCCGCAAGCGCGGGCACGACGGCCGCATCTTCCAGGCCCATGGCGGCACGCTCTTCCTCGACGAGATCGGCGACATGCCGACCGGACTGCAGGCCCGCCTGCTGCGCGTGCTGCAGGAACGGGTGGTCACACCACTGGGCAGCGCGCGCGAACAGAAGGTCGACATCGCCGTGATCTGCGCCACGCACCGGCGTTTGAAGGAAGCGATCGCGGCCGGATCGTTCCGCGATGATCTGTACTACCGCCTGAACGGGCTAACGGTGACGCTGCCGGCGCTGCGCGCGCGCAGCGATCTCGACGCGCTGGTGCGAGGGCTCATCGATTCGTTCGGACCGGAGGGCGAAGGCGTGCGCGTCGCGCCCGAAGTACTCGGGTTGTTCGGTCGCCACCCCTGGCCCGGCAATCTGCGCCAGCTTGCGTCGGTGCTGCGCACCTCGCTCGCGATGCTGGGGTCGGATCGCGAACTGCGCGCCGAGCATCTGCCGGACGACCTGGTCGACGAGCTCGCACCTCCGACAGCCTCTGCTGCAGCTGCGCCGACGTGCCCCGTCGGAGGCGCGCCCAACTCGCTGCACACGCTCAAAGCGACGGCCATCGAACGCGCGCTTGTGGAGCACGGCGGCAACGTGTCGGCCGCCGCACGCAGCCTGGGCGTGAGCCGCAACACGATCTATCGGCGCCAGCCCGGGCCGCGCGACGGCGGGCGCTGAGTTACTCTCGATGATCCGGCCGCAGCGACGCCGCTCGGCCGCTTTATCCGCCGCCCGATTGGCCATGCATGGACTTCCTCTGTCGTTCGCCCGGACGGCCAAGCCGCGTCTTGCGCGGCTGCTCGACGGGCTCGAGACCGGCCTCGTCGAACGGCGCAGCGTCGTGCGGCTTGCAGTGCTCGCAGCCCTCGCGCGCGAGCACACGCTGCTGATCGGCCCGCCCGGAACGGCCAAGAGCCAGCTCGCACGCCGCCTGCACCACGCGTTCAGCGATGCCCGTTACTTCGAGCGCCTGCTAACGCGCTTCACGGTTCCCGAAGAGCTGTTCGGCCCGCTTTCGATCCGCGCTCTCGAGGAGGATCGCTACGAGCGCCTGACCGCGGGTTTCCTGCCCGACGCGTCGATCGCCTTCATCGACGAAGTGTTCAAGGCCAACAGCGCGATCCTCAACGCCCTGCTCACGCTGCTCAACGAGCGGCTGTTCGACAACGGCGCCGGCCGGCAGCGCTGCCCGTTGATCAGCCTGATCGGCGCCACCAACCAGGTGCCGCAAGACGAAGTCGGCGAAGCGTTCTTCGACCGCTTTCTGCTGCGTGTGCCGGTGGCGCCTGTCAGCGCGGCCGGGTTTCACGCGTTGCTCGAGCGCGCCCCGGCCGACGAGGCCGCGGCCGTCGAGGCGTTCGACCAGGCGGAACGCGACGCGATCGGCGCGGCGGCGCACTCGGTGCCGGTGCTGCCGGAGGTCGTGGCATTGATCGCCGAGTTGCGTGCCCACCTCGTGGAGCGAGGGACCTACATATCGGATCGGCGCTGGGTGAAGATCGTCGCCTTGCTCAGGGTGGCGGCCGTGACCGATGGAAGGGATCGGGTCGGCATCTGGGATCTCGCGCTGCTGCCTGCGTGCACCGCCCCGGACCCGGAGGGCCAGGCTCACGTGAGCGAGTGGCTCGCGCAGCGCCTCGGCGTGAGTGACACTGTGGCGCCGCAGCGCCTGACCCGCGTGGTGGAGGCATTCGAGGCGCAGCGCGAAGTGGAGGAGAACGCCAACGACCTCGACTACGACGAATCCGGTCGCCTGCGATTCGGCAGCCTGGACACGGCGCGATCGCTCGCCGCCGAAATCGGCGACGCCAAGGGCGGCGCCCTTGCAATGCGCATGACCTATACCCGCCGACGGCGCTACGGCGAGCGCCACATCCGCGCGCGCCTGGAGCAGATCGACGCGCTCATGGCGCGCATCGGCCGCTACGTCGATGAATTGGCGGCAGCGCGCGCCGATCTCGCCGAGCAGACGCGCGAAGCGTTGTGGCTGGACGCCGCTTTCGCGGAGCGTGCACGCGAAAACCTCGCGCGTACGGCGGAGGCACTGGCAGCGTTGCAGCGGCGCGCATTGCAGGCACGCGAAGGGTTCGCGGCTCTGCCGCGTCTGGCGCAAGATCCGGGGACGGTGCCTGCCCCGATCGAGCACGAAGCGCTCGCCGACTGATGCACGCCAAGCCCAAGGCAGGGGGAAGGCCGCTTCTCTTCGAGCAGGCCGAGGCGCAACTCGCGGCTCTCGACAACCTGCCGCGCACCCTTTGGCTGGCCGGGCTCACCAACTCCCAAGGACCGGTCGAACCGCGCCTCGCAACGTTGCTGGAACTGCTGACGGCGCTCGTCGCCGCCTCGCTCCCGCCGGCCAGCACGTGGCATTGGCCCTCGGCGCGCCTCGCGGAGGGTCTGGCGCGAGCGATCGCGGCGCTGGAGCTGCCGCGCTACTGCGCGCAGCGGCCCGATCTCGCGGATACCGTGCTGCGCAGCCTGCTGTTTCATACCGATCTGGTCGTGGACTACATGGATCGCGGCGCGACCAGCGCGGCGGCGATCGCCATGGTGGTCGAGGCGTTCGCGGCGGACTGGAAGCAACGCCGCGGCGAGATAGACGAACTGATCGACGTCTTCGGCGACCTGCCGAAGAACACGCGCTGGGACCTGCTGCGCGGCCTGCTCGCAGGATCCAGCTGGCAGGAGGTGGTTCGGATCCGGCGCCTGCTGGAACGCCTGCCAGAGCTTGCGCACGTCGTTCGCGCTCTCGGGCGTGTGCACGCGACCGAGGAACCGGACCCGGCAAGCCGGCAAGCTGTGCCGGCTTTCGAGCCACGCGACGCGCCGGTGCGACGCACCCGCACGATACGCATCCCCCACCTTCCGGGCGCGACGCGCGGGATCTTCCGCTCGGATCGGGTCGCGCGCATGTTGCCGGCCGAAGCGACGTTGCTCGGGCATCCGCGCTTGCGGCTGGTGTGGCATGCGCGCCGCGCCGAGCGGACGCTACTCACTTACGAGGACGACGACCGGATGCAGGAAGAGGTGCTGGAGACCGCGCCGACCCTGCAAGCCAGCGCGAAGCAGGAGCCGCAGCGGCGCCGCGAGATGGGGCCCATGATCGTCTGCGTCGACACCTCGGGCTCGATGCAGGGCGGCGCGGAAGCCGTTGCCAAGGCGACCGTGCTCGAAGCGGTGCGTACCGCGCACGCGCAGCAGCGCGCGTGCCACCTGTTTGCCTTCAGCGGTCCGGACGAGATCTTGGAGCTCAGGCCGGGGCTCGACGTGCAGGGCATCGAGGATCTCGCGGGATTTCTGGGCCAGAGCTTTCGCGGCGGCACCGATGTCTGCGGGCCGCTCGCAAGAAGCCTCGACCTGTTGCAGGACGAGGACCTGCGGTTCGCCGACCTGCTGATCGCATCCGATGGCGAGTTCGGGGCGACCCGTGACCTCGCGCAACGCCTGCGGGAATGCAAGGTGGAGCAGGGATTGCGCGTGCAAGGCATCCTGATCGGCGACCGCGAGACGATCGGCCTGTTGGAACTGGCCGACGACATCTTCTGGGTGCGCGATTGGCGCCGCTTCGGCACCTCGCAGGCCGATTCACCGGTCCACTCGAAGAGCCTGACCGCGCTCTATTTCCCGGGCGCCTTGCGCACGCCGGAGAATCGTGCGCGTACGGTTTCCGGCGCCGAGGCCTCCGCCGCGATGCGCTCCGGACAAAACGACTTCGGTGCCCATGCAAGCGCGCCCGGCGCCGGTTCCGACGAACCGGATGCGTGATCGCATGAGCGTTGCCGCAGAGCTGCTCGCCCTGTTCGACCGTGCCGCACCGTGCCTCGGTCGGCTGCGGGTGCGCCGGCTGCATCTGCCGCCGCCGAACGCCGCCGACTCCCTCAGCGGCGAGTTCTGCGCACTCGAGCTCGACAACGGCGCGATCGGCCTGAGCTACGTGCTGCTCGACGGAATGCTGGCGCGCCTCATGACTTCGAGCGAGGCCGGCGCGCTGGAAGGCGCGGACGCATGGTCGGTGGCGCGTGGATATGCGGACACGGCGGCGATCCGGCGTACGCTCGGGTTCGCCGCTGTCAACGCGCTTTCGCGCAGCCTGTTCGATCGGGCGCGCTTCGCACCGTCCGCGAGCGCGGACTCGATCGGCCTCCTGCAGCCGCAGCCTAGTGATCATATCGGCATGATCGGCTACTTCGGCCGCCTGATCCCGCGCGTGATCGGCACCGGTGCCCGGCTGACCATCGTCGAACTGAGGGCCGACCTCGCCGGGGCGCGCGAGGACTATCGCGTGACCCTCGATCCAGGCGAGCTCGCGACCTGCAACAAGATCCTCTCGACCAGCACGCTGCTGCTGAACGACACGCTCGACCGGATGCTTGCGGCGTGCACCGCCGCACGCATCTTCGCGATGGTCGGCCCGGGCGCCGGATGCTTGCCCGATCCGCTGTTCGCACGCGGCGTCAGCCTGCTCGGCGGCACGTGGATCGATGATCCACGTTCGTTCTGCCGCGCATTGGTCGCGGGCGAGTCGTGGCAACGACACGCGCACAAATGCGCGCTGCGCCGCGAGGACTATCCGGGCTTCGAGGAACTGCTCGCGCGCGCGAACGCGGATACGAGCGCGGCGAAACGTTCCTGACCATAGCGGGCGACGCCTCAGTCGCGCTTCGCCGCCTGCTGCGCGCTCGGGAAGAAGAGCTGCTCCCCATTCACCTTGTACGCGGCGATCGTGGCCTGGCCGCTCGGGGCGGTGATCCAGTCGATGAAGCGCTGCGCGGCCTCCCGCCTGACATGCGGGAACTTGCGCGGATTGACCATCATGACGCCGTACGGGTTGAACAGGCGCGGATCGCCGGCGAAAACGATCGTGAGATCCTGCCGGTTCTTGAAGGAGAGCCAGGTGCCACGATCCGCAAGCGCGTACGCACCGAGGCCGGCTGCCGTGTTCAGCGTCGGGCCCATGCCGGCGCCAAGCTCCTTGTAGTTGGCAAGCGTCCTCGGATCGATCCCGGCGTCTTTCCAGAAGCGCAGTTCCGCCGCATGCGTCCCGCTCTTGTCGCCGCGGGACGCGAATGTCGCGTTCGCCGCGGCCACGCGCTTGAAGGCGTCGAGCACATCGGCGCTCTCCCTGACGCCCGCCGGATCCCGTTTCGGTCCGACGATGACGAAGTCGTTGTACATGACGTCGCGCCGGTCGACGCCGAAGCCTTCGACGATGAACCGGTCTTCGGCCGGACGGTCGTGCACCAGGACCACGTCGGCATCACCGCGCCGCCCCATGTCGAGCGCCTGCCCGGTGCCCACCGCGACCACGTGCACCTTGATCCCGGTCGCCTTCTCGAACGCAGGCAGCAGGTACTGGAACAGGCCCGATTGTTCGGTCGACGTAGTGGAAGCGACGGTGATGGTTTCCTGCGCCTGGGCCGAAACCGCGAGAGCGAGCGTCACACCGAACGCGGCGCGGGGCAGACCGAGGCGGACACGATCGATCAGGTCGGAAAGGAAATTCGCCATGGAAGCTCTCCCTGGATGAACAGCCGGGCTTCGCTGGATTGCGGGCGCGCGAAGAAACGGGCCGCCGGTGCCTGCTCGCCGATGCGGCCGGCCGCGATGAACACGATGTCGTCGGCGATGCGCATCGCCTGCGCGAGGTTGTGCGTCGACAGGAATATCTTGGTGCCCTCGGTGCGGATCTCGCGCACGATACGCTCCACCGCCTCGGTCGCAGTCGGATCGAGACTCGCGGTCGGCTCGTCGAGCAACAGCAGGCGCGGACGCATGGCCCAAGCGCGCGCCAGCGCGAGGCGCTGGATCTCGCCGCCCGAAAGCAATCGCGCACTGTCGGCGCTGCGATCCGCAAGTCCGACGCGTCCGAGGACTGCAGCGACGCGCCGGTCGCGTTCCGCCCGCGACAGACCGAGCATGCGCAGCCCGAGCGCGACGTTGGCCGCCACCGAGGCGCGAATCAGCATCGGGGCCTGGAACAGCATGGCCACGGCGTCACCGGGTGCCGCGGCGCCGCCCCAGTCGATGCTGCCACTGTCGGGCACTTGCAGGCCCGCGACGAGCCGCATGAGAACGGTCTTGCCGGACCCGTTCGGCCCAAGCAGCACGCTGATGCCGTCGCCGCCCAGCGTCAGGTCGACGCCGGCCAGCACGGGTCGCCCGTTGGGTGCGAAACGCACGTTGTCGAGACGGATCGGGAACACGGTGCGTGACTCAGCCGTACCGGCGCATTGCCCAGCGCGAGAGCACGAGCGCGGATGAATTAAGGCCGACCACTACCGTCATCAGCACGACGCCGAGTGCGATCGCCAGCGGCAGATCGCCCTTGCTCGTCTCGAGCGCGATGGTCGTCGTCATGACGCGGGTGAAGCCGTAGATGTTGCCCCCGACGATCATCACGGCACCTACCTCGGACATCGCGCGACCGAGCCCGGCCAGCACCGCAACCAGCAGCGAATAGCGGCAGTCGTACAGGAGCAGGCTCATGCTGTGCCAGCGCGAGTAACGCATCAGGCGCAGCTCGATCGCGTACCCGCGCCACGCATCCTCGACGATTTGCCGCGTCAGCGCCGCAATGAGCGGCGCGGTCAGCAGCGTCTGCGCGATCACCATCGCGCTCGGCGTGAACAGCAGTCCGAGCGTGCCGAGCGGTCCGGTGCGCGAAAGCGCGAGGTAGACGACGACGCCGACCACCACCGACGGCAGGCCCATCATGCTGTTGAGCGCGACGATGGCTGCACTGCGGCCGCAAAACCGGCTCACCGCGACCCATGCGCCCAACGGCAGGCCGATCAGCGTCGCAAAGACCACCGCAAGCCCGCTGACGGTCACCGATAGCAGCACGATCGCCAGCAGGTCGTGCTGGAGGTCTCCGAGCAGCGCAAGCGCATCGAGCAGCGTCTGCGCCACGGTCAGCCGCCGCCGCGCTGGGTGGCGCGATCGAGATGCTCGAACAGACGGTCCTGGTCCTCCGGCGCGCCGCGCGCGAACGCGAACCGCGCGCGCAGGCGCGGCATTCGCAGCATGCCGATCGCCAGCGGCGCGAGGGCCTCGATCTCGATCTCGAGCACCGCGTCGAACGCCTCGATGCGCAGGCGCCCGTCCTGGCGCGCCACGCCGCCGGGGAAGGCCAGTTCCAGTCCACGCACGAACTCCGCGACGCTCGCGCCGATCACGCGCTCACGGCGATCGAACGGCATGCCGCGGGCGCGATCACCCCCCCGCGACGGGAGGCCAGACTGCAAGGGCGTCCCCCGTGCGGAGCGCCTGCCGCGAGCGCGCGTCCGCGGGAACGAAGAGACCGTTGACCAGCACTAGATGGACAAGCTTCGACGGCAGGTTGAGCGACTGCAGCAGGCCGGCGATGGTCGTGCCTTCGGGCACGTCCAGGTCGACCTTGTTCTGCGTGGCGCCGGCGGGGAGGAAGTCGGTCAGTTGGGCGTAAAGCTTGAGCGTGATCTGCATGACTCGGGGTGCAGGGGCACGAGGCTGGGCCCCCGATGGTAACGGCACGCGCGCGCTACCGCGCGAGCGACACCGGCTGCGTGCGCGCGACGTAGGCTTCGGCGAACCGGATCGGCGACTCGAGCAGCTGGTCGCGCCAATGGCCGAGCGGCGTACGGCCCTGGATCAGTCCGCGCAGGACGCCGACATGCTGGGTGGTGCCGATCGTCGTGGCGCCCACCAGGACGTCGCCATCGAACTGCAGACTCAGGTAGCGGTATTCCTTCTCGTCGGCGCTTTCGACCCCTCGCCCTCCCGGCACGCCGCCCCATTGGCCGAACGACGCGGAGATGAGTCCCATCGTATCCAGCACGTTGATCGCGAGCGACCCCAGCGACCGCGTGGGCCGGCCGGCCATGTTGAGGGCCGCCAGGCGACCTTGTTCGACCGCATCCGGCTGGATCGCGTTGACGAACGGCCTGCTGGTACCGAACTCTGCCGTCTCGACCGCGTCGCCGGCGGCATAGATGTCCGGCACGGAGGTCCGCATCGTGTCGTCGACCACGATCCCGTCCTTGACCATGACGCCCGAACCCGCGAGGAAGTCGACGTTCGGCTTGACGCCGGCGGAGGCGATGATGAGATCGCAGTCGAGCGTTGCGCCCGTCGACAGCGTGGCCTTGAGCGGCGTTCCCGGCTCGATCTTGGCGACCTTTGCTTTCGTGATCACCCGCACGCCCTTCGCCTCGACCCAGCGCCTGATCATGTTGCCCGCCAGCGGCGTCATCATCCGCGGCACCATGCGGTCGCCCATCTCGACCACGGTGAGCTTCACACCACGCTCGGCCAGGGCCTCGAGAATGATGCAACCGATGAATCCCGCGCCGATCTGAAGCACGCGCTTGCCGGGTGCAAGGTGCCGGGCGATCGCGCGTGCGTCCTCGAGCGTCCAGCAGGTGTGCACACCGGGTAGCTCGATCCCGGCAATGGGTGGCTTGATCGGGTGCGAGCCCGTCGCGAGCAGCAGCTTGTCATAGGGCAGCCCACCGCCGTCGGCGAGCTTGACGACTTTTTTCGCCGCATCGATCGCCGATGCGTGGCCCTTGACGAGGCGGATGCGCCTCGATTCGAAGTGCGCCGCGTTCTTGCGCAGGTGCGTGCCGGCCTCGTCGATCTGCCCGACCAGCAGATACGGAATGGCCATGCGCGAATACGGCCGCTCGTCTTCATCGCCGACCAGCACGATCTCGGCCCCGGGATCGAGCTGCCGAAGCGTTTCGGCGGCGACGACGCCGGCGGGGCCGTTTCCAAGGATCACATGTTTCATGGTCGATTCCGTCGATCAGGAAGAAGCGAAGAGCGGGCGTGTCAAAGAAATCGGGGCGCCACTGCCGCGCCCCGTTCTTGGGCGAAACGCGAGCCGCTACAGCCCGAGCCGCTGCAGCGTCTGCGGCGTCGGTACGCCGTCCTTGTTCCAGCCGCGCACCTCGTAGTACTCCGGCAACATCTTGTCGATGCCGTTGACGAGACCCTTTGCCGGTCCGACCTTCGCGGGTTCGGTCTTCAGGCGCTTCGGCAGGTCGTCGTCCTTCCTGGTGAAACCGGCCGCCAGATTGAACTGCTTCTCGAGATTCCAGATGCGCTCGCCGACGAGGTTCAGCTTTTCCATCGACCAGTCGCCTTCGCACGCCGCCTGGATCTGCGGCTGGACGTCCGCAAGCGTCCAGGCAAACGACGTGAAGACGCAGAGCCCCGACGAGTCGAACACCGCGGTCGCATCCTGGAAGGCCTTGACCAGGGCTGGTTTGCCGTCGGTCGTGAGTGGGTCGGTCTTCACCGGGATGCCGAGCACCTCGGAGGCCACGGTGTACGAGCGCAGGTGGCAAGCGCCGCGATTGGACGTGGCGTAGGTGAGTCCCATGCCCTGGATGCCGCGCGAGTCGTAGGCGGGGAATTCCTGTCCCTTCACCGACATGGACAGGTCGGGATGGCCGTACTTCGTGCACAGGCGCTTCGAGCCCGCGCCGATTTCCTTGCCGAAACCCTCACCCATCGCCGTCTTCTTCGCGAGCTCGCAAAGAGCGTGCGCGGATCCGAACGGCGATTCGATCCCGATCTGCTCCTTCGTCAGCACGCCCATCTCGTACAGTTCCATGACCGCGCCGATCGTCGCGCCGAACGAGATCGGGTCCATGCCCTCCTCGTTGCAGATCAGGTTGGCGAACTGCAGGGCCTCCAGATCATTGACGCCGTTGGCCGCGCCAAGCGCCCAGGCGGCCTCGTACTCGAGGCCGCCGGAGGCGCCCCAGTACTTCGGATTGTTGACGACCGAGAAGTGGTTCTTGTCGATCTGCGCGATTCGTCCGCAGGCGATCGTGCAACCGAAGCATGCGGCGTTGGTGATGAGTTGCGGCTTGCCGTCGCTCGCGCGCTTCTCCGCCATCGCCTCGGCCGAGATCTTGCCGGCGCCTTCGAACTGGACGTCGCGATGGTTGCGCGTAGGCAGCGCGCCGATTTCGTTGATCACGTTCATCAGCACCTGGGTCCCGTACTTCGGCAGGCCCTGGCCCGTCACGGGGTGATCGGCGAGCACCTTCTTCTTCTCGGCGGTGGTGCGCATGAACTCCTTGATGTTGTGGATGCCCGAGAAGCCCTTGGTGCCGCGCAGCGCGACCGCCTTCAGGTTCTTCGAGCCCATCACCGCACCGACACCAGAGCGCCCCGCGGCCCGGTGCAGATCGTTGACGACGCATGCGAATAACACGCCGTTCTCGCCGGCGCGGCCGATGGACGACACGCGGATCTGCGGATCCTGGTGCGTCTTCTTGATGGCCTCCTCGGTATCCCACGTGCTCTTGCCCCAGAGACCGGCCGCATCGAGCAGCTGCGCGTTGTCGTTCTCGACGTAGAGGTAGACCGGCTTGGGCGACTTGCCTTCGAAGATGATCATGTCCCAGCCGGCGAACTTCATTTCGGCACCGAAGTACCCGCCGGAGTTGGAACAGGCGATCGCACCAGTCAATGGCCCTTTGGTCACCACCGAATACCGACCGCCCGTGGACGCGATCGTGCCGGTCAGCGGACCGGTGGTCATGATCAGCTTGTTGCCGGGCGACAGCGCGTCGACCTTGGCGTCGACTTCGGCGCAGAAGTACTTGGTCGCCAGACCGCGCTGGCCGAGATACTCATCGGCCCACTTCATGTTGAGCGGCTCGGACTTGCACGTCCCCCTGGTGAGGTCGACGCGCAGGATCTTTCTCGTCCATCCCATGACTCGCCTCCGTTCTGCTGGCTAGAGGACCGCCGTGTTGGCCTTGCCGGCCCACTGGCGCATGCGTTCGAGGCCGGTCCAGTCGGCGTCGACGTACGTGATGGCGCCGGTCGGGCACGCTTTCGCGCACTCGGGGTCGCCGCCGCAGAGATCGCACTTCTGCACCTTGCCGACGTCGGCCATGTAGTTGATGGTTCCGAACGGACAGGCGATCGTGCACACCTTGCACCCGACGCACGTGGCCTCCAGCACCACCTTGGCCCCGGTCACCGGATCGAGCTGGATCGCATCGACCGGACAGGCGGCCATGCACCACGCCTCGGCGCACTGCGTGCACGTGTATGGAACCTTGCGCCCTTCGTGCTCGAACGCGAAGACCTTGATGCGCGACTTCGACGGATTGATGGCACCCGTGTGCTCGAGCGAGCACGCCATCTCGCATTGAAGGCATCCTGTGCACTTGACCGGATCGATATACAGCGACTTCATCATGATGGACGCCTCCTCGATGTCGACGCCTTGCAGGCGGTTTGTTCTTCGCTGGGCGCTTCCGGCGCGGGTTCGCCGCTCCGGCAGGACGAGCACACCACGTGCGCATGCAGGCTCGAACCCCATGTACTGTAGTGAGATACGCACCGGGTTGCAAAACTAAATCGTGGGTCGGTTGACGTCCCTCAAACGGGGCCGGGTGCCCCGATGATGTCACCCGCACCGCGAGGCTCAAAGCAATAGGCGTGCACGCGGCGCGCGGACCCGCAACACTTGACGGATTCGCTATGCAAGGCACATCCAGACCCCCCGCAAGGAGCGACGAGCCGGAATGGCTCGGCGTGGACGAGGCGCGCGCGGCGATTCTCGGCGTCGTCGAGCCGGTGCGTGGTTGGGAGAGCGCGCCGGTGCGCGGCGCGTTCGAGCGCGTGCTCGCGCGCAGCGTCGTGGCGCCCTTCGATGTTCCCGTCCACGACAATTCGGCGATGGACGGGTATGCGGTTCGGGCAGCCGACCTGCACCCGGACGTGTCGGCGCACCTTACGGTCGTCGGAACGGCCTTGGCGGGTAGCGCATTCTCGGGAGTGATTGGACCCGGTCGGGCCGTGCGCGTGATGACGGGCGCCGTGCTTCCCCGCGGTACCGACACCGTCGTGATCCAGGAGATCGTGCAGCGCACCGGCGATGAGGTCGTCGTGCCACCCGGGCAGCGCGCCGGTCAGAACGTCCGTCGTGCGGGCGAGGATCTTGCGCGCGAGTCCGTCGCCCTTTCGCGAGGCAAGCGCCTTGCTGCCGCTGACGTCGGCCTGCTCGCATCGCTCGGCATCGCTGAGGTCGCCGTCTACCGGCGTCCGCGGGTCGTGTTCTTTTCGACCGGGGATGAACTCGCGTCGATCGGACGCCCACTTGCGCCTGGCGAGGTGTACGACAGCAACCGCTACACGCTGCACTGTGCGCTGCAGCGCCTCAACGTCCAGGCGATCGACATGGGCGTGGTGCGCGATGACCCGGGCGAGCTCGAGGCGGCATTCCGCGATGCCGCAACTCAGGCGGACGCTGTCATCACCACCGGCGGCGTCTCGGTGGGAGACGCCGACCAGGTCCGGCCTGTGATGGCAAGAGTGGGCGAGATGCGTTTCTGGAGGATCCAGATCAAGCCCGGCCGCCCGATGGCGTTCGGGCGCATCGGCGCAGCTTGCGTGTTCGGGCTTCCGGGCAATCCGGTCGCCGTACTGGTGGCCTTCTACCAATTCGTCGCCGACGCGTTGCGCCGGCTCGGTGGCGAGGACCCGCTGCCTGCGCATCCGATTCTGCGCGTCCCCTGCGCGACGGCGCTGCGGAGAGAGCGAGGCCGGCGCGAGTACCTGCGCGGTGAGCTGTTCGAAGCCGATGGCCGGTGGCAGGTGCGCCCCGCCCCGCACCAGGGGTCGGGTGTGCTGCGTTCGATGTCGGTATCGAACTGTTTCATCGTTCTTCCCGAATCAGGCGGTGAGGTCGCGCCGGGTGATCTCGTCCACGTCCAGCCGTTCGAAGGTCTCCCGTAATGCGCGACCGCGAGCTGCAGCGCTACAGCCGCCACATCATGCTGCCCGCCGTCGATATCGCGGGCCAGCAACGGCTGCTCGATGCGCACGTGCTCCTCGTCGGTGTCGGTGGGCTCGGCGCGCCGGCAAGCATCTACCTTGCCGGCGCCGGTGTCGGGCGGCTGACGATCTGCGACGGCGACGCGGTCGACCTCACGAATCTGCAGCGGCAGATCGTGCATCGCGAGGCTGCCATTGGAACGAACAAAGCGGAGTCGGCGGCGCGGACGCTGCACGAGCTGAACAGCGATTGCCGCGTCCGTACCGTCGCCAGGCGCGTCGGCCGCGACGACCTGCTCGCGCTTGCAGCCGATGTCGACGTCGTCGTCGACGCCAGCGACAACTTCGCCACACGCCGGGCGATCAACGAGGTGTGCGTACGGCTGCGCAAGCCGCTGGTCAGCGGTGCCGCCGTGCGCTTTTCGGGCCAGGTTGCGGTGTTCGATCTGCGCCGCGCCGATGCGCCGTGTTACGCGTGTTTCCTGCCCGACGCGCCGAGCGAAGCCGAGGAGGCATGTGCCGTCCTCGGCGTCTTCGCACCGCTCACGGGCATCATCGGCTGCATGCAGGCCGGGGAAACGATCCGGCTGATCGCGATGCCGGCGGCGCTGCCGAGCGAGGCCGAAGTCGTTCTCTTCGACGCGCTCGAGATGCAATCGCAACGCATCCCGGTGCCGCGCAATCCGCACTGCCCGGTGTGCGCAGGGGGCCGTTCGCCCGCTGGTTGATCGCCGCCTTGAGGTTTGCGTTCCGGCAAGGACTTCCTCGGCGGGCGTTGCAGTTCTGATCACCTGATCCGTTCTGCAACACAGGTCCGCCGCGCGAGACGCATGCGGCACATCGGCTAGGCGCAAAGGATCGGCAAGCGCGATCGCGCCATTGCGTTCTGCCGTCTGAGCAGTCTGACGAGGCAAAGCGTCTGGCACACACCTTGCACACGCTCCGCACGCGCCTTGTCGCGAGCGAGACGACACAACGTCCACGAGCAAGCGGCGCGCGATGCGCCGATCCACAGAGACCTACGAGGAGGAACGATGAAAATCAGACATGCCGGTTTGACAGGCACCTTGGTCGCGCTGTGCGTGGCCTGGTCGGGACTGGGACAGTTGGCCTGCGCCGACGAAGCGCTCGTCAAGGCGGCGGCCGATCCCAACGGATGGGCGATGTACGGGCGCGGGTACGACAACACCCGCTACTCGCCGCTCAAGCAGATCAACACGGGCAACGTCGGGCAGCTCAAGCTCGCGTTCTCGATGCAGCTCGGCTCCCTGCGGTCGAACGAATCGTCGCCGATCGTGGTCGGCGACACGATGTACGTCAGCACCTCGTGGGGCCCGAAGTACGTCTATGCGCTCGACGCCCGCACCGGCGTGCGCAAGTGGACGTACGAGCCCGAAATTCCCGACGACGTGTTGCAGTTCGCGTGCTGCGACGTGAACAGCCGCGGCGTCACCTTTGCGGCGGGCAAGATCTTCGTCGGCCGCCTCGACGGCAAGCTGGCCGCGGTCGACGCCACGACCGGCAAGGAGCTGTGGGTCGCCAGCGTGGTCGACTACAAGCAGGGCTCGGTGATCACGTCGCCGCCCATCGTCGTCAAGAACCTGGTCATCACGGGGTTCGGCGGGGGCGAATACGGCGCGCGCGGCAGCCTGCAGGCGTACGACATCGAAAGCGGCAAGCAGGTGTGGAAGACGTGGACCGTGCCCGGCCCCGGCGAGCCGAACAACGACACGTGGAAGGGCGACAGCTGGCAGCACGGCGGTGGCGTCGCCTGGCTGGTCGGCTCGTACGACCCGAAGACCAACACCGTGTTCTACGGCACGTCGAACCCCGGCCCGTGGAATTCCGTCGTACGCAGCACCGGGGACAGCAACTACGGCAAGCTCACCAACCTCTATACGTCGAGCACGATCGCGCTCGACGCCGATACCGGCAGGATCAAGTGGTGGGTACAGAGCACGCCGCAGGATGCGTGGGACTATGACGGCGTGAACGAAGTCGTGCTCGCCGATCTTGCGATCGGCGGCACCAGGACCCCGGTCTACATGAAGGCCGACCGCAACGGCTTCTTCTACGTCGTCAATCGCGAGAACGGCAAGATCATCTCGGCCGAGAAATTCGTCCCCACCAACTGGGCCGAGAAGATCGACGTCGCCACCGGCATGCCGAAGGAGATTCCCGACAAGCGGCCGGGGCCCAAGAACTCCGTCAAGGGCGTGTGCCCGAACCTGATCGGCGGCAAGAACTGGCAGCCCATGTCCTACAGCCCCGACACGGGCCTCGTCTACATCCCGTCCAACAATGTCTGCATGGATTGGGGCGTCTCGGAAGTCAACTACAAGAAGGGCGTGTTCTATCTCGGCGCCGAATTTCCGACCCATCCCGGACCCGGCGGCTACATGGGTGAATTGATCGCCTGGGACCCGGTCGCGCAGAAGAAGGTCTGGGGCGTGCAGTCGGACCTGCCATTCAACGGCGGCACGCTCACGACGGCGGGCGGGTTGACCTTCTGGGGCGACTTGCACGGCGTGTTCCGCGCGTTCGACGCGAAGAACGGCAAGGAACTGTGGAGCGCTTCGCTTGGTTCCGGCATCGGCGCCGGCCCGATCAGCTACTCGGTCGACGGCAAGCAGTACATCGCCATCGTGGTCGGACGCACCGCCGCGATCCCGGCGTTCCTCGGCGACGTCGGCAAGAAGATGGTCGCTGCCACGCCCGAAGGCGGGGCGCTGTTCGTGTTCACGCACTGAGACAACCATGCGCACCCTTCGCCTGTTCGTCCTGGCGGCGTCGCTCGCGAGCGGCACCGCCGCCGCCGACGGCGCCGTGCGGCCGCTGCGCCTGTGCGCCGACCCGGCCAACCTGCCCTTCAGCAGCGCGGCCGCCGACGCCAGCGCGCGCGGCATGCCGGGTCTCTACGTCGAGATCGGCCACGCGGTCGCCGATGCACTGGAACGGCCCTTCGAGACGGTCTGGTCGCATACGTACTTCGAGAAGCGCAACCTGCGCACGACGCTGCTCGCCGACAAGTGCGACTTCGCGGTGGGGCTGCCCGCGGACGCCGGGTTCATGGGGTCGCGCGTGATCTTCTCGAAGCCGATCCTGCAGGTCGGCTATGCACTGGTCGTCGCGAAGGCGTCGCGGGTGACGCGCCTGGACGACTTGCGCGGGAAGCGCGTCGCCGTGCAGTTCGGCTCGACGCCCCAGAACGTCCTGGCCGCGCGCGACGACATCACCGCCGTGACGACGCTGGATCCCGAGGAAGCGATGCGGCGGCTCGCCGCGGGCGACGTCGATGCGGCGTTCATCTGGGGTCCGAGCGCGGCTTACATCAACCGCACTGCGCTCGGCGACGCGTTCCGCGTGTTGCCCGTCGATGGGCCGCAGATGCAGTGGCCGGCCGCGATCGGGTTCTCCAGCAAGCAGGGCGCATTGCGCGATGCCGTCGACGGCGTGCTCGAACGGCTGGCACCGCGCATCCAGGCGCTCGCGGCGAAGTACGCGTTGAACGACACGCCGGTGCCGGTGCTCTCCGACGCTGTACCGGCCGGCACTCCGGCGGCCGCTCCCGTCGTCGCGCGCGCGGCCGCCGCGGTCGTCGCGGCTGCCGATGCCACCGCGCAACCGGCCGATCCCGCCGCGCTGACGGGCACCGCAGCCGAGGGCCGCGAAATATTCAACGGGACATGCGCGCACTGCCACGGACCGGACGCCGTGCAGGCGGAGCGGCGCATCAACCTGCGGCTGCTCAAGCGCCGCTACGGCGACGACATGGCGGAGACGTTTCACACGACGGTGACCAAGGGGCGCCCTGCGAAGGGAATGCCCGCATGGCAGGGCGTTTTCAGCGAGGCGGACTTCGCGAAGATCCTGGCTTTCCTGAGCACCGTGCAGGAGCCCTGATCGCCGCGGGGACCACCGCCGCTGCGCTTCCCCGCGGCGCCAACCTCGGATGGGTCGAGGTGTATCTTTGGTGCCGACGGAAATAGCGGAGGTTTTCGCATGGACAACGTCGACGTCCAGGTGTTGAAGAAGGCCGATGAATGGGTGCGTAGCGGGCACCGCGCGGTGATGGGAACGATCGTTCGGACGTGGGGCTCGGCGCCGCGTCCGGTCGGATCGCTGGTGGTGATCCGCGACGATGGACTGGTGGCCGGCTCCGTCTCCGGCGGCTGCATCGAAGACGATCTGGTCGACCGGGTGCGCTCCGGTGCGCTCGCCGCGGAGGCGCCGCAGCGCGTCACCTACGGTGTCACGGCGGAGGACGCCTTCAAGTTCGGCCTTCCTTGCGGCGGCACGCTCGAACTCGTGCTCGAGCCGGTGACACCTCAGACGCAGGTGGGCGATCTGCTCGCCCGCATCGTCGCCGGCAAGCAGACCCTGCGCACGCTGGACCTGGGGAGCGGCCGCGTCACGCTCGCGGAAGGGCAAGGCACCGACGTGCTGTCGGTGTCGGACGAGCGGCTCGTGACCGTGCATGGTCCGCGCTGGCGCCTGCTCATCATCGGCGCCGGGCAGCTGACCCACTTCGTCGCCCAGATGGCGCTCGCGCTCGACTACCAGGTCATCATCTGCGATCCGCGCGAGGAATATGCCGACGGCTGGCTGGTTCCGGGCACGACGCTCGTGCGCACGATGCCGGACGACACCGTGATCGAGTTCCGGCCCGACCGCAACACCGCGATCATCGCGTTGACGCACGATCCGAAGCTCGACGACCTCGCGCTGATGGAAGCGTTGAAGTCGCCGGCGTTCTACGTCGGCGCGATCGGCTCGAAGAAGAACCAGGCGACCCGGCGCGAGCGGCTGCTCGAGTTCGGCGTGACCGCCGAGCAACTGGAGCAGTTGCACGGACCGATCGGCCTGAAGAACGGCGCCCGCACACCCGCGGAGATCGCGGTGTCGATCCTCGCCGAGCTTACCGGCGTGAAGTACGGCTACCGCATTCCGGCGCCGATACCGCTTGCCGAGACCACGAGCGTCGAAGCGGGGTGCGTCGTCTAGCGCAGGGATGACGCGCGATGTTGTGGATGGTGGTCGAGCGTTTCCGCAACGGCGACGCCGTCCCGGTCTACCGGCGCTTCCGCGACCGCGGCCGCATGGCGCCGGAGGGACTGCGCTACGTCGACAGCTGGGTCACCGCGGACCTCACCACCTGCTACCAGTTGATGGAAGGCGACGACCCGGCACTGCTCGAGGCGTGGATGGCGAACTGGCGCGACGTCGCCGACTTCGAGGTCTTTGCCGTGATGGCGTCGGCGCAAGCGGCGGAAGCGGTCCGGCCAAAGCTGTAGCGGCCGGAAGGCTTTGACGCGGATCGGACAGTCATTTCTTATCCGCGCAATCCGCGTCCGGTTTTTCGGGCGTGCGCAGCGCTTCCCGGAATGACGCCCGATTGCGTCTAGTACGTCATGCACGCAGCATTCAGCATGCCGAGCGCGATCGCCACGGCGCCAAGGAAGATGCCGCTGGCGAGCTGGCCTTCCTGCACGTTCTTCGAGATCGCCGGGATCACGGCGTGCACGATCAGGAAAGCGATCAGCTGCACGATCAGGGATATGACCGACCACAGGAACATGTCGACCAGGGAGATGCTGTTCTCGATGCTCGACGCGAGCGGCAGCACGAACCCGATGATCGCTCCGCCCAGGCTTGCCGCCGCCGCCGTGTTACCCGAGCGGATCAGAGCGATCTCGGGGTACGGCGTGATGCGCAGGTAGATCAGCAGGAACGCGGCCAGAAGCAGCAGGCTGAGGCCGAAATAGGCGCCGAAGAGCGGCAGGCCGGACAGGTATCCAAGCAGGGCATGGTGGCGCATCGCAACTCCCTGGATCAATCGGTGAAGTAGTGCGGAACGAAGCGGCTGGTGTTGCGCGTGATGCGCGAATCGTCCTCGCGCAAACCGATGCCGGCCGGCGTGCCATCGATCAGCCACGATCCGACCAGCACGTAGTCGTCGCCGAAGCGCGGCAAGGGCGCGAGCGCCTGGCAGATCGAACCCTCGGCGCCGTAGTCGCCGGGCGTGGATTCGACCACGACACCGTCGACCCAGACGACGTTGGCACCCTCGCGGGCGAGTTTGGGCTTGCGTACGTAGCGCGTGCCGAGACGATCCGCGTCGTAGTAGGCGGGCAGCAGGTTCGGATGATCAGGGTACAGCTCCCACAGCACGACGAGGAGCGCCTTGTTCGAGAGCAGCATCTTCCACGGCGGCTCGAACACCTGCAGGCGGTCCGCGCCGAGCGCCTGCGCGAGCGCGGGGCCGAATTGCTCGGCGGCCAGCCACTCCCACGGGTAGAGCTTGAACAAGGCCTCGATCGGGACGTTGAACTCGTCGACGAACGCGCTGCCGTTGAAGCCGATCCGTTCGATCGCGAGCGCGACCGTGGGCCAGCCTGCCTGGATCGCCGTATCGCGCAGGTATTCGAGGTTCCCCCAATCCTCCTCGCTCGCGTCGACGGCGGCGAAGTGCAGGCGCTGCGCCCTGCTCGCCCCGCGCAGGCGCTTCCAGCCATCGATCAGGCGCTCGTGGATGGAATTGAACTGGTCGGCGTCGGGATGCACCGCCTGCAGCCAGTGCCACTGCGCCACGCTCGCTTCGAGGCACGCGGTCGGCGTGTCGGCGTTGTATTCGAGCAGCTTGGGCGGACCGGCGCCGTCGTAGCTGAAGTCCATGCGGCCGAAGAGCGAGACGCCCTCGGGCCGCCCGTCGAGGTGGGCCTGCCAGCTGCGCGCCACGACCTGGCGCCAGGGCGGCGCGACCGCAAATTCCTCGAAGCGGCCTGATGCCACGACGTGCTGCGCGGCGTTCAAGGCCATTTCGTGCACCTCGGCGGTGGCGCTTTCGAGTTCGTCGATCTGCGCCGTGGTGAGGCGATAGCAGCGCGACTCGTCCCAATAGGTCCCGCTGCCGCCGTCCCCGCCCACGCTGTGGTAGCGAAAGCCGATCCGCTCCATCTCGGCCTGCCAGCCCGCGCGCGGAACAATGAGTTCGCGCTGCAATCAGCCCCCGCCGCTGAAGAAGCGCGCCGAAGAACCGAAGCCGCCGCGCCCGGTCGCGCCGGCGGCAGCGGCCGAGAGCGTCGTGCGGGCGATCGAATGGTTGCTCGGCGCATCGGAGGTGATCGGCACGCCCGCCTGGCGCGCGGCGTTGCGCGCTTCCGTCTGGGCCGAATCGCGATACGCCGGGTAGTAGATCGGACCGCGGAAGTAGGTCGACGTACCCGCGCCGGTCGTCACCTGCTGCTGCTCGCAGTACTCGGGGCGGCCCCAATCGGCGGCGCAGTCGTCGAGCGAAACGTACGTGTCGCGGGCGCGATCGGGCTGGTCGAACTCCTGCCCGCAGCCCTGCAGCGCTGCGGCGCCGATGAGCACCAGCGTCACGCGCGCGGAAACGCGGCGCGCCATTCGTTCCTCCCCCTGCCGTCGAGCTACCGCGCCGCGAGCATGCCAAGCGCGGCGGCCGGCTACAAGAGGTCAGGACTCGATGTCGGCGCTCGCGATCGCCCTGTTGCTGGGTTTCTCGTCGAGCCGAGCCTGGTAGCCCTGTTCGACCGCCTCGCGCCGCGCCGCGAGCTGCGATTCGAACCGCAGCGCATTGGAATAGATCGGACCGAGGAAAACGCCGCCCTGCGCGCGTTCGGCCGCGTCGGCCGCCAGGGGCGTGCACATGCCGGCGAAGCCCCAGTCGGCCACGCAATCGTCGAGCTTGCCGTAGAGGTCGCGCTGGTACTTCGCCGGCGGCGGCTTGGGCAGCGGGCCCGGTGCGCCGCCGAACCTTGCCGCGGCGGCAGGCGGCTGCGCCGGAGGCGACTGCACGCTGCGACCGCATCCCGAGGCGATGCACGTGCAAACCAGCAGCGCCCCAAAGCAGGCCGAACGGAGGTTGGTGGAGCGCATCGCGCGACAACGTACGGAGGACACCGTCACGGTAGACCGCAGCGCGCGCGGGCGCCGTGGCTCAGGCTTGGTAGGCCGTCGGTACGACCGCGGCGCGGGCCGCGCGCGCGGCCGCGATGATCGTGTGCTGGGACCTCAGCTGTTCAGCACCTTGATGGTGGGCATCTTGAGCGACATGTCCCTGGCCTTTTCGGCGATCCTGATCGCGACGCGGCGCGCAATGGCCTTGTAGGTGTGCGCGATCTCGCTGTCCGGTTCCGCGATGACGGTCGGCCGGCCGGAGTCGGTCTGCTCGCGGATGCGGATGTCGAGCGGAAGCGAACCCAGCACGTCGACGCCGTATTGCTCCGCCATCTTCTGCGCGCCGCCGGCGCCGAAGATGTGCTCGGCGTGGCCGCACTGCGAGCAGACGTGGATCGCCATGTTTTCGACCAGCCCGAGGATCGGCACGTTGACCTTCTCGAACATCTTGAGTCCCTTTTTCGCGTCGATGAGCGCGATGTCCTGCGGCGTCGTGACGATGATCGCGCCCGTGACCGGCACCTGCTGCGCGAGCGTGAGCTGGATATCGCCGGTGCCGGGCGGCATGTCGACCACCAGATAGTCGACCGCCATCCAGTTGGTCTGGCCGAGCAGCTGTTGCAGCGCCTGCGTCACCATCGGGCCGCGCCAGACCATCGGCTGATCGGTGTCGACGAGAAAACCGATCGACATCGCCTGCACGCCGTGATTGCGCAACGGTTCCATCGTCTTGCCGTCGAGGCTTTCCGGCTTGCCCGTGATGCCCAGCATGGTGGGCTGGCTCGGACCGTAGATGTCGGCATCGAGGATGCCCACCTGCGCGCCTTCGGCAGCCAGCGCGAGCGCGAGGTTGACGGCGACGGTGCTCTTGCCCACCCCTCCTTTGCCCGAGGAGACCGCGATGATGTTCTTCACGTTCGGCAGCACCTTCAGGCCGCGCTGCACCGTGTGCGCGACGATCTTCATCGTCACGTTGGCGGTGACGCTTGCCGCACCGGCGCGCTGCAGGGCATCGGTCACCATCGCGCGGATCGGTTCGAGCTGGCTCGCGGCGGGATAACCCAGTTCGACCTCCAGGCTGACGTGATCGCCGTCGACCTTGACGTTGCGCGCGGCGCGCGACGATACGAGATCCTTGCCGGTGTTGGGGTCGACGACGGTCGCGAGGACTGCATTGATGCGTTCGATCGTGAGGCTCATGGCTGGCTTCCGGGCTGGCCCGCCGAGTCTACGGCAACGATCCCGGCGAGAGGCCTTGTTAAGATGCCGGGCATAGACGGACCGATCATGCGCACGCGCGACCGCCACCCCGCCCCGCCGGCATCCGCCCTGCGCGTCCGTGCCCGAATGCGGCGCGCGCGCTGATTGCCTCGATTCGCGATGCCGGCGTCCGTGCGACGCGCACGGTGCCGATCCGCCGTAGCGTCACCCGAACCACGACCATGACCAAGCGACGCCTGTTCGTCACCACCGCCCTGCCGTATGCAAACGGCGCGTTTCACATCGGCCACATCATGGAGTACATCCAGGCCGACATCTGGGTGCGGTTCCAGCGCATGCGCGGGCACGAGTTGCACTTCGTCTGTGCCGACGACGCCCACGGCGCGGCCATCATGATTTCCGCCGAGAAGGCGGGCAAGACGCCGCAGGAATTCGTCGCCGGCATCGCGGCCGGGCGCAAGCGCTACCTCGACGGCTTCCATATCGAGTTCGATCACTGGCACTCGACCGATTCGCCCGAAAACGTCGAGCTGTCGCAGGGCATCTATCGCAAGCTGAGGCAGGCCGGCCTCATCTACACGAAGTCGATCCAGCAATTCTTCGACCCGGTGAAGGGCATGTTCCTGTCCGACCGGTACGTCAAGGGAACGTGTCCCAAGTGCGGCGCCAGGGACCAGTACGGCGATGCGTGCGAGAACTGCAGCAGCGTCTACGCGGCCACCGACCTGATCGACCCGTATTCGGTGCTGTCGGGCGCCAAGCCCGAGTTGCGCACGTCGGACCATTATTTCTTCAGGCTCTCGGATCCGCAGTGCGTGCAGTTCCTGCGCGAATGGACCGCCAGCGGCAACGCGCATGGCGAGCCGCGGTTGCAGCCCGAGGTTTACGCGAAGGCGCAGGAGTGGCTCGGCGAGGGCGGCAAGGGACTCGCCGACTGGGACATCTCGCGCGACGCGCCCTACTTCGGCATACCGATACCGGACACGACGGACAAGTACTTCTACGTCTGGCTGGACGCGCCGATCGGCTACCTGGCAGCGCTGAAGGCCTACTGCGCCAGCAAGGGCCTCGACTTCGATGCGCTGGTCGATCCCGGCAACGATGTCGAACAGGTCCATTTCATCGGCAAGGACATCATCTACTTCCATGCGCTGTTCTGGCCGGCGATGCTGAAGTTCGCCGGCCGCAAGGTGCCCGACAACCTGTACGTGCACGGCTTCATCACGGTGAGCGGCGAGAAGATGAGCAAGAGCCGCGGCACCGGCATCGACCCGTTGAAGTACCTCTCGCTCGGCCTGAACGCGGAGTGGCTGCGCTACTACATCGCGGCCAAGCTCAACGGGCGCGTCGAGGACATCGACTTCAATCCGGACGACTTCGTGGCGCGCGTCAACAGCGACCTGATCGGCAAGTACGTGAACATCGCGAGCCGCGCCGCGGCATTCATCACCAGATACTTTGACGGACGATTGTGCCGCGTGGAAACCGACGGCGGACCAGTGTTCGGCGTTCTAGAGTCGACGCAAGCCGCGAGCGCACGTTTTGCCCGCCTCTATGAGGAGCGCGAATATGGCCGCGCAATCCGCGAGATCATGACGCTCGCAGATTCCGTGAACGAGTTCTTTGATGAGAGAAAGCCATGGGACCTCGCCAAACGGGGTGCCAAAGATGATCTGCACGCGGTCTGCAGCTGTGCACTGAACGTCTTTCGCCTCCTGACGATTTACCTAACGCCCGTTCTGCCTCAGCTGGCAAAGCAAGTCGCCTCGTTCCTCAAGCTTCCGGATCTCACATGGACCGATGCGCAGCGACTCCTGCCCGACGGTCATCAAATCGCTGCATATCGGCACCTGATGACGCGGGTCGACGCGGCGCAGCTCGACGCGCTGTTCGAGCTTCCCGCACCTCCCGCCGAGGAGAAGACCGTCCCCGGCGGCACGCCGGTCGGCGCCACGATCACGATCGACGACTTCGCCAAGGTGGACCTGCGCATCGCGAAGATCGTGGGTGCCGAATACGTCGAGGGCAGCGACAAGCTGCTGCGGCTGACGCTGGACGCCGGCGAGGGACGCACGCGCAATGTGCTGTCGGGCATCCGCTCGGCTTACAAGCCGGAGGATCTTGTCGGCAAGCTGACGGTGCTGGTCGCCAACCTTGCGCCACGCAAGATGAAGTTCGGCGTGAGCGAAGGCATGGTGCTCGCGGCGAGCCACGCCGATGAAAAGGCGAACCCCGGTTTGTACCTGCTCGATCCACACCCCGGTGCGGTGCCGGGACTGCGCGTGAAGTAGCAGGACAACCCCCAGCACCCCGGCGGCGCGTCCCCGCGCCACGCCGTTCGACCTCTCCCCGATGCATTCCGGCGGTCGGCGGGTGCGTCGTCCGCTTCGCGCAAGCACCACTCGCCCCCCGACAAAGGGGGGGCGATGCAACCGCTTGATTCACAGAATCCCGCCGCAGTCCACAAGTCACTTTGTGACCGGACCAAGAGACACCCACCCGCGGAGAAACTGTGAACAAACCTCGACAAAAGAGCGTCCCGGTCCGGACCTGGGCACGCCATTGCATCCCCGCTGCGGTCGCCGCCACCTTCGGCGCGATCGTTCCCGGCGCGCAGGCCTTCGAATTCGACACCGGCAATCCCGACTGGTCGGTGCGCTGGGACAACACCGGGCGCTTCAACTACGCCATGCGCGTGCAGGGCCGCGACAGCAAGATCGGCAACTCGGCCGTCGCCGACGAAGGCGACTACAGCTTCGATCCGGGCGAAACCGTGGCGAGACGCTTCGACCTGCTGTCGGAGCTCGACATCGTCTACAACAAGGTGCATGGACTGCGCCTGAGCGGCGCGGCGTGGTACGACAACGCCTACAGCGACACGAGCCACTCCAATCCGAACGCGCCGCTCGTCAACATCCCGAGCTACGTCAATCACGAATACAGCTCGTACGTGAAGCGCTACTACGAGGGCCCGTCGGGCGAGCTGCTCGATGCGTTCGCGTTCACGCGCCTGGATCTCGGGCCGGTGCCGACCTCGATCAAGATCGGCCGCCACTCGATCTACTGGGGCGAGTCGCTCCTGCTCAACGGCAACCTGCACAGCGTCGCGTACGCGCAGAACCCGCTCGATCTGCAGAAGGCCTATGCGACGCCCGGCTCCGAGGCGAAGGAACTGTTCCGGCCGCTGAACCAGGTGTCGGTGCAGGCGCAGGTCACCGATTCGATCTCGGTTGCCGCGCAGTACATGCTGCAGTGGGAGTCGTTCCGCTACCCCGAGGGCGGCACCTACCTCGGCCCGGTCGACTTCGCGTTCAACGGACCGGACCGCCAGTTCATCTCGCCCGCGCTCGGCTTCGCGCAGCGCGGCGATCCGGTCGAGCCGAAACAGAACGGCGACTGGGGGCTTGCGACGCGCTTCAGCCCGCAATGGCTCGACGGCACGTTCGGCGTCTACTACCGCAACTACTCCGACAAGCTGCCGCAGACGTTCCTCACCCAGGTCGGCCCCAACATCAGCCGCTACAACCTGATCTACGCCGACAACATCGATCTCTACGGCGTGAGCTTCGCGAAGAACATCGCGGGCATCAGCCTCGGCAGCGAACTCTCTTACCGCCACAACACGCCGCTCAACAGCCAGGTGCTCGGCATCGCACCCGGATTGCCCGCGCCGGGCGACACCAAGGGTCCGCGCGGCGACACGTACCACGGCCTGCTGAACGGTATCGGGCAGATCGCCAAGACGCCCGTGTTCGATTCCGCCACCTATGCGGTCGAACTGACGTGGTCGCAATGGGCCAAGGTCACCAGCGGCCAGAACCTGTTCTATGCCGAGGGCTTCGCCCCGTGCAACGGCCGCGACAAATGGGACGGCTGCACGACCAAGAACTACTGGGGCCTCGGCGCCTCGTTCTCGCCGACCTGGTACCAGGTTTGGCCGGGCGTCGATCTTTCCGCGCCGATCACCTGGTCGCAGGGAATTTCCGGCAACGCCGCGACGGTCTTCGGCGGCAACCAGGGCAGCGGCAACTACACGTTCGGCGTCGGCGCGGACATCGTCCAGAAGTACCGCGTCGACCTGAAGTACATCGATTTCCTCGGCCGCTATCGCGACAACGGCACGGCGGTCACCACCCAGAACGGTTTCAACACCCTGCTGAAGGATCGCGGCTTCATCAGCCTGACCCTCAAAGCCACAATCTAAGGAGACTTGATCATGACCCCCACCCTGAAATCGCTCGCCGGCCTCGTGGCCGCGGCGTGCGTCGTGCAGGCGCACGCCGCGATCACCGCCGACGAGGCCAAGGCGCTCGGCACGACGCTCACGCCGATCGGCGCCGAAAAGGCTGGCAACAAGGACGGCACGATTCCCGAGTACACCGGCGGGCTGACGACGCCGCCGGCGAGCTTCAAGGCCGGTTCCGGCATCCGGCCGAATCCGTTCGCCGACGAGAAGCCGCGGCTGACGATCGACGCCAAGAACATGGCGCAATACGCCGACAAGCTCACCGAGGGCACCAAGGCGCTGCTGCAGAAGTACCCGAGCTACCGGGTCGACGTCTTCCCGACGCATCGCACGGTGGCGTTTCCGAAGTTCGTGACCGACAACACCGTCAAGAACGCCACCAAGGCGAAGACCAGCAACGACGGGCGCTCGATCGAAGGCGCACACGCCGGTTTCCCGTTCCCGATCCCCAAGACCGGATACGAGGCGATGTGGAACCACCTCGTGCGGTTCAACGGCCAGAGTTATGAAGCCAAGTACCGCAACCTGAGCGTGGACGCGAGCGGCCGCCCGACGCTTTCCACCGAAGGCGTGAGCGTCCAGGAATACCCGTTCTGGGACGAGACGAAGACGACGGCGGACACCTTCTGGCGCATCAAGCTCACGTACACGGGACCTGCGCGCCGCGCCGGCGAAGCGCTGCTGATCGTCGATCCGCTCGACATCGGCCAGAAGGATCGGCGCGCGTGGAGCTATCTGCCGGGCCAGCGGCGCGTGAAGGTCGCGCCGGATTTCGCGTTCGACACGCCCAATCCCGGCACCGCCGGCGCCACGACGTTCGACGACACGTTCATCTTCAACGGCTCGATGGATCGTTTCGACTTCAAGCTGGTCGGCAGGAAGGAGATGCTGGTCCCGTACAACGCGTACGCGGCGGTGTACCAGGCGAAGCAGGACGAGCTGCTCAAGCCGAACCACCTGAACCCGGACTTCGTGCGCTGGGAGCTGCATCGCGTCTGGGTGGTCGAGGCCACGCTGCGCGAGGGCAAGCGCCACGTCTACAGCAAGCGGACGTTCTACCTCGACGAGGATTCGTGGGCGGCGCTCGCTTCCGACGAATACGACGCGCGCGGCCAGCTCTATCGCGCCGGCTTCGCCTACATGGCGCCGAGCTACGACGTGCCCGCTCCGTACACCGACATGTTCGGCCACTACGACCTGATCGCGCGGCTCTACTCCGTGACCGGCTTCATCGCCGAGACCGGCGGCCTGCGCCTGACGAAGCCGATGGCCGATCGCGAGTGGACCGCCGACTCGCTGGCGGGCGCTGGTATCCGCTAGTACCGCATCGAAGCAACGCCTGCCCGGACACATCACTCCGCGGCCGCCGCAATCCGGGCAGGATCCCCCCGGCGGCCGCACCTCCTCTCATCCGGAGTCTCGTCATTCCGAGCCGCAGCCGAGGAATCTCGGCCTTCGAAAGCCAAGGGCTCTTGACGCGGATTTCCGCGGATGAACGCGGATCGCGCAGTCACTGTGATCCGCGCAATCCGCGTCTGTCTTTTTTTCCAGCCGCCGATTGCGCGCTCTCCCCCCGGGCAAGGGGGGTGTCGCGGGGAGGGGCGAAATCGAGAATGCCGCACCGTCCAACCACAACGCCGACACAGCGCCCGCCACCATGTTCAAACTCAATCGCTCGCTGGCCGTCGCGGCCGGTTGCGTCGCGTTGGCGGCCGTCGCGGCCGCGGCCGACACCGGTTGGCGCGACGTTCTCGATACACCGGCAGCCAAGAGCCCGCTCGCGGCGCGCACGCTCGTGAACGGCCTGGCAAGCGCCGGCAAGCGTTTCGTCGCCGTCGGCAACCGCGGCCACGTTCTGCTCTCCGACGACGCCGGCAAGACCTGGCAGCAGGCCGAGGTCCCGGTGAGTTCGGACCTCGTCGCGGTGTCGTTCCCGAGCGCCACCACCGGCTGGGCAGTCGGACACGATGGGATCGTTCTGCACTCGACCGATGCGGGCGCGACCTGGACCCGCCGGCTCGACGGCGTGCGCGCCGGCGAGGCGATGGTCGAGTACTACACGCGCGAGCAGGACGGCGCGCTGGCCGCGGATCCCAAACACGCCGCCGCCGTGCTCGAAGATGCAAGGCGGTTCGCCGCGCAGGGCGACGAGAACCCGTTCCTCGACGTCTGGTTCGAGAACGAGATGAGCGGCTATGTCGTCGGCGCCTTCGGCCTCGTGCTGCACACGACCGACGGCGGCAAGACGTGGCAGCCCATGCTGCACGCGGTCGACAATCCGAAGGCCCTGCACCTCTACGCCGTGCGTGGCATCGGCGCGGACGTGTACATCGCCGGCGAACAGGGACTCCTGCTCAAGCTCGACCGCGCGAGCGGCCGCTTCCGCGCCCTCGAGCTGCCCTACAAGGGCACGCTGTTCGGCGCGATCGGCAACTCGCGCGCGCTGGTCGTGTTCGGACTCCGCGGCACCGTGTTGCGCAGCGCCGACAGCGGGCGCACGTGGCAGACGGTCGACACCGGCGTGCAGGCGGGACTCACCGCCGGCACGCTCGACGCCGACGGCCGCTTCGTCATCGTCAGCCAAGCTGGCCACGTGCTTGTGAGCCGCGACGAGGGGGCGACCTTCAAGCTCGCGCAAGTCGAACGCCCGCTGCCGGCCGCGGCCGTCATCGGCGTCGCCCAGAACACGGTGCTGGTCGGCGGACCGCGCGGCATCCAGACACAAACGCTGCCATAGCAGCCACGACAGGACCAGGAGACCACCATGCACGGCGCGCCCGCATCCGCAGACCTGCCCGTTTCGAGCACGCTCGAGCACTTCGACCGCAACTCGGGCTCGCGCCTCGAGCGGCTGGTCTTCAACCACCGGGTGGTCGTGATCGTCGCCTGCGCGGTCCTCACGGTCGCGCTCGGCATCGCCGCCGGGCTGCGCCTGACGCTGAACGCGAGCTTCGAGAAGATGATCCCGCGCAGCCATCCGTACATCCAGAACTACCTCGAGAACCGCAACGATCTGCGCGCGCTCGGCAACTCGCTGCGCGTGGTGGTCGAGAACACGCGAGGCGACATCTACGATCCGAAGTACCTCAACGCGCTGCGCCAGATCAGCGACGAACTCGTGCTGACGCCCGGCGTCGACCGCGCCTGGGTCAAGTCGCTGTGGACGCCCGCGGTGCGGTGGACCGAGGTGACCGAGGAGGGATTCCGCGGCGGCCCGGTGATGCCCGACAACTACGACGGTTCGCCGCAGGCGATCGAGCAACTGCGCGGCAACATCGCCCGCTCGGGCATCGTCGGCAACCTGGTCGGCAACAACTTCAAGTCGACCATGATCGTCGTGCCGCTGCTCGACCAGGACCCGACCACCGGCCAGCGCATCGACTACCGCCAGCTTTCCAAGCGCATCGAGGCGATCCGCGCGCAAGCCGAGGGCGCGAGCGGCGGCGCGGTCGGCGTGCACGTGATCGGCTTCGCCAAGCTGGTCGGCGACCTCATCGACGGCATGTTCCAGGTGGCACTGTACTTCGGCGTCGCCGCGCTGATCGCGGCGTTGATCATCTACGCTTACACGCGCTGCGTGCGCAGCACCGCGCTCGTTATCGCCTGCTCGCTGGTGGCAGTGGCCTGGCAGCTTGGCCTGGTGGCGCTGCTCGGATTCGAGCTCGACCCGTACTCGATCCTGGTGCCGTTCCTCGTCTTCGCGATCGGCGTTTCGCACGGCGCGCAGAAGATGAACGGAATCATGCAGGACATCGGCCGCGGCGCGCACCGCCTGGTGGCCGCCCGCTTCACGTTTCGCCGCCTTTTCCTGGCCGGGCTGACGGCGCTGCTCGCCGATGCGGTCGGCTTCGCGGTGCTGATGGTGATCGACATCCCGGTCATCAAGGACCTGGCGCTCACCGCGAGCATCGGCGTGGCGGTGCTCATCCTCACCAACCTGATCCTGCTGCCGGTGCTGCTGTCGTACCTCGGGGTCAGCGCGGCGGCGGCCCGGCGCGCGCTGGCATCGGCAGACGGCAGGCACCACGGCCTCGTCGACCGCGTCATGGGTACGCTGGAGCGCTTCGTCGAGCGCCGCTGGGCGATCGGCGCCGGCGCCGGCGCGGCGGCACTCGCCCTGGGCGGCTTCATCGTGAGCACGCACCTGAAGATCGGCGACCTCGACCCGGGCGCGCCCGAGTTGCGGCCGGACTCGCGCTACAACCGCGACAACGCCTACATCACGGCCAACTACTCGCTGTCGAGCGACCAGTTCGCGGTGATCGTGAAGACCGCGAAGGAAGGCTGCCTGAAGTACGCCACGCTGATCGAAGCCGACCGGCTCGCCTGGTCGCTGCAGCAGGCGCCGGGCGTGCAGACGACCGTGGCCCTGACCAACGCCGTGCGCCAGATCACCGCCGGCAGCTATGAAGGCAGCCCGAAGTGGCTGACGATCGCGCGCAACCAGGACGTGCTGAACTACGGCGCCCAGCAGGCGAGCGTCAACAACCCGGACCTGTTCAACACCGAGTGCTCGGTCATGCCGGTGATCGCCTATCTCGCCGACCACCGTGCCGAAACGCTCGATCGCGTCGTCAAGACGGCCGGCGACTTCGCGGCCGCCCACAGCAACGACGAGCGCAAGTTCCTGCTCGCGGCCGGCAGCGCCGGCATCGAGGCGGCCACCAACATCGTCGTGCGCAAGGCCTGGACCGAAATGCTGCTGCTGGTCTACGCGGCCGTGGTGGTGCTGTGCTTCATCACGTTCCGCAGCTGGCGCGCCGTGGTGGTGGCGGTCGTGCCGCTGGTCATCACGTCGATCCTGTGCGAGGCGCTGATGGTATGGCTCGGCATCGGCGTCAAGGTGGCGACGCTGCCGGTGATCGCACTCGGCGTGGGCATCGGCATCGACTACGCGCTGTACCTGCTCTCGGTGCAGCTGGCGCAGCAGCGGCTGGGCCTGTCGCTGGCGGAGTCCTACCGGCGCACGCTGCAGTTCACCGGCAAGGTGGTGGCGCTGGTGGGCATCACGCTCGCGGCCGGCGTGGTCACGTGGGCGCTTTCGCCGATCAAGTTCCAGGCCGACATGGGCATCCTGCTGGCGTTCATGTTCATCTGGAACATGATCGGCGCGGTGGTGCTGATTCCGGCGTTATCCTACTTTCTGCTGACACCCCGCGCGCGATCGGTGAAGCCGCTCGCGGGCGGGCCCGCTCCGGCGGCCGTCGCGCACTGAACCGCCTCGGCCCGCAGCGCCACCTCTCATGGGAGCCAAGCCATGACCTACCGCGCACCAGTCAAGGACATGCTGTTCGCCATGCGCGAACTCGCCGGCCTCGAGGCGATCACCCAGCTGCCCGGTTTCGAGGATGCCGGCATCGACACCGCGCAGGCCGTGCTCGAAGAGTGCGCGAAGTTCAACGAAGGCGTCGTCGCGCCGCTGAACGTCGCCGGTGATCGCGATCCGTCGACCTGGAACGACGGTGTCGTCACGACCACGCCCGGTTTCAAGGACGCATTCCGCCAGTACGCGGAAGGCGGCTGGCAAGGGCTGCAGCACCCGGTCGACTTCGGCGGCCAGGGACTGCCGAAGCTGATCGGCGCAGCGTGCATCGAGGTCAACAACAGCGCCAACCTGAGCTTCGCGCTGTGCCCGCTGCTGACCGACGGGGCGATCGAAGCGTTGCTCACCGCCGGGTCGCGCGCGCAGCAGGAAACGTGGATCCCGAAGATGATCTCGGGCGAGTGGACCGGCACGATGAACCTGACCGAGCCGCAGGCGGGCAGCGACCTGGCGCTGGTCCGCACGCGCGCCGAGCCCCAGGGTGACGGCACCTACAAGGTCTTCGGCACCAAGATCTTCATCACGTACGGCGAGCACGACATGGCGGCGAACATCGTGCACCTGGTGCTTGCCCGCGCCGCGGGCGCACCGGCCGGCGTCAAGGGCATCTCGCTCTTCATCGTTCCCAAGTTCCTCGTCAACGCCGACGGCACGCTCGGCACGCGCAACGACGTGCAATGCGTGAGCATCGAGCACAAGCTCGGCATCAAGGCGAGCCCGACCGCGGTGCTGCAGTTCGGCGACCACGGCGGGGCGGTGGGTTACCTCATCGGCGAGGAAAACCGCGGGCTCGAGTACATGTTCGTGATGATGAATGCGGCGCGCTATGCGGTCGGCGTGCAAGGGATCGCGGTGGCGGAACGCGCCTACCAGCACGCGGTCGCGTATGCCAACGAGCGCATCCAGTCGCGCCCGGTCGACGGTTCGACCCCCGGCGCGGCGACCATCATCCATCACCCGGACGTGCGGCGCATGCTGATGACGATGCGGGCGCTCACCGAGGGCTGTCGCGCCATGGCGGCGGTGGCGGCCTCCGCGTACGACGCGGCGCACGCGCACCCGGACCCGGAAGCGCGCAAGCAGAACCAGGCCTTCTACGAGTTCCTGGTTCCGTTGCACAAGGGATTCGCGACCGAGATGAGCCTGGAAGCGGCGAGCCTCGGCGTGCAGGTCCACGGCGGCATGGGTTTCATCGAGGAGACCGGCGCCGCGCAATACCTGCGCGATGCGCGCATCCTCACGATCTACGAGGGCACGACGGCGATCCAGGCCAACGACCTGGTCGGCCGCAAGACGCTGCGCGACGGCGGCGCCACCGCGCGCGCCATCGCCGCCCGCATCGAGGCGACGGAGGCGGAACTCGAGCAGCGCGGCAGCGTCGCGGCGCGTGCCATGAGCAAGCGGCTCGCCGCCGCCCGGCGCGCGTTCCTGGACGCGGTCGAGTTCGTCGTCAGCCGCGCCAAGACGGATCCGAATGCGGTGTTCGCCGGCTCGGTGCCCTATCTGATGCTGGGCGGAAACCTCGTCGCGGGCTGGCAGATGGCGCGCGCACTGCTCATCGCCGAGCGCTGCCTCGCCGAAGGCGAAGACGTCGAGTTCATGCGGGCGAAGATCGCGACGGCGCGTTTCTACGCCGATCATGTCCTGAGCCGGGCGCCCGGCCTGCGTGACAGCATTGTCGATGGCGCGGCCGGCGTGATGGAAATGAGCCTCGCAGCGTTCTGAGCGGCCGCGCGAGTCCGGATCTGACTTTCCAGGTCGATCAGCGCGCCGAAGACCCTCGATCTTCGCCCTGATCGGCAAGAAGGCTCAGTGCGGCTCTTTGCCATCCCGACGAGCGCCGGCGACGAGAGATCTGGGCGCCGCGCGTTATGCTGAGGCTCCGCGTCGCTTCGCTCCTCGCAAAGACAAGGAGGGTCGGGCGGCCGCGATTCACTGCTAGTCAGCGTCTCCTTTCAGCGCCATCGGCCCGGGGGGAAGGATGGCCACGATCACCGTGCTGCTGCAACGCGCGCGGGACGGCGAGTCCGGCGCCCGCGACGAGTTGTTCGCCGTCGCCTACGACAACCTCAGGCAACTCGCGCGTGTGCGCCTGCGCGTCGACGGCCGCAACGCCGAACTCGACACCACGGCGCTGGTGCACGAGGCCTACCTGCGCTTCGTCAACACCGGCGAGTTGCGCGCCGAGGACCGGCGCGCGTTCTTCGCCTACGCCTCGCGCGTCATGCGATCGGTGATCGTGGACCGCGCGCGCGAACGCCTGGCCGAACGGCGCGGCGGCAACGTTGTGCACCTGACGCTGACGACGCAGATCGCCGACGGCATGGCCGCCGATGAAGAAGCGATCCTGAAGGTCCACGAGGCACTGAGCGTGCTGGAAGCCGCCGAGCCGCGGCTGGCCCAGGTCGTCGAGATGCGTTACTTCGGCGGCTACACGGAGCAGGAGATCGCGGAGGCGCTCGGCATCACCGACCGGACCGTGCGGCGCGATTGGGAGAAGGCACGACTCATGCTGGAGGTCGCGCTGAAGTAGGTCGCTGTCCGCTTCGACGAGGAGAATGCGTCCATGGGACGCGATGCTCGCAAGGGAACGGGTCGATGGCGTTGACGGCGGCGGAGCTGGGGACGATCAGTCGACTCCTGGACGAGGCGCTGGGGCTCGGCGTTGCGGCGCGACAGCGCTGGCTCGACACGCTGCCGCGCGAACACCGGAAGCTCGCGCCGGTGCTGCGCGAGATGCTGGCCCGCGCCGAAACCACCACGGGATCGTTGCTCGATCGGCCGCCACGCCTGCGCGAGGAGCAGGCGGCGCCGAAACACGCAAGCGCGTTGCAGGCGGACGCCCTGGTCGGCCCGTACCAGCTGATCCGGGAACTCGGCATCGGCGGCATGGCCGAGGTATGGCTCGCGCGCCGCGCCGACGGCGCCTACAAGCGCGACGTGGCGCTGAAGGTCACCAAGGCGATGCGGACGCGCAAGGAACTCGAGCGTCTTTTTGCCCGCGAACGCGACATCCAGGCAAGCCTCGAGCACCCCAACATCGCACGCCTGTACGACGCAGGCGTGAGCGCGGAAGGCCTGCCCTACCTCGCGATGGAATACGTGCAAGGCCAGCCTGTGACCGGCTGGTGCGATGCGCACCGCGTCGGCCTACGCGAGCGGCTGACGCTTTTCCTGCAGGTCACCGACGCGGTCCAGTATGCGCACGCGCGACAGGTGGTGCATCGGGACCTGAAGCCGTCGAACATCCTGGTCACCGAGACCGGGCAGGTGCGCCTGCTCGACTTCGGCATCGCCAAACTGGTGGAGAGCGAGGAAGCGGAGCACACGCTCGTCAATCTGTATGCGCGCGCCCTGACGCCCGAATACGCCAGCCCGGAACTGCTGCGCGGCGAACCGGTCGAGGCGGCGAGCGATGTGTACTCGCTCGGCGTCGTGCTCTACGAACTGCTGACGGGCAACCGTCCCTACCGCCTCGAATCGGCAAGCGCAGCCGCCACGTTCGCGCAGGCGATCGCCGACGTTCGACTCGAAAAACCAAGCGGGCGCCTCGCTCCGGGAGCCGGCATGGCGCGGGCGACGACGCAGGACCGGCTGGCGGGACGCCTGAACGGCGACCTCGATGCGGTCGCGCTGAAGGCTCTCGCCTGGTCCCCGGCAGACCGGTATCCGAGCGTGGCAGCGCTGGCCGACGATCTCCGCCGGTACCTCAGGGGCGAATCCGTCCACGCTCTGCCCAACAAGCGCTCGGCGGAGGAATTGGTCGCGGCCCTGGCGCGCAATCCGAACGTGCGGGTGCGAAGGCGTTCGCTCGAACCGCGGCCCGTGGGTCCGGGCCAGGATGTGCACCTCGATGCGACCCCGCACGAGGTGCGCGCCACGAGCGAGGCGTTGCGCATCACCGTGCAGATCACCGACGCCACGGGCGGCACGCACTTCTGGACGCAAACGTACGACCTGGAGGTGAACCACCGCGCGCGGGCGCGCGACGATGCCCGAAGCGTGGCGGAGGCAGTGGAGGCCGCGCTCGCGCCGTTTGTGTCGCGCCTCAGGCGCAAGAGCGCGAAATCCTGAGGTCGTCCACGGCGCGGCTGCAGCCTGGTCGTAGCACTTGCGCCGGATCGAAGCAGCCGTGTGCGGCCGCCAATGGCCCGTCCCGTGAATTTCCGACACCGCCACGCTGCATGTCCCGTTTCGGCGCGCTCACTCGTCTTGCAAGGTGGCGGTCAAAGTCAATCCGACCGCACCCCGGGACGGGAGACGCGAAATGCGACGAATCGGTATTCGCTTTGCCGCAACGATCCTGGCGACAGCCGTGAGCCTCGCCGTGCTGACGTGGGCCATCACCCTGGTCGAACTGAAGTCGCACCAGAGCGTTCTCGTGATAGCCGTGCCCCCGGTCGCGGTCTCTGCGACGAGGTAGGCACTGCTTGCGGACTCGCGCAAAGCCAGGTCGGGCAACCGGGCCGGCGCGATGCGATGCATTCAAGCGCCGACCCAGGGCTTCACGCCGGAGTCAAGTGCCTCTTCCTCGATCGAGCTGCTGATTGCCTTGGCGGCAGCGATACCGGCGCGGCCCGCCTCGACCGCGCCGTTGCGAAGCCGCGCGAGGCCGCGCCCACATAGCGATGAGACGAGCCTGGGGTTCATGCGAAAGGCCTCGTCATGGTCCCGCGAATGACAATGCGCTGCGAGCACTGCAAGCGAGCAATGTCGATCGCCGGTGTGCTGTTCGTTCAAGGTTCCGCCGCCGCGCACGTTCTGATTCGGACGCGATATGCCGCTCGCGGTCCGCTCTAGCGGATCCGTACACGGCCAGCTCTCTGTCGGCGCCGCGCGGGGCGCCGCTCGACAGGAGGTCTCTCTCAGAAGAGCTGGCTGCGCAACATCTCAGGAAACATGGCGCGCCGGCAATTTCCGACGCCAGCCGCGCCGGATGTCCCGTTTCGGACCATTGGATGCGCCTTGTGAGGCAGCGGGTCGTCGCTCCGACGCCGCGGTTCAAACCGACCGGAGAATCGAAATGCGTCGAATCGGTATTCGCCTTTCCGCAGCGATCCTGGCGGCCACCGCCACCCTCGGCCTTCTGATAGGCATCGCCACCCTGGCCGGGCTCGAGTCCTCCCGCAATCTCCCCGTGGTGGTCTTGCCCATGATCGTCGTCACCGCCTCCAGGTCGGAGGCGCTGGCGGAATCCTGCATGGCGCAGGCTACGAACGCGGCCGAGCAGTGCAAAGAGCCCGCCGCCGACGTCGCGTCGACCGAGACCCCTGGCATTCCGCTCTGGGCCGTCGCTCCGACACGGTAAGGAGCGTGCCGATGCGGCGACAAACGCCGGGAGAAACAAATGGGCGATCGCGCGACCTCCGGCAAGATGGCCTTCGTCCTCGCGGGAGGCGGCAGCCTCGGGGCGGTCGAGGTCGGCATGCTGCACGCGCTCACCGAGCGCGGCGTGCGGCCGGATTTCGTCGTCGGCGCTTCGGCTGGCGCCATCAACGGCGCATTTTTCGCTGCGGATCCCATCCCGGCTTGCGTCGCCCGGCTCGACCATCTTTGGCGCAACCTCACGCGCCATCACGTCATGCCCCTCGGCATCGTCGACCTGCTGCGGATCGCGCTGCGGCGCGAATACATGGTCGATCCGGCGGCGCTGCGCAGTCTGCTGCAGAAGCATCTTCCGTACCGCCGCCTCGAAGACGCGGCCGTGCCGATGTACGTCGTCGCGACCGACATGCTGCTAGGCAACGAGGTGGTCCTTTCGTCGGGACCCGTCGTCGAAGCGGTGCTCGCCAGTACCGCGATACCCGGCGTATTCCCCCCTGTGCGCCTCGGCGGGCGCGACCTGATCGATGGCGGGGTCGCGAACAACACGCCAATTTCGACCGCCATCGCGCTCGGCGCAAGCCGCGTCGTCGTGCTGCCGACCGGCTTTGCGTGCGCGCTGAAAACGTTGCCAAAGGGCGCGATCGGGCGCGCGATGCACGCCTTGTCGCTCCTGGTCACGCGCCAGTTGGTCGCCGATGTCGAGCGCTTGCGCTCGCGGGTTGCGCTGTACGTCGTACCGCCGCTCTGCCCCGTCGACAGCTCTTCCTACGACTACTCGGCGTGCGCGACGTTGATCGATCGTGCAACGACGACGACACGCGCGTGGATCGACGGAGGCGGCCTCGACACTCCGGCCGGCGTGCCCGACCAACTCGTCGAGCACACGCACTAACGAGCGTGTTCCACCGCCGGCGGCGAGCCCGATCTCGATGGTCTGGACGGGTCTCGGTCGGATGTCATCCCGAGCGAGTGTGGCGGGAGACCCGCCGCACACCAAAGCGGTGTTCGTGCGCCGCTAGGCCGCCTGGCCGCGCGACGCGCGGCCCAGACGGCGCTCGATCTCGAGAACCTTCAGCGTCGTCTTTACCACCGCATCCGGATTCAGGCTCATCGAATCGATGCCGATCTCGACCAGGTACTCGGCCATCTCCGGATAGTCGGATGGCGCCTGGCCGCACAGGCCGGAGTGGCGCCGATTGCGCTGGCAGCCTTCTACCGCCAGCCTGATCATCTCCTTCACGCCCGCATCGCGCTCGTCGTAGTCGAACGACACGATCTCTGAATCGCGGTCCACCCCCAACGTGAGCTGCGTCAGGTCGTTGGAGCCGATCGAGAAGCCGTCGAAGCATTTCGCGAAGGCGTCGATCTGGATCACGTTGTTCGGGATCTCGCACATCACGTAGATCTCGAGGCCGTTCTGGCCGCGCGCGAGGCCGAGCTTGGCCATCGCCTCGAGCACCTGCTCGGCCTCCTGGATGCGGCGGCAGAACGGGATCATCAGCTTGACGTTGGTGAGCCCCATCGTGTCGCGCACGCGCCGCATCGCGGCACACTCGAGCGCGAAACCCTCGGCGTACGCAGGGTGGGCGTAGCGCGCTGCGCCGCGGAAACCGAGCATCGGGTTCTGCTCGGCGGGCTCGAACCAGCGCCCGCCGATCAGCGTCGCGTATTCGTTGGTCTTGAAGTCCGACATGCGGACGATGACCGGCTTCGGATAAAACGCCGCCGCGATCGTGCCCACGCCCTCGGACAGCCGCTCGACGAAAAAGTCAGCGGGCTTCTGGTGCGCGCGGCACAGCTTCTCGATCGCCGCCCGCTCGGCGGGATCGCCGACCTTCTCGGGATGGACCAGGGCCATCGGATGAGCCTTGATCGATTCGCTGATGATGAACTCCATGCGCGCCAGCCCGACGCCGTCGTTGGGCAGGAAGCTGGTCTTGAACGCCAATTCGGGATTGCCGAGATTGACCATGATCCGGGTCAGCGGGCGCGGCAGTTCGGTGAGATCCGTGCGCTGCACGTCGAACGGCACCCGCCCCCGGTAGACCTTGCCGACCGCGCCTTCCGCGCAGGACACGGTGACCATTTCGCCGTTCTTCAGCGCGACGGTCGCGCGGTCGGCGCCCACGATTGCCGGGATCCCGAGCTCGCGCGCCACGATGGCGGCGTGGCAGGTGCGCCCGCCGCGGTTGGTGACCACCGCACCGGCCGTCTTCATGACCGGCTCCCAGTCGGGAGTGGTCGTGTCGGCGACGAGCACTTCGCCCGGGCGGAACTCGGCGAGGCGCGCGAGATCGTGGACGACCCGCACCGCGCCGGAGGCGATCTTCTCGCCCACCGACCGTCCTGAAGTGAGAACCTCCCCCGAGCCCTTGAGGGCGTAGTCCTCGAGCACGTTGCCGCGCCTCTGTGAGGCCACGGTTTCCGGGCGCGCCTGCACGACGTAGAGCCGGCCGTCGAGGCCGTCCTTCGCCCATTCGATGTCCATGGGCCGCGCGCTGCCGGCCTTGGCGCTGTAGTGCTTTTCGATGTCGATGGCGAAATCGGCGAGCGTCAGCGCCTCGTCATCGGCGATGCAGAAGCGATCGCGATCGGCGTCCGATGTCGGGACGTTGCGCGTGGTCAGGCGGCTGCCGCCTTCGGCATACACCATCCGGATCTTCTTGCTGCCCAGGGACCGGCGCAGCACGGCCCGATGCCCCGCCTGGACCGCAGGCTTGAACACGTAGAACTCGTCCGGGTCGACGGCACCCTGCACGACGTTCTCCCCGAGGCCGTAGGCGCCGGTGATGAAGACGACGTCACGGAAGCCCGACTCGGTGTCGAGGCTGAAGATCACGCCGCTGGCGGCGAGGTCGGCACGCACCATCTTCATGATCCCGATCGACAGCGCCACCTTGAAGTGGTCGAAGCCCTTGTCGATGCGGTAGTGGATCGCGCGGTCGGTGAAAAGGCTCGCGAAGCAGCGCCGGCAGGCATCGAGTAGCGCTTCTTCGCCCCGCACGTTCAGGAACGTCTCGTGCATCCCGGCGAAGCTTACGTCGGGCAGGTCCTCGGCGGTCGCCGAGGAACGGACCGCCACGCCGAGGTCGGGACCGTATTCCTCGCGCAGCTTGCGGTAGCCGGCGAGGATCTCCTCCCGCAAATCGGCCGGCAACTGGGCGCCATAGACGATCTCGCGCGCCTCGGCGCCGCGCCGGGCCAAGTCCTTCACGTCGTCTGCGCGCAGCCCCGCGAGCACGTCGCGCAACCGCCCGGTGGCGCCGGCCCGCTCGAGCACGTACCGGTAGGCCGGGGCGGTGATGGCAAAGCCGTTCGGGACCAGCACGCCACGCGGCGTCAGTTCGCGGTACATCTCGCCGAGCGACGCATTCTTGCCGCCCACCGACGGCACGTCCTCGATGCCGATCTCGTTGAAGAAGCGGATATAGCGATAGCGGGTGGGCATCTTCGACCTCCTCTGCACGCACTGCCGGGCAGATTCAGCCTACTGGCGGCGCTTCCGGCCGTAGTTGACGGCGATCAAGCGCGCGCTCGTCCTAACGCACTGCGCGGCAGATCGCGCGTGCCGGACTCGCGGGAGGTCTACCTGTGCATCATGCCCCGAGCGGTCTCGCCTGCTGGGGGCAGCGCGGGAGGCGATCGTCCCCTCAAGAGCCTTGCTGGCGCGCGATCTCGCGGCGCTTCATGTCGAGATACTCGGCCTCGTCGATCTCGTGCAGCTGGCGCGCGTAGGCCTCGGTCGCCGCGAACCACCGGTGCAGCCGGACGTCGAGTTGGTCGGCGGTCGGCGGGCCGTCGAACGTGTCCATGTAGATGTCGATCGCCAGGTAATAACGCATGGTGTTGCGCTCGATCACGCCACGGACATCGCCGATGTAGACCGGCTTGCCGTCCAACCCATGGCCGACCACCGTGAATCCCACCTTGCCGCTGCCGACCGTGGCCAGGTAGCCCTGCATCGCCAGCCGCGCCGTCAGCCCGCTCGTGTACGCATAGGACAGGTGCATGAACGACTGTCCCGCTGCAAGCGGTATGGCTTCGAGTTCGATGCGGAAGTCCCGCACCCCCATGGGACCCGAGTCGGCGTGCAGTTCGACGCGCAGGTACTCGGCCGTGTCGGCGCGGACGTGAAAATCGAACACGATCTTCTGCGCCGCTTCGACCGCCTGCCAGTGTTTGCTGCCGATGTGGACGGTGAGTTTCGCGTCCTCGGCGCCACCCGAGCTGCGGCACTGCTTGATGTTGAGGTGCAGGATCAGGATGTCGCACCAGTGATCCGGGGCGTCCAGCCCGGCATTCAACCTGGCAAACGGATGCGCCAGCACGGCATGGATGTTGACGCGCGCCTCGGCCCCGTTTTGTTCGGACTCGAGGTAAAGCGGCCGGCCGAAAACGTTCTGCGCGAGCGCGCCCTGCAAGGCCGCATAACGCGCGCGCAACCCGTCGATTGCGTCTTGATCCTGCGCACCGGCGCGCGCCGTTCCTGCCAGAAGCAGGCACGCGCCCATGGCGAGGACATGGGCTCTCGCCAGCAACAGCACGACACGACTCACGGCAAACCCGCTCCCTTCGCGGCACCGCCGGCGGTGCCCGCACCGCTGGAACGTTGCGCTCAGTATGCCCAGTGCAGCAGCGCGAGCACGAGAAGGGCGAGGAACACGGTTTCGCCGACCATCAGAACGATGGGCTTGATGCCGACCGTCGACAGCTGGCGCAACTGCGTCTTCATGCCGATCGCCGAGATCGCCGTCACCAGGCACCACTGCGACGCGTCGGTGCCGAGCTTGACCACCGCCTGCGGTAGGATGCCGGTGCTGTTGATCCCGACCAGCACCGCGAACGCCACCGCGAACCATGGCAGCAGCGGCGGACGCGGCCCGGCGGCCTCGCCTTCGGCGGCCGCGGAGCGGGTCAGGAGCACCGCGAACACGATCACGGGCAACAGCATCGCCACCCGCATCAGCTTGACGAACGTCGCAGCGTCGCCCGTTTCGCGCGAGATGCTGTAACCCGCGCCGACCACCTGCGCCACGTCGTGGATCGTCGCGCCGAGAAAGATGCCCGCCTGTGCCGGGTCGAGATTCAGCGCGTGCACGACCATCGGGTACACGATCATCGCGAGCGTCGACAGCGCGCTCACGCCGATCACGGTGAACAATGTGGCGCGTTCCTTGAGCGGATGCGCCGGCAGTGCCGCCGCGAGCGCGAGCGCCGCGGAGGCGCCGCAGATCGCAGTAGCGCCGCCGGTGAGGAGCCCGAACAGGCCGCGAAAACCGAACATGCGTGCCGCAGCCATCGAAACCGCGATCGTCACGATCACCGTGCCCACGACCAGCAGGACCGGGAACCATCCCATCGCCGCGATCTGACCGACGGTGATGCGCAGTCCGAGCAACGCGACGCCGAGGCGCAGCACCTCGCGCCCGGTGAACTCGATACCGGGCGCGCAGGGACCTTCCGCGGCGAGGAAGTTCATCGCCATGCCGAGCAGCAGCGCGAACAGCATCACCGGCGCGTGATAGTGCTCCGACAGGAAGGTCGCCGCCGCGGCCACGACACAGCTCGCGAGAATTCCCGGCGCGAGCTGGCGGCCGCGGGAGGGCCAGGCATCGATCGACAGCGCGGTCATGGCAGCCTCAGGCGGTCGGCAGCTTGTGATCCTTGAACATCTCGCGCAGCCGGTTCTTCTGCATCTTGCCGGTCGCGCCCAGCGGGATGCTGTCGACGAACACCACGTCGTCGGGCGTCCACCATTTGGCGATCTTGCCTTCGTAGAACTGCAGCAGTTCGTCGCGCGTGAGCTTCGCGTTCGGCTTCTTCATCACCACCAGCAGCGGGCGCTCGTCCCACTTCGGATGGCGCGCGGCAATGCAGGCCGCCATCGCCACCGCCGGATGTCCCATCGCGATGTTCTCCAGGTCGATCGAGCCAATCCACTCGCCGCCGGACTTGATCACGTCCTTGCTGCGGTCGGTGATCTGCATGTAGCCGTCGGCGTCGATCGTCGACACGTCGCCGGTCGGGAACCAGCCGTCGCGGAGCGGATTGCCGCCTTCGCCCTTGAAGTACTGCGCGATGATCCAGGGCCCGCGCACGAGCAGTTCGCCCGAGGCCTTGCCGTCGCGCGGCAGTTCCTTGCCCTCGTCGTCGACGATCTTCATGTCGACGCCGTAGATGCTGCGGCCCTGCTTGGCCTGCACCGCCATGCGCTCCTCGGCACTCAGGCCGAGGTGCTTCGGCTTGAGCGTGCACACCGTGCCGATCGGGCTCATCTCCGTCATGCCCCAGGCGTGCAGCACCTGCACGTCGTAGCGTTCCTGGAACGCGCGCATCATCGCCGGCGGGCAGGCCGAGCCGCCGATGATCGTCCGGCGCATCGTGCTGAACGAGAGGCCGTTCGCCTCCACGTGCGTGAGCAGGCCCTGCCACACCGTGGGCACGCCGGCCGAGACCGTGACGCCTTCGGTTTCGAACAATTCATGCAGCGACTTGCCGTCGAGCCAGGGACCCGGAAACACGAGCTTGGCACCGACCATGCACGCGGCGTACGGCAGGCCCCACGCGTTGACGTGGAACATCGGCACCACGGGCAGGATGACGTCGCGCGCCGAGCAGTTCAGCGCATCGGGCAGCGCGGCGGCATAGGTGTGCAGCACGGTGGAGCGATGGCTGTAGAGCGCTCCCTTCGGATTGCCGGTCGTGCCCGACGTATAACAAAGCGACGACGCCGTGTTCTCGTCGAACTGCGGCCAGTCGAAGCGCGCGTCGTTGGCTTCGATCAGCTCCTCGTAGCAGAGCAGGTTCGGGATCCTGGTGGCCGCCGGCATGTGGGCGCGGTCGGTCATCGCCACGAAGGCCTTGATCGTCTTCACGCGCGGCGCGATCGCCTCCACCAGCGGCAGGAACGTCAGGTCGAAGAACAGGATCTGGTCTTCGGCGTGATCGGCGATCCACACCACCTGGTCCGGGTGAAGCCGCGGGTTCAGCGTGTGCAGGATTGCGCCCGAGCCCGAGACGGCGTAGTAGAGCTCCATGTGGCGGTAGCCGTTCCACGCCAGCGTGGCGATGCGGTCGCCCGCCTGGATCTTGCGCGCGGCCAGCGCGTTGGCCATTTTGCGTGCGCGCTGCGCGAGGTCGCGATACGTGTAGCGATGGATATCGCCTTCGACGCGGCGCGACACGACCTCGCGGTCGGCGTGGTGCCGCTCCGCGTGCGTCAGCAGCGTCGAGATCAGCAGCGGCTGCTGCATCATCAATCCTTGCATGGCTATCTCCCGATGATTTGAATTAGGTTCTGGTTTTCATGTTCTCGGCGCAGCTCACGCCATCGCCTTGCGCCCGATGACGGGCTGCGCGGTTTCGATCTCGAGGTGCACGTCGGCGACGCGCTGCTTGTCCGCTTCGTAGGAACGCGCGGCGAGCAGGAAGAACGCGGCGGCCGCCAGCCCGAACAGCGGAACGAGCGTGAGCGCGGTTTCCAGGCCGTAGAGGTCGGACAGGGCGCCCGCGATGAACGGACCCGCCGCCAGGCCGAGCAGGTTCTGGAACAGCGACAGCACCGAGGCGCCGGTGGCGCGCACGCCGGGATGGACCACGTCGATCACCACGGCGGACACCGGCCCGACCGAGCAGGTCATCAGGAAACCGCCGAATGCGATCAACGCAAACTGCATCGAGGGGGACAGGCGGCCGGTCGCGGTCGTGCCGAACGTCGGCACCAGCACCAGCAGCACGGCGATGCAAAGCACGGCCAGCGATACCAGCTTCATGCGCGCCCGGCGCTTGCCCATGCGGTCGATCACCGAGCCCCACACGACCGAGCCGGCGGCACCACACAGCACGACCAGCGCGGCCTTGGCCCCCGCCTGGTCGGGCGCGACGCCATGGAAGCGATTGAGGAAGCTCGGCAGCCAAGCCCAGATCGCCGAAACGACGATCAGCTGGGCCGCGCCGCCCAGGCACACCCACAAGAGCGTGGGCGTGCGCATGAGGGCACGCGTGACGTGCCCGGTGACGCCGGCCGTGGAACTCGTCACCTGGGTGAGCTTCTGCGTCAGCGGCACGGTGTGATAGTCCCGCACCTTGATGTAGAGCAGCGCGAGGGCCAGTCCGGGGATGCCGACGACGCCGAACGCCGCCTTCCAGCCCCAATGCGCCGCAATCACACCGCCCAGCAGCACGCCGAGCACCGAGCCCACCGATGCGGCGGCGAAGAACGCCGCGAGCAGCGCCGAACGCATGCGCGCCGGGAAGATGCTCGCGATCAACGCCGCCCCGACCGATCCGTAGCCCGCTTCGCCGAGGCCGACCATCGACCGTGCGGCCAGCAGCTGGCCGTAGTTGCGCGTGAACATGCACGAGATCGACGCCAGGCTCCACGCCGTCGCCATGACGACGATGCTCTTGACCCGACTGTAGCGGTCGGCGATCAACGCGATCGGTATCCCTGCCAGCCCGACCGTGATCGAAACGACGGATACGAGCCCGCCGAGCTGCTTGTCCGACAAGCTCCATTCCGCCTTCAGGTGCGGAAACAGCGAGACGATGACCTGGCGATCGATGTAGTCGAACAGCATCAGCCCGATGGTCATGGCGAACGCGAACCAGGCCTGGCCGCGGCCGATCAGATAGGTGTCGCCCTGGTCCTGGGGCAGGTCGAGAGCGTGCGCGGTCATGGCTGCATTCCTTGGTTTCAGGTGCCGGCGACCTCAGGGCACCAGCACCGTGGCGCCCACCGTCTTGCGGGACTCGAGCGCGCGGTGCGCTTCGGCCGCCTCGGCAAGCGGAAAGATCTGCTTCGGTTCGCTCTTGATCTTGCCGGCCAGGACGAGCCCGAACAGCTCGTCGGCCATGGCGAGCATGTGCGAGCGTGGGGTGGCGTAGTGGATCATGGCCGGGCGCGTCACCCAGATCGAGCCCTTGAGGGCCAGCGTCGCCGTGTCGATCACGACCGGACCCGAGCTGGTGCCGTTGCTCACCAGCGTGCCGCGCACCTGGAGGCTGTCGAGCGATGCCTGCAGTGTGTCCTTGCCGACGGAGTCGTAGACCACGGGGACGCCCTTGCCGTCCGTGAGTTCGCGCACGCGCGCCGCGATGTCCTCGCGCGTGGTCACGATCGTGTGCGCGCAGCCGTTCGCCTTCGCGATCGCGGCCTTCTCGTCGGAGCTCACGGTGCCGATCATCGTCACGCCGAGCGCGCGCGCCCACTGGCAGGCGATCAGCCCGACGCCGCCGGCGGCGGCGTGATACAGGATCGTTTCGCCGCCCTTGAGCGGATAGACCTGGCGGAAGAGGTACTGCGCGGTCATGCCCTTCATGATCAGCGTCGAGGCCACGCGATCCGAGATGCCCTCGGGCAGCGGGATCAGCACGTTGGCCGGCATGACGCGCACGTCCGAGTAGGCGCCCTGCGGTCCGAGCAGGTAACCGACGCGGTCGCCGACGTGGATGTCGGTCACGTCGGGGCCGACCGCCTCGACGACACCGACCGCGTCCGAGCCGAGGCCGTTCGGCAGTTGCAGCGGATAACGGCCGGTGCGGAAGTAGATGTCGATGAAGTTGACCGCGATGAACGTGTGGCGCACGCGCGCCTGGCCCGGGCCGGGTGGGCCGACCTCGACCGACTGCAACTCGAGGACTTCCGGTCCGCCGGTGCGGCTGAAGCGGATTGCCTTGGACATTTCCGAACTCCCAGAACCGTGCGTGTCATTCCATCCCGGGGTTCGCCCCCGGCGGGAAACTCCGCGCCGTGAGCGGCGAGGTAACGCGCGCCTGCTTGACCTGGACGCGGAATGACAATTGATTGATGAACTCCTCGGCGCGCGGCCACGCGCCGAATCCGGAACCCGGATTCAGGTGGCCGACATTGCCGAGGTCTTCGAGACGACTGCCCCAGGCTTGCGCCAGTTCGGCCACCCGCTCGAAACGACCGAGCGGGTCGTCGCGGCTCGCCGCAACGATGCTGGGAAACGGCAGGGGCGCGCGCGGCACGGGCAACCAGCCACCCGCCTCGAGGGCCTCGATCGTGGGATACCCCAGCGGCATCGGCTGCTCGAAATCGGGCGGCGTCGCGAGCAGCGCGCCGGCGATCGCACGCGGGTGTTTTTGCGCCCAGTGCACAACCATGATCACTCCGCCGCTGTGCGCGACGATGATCACGGGGTCATCGATCCCGGCGACCGCGCCTTCGATCGCCTCCACCCGCGCCGCGCAATCGAGATCCTCGCGTCCCATCGGCGGGACGGCGCGGACTCGCGGCAGCCGCTGCGCGAGCAGCGTCTGCCAGTGGTCCGCGACGTGGTCGCGCAGCCCGGGCACGATCAGGACGGTGGGCTCGCTCATTGTGCTCACGCCGCGTGTTTCAGCGCGGTCAGCTTCGGCTTGCGGTTGGGCGCGAAGCCGTTGGCGGCCAGCGTCTCCTCCACCGTGTCGTAGAACACGCCGATCTTGCAGATCTCGCGCGCCTGCTTGCCGGTGGCGATCTCGCGGCCGAACTCGCGCGCGATGCGCACCAGCTGCTCGATCTGCTCGACCGTGGTCATCTTGGCCGTGCGCGCCTGGTTCCAGAGGTTGTCCTCGATGCCGCACCGCACGTGCAGGCCCAGAGCGATGCCCATCATGTTGACCGGCAGCACGTTGCGCATGCTGCTTTCCACGGTCAGCACCGAGCCGTCGGGGATGGCGCGCAGGAAGTTGGCCAGGCTGTAGATGGTGGGCTGGTCCATGCCGCCGCCGATCGCCACCCAGTTCATCACCAGCGGGCCCTTGTAGACACCGCGGCGGATCATGCGCTCGACGGACTCGTAGCTGTTGATGTTGTAGAACTGGAACGCACTCTGGATGCCGGCGGCACTCAGGCGGCGCACGTGTTCCTCCACCCAGCCCGGGCCCGACGGGACGATCATCTCGCGATAGGCTTGGTACTGCTGCGGCTCGGCCATGGACGTGCCGGCGATGTCCTCCATCTCCATCTGCTCCACCACGTTCATCTGCGTGGTGTTGACGGTGACGGTAACCTGGTCCGGCTTGGGATCCAGCTCGGCCAGCATGTGGCGCGTGTCGTCGGACAGCCATCTCGCGGCGCCGCCCTCGTTCTCGGGCGCGAAGGAGATCGAGCCGCCGACCTGGATGATCATGTCCGGCACGGCCTTGCGCACGCCGGCGATCAGCTCGTTGAACTTGGACAGCCGCTTGGAGCCCTTGCCGTCGAGCTCACGCACGTGCAGGTGCAGCACCGTGGCGCCGGCGTTGTAGCAGTCCACCGCCTTCTGGACCTGTTGTTCCATCGTGACGGGGATGTCCTGCGGGAAGTCGGAAGGCATCCACTCGGGGCCGTAGGGCGCGGCGGTGATGACGAGCTTGTCCTGGTTTTCGGGGAAGTTGGAACCGTCGAGGAAGTTCATTTGATGTGTCCTTCAGGAAGTGTCGCGTCGAATGTTCTAGAGGGAGCGGCTCAGTACGGGGTGTCGCCGATGATCCCGGCGCGTTCCATCTTGCGATGGCACGGCGGGTAATCCATGACCGCGTAGTGCTGGGTCGAGCGGTTGTCCCAGAACGCCATGCTGTTTTTCTTCCAGCGGAAGCGCACCTGGTACTCGGGGACGAACGCCTGGCTGATCAGGTAGTTGAGCAACTGGCTCGCGCCCGGTGCGTAGTCCTGTCCAAAGCGCACGTTGGCGGGCGTGTGGAAATTGGTGAAGTGCGTCGTGAAGGCGTTGACGAAGAGAATCTTCTCGCCGCTTTCCGGATGCGTGCGCACCACCGGGTGCTCGGCATCGGGGAACTGTGCCTTCAGCGCCAGGCGCTTCTCGGCCGGCATCGCGGCACCAAAGGTCGCCTCGATGCTGTGGCGCGCGCGCAGGTCGGCGATCTGGGTCTTGATGTGCTCGGGCAGGCGGCTGTACGCCTCGGCCATGTTGACCCACATCGTGTCGCCGCCGACCGGCGGGCACTCGACGCAGCGCAGGACACAGCCGAACGGCGGCTTCGCGCGCCAGGTGGCGTCGGTGTGCCATGCGTTCTCGTACCGATCGTTCGGGGTTTCGGGCGACTTGTAGATGCGCACCAGCCCGGGGTTCTCGGGATCGCTGCCGGCCACCGGGTGGTCTTCGAGATCGCCGAAGTGCCGTGCGAACGCGACGTGCTCGGCGCGCGTGATGTCCTGGTCGCGGAAGAACAGCACCTTGTGCTTGAGCAGCAGCGACCGGATCTCCGCCACCAGGGCGGGATCACGCGCGGCGACGCCGAGGTTGACATTGGCGAGCTCCGCGCCGATCGCGCAGGTGAGCGGTTCGACCTTGATCGACTTCAGGGCGCCGGCACTGACGACGGCCGGGGCTGCTTGGCTGGTGGTCTGTTCGACGACTTGGGTCATGTTCTGTCTCCTGGTTGGTCTGCCTCGCGGATTGCCATCCGCACAAGACGCAGGTTAAGGGGCGGGCGGCATCCCGACCCCCCCATCGCCGAGGGGGCGGCCGATGCGCCCCTGCTGCCGGCTAAATGGCCGTCGGGGCAGGAGAAATTGCCCCCTTGAGGAGGTCGAGGGGATGCGCCGGTTACGCGGCGGGCTGCTCGAGCAACCCGAGGAGTTGCGCGCGACGGACGACCTGCTTGCGCGTGCCGGCATCGAGCTTGCCGAACAGGTTCTTCAGGTGCCACTTGATCGTCTCTTCGCCGATCTGCATCGCGAGCGCGATCTCCTTGTTCGAGAGATTGCGCGCCAGCAGTTCAAGCACCTCGCGCTCCTTGGGGGTCAGCGCCATGCTCGGCGTCGCGCGCGGCCCAGGCGCTGCGCGTTCGTGCTGGGCGGGTTTCGACACGACAACCGGCCGCACGGGCAGTCCGGCGGCAGGTTCGGCGAGCGCCCTGCGTGCCCAATCGTCGAGCGCAGGATGCGCGTCGGCGAACAGGCGGGCAAGCCCGTAAGCGCGTGCGAGATCGATCGCTTCCTGCAGCAGCCCGATCGACTTCTCGCCGCTGCGATCGAGCGCCAACGCGCGCAGCGCCATCATCTCGATGCGCACGCGGCCGAGCCGTAGCGTTTCGGCGAGGCTGCCCGCCCGGGTGAGCGGCTCGAGGGCGCGCCGCCACTCCTGGGCCGCGATGGCGGCGTTCGCGTGCGCGACCCACCGCAACAGTTCGGCGCTGCGGCGCCAGAGCGGTCCCTGCGGAACATCGTCGCGCGCCAGGATCGCGTCGATGCGCTCGCACAGCGAGCGGCAGGTTTCGGGACGGAAGCGACGCGCATGCATGCGAACCTGGTCGCCGAGGCTCGCAATGCACAGGCGCGGCAGGTTGCGCGCGACGCCGACCGCGTACATCCCGTCCAGCAGCTCGTGAGCGCGGTGTTCCGCACCCTCGGCGACGGCGATGCGTGCGGCGGTCCGGTAACCGAGCATCACCGCTTCGGGGAACCCGCCTCTTTCCAGCACGTCGAGCCGGTTCGCCAGCAAGGCCACCGCTTCGGCCGGCTGGTCACGCTCCCACAGCGCGGCGGCCAGCAGCGCCGCAAACGTGCAGACGAATGGATTGCGACGGCCGATATCGGCTTCGGCCGACGCGAGCGCGGGTCGCAGCAGGCTCTCGGTCAGGAGCACCTGTCCTTCCCAGAAGTAACTGAGCGCGGTGACGAACTCACCCCAGCGCGCGACGAAGCCGAAGGCATTGCCGAAATCGCCGCGCGGCGCCTGCTGCTGGTAACGGCGCGCCTGCGCCGGGTCGCCGTCGATGAGGGCGCGAAATGCCAATCGGTTCGCGTGCATGTACCGCAACAGCGGGTCGGTGAGCGGCGGGTCCACCGCCCACGGGTCGTGCAACTGGGCGAAGCGGTCCGGGTCGTCGGCGAAGGCCGCGGCCCCGCCAAGGATCAGCGCGCACTCGCACCGCAGTGCCGGGTCGTCACCGGCATGCTCGAGGATGCGCGTGACGAGCTGCTCGGCCTCCTTGTTGCGCTCGCTGACGGCCAGCGCCCACGCGGCGGCGAGCAGGAAGCGCGGACGCCGGTCCACCTCTGCCGCCGGCAGCTTGCCCAGCCAATCGAGCACCGTGCCGACATGCCCGCGCGTCGTCATCGCCTCGTACAGGCAGCGCTCCGCGAGGTCGAAGGCCGCTTCGCGCTGACCGGCCGCAAGAGCGTGGCGCGCCGCGTCCTCCAGCAGGCCCTCTCCTGCGAGCCATTCCGATGCGTGCGCATGCAGGCGGGCCCGCTCCTCCGGCCCCAGGGACTCGAACCGCACGCGCAATACGTCGCGCGCCAGCGCGTGCATGCGCAGCCAGTCGCTCGACTCGACGCCGGCGAAAAGCGGAGTGTCGCGCGCGAGTCGGGCCAACCTCTCGGGCGCGTCGGCCGCTCCGGTCACGGCGCGGCAAAGGTCCGGGTGCACTTCGTCGACGAGGGCGATGCGCGTCAGGAAGGCCGCGTCTGCGGGTTCGAGATTCGCGAGCAGCACGCCGACGAGGTGATCGTGCAGTTCGCCGCCGCGCGCGGCGATCGCGCTGATCGCAGCGCGCGGATCCGTCCCGCGGGAGATCGACGCGAGCGCGAGTTGCAGGCCGAGCGGCCATCCCTCGGTCAGCTCGTGCAGGCGCGCACAGGTGTCGGCGTCGATATTGACACCGATGCGCGCGCGTGCGAGCGCGATGGTTTCATCGAGCTGGAAACGCAGCGCCGCCGTGCCCAGGGCGACGCACTGCCCGTACGTGACCAGGTCATCGACACCGAGGTCGCAGTCGCCGCGTGCCGCAACCACGATCCGCAGGTTCGGCGGGGCGTTGTGCAGCACGTAGGCAAGCGCTTCGCGCGCTTCGGCCGGCAGCCGCTCCCCGGTATCGACGATCAGGACCACGTCGAGCGCGGACTGCGCGAGTTCCGCCAGCCACGCGGTGATCCCCTCGAGGCCGCTGGGCGCGGCCTCGAGCAGCGTGTGGCCGAAGGTCGGCCGCCCGGCGCCCATGCGCACCGCAAGTGCGAGGCTCTGCACGAAGCGGCGCACGTCGTCCTGCTCCTGCGCCGACAACCATGCAACGACCGCTCCATGCGCCAGGAATTCGCGCCGCCACTGGGCCAGCAGCGAGGTCTTGCCGAAGCCCGCGGGCGCCTGCACGGCAATCGCCGGAGCGTCGCGGAACTGTTCGGCATCGGACCGCAAACGCGGCCGCACGAGAAGATCGCGCGGTACCCGCGGCGGGGTGACCTTCAGGACGAGATCGGCGACGGCGCCGCTCGTGCGCGGGGCTGGGGTAGTAGCCAAGCGTGGCCTGTTCCGGACTCGAATTCCCGAAGGACGCCGCCCGCCGCCTCGACGGCGCGCAGTCGCTCGCGCCGCCCGGACTGCACGGATCTCGCATTCTATTGGCGATTGCGACGCTTGATCCCGCTCAACGACCCGCAGGCAGCGAGCACAAGGAGGCCGCACCCCCCTCTCCGCTAGGGGGGCTCGCCGGCAGGCGCGGTCCTAGCATCGGAGCGCTTGCAAAAACCACCGCCGCGCGAGGCCGAGCGAACCCGTTCGCTGCGCTGCGCAGGAGTCGCCATGTACCGGCATCTGCTCGTTCCGATCGATGCCACGGATCTGTCGGTCGACATCATCGGCCAGGCCGTGGAGTACGCACGCACGCTTGGTGCGCGCATCACGTTCTTTCACGCGTTGCCGGATCACGCCGCGTCGCTGTTCGGCGAGGCCGAAATCATCCGCGCCGCGGCGCCGGAGGATTACGTTTACGCCTTCGAGGGGCGCGCACGCGAGCTGCTGGTCAAGGCAGAGTCGGCCGCCCGCGCGCAAGGCGTGCCGTGCAGCGCGCGCAGCGCGGTGGTCGATGCGCCTTACGAAGGCATCATCGCGGCCGCGCGCGAAGCCGGTTGCGATCTCATCTTCATGGCATCGCACGGGCGGCGCAGCAGCGTCGGCATGATGCTCGGCTCGCAAACGCTCAAGGTCCTGACGCACACCGAGATTCCGGTGCTGGTGGCGGCGATGCGCAATCCGCCGGCGCGGGCGCGTGCGATCGGCATCATCCGCGACGAACACCGCTCGCTTGCCGCCGTGATGCACGTCTGGATGCGCACGCTCGCAAACGCACGCCGGCAGGGCGCGCTTCCCGATGCCGCGCTGATGCGCGCCATCGTCCATTACATCGGGACCTTCCCGGTCGCGCAGCACCACCCGAAGGAGGATGAACACCTGTTCCGCCGGCTGCGCGAGCGGACGAATGCGCTGGAGGCGGAGCTCGACGAGCTCGAGCGCCAGCACGAGCGCGACCGCCGGATGGTCGCCGACCTCGGCGCAATGGTCGAGGATCTGTATGCGGGCCAGGGCAACCACGACATCGGCGCCATCGAGCAGGCGGTGTCGCGCTATGCGAACTTCCTGTGGGAGCACCTCGGGCGCGAAGAGGGCGTGATCCTGCCCGCCGCGCAGCGTTATCTGACGAGCGAAGACTGGGACGAGATCGACGCGGCCTTCGCGCGCAACGACGACTCGCGCTTCATCGGCGACGTCGAGGCGGGCCTGCGCCGGCTGTTCTCGCGCATCGTCAACGTCGAAGCCGAGGCAGGATCCTGAGGCGCGCTACTGCGGTGCCTGCTCCTGCTGCGCACTCGCCACGCGGCTGCCGTCGAGCTTCAGCGCGGCGGTGAACCTGAGATCCTGGTTATCGACCACCACCGCTTCGAGCTGTCCGCCCTCGTGCGGGGTGAAGTAGAAGCGGAAGTTGGGGTTCTCGCTGATCGAGAAATCCACGTCGGCCATCATCACCGGCTTGCCGTCGTAGCGCACCTCGACCCGCCGCACGAAGTGCGGCGGCGCGTACATGCGGGTCAGCTGATCCATGGCCAGCCCGGTGTCGTTCGGGTGGCTCACCATGAGTTGCGCCAGGACCGGCTGGCCGGGAGCCGGTTTCTCTTCCACGCGCAGGCGCATCCTGCCGAGGTTGGCTTTCGCCACTTCGGGATCCTTGCCGGCGGGCGCGGAGCAGCCGCCCGAGGCCTTCACGTAGTTGGCGACCATGTACATCTTGCCGTCGGCGGTGCGCGCGACCGCCCGCACGTGCGTGTACTCCTCGATCCGGATGCGCGTCTCGATGTCCGCGCGCCCGCTGTCGGCAGTGAACTGGAATTCGGCCGCCACCGGCGACGGGTTGTGATCGACGACGAGCCAGATCCGGTCGATGCTGCGCTCGCGCGACTGGGCAAAGCGGGTGCGAATGGCGACTGGCACGACAGCGGCATCTTCGGCACGCATCGGCGTCTCGAGCGTGATGACCTGGTCGGCGTCGGCCTCGAAGCGCACGCCCTGGAACAGGCTCGCGTGAACCTTGTTCCACATCTCGCTCTTGGCCGGGTCGGGATCGGGATCGCGCGCAAGCGCAGGCCCGCCCGCCAGGAGGCCAGCCAGTGTCAGAAGCGCGCCAACTCGTTTCATCGGGCCCCCTCGATTCGTCCACGAACCACGCGGGCAGTCTACGCCCGGCCGCCGCTGCGTCACTCCCATTCGAGTTCGGCGTAGGCGGCGGTCACGTTGCGGCGATGGAAGTCGTCGAACAGTGCCCAGTCACCGCGCTCCTGCCCGCCGACGCTCCGCACGGTCTCCGCGAGCGTCCGATGCGCCGCGATGGCGGCCTTGACGTCGCCGAGCAGTTGCTCCAGGTAGCGGTGCTCGGCGGCGAGCACGCCGGGCCAGCTGGCCGCCCTGCCGTGGCCTGGGATCGCGACCCTGGCAGGCATGGCCTTCAGCTCCTCGAGCGCGGCGAGCATGCCGCGCAGCTTGCCGTCGACGACCGGAACGTGCCGCTCGAAGACCAGGTCGCCCAGGAACAGCACGCCGCCAGCGGAGTCGTAGACGGTCAGGTCCTGGTCGGTATGCGCGGTCGGCCACGCGCGCAGCGACAGGGTCCGGCCCCCAAGGTCGAGCGTCGCGGTCTGTGCGACCGCGCGCGTCGGCGGAACCAGTTCCGTGCCATCGGCCACCGCGCCGAGGTCGCGCCGCAGCGCGTTGAGATAGTTCGGTCCGCGGCGCGCCATCGCCTCGGCGAGGTGCGCGTGGCCGACGAACTCGGGCCGGTCGTCGACGAACGCGCGATTGCCGAAGATGTGATCCGGATGGACGTGGGTGTTGACGACGAAGCAGACCGGCTTGCTGGTGACGGTGCGGATGGCGTTGCGCAGGGCCGCGCCGACCGCGTAGGTCCCGCCGGTGTCGATGACGGCGACGCAACGATCACCGACGACGAAGCCGACGTTCGCGATGTCGCCGGCATTGTCGGCGGTGGGCGTTTCGATCCGCCCGTAGTGCACGTAGACGCCCGCGGCGGGGTTCTCGATCGCGAACGTGCGCAGCGCTGCCGGAACTTCGGCCGCCGCGCACCGAAACGCGAGCACGACGACCGCGCACGCCATCGCGCGGGTCGGCCAGCCGCGAGGATTCATCTGTCGTCGCGCGCCGGGTGGGGCCGGATCAGTCGGCGATGAAGCAGGCCTTCTTTGCCTGCTGCTGCAGGTCGCGGTAGGTGGTGATCAGCTTGCGGCCGTCCTTCATATCGCGCATCACGCCGCCGCGTTCGCCGGCAATGGTGCTGCCGAGCGCGACGGTAGCCAGGTCGACCCAGGTCTCGTAGTCCACTTTCGATGCGATGTTGTCCACGGCACACGAGCACTTGTAGAGCATTTCGTGTGCCGAGGCATTGCCCGTCTTCATGCAGTCGAGCACGAACTCGACGCGCGCGGTGGTGGGAAAGTCGTTGGCGCGCGCCGGCACGAGGACCGCGGCCAGCATGGCCGCGACGGGCAGGCGGAAAATGGTGCCCACGTGGTTTCTCCTTTCCCGCACGTTGCTAGTCCCGGGCGATGTACCTGACGGATTCGGCCAGCACGAGCGTCGGTTCGTCGTGTTGCAGCAGTTCGCTGCGCATCTCGACCACCGTACCGGGAACCTGGTCCGACAGCGCCAGCACGAACGTCTTCTCGGCGAACTTCTCGTAGCGTGAGCGGACGGGATCGTCGCGATAGGGTGCGATGTGAATCTCGCGCGCCGCGACTTCCTTGCCGCCGGCCTGCAACGTGACGGGCTTGACCTGCGCCGACTCGGCCAGGGCGATGCGGATGCGCTTGCGGTAGTAGTTGCGCGAACCGCCGGTCAGGCGGTTCATCTCGCGCACTTCGCGCTCGAGGAAGTAGAGGATCAGAGGATTGCCCTCGGCGTCGTCCACGTCCTGCAGGCCCAGGCGCTCGCGGCCGGTGAGGAAATCGACCTTGACGTCGTGCTTTCCCGTCGGCTTCCTGGCCGAGACGGACACGCGGACCCGATCGGTGAACTCCGGCTCCAGCGATCCGCGCTTGCGGTACTCGTAGTCGAGCTTCGCCGCGGCCGCCAGAGACTTGAAGTGATCCTGCGTGAACAGCAGGCGCTCCGCTTCCGAGAAGGAGCCGGCATCGGCCGCGAAGGCGCGCCGGCCCGCCAGAAGCGCGCCGGCGGACGCGAGCGCCAGGAAGCGGCGTCGGGTATTCATTGGGTGACCTCGCCCGATGTCTCCGATTGTTGGGACTCGCGGCGCAACCGCGATCCAAGCACTGCGTCGAGTTCGGCCAGGCGGTCGAGGACACGTTGCAGACCGCCCCAGTTGCCGCTCGCCCGATAGGCCTGCCCCAGATTGAACCACGCCGTCGCATTGTCCGGGGCGAGTGCCACGGCGCGGCTGAGGTTCTCGATCGCGGCCTCGGTTGCCGAAAGGCGGCGCATCGCGATGCCCAGCGCCAGGTATGCGTCGGCGCTGTCGGGATCCTGCACGGTCCAGAACTCCGCCACCCCGCGCAGGTCGCTCCAGCGTTGCTGATCTTCGAGCGACGCCGCGCGCATGAAGAGCGGCAGGTGATCGATGTCGCCGGCCCAGAACGGCATGCCCGTGCCGAGCGGCGCAATCACGAGCCACTGGTTCTCCCGCGGCAACCGCTCGCGGATCCATTGCATCGGGACCGAGAAATAGTGCCCGGACGAGCCGCGCATGCGGAACGTGAGCATGCCGATCAACGCCCCCTCGGCGTCGAACAGCCCGCCGCCGCTCGCACCCGAGTTGAATACGGTATCGGTCTCGATGACCCGCCCGTCCTCGTGCGCGTGCAGGGCAGTGATCGCGCCGGTGCGCAGGGTCATCGCCAACGCGGTGTAACCCAGCGCCGATACGGCGTCGCCCACGCGCAGGGGACTGGCGCCGCGCAACAGCACGGGCGGATTCGGCCATCCGGGCACGCGCAGGAAGCACACGTCATGCGTCATGTCCGCGACCTGCTCGGTGGCGTGCCAGGGCATTCCGCCGCCGATCACCTTGATCGAGACCGCTTGCGCGGTGACGTGGCAGTTCGTCACCAGCATGCCGCGCGCGATCGTGATCGCCGAGCCGATGCCGAGCCTGCCATTGTCGAGCTGCGCCTCGACGCGGCCGATGCTGTGCGACAGCGCAAGGATCCCGGCGCGAGAGATCGGTTGCACCTCGGCGGCAGCACCCTGCGCGATGCCTGCCGCTGCCAGTGCGCACACCGCCAACCTGGCGGGCGGCAGCAGGCGCCGGTGCAAGCGGATCCTCCTCAGCGAACCAGTTCGCCGCGCTCGTCGACCAGCGGCACGTTGTATTCGCGCAGGATCGAGGTCAGCGCCCCCTGGTTCTCCGCGATCAGCTTCTCGATCGTGGCCTTCCAGGCCGGCTCGCCGTAGCGCACGCCCATCGCCATCTCGTAGTCGAAGCGGACGCCCGGTTCGGACTTGAGCGGGACCACTACCAGCTCGGGTGACTTCACGCGTTTTGCGTAGTAGCCGGCGATAGGTCCCCAGACGACGGCGGCGTCGATGCTGCCCTTGGCGAGGTCGCGCTGGATGATCTCGCCCGGGTACTGTTCCGGATCGGGGGAAAGCATGGGATAAACCTGCGCCTGGTCTTCCCAGCCGTGGCGCGCGAGCCACGTCGACGCGGGCGACTTGTCGTAGACGCCGATGCGCAGCTTCTTCTGCAGGTCGGCGGGCACGTTGAACAGCTCGGGGCCGGAACGCACCCCATCGAGCACCTTGCCCTTCGGGAACACCAGCGCGTAGGTCGACCGGTAGTAGGGCTTGGTCACGCTCACCATGTCGTAGCCGGCGGGCACGCCGAGCACCACGTCGCACCTGTAGTCCTCACCCGGGAGCCGGTAGCGCAGCGTGTTGCGGATGAAGTTCATCCGTTGCGGAAACGCGTAGTACTCGACCTTCAGGCCGAGCTTGGCGCCGAATAGTTCGGCGATCTTGTTCTCGATGCCCTCGCCGTTCGTGTTCGAGAACGGCAGGTTGCTCGGATCGATGCAGACCCGCAGCGCGCTCGGCAGCCCGGGTCCATCGGCGGCAAGCGCCATGCTTGCGGAAACGAGTGCGGCAACAAAGACGCAACCGCGCAGGCCGGCGCGGGCGAGAGAGGCATGGACGACAGACATCGTGGAATCCCAATCAGGCAACCAGCAACAGGCGCCACGAACCGCCGGACGGGCGGCGCGGCCACATGGAAGCGTACCGGCACGGGACGCGCGGCACGCTGCCGTTGCTTGCGGCGCCCTCTACTTTATCTCCTCGACCTTCGCCCGCGTGATGGCGCCGTCCGACCGCCCCTTGAGATACGCGTAGAGATTGTCGATGTTGTCCATCACCACGGGACTGTTGCCGAAACTCTGCATGCCCTTTTCCAGGCGCCCGTCGCGCACGGTCTTGACGAACTCTTCCTTGGTCAGCGTCTTGAGGCTGTTCACCAGCGAGGGGCCGACCAGGCCTTCCTGGTTGGCGCCATGGCAGCGGTCGCAGGCGGCCTGACGCCACGTGCGGAAGCCCTGCATGGTCTTGGCGTCGACCTTGTAGCCGTCGACGACCGTGTAGAGCTTGTCCTCCGCAAAGGCTCCAGTCGCGTCGGCGCCGATCAGCGCGGCGGCCACGAGGGCGAGGATCGGAAGCGGGGAAAACGAACTCGGTTTCATCAGTGCGGTACCTGCATGCGGGTTGAGGGGGGCTTGTGCAAAAAAATAGCACCGGAACTTGCGCCCCGGTGCGAACACAACGTCATCAGGAGACGCCGGTTGACTCGCTCATCCTGGCGGGAGATGCAGGCGTCGCTCCCGGCCAGGCCGAGCAACCGGCGCTAGTTCATTGCGGGATCGCAAACACCGTCAGCGAGCCGCCGAGTTGCGTGTAGTCGTTCAACTCCCTGTAGCCACCGACCGCGCCCAGGCCGTCCGTGTCCTTGTCGAGGCCCGCTGCCATGCCGATGCCGGCCCAGCCGCCGATGCCCGAGTAGACGCCGATGAACTGCTGGCCCTTGTGCTCGTACGTGAACACGTTGCCGATGATGCCCGACGGGGTCTTGAACTTATAGAGCTCCTTGTTGATGTCGTTGGCGTCGACACACTTGAAGTAGCCCTCGAGCGTCCCGTAGCAGGCGATCCCGCCGGCGGTCGTCAGAACACCGCTCCACACCGAGAACTTCTCGGGCTTCGACTGGACGATCTTGCCGGTACCGGCATCCCACGCGATCAGGTTGCCCATGCCGCCATGGCTGTTCGGCGCCGGGAACATCGACAGGGTGGCGCCGACGTACGGCTGGCCGGCGACATAGTCGACCTTGAACGGCTCATAGTCCATGCAGACATGGTTGGTCGGCACGATGAAGCGGCCGTTCTTCGGATCGAACGAGGCGGGTTGCTGGTCCTTCGAGCCCAGCGCGGCCGGGCAGACGCCCTTGGTGTTCACATCCGGACCGTTCTGCGCCGTCGAGTACTTCGAGACCACCTGCGGGCGGCCGGTCTTCATGTCGACGTGCGTGGCCCAGTTTACCGCCGGGTCGTACTTCTCGGCGACGAGCAACGCGCCGTTGGTACGGTCGAGCGTGTAGCCGAAGCCGTTACGGTCGAAGTGCACGAGTGCCTTGGTCGGCTTGCCCTTGACGTTGATGTCGGCGAGGATCATCTCGTTGATGCCGTCGAAGTCCCACTCGTCGAACGGCGTCATCTGGTAGACCCAGTTGACCTTGCCGGTGTCGACATCACGCGACCAGATGGTCATCGACCACTTGTTGTCGCCGGGGCGCTGCGACGGATTCCAGGTCGACGGGTTGCCGCTGCCGTAGAACAGGGCGTTGAGCGCCTTGTCGTAGCTGTACCAGCCCCACGTCGTGCCGCCGCCGATCTTCCACTGGTCGCCCTTCCAGGTCTTCAGCGAAGAATCCGCGCCGACCGGCTTGACCGCACCGTCGGTCCACGTGGTGGTCTTGGCCGGATCGATCAGCATCTCGTTGTCGGGCCCGACCGAGTAGCCCTTCCACACCTGCTTGCCGGTGTTGATGTCGTACGCCGCGATGAAACCGCGCACGCCCCACTCGCCGCCGGAAATGCCGGTGATGACCTTGTCCTTGAAGACGTGCGGCGCATTGGTGTTCACCGCACCGAGCTTCGGATCACCGTTCTTCGCCTGCCACAGCACCTTGCCGGTCTTGGCATCGAATGCGACCAGCGTGCTGTCGGCCTGTTGCAGGAAGATCTTGCCCTCGGCATACGCCAGGCCGCGATTCACCGTGTCGCAGCACATCTGCGGAATCACGGCCGGATCCTGCTTCGGCTCGTACTTCCACTTGATCTTCTGCGTGTCGAGATCCATCGCGAAGACCTTGTTGGGGAACGGCGTGTGGATGTACATCATGCCGTCGACCACCAGCGGCGAGCCCTCGTGACCGCGCAGGACACCGGTCGAGAAGGTCCACGCAACCTGCAGCTTGCCGACGTTCCCCGCGTTGATCTTGTCCAGCTTGCTGTAACGCTGGTTGTAAAAGTCGCCCGCCTGCGCGGCCCAGTTGGCCGAGTTGGCCATCTTTCCCTCGAGCTCGGCATTCGCAAGCACGAGTGCCGGAGCCGCCATGGCCGAAGCCAGCGCGACGCTCCGCCACAACTTCTCAGATTTCCTCATCTCGCATTTCTCCTAGATGTTGTCTTTCTGGTCCGCCGCCGCGTGTGCAATCGGGTGCACGAAAACATGCCCATGCCTTGATGCAATGGCCATTTTTCCGCTTGTGATGATGGGCGCGGGCAGTCTTGCTCCCGGCCAATGCCGTTTCAATACGCAATGCAACAAGTACGTACACGCCAATGCGCTTCCCATGGGCGAAGCTCGCCGAATCAGGGACGTTCTGTTCCCGAAAAAGGAACAACTTGTGTCAGAAGCGGAGACGGTCGATGTCAGGCGATGCAAGCCGGCGAATCGGGAGTGCGCCGAGCGCCGCCGCGACCGACGCAATCGGATGCGCGCGCCTGGCTTGCCATGAGAGGAGAGTGCGCTGTTTTGGCATCGTTGAAGGGCGCCATGCAGCCGGTTCCCGGAGCGCCGTCCCGATCGTGCCGCCGCCGTCCCTCCCATTCCCGTAGCCATAAATTGGTATCGAGGGCAGTGCTTCGCTTCGGAGGCGAAAAGCGAAGGCTCGGGGAAGGCCCGAGGACGACGGCTAAGATTGACGACTGGACGATCGAGCCCGCCACCCATGGCCACGAACTACGAATCCGATGTCACGCGTTTCCTCCGCGAGCTCAAGGCGAAGTCGCCGGCCATCGAGCGCCAGCAGCGCGAGGGCCGGGCGATCTACTGGGACAAGCAACTCGATCCGGACGATCTGCGTCGCTGGCGCGAGTCGAACGTCCCGCAAGAGCCCTACGTGTACCAGACGCACTACTAGCTGGCGCGGCGATCGTCGCGCGCTCAAGCCGGTTCGAGTGTCATCAACGAGGCGTTGCCGCCTGCTGCCGCCGTATTGACGCTGACCACGCGCTCGACGACCAGCCAGATCGGTGGATAGGTGCCCTCGTCCGGGGTGACGACACGCACGCGCCGCCCCTCGCGCGCGGCGAGCGCGCGGCGCAACTGCGCCGCCACGCCAGGGTCGTCGCAGACCGCAAGATCGAGTTCGACCACAGCGGGGTCCGCCGCGAGTTCGATCGACGCGCGCGCGGCCGCCGGAAGGTCGCGCGGCAATTGGTCCACCGCCGCGGCGCCGAGCACCGCGCGGTTGCCGGTTGCGAAAAGCGCGGCGAGCTGGTCGAGGAGCGCGCTGCGATCGCGCGCGTCGCACAGAACGCGCCCACGCGGATGAAACGTCTCGCGATTGGTCTCTCCCGTCGGCCCAGGCAGCTCGAGCGCGAATGCGAGCGGACTTGCCCGGCCGAGTTCGAGGCAGCGCCGTGCAAGCGCTGTGTCGCCTTGCGCCGCAGCCCATTCGCGCAACGCATCGAGCGCCGGCAGCGCGACGGACTCGACCCGGTGCGCGCCCGCAAGCGCGGCGACAGGCACGGACGCACGCATGCGGCGCAAGCGTTCCACGTAAAAAGGCCCCCCAGCCTTGGGACCGGTTCCCGACAGGCCTTCGCCGCCGAACGGCTGCACGCCGACCACGGCACCGATCATGTTGCGGTTGACGTAGATGTTGCCGACACGCGCGCGCGCGACGATGAAGTCGATCGTCTCGTCGATGCGGCTGTGGATGCCCAGCGTCAGGCCGTACCCGAGCGCATTGATGGCATCGATGAGCCCCGCCAGTTCCTCGCTCCGATACCTCAGGACGTGCAGGACCGGACCGAAGACCTCGCGCTGTAGCATGGCGAGCGAGCCGATTTCGATCACGGTGGGCAGGCAGAACGTGCCTGTCTGCAACAGCGCCGCCGGCGCGGCGAGCGAACGCACGCCGGCGCGGGCGCGCATCGCCTCGACGTGCGCCTCGATCGTGCGCTGCGCCTCCGCGTCGATCACCGGGCCGACATCCGTGGCGAGCACGGCGGGATCGCCGAGCCGCAACTCCTCCAGACCACCCTCCAGCATGCGCAGCACACGGTCGGCCACGTCGTCCTGCACGCACAGCACGCGCAAGGCGGAGCAGCGCTGCCCCGCGCTGTCGAACGCGGAGGCCAGCGCATCGGCGACGACCTGCTCGGGCAGGCAGCTCGAATCGACGATCAACGCGTTCTGGCCGCCGGTCTCGGCGATCAGCGGAATCTCCGCCCCGTCCGCCCGTGCCGCGAGAGCGCGATCGATCAGGGTGGCGACTTCGGTCGAGCCTGTGAATACGACGCCGCGCACGCGCGCGTCGGCCGTCAACATCGCACCGACTGTTCCGTCACCCGGAAGCAGTTGCAACGCCGCGCGCGGAATGCCCGCCGCGTGCAGTACCCGTACCGCCGCCGCGGCGACCAGCGGCGTCTGCTCCGCCGGCTTGGCGACGACCACATTGCCGGCGGCGAGCGCCCCTGCGATCTGGCCGACGCAGATCGCGAGCGGGAAATTCCAAGGCGAGATGGCGACCACGACGCCCAGCGCCGTGCCGCGCTCGTCGAAGCCGGGCGCGCGGACACACGCGGCGTAGTAGCGCAGGAAATCGACCGCCTCGCGCACTTCGCCGTGCGCGTTCGCCAGCGTCTTGCCGGCCTCGTGCGTCAGGAGCCACAGCATCGCGTCGCGCTGCGCCTCGAGTGCATCGGCCGCCGCCTCCAGGCGCGCGGCTCTTTCGGACGCGCCGAGGCCGCTCCACGCCGGCGCCTGCGCGACCGCGCCCGTGAGCGCGGCGTCGACATCGGCCGCACTCGCTTCGAGAACGTGGCCGATCACCTGCGTGCGCCGGGCGGGATTCGTCATCGCACGCGTCGTCCCGCCGACCGGATGGCCGACGACGAGCAAGGGGGCGGCCGACCAGTCCCGCCCGCCCATCGGCGCGAACGCCCGTTCGAGCGCACTGAGCGTCGGGTCGTCGTTCAAGTCGATGCCGGCGGAGTTGCGCCGCTGCGCTCCGTACAACGCGGGTGGCAGCGGCACGCGCGGATGCGGCGCTGCGCCGTGCGCAACCACCATTTCGACAGGATCCTGCAGCAGGTCCGCGACAGTCACCGAGCTGTCGACGATGCGATGGACGAACGAGGAGTTCGCGCCGTTTTCGAGCAGCCTGCGCACGAGGTACGCGAGCAGCGTCTCGTGCGTGCCGACCGGCGCGTAGATGCGACACGGCCGGTCGAGGCGTCCCGGCCCGACCACCTGGTCGTACAGGCTCTCGCCCATGCCGTGCAGGCACTGGAATTCCCAGGCGCGCACCCCTGCTTGGTCGGCCATCTGCAGCACCACCGCGAGGGTCAGCGCGTTGTGGGTGGCGAACTGCGGGTAAAGCGCCGGCGCCGCCGCGAGCAGGCCGCGCGCGCACGCGAGGTACGCCACGTCGGTGTGCGTCTTGCGCGTGTAGACGGGATAGTCGGGCTGGCCTTCCTGCTGCGCGCGCTTGATCTCGCTGTCCCAATACGCACCTTTGACCAGCCGCACCATGAAGCGGCGACTGCTGCGAACGGCCAGGGCCGCGAGCCAGTCGATCACCAGCGGGCAGCGCTTCTGGTAGGCCTGTACGACGACACCGAGCCCGTCCCAACCCCTGAGGCCCGGGTCGAATGCGAGGCGCTCGACCAGTTCGAGCGACAGCGCCAAACGCTCGCTTTCTTCCGCGTCGATCGACAGGCCGATGTCGTAATGCCATGCGAGCCGGCATAGTTGCGCGAGCCGCGGGTGCAACTCGGCGTGCACGCGTTCGCGTTGCGCACGCTGGTAGCGCGGATGCAGCGCGGAGAGCTTGACCGAGATGCCGGGACCTGCATGAATGCCGCGCTTCGCGGCGACACGTCCGATCGCGTGTATCGCGTGCTCGTAGGCGGCGAGGTAGCGCGTCGCATCTTCGGCCGTCGATGCCGCTTCGCCGAGCATGTCGTAGGAATAGCGGTAGCCGCGCGCTTCCAGCGGTTGTGCACGCTCGAGCGCTTCCTCGATTGTCTGCCCCGTGACGAATTGCTGGCCGAGCAGCCGCATCGCCAGGTCCACGCCCTTGCGAATGAGCGGCTCGCCGCCGCGCGCGAGCAGGCGGGCAAGCGCACTGCCGAGCCCGGCCTCGGAATGCGTCGCCACGAGCTGGCCGCTGATCATGAGGCCCCATGCCGCGGCATTGACGAACAGCGACTCGCTGCGCCCGAGGTGCGCGCGCCAATCGCCGCGCGCGAGCTTGTCGCGGATCAGGGCATCGGCGGTGGCCGCATCCGGTACACGCAGCAGCGCCTCCGCCAGGCACATCAGCGCAACCCCCTCCTGGCTCGACAGCGAGAACTCGCGCATCAGCGCATCGACGCCGCTCGACTTGCCGCGTCGTTCGCGCAGTTCGCCGACCAGCGTGGCGGCCAGCGCGCGCGCGGCTGCCGCACGCGGCGGATCGAGCCGGGCCTGCGGCAGGAGCACGGCCATGCAATCGGCCTCCGCGCGGCGCGCCGCGGCCGCGATCCGATCGAGCCCCGGGTCGGGCGCCGGCAATGCTGACAGTGCGGTCACGATTCGCAGGGTGTCGCGTCAGTACGGGCATGCATTGTAGGAAGGGCCCCGCCGCCGCTTGCGCCGTGAAACAAGGCCGAAACCCCGTGAGCCTCGCGGCCGGCGCTCCGCCGCCCTGCTACGCTGCCCGCCCTCGCCCGGTTACCCATCGCGCCCTCCGATGTCCGACCCGCAGCCCTACGACGCCCTGCCCTCGTTGCCACCTGCGGCCGCGGAGAAGGTCGTGCCCGCAGTGATCGATGGTGTCGCGCTCGCGCGCTTGTACGGCGAGCCGCTGTTCAAGCTTCCGGAGGATCTCTACATCCCGCCCGACGCGCTGGAGGTTTTCCTCGAGGCCTTCGAAGGACCGCTCGACTTGCTGCTCTACCTGATCCGCAAGCAGAACTTCAACGTGCTCGACATTCCGATGGCGCGGCTTACCGAGCAGTATCTGGCCTACGTCGAGCAGATCCGTCGGAGCAACCTGGAGCTTGCCGCGGACTACCTGCTGATGGCCGCGATGCTGATCGAGATCAAGTCGCGCATGTTGCTGCCGATGCGGCGCACGGATTCGGGTGAAGAAGCGCCGGACCCGCGTGCGGAGCTGGTGCGCCGGCTGGTCGAATACGAGCGCATCAAGCTCGCCGCTGCCCGCCTGGACGAGCTGCCGCGCGTCGGCCGCGACTTCGCGCGCGCCATCGTCGCGATCGAGCAGACCATGACGCAGCGGCTGCCGATGGTCGCGGTGGCCGACCTGCAATCGGCGTGGAACGACGTGCTCAGGCGCGCCAGGCTGCACGCGCACCATCGCATCTCGCGCGAGGAATTGTCGGTGCGCGAGCACATGAGCCTCATCCTGCGCAAGCTGAGCGGCCGCCAGTTCGTCGAATTCGGCGATTTCTTCGACGGCCGGCTGCTCGCGCAAGGTCCGCCCGTGGTGATCGTGCACTTCCTGGCGCTGCTCGAACTCACGCGCGAGAACCTGATCGAAGTCACGCAAGCGGCGCCGTTTGCGCCGATCTACCTGCGCCTGGGCTATACCCCGAGCTGATGGCCCGGTCCGCGCCGCGCCTGACGATCCGCATCGATTTCGATGCCGATCGCCTCGGTCACGGCAAGGTGGCGTTGCTGGAGGAGATCGGCCGCCTGCGGTCGCTTGCCGCCGCGGCGCGCGCGCTTGACATGTCGTACAAGCGCGCTTGGGAATTGCTGGGCATGCTCAATGCGATGTTCGAGCAGCCGGTCGCGATCGCGCACCCGGGGCGCAATCTGGAGGGCAGCACCGATCTGACGCCGTTCGGCGAACGCGTGATCGCGCTGTACCGCGCCATGGAGCGCCGCGCCACCCATGCCGCGGCCGCGGGCCTGGAGGAACTCGGGGCCGCCGTGCGGGGCGAAGCGACCCGCGCTACACGCGCGCGTCGTTCGCCGGCAGCGGCTGCGAAACAGGCCGAGCGGCCCGGCCGCGCGCAAGCACCAGCGCGCTCGCGTCGAGCACGACCGACTTGACCAGGCACCACACGCGCAAGCCGGGAACGAGGCCGAGGCGATCGACCGATTCGCGCGTGATCGTGACGACGAGGACCGTGGAGGGGCTGACCCGGACCGTCACGAGCGCGTGCGCCGGGTGGCCCGCCGAACGCGACCCGACCGATTCGATCGAACCCTCGATGCGGTTCGTGATGCTCACGTCGCCCGGCCGGACCAGCGCCAGCGCCACCTCGCGCGCCGGGATCCGCAAGCGCACCTGCGTGCCGGGCGCAAGATCGACGCGCGGCACCCGCAGCGCGAACCCGTCGCACGCGAGCGTCGACAGTTGATAGCGGTCGTCGTGCGAAGCGACGACGGCAAACACCAGCGCGCCGGGCTCGGCGGCCGAGAAGAACTGGCGCGCGGACTCGTCGAGCAGCACATCGCTGATCGGGCCGGCGGTCACCACCCGTCCCGCATCGACCAGCACGAGCGCCGTCGCCAGGCGCAGCACCTCGTCCGGCGAGTGGCTGACATACAGGATCGGGATGGCGAACTCGTCGCGCAGCCGTTCGATGTACGGCAGGATCTCCGCCTTGCGCGCGGCATCGAGCGAGGCCAGCGGCTCGTCCATCAGCAACAGGCGCGGCTGGGCGAGAAGCGCTCGCCCGAAGGCAACGCGCTGTTTCTCGCCGCCCGACAGCGTGTGCGGGCGGCGCTCGAGCAACGCGCCGAGGCCGAGCAGGTCGACCACCGCGTCGAACGCCACGGGCGCACCGCCGCTGCGCGCGCCTGCGCGCCGCCGGCCGTAGTCGAGGTTGCCGCGCACGCTGAGGTGCGGAAACAGGCGCGCGTCCTGGAAGACATAACCGAGGCCGCGCCGTTCGACCGGCAGAAGAACCCTGGCGGAAGAGTCGAAGAAAACGGTCGAGCCGATCGCGATCCGGCCGCGATCGGGCTGGTGCATACCGGCGACGAGGTTGATGAGAGTCGATTTGCCCGCTCCGCTCACGCCGAAAATCGCCGTGAGCCCGGAAAGCGGCAGGTCGAGGTCGCACGCAAACTCGAAGGCGCCGAGTTGCTTTGCCGCGTCGATGCGCAGCCGCTCGGCCGCGGATTCGCTCATGCGCGCCCCAGCATGCGCCGCACGCGGCGCGCCAGCATCTCCGAGACGAACAGCGCACTGAGCGCGAGCACGAGCGAGATCAGCACCAGGCGCAGGGCCGCCGCCTCGCCGTCCGGTGTCTGCGCCAGGCTGTAGATCGCCAGCGAAAGCGTCTGGGTTTCGCCCGCGACATTGCCGACGAACGTGATCGTCGCGCCGAAGTCGCCGAGCGACGACGCGAAGGCGACGATGCTGCCGGTGAGGACGCCGGGCAGCATCAAAGGCAGCGTCACGCTGAAAAACACGTCGAGACGCGAGGCGCCCAGGGTGCGCGCGGCGAATTCGAGGCCGCGGTCGACCGCCTCGAGGGCCAGCCGGATCGAGCGCACCATCAGCGGGAACGACATCACCGCAGCCGCGACGGCGGCGCCCCAGCGCGTGAAGATCAGGCGCAGGCCGAAAGTCTCGTAGAGCCAGCCCCCGATCGGGCCTTTCGTCCCCAGGAGGATGAGCAGGAAGAAGCCGATCACGACCGGCGGCAGCACCAGCGGCAGATGCACGATCGCGTCGACCAGCGTCTTGCCCGCGAAATCGCGCCGCGCCAGCAACCAGGCGACGGCAACGGCGAACGGCAGGCTTGCGGCGACTGCGACCACCGCGACCTGCAGGCTCAGGCGCAGGGCGTCCAGTTCGACCGGAGTCAGCATGGGCGCGAAGGCTACCCGAAGGCCGACCGCGCACGGCCGCGTCGGGCGCTATGTTGCCTGCGCCCCGCCCAGCAGCGGCCCGCGATCACCTAGTGCACGACGAATCCGAACTTGCGGAAGATCGCCTTCGACTCGTCGCTTTCGAGAAATGCAAGAAACTCGCGCGCCGCCGGAGTGTCGTGCCGCGCCACGAGTGCCACCGGGTAGGTGACGGGCTTGTGGCTCGTGGCCGGGAAAACCCCCGCCACCCGGACCTTCTGCGACAGCGCGGCGTCGGTCGAATACACGATGCCCGCTGCGGCCTCGCCACGCTCCACGAATGCGAGCGCGACCCGTACGTTCTCCGCGCGCACCAGGCGCGTCTGCGCGAAGTCCCAAGTGCCAAGGTTCTTCAGCGCCTCCTCGGCATAGCGACCCACCGGGACGTTGCTCGGGTCGCCGGTCACCCAACGCCCATCCGCGCCGAGCACGCGCGCAAAGTCGAAGCCGGGCTTCAGTTCGATCTGCGCGGTGTTCCCGGCCGGGACGACCAGCACCAGACTGTTGCCGAGCAGGGGCTTGCGCGTGGCATCGACGATCAGGTTGCGTTGCTGCAGGTAGTCCATCCACTGCTCGTCGGCGCTCGCGAAGATCGCGGCCGGCGCGCCCTGCTCGATCTGGCGCGCCAGCGCGCTCGACGCGGCGAAGGAGAATATCGCGCCGTGGCCCGTACGCTGCCGATAGGCGGCGCCGATCTCTTCCAGCGCATTCTGCAGGCTCGCCGCGGCGAACACCGTGATCTCCTGGGCGCGCGAGGGCGCCGGAACAGCGAGGGTCAACGCGGCCGCGAGGCCGGCTGCCACCAATAGACGGAACACCATGGGCGATCCTTTCCTATTTCCACCCGGATATAGGATACCGAAGTCGGGCCGCTGTTTACACTTCGCGCCGCCGCAGCAGCCCGGTCCGCGCATGAAGTACGCCTGCGTCTCCGCAGCACTCGTCCTTTCGTTGAACACCGTCATGGCGCAGCCCGCCGATCCTTATCTCTGGCTCGAGGACGTGACCGGCGATCGCGCGCTAGCGTGGGTCAGGGACCAGAACGCGCGCACCGAGAGGACATTTGACGCGGATCCGCGCTACGACAGGTTGCGGCGCGAATTCCTCGCGATCCTGGACTCGCGCGCGCAGATTCCGTATGTCGAGCGGATGGACGGTCACTACTACAACTACTGGCGCGACGCGCGCAACCCGCGCGGCATCTGGCGCCGGATCGCGGTCGCCGATTACGCGCGAACCGACCCGGCCTGGGAGACAGTGCTCGATCTCGATGCGCTCGCCAAGGCCGAGAACGAGAACTGGGTCTGGAGGACGCCGGTCTGCCTGCGTCCGGAACATCGCGAGCATCCGTACGCGCGATGTTTGGTGCGCCTGTCGCGCGGCGGCGCGGACGCGACGGTCGACCGGGAATTCGACCTGCGCGCGAAGGACTTCGTGCAGGGCGGCTTTGCGCTTGCGGAAGCCAAGTCGGAAGTCGACTGGGAAGACGAGGATCACCTCTGGGTCGGCACCGACTTCGGTCCCGGCAGCCTGACCGAGTCGGGTTACGCGCGCATCGTGAAACGCTGGCGGCGCGGCACGCCGCTCGGCGAGGCGCAGACGGTATTCACGGGTGCGGCGACCGACGTCGCGATCGCGATCTTCAAGGAGTACCAGGGTCCGGTGCGCGACTGGGTCTATCGCGGCCTGAGCGTGCGCGAGCAGGAGTATTTCGCGCTCGTCGAAGGCACGCCGCTGAAGCTCGATGTGCCGCGTGACGTGACGATGCAGGTGTATCACGAGTGGCTGCTGCTGCGCACGCAAAGTCCCTGGAAGCCGGCCGATCGCGAGTTCGCCGCGGGCAGCCTGCTCGCGATCAGCTGCGATCGCTTTCTGCGCGGTGCGCGCGACGTGAGCGTCCTGTACGAGCCGGGACCGCGCCGCGCGCTGCAGACGGTGTCGCTCGCCCGCTCCGCCGTGCTCATTACCGAACTGGACAACGTGCATTCGCGCATGCGCGCCGTGACGTTCGACGGCAAGGCGTGGCACGCGCGCCCGGTTCACGCGCCGGAAAACGTGCAACTCGCAGTCGTGACCAGCGACTGGGACTTCGACGACTACCTGGTCACGGTGCAGGGCTTCACGACACCGACCACGCTCTACGCAGGCAGCGCCGGCGTGGCGCGCCGGGAGGATCTCCGCGCCCTGAAAGCGCTGCCCGCGTTCTTCGACGCATCGGGCATCGTCACCGAGCAACTCGAAGCGACGAGCCGCGATGGCACGCGCATTCCGTATTTCATCGCCAAGCGGCGCGATCTGAAGCAGGACGGCAACAATCCCGCACTCCTGCAAGGGTATGGCGGGTTCGCCAATCCGCAGTTGCCGACCTACTCGGCGGTGCTTGGACGGGGGTGGCTCGAAGCGGGCGGCGCGCTTGTGCGCGCCAACATACGCGGCGGCGGCGAATTCGGTCCGGAGTGGCATCGCACCGCGCAGCGCGCGGGACGCCAGAAGACCTTCGACGACTTCATCGCGGTCGCGGAGGACCTGGTACGCCGCGGCATCACCCGCCCTGCGCGTCTCGGCATCCTCGGCGGCAGCCAGGGTGGGCTGCTCGTCACGGGCACGATGGTCCAGCGTCCCGAACTCTTCGGTGCCGTGGTGGCGCAGGTTCCGCTCACGGACATGCTGCGCTATCACAAGCTGCTGGCCGGTGCCTCGTGGATGGGCGAATACGGCAACCCCGACGTCGTCGACGACCGGGCGTTCATTGCCAAATACTCCCCGTATCAGAACGCGCAGGCTGGCGTGCGCTATCCGCCGATCTATCTCGCCACGTCGACCCGCGACGATCGGGTGCACCCGGGCCACGCACGCAAGCTGGCAGCGCGCCTGCTCGACCAGGGCCACGACGTGCTGTATTTCGAGAACGTCGAGGGAGGCCACGCCGCGGGCGCCGACAACGCGCAAGCTGCGCGCATGTGGGCGCAGACCATCGCATTCCTCGCGCGCCAGCTCGGGCTGCCGGAGCCCAAGTAGCTGCCCCTCGGGAGGCGCCGCCGGTCCGCGGGCGTTGCGGCAAAACAACCGCCCATCGGCCCGTTGCGAGCGCAAACGTCGGACGACATTACAAGTCCTCCGCGGCCAGGATCAACAATTATTCAGAATCAATGATTTGGGCTATTGGCCCGCTCCTTGCACCGACCATCCGAAAGGTTGAACACGCACGGTCGCCAAGCTAGTGTTCGCCCGCGGGGGATAAAGGGGAAAGGTTACCGGAGGGCTGGTGTGAACCGAAAAATTCTCAGTTTGATGATCGGCATCGCGCTGACGTTTTCTGCGTCGGCGCATGCGGCACCGCTGCCGGCGCCGGCCAATTGTCTGCCGCCGCCGAATCCCGCCGACCTTTCCGTCAGCGACGTGACGTTCGCCGCCATCAACGCGAGCGACTGCTACGGGGTCGTGCAGGCATCGTCGAACTCCGCGTCGACGATCGGCTTCGACGGCTTCACACCCCTGCTCGTCGATGCCGTGCCAGACGGGGCGACGGTCACAAACACCGTCGATGGGGTCACGTTCACGCTGGGCGTTACGTACCTGCAAAACCCGCTCGATCAAACTGCGGGCAATTGGTCCCTGACTTGGATCGGCGGCAGCGCGCCCATCACGCTCGACATCGTCGCGGTGCTGCAGAGCCCGAGCACATTCGTTTCGTACCTCTTCAGCGACCTCGTGCTGGCCACGACGCCCGGATCCGGCACCGGAACCTGGGCCATCAACTACCAGTTCAACGAGGACATTCCGATCCTCTCGACTTTCTCGATCTACGTGAGCGGAATCAGCGGTGCGACGCCTCCCGCTCCGGTCGACGAACCGGCCAGCGTTGCGCTGCTTGGTGTCGCCGCGTTGGGCTTGGGGGTGCTGCTCCGACGCAGGCTCGCCCGCGCCTGAGCGTGCCGCCGAACGTCACTCGGCGGTGAAGAAGCCCTTCATGCGATCCATGAAGGATTTCGTCTGCGGCGAGTGACGCGCACCACCTTCCTTCACCGCGCTGTCGAACTCGCGCAGCAATCGCTTCTGCGCCTCCGTGAGGCGCAGCGGAATCTCCACCACCACGTGGCAATACAAGTCGCCCGGATACGCTGAGCGCACGCCCTTCACTCCCTTGCCGCGCAGGCGGAATGTCTTGCCGTTCTGCGTGCCCTCCGGGACCGTGACGCTCACCTTGTCGGTCAGGGTGGCGACTTCCACGTCGCCTCCGAGCGCTGCGGTCGCAACGGAGATCGGTACCTCGCAGTGCAGATCGTCGCCGTCGCGCTGGAACACCTCGTGCGGCTTGATGCGGATCTCGACATAGAGGTCGCCCGAGGGGCCCCCGTTTACGCCAGGCTCGCCTTTGCCGGCGAGCCTGATGCGCTGTCCCTCATCGATGCCGGCGGGGATGGTGACTTCGAGCACCTTGTTCTTCTTGATGCGCCCTTCGCCGTGGCAGGCCGAGCACGGGTCCGGGATCACCTTGCCGCTGCCGTGACAGGTCGGACAGGTCTGCTGGATCGAAAAAAATCCCTGCGTGACACGTACAGCGCCGGCGCCGCCGCACGTGGAGCAGGTGCGCGCCTTCGTCCCGGGCTTTGCGCCGCTGCCGTCGCAGGTCTCGCATTTGTCCCAGCTCGGAACGCGGATCTCGGTGGCAAAGCCGCGCGCCGCCTGCTCCAGGCTGAGTTCCATGTTGTAGCGCAGGTCCGCCCCACGAAACGCACCCGAGCGCCCGCCACCGCCACGGCCGCCACCGAAGATGTCGCCGAAGATGTCGCCGAATGCGTCGGCGAAGCTGCCGAAGCCCTGGCCGGCACCGAAGCCGCCCGCGGCGCCCGCGGCATTCGGATCCACGCCCGCATGGCCGAAGCGGTCGTACGCCGCGCGCTTGCTCGCATCGGTGAGGATCTCGTAGGCCTCCTTTGCCTCCTTGAATTTCTCCTCGGATTCCTTTGCGCTCGCACCCTCCCTGCCCTGGTTGCGGTCGGGGTGGTGTTTCATCGCGAGCTTGCGATAAGCCTTCTTGATCTCGTCTTCCGAGGCGTTCTTGGCGACGCCGAGGACGTCGTAGTAGTCGCGTTTGGCCATTGGGTCAGTTCTTAACTCGCACGCATGCAACAACGCCGGGACCGAGCGGCGAGTCTTCCTCCGCTCGATCCCGGCGCGTCATTCCGTCGCCCGGGGCGTAGAACGACAAGGGACTGGCTGGCTCTCAGCCGCGCTTCACCTCTTTGTAGTCCGCGTCGACCACGTCGCTCTCCTTCGCCTTGTCCGCTTCGGCGCCGGGCTGCGGTCCGGCGCCGGCCGCAGCACCCGCGGCCTCGCCCCCCTGCATCGAGGCGTACATCTTCTCGCCCAGCTTCTGCGAGGCCGTCATCAGCGCCTGCGTCTTCGCCTCGATGGCGTCCTTGCTGTCACCCTTGAGCGCCTCTTCGACGTCCTTGATCGCGGCCTCGACCTTCTCCTTCTCGCCTGCATCCAGCGCCGCGCCGTGTTCGGTCAGCGCCTTGCGGATTTGATGCACGCTCGCATCGGCGGTGTTGCGTGCCTGCGCGAGTTCGAAGCGACGGTGATCCTCGGCCTTGTTCGCCTCGGCGTCCTTGACCATGCGCTTGATCTCGTCCTCGGTCAGGCCCGAGTTCGCCTTGATCGTGATCTTGTTTTCCTTGCCGGTCGCCTTGTCCTTCGCGCCCACGTGCAGGATGCCGTTGGCATCGATGTCGAAGCCGACCTCGATCTGCGGCAGCCCGCGCGGCGCCGGCGGGATGCCCTCGAGATTGAACTCGCCCAGCAGTTTGTTGCCGGCCGCCATCTCGCGCTCGCCCTGGAACACCTTGATGGTGACCGCCGGCTGGTTGTCGTCGGCCGTCGAGAACGTCTGCGAGAACTTGGTCGGGATCGTGGTGTTCTTCTGGATCATCTTCGTCATCACGCCGCCCAGCGTCTCGATGCCGAGCGACAGCGGCGTCACGTCGAGCAGCAGGACATCCTTGCGCTCGCCCGAGAGCACCTGGCCCTGGATGGCCGCGCCGACGGCGACCGCCTCGTCCGGATTGACGTCCTTGCGCGGCTCCTTGCCGAAGAACTCGCGCACCTTCTCCTGCACTTTCGGCATGCGCGTCTGGCCGCCGACGAGGATCACCTCGTCGATCTCGCCCGTCTTGACCCCGGCGTCCTTGATCGCGATCCGGCACGGTTCCATAGTGCGCTCGATCAGGTCCTCCACCAACGCCTCCAGCTTGGCGCGGGTGAGCTTCATGTTCAGGTGCTTCGGACCCGACTGGTCGGCGGTGATGTACGGCAGGTTGATTTCGGTCTGCTGGCTCGAGGACAACTCGATCTTCGCCTTCTCGGCCGAGTCCTTCAGCCGTTGCAGCGCGAGCACGTCCTTGGAGAGATCGGCGCCCGATTCCTTCTTGAACTCGGTGACGACGTAATCGATGATGCGCTGGTCGAAGTCTTCCCCGCCCAGGAACGTGTCCCCGTTGGTCGAGAGCACTTCGAACTGCTTCTCGCCTTCGACGTCGGCGATCTCGATGATCGAGATGTCGAACGTGCCGCCGCCAAGGTCGTAGACCGCCACCTTGCGGTCGCCGCGTTCGCCCTTCTTGTCGAGGCCGAACGCCAACGCGGCCGCGGTGGGTTCGTTGATGATGCGCTTGACCTCGAGGCCCGCAATGCGGCCGGCGTCCTTGGTGGCCTGGCGCTGCGAGTCGTTGAAGTACGCGGGCACCGTGATGACGGCTTCGGTGACCGTTTCGCCGAGATAGTCCTCGGCGGTCTTCTTCATCTTGCGCAGGACTTCCGCGCTCACCTGCGGCGGCGCGATCTGCTTGCCGCGCACCTCGACCCAGGCGTCGTTGTTCGGCGCCTTGACGATCTTGTACGGCATCAGGTTGATGTCCTTCTGGACTTCCTTCTCTTCGAAGCGGCGTCCGATCAGCCGTTTGACCGCATACAGCGTGTTGCGCGGATTGGTCACGGCCTGCCGCTTGGCAGGCGCGCC
>DATJUX010000011.1:0-373776 GCA_035502095.1 Burkholderiaceae bacterium
GATCGCCTTCACGCTGAACATCTCCGTGCGGCCCACCACGCGCGGGATGAGGTAATAGAGGCTGCCCATGCTGATGAGGCCCACCCAGCCGAGCGCGCCGGAGTGCACGTGGCCGATGGTCCAGTCGGTGTAGTGCGAGAGCGCGTTCACCGTCTTGATGGACATCATCGGCCCCTCGAAGGTCGACATGCCGTAGAACGACAGCGACACGATGAGGAACTTGAGGATCGGATCCTCGCGCAGCTTGTGCCACGCGCCCGAGAGCGTCATGATGCCGTTGATCATCCCGCCCCAGGACGGCGCGAGCAGGATGAGCGAGAACACCATGCCGAGCGACTGCGCCCATTCGGGCAGCGCGGTGTAGTGCAGGTGATGCGGCCCGGCCCACATATAGGTGAAGATCAGGGCCCAGAAGTGCACCACCGAGAGCCGGTACGAGTAGATCGGCCGGCCGGCCTGCTTGGGAATGAAGTAGTACATCATCCCCAGGAAGCCCGCGGTGAGGAAGAAGCCGACGGCGTTGTGGCCGTACCACCACTGCACCATCGCGTCCTGGGCGCCGGCGTAGACCGAGTAGGACTTCCACAGCGTCACGGGGATCGCGGCGCTGTTCACGATGTGCAGCAGCGCGACCGTCAGGATGAAGGCGCCGAAGAACCAATTGGCCACGTAGACATGTTTTATTTTTCTCTTGTATAGAGTTCCAAAAAAGACGATGGCATAGGAAATCCACACGGCGGCGATCAGCAGGTCGATCGGCCACTCGAGCTCCGCGTATTCCTTCGCCTGCGTGATGCCGAGCGGCAGCGTCACCGCGGCAGCCACGATCACCGCCTGCCACCCCCAGAACGTGAACCCGGCCAGCCGGTCGCAGAAGAGCCGCGCATGCGAGGTGCGCTGCACCACGTAGTAGGAGGTGGCGAAGAGCGCGCAGCCGCCGAAGGCGAAGATCACCGCGTTGGTGTGCAGCGGCCGCAGGCGCCCGAACGACAGCCACGGGATGCCGAAGCCAAGCTCGGGCCACGTCATCTGCGCGGCGATCACCACCCCGACCAGCATGCCGACGATGCCCCACACCACCGTCATGATCGAAAACGCACGCACGACGCCGTAGTGGTACGTCACCGCCTTGTCCGCCATGTGTTTTCCCCTCTTGCCCGTTCCCGGTCGAACGGGTCAGGCTCTTGTCGATCCGCTGGTCGATCCGCTGCAGCCGCACGCATCGTAGCAACAGGGCTAGCGCGCCGCGCTTGACGCAGGTCAAGCGCGCGCGGCGTTACCGGCTGCCGCTGGTCCCGGCCGGTGGATCTTCGTCCAGGATCCGGCGGCCTTCGCTGTCGAGATCGTCGAACTGGCCGCTCAGTACCGACCAGGCGAGCAGGACGCCGATGCCCAGCACGAGCAGGATCGAAAGCGGGATGAGCAGGTAGAGCGCGTCCACGGCGTCGACGTCACTCGGTCACGGCGCCGGGCGAGCGCGCCCGCAGCGCATTGGCGACCACGAGCAGCGAGCTCGCCGCCATTCCCACGGCCGCCAGGGCCGGTGTCAGGTAACCGAGCGCCGCGAGCGGAATGATCACGATGTTGTAGCCGACGGCCCACAGCAGGTTCTGCCGCACGATGCGCATCGCCTTGCGGCTGCCGGCAAAGATCGCTGCGACGTCGGCCGGCCTTGAATGCAGCGCGATGAAGTCGGCGCGCGCCTGCGCGAGCGTCGCCCCTTCGGCCAGCGCGATCGACACGTCGGCCTGCGCGATCACCGGCGCATCGTTCAAGCCGTCGCCGAGCATCGCGACACGCCGCCCTTGCGCCTGCAGGGCCGTCACGATCTGGCGTTTGCTCTCCGGGGTCTGCAGCGCGAACACGTTGCGGGCGACATCGGTGCCGATGCCGAGCTCGCGCGCGACCCGCTCGACCGGCTCGCGCCGGTCGCCCGACACGAGCAGGATCTGCACGCCCGCCGCTTGCACCTCCTGCACCAGCGCCGCGGCGCCCGTGCGGCACGCCTCGCCGAACGCGAACAGCGCCAGCGGGCCGGCCGGATCCGCGAGCACGACGACGCTGGCGGCGCGCAGCTTTTCCTGCTCGAGACGCTTCAGCAGGCGCGCCGCCACCGGCAGCGGCTCGCGCGTAACGAGCCCGAGCGCGTAATCGGGCCTGCCGATGCGCAGGCGCTTGCCCTCGATCGCGCCTTCGACGCCTGCCGCGGCGGCCACCACGCCGTCGACCACGGCCGGCAGCGCGACGCCCCCGGCACGCGCGGCCCGCATGAGCGCCCGTGCGAACGGGTGGTTGCTCAGCGCTTCGAGCGCCGCCGCACGCGCGAGCAGGGTGCCGACGTCTAGGCCCCGCAGGGGCACGATGCGCACCAGCTCCGGCACCGGCAGGGTCAGGGTGCCGGTCTTGTCGCACGCGAGCGTGTCGACGTGCGCCATCTGCTCGATGGCGGCGACGCGAGCGGTCAGGACGCCGCGGCGCGCGAGTGCGGACTGCAGCACCGCGAGCGCAGCCGGCGCCGCCAGCGCCAGCGCGCACGGGCACGTGGCAACGAGCACCGCGATCGCGCTCGGCAACGCGCGCGCCGGATCGATGAACCACCAGCCCGCAACCGTGGCGGCGGTCACCGCGAGCACGACCCACAGGAAAGCACCGGCGACGCGGTTCGCCACCTCGATCACGCGCGGTCGCGCGCGTCCGGCATCGTCGACGAGACGGCGCAACGCGGCGAGCGAGGTCGCGTCGCCCGCGCGCTCGACGCGCAGGACGATCGGCTGGTCGAGGTTCACCGCGCCCGCCGAGACGGCGCCGCCGGTCGCCAGTTCGAATGGCGTCGCCTCGCCGGTCAGCCAGGCCTGCGACACCGTCGACGCACCGTGCATCACGATGCCGTCGGCCGGCACCGTCTCTCCGGGCGGCACGAGAACGTATTCGCCGACCGCCAGCGCTTCGGCGGCAACCGTCTCGGTGACCATCGAGCCGGGATATCCGCGCAAGCGCTGCGCGACGATCTGCGCGCCGCGCAGCGCGGTCTCGACGTGGCGGCTGGCCGCCGCAAGCGCGCGCGCCTGCACCCAGCGCACGCCGAGCACGAGCGCGACGAACATCGCGATCGAGTCGAAATAGACCGGACCTTGCGCGCGCACGGTCGCGAACGCGCTGGCGCCGAACGCCGCCGCGAGTCCCAGCACGATCGGCAGGTCCATGCCGACGGCACCCGCGCGCACCTGGCTCACCGCGGCACGCACCAGCGGGATCGCCGAGAACGCGAGCACCGGAACCGTCAGCACGAGTTGCGCGATGCGCAGCAACTGCTGGATGTCGGGCGCGATGTCGCCCGGTCCGGCGAGGTAGGCCGGCACCGCGAGCATCATCACCTGCATCATCACCAGCCAGGCCAGCAGCACGCGCAGCAGTTCGACCCGCTGCGCGCGCTTTTCGTCGCCCGGCTCGCGGGCGCCGGCGCGATAGCCGGCTCGCTCGACGACCCGCTCCAGGCGCACCGTCGAGGTCAGCGCCGGGTCGAATGCGACGTAGGCACGCCCGGCGCCGAAGTCCACCGCTGCCTGTGCAACGCCGGGCTCGCGCCGCAGGCGGTGCTCGACCAGCAGCGCGCACGCCGCGCAGACCATGCCCTGCACGGGCAGCTGCGCGCGCGCCAGGTTGGGCGGCGCGATCGCGATGCCCGGCGCGCGCACGTTGAGCGCACCGGTGAGCGCCGCGCGATCGCGGTTCGACGCCTGCGCGAGGTAGATCTGCTCGGCGATGAACGCGCAGCCCAGGCAGCAGAACGAGCGCCGCTCGCCGCCAATCAGGCGACGGAAGACCTTGAGGCCTGCGAGCGGATCGCCGCAATGGGCGCAGACGGCATCCGACGTCGCGGCCAGCGTGCCGACATCGTCGAGAATCTTCGCTTTGCGAACCTGCGGCTCAACCGGCATGGGACGTTGCAACTCGAGAAACGATCGACTCCGCAGATCGGCCGAGGCTACGCGCACCGACTTCGATCCGCCTGACCATTGTCAAGAGACTTCGAAGATCCGGTTGCGTTCCGAACGCCGCGAGATCAAGCCTATCTTGAGCCGGGCCGGTTTGGCAGTCCCCTGCGCTGGCCATTGAAGACGAGCGGATGGACGAGATGATCGGCGGCGGCCGATCCGCACCGGCACGATGCAATCGTCGCATTGCGACACGCGCGCCGCGGCGTCATGCGAACGAAGCCGCGATGAGGTCGATCCGGTCGGTGCAGAACGCGTCGACGCCCCAGTCGAACAGCTCGCGCGCGCGTTGCGGATCGTTGACGGTGTAGCAGAAGAGCCAATAGCCGGCGTCCTTTACGCTGCGAGCCAGCGCTTGCGTCAGGTGCTTGTGACTGCAATGCAGGCTGACGCAGCCCAGGTCCTCGACCTGCTCTTCCCAATCGACCGGCACCGGCCCGACGAGCAGGCCGCGCGGCAGGTCCGGCGCGGAAGAGCGCGCCGCCGCCAGCGCCTCCCACGCAAAGGACGAAAGCAACGGTGCCCGCGGCTCGACGTTGCCGGCGCGGTCGCCGCGCGGCCTGACCAGGTCGGCGTAAGCTCGCGCAGCCGTTGTTGCCACTTCGGCGCCGGTCGCCGATTCCCGTCCGGGCGACGGCTTGATCTCGATATTGATCCAGACGCTGTTGCGCCGGCAGTACACGATCGTCTCCGCCAGCGAAGGCAACCTTGTGCCGGCGAAACGCGGGCCCATCCAGGCGCCCGCATCGAGGCGCGCCAACTCCGCCGCGGTGAACGAAGCGACCGGGCCGGCGCCGTCGGTCGTGCGCTCCAGCGTCGCGTCGTGGATCAGCACTGGAACCGCATCGGCGGTGAGCATCGCGTCGAACTCGATCGCCCGGTACCCGTGCTGCAGCCCGACCTCGATGGCGGCGATCGTGTTCTCGGGCGCCAGCGTGCCGCCACCGCGGTGCGCCAGTACGCGCGCGAAGGGCCAGGGTTGGCGATGGCTCATTTCTGCTCCGCCTTCTTGCGCGCGTAAACGATCTTTTCGACCCGCGCGACCGTCAGGCCTTCGCGATCGACGATGTCGACCTTGAACAGGTGCAGGTGCTTGTCGCCGCCGGCCGTCATGCGCACGATCGCATCGATGTCGTCCTGCTCGAGGCGCAACGTGGCGCTGACGGGTCCACGCCCCGGCGCGACGTATTCGATCGAGCCCGCCTTGTCCCACACCATGTATCCACGCGGCAGGTTGTGATGAACCATGAGCGCGAAGAAGGGATCGGTCATCGCGTACAACGATCCGCCGAAGTGGGTGCCGAAGTAGTTGCGGTTGCCCAGGCCGAGCCGCATGTCGACCCGGACCTCGCGGAAGTCGGGCGCGATGCGGCGCACCCGGATGCCCGCGCCGAGGAAAGGCGGCCAGAGGTTCAAGCCGAGGCGCAACCAGCGCGGAGGGATCGTGCGAGCCATGCGAGCCAGTTTATTTCAGGCCCGCGCATGCGCTGCGGCACGCTAAGCTGCGCGGTCCCAAAATGGTGCCCGAGCCGACGTGAGCCAGCAGCCCGCAGATGGCGAGCACGCATTGCGCGGACTGCGCGTGCTCGACCTATCGCGCGTGCTTGCCGGGCCGTGGTGCACCCAGAACCTCGCCGATCTCGGCGCCGACGTGATCAAGGTCGAGCGCCCGGGCTACGGTGACGACACGCGCGGCTGGGGCCCGCCGTTCCTGAAGGATCGCCGCGGCGAGGAGACCGGCGAAGCGGCGTACTACCTGGCCGCCAACCGCGGCAAACGCTCGATCACGCTCGACATCGCCACCTCCGAAGGCCAGCAGATCGCGCGCAAGCTCGCCGCGGCGAGCGACGTGCTGGTCGAGAACTACAAGGTCGGCCAGCTCGCGAAGTACGGCCTCGACTACGAGGCGCTCGCAGCCGTCAACCCGCGCCTCATCTACTGCTCGATCACGGGCTTCGGACAGGACGGGCCCTACAAGGATCGTGCCGGCTACGACTTCATCATCCAGGGCATGGGCGGCTTCATGTCGATCACCGGCGAACGCGACGACCTGCCCGGCGGCGGGCCGCAGAAGGCCGGCGTCGCGGTGAGCGACCTCATGACCGGGATGTATGCGACCGTCGCCATCCTCGCGGCGGTCGTGCAGCGTGGGCGCACCGGGGTCGGCCAGCGCATCGACATGGCGCTGCTCGATACCCTGGTGTCCATGCTGGCCAACATGAACACCAACTACCTGACGACGGGCAAGGCACCGGGCCGCGCCGGCAACGCGCACGCCAACATCGTGCCGTACCAGGTCTTCGCCGCGTCCGACGGGCACGTCATCGTCGCGGTCGGCAACGACGGTCAGTACGCGAAGTTCTGCGAGGTGGCCGGTCGCGGCGATCTCGCCGCCGATCCGCGTTTCGTCCGCAACGCCGATCGCGTGCGCAATCGCGACGTGCTGGTCCCCTTGCTGGAGCAGGTGGTGCGCCAGCGCCCGGTCGGCTTCTGGACCGCACGGCTCGAGCAGGCAGGCGTTCCCTGCGGCCCGATCAATTCGATCGCCCAGGCCCTGGCCGACCCGCAGATCGTCGCGCGCGGACTGAAGGTCGATCTCCCGCATCCGCTGGCCGGTTCGGTATCGCTCGTCGGCACGCCTATCCGGATGAGTGCATCGCCGCCGGCGCTCGAACGCGCGCCGCCGACGCTCGGCCAGCACACGGACGAAGTCCTGCGCGAGCTGGCCGGCATCGATGCGGCGACCCTGGCGGCGTTGCGAGCGCGCCGGATCGTGTGAGAAGAAGCGCCGTGGCGCAACCGGAACCGCCCGACGGTCCGCTTTATCTCCTGATCCGCGGGCGCGTGCAGGGCGTGGGATTTCGCGACAGCATGGTCTACGAAGCCGCGCGCCTCGGCGCACGCGGCTGGGTGCGCAACCGCGCCGACGGAGCGGTCGAAGCGGTGTTCGACGCGGCGCCGGCGGCGCGGTTCGAGCTGCTCGCATGGGCATGCCGCGGCCCGGCCGTCGCGCGGGTGACGCATGTCGAAACCCGCTCGGCGAGCGCGACCGAGATCGCGATGATCGGATTCGAATTCACGCGCCTGCCGACGGCGCGTTGAAATCGCGACACGGCGCACGCGTCGTCCTCGGTCGCAAAGGTGTTTCCCGTTCGCGCCTGGTAGCCGCCAGCCCAGAACCGGGTTGTCAGCCCGCGGGCTGCGCCTCGTCGAACCTCGGATTGATCAGCGCGGTGAGCACGTGATCGCGCCACGTGCCATTGATGAACAGGTACCGGCGTGCAATGCCGATGCGCTCGAAGCCGAGCCGCTCGAGGAGCCGCGCGCTGCGTTCGTTCTCGGGCACGAACGCCGCCTGCACGCGATGCAGGCCGCGGGTGGTGAACAGGTCGTCGAGCGCGGCGCGCAGCGCCTCGTGCATCAGTCCCTTGCCCTGCGCGCCCGCGTCGAGCTGGTAACCGAGCACGCAGGACTGGAACGGACCGCGAAAAATCTGCGTGAAATTGATGCGTCCGAGCAGCGCGGCGCGTTCGTCGCCGGCCCGGTCGAACAGCGCCCAGCGCAGCGAAGCGCCGGTGCGGAACTCGCGCACCGCCGTCGCGAGCTGCGGCCGCCAGTGAGCAGCGGTCGCAACGCCGGCGGGACGCGGCGGGTCCCAGGGCCGCAGGTGCGCCTCGTTGCGCGCCATGAACTCGGCGAACTGGCGCGCCATCGCGGGCCGGACGTGCGGCAGGCGCAGGCGCCGTGTCGCCAGCTGCGGCAGATCAGCGACGTCCGGCATCGTCGGGGGCGGGCGACCGGCGCGAAGCGCAGAGCATTTTCGATTTCCCGTCTGGTCGAAAATAGCGGCACGAAAACGGACCGATAGGAAATCGCAACGTGGCGCTCCCCGACTGGAACCGGCGCGCATTGTGCGCGCTTTTACCGCTGCTGCTCGTGCAGCCCTTGCTCGCGCGGGCACAGCCCGCCGCCTACCCCGCGCGGCCGATCCGGCTGATCGTTCCCTACCCGCCGGGCGGACCGCTCGATCTCGCGGCGCGCGGGCTGGCCGAAGCCGTGAAGGACACGCTGGGCATCGTTGTGGTGGAAAACCGGGCCGGCGCCGGCGGCACCATCGGGGTCGACTACGTGGCCAAGCAGCCCCCCGACGGGTACACGCTTGTCATCGGCGCGGTCGCGACGCACGCGATCAACCCGTGGCTGTTCTCGAAGCTTCCATACGACCCGCTGCGCGATTTCGCGCCGATCACGCTGATCGCGCAGGTGCCGAATGTGCTTGTTCTGCCGCCCGCCACCGCGGCGCGCTACCACATCGAGTCGGTCAAGGACCTCGTCGACTACGCGCGCCGCAATCCGGGCAAGCTCAACTACGCCTCCGGCGGCAACGGCAGCGGCGGCCACATGGCCGGCGAACTCCTGAAGTCGATGGCGCACGTCGCGATCGTGCACATCCCCTACGCCGGGGCGGCGCCGGCGCAGCTCGGCATGCTCGCGGGGCAGACCGACTTCATGTTCGACAACCTCGCGTCGGCCGCGCCGCAGATCCGCGCCGGCAAGCTGCGTGCGTTCGCGGTGACGACCGCGCGCCGTGCCACCGCGTTCCCCGACCTTCCGACCCTCGCCGAAGCGGGCGGGCGCGAACTCGCGGGTTTCGAGGTGAGCACCTGGTTCGGCGTGCTCGCTCCTGCGGGAACGCCCGCCGCGATCGTGACGAAGCTCAACGAAACGATGCGCGCCGCGCTCGGCTCGGAGGCGATGCGCGAACGGCTCGCGACCATGGGCGCGGAGCCGGCACCGACCTCGCCGGCGCAGTTCGCGGCGTTCATCAAGTCGGAACTCGTCAAATACGAGCGCGTGGTGAAGTTCTCCGGCGCCAAGATCGACTGACACCGACGCGTACGCGGCGCGACGTCGCGCAGAACGCCCGATGCGCGGTCGTGCATGCGGGTTCTTCCCGATTGCCCTGTCTCCCGCTTCGGGCGTTTCGCCGCGTCGTCAACGCAAGCGCCGATGGCGCGTGGCCGCTGCGCCATACCTGCGCCGGGCCGGTTGCGCGAGTCGAAACAGATCGATGTCGCGGCCCGAGCCGTCTCGGGGGAGACAATGCGAATTCACAACCAGAAGGACTTCTGGTCGGGCGTTCTGTTCGTGGCCGCGGGTGTCGCGTTCGCGGTGTTTGCCCAGGAATACCAGATGGGCAACGCACAGCGCATGGGACCGGCGTTCTTTCCGACCGTGCTCGGCGGTTTGCTGGCGATACTCGGCGTGATCGTCGGCGTAAAGGGGCTGGCGGGAATCACCGCCGAGGGCCGGGTCGAAAAATTCCACTTCGATGCACTCGGCTGGGTGCTGGGCGGCGTGGTTCTGTTCGGGCTGCTGCTGCGGCCGGCGGGACTGATCGGCGCCCTCGTCGTGCTGATCGTCGTCTCGGCGCTGGGCAGTCACGAATTCAGGTGGAAGGAAACGGCGATCCTGGCCGCCGGCCTGATGCTGCTCGTGCTCGCGGTGTTCATCCGGGGGCTGAAGCTCACCATTCCGATCCTGCCGGCCTTAATGCAGCACTGACGGCGCGGCCGCATGGAACTGCTTTCCAACCTCGCTCTCGGCTTCGCGACCGCGCTCTCGCTGGCGAACCTGTCCTATGCATTCCTCGGCGCGTTGATCGGCACGCTGGTGGGTGTGCTGCCGGGCATCGGCCCGGTAGCCACGCTGGCGATGCTGCTGCCGACGACGTATGCGCTCGAGCCGACGTCCGCGCTGATCATGCTGGCCGGCATCTACTACGGCGCGCAGTACGGCGGTTCGACCACGGCGATCCTGGTCAACCTGCCGGGCGAATCGTCGTCGGTGGTTACCTGCCTCGACGGTTACCAGATGGCGCGCCGCGGCCATGCCGGCGCGGCGCTCGGCATCGCGGCCATCGGATCGTTTCTCGCCGGCTGTTTCTCGACCGTGCTGGTGGCCGGGTTCGCGCCGCCGCTGGTGGAACTCGCGTTCAAGTTCGGCCCGGCGGAGTATTTCTCGCTGATGGTGCTCGGCCTGATCGGCGCCGTGGTGCTTGCCTCCGCCAGCCTGCTCAAGGCCATCGCGATGATCATCCTCGGCCTTCTGCTCGGCCTGGTCGGCACCGACGTGAATTCCGGGGTCGCGCGCTTCTCGTTCGACGTGCCCGAACTGTCCGACGGCATCGGCTTCGTCGCCGTCGCGATGGGCGTGTTCGGCTTCGCCGAGATCATCGCCAACCTCGAGAAACGCGAGCAGCGCGAGGTGTTCACGGACAAGGTGCACGGGCTGCTCCCGAACCCGCAGCAGCTCCGCGAGGCGGCGCCCGCCGTCGCGCGCGGCACCCTGCTCGGCTCGATCCTCGGCATCCTGCCGGGCGGCGGCGCGTTGCTCGCATCGTTCGCTTCCTACACGCTCGAGAAGAAGATCACGCGCAACCCGCGGCCGCCGTTCGGCCAGGGCAACATCCGCGGCATCGCCGGTCCCGAGTCGGCCAACAACGCCGGCGCGCAGACCTCGTTCATCCCGATGCTCACGCTCGGCATCCCGCCCAACGCGGTGATGGCGCTGATGATTGGCGCGATGACGATCCACAACATCCAGCCCGGCCCGCAGGTCATGACCAGCAATCCGGCGCTGTTCTGGGGGCTGATCGCATCGATGTGGGTCGGCAACCTGATGCTCGTGGTGCTCAACCTGCCGCTGACCGGCCTGTCGATCCAGCTGCTCAGGGTGCCGTACCGCCTGCTCTACCCCGCGATCCTGGTGTTCTGCTGCATCGGCGTGTTTTCGCTCAACAACACGTCGTTCGACGTCTTCGCCACCGCCGCCTTCGGCGTCGTCGGCTACCTGTTCTACAAATTGAAGTGCGAGCCGGCCCCGCTGCTGCTCGGCTTCATCCTCGCCCCGATGATGGAAGAGCACCTGCGGCGTGCGATGCTGCTCTCGCGCGGCGACCCGACCACCTTTTTCACCCGCCCGCTTTCGCTCGGGCTGCTGCTCGGCGCGCTGGCACTCGTCGTCATGGTGACGCTGCCGGCGATCAAGTCGAAGCGCGCGGAAGCGTTCGAGGAAGCGGACTGACCGCGCCACGCAAGCCGGCAAGAAACAAAGGGCGCCCGAGGCGCCCTTTGTTTTTCGCGGCGGCGGGCGGGTCAGTTGGCCATGGTGCGCGCACGCGCGGTGGCGACGGTCGGCGCAGGCGCGGGCGCGGTGACGACGACGCGCTCCATCTCGACCACGTGCGGCTCCATCGCGAGCCGGCTCGGGTCCATCGTCCGGCCGAGCTTCGTCATCAGGACGAGGCTGCAGGCGATCGCCATCGCGGCGCTCAACACCCGGGACACGATCGACGTGGACTTCATGGCTTGCTCCGTTCGCTTGCGTCGGAGGGCACTTTAGGAGGCTCGATGCGCCCCGACGACCGGTTTGCGACAGACTGCGGAAAAGCGCGTCTCGACTGCGAGCACGCGAACATGAACGGGATAGATCGGCCGCTGCGACGACGAGTTCCCCCTCGAAGCGGACAGAATCGGCAACAGTTGCAACGAGCCGACGAGACGCCCGCGTGCAGGATGCCGTCGGCGCGGCCGGGCGCTGGCACAATGTCTCGCGACGAGGACGCAAGGAGCTACCGTATGGCCGCGCCAGTGGAGATGGGTCGACGCCTTGGCGTGCTCATCGACGCCGATAACGTTTCGGCAACGGTGGTCACCGCGCTGCTGGCCGAGATCGCCAACTTCGGCACCGCCACCGCGCGCCGCATCTACGGCGACTGGACGCCGCGCCCGTTCATCGCCGCGTGCGATCGCTTCATCTTCACCGACGTGCTGACCGGGCCTGCGAGCAGCGAGGCCACGAAGCGCGTGCCGCTGAAGAACCTCAGGGGCGATACCGCGCTGGTCACCCTGTTGCGCAAGGTCGTCGACGATTCCGCCGACGAAACCGGGTGGGCCAACCTCGGCGAAGTGGGCTCGCGCACGATCAAGCAGGAGCCGGATTTCGATCCGTGCAACGACGGCTTCCCGCGCCTGCGCTCGCTGGTCGAGGAGATCGAACTGTTCCAGCTCGAGGAGCGCCCGGGCCCGCAGGGCCACAAGCATCTCTGGTTACGCGACAAGCGCAAGAAAGCGAGCAAATGAACTTCGACTGGAGCAATCCGTACCGCACCGTTCGCACGCCGGTCTTCGCCCGCAATATCGTCTCGACCAGCCAGCCGCTCGCGGCGCAGGCGGGCCTGCGTGCGTTGCACGCCGGCGGCAATGCGGTCGATGCGGCGATTTCGGCGGCGGCGGTGATCGCACAGACGGAACCCTGCTCGAACGGCCTCGGCTCGGACAACTTCGCCATCGTCTGGGATCCGACCGACCGCCAGCTGCACGGGATGAACGCGAGCGGTTTTGCGCCCGCGGCGTGGTCGATCGATTTTTTCCGCCGCAAGTACGGCGACGACATGGCCGCGACGCGCCCGCAACGCGGCTGGGACACGGTAACGATCCCGGGCGCGGTGGCCGGGTGGACAACGCTGCACCGGAAATTCGGCCGCCTGCCGTTCGCCGACCTGATGGCGCCCGCGATCGAATACGCGGAACGCGGCTTCGCGGTGAGCCCGATCGTGCAGGGCAAGTGGCGCATGGCGGAGCCGCTGCTGAAGGACTACCCGGGCTTCGCGCAGCACTTCCTGCCCAGGGGCCGCGCCCCGCAGGTCGGCGAGCCTTTCGTGCTGGCCGGCGCGGCGCACACCTTGAAGCTGATCGCGGAGAGCAAGGGCGAGGCGTTCTATCGCGGCGAGATCGCCGCTGCGATCTGCCGTTACGCACGCGAGACCGGCGGCGTGCACACCGAAGCGGATTTCGCCGGCTTCTGGGACTTCATGCAGTCGAACGCGTGGGTCGGCACGATCAGCCAGCGGCTCACCGGCGCACGCGGCACGGACTTCGTCGTGCACGAGATCCCGCCGAACGGACAGGGCATCGCGGCCGCAGCCTGCTTCGGGATCCTCAATCACACCGATCTGGCGGAACGCGTCGTGCGCGACGGCATCGACGCGCCCGGCACCCAGCACCTGCTGATCGAGGCGATGAAGCTCGCGTTCGCCGACGCGTACGAGTACGTCGCCGATGCGCGCGCGATGCGCGTCACGCCGGCGCAACTGCTCGACGACGCGTACCTGAAGAGCCGCGCGGCACTGATCGATGCCCGCCGCGCGCAGTCGTTCGCGCACGGCACGCCGCCGCGCGGCGGAACCATCTATCTCGCCGCGGCCGACCAGCGCGGCATGATGGTGTCGTTCATCCAGTCCAACTATGCCGGCTTCGGCTCCGGAGTCGTCGTGCCGGGCTACGGCATTTCGCTGCAGAACCGCGGCTACAACTTCTCGCTCGATCCGCGCCACGCCAACTGCGTCAAGCCGCACCACCGGCCCTTCCACACCATCATTCCGGGCTTCCTGATGCGGGGCGCCGCGCCGCAGATGGCGTTCGGAGTGATGGGCGGCAACATCCAGCCGCAGGGCCACGTGCAGACGCTGGCGCGCATGCTGTACGCGGGGCAGCAGCCGCAGGCCGCGTGCGATGCGCCGCGTTGGAAATGGGACTCCGGGCTGAAGGTCGATCTCGAACCGACGATGGCGTCCGCGCTGCGCGTCGACCTGCTGCAGCGCGGCCACGAGATCGCCCACCTCGAAGACAGCTACATGGATTTCGGCAGCGGCCAGTTCGTCTGGAGCCTGGGCGACCCGGCGGCCGACGGCTACGTGGGGGCAAGCGACGCGCGGCGCGACGGGCACGCGGTCGGGTTCTGAGCGACCGGCATGTTGCTCGCCCTGCGGGCGTGCGCGCGTCCTCGCATGCCGCGTGGTCGAGCAGGAAACCGTCGACGCGACCTGCCGCCGGTGCGGGCCGCCCGCCCGCCGCCGGAGGCTTACAGGTGCGTCAGCTGTCGTGCACTGCAATCCGGCCGACGTGCGCCGCGCGGCGGGTAACGCGTGCGGTCGATCCGGCCGGCGTGTCCAGACGTACCGGGAGCGGATACTATTTGCGCGTCCTGTTGCCGCGCTTCACTACAGACCGTGTTCGAGTGGGTCGGACGGGCACTCGCTGCCTATCTATCCAAGCCGATCAGCAAGCCGAGCGGCGGCGGCGCCGACGCGCGGATGGTGGCCGAGACGCTGGAGCCGGGCGACGTGCTGCTGATCGAAGGCAACACGCGGATGAGCGCGGCGATCAAGTACCTGACGCAGTCCACGTGGTCGCACGCGGCGCTCTACATCGGGTTGCGCCCCGACCTGCCGCGGGTCGACGACGAGATCCCGTCGCTGGTCGAAGCCGACGTACTCGAGGGCGTGCGCGCCGTTCCCCTTTCCTACTACGGCAATTTCCGCGTGCGCATCTGCCGGCCCGTCAAGCTGCGGCCGTGGGACCGCGACCGCCTGGTCCAGTACATGCTGGATCGGCTCGGCCACCGGTACGACCTGAAGAACGTGTTCGATCTCGCGCGCTACCTGTTTCCGCTGCCCGTGCCAGCGCGCCTGCGGCGGCGCCTGATCGGGTTCGGCAGCGGCGACCCGACCCGTGCCATCTGCTCGACGCTGATCGCGCAGGCATTCGGCGCCGTGCGTTATCCGATCCTGCCGATCATCTCGCGCAAGCACGACGGCAATCCGGGGCGCGCGGACCAGGTGCGCGAGCTGTGGCGCATCCGCCATCACAGCCTGTACGTGCCGCGCGACTTCGACATCTCGCCGTTCTTCGAAGTGGTCAAGCCGCGCATCGCGAAGGCGTTCGACTACCAGGACGCACCGTGGAGCGAAGGCAACACGGTGATCATCGGCGACTCGGCCACCGAGATCCAGACCATCATGCCGAAGAACCGGCCCGGTCTGAGCTGACCCGCGGCGGGCGCGCATGGTCGTGCATCTCGTAGACGGAACCTACGAGCTGTTTCGTCACTTCTACGGCCTGCGCCGCTTCACGGGCGGCGAGGATCGGCCGCACGGCGCCGTCGTCGGCGTGCTGCAGACGCTGCTGCAGATGATCGAGCAGGGCGCGACCCACCTCGGTGTCGCGACCGATCACGTGATCGAGTCGTTCCGCAACGACCTGTGGCCCGGATACAAGACCGGCGACGGGATCGAGCCGGCGCTGTTCGCGCAGTTCCATCCCCTGGAAGACGCGCTCGGCGCGATGGGCGTAGTCGTCTGGCCGATGGTCGAACTCGAGGCCGACGACGCGCTTGCTTCGGCGGCGCGCCTCGCGTCCGCGGACAAGCGCGTCGAGAAGGTCTGCATCTGGACGCCGGACAAGGACCTCGCGCAATGCGTGAGCGGCGATCGCGTCGTGCAGGTCGACCGGCGCGGCAGGACGATTCGCAACGAGCAGGGCGTACGCGAGAAGTTCGGCGTGCCGCCGGACCTGATTCCCGATTTTCTCGCCCTGGTCGGCGACACGGCCGACGGGTATCCGGGCATCGCGGGCATCGGCGCCAAAGGCGCGGCACGGCTCCTCGGCCGCTACGGTGCGCTCGAAAAATTCCCCCCGACCGTGCTCGGCGAGCAGCACGACCACGCGCTGCTCTTCAAGCGGCTGGCAACGCTGCGCACCGACGCTCCGGTTTTCGAGGATATCGAGCAGTTGCGGTGGCACGGACCGGGCGACGGATTCGCCGCCTGGACCGGGCGGATGCAGGCGCCGCGCCTGCTCGAGCGAAGCCTCGCGGCACGCGCCGCCGCGCGGGGGAAGGCCGCGCCGCCCGCCGGGCCGGAGACGCAGTTGATCGACGGTCGTTGATCCGCGTGCCAGGGTCGCGCGCTGGCCTGCGTACTACCACGTGTAACGGACGGTGTAGCGCACCGTGACCTCCTCGCCGGGAGGCACCGTGACCGGAAAGTAGATCGTGCGCGCGTCTTCCTTGCGATACGTGTGGCTGCTGGAGACGATCTCCCAGTTGGTCCATCGATAGAGCGTTTCCTTGACCTGGACCTCGACCGGTTCCCTCTTCGCGTTGCGCAGGCTGACCTCGATGTCCTCGCTCATCGTCCGCCGCGCCGCATCGACGCGGAAGTCCATCTGGCGCCGCTCGCCGACCACGTCGAACGCGCTGCCCATCTTCAGCAGCACCTTTTCGTTCTTCGGCGTGTGATCGATCGAATCCTCGCCGATGAACTCCAGCGTCCTGTCGGCGGGGTCCAGCTTCGAGACCCGCACCCGTCCGCGCGGCAGCGGCATGCCGAGGTTGGCGCTGTCGGCGTTCCTGAACTGCAGGTACACGTCGACCTGCCGGTTCGTCTGGATGCCGTAGCTGCGGTCGGTGATCGGCGTGGGCAGGAACCCGTAGCCGCCGTCCGGGCGGCCGTAGTAGACCAGCGTGCGCTGGCAGGGGACACCGCGCGCGACCGGAAACAGTTCGATCTGCTTGGTCGAGTTGTCCGGCAGCGTGGTCGCGCGGCCGAGCGTGTACAGGTGATATTCGAAGAACGGCTTCTCGGCGAAACCGTCCGCGACCGCCGCGCTGGCCGGTGCGCGCAATTCCTTGGCGACCATCCGCCCGACGCCGGACGGCGCCCGATTCACCTCGCCCGCGACGAGCTTGAGCTTTGCGTCCTGGTAGCCGGCGCCCGACGTGTTGACGATGCTCACCCAGGCCCCGAGGTCGAGCCGGCACTCGTTGCGCGCGGCTTCGGAGTACGTCAGGTTGTAGTCGGCCCACCACGTGATGCCTTGCGTCTGGTAGGCCACCCGCGTGCGCTGCCTGCCCGCGCTCTTCGCCTCGACGCTCCACACCAGCGTGGGACGCGTGATGAGCCCGCCTGGCAGCGCCGGCAGCTTGACACCCGCGTTGTGCGGCAGGATCTGGATCGTGCCGTCGTCGCGCTTGAGCACGAGGCCATCCTGGGTCGACAGCAAGGTGCCGGTGAACGTTTCGGTCGTCTGGCCCCGGATCTGGTCCACCGCCACCTGGCGGTCGACGTAGCGCCGCAACAGCTTGTCGGTGCTGACGAGGTCGAACTGGAAGTTCTGCTCGACGACCGACGTGCCCTTGGGATCGGTGAGCGATTCGAAGACGACGGTGGTCGGATCGATCAGCGCCGCCACGTCGCTGAATCTCACGTCGTTGCGCCCTTTTGCGATGTCGACCTCGCGCTCCTGTCGTATCACCGCGTAGCCGGGCACGCCGCCGCGTCCCGGGTTGCGATACATCTCGGGCGCGATCGCGCCGGGAAGCGCGCTGGAGTAGATCGTGATCGCCGTGGCGTCCGGCGGAGTCTGGGCGGCAGCGGTGGCGGTGAGGCCTGCGAGGGCGGCAGCCGACGCGAGTTTGTTGAGGGACATGGCGTTCCTGGTCGTGGGTGGATACCCAGCCTTGAACGGACGGCAGCGACAAGCGGGGTCAAAACCCGACCAGGTCGCCCATTGCGGCTGAAATCATGCGCTGCCGACGAGAAATGGCACGGCAACGTGCCCGCCCGACCATGCGTGCCGTGGAACAGGTCGAGCGGAGCGGGCGATGAAATACATCTCGTACCTATCGCTCCTGCACGCACTCAAGGAGCGCCGCTGCTGGGGATTCTGCGCGGCGATGGCAACCGACCTGCCGGTCGCGGTCGGCCCGAACCTGCGCCTGCTCTGAGACCTCGCCGCGTTCAGGCAAGCCCGAGATAAGCGCGCCGGATCGCCGGATCGGCGGCAAGGGCCTCCGCGGTGCCGGTAGCCGCGATGCGCCCGTTCTCCAGCAGGTAGGCGCGATCCGCGATCGCCAGGCTGCGCCGCGCGTTCTGCTCGACGAGCAGGATGCCGACCTCGCCGTCGCGCACGGCCGCGATGGCCTTGAAGAGCTCGGTGCACAGGAGCGGCGACAAGCCGATCGAAGGTTCGTCGAGCAGGAGCACGCGCGGCGCGGCCATCAGCGCACGTCCGATCGCGACCATCTGCTGTTCGCCGCCGCTCATCGTGCGCACCGCCTGCCGCAGGCGCTCCTTCAGGCGCGGAAACAGGGCGAGCACACGTTCCAGGTTGCGCTCCTGCGGGCCGCGCGCGCGGTGGGCATACGCGCCAAGCTCGAGGTTCTCCCGCACCGTGAGGTCGCCGAAGATGCCGCGGCCCTCCGGCACGAGCGCAAGCCCCGCCTCCACGCGCTCGTGCGCCGGCAGCGTGTGCAACGGCCGGCCGTCGAGCAGCACCTGCGTCGTGGATTCCGGTTCCACGAGGCCGCTCACGACCTTGAGCAGCGTGCTCTTGCCGGCGCCGTTTGCGCCGAGCAGCGCGATCAGTTCGCCGCGCGCGACGGCGAGGTCGACGCCGAAAAGGGCGCGATGCTTGCCGTAAGCGGCCGAGGCGGCGCGCACGTCGAGCATCGTCACGCTCCGAGGTAGGCGGCGATCACCGCCGGATCGTCCAGCACCGCGGCCGGCGTTCCGGCTGCGATGCGGACCCCTGCGTTCATCACCACGCACCGGTTGCACAGGGCGCGGATCGCATCCATCACGTGCTCGACCAGAAGGATCGACAGCGTCGTGCTGCGCAGCGACCGCAACAGATCGATGCCGGCGGCGAGTTCTACCGGATTGAGGCCCGCGAGCCACTCGTCCAGGAGCAGAAGCCGCGGGTCGAGCGCCAGCGCGCGCGCGAGTTCGAGACGCTTCTGGTCGATGTAGGTCAGCTCGCTGGCGCGGCGATCCGCCTGGGCACCCAGACCGACCCGCGCGAGCAGCCGCGCTGCTTCCTCGTGCGCGGCGCGGCCGAAGCGCGGGCGGGCACCGAAAGCGAGGCCCGCCGCGACGTTCTCGTGCACGCTCATCGATGCGAACACGCGCACCAGCTGGAATGTGCGCGCCACGCCGAGCCGGGCAATGCGGAACGCAGGCAGGCCAACCAGTTCATCGCCGTGCAGCGTGATCGACCCGCAGTCGGGCGCGAGCGCCCCGCTGATCAGGTTGAGAACCGTCGTCTTGCCGGATCCGTTCGGCCCGATCAGCCCGACGATCTCGCCCGGGGCGACCGAGAGGTCGAGCGCGTCGACGGCGCGCAGGCCGCCGAAGCTCCGCGTCAGGCCGGCCACCTCGAAAAAGGTCGCCGTGCTCATTGCCGCTTCCGCCGCACGACGAGGCCGACGACCCCCTGCGGCAGCAGGTACACGATGAGCAGGAACGCCAGCCCGAGCACGATGCTGAAGTGGTTGGGGAAGTATTTGACGAACACCTCGAACAGCAGCACCACCGGCAGCACGCCGAGCAGCGGCGCGTAGAAGCGTGCGGCGCCGCCGAGCAGCGCCATGATGACTACCTGGAACGAAACCAGCGGGTTGAACGCGATCGCCGCATCGATGTAGGTCCAGCGCGGCGCCACGATTGCGCCGGCCAGCACCATGAACACCGAACTCGCCGTGAACATCACGAGCTTCGCGCGCGTCGCATCGACGCCGCAGTGGCGCGCCGCCGCTTCGTCCTCGCCGATCAGGCGCAGCGCGAAGCCGAGGCGCGAGCGCGCGACCCAGGCACCGAGCAGCAGTACCGCCACGGCAAGCGCGAGCAGCTGCCAGTAGATGGCGGCGGGAGTAAGGTCGAGGAAGACGTAGCGGCCCACCGATCCAGCGATCTTCGCCTCGTACCAGGTCACCAGCTGGCGCACCAGTTCGGACAGGCCGAACGTGAAAATCACGAATACGATGCCCGACAGGCGCAGCGTCGCGAGCCCGACCAGCAGCGCCAGGCCCGCGCCGAGCGCCGCCGCAACCGCGAGCACGACCAGCCACGGCAGGCGTTCGGCGAGCACCGCGACCGTGTAGCAGCCGACGCCGAAGAAGCTGACCGTGGCGAGTGAAACGTAACGCGTCGTGCCCGAAAACAGGCTCCAGGCGGTCGCGAGCACGGCGTACAGGAGCAGATTGATCAGCAGCGCCACGACGTAGCTGTTGGCGTAGCGCGGCGCGAGTGCGAGCAGCACCAAGGCGCCGAGTGCGAGTGCACCGACGAAGAGTCCGCGGCCGGCCCTGACGTTCATGCGGATCGCCCGAACAGTCCGGCGGGGCGGATCAGCAGCACCGCGATGAAGAGCGCGTAGTTGGCGGCCAGAGTCAGAGCCGGGTCGACGAACGTCGCGACCAGGCTCTCGGCCAGGCCCAGCAGCAGCGCTGCCAGCACGCCGCCCACGAGGTTGCCGACGCCGCCCATGATGACCACGATCAGCGCTTTCATCGTGAACACCACGCCCATGGTCGCGCTGACCGTGAGGAACATGCTCACCAGCACGCCGGCGATCGCGGCGAGCACGGTGCCGATCGCAAACGTGAGGCCTGCCAGGCGGCGTACGTCGATGCCGACCAGCAGCGCCGCGGTCGGATCGACCGCCAGCCCGCGAATCGCGGTGCCGATGCGCGTGCGGGCGAGGAACAGGTACAGCACGGCGCCGAGGCCGAGCGCGCAGGCGAACGCGAGCAAACGGTTGGCGGCGATGCGGCTGCCGAGAATGTCGACCGGTATCGCGAGGTACGAATAGGTGAGGTAGCCGCCGCCCACGGCAGCCAGCATCACGCCCTGCACCACGAACAAAAGGCCGAACGTCGCCAGCAGGCTGTCGGTTTCGAGCGCCGCGCGGGTGGGTGCGCGCCGGACGAGCGGAATCAGCGCAAAGCGATAGATCGCCAGGCCGAACAGCGCTGCGAGCGGGATCAGGGCGATCAGCGCGACCGGCGGCGCGATGCCGCGGGTCGTGTAGGCCGCCCACGCGAGCACCGCGGCGCCGACCAGGATCTCGCCATAGGCGAGATTGAGAATGCGCGCGACGCCGTACTGGAGGTTGAGGCCGAGCGCCACCAGCGCGTACATGCCGCCGAGCACGAGGCCGGCGATCAATGCATCGAGGAGGGCCAAGGCAGGCGCGAGGCTTCAGCGGCGTGACGGCGCACGAAGCGCCGGCACGGATGAATCGCTCGGATCGTCAGAGCGCTGCGTGCCTCAAGCCGCTTTCCACGCCGGCTTGGGGAAACGCACTGCCCTGGCACCGGCCTGGCTCGGATAGACGCCGAGGAAGTCGCCGTCCTGCCATTGGCCGACGTACCATCCACCGACGCGGATGTTGTCGGCGAAGCGCACCGGACCGACGATGGTGTTGAACGTCCCCCCGGCGATCGCCTTGACGGTCGCGGCCTTGTCGAGCGAACCCGCCTTTTCGATCGCCTGCTGCAGCACCTGCAGGCCCGCGTAGGCGCACGAGCTCGCCCAGCGGTCCGGCTCGCTCTTGTTCAGGTCCACGTGCCGCTTGATGTAGGCGCGCATCGCATCGGAGTCCGGATTCCATCCGCCGATGCCCAGCACGCCCTCGGCGTTCGCGCCGAACTTGCCCTTGAACAGCGGGAACGCGGTGCCGACCGCCGTGTAGAACACCTTCGGGTTGAAGCCCTTGATACGCGCGGCCTCGGTCAGGCCGATCGTGTCGGGCGGATAGCTGAAGGCGAGGAACGTGTCGGCATTGGTTCGCTGCGCCTCGGTGATGACCGGCGACAGGTCCTGCGCGCTGATCGGATAACCCTGGTCCGAAGCGATCTTGAATCCGCCCGCGGGAAGCGCCTTGCGCGCCGCGGCCGCGAGTTCGAGGCCGAACTGGTCGGTGACGTGGGCGATTGCGACCGTGTCGTTGATCTTGCCGGCGCTGCGCAGGTCCTTCATGACCGCCACCACCGCCTCGGCATAGGTTGCCGCCGTGTTCAGCATGACGAAGATGTTGTTCCAGCGCTTGACGAGTTCGGGCAGCTTGTCGCTCACGAACGTCGGGGCGATCATCGGATAGCCGGCCTTGTTGATCGTCGGCGCGACAGCCAGGTTCATGCCCGTGCCCCACGGCGGCAGCAGGATGTCCACGTTGTCCTGGGTGATCAGGCGTTCGACCGCCCGCACCGCTTCTTCGCTCTGGCTGCGATCGTCGTATTCGACGACTTCGAGCGGCAGTTTCTTCCCGCCGACCGTGATGCCGCCGGCGTCGTTGACGTCCTTCACCCACAGCAGGTAGTTCGGCAGCTGCGTGATGCCCGCGCCGGGCGCGAACGGCCCGGTCTTCGAGATTGCCCAGCCGACCCGGACCGAACTGCGCGCGCCTTGCGCCCGCACGATCGCAGGTGCGGCGGCGACGGCGCTTGCGGCGCCCAGGGCCTGCACGACCCGGCGCCGATTCACTTCGACGTTCATGTTGTCCCCTTTTGCCTCTTTCAGCTGATTGGTCGCATCGTGTTGCCCGGCGCCTGCGCCGCCGGGTGGCGCAGCGTACCCCCGGGCGCGCGGGCGTGCACGCGGCGACCGCATTCGATGCGGGGCGCAGGACGAGAGCGGATTCGCGGTGGACGCTACTTCGCCGCGAAACAGTAGAGGTACCCGTTGCCGCCGGTGGCGATCAACGCCTCCTGGCTGCAGCCGCGTGTCAGGTGCGACGAGTTCCACGAGTGCGACGCCGCGTCGTCGCGCAGTCCCATGCGGTCGCTGTGGCCGACCACCGCGGAACCGTCGCCGCTCGAGGTCCAGTTGTTGCACGTCGTGTCCTTGTCGCCTTTCGCGAGATGGCCGTCCGGATCCGATCCGGTGAGGATGTCGTGCATGTTGGGCGTGTCGCCGCGGCCGTTCACCACCTCGCCCTTCTCGGTGAGCGCGGTCTCCTTGGTAATGCCGTTGGCGCCGTGCAGTTCGTCGATGTTGTTGGCGATCAGCACACCCTTTTCGTTGTACCAGGGCCCGGCACCGATGCGATCGCGTGCATCGACGGCCGGCCCGCCGCCGGCTGCGGTGGCACTCAGATACGCATGCCACGTTCGTCTGCCCGCACCCACGGCGGCGGCGCGCGCCTGACAGATCTGATCGGCACCGGCGAGCCCGCCGAGGTCGGCACCCTTGCCCGATCCGGCGCTGGTGACGAAGAAACCCATCGCCCTGGGGTCCATGGGCGGCTCGTTCGATGCGCATGCCGCGAGCACGGCGGACACAAGAGCGATTACGGTCGGCGACGGAGTCTTCACGCGAGGTCTCCTTGTGCGGGCGGGCAACGCGAGGATTATCGAACGGCGCCCCACCCGTCCCTCCCCCGCAACCGGGGGAGGGAGATAGTTTCCCGAAACAGATACTTTGCGCGCATCCCGGAGGGCCACGATCGTGAGCCAGGTTGTTCTCGTCACCGGCGGCAGCCGCGGCATCGGCGCCGCGACCGCACGCCTCGCCGCCGAGCGCGGCTACGCCGTCTGCATCACGTACAAGAGCAATCGCGCCGCGGCCGAAAGCGTGGTCGACGCGATCGCGCGCCAGGGCGGAAAGGCGCTCGCGCTCGAGGGAGACGTCGGCGTCGAACCCGATGTCGTGCGCATGTTCGAGCGGCTCGATACTGCGTTCGGCCGCATCACCGCGCTGGTGAACAACGCCGGCATCCTCGAGCGGCAGATGCGGGTCGACGAGATGACGGCGGACCGCCTGCAGCGCGTTCTCACCGCCAACGTGGTCGGCAGCTTTCTTTGCGCCCGCGAAGCGGTGCGCCGGATGTCGACGCGCCGCGGCGGCAGCGGCGGCGCGATCGTCAACCTTTCATCGGCGGCAGCGCGACTCGGCTCGCCGGGCGAATACGTCGACTACGCCGCCTCGAAAGGCGCCATCGACACGTTCACGATCGGATTGGCGAAGGAGGTTGCCGCCGAGGGCATCCGGGTCAACGCGGTACGCCCGGGCGTGATCTACACCGACATCCACGCAAGCGGCGGTGAACCGGAGCGCGTCGAACGCGTCAAGAACTCGGTGCCCATGCTGCGCGGGGGCACAGCCGACGAGGTCGCGAGAGCCATCCTGTGGCTGCTTTCCGACGCGGCGTCGTATTCGACCGGTACGTTCATCGACGTGTCGGGGGGGCGGTAGGGCATGCGTCGCTGAACGGAACAAATCGAATGCGACAAATACCAGACGCGGATTCCCGTGGATCGACGCGGATAATTTTTTGGCAGGATCCGTGGTCATCCGCGCAATCCGCGCCCACCGCCTCTGCGCACGGCGAAGCCGGGATCCTTTCGCTCCGCTCAGGATGACGGTTCGCCGTCCTTGCTCCGCGGCGGCGGCAGGTGCTGGCACTCCCAGAACACGCGCACGCGGCAGGTCGCGCAGATGTTGCGGTCGAGGCGCTCGAAGATCGCATGAATGGCGGTGCGCTTGTCGGGAAAGATGTGGTCGGCGCCGAGCGCCTCGATGAATCCGGTGCGCTCCCAGAGGTGCATCACCTGCGGCCGCGGCCGGTGGAAATAGAGGTCGCCGCCCTCGGCGCGCCGCCGCTGCAGTTCCTCCTGCCAGACCTCGGCACCCGCGACGTCGAGGAAGTTCATGCTCTTGGTCATCACGAGCAGGTGCTTGGGCGCATTGCCCTGGCGCAGCGCGTGCAACCGGTCGCCGACGTGCTGCGTGGCGCCGAAGTAGATCGAGCCTTCCATGCGCAGCAGCTTGAGTTGAGGGCACTCGCCGAGCGCATGCGGCGCATCGTCGACCACCACGAACTGCCGGTCCGGCGCCATGGTGTCGAAGCCCATGGTGCGCATCGCCGGGCGCGACGTGCGGTACAGATAGCTCATCAGCGAGAGGATGGTGCCGAGCAGGATGGCAAGCTCGATGCGGATGAAGACGGTGGCGGCGAAGGTCGCGAGCGCGATGGCGAACTCGGTGCGATTCACGCGCGCGAGCCGGCGCCAGCGCCTGACGTCGAGCAGGCTCCAGGCGGTGAGCACCAGCAGGCCGGCAATCGCCGCCATCGGGATCTGTGCCAGCAGGCCTGCGCTGATGGCGATCAGGCCGACGAGCCAGAGCGCCGCGAACACGCTGGCGAGCGGCGTGCGCGCGCCCGCATCGAAGTTCGGCAGCGACCGGTTGAGCGAGCCGCACGAGACGTAGGAAGAAAACAGGCCGCCGACCACGTTCGACAGCCCCTGGCCGACGAACTCGCGGCTGGGATCGATGCGCTGGCCGGAGCGCACCGCCACCGTCTTGGCGACCGAGATCGACTGGCCCAGCGCGACGATGCTCAGCGCGACCGCCAGCCCCAGAAGATCGGGCACCCGCGACCACTCGATGGCGGGAACGCGAAACGGCGGCAGCGGCGACGGAACCACGCCGATCAGGCCGACGCTCCATGGCGCACCGAGACGGTTCAGCACGAACGCCGCGCCCGCCCCGGCGGCCAGGCCGAGCAACATGAACGGCCAGTCGCTATTGAACCGGCGCACCGCGCTCGCAACCAGGAACGTGATGACGCCGACGCAGAGCGCCCCGGCATGCACCTGGCCCAGGCGACTTGCGATGTCGCGCAACAGCGCACCGGTGCCATGTCCCGCGCCGGCACCGAAGCCGAAGAGATCCGGCAGCGCGTGGATCGCGATCAGCGCCGCGGCCCCGCCTGTGAAACCGAGAAGCGCGGCGGGCGAAATGAAATTGGCCAGCGCGCCGAGGCGCAGCCCACCCACCGCGAGTTGCAGCAGGCCGACCAGGATCGTGACGGTGAGGGCGAGATTGATGTAGTCCGGGCTGCCCGGTATCGCGAGCGGCGCCAGCATGGCGAACAGCGCCAGGGAGTTGGCATTGGTCGGCCCCGATGCGACGTGCCAGCTCGACCCGAACAGCGCGGCGACCGCGCACGGAATCACGGCCGTGTAGAGGCCGTACTGCGGTGGCAGGCCGGCGAGGGTCGCAAAGGCGATCCCCTGTGGAAGCACCAGCACCGCACCGAGCAGGCCGGCCAGCAAGTCGGCGCGTGCTGTCGTGCGCGAGACCTGCGTGACCCAGCTTCCGAAAAGCCGGACGGTCCACGGCGCAGCGAGGTCGCCTGCCGCGATCACGCGCAAGCCGCTCCGTTCGTCATTGCACGAGGTGCAGGATCTCGAGCTGCTCGGGCACGGTCTGGAACGTGCCGGCGCCGGCCGGCATCTGCATCAGCGGCTTGAGCTCGGCATCGAACAGCCACACGCTCGGATACACAAGAAGGCGTGCCCGCTCGTCGCCGATCCGATCCATGAACGTCTTGTAGTCCAGCCGTTCCGCGCCGATCCTGAAGTACAGCGCGTTCGCCTTGACCGACAACGAGCTGCGCAGATCGACGACCAGATAGTCGCGCGCGAACTCGGGCACCAGTGCATCGGCGTTCTGGCGCAGGAAGGTTTCGTAGGCGCGGCAATAAGGGCAGTCTTTGGCGCCGAGGTACACGTAAAGGCGCTTCCGCTCGCGCCGCGCACGGTTCTGCGCCGCCGTCAGGTCGAACTCGGTCCGGCCGCCGCTGACATCGGGCTCGACGACCAGCGGCGCATAGTCGGCTGGGAAACCGGTAGCGGCGGCGGGACCCGCCGGCGCGCACCAGAGCAACACCGCCAACAAGGCGAGCACACCTCGGAGGGACGAGCGATTGCGCAAGGCCGGCGCTAGTCGGAAGGTTGAACCATGAGACGGCCCACGTAGTGCCCTTCCTTCGAGTCCTCGACCTCGGCCTTGAGTTCCCCGGCGCCGTGGGGAACGAAGTTGAAGCGGAACGCCGGGTTCTCCGAGATCGAAAAATCCAGCTCGGCTTCGAATATGGTGCGTTCGGCGAACGTGACCTTGATCGAGCGCACGAAATGCGGCGGGATGAACATCACGGTCACGTTGTTCAGCTCGAAGCCCGTGTCGTTCGGGTGCACCACCTGCAGGTCGACCGGCGTCGGCGCGTTCATCCTGACGCCGTCCGGCAGCTTGAGAATCGTCTTGCCGAGGTTGTGCAACTGGTCGCGGTTGGGCGGCGCCGAACATCCGCCGGAGACCTTCACGTAGCGCGAGTCGGTGAGCAGCTCGCCGTTCGAGAGCTCGCTGATCACGCGCACGTGGCTGTACTCGTCGACGCGCAGGCGCGTCTCGAGATCGGCCTGGCCCACCTCGTTCGTGAGATCGAACACCGCGGCCACCGGCGAAGGGTTCTTGTCGACGACGATGTAGATGCGCTTGACGTACAGGCTCGGCGTCTGCGGCAGCTTGGAGACGATCCGCACCGGCACCGAGGCGCCGTAGGCCGCACGCAACGGCACCAGCAGCTGCACCCGTCCGGACGTCGCATCGATGGCGCGCGCGCCGAACAGCTTCTCGCGCAGGCGCTCCCATTCCGGCGACGAATCGGCGTGGCCGATCGCGGTCGGCAGGCCGCCCACCGCCGCGTCGGCGGCCGGCATCGTGACGCCGGCCAGGAGTGCCACCACGGCCAGAACGGAGCGAACGCGCACCGGGATCATCGGGTCTGTCTCCTCAATCCAGCATGTGCTCGCGTTCCTTGCGCACGAACAGGACCGACGCGTTGCGACGATGAATCGTCTCGTACTGATCCCAGTCCTTGAAGTCCGGCAGCGCGGTGGCGTCCGGCACTTCGCTGAGTGCGGCGCCGTTCTCGAGCAACTCTAACACCCGCGCCTCGAGCTGGTTCAGGTAGGTCGCCACGGCATCGATCGCCTCGCGTCCCGCCGCAGGGCCATGGCCCGGAACGATGGTCGCGAGCGACAGCATGCGCAGTTCATCGAGCGCGCGGTGCCAGCCCGGCAGGTCGCTGTCCTGGATGTCCGGAATCCGCTTCCAGTCGAGCAGGCCGCCGGCAAACAGCGTGTGCGTCTGCTCGTCCAGCACCGCGATATCGCCGGGGCCGGCGGAGTGATCGAAGTACAGCACCCGCACGGGGCGGCCGATGAGCGTCAACTCGTGCGACGCGTCGAATACCAGATCGGGCTTGAACATCGCCGTGCCCCGCATCTCGTCCTCTCCAAGCACGCGCCGCAACGTCTTGAGGCAGTTCTCGCAGCGCGCGGCCATCAGCTGCGCCGCCTCGCGATGCATCGCAATCGGAACGCCGCGTTCACGATACGCCGCGGCGCCGAACAGGAACTCCTGGCGCGTGTGCGTGATCAGCACGCGTCGTACCGGCTTGTCGGTGATCCGGCGAATTTCGGCCAGCAACGCCAGCCCATGGCGATAGGACGTGCCCGTATCGATCGCAAGCACGCCGTCGCTGCCGACGATGAAACCGGCGTTGCCGTTGCGTCCGACCGTGACGTTGTCCACTTCGCCGGCGACGCCTTGCATCATGTAGACGCCGCGCGCCACCTCGACCGCATGCACGACGCCGTCGCCGCGCGCGGGATCAGTCGCGGCGCACCCGGCAGCCGCGAGCATCGCGGCGACGCAATAGAGCGCGGCGATTTCGTGCGGCCGGAACATGGACGGCGAGGGTATCAAGCTGTCGATGCGTGCGGGCAGTCGGCACGCCGCGAGTCGCACGATTGCTGCATCGCTGCGATGCGCGGCCACTCGCCCCATCGGGGCCGGGCGCGAGAGCGTGTGCGCGCGCTGACATACGTCGAGTCCGCGCCGGGTCAGACTGTCACAATGATCGGCGCATGCTCGGGAGGTACGAATGCGAACCCAGGTTGCCATCATTGGCGGCGGTCCGGCAGGACTCCTGCTCGCGGAAATCCTGCATCGGCGGGGCGTTGCCAGCGTGGTGCTCGAACGACACACGCGCGAACACGTGCTGGCGCGGATCCGCGCCGGCGTTCTCGAGCAGACCACGGTCGACGTGTTGCGGGCCAACGGGCTCGCCGAGCGCATGGATCGCGAGGGGCACGAGCACGACGGAATGAGGGTGGTCTGGGCCGGCGACGACGGATTCTTCATCGACGTGAAGAAGCACGTCGGCAAGCGCTTCATGGTCTACGGCCAGACCAACATCCAGGCCGATCTTTTCGCAGCCGCCGATCTGCGCAACGCCGCGCTGCTGACCGAAGCCGAGGACGTGGAACTGCTCGATATCGCGTCGGCGCAGCCCGCCGTACGCTTCCGGCACGAAGGCGCCGAGGTGCGGCTCGACTGCGACTTCATCGCCGGGTGCGACGGCTTTCACGGCGTATCGCGCAAGGCGGTCCCTGCCGGCGCGCTGCGCGAATTCGAGAAGGTCTACCCGTTCGGCTGGCTTGGCGTGTTGTCGCGAACGCCGCCCCTGCCCGACATCACCTATGCCAATCATCCGCGCGGCTTTGCGCTGGCGGCCAAGCGCAACCCGACGCTGAGCCGCTATTACATCCAGGTGCCGCTCGATACGCGCATCGAAGACTGGCCCGACGGTCGTTTCTGGACCGAACTCAAGGCGCGCTTTCCACGCGCGTTGGCGGACGCGATCGTCACGGGGCCCGCGCTCGAAAAGTCGATCGCGCCGCTGCGCAGTTACGTCGCCGAGCCGATGCAGCACGGCCGCCTCTTCCTTGCCGGCGACGCCGCGCACATCGTGCCTCCCACCGGCGCCAAGGGACTGAACCTCGCGGCGTCCGACGTGTTCTACCTGGCACGTGCGCTGGTCGCCTTCTACTCCGCCGGCTCGACCGCGTTGCTCGACCGATACAGCGCGATGGCGCTGCGTCGCGTCTGGAGCGCGGTACGCATCTCCTGGTACCTGACCAACCTGCTGCACCGGTTCCCGCATGCGAGCGAGTTCGACCAGCGCGCGCAGGAATACGAACTCGAGTACCTCAAGACCTCGCATCACGCGATGGTCGCATTGGCGGAGCAGTACGCAGGCCTGCCGTTCGAAGACGCGGGCTGAGCGGGCCGCATGCGGACATCGGGCCGGAAGCGTTTCGAAGGTATCGCCCGGGAACGAAGGCGGGTTGCATAATGTCTACATCGAGCCGCACGTTCGCGGCCCGATGCCTTTTCCATGGACGAGAAACACGCGCCAACGCGACCTTCGCGTCGTCTCCTGTGCGCCTTCGGCGCGGCCTCGTTGCTCGCCGCGTGTGCCGCGGCGAACGACCCGGAAAACATCGTCGCGAGTTACGGCCTCAGCGTCGCCGCGCAGGTCGACGTGGCGGGCCCGCGCGATGCCATGGCGCGCTGCCTGGTGGAGCGCCAGAACGTCGCGTCGTATCCGATGGGCATTGCGCCCGGCTACACCGCGACCGAAATCCATGGCGACACGGCATACGTGACACAGTGGTTCTCTCTCAAGCACGGGATCTCCTGGGCAACGCGCTTCGCGCTGCATCCGGTCGGGACAGGGGTGACGCAGGTGCAGGTCCTGCTTCCCGTCGAGCAGACGTCGTCCGCGTACTACCTGCGCGCGGCGCTGGAGGTCATCAGGCGGTGCCGACTTGCTGCGGCAGGCGCGAGCTAAGCGGGCGCCAGTGCCTGCTCCAGCAGGCGCGCCACGTGCAACGCGCTGCGCGCCGTGCCGTCGCCGATCTGGTGGCGGCAGCTCGTGCCGTTGGCCACGATCAGCGCCTCGGCGGGTGCCGCGCGCACGGCGGGCAGCAGCGACAGCTCGGCCATCCGCATCGACATCGCGTAATGGGCGGCGTCATAGCCGAAGCTGCCCGCCATGCCGCAGCAGCTCGATTCGATCACGCGTACGTCGAGCTGCGGAATCAGTCCGAGAACGGTCTTGACCGGCTCGAACGCGCCGAACGCCTTCTCGTGGCAATGGCCATGCAGCAACACCTGCCTGGCCGCGAGCGGTCGCAAGGGCAGGGCGAGTCGCCGCGCGCCGGCTTCACGCGCGAGGAACTCGGCGAAGGTCACCGCGTTGGCGGCGAGCGCGCGTGCGCCGTCGCCGAGGCCGAGCGCGAGGAACTCGTCGCGCAACCCGAGCAGGCATGAAGGCTCGAGGCCGATCACCGGAACGTTCTTCTCGATCAAGGGCCCGAGCGCGGCGAGAACGCGGCGCGCCTCGTGGCGCGCTTCGTCGACGAGTCCGGTGGCGAGATAGGTACGGCCGCAGCAGAGTGGGCGCGCCGGCTCCGCGTCGGCGGGTGCGGGTCGCGCGATCTCGACTCGATAGCCGGCCGCGCGCAGGACGTGCAGCGCGGCCAAGGCGTTCTCGGGCTCGAAGTAGTTGTTGAACGTGTCGGCGAACAGGACGACGGTCGCTCCCGCGCTCGCCCCGTTGCGCGCCGCCGGGAAGCCCGCGAGGAACGTGTCGCCGCGCCAGCGCGGCAAGTGCCTGCCGGCAGCCAACCCGAGCCATCGCTCCGCGAGCGCGGCGGCACCGGGAACCGTGTCGCGCAAGTTGGCGAGCCAAGGCACGCGCGCGGCCCACGGCGCGTAGCGCGGTAGATGCGCCACCATGCGGTCCTTCAAGGGCAGGCGCCGGATGCGCCGGCAGGCATGCAGGAACTCGATCTTCATGCGCGCCATGTCGACGCCGGTCGGACATTCGCGCTTGCAGCCCTTGCAACTCACGCAGAGATCGAGCGCGCCGGCGACCGCGTCGGACGCCAGCGTTTCCGGTCCGAGCTGCCCGCTCAGCGCCAGCCGCAGCGTGTTGGCCCGGCCGCGCGTAAGGTGCTGCTCGTCGCGCGTGGCGCGGAAGCTCGGGCACATGGTGCCGGCGTCGAACTTGCGACAGTGGCCGTTGTTGTTGCACATCTCGACGGCCTTGGCGAATCCGCGCGCCGGGTCGCCGCCGGTCCCGGGCGCGGACAGCGCTTCGGTCGCTGGATCGTTCTGCACGTCCCACGCCGACCAGTCCAGCGCCGGCACGAGCGCCGCCGGCGCATAGCCCGGCTTGAAGCGAAACAGGCTCGCGTCGTCCATGCGCGCGGGCCGGACGATCTTGCCCGGGTTGAGCAGGCCGGCCGGATCGAACAGGTCCTTGATTTCCTCGAACGCGCGCGTCAGCCGTGGCCCGAACTGCCACGCCACCCATTCGCTGCGCACCAGGCCGTCGCCGTGTTCGCCCGAATAAGCGCCCTTGAACTTGCGCACGAGCAGCGCCGCCTCCTCGGCGATCGCGCGCATCCTGCGCGCGCCGTCGCGACGCATGTCGAGGATCGGCCGCACGTGCAGCGTGCCGACCGATGCATGCGCGTACCACGTGCCGCGCGTGCCATGGCGCCGGAACACCTCCGTCAGCTGGTCGGTGTAGTCGGCCAGGTGCTCGAGCGGGACCGCGCAATCCTCGATGAACGACACCGGCTTGCCGTCGCCGCGCAGCGACATCATGATGTTCAGGCCCGCCTTGCGCACATCCCACAGGTCCTTTTGCGCCGCCTCGGCCGTGATCTCGACGACGCTGCCCGGATGTCCGAGGTCACCCATCAACGCGACCAGCCGCCGCAGTTGCCCGAGCAATGCGGTCCTCTCGCTGCCGGCGAATTCGACCAGCAGGAGCGCCTCCGGCATCGCCGCGGCCGGATCGGTCAGCGCGCCCTCGATCACGCGGCGAAACGCCGGATTGGCGCGCGCGAGCTCGATCATCGTGCGATCGACCAGTTCGACCGCGGTCGGCCCGAGCGCGACGATGTGTTGCGGGGCTTCCATCGCCGCGCGGAAGGTCGGGAAGTTGACGACACCCAGCACGCGCACGGCCGGCAGCGGCGCGAGCTTCAGGTGCAGGCGCCGCGACAGCGCGAGCGTCCCTTCGCTGCCGACGAGCAGGTGCGCCAGATTGACGCTGCCATCGGGGGTGTACGGGCGTTCGCTGCGCGGCCGGAACACGTCGAGGTTGTAGCCGCCCACCCGGCGCAGCACGGTCGGCCAGACGCGGTCGATCTCCTCCCTCTCGCGCGCGCCGATTTCGAACAGGCGCGCCACGAGCTGCGCGCTGCGCGCCGAAGCGAGCGGCCGCGTCGCATCGCGCCCGAAGGGGCCGAAAAACTCCACCGTCCCGTCCGCCAGCTGCGCATCGATGGCCGCGACGTTGTGCACCATGTTGCCGTACGCGATCGAGCGCGAGCCGCACGAGTTGTTGCCGGCCATGCCGCCGATCGTCGCCTGGGCCGAGGTGGAGACGTCGACCGGGAACCACAGGCCGTGTGGCTTGAGCAGCGCATTCAGCGCATCGAGCACCACCCCGGGCTGCACCTCGGCCGTACCCGCTTCCTGGTCGAACGCGATCACGCGGTTAAGGTGCTTCGAGTAGTCGATCACCAGCGCACGCCCCACGGTCTGCCCGCACTGGCTCGAGCCGGCGCCGCGCGCCAGCACCGGCACCTTCAGTTCGTTGCAGATCGCGAGCGCGGCGCGCACATCGCTTTCTTCGCGCGGCACCAGCACGCCGACCGGCTCGACCTGGTAGATCGATGCATCGGTGGCGTAGCGGCCGCGCGCGGCCGCATCGAACAGCACCTCGCCCCTGACCGCGCGCCGCAGTCGCAGCGAAAGATCGTTGCGATACAGCGAGGGCTGCACGAACACGCGGCGTTCGACGACGGCCATGTCGCTCAGCGAGCGATGCGCGCCTGCGGGCGCGCCGCTCCCGGAAGAGGCGAGCGCCTGGGGGAACGTGCCCTCTTGTTCTCCCGCCCGCCGCGCGCCGCCGTCTCACCCGGCGCCGCCACGGCAACCGGTTCCGGGCCCATCACCGCCAGCACCGCCGCGGCGCATTTCTTCGCGAGGTGCTCGACCAGGATGCGCCGCATGCGCTCGCCGTCGCGCTTGTCCAGCGCGACCAGCATCTGCTCGTGCTCGGCGAGCGCCGCGTCCCACTTCGCGCGGTCGAAGTTGGAGCGGAATCGCAGCGCATGCAGTCGCGCATTGACCGCACGATAGACGCGAGTGAGGACGGGATTGCGTGCCGCTTCGTTGATGCGCTCGTGAATCGCGCGATTGAGCCGGTAGTAACCGGGCAGGTCGCGCTTGCGATGGCACGCGGCCATCCGGCGCTGCAGTTCCCTGATCGCCGCGAGCTCGGATTCGGTGATGTGACGGCAGGCGAGTTGCCCGGACAGGCCCTCCAGCGCGCCCATCACGTCGAACGTATGCTCCACCTCCTCGCGCCCCATTTTCACCACCTGGGCGCCGCGGTTCGGCAGCAGCGCGATCAGTCCTTCGGTGGCAAGGACCTTGAACGCCTCGCGCAACGGCGTGCGCGAGATGTGCAGCTGCGCGCACAGCAGGCGCTCGTTGAGGCGCGCGCCGGCTTCGAGATGTCCCTCGATGATCAGGTCGCGCAGTCGCGCGGCCACCGCCTCGTGCAGGACCTGGCGCTCGATCCTGAGCACGGACGAAGCGGCGACAGCAGCAGCGGGATCGGGGTTTTCCATCAGCGGGCCGGCCGCGCGTGCGCGGGAAACGCTCTTGCTCGCAGCCGGCGGCTGGCATACTGTATACAAAATTCAATCTTCGAGCGAGGCTGGTTATGGAGCGCCTGAACGCGCACCCGGGCGGCCGTCACTTCCTGCAGATTCCCGGCCCGACCAACGTCCCGGATCGCATCCTGCGGGCGATCGACCACCCGACGATCGATCACCGCGGGCCGGAGTTCCAGGCGCTCGCCCGCAAGATCCTGGCAGAGCTGCGGTCGGTCTTCCAGACTCGCAGCCCGGTCGTCATCTACCCGGCGTCCGGCACCGGCGCGTGGGAGGCGGCCCTGGTCAACACGCTTTCTCCCGGCGACCAGGTGCTCATGGTCGAGACCGGCCACTTCGCGCTGTTGTGGAAGAAGATGGCCGACAAGCTCGGCCTGCAACCGGCGCTGCTGGGCGGCTTCGAGCAGGGAAGCTGGCGGCGTGGGGTCGATGCGGGCGCGGTCGAAGCGCGCCTCGTGCAGGACAGCGCGCACGCGCTCAAGGCGGTCTGCGTAGTGCACAACGAAACGTCGACCGGCGCGACCTCGGATATCGCGGCGGTGCGCCGCGCGCTCGACCGGGCCCGTCACCCCGCCCTGCTGCTGGTGGACACGATCTCCTCGCTCGGATCGATCGATTACCGCCACGACGAATGGGGCGTCGACGTCACCGTGGCCGGTTCGCAGAAAGGCCTGATGCTTCCACCCGGCCTGTCGTTCAATGCGATCGGCGACCGGGCGCTCGCCGCCGCGAAGAACGCGCGTTTGCCGAAGGCTTTCTGGGGCTGGGAGGAAATGCTGGAGGCGAACGCCAAGGGCTTGTTCCCCTACACGCCGAGCACCAACCTGCTCTACGGGCTGGCGGAGGCGCTCGACATGCTGCGGGAGGAAGGGCTGCCGAACGTCTTCGCGCGGCACGCGCGTCATGCCGAAGCCACGCGGCGCGCCGCGGCGGCGTGGGGCCTGGAGATCCTGTGCGAGGCCCCGCCCGAGCGCAGCAACGCGTTGACCGCGCTCGTGATGCCGAAGGACGGCACCGGCACGCCTCACGACGCCGATCGCCTGCGCCGGATCATCCACGAGAAGTTCAACATGTCGCTCGGCCAGGGCTTGAGCAGGCTCGCCGGCTGGGTCTTTCGCATCGGCCATCTCGGCGACTTCAACGACCTCGCGCTCGCCGGCACGCTCTCGGGCGTGGAGATGGGTCTCGGACTGGCCGGCGTTCCGCACCGGACCGGCGGCGTGCAGGCGGCGCTCGCCTATCTGCGCGAGGCGGCCGCAGCCCGCGCACCGCAGGCGGGCGGGCGCAGAGCCGCCTGAGCCGCAACCATTCACCGCAACCGCATCGGACCATCGAGGAGACGATGAAGGCGAATCGATACTCATCGCGGCGCGCCGCGATGACCATCGCGCTCGCGGCCGGCGTCCTGCTGGCACAGGCCGCGGTGGCCCAGTCGTGGCCGACCAGGCCGATTCGCCTGCTCGTGGGTTTCGCGCCCGGCGGTGGTACCGACATCGTCGCGCGTGCCCTGGCGCCGAAGATGTCGGAACTGCTCGGCCAGCAGGTCGTGGTCGACAACCGGGCCGGCGCCGCGGGCACGATCGCCGCCGACCTCACGGCCAAGGCGCCCGCCGACGGCTACACGCTGCTGATGGGCCATTCCAACTCGAACGCGATCGCGCCGTTCGTGCTTGCCAAGGTGCCTTACGACGCCGCGACGGATTTCACCGCGATCACCTACATCGGCTACGTGCCGAACGTGCTTGTGGTGCACCCATCGGTTCCCGCCAAGTCGGTCGCCGAACTGGTCGGGATCGCCCAGGCCAAGCCGGGCGTCTATACCTACGCCTCTTCCGGCGTCGGCAGCACGCAGCACCTGGCGGGCGCTCTGTTCGCGAAGCTCACCGACACGCAGCTGATCCACGTTCCGTACAAGGGCAGCGGCCAGGCGGTGATCGATCTCATCGCCGGACAGGTGAACATGAACTTCGACACCATGCCGCCGGTCCTGCCGCACATCGTTGAAGGCAAGCTGCGCGCGCTGGCGATTTCCACGCCGCAGAGGCTGCCGCAGCTCGCCGACGTGCCGACTTTCAACGAGGTCGGCATCCACGGCTTCGACGTCACCAACTGGTATTCCGTGATGGGGCCGAAGTACCTGCCGAAGGAGATCGTCGCCAAGATCGATCACGCGGTGAAGGCGGCGCTGGCGGACCCCGCCATCCGGCCGAAACTGGAGGCGCAGGGCGTGCAGTTCGGCGGCCCGCAGACGCCGGAGGAGTTCACCGCGTTCATCAAAGCCGAACTGGCAAAGTACCAGCGGCTGGTGAAGGAACTGAACGTCAAGGCGGACTGAACATGTCGGATCTCGTGCTCGTCGAGCGCGACGGCTGCATCGCGACCGTCACGCTCAATCGGCCCGAAAAGCTGAACGCGCTGACGCGCGCGATGTGGCAGCAACTCGGCGCCGCCATCGAGTCGCTGTCGTCGGACCCGGATCTGCGCTGCGTCCTCGTGCGCGGCGCCGGCAGGAAGGCTTTTTCGCCCGGCAACGACATCGGCGAGTTCGCCACCCAACGCAACAACAAGGCGCAGGCCGGCGAGTATGGACGCATCATGCACGCGACGGCGCAGGCGCTGGCAACGTGCCGGCATCCGTTGGTTGCGCAGATCCACGGCATCTGCGTCGGCGGCGGCCTGGAGATCGCTGCGCTGTGCGACCTGCGCATTTGCGGCAGTTCGAGCCGGTTCGGCGCGCCGGTCAAGAACCTCGGCCTCGTGATGGCCTACCCCGAGATGGCGCCGCTGGTCCGCCTCGCCGGCGCGAGCGTCGCGCTCGAGATCCTGCTGGAAGGGCGCGTCTTCGACGCCGCGGAGGCGAAGGAAAAAGGCCTGGTCACGCGCGTCGTGCACGACGATGACGTGGAACGCGAGGCCTGGGCGACCGCGCAGCGCATCGCCGAAGGCGCGCCGCTGGCGGCACGCTGGCACAAGAAGTTCGCGCGACGGCTGGCCGATCCGCAGCCGCTCACCGAGGCCGAATACGACGAGTGCTTCGACTGCTTCGACACCGAGGACTTTCGTATCGGCTACGCGGCGTTCCTCGCCAAGCGCAAGCCCGCGTTCGTCGGCCGATGACCACGGCGCGGCCATCGCGTGGCGGCGGTCCGTTGGCCGGCATGCGCGTGCTCGAGCTCGCGCAGATCATGGCCGGACCGACCGCGGGACTGATGCTCGCCGACATGGGCGCCGACGTGATCAAGGTCGAGAAGCTGCCGGGCGGCGACGACGCGCGCGACTATCGCGAACCTCTCGTGAACGGCGTCTCGGCGCCGTTCATGATCCTGAATCGCGGCAAGCGTGGCATCGCGGTCGACCTCAAGCACGCGCGCGGGCGCGATCTGCTGCTGCGACTCGTGCGAGAGGCCGATGTGCTGACCGAGAACTACCGGCGCGGCGCGATGGAGAAGCTCGGCCTCGGTTATGACGTGCTGGCGCGTGCCAACCCGGGTCTCATCTACTGCGCGGTGTCGGGCTACGGGCGTACCGGGCCTTACGCGGACAAGGCGGGGTTCGACCTGATCGCGCAGGGATTTTCGGGTCTGATGTCGATCACGGGCGAGCCCGGCGGCCCCCCGGTAAAGACTGGCAACTCGGTCGCCGACATCAATGCCGGCATCCTCGCAGTGGCCGGCATCTGCGCGGCGTATGCGCACAAGCTGCGCACCGGGCAGGGCCAGTTCGTCGAGACCTCGCTGATGGAAGCGGCGTTGCAGCAGACGTATTGGCAGGCCGCGATCTACTTCGCCACGGGCCGGTCGCCGCAGGCGCTCGGCTCGGCGCACACGCTCGCCGCACCTTATCAGGCCTTTCAGGCGGCTGACGGCTGGCTGAACATCGGTGGCGCGAACCAGGCCAACTGGGAGCGCATCGCCGACGTGCTCGGCCACCCGGAGTGGAAATCCGACCCGCGGTTCCGCGCCAACTCGGATCGCATGCGCAATCGCACCGAACTCGCCGCCGGCATCGACGCGGTGCTGCGGACGCGCACGCGCGCCGAATGGATCGAAGCCTTCGATGCGGCCGGCGTACCCGCCGGCCCGGTGCATTCGATCGCCGAAGCGATCGAGCATCCGCAGACGCGCGCCCGCGGAATGGTGATGGACATCGAGCACCCGCGGGCGGGCGCCACCCGTGCGCTCGGCAGTCCGCTGCACTTCTCGACGGCACGGGGCGCAAATACCCTGCCCGCGCCGTTGCTCGGCCAGCACACCCGCGAGGTTTTGCGCGAATGCGGTTACAGTGACGCCGAGATCGACAGTCTTGCCGCCGATGGGGTGATTGCAGCGGGTGGATAGACCGGCCCGCCCTTCGCGGCGGCGAGCATCCAGCCGATGAACCGCGACTCGTCACTCGACACCTGGCGCGACCTCGCCCTCAAGATGGAGGCCGAGGTCGGCAACGCCGCGGTCGGCGTCGCGCGCGCGGTGCGTCTCGTCACGCTGGCGGTGTTTGCGCGCGGCCACGTGCTGCTCGAAGGCGACGTCGGCATCGGCAAGACCACCCTGCTGCGCGCCTTCGCACGCGCCATCGGCGGCGCCTACGAACGCGTCGAAGGCACGGTCGACATGATGCCGGGCGACCTGCTCTATCACGCCTATGTCGCTCCCGACGGCACGCCGCACGTCGAACCCGGGCCGCTCGCTCGCAACGGCGAGAACCTCGCCGTGTTCTTCTTCAACGAAGTCAGCCGGGCGCGGCCGCAGGTGCAGGCGCTGCTGCTGCGCGCGATGGCCGAACGTTCGGTCACCGCGTTCCATCGCGAGGTGCGTTTGCCGCACCTGACGGTGTTCGCCGACCGCAACCGGGTCGAGAAGGAAGAGACGTTCGAGCTTGCCGCAGCGGCACGCGACCGCTTCATGTTCGAGATCCCGATGGCGATCCCGGCCGAGGCGGCGATCCGGCGCGCGCTGGCCTTCGATCCGACGTTCCACGATCCCGACGCGCTGATCGAGCGCGTCGGCGTGAACGTGGTGCCGTTCCAGGACCTGAACGGCATCGCGGCGCTGATCCAGCGCGAGGTGCGCGCGAGCGACGCGCTGCAGGACTACGTGCTGACGCTGTGGCGCGCGACCCAGGCGCCGGCGGAGTTCGGCATCCGCATCGAAGACGCCGGCGACGATCCGGTGCTGGCGGGCGCCAGTCCGCGCGGGCTGAGCCAGCTGTTGCGCGCCGCGCGCGTGGGCGCGTGGCTCGATCGGCGCGAGTACCTGGTGCCCGAGGACATCCAGGGCGTCTTCCACGAGGCGGTCGCCCATCGCGTGTTCTTCAACCCGGTGGTCGAACTGCGGCGCGCGGAAGTGGCGCGCGAGTTCACGCGGCAGGTGCTGCAGAAGGTCGCCGCGCCCTGACCGCGCGACGCGCTTTTGCGCAGGCCCGATGCGCGAAATCCACTACCGCATCCGCTGGTTCGCAGCCGGGCGCCGGCCCGGCCAGCATCGCAGCCGCAGCCCGGGGGCGGGCTACGAGTTCCGCGGTCATGCGCCGCTTCTGCGCGAACTCGACGCGCGCCGCCTCGACGTCCACGCAAGCCTGCGCGATCCGTTCGGCTACGCCGCGGGCCTGTGGCAGGTGCGCACGTTCAATCAACGCAGTGCCATCCGCGTGGTCGTGCTGGCCGACCTGTCCGCGTCGATGAGCGCCGACGGGACCCGCCGCAAGATGGCCTTGCTCGCCGACTTCACCGCCACCCTTGCGTACTCCGCCTCGCGCGCCGGCGATCCGTTCGGTTTTTTCGGTGCCGACGCGAAGCTGCTGCACGATTTCGTGCAGGTTCCGAGCCAGATGCGCGGCGCGGGCCTGCGCATCGCCGAGCGCCTGCGTGGCCACGCTTCGACCGGCATTGGGGTCGAAGGCCTGATCGAGGCGGCGCATCGGCTCGGTCGCGCCCGTGCGCTCGTTTTCCTCGCTTCCGACTTCCACTTCGACGCCGCCACCACCGACCGCGTGCTCGCCGCGCTCGCCGCGCACGCGGTCGTGCCGGTGGTGCTATGGGACGAGCAGGAACGCACGTTGCCGGCCGCGGGCTTCGCGAGCGTGGTCGATGCGGAATCAAGTGCCAAGCGCTTCCTCTGGCTGCGGCCGGCACTGCGCGCACGCTACGAGCAGAGCCTGGCCGGAAGGCGCGCCGCGCTCGCGCGGCGCCTGACGCGCGACGGGCTGCCGCCGCTCTTCCTTGCGCCGCCGTTCGATGCCGACGCGGTCAGCGCGTACTTCCATGCACCCGGGCACGCGACGATCGCCGAGCCGGCGCAGGCATGAGCGTTCGATGACCTGCGCCCCCGCCCGCCCTGGATCGCAAACCTGCCTGTTTGCGCTCGCGCTTTTCGCTTCGCTGCAGGCCGCCATGGCGCAACCGATCACGATCACGCCGCTGCCGCCGCGTTCGTTCGGCTACTCGGTCGGCGACCGGATCGAGCGACGCATCGACATCGTGACCGCGCCGCCCTGGTCGCTCGCAACGGCAAGCCTGCCAAGGCCGGGGCGCATGAACGCGTGGTTCGAGCTGGCCGAGGTGTCGCTGCAGAGCGATCGGCAACCCGCGGGCCCGCGCACCGAGCTGCGCCTGACCTATCAGCTGCTCAACTCGCCGGCGCAGCCGACCGTGCTGCTGTTGCCGCGGGTCGCACTGCGCTTCGAGGGCGGCGCGCAGCCGGTCGAGCGCGACGTGGCGCCGGCCGAGGTGTTCGCCACGCCGCTGCTCCCCGCCGCCGCGGCGGGGAGTTCGCTGGATACACCGCGGGCGGATCGCCGGCCGCAGCCGATCCCGGTCGACAGCGTGCGCACCCGGCTCGCGGCTTATCCAATCGCAGCGGCGGTGCTGCTGGTGTCGATGCTGATCGCGCGCCAGATCGCACGCCGCCGGCGCGCCGGTCCTTTCGTGCGCGCGTGCCGCGAACTGCGCCGCATCGCGCACGCTACGCCCGACGGCGGCCGCGCCGCTGCCGCGATGCGGGTCGTGCATCGTGCACTCGACGAGACGGCGGGACATGCCGTGTTTCTCGACAACGTCGATGCGCTGTTCGCAAGCCCGCATCGCGCGCCGCTGCGCGAGCGCACGCGCGCGTTCCTCGGCCGTTCACGCGCGCAGTTCTTCGCCGGCACGGGGGACCCGTTGTCGGTGGATGAACTGCGCGACCTGGCACGCGCCTGGCGCGCGCTGGAGGCGGCGCATCGATGAACCTGGCGTTCGCGGTCCCGTGGGCCCTGCCCTTCCTCGCGCTGGCGCTCGTGCCGTTGCTGCGCCAGCCGGCGCGGCTGCGCACCTTCGCGTGGCTCGGGCTGCTGCCGCGCGACCGGTGGTCGGATGCGGCCGGATGGGCACTGCGAGCGCTGCATGCACTCGCCATCGCGCTGGTCGTGATCGCGATCGCGCGGCCGTATCGCCTGGACGAGCCGACCCAGCGCGTCGGCCGCGGCGCGGAGATCGTGATCCTGCTGGATCGCTCGCGCAGCATGGACCAGGCCTACAGTTTCAGCTCCGGTGCCGAGCGCATCGTGCGCTCGACCCACGGCGATCCGAAGGCGTCCGTCGCGCGCCGCCTGCTGGCGCAGTTCGCCGCCCGCCGCACCGAGGACCGTTTCGCTCTGGTCGCCTTCAGCACGCAGCCGATTCCGGTGCTCGGCCTCACGCGCAAGCGCGAACTGATCGCCGCCGCGCTCGCGGCAAGCGACCTGCGCCCCGCGCTCGGCGACACCGATATCGGGCGCGGGCTGCTCGGAGCGATCCGTACGTTCGACGACCAGCCGTATCGCGGATCGCGCGTGATCATGCTGGCATCCGATGGCGGCGGACACATCGACGAGGACATGCAGCGCGAGATCGCGCTGCGGCTGAAGCGGGCACGCATCACGCTCTACTGGCTCTATATCCGCTCGTTCGGGGCGCCCGCGCTGCTTTCGGAGTCATCGGTGATCGCCGACGACACCGCCGACGTGGTGGCGGAGCAGTCCCTGCATCGTTTCTTTTCGACGATGGGAACCCCGTACCGGGCGTTCCAGGCCGACAGCCCGACCGCGCTGCAGGAGGCGATCGACGAGGTCGGCCGGCTGGAGAATGCGCCGCTCGAATACGCCGAGGTGCAGCCCCGGCGCGAGCTGGAGCTGCCTCTCTTCGCCGCCGCGCTGGTCGCGGTGCTGCTGCTGGTCGCGGCGCGCCGGCGGGAACTCGCGCTGTGAGTGCAACACGGACATATCGGCGCCGGGTCACCTGGCGCGCACAGATCGGTTGGGCCGCCCTGCTGGCGCTTGCCGTCTGCGCGGCGATCGACGGGTGGCGCTGGTATGACGCGTCGCGCCTGAACCGCGCGATGGCCAACGGGTCGATCGTCGACCAGGATCTTCCGCGTGCGCCCGAGGCGGTTTTCGCGCAGGCGTACTACTTCGCCGCGCGTGGCGACGACGAGCGCGCGCTCGATCTCTACAAGAGGCTGCAGGACGCGGGCAGCGGCGAACTCGCACGTGCGGCGCGCTACAACGCGGGCAACATCCACCTGCGCCAGGCGATCGCGCTCCAGAAGACCCGCGGCGATGCGGCACTCGGCGCCCTGATCACACCCACCGAACTCGCCAAGCAGGCCTATCGCGACGTCCTGCGTGCCGACCCGGCCGACTGGGACGCGCGTTTCAACCTCGAGCGGGCGCTGCGCCTGATACCCGATCAGGACGACGAGACGGAAGGACCGACGCCCGGGCACAGCGAGCGTGCCGCGACGACGATGCGCAACGTGACGCTCGGCCTGCCATGAACCTGCTGCCTCCCGCCTGGCGCGGACATCGTGTGGCGCTCCTGCTCGCCGCCGCTGCGCTGCTGGTCATTGCCCTGCTGCTGCCCGACTTCCGGACCACGCGTGCCGTGGCGCAGGTCGTAGTGGTGCTCGACGTGACGCAAAGCATGAACACGCTCGATTGCCGCCTCGACCGCGCCGGCGCCGCGACGAGCCGCCTCGCATGCGTCAAGGTCGCGCTGGCCGAAGCGCTGCGCGCGATGCCCTGCGGCGCGCAGGTGGCGTGGGGTGCCTTCACCGGCAACCAGACGTATGTGCTCGCCGCGCCGGTCGAGGTGTGCGGTAACCGTGGCGATCTGCTCGATTCGCTGGCGCAGCTCGACTGGCGCATCAGTTGGGACGCGGGCAGCCAGATCGGCAGCGCGCTGATCTCGGCGCTGCGTGTCGTGCCGGCGGTGCCGCATGACGGCGAGTCCCCGCCGGGCCTGGTCTTCATCACGGACGGCCAGGAAGCGCCCGCGCTCGCCCTGCGCCATCGGCGCAACTTCGAGGACTACGCGGGGAAGGTGATGGGCGTCGTGGTCGGCGTGGGGGGCGACACGCTGCAGCCGATTCCGAAGTACGACATGGACGGCAAGTATCTCGGCGAGTGGGCCGCCGACGAGGTGCCGCAGATGGACATGCGCGGCCACCGGGCGCTGTCGAGCGTGCCCGACGAGAAGATGGTCGGCGAAGACGACGACGTGCCAACCGGCACGGAACATCTTTCGTCCCTGAAGGAGCCGTACCTGCAGTTGATCGCCGGCGAGGCGAAGCTCGACTATCGCCGCCTGGCGCGAAGCGCGGACATGGTTGCGGTGCTGCAGTCGCCGCTTTTGCAGCGACCGCTGCCGATCGACACCGACTTGCGCTGGATCCCGGCGGTGGTGGCGCTCGTGCTGCTGGTCGTCGCGTGAACGCGGTCGGAGCCGCGTTCAGTACGCGCCAAGAGTCCTCTCCCCCGCCTGTGGGGGAGGGAGTGCTTTCGGCTCCAGCTCAGATTGTTTCCCCGACGCCCGCAAACCGCCCGCGCGTCAGCGCGATCCCTTCTGCTGCCAGCGCCTCGGGCCACCACGGGCTCTGCATGGCGCGGAACTCGGCCGCACGTGCGACTCCAATCGGGTCGTCGGGTTCGGCCCGCTGCGCCGGGTGGCACATGAGCGCATCGCCCGTGCGGGCTTGTGCCAGCCACGCACGCAGCCGGGGCCGATGATCGGCCTGCACGCGCGCGAAGTCGTAGAAGCCGAGCAGGCGTTCGTTGCTCGCCAGCCCGAAAGCCCGGCAGCGCGCGGCCATCTCGTTCGCGCCCAGCCCGGAGACGATCCGGGCCTTGAGCCCCGCGCCGGCTCCACTCGCCCGGCTCACCCGCACCCACGGCAGGCGCGTCGCGTACCGCGCCAGCAACGCCGCCAGCAACACGTCGCGCACGCGCGGCAGTTGATGCACGTGGCGGTGCCCGTCGACATAGTCGGGCACCGTGCCGAGCGCGTCCTCGAAGCGCTGCAGCTGCTCGTCGATCAATACACGCAAACGTCCGCGGTCGAGCGTGCCCGCATAACACGCGACAATCAGCGCCGCGTGGCTGCCGGCCGGGCGGACGAATTCGGTGAGATCGAGGTGAACCCCGATGTCGGCGCGGGCGCGGATTTCGCGCTCGAGCCGGCGCGCCGCCTGCGGCCAGCGGGGGCTCGCCGAAAGGCACGACGCCGCGCTGATGCGGCCGTCCGCGATCAGGCCAACGATGCCTTGATCGACGGCCTCGTTTTGCGCAAAGTCGTCCGCGGAGACGATCAGCCGTTTCATCTTCGCTAGGCTACCGTGCCGGACGGCGCACAACTACGGTAAAGACGCAAATGTTCGAACGTTTCTCCTCACTGCTCCGCTTGCGGCTCGGCTTCGCGCTGGCCGCCACGCTCTGGCTCGCCGTCACGGCGTGGATCAGGCCGCTCCACGTGCCGGACGAGGGCCGGTATACCGACATCGCGCGCTGGATCGTGCTCACCGGAGACTGGCTGATCCCGCGCCTGAACGGCTTGCCCTTCATCCAGAAGCCGCCGCTTTACTTCTGGCTCGAGGCGGCCGGCGTGCAGTTGCTGGGCACCAGTCTCATCGTGACGCGCTGGGTGTCGCTGGCAACCGCCCTGCTGACCGTGTATGTCGTGCATCGGTTCGTGCGAACGCGCTGCGGGCAAGACGCTGCACGCTGGTCCGCGATCATCCTGCTGACGAGCCTGTTCTTTTACGGCGCCGCGCAGTTCGCCAGCCTGGACATGCTGGTGAACGCGTGCATCACGTGCACGATCCTGTTCGCCATCGAGGCGGCGCAGGCGCCACCCGACCGCGCATCCCGGCTGTGGCTCGCCGCGTACGCTGCCGCGGCGTTCGGCGTGCTCGCAAAGGGTCTCATCGGCATGGTGATCCCGGGCCTCGTTTTCATCGTGTGGGCGCTCGCGACGCGCCGGCCGCGCCTTCTTCTGGCGGCGATCCAGGTGCGCGGCATCCTGCTGCTCCTCCTGATCACCGTGCCCTGGTTTGCGCTGGTCGAGCGGCGCATGCCCGGATTCCTGCGGTTCTTCTTCATCCACAACCACTTCGAGCGCTACGCCGAGAGCGGATTCAACAATCCGCGCGGCGCGTGGTATTTCTTCGCCCTGGTGTTCGCCCTCACCCTGCCCTGGGTGCTCGGCCTCTACCACGCTGCGCGCGCCGGTCTGGCCGGCCGCGGCCCGGCACGCGATGCGGTGTTGCTTGGCCTGCTCGGGAGCCTTGCGGTGATCGTGTTCTTCTCGATTCCGCGCTCCAAGCTGCCCGGCTACGTCCTGCCCGCGGTTCCCGCGCTTGCGATCGCCCTCGGGCCGTGGTTTGCGACGTGGAAGCACCGGCGTCTGTTCGCGGTCATCGCGGTCGTTCTCTGCATCGTGGCGCAGCCCCTCGTATTACGCGCGCAGGGGCTCGATCCCGGCCGGCTCGCGAGCGTGTTGCGCCCGCAGATCGCAGCCCCGGACCGGGTCGTGTTCTGGGCCCGCTATTTCTTCGCGGTTCCGGTGATCCTGGACCGCACGCGAGCGGTCGAAGTGGTCGACGCCTGGGACAAGCCCTCCGATCAATTGCCCGACAGCTGGCGCCGCGAGCTCGTGGAGGGACGTGAATTCGAACCGTCCCGCGCAACCGGCGTCCTCATCACGCCGGAAGAATTCGAGGCGAGCCTCGCGCAGGATCCCGCGCGCGTCTGGGTCTGGGTCAGTCGCGACGATGCGCGCGCGCCGCAACTGGCCGGCTTCGAGGTGGCGGGCGAGCGCGGCGAGTACCTGGTCCTGCGCCGCGGGGCACGCTAGCAACGTGTCATTGCGTGGAGCGAACGCGACCAGCGATCTCGGCCCTACGCGACATGCAGTGAACGGCCTGTCATCCTGAGCGAAGCGAAGCATCTCGCCGAAGTCGCGGCCTCATGCCCGGAACACCCAATAGCGGCTCACGATGTAGGTGATGACGGCGACCAGCACCAGGACCGCACCGAGGATGAACCAGAACGGCAGCGGCAGCCACCGCACGGCAAGCAGCAGCAGGATCTGGTTGCCCGCGAACGAACTTGCCTGCATCAGCAGGAAACGCGGCAGCGCGACCGCGTGCGGCTCGCGCGTCTCCTCGAACGTCCACCAGCGGTGTCCCGAATAGCTGACCGGGAAGCCGCACGCGAAACCGATCAGGTTGGAAGTGCCCGGACCGAGGCCGAGGAGGGAATACGTCGCGAGCCCGACCAGGTAGTGCACCGCGGCCGCCGCAGTGCCCACCGCGAAGAAGCGGATGCCGCGCGTGGCATGGCCACGAACGCGTTCAACCCGGCCCATGCCGCATGATGCGGGCGATGATGTAGTTGGGGCGCGACTTCACCTCGTCGAACACGCGCGCCAGGTATTCGCCGAGCACGCCGATGAAGAGCAACTGCACCCCGGAGAAGAACATGATGCTTGCGGTGATGGTCGGCCAGCCCGGCACGTCCTCGTTGTAGACCAGCTTGTCGATCACGACCCAGACCCCGTACGCGAGCGCGCCCAGCGAAAGCAACAGGCCGACGGCGCTCGCCGCTCGCAGGGGCGCGGCCGTATACGCGGTCAGTCCCGTCCACGCGAAGGCGATCAGCTTGCGCCGTGAGTACGTGCTCGTTCCCTTCGTGCGCGGCAGCGGGTCGTACGGAATGCCGAGCGACCTGAATCCGACCCAGGCGAACAGGCCCTTCATGAAGCGCGTGCGTTCGGTCATCCGCTTGAGTGCGTCGACGACCTTGCGGTCCATGACCCGGAACTCGCTCGCATTGGGCGGGATGTGCACGCTCGTGCCGATGCCGATCAGGCGATAGAACCAGCGCGAGCCGAAGCGCTTGAAGCGCGACTCGTCGTCGCGGTGGCGCTTGTACGCATACACCATGTCGTAGCCGGATTCCCAGTGCTGCAGCATCTCCCGCGCGGCGGGGAGCGGATGCTGTCCGTCGGCGTCCATGCAGACCACGACATCGCCGCTCGCGACGTCGAGTCCGGCACTGATGGCGGCACCCTGGCCGAAGTTGCGCGAGAGCTGCACGACCACGACGCCCATCTCGGCCGGCAAGGCGGCGGCCGTCGCCGCGGTGGCGTCCGCGCTGCCGTCGTCCACGACCACGATCTCGAACGATCCGGCACTGGCGCGCAGGAACCGGGCGATCGGCTCCAGCGTGGTACCGATCGAGGCCGCCTCGTTGAACGCCGGGATGACGACGGAGACGCGCGCACTGGCCAGTTTGCGCGGTGGCGCATCCGCTGCCTCCACGACGAGCGTCGACTCGCGCGGAATGTTCCCCATTCGAGGGTCTCCAAGAAAGCCGCGGCCGATCTTCGGCCGGCCGCATGAACATCGCCTTAACCTCGAGCAAGCTCGTGCTTCGAGTCCGGCGTCCGACTCGCGCGAGTCGCAATCATGCGCCAAACGCCGCGGCCGCGCTCGCCGGATCCCGGAGCCGGTGAACCACCGGCATTGCGCGGATTCTCAGCTTGCGAGCGTGCGGCGGCTTTCGATCAGCGCGCGCAGATCCGCCGGCAGCGAAGCGCGCAAGCGCCTGCCGAGGCGACCCTCGTTGCGGCTCCACCAGATGCCGGCATAGATGATGCCGATGCCGATCAGGGTGAGCGCAATCGGAAACAGCCACGACGATCTGAACACGCTCCACGACAGGTCGCCGAGAACGATCGCGACCCCGATGGCGCCGAACACGACGAACGTGCGCCGGACGATGGCCGCACCGATCAGGATCAATCCGAGGTTGATCGCCAGGTAGACCAGCTTGCCGGCGAGTTGCCCCGTGCCGAGCGAGGTCAGAGCGCACCAGGACGCGAGCAGGCCGAACAGGTATAGCCAGAATCCATAGTCGCCTTCGAAGCGTGCGCGCAGATCGACCCAGAACGCGACCAGCACCATGATCAGGCCGAAGCTGAGCGAAAACCACTTGCGGAACAACCACTCGCTCTCCGACCAGGGATGCACGTCGGGAGGCAGGAGCAGCATCACGAGGTCCATGCTCATGTACCAGAGCACGACGGCCACCGGCATCAGCAGGAACGGCGCGCGATAGCGGTAGAGCATCGCCACCCCCGCGAACAGGGTCGCGAATTCGAGCGTCGTCCAGCGCCAATCGATGAAGATGTGGAACTCGCGGTAGTTCTGCGCGTGCACCTTGTCGGCCCAGTAACCCAGCGCGTGCTGCAGGCCCCACGTGGCAAGCGGAACCAGGACCACGATCAGCGCGGCCATGATGCCCATCGGGATCGGCAGGCCCTGCTTCTCGAAGCGGCCGGCAAGCTTGAACACGATGCCGATGTAAAACAGCGCGATGAAGAAGATGCCCCAGCCGCCGAAGCTTTCCCAACCCAGCGTCATGAACACCGACATCGCGCCGATCGCCAGCATGCCGCCGAGGTAGTACAGCACGTTGGTGAAGGTGAAGCGCGGCCCGTCCGCTCGCGCCGCGGGCGCCGCGGCCGCGCGCTGATGCAGGAACTTCCATAGCGGCTCTTCCTGGGCCGGCGTGATGAGGCCGGCCCGGGTCGCCTCGGCGAGATAGTCCCGTTCCAGTTTCAGCATTTGGTCTCCTGAAGCGCCGTTTCCACGCGGCGACCCGCACCGATGCTGCCGCCACCGCCCCGGCTCGGGTCGCGCGCGGAAGCCGGTCGCGGGCGTTGCCGCAGGGGGTAGCGAGCGGCGATACTCGCGGCGGTTCGAGCGACCGGCGGAGGATACCGATGGCGCAGGCGTCCGCAGTGATCGACGTGCTCAAGCGCGAATTGAAGGCGCGCGGGCTGACCTACGCGCAGGTCGCCAGGCGGATCGGCATGTCGGAGGCGAGCGTCAAGCGCATGTTCTCCGAGCGCAACTTCACCCTCGCGCGCCTGGACCAGATCCTCGCCGCGGCCGGGATCGAGTTCGGCGAACTGACGCGCCAGTTCGGCCGGGAGGAGCACCTGCTGACCCGCCTCACCGAGGAGCAGGAGCGCGAGATCGTCGCCGAACCGAAGCTCTTCCTGGTGGCGGTGGCGGTGCTCAACCTCATGAGCTTCGCCGACATCAGCGCCGAATACACGCTGCCGACCGCCGAGGTCGTCGGCCTGCTGGCGCGGCTCGATCGCATCGGCATCATCGAGCTGCTGCCCAAGAACCGCATCCGCCTGAAGATCGCGCGCACCTTCGCGTGGATTCCCAACGGACCGATCCAGCAGACGTTCAAGAATCACGCGCACGATTTCTTCGACTCGGCATTCGCCGGCGCGGGCGAGACGATGCTGCTGCTCAACGGCCGGTTGTCGCGCACCGCGCAGCTCGCCCTCGCCGACCGCCTCAAGCGCGTGGCGCGCGAATTCTCGGCGCAGCACATCGACGACGCTGCCCTGCCGCTGGCGGAGCGGCCGCCCGTCAGCCTGCTGCTGGCATGCCGCCCGTGGACGCCCGCGTTGTGGCGCCCGTTCGAGCGCGCGCAGACGCGCGGCGCCGGACGCGCGCTGCGGCGCTAGCCCGCGGACGGTTCAGGGCGTGCAGGCGGCAAGGGGCAACCGCAACGCCTGCAGCACGTCTCCGGTGGCGAGGTCCTGCACGAACGCGACGACGGCGCGTTGCGCGCCGGCGGTCGCCGGCGCCGTGAGGGCGACCTTCTGCGCGCCGAGCGCGAGCGGTCCCGACCAGTCGCGTGTCACGTGATCGTTGTGCAAGGTGACGCCGCGGTTTTCGCCGGCCTTGACCGGCGTGTCGATGCCGCTTTCGGTCAGGGCGACGAAGAGGCGCGCATTCGCGCTGCCGCTTTCGCCCGCCAGTTCGGCCCGGGCATTCACCTGCACCGCGCCGGCCTGCACGGATTCGACGGCAAGATCGATCTTCGCGCGCGCCGGCTTCGCGGCGATCGTCCGCAGGGCCGAGTCGAAGGTTGCACCCTCGCTCCAGCGCGGCATCTCGCGCGCCTGCAGGAACACACCGGGCGTGTAGACGGTTCGATTGCGATTCAGCTCCGCCAGCCACTCCTGGCGCGCATTGAACTCGCGCCGCGCGTACGGATCCTTCCAGCCGATGTAGTCCCAGTAGCCGACGTGCAGGGCGAGCGGCACCGCGCCCGCGGTCGCGCGCGGATCGAACCTGGAGAGCCAGCGATCCGCGGGAGGACAGCTGGAGCAGCCCTGCGAGGTGTAGAGCTCGACCAGCGCCTGGGTATGTGCCGGACTGCTCGCCTGGCAGGCAGCACCGACCGCCAACGCAACCGTCAACGTCGCGAGCACCATGGCAACCTCCGCAGGATGACGAGTTGAGTCGGGCCGGAGGCGGCGCTCTTACGGGCGCCGCCCTACCAACAACACGTTCGCAAACGGCGTGCCGGCACACATCGGCTGGATCTGGGCATCGAAGCCGACCTGCCGCAACAACGCCAGCCACTCGGCACCGCGGCGGCAATAGAACCGCCGCTGCAGGCTGCCGCGGAACAGCGTGATCAGCCCATCGCAGGCAAGCGTGAAGCGGAAGCGCCAGCCGCGCGAGGCGTCGCCGGCACGCAGCAGCAGCCGCCCGCCCGGCACCAGCGCTGCGTGCACGCGCTCGAGCAGGCGCACCTGGGCGTCGAAATCGATGTAGTGCAGCACGTCGAGGATCGTCACGACATCGCATTCGGCGAGCCGTGCGTCGCGCACGTCTCCGACCGACACCTCGGCGCCGTGGCCGAGCGCGATCCGCGCCGCTTCGATGGCTTCGGCGCGCAGGTCGACGCCGCGGACGGTGGTGTCGCGCGGCAACGGCGGAAGGCCGCGCGGCCAGTTTGCGCCCTGGCGCGGATCGCCCGCCGTCGCCAGCAGCGCAAGCAGCACGCCCTGGCCGCAACCGAGGTCGATCACGCGCGCCCGGTCGGGGATCAGGCCCTGGCGCAGGATCGCCGCGAACACCGGATCGCCGCCGAGCTTGCCGCGCGCGAAGTAGTACGCGCTCCGCCCGGCCGGCCGATAGCGCAGCGCCGCGGCGGCGACGAGCGCGGCAAAAGCAAGCTGGTGACTCATTCGTGTTTTCAGTGCCCCGGGCGCCGGCCGACCGGCATCAATCGTTCCAGCGCCGGAATATCAATGACGTGTTCACGCCGCCGAACGCGAAATTGTTGTTCATCACGTACTCGCAGTCCAGATCGCGCGGGGTGCCGATGATGTAGTCGAGCGGGGCACATTCCGGATCGACGTCGGCCAGGTTGAGCGTGGGCGCAAAGCGGCGCTCGCGCTGCATGGCGATCGTCAGCCACGATTCGAGGGCGCCGCAGGCGCCCAGCGTGTGACCCAGGTGGCCCTTGAGCGAGCTGGTCGGCACACGCGTGCCGAACACCGCGACCATCGCCTTCGATTCCGCCACGTCGCCGATCGCGGTGGCGGTGCCGTGCGCGTTGACGTAGCCGATCTGGCTCGGGGCGAGTTGCGCATCGGCAAGCGCCATCTGCATCACCGCGCTCATGGACGCGACGCGGGGCTGGGTCACGTGCTCGCCGTCGCTGTTGGTGCCGAAGCCGACCACCTCGGCGTGAATCGGCGCGCCGCGCGCCCGCGCCGACTCGAGATCCTCCAGCACGAGGGTTGCCGCGCCTTCGCCGATCACCAGCCCGTCGCGCGCGCGATCGAACGGCCGCGGTGTCCGGGACGGCGTGTCGTTGCGGCGGCTTGCTTCGCCCAGCGTATCGAACACGATCGCCTGCGCGGGCGACAGTTCTTCCGAGCCGCCGCACACCATGACGCGGCTGCGGCCGTAGCGGATCGACTCGTAGCCGAAGCCGATGCCCTGGCTGCCGGAGGTGCAGGCACTCGATGTCGGGATGATGCGGCCGCGCAGGCCGAAGAAAACGCCGACATTGATCGCCGCGGTGTGGCTCATCATCCGCAGGTACTTGGTGGCGTTGACGCCGCGCGTGCTGTGGCGCTCCAGGACCAGCGCGAAGTCCACCGCATCCTCGGGCGAGCCGATCGTCGATCCATAGGAGACGCCGACCTCGCCGCTCGCCAACAGCGGGCTGCCGGCGAGCCCGGCATCGATCAACGCGAGTTCGGTCGCACGCACGGACAGCAGGGCGACACGGCCCATCGTGCGCAGCGCCTTGCGCGGGTAGTGCGGCGGCTGGACGAAGTCCGCGACCGGGGCGCCCAGGAACGAAATCATTCCCTCGATCCGCTCCCAATCGGCGATGCGCCGCACGCCGCTGCGGTGTTCTTGCAGCGCCGCGCGCGCCGTGGGCCAGTCCTGCCCGATCGGCGACAGGCCGGCCATGCCCGTGACCACGACGCGACGCGCGTGTGCGGTCATCGTCGCGCTCATCCGAACAGGCCGCCGTTGACCCCGATCACCTGCCGCGTGACGTAGGCCGCATCCGGCGACATCAGGAAAGCAACCGCCGCGGCGACCTCGTCCGCCGTGCCGGCGCGGCCGGCGGGAATCGCCTTCAGGATCTCGGTGACCGGCAGCCCCCGCGTCATGTCGGTTTCGATCAGTCCCGGCGCGACACAGTTCACGGTGATCTGCCGGCTTGCCAGTTCGGCCGCAAGCGCCTTGGTCGCGCCAATGACGCCGGCCTTCGACGCGCTGTAGTTGACCTGGCCGCGATTGCCGATCTGGCCCGCGACCGAGGCGATCGTCACGATGCGGCCCGGCTTGCGGCGCCGGATCATCGGCATCACCAGCGGATGCAGCACGTTGAAGAACGCGTCGAGGTTGGTGCGCAGGACGGCGTCCCAGTCGGCCGGCAGCAACCCGGGAAAGACGTTGTCGCGCGTGATGCCCGCATTGCACACGACGCCGTAGGGTGCGCCCCGCTCGCGCACTATCCGCTCGAGTTCGGCCTTGGCCGCGGCCCGATCGGCGACATCGAAGCACACGCTGGTGGCATTCCGGCCCAATGCCGCGACCTCGGCCGTCGTCGCCTCGATCGCCGCGGCGGAGTTGCGATGATGCAGGACGATGTCGTAGCCGTCGCGCGCGAGCCGCAGCGCGATGGCGCGGCCGATGCCGCGGCTGGATCCGGTGACGAGAACGGCGTCGGCCATGCGGCGAACTCTAGCGCGCCTGTGCAGCCGCCACCTTCTCGCGCAGGACGGGCGGTGTATGGAACAACATTTCGCCGGTATCCAGGCGCACCGCCACCTGCACGGTGTGCGCGCGGGTCAGCCGGCGCCCGCTCGCGGCGTCGCTGATCTCGTAGACGATCTTCAACCGCTGCTCGTACTCCAGGATGCTGGCGCGCACGCGCAACTTCTGGCGCATGCGCGCCGGCTGCAGATAACGCACCCTCAGCTCGACCACCGGCCACACGAAACCGGAGGCGCGCATGGCGTCGTGGCCGTAGCCGATCCCGTCCATGAGGTGATCGCGCGCGACTTCGAGGTACTTGACGTAGTTGCCGTGCCAGACGATCTCGACCGGATCGAGATCGTGGAACGGCACGACGATTTCGGCGCTCGCCGTGAGTGTCACGAGCGGCCGCCGGCTGGCGCCCAGAACGGGTAGAAGTTGAACCACGAGTACGGGGCGGCGCGGCAGGCTTGCTCGAGGCGCTGCGCATAGGCCGTCATGACCCGGGTCAGCACGGGCAACCGCTGCGCACGTGGCATCTCGATCCGCTCGAACAGCAGTTCGCAGCGCAACGTGTATCGCCCCTCGGCCTTCAGGCACGAGAGCCAGTAGACCGGGCAACCGAGCGCAGCGGCGAGCACCCACGGTCCGACCGGCAACGGTGCGGGCCGGCCCAGGAACGGGATCGCGAGGGTGGGACCGGGCCGTGCGCCGACCGGTACCCGGTCGGCCGCGATGACGACGAACTCGCCGCCTTCGACGCACTCCGACAGTTCGGCGGCGGCGGCCGCATCGAGTTCGGTCACCTGCAACAGATTGGCCGCGCTGGCCGGATTCAGGCGCGCCAGCAGGCGGTTGAAACGTTGCGCGTGGCGGGTGTGAACCAGGATCTTCATGCGCAAGGTAGGCAGGCGCCGCGCCAGCGCGCGCAGCACTTCGAGGTTGCCGCAGTGCGCGACTACCAGAACACCGCCCACACCTGCCCTCTCGGCGGCGAAGAAACGCGGATCGACGTCGAGTTCCATCGCGTCGAGATCGAGCGCGCCGGTCCAGGCCAGCGCCTTGTCCAGCAGGGCGTCGGCGAAACGCTCGATGTGCCGCGTCACGTGCCACCAGCGAATCGCGAGCGGCGCATCGGACGCGAGTTGCCCGATGCGTTGCAGGTATTCGACCGACGCGCGGCGCGCGACGCCGCGGGTCAACGTGAAGTAGAACGCGACCGGCCAGAGGATCAGCCGGTAAAGCCACCTGCCGCCGCACCGATAGACGCCGTAGAGGAACCAGAGCCCGGCGGACAAACCCGCTTCGCGCAGCGAAGCCCAGTGCAGCGGCCGCGCGGCGCGTTCAGCCACGTTCGCCATCGGAGCGCGCGACCAGGCGGCGCGCCAGCAGCACGGGCAGGCGCCGCACGAAGCCCGCGGCCAGGCGCAGATGCAGCCCCGCCATGCGCAGGTTGTCGCGCAGCAGGTCGAAGTGGGAAACGCCGTCGATCGGATAGGTCACTGGCGTCTCGAGGTTCACGACCCGGACCCCGGACCAGAACATGCGCACGATGATGTCGGTGTCGAACTGCATGCGCCGCCCGACCGGCGCCGCGTCGTCGAGCGCCACCGCGACCGCCAGCGGATAGATGCGGAAGCCGCACATCGAGTCGCGAATCTCGAGCGACAGGGTGTAGAGCCAGACCAGCACGTTGGTGATGTAGCGTCCGTAGTAGCGCGCCTTCGGCACCGAAGCATCGTATTGCGGCACGCCGTTGATGATGGACCCCGGATGCGCACGCGCAGCGGCGACGAAGCGCGGGATGTCGCGCGGATCGTGCTGGCAGTCGGCGTCGATCTGCACGGCATGCGTGAACCCGGCGCGCTGCGCGGCGCGGAAACCGGCCAGCACGGCCACGCCCTTGCCGCGGTTCTGCGCCAGGCGTTCGACCCGCAGCCATGCCGACTCCGCCGCGGCCAGCGCGTCGATCGCCGCGGCGCAGGCGGGACCGCTTCCGTCATCGACCAGCCAGCACGTCAGGCCGCTGGCGCGCAGGCCGTCCACCAGCCTGGGCAGCGCGTGCTCGTGGTCAAAGACCGGAACGACCACGCATGGCCGGAAGGACGCCGTCGATTCCACCATCAGCTTCGCGCCCGCGCGCGCGGGTTGGCCGGGCTCGCGCCGTCACTTCTCGAGTGCGAACAGCGCGGCCAACGCGTCCCCGACCGTACGCACGCTGCGAAAGGCCCGCACGTCGACCTTGCGCCCGAACGCCTGGTTGAACTGCAGGACGATGTCGGCGGCGTCGATCGAATCGAGGTCGAGGTCGACGGCGAGATCGGCCGTGGGCACGATGCGTTCGCGATCGACGGCGAAACACGTGTGCATGAACTCGGCCAGCCACTGCTCGACTTCATCGCGGGTCAGTGGATCGCGCCGCATACCGGGTCACCTTGCGATGCGGTCAGGCCGCCGAGCGCACCGGATCGGCCGGCCGCTGCCCGGCAACGAATCGCGTCAGGCTGCGCAGGCTCGCGAAGTGCTTGCGATTGTCTTCCGAGTCGGCCGTGAGGCGCACGCCATAGCGCTTGTTCAGCGCCACGCCTATCTCCAGCGCATCGATCGAATCGAGGCCGAGACCCTCGACGAAGAGCGGCGCTTCCGGGTCGATATCGTCGACGCGCACGTCTTCCAGCCCGGTGCACGAGACGATCAGCTCGGCGATTTCCCGTTCAAGCGGCTCCACTTGCAGCCATCTCCGTGTCGTACAGCTCTTGCAACCGATCATTCAGATCGCGCGCGGCAAGCGCCAGCGAATCGTGAGCCGCGACGATCTCCCCCACTTCGAACGGCGCTCGGACGTCAACGTCGAACCGCGGCAAGTCGAGCGGCATGTCGTGCCACGCCGCTCCTTTGTATAGCATCGGATTCGACACACGGATTGTAACCACGACCACGCGGCATCCCGTACGGACCGCGATATTTGCCGCGCCGCGCTGCAGCCGGACGGGCTGGCCGGGGGCCGTGCGAGTGCTTTCGGGGAACACGAGCACGCGCCCGCCGCGCGCGAGGACCTGGGCCGCCTCCGCAACCAGCGCGGGCCCTTCCGCATTCACGATATAACCCGCCGCTCCGACTGCCGGGCCGGTCACGGGGTTGTGCGCGAGCGCCGGCTTGGCGACGACCACCGCGTCCCGGATCAGGCCCAGCAGCAGGACGGCGTCGATCAGCGTCGGATGGTTGGCAACGACCAGCAGGCGCTCGCCGTCGAGGTGTTCGGCGCCCCGCACGTCGCAGTCGAACAGGCGCAGGATCAGCATCGTGCGCCAGAACAGGCGCATGCCGCCCCGGATGACCGTCCGGCTGACCCGTTGCCGCCGCTCCGCGCCGGTGACGAAGAGGCGCGCAATGGGGATCACCACGCTGCCCACCAACGTCGCGCCGACGCCGAAGAAGATGAAGCACAGCGCGGCGGCGAGTTGGCGCCAGCGGCGGTTCAGCCGGGACGGGAGGTCGGTAAACGTCATCTCAGCTGCCATAGCCGGCCGCCACCCGCGTTCTGCGGGTCCAGACCAGGTCGAGCACGCGCGCGGGTGTGTCCGCCGCGAGATCCAGTTGCGCCACCCGAGGAGGCGCGCCGGCGCATACGGCGAGCGCATTGCCGGCCCAGGTCGCGACCCATGTGCCGGGGGTATCGGGACCGGCCTTGACTTCGGCTTCCCGCTGCGCCCAGGCGAGATACGCCTGCTCGATCGACTCGGTCTCGATCGCGCACACGAGCTTGACGATGGTCTGGATCTGCCGGTCCGCTTGCATGCGCTCGATGTCGACTCCCGCACCAGTCTCGCCGCGGTCGAGCAGCGCGGCAACCCACTGTTTTGAATGCGCCAGGCTGGGTCGCCAGCCGGGAGGTGCGATCAGCTCCACGCGTCCATCGGGCTGCGAGCATACGTCCACCTCGCGCACCGCGACACCCGTTCGGGCGGCGACCAACCGGCGCAGCAGGATGTGGCCCGCCACCAACTGGTCGCGACGCTCGGCCCGGACGATGCGCTGCAGCCTCGCCCGCTCGCTCGCGGAAAGCCAGGTCCGATGATGCTCGAACCAGTCGGAGCGCGCCGCGGGCCCGATGTCGGCCAGCCACAACCACGGAGGCGCCGCGCCCGTCATGGGCGCTGGCAGTCGGGGCCGCGCACCCGAGCGGCTGCCCGCGCCACGTGCTCACGCCACCGCAAGCATGACACTGGCCCGGCCATGGACCAGCGACCGTACTCCGTCGCGCAGGTCGAACTCGTACGCGACCTGGTACGCCGAGCCGAGCAGGCACCGTGCGCACACGGTCAGGGCGCCCGCGATCGTGTCAAGGCGCGCCACCTGCCAAGCCAGCTCGTGCGCCGCGACGAGCAGCCCCACCCGCGGCTTGGCATCGCGACCCGCGACCAGCGCGCCGTGCAACGCCATGGCCTGCGCACCGTATTCCAGCCCGCATACGGCCGGCAGCCGGCCGTCGATGCGCATCGGGTTGGCGGCGTCGCGATGGCTGAGCACCGTGCACTCGATGTCCTCGTCGCTCCAGCGCACCACGGCCGCGATCATGCGCATCGCGCCCACGTGCGGCAGCAGGTGCTCGATGCGGTCGCTCAACATGGCGCCACATCCACCACCAATTGGCCGCCGTTCGTCATGTCGAGCACGATTTGCGCCGGCGCGCGGCGCGCCAGCGCTTCGAGCAACGGCAGCAGTCGGGCACTCGGATTGTGCCGGCGAACGTATTCCAGTTCCGGCGCGCGGCACACCGAGAGCGGCCGATCCTCGTGGGCGGTCCTCGCGACGACGATCTGCGCCAGCTGGCCCTGGGCCGGTTCCGGCGCGAGCGCGAGCGCGACGCCGAACGGATCGGCGATCGGCCGAATGTCCGCCAGCGGCCCGGTGTAAGGCGCGTCGAACGCGACGAACAAGGCGGGCGTCGACTCGGTCGTGAGCAGCACGCTCGCCTCGAGCAGGCCCGCCGCGGCACTGGCATCGTGCGCGCCGAGCGTGATCGACGAAGCGTGGCACGCCACCGCGATGCTGTAGTAGCCCGCCGCGGCGTTGTGCACCGAGTTGTGAAAGCGTGTCGGCGAAATCTGCGTATCGCCGGCCGCAAGTGCGGTACAAAGGTCGTTGGTGATGTCCGGGCTGCCCGAGCTCGACGCGAACACCGTCGGCAGCTCGCCGGGCTTCCACCCGGCATACATCAGCGCTTCCTTGGTCACCGACAGCACGACGCGCGTGCTCAGCGTCGCACGCCGTCGCTCGACGGCGGGAAGCCAGTCCGCGGGAGGCAGCCTGGCATCGCTCCCGGCCACCGGTTCGCCGAGCAGACGTTCGCGACACGCCTGCCAGGATGGCAGGAGCGGCGACCAGACCCCGATCCCGGCGACGTAGCTCGGCGTCATCACGTCATCCGGCCGAAGATCAGGCTGCAGTTGCTGCCGCCGAAGCCGAAGGAGTTCGACAGCACGTAGTCGAAACTGGCCTCGAGGTTGTCGGTGAGCAGCCAGTTCGGACACTCCGGGTCTTTTTCTTCGGTGTTGAGCGTGCCCGGCGCGAAGTTCGACCTCAGCGCGAGCAGCGACACCGCGGCCTCGGTGATGCCCGCGGCGCCGAGCAGATGACCGAACCAGGACTTGGTCGAACTGCCCGGCACGGAGCTGCCGAAGACGGCGGCAACCGCGCGGCCTTCTGCAACGTCGTTGGCGCGCGTCGCCGTGCCGTGCAGGTTGATGTAGCCGACCTCGCGCGGTTGCAGTCCGGCCCGCTCGAGGGCGCCGCGCATCGCGAGCTGGGCGCCGAGCCCCTCCGGATGCGGCGACGACATGTGATGCGCGTCGCTCGACTCGCCCCAGCCCGCCAGGCGCGCCAGCGCCTGGGGCGCCCGCTCGGCGAACTCGAGCAGTGCAAAACCCGCACCTTCGCCGATCGAGATGCCGCGCCGATCCGGTGCGAACGGGCGGCACGGATCGGGCGACAGCAGTTCGAGCGACCCGAATCCGTACAGCGTCGTCAGGCACAGCGAATCGACGCCGCCCACGATCGCAGCGTCGGCCACACCGGCGCGCATGAGCCGCGCGGCGGCAGCGAAGACCTTCGCACTCGACGAGCACGCGGTCGACACCACGTAGGACGGGCCGCTCAGCCCGAGCACCTCGGCCACGAACGCCGCGACCGAATAGCAGTTGAGGGTGGTGGCATAGTGAAACTCCTCCGGCAGCGGACCGGCGCCGGCGCGCGCGTGGTATGCCCACTCCGCCTGCAACATGCCCGAGGTGCTGGTGCCGAAGATCACCGCGACACGATCCGCACCGTATCGCTCCCTGACCCGCACCGCTTGCGCGAGAAAGTCGTCCTGCTGCAGCCCGAGCCACGCGAGCCGGTTGTTGCGGCAGTCGAACTGCGCGAGATGCGGCGGCAGGACGACCGCGTCGACGCCTTCGACCGGGCCGACAAACGTTTCGATCCGATGCAGGCGCCCGAACTGCGCCAGCTCCGGCGGTCCGAACTCGCACGCGCGCAACGCACCGCGCCGCGTGAGCAGGGCCTGCAGGAGGGCTTCGCGTCCACCCCCGACGGCGGTGGTGGCGGTGAAGTCGGAAACGACGATCGGACTGCGCTCGTGCGACACGTTCTCAGGCATCAGGCGGTTCGACCGCCGCGCATGCAGCACTGGCGGCGAGCCCCGCGAGCGTACCGATGGCGACGGTCGTTCCAATCATATGCAAAACCGGGGTGGTCGACGTGGCAAGGAGCACGAAAGCGATGAAGGTGGTCGCAGAAGCGAGGGCGACCGAGGCGAGGGTGGTGCGCCGCGCCGCGCTATCGGCCGGCAATCGGCAGAAGAAGATGGCGTAGTTCGACCCGATTCCTGCCACGAGCAGCAGGGCGACGAGGTGGAACAGCGTCAATGACCCCTCGATGTGGACAAGGGTGCCCGCCGTGACGAGCACCGCGGCGGCAAGCGCCGCACCGATGCGCAGGACGACGCGGGCGTTGCGCATTTGCACGACGAGCAGCAGGACGATGAGCGCGCCCCCGGCGAGTGCGGCCCAGAGCGCGGTGCGGCGGTAGTCCGCGAGCAGCCGTTCGACATCGTCCTTCAGGTCGATCAGCGTCGCGCCGTGCGCCTTGATGGCGCCCCGCAGTTGCGCCGCCTTCTCTTCGTCGACCCCGTGCACGGTGACCAGCACGGCCGTGCTTCCGCTTGGGCGCGCGACCAGCTGCGCCGTCAGCCGCTGCCCCAATCCGCTGCCCGCGTAGTACGCCGGGGTCAGAAGCGGTCCGGCGCGCGCCTTCTCGACGTCGTCCACGAACGGCGCGAACGCGTTCGGCGCGAAGTTGCTCGATGCGACCGCGCTGGCGAGCGCGGCCTGCAACGCGGCTCGTTCCGGCAAAGCCGCCTGTCGCGCGCGCTGCGTGCGCTCGCTTGGCAGCACGTCGGCGGGTGAGTCGAACGCGACCAGGGCGCCGGACTCGCGCGCCTTTTCCAGCGTTGGGCGCAATGCCTCGGTCTGCTCGAGCGCCTCCTGCTGGTTCGGACGTTCGAGCGCGATCAGCCACCGGACCTCCGGCAGCGCAGCATCGCCGCGCAGGCGCGCGTCGAGCGCACCGGCACCGGACCCGAGCGGCGAGATCGAGGACAACGAGTCGATCCAGACGCCCGAACCTCTGGCCGCGATCTGGACCACCGCCAGGACCAGCGCCGCCGCGATGACCGCCTGCACGGCGCGCTGGATGCCGCGCCTGGCCGGCGGCCAGTCGAAAGGCAGCGGATGCGGCCTGGGCGGAGGCAGGAGCGCAGGCAGGTGGTAGCGCGCGACCGCGCCGGACACGACGATGCCGACCAGGGAGAACACGCCGAGCTGCGCCAGGCCGCGGAATCCGGACAGGATCATCGCGAGGAACCCGGCAGCCGACGACAACACGGCGAGCAGCAGCGCGCGCCACAGCCGGCCGTTGCCGCGCGCATCGCCCGGCGGCGCGCGCTGGAGGTGGACATAGATCGCGTAGTCGACGGCCTCGCCGATCAGCGTGAGGCCGAAGCCGAGCGTGATGCCGTGGATCTCGCCGAACGCAAGCGCGATCACGGCGAGCCCGGCCAACGCACCGGTGCCGACCGGCACGGCAGCGAGCAACAGGAAGCGCGGGCTGCGCAGCACCGACAGCAGGAGGCCCGCGATCAGGATGGTCGCGAGTATCGACAGGCGGCGCGCATCGCGCTCGATGCGTGCGCGCGATTCCACGGCGAACACGCCCGGGCCCGCGAGCTGCAACGACACCTCGGCAGCGTCCGCGACCGCATCGCGGCTCGCGGCAAAAGCCGCCTGCAACGCCCTTTGCGCCTGCTCCTGCGCGTCGATGTTGAAGCCGGGGTTGCGCGTCTGCGCGAGCACGATCGCGGTCCGCCCGTCGGCCGTGAACCAGACGCCATGCCTCGTGCGCGGCGGCGGACGCTGTGCCAGGCGCTCGACCACGGCGATCATCTCGCCGGTCGGGTCGCGCGGCGCCATCGGCCGCACCAGGGGCGCGATCGCCGACGTGAGACGACGCTCGAGGCGATCGAGCGCCGCGCGCAGTCCCCCGGTGGTGAACTCGGCCGGCTCGATCTGCGGGCTGAGCAGATATCGCGCGTCGAACAGCAATTGCTGCTCGCGCTCGAAGTCCTTCGGATCGCCGCTCACCACGAACGTGAAATGCGGATCGGAGCGCAGGCGGACCGCCAGCGACGCGGCGACGCGTGCCGCCTTCTCCGACTGCGCTTCGTCGGGAACGGAAACGCCGATCAGGACCAGTCGTGCCGCGATGCCGTCGCGGAGCTGCTCGGCGAGCAGGCGCTGTTCAGGCGTAGCCGGCCCCGGCAGGAAGGCCGCGATATCGGTGGCGATCGGCGCGCGCGCGACCACCCATGCGCACGCGGCGAGCGCGACCAGAAGCGCCAACCAGCGGACGATCAGGCTCATGACGCGGGGCTCAGGAGGATTTCCGTGCGGTCGCCGCTCGTGTCGGTGAACTCGATCCGCTCGACCTCAGCGCGCTCGCCGGCCATGCTGATCGTGCTGACGCCACCGCCGGCCGCTTCGTCGATCTTCATGATGGGTGTCATCTCGATGCGCCAGCGCGGCAAGGGGTGCGTCATCGTGACCACGTAGTTCCTGCGCAGCGTCGCGAGGTCGCCGGCAAGCGTGGCGCGAATGGTCAGCACCAGGTTCGCGAGCTGCGGGATCGTCGCGAGCGACGCCTTGCGCTCCGTCACCTTGCCGTCGTCGCCTTCGATGCGCAGCGTTGCGGTTTCGGCGTCGATGCGGACCTTTTCCTTGCGCGGGCTCACGACATCGCGTTCGAGCAGCGCGGGCGGCTTGAAGTAGAGCGTGCCGCGCGCTTCGGGCGGATTGCGAAACAGCACCGAGTAGCGCCGCTCGACGAAGGCCTTGCGCCGCTCGCCTTGTGCCGCGAACAGCGCGAACAGGCCTTCCAGGTCGTCCCCGCCCGCTCGGGCCGGCGCCGTGCTGCTCAAGAGCGCACCGGCCAGGACGCACAGGACCGCGCGGCGCTCAGTCATCGGAAGCGTTCGCCGGCCGCAGGGTGAGCGTACCGCCGGCGCACGGCGTGCCGCCGACCTGCAGGCGAAAGCGCAAGGTGTCCGTGCCCGGCGCGGCGAACGCGATCTCGCACACCTCTTCCGGTCGCAACGGCCGGGTGAACTTGACCGCGGCCACCCCTGCAACGCGCCCCGTCGTGCCCTGCGCACGCAGCCAGGCGTTGGCCGCGCGCTCGACCACGGCGAGCAGATAGGCGCCGGGAACGATCGGGTTGCCCGGGAAGTGCCCGGCGAACATGGGGTGGGAGGCCGGCAACGAAAACGATCCGACCGTCTTCACGCGCGCCGTTCCACGTGGTCCCTGGCGAGAGCGCGCAACTCGGCGTGGGGCAGCTTGCCGGTCGAATTGCGCGGCAACGCATCGACCAGCACCAGCGGCCGCGGCAGGAACACCGGATCCATGCGGGAGCGCAGCGCGGCGAGGATCTGCGTTCGCGTCCGCTGCGGCGCCACGACGAATGCGAGAAGGCGCGCCTCGCGGCCGCCGTTCTGGACGGCGTCGGGCACGAAGAAGGTGCCATCGAGCACGCCATCGACCGCCAACAAGGCATGGTTGAGCGCGGCGAGCGAAGTGCGCTTGCCGGCGACGTTGACGAGATCGGAGTTGCGTCCTTCGAGCAGGAAGGTCCGGGCGTCGCGCAGCCTCAGCCGGTCGGCCAGCGGCGCCGGCGCCGTGATGTGCCCGCCACCGGCCCAGAAGCCGTCGTCGCGCTCCTCGAGCGTCACGCCCTGCAGCGCCTGCCACCAGGGCCCGTCCACCGTGCGGCGTGCCGCGACCTGGCCGGTCTCGGTGCAGCCATAGATTTCGAGCACGCGCGTATGCCACAGGGCTTCACAGCGTGCCGCGAGTTCTTCGGTGAGCGGGGCGGTGGCGCAGACGATGCACGCGAGCGGCGGCAACTCGACGCCGCTCGCCGCAAGCGCACGCAGGTGCACCGGTGTCGTCACGAGCACGCGATGGCCGCGCACTGTGGCCAGGTCGGCGGCGACCTGTTCCGGATGCAGCGGATGCGCGTTCGAGAAGGCAAACGGGCCGCAAAGAGGCAGCATCACCGTCGATTCGAGGCCGAACATGTGCTGCGGGCTGACGGTGCCGACCACGACCGTGTCGGCCGGCCCCTCGAGACCGAGGCCGGTCCGCTCGCCGAATGCGCCGTCGACCAGGCTGCCCCACAGCTTGACCTGCGGCAACGGGACGCCGGTGCTGCCCGAGGTGAAAGCGATCGCCGCCTGCGCATCGCGTGCGATGAGCGGCGGCGGCCAGGCCGTCTCCACGCCCGGTATTTCGTCGACCGCCAGGCGGAGCGAGAAGCCGCCGCCGAGGTCGGCGTCGGCGGCGACGATGTGATCGGGATATCGCGCCGCGAGTTCCGCCAGCACGGCGGGAGCACGCGAACTCGGCAGCAGGCTGACGCGGCCGGCGACCGCCGATGCGCACAACGTCGCGGCGAAGCGATAGCGATCCGCGCACGCGTTGACGACGTAGCGGCGCGCACGCTCGTGGCCGGCCAGCCGCGCGGCGAGACGCCGGACGTCGGCCACGAAGGTGCCGGCAGCGACCGGGCGCCCGTCGACCCAGGCGAGCACGTCCCCGGGGCGCGCGTGCGACGCGATCGGCACGGACAGCACGCCGCTCATGGACGTTCGAACGCCCTGCGCAGCGCCTCGCCCGGATACGCGAGCGCGCTCGAGATCGTCTGCAGGGGCGTGTGGGGCGGAAGATGCGGAAACCCGATACGCCGGACCAGGTACTCGCCGCAGAAGAACGCGCCGATCAGGGGCCACGACAACACGTTCGAAAAGAACGACCACCACCAGAACGGCGCGGCCAGCGCGAGCACCGCGCACGCGAGCGCCATCAGGATGAAGAAGACCATCCACGCCTGGGTGAGGCGGCGCAGGTAGCGGGCGAATTCAGGCGTCACGGGCTCGGGTGCGAGCGCCCATTCCGCGATGGCGTGGATCATCGGCGTGCGGCCGCGCCGCAGCGTCAGGGCGAAGCCGAGCGCGAGCACCGCGTTGAGGGCGATCGACGGCAGCGCGACCAGGTTCTGCCGGCGCGAGATGTAGACGACGGCGAACATCAGCGCGATCAGGCCCGCCAGCCGCAGCGTGTTGCGCGAACGGACGAGCGTCGCGAACACGAGCGCGTCGACGAGCATCAGCGCCACCATCGACAGGCCCGGCGCAATCCACTCGCGCAGCATCTGCGGGACCACGTGCAGCGAGACGGCCACCGCAAGCAGGGTCGTGACGTGCCACGCACGCCGGCGATCGAGGATGAGCGCCCGCGCCTGCTCGGCATCGTCCGGCCGAGCGTTCACCGCGACGCCTCGACCATCTGGTCGGAGGTGGCGAAGATGTGGCTCACGCCGATCCCGAACGCGATGTTGGAACGCTGGCGCACCAGCGGACTGTTCTCGAACGTGGCGCCATTGAGCCAGTCGAATTTCACGAACGCACCGACCCAGGTGCGCTTCGAGTAGGTCGTGGAGAGGGCGGCGATCGCCTGCCAGCCGCCGAAGCCGCTGTGCGCCGTATATGCGGGGCGTTCCGGCGTGGCGAATTCCGGCGCGACGCCATAGAAGTACTGGTTGTAGCGCTGGTCGGTGAAATAGCCCCCGGCGACCGCGCCGAGGTTCCAGCGCGAGCCGGCGAACTGCACGCGGCGATCCAGCGCCAGGCTGGGAAACGCGAGCACGCCGACGTCGCGCGGACCGTCCTGCCAGGTGAGCGCGACGCGCACCGGAACACGGAGGTCGAGTTCGACGTCGCGGTCGCCGGGCGCCTGATCCCCGGCGTAGGCGAGATGGACCTTGATCGCCGGCCCCAGTTCGAGCGTCGGGCGCAGGCTCGGCATGCCCTGGCGCGCCTTGTTCTCCTTGCTGTTCACGGGCACGGTCGCGCCCGCAGAGAGTTCGATCTCCACGTAGCGGCTGTCGAGGAACTGCGCGCGCACGCCTTCGCGATCCGACTTGAAAAAATCGCCCCGGTACACGATCAGCGGAAACGGCAGCACGTAACCGTGCGCTTCGTCCGAGCCGCGATAGTCCGGCAGGCGCGTGTACGCGAGTCCGATGCCGAGTTCCCACATCGGCAGCATTTCCTTGCCTTGACCCGACACCGGTCCCGCCGCGCAACAACCGGCCGCCACAACGCATGCTCGCATCAAGACCAGCCCGGGCGCGTCAGCCCGAGCCATCGGTGGCCTGGATCGCCTGCGGAACAATGTCCTGCTTGTGGCGACGCCAGTGCCGCAGCGCGTTGCGCAGGTTCGCGAGGGAGAACGAGTAATAGATGCTGCGGAAGAACATCAGCCGCCACCACACCGGGCCGTCGCGGAACACGTCCCCCGCCAGCAGCGAGATGACCGCGCGCTTGACGCCGAGCATGTCGCCGGGATTCAGCATCAGGTAGCGCATCGTCGGCTTGGTGATGCGATAGATCATCCACGAGAACTGGCGCAAGCCGCGCCGCACCCCGCGGTCGAACGCACGATTGAGCGCCGGCGCGGCGGAGGGATCCTCGAGCGCGCCGTCGACGACCTCGGCCGCTTTGAACGCGCTGCTCATCGCGAGATAGACGCCGCTCGAAAAGACCGGATCGATGAAGGCGAATGCATCGCCGACCATGACATAACGGTGGCCCGCCATGTGGTCGCAGACGTAGGAATAGTTTCCGGTCGCCGTGGCGGGCGCGACCATCTCCGCGTCGCGCAGGCGGTCGGCGAGCGACGGGCACAGTGCGATCGTGTCCTTGAGGAACGTGGACGGATCGGTCCGGCGCGTCTTCAGGTAGTACGGCCAGCAGACGGCCCCGACGCTGGTGACGCCGTCGAGCAACGGGATGAACCAGAACCATCCGTGCGGGAACCAGTGGATGGCGATGTTGCCCTCGGACTCGCCGGTGCCGCGCCGCGCACCGCGAAAGTGACTGTAGAGCGCCGCACTGGTGTGCTTCGGATTGCGATGCTTGATCCGCAGCTTGCCGCCGAGGAACGTGTCGCGCCCGGTTGCATCGACGAGATAACGCGCCGTGGCGCGCACGGGTTGTCCGTCGGCGTCGGTCACCGCGAGCGTCACGTCATCCTTGCCGAACTCCACGTCGGTCACGCGCCAGCCCTCGTGGACCAAAGCGCCCTTGGCTTGCGCGTTGCGGAGCAGGATCTCGTCGAACTCGGAGCGCCTGACCTGATAGGCATACGGATAGCGCTGGTCGAAGGCGTCGGCGAACGAGTACACCTGCTCCGCGCCCTTGGCCTCCTCGGTGTAGAACTCGGCGCTGCGCTTGATCATCCCGATCGCCGCGATCTTCTGCAGCACGCCGAGCTTTTCGAACAGCTCGAGATTCAGCGGCAGCAGCGACTCGCCGATGTGGAAGCGCGGGTGGCGGTCCTTCTCGAACAACTCGACCCGATAACCCTTTTGCGCCAGCAGCGCGGCGATCGTCGAACCGCCGGGTCCACCACCGATTACGGCGACATCGCAAGTCACCGAGGAAACGTTCGCCATGGGATTTCGCTGCGGAATGCCAGGGCGCCCCTCGCCCCGGGTCGGCGGCAAGCATGCCGCAGCGACCGGGCCCTTGTCCAGCCGAGACCTGCGACGGGCACGGATAAAATGCGCGCCCGCAATGCCGAGCCGGAGCAGGCCGCGCCTGTCCGCTGCGACGATGAACGCCAAGACCTACGAACCCTGTCCCGCGCATCGCGTCGCATTCCTCGGCCTCGGCACGATGGGATACCCAATGGCCGGCCATCTGGCACGCGCAGGCCATCGCGTCAGCGTCTACAACCGGACCGGCGCCAAGGCGCAGCGCTGGATCGGTGAATTCGGCGGCAGCGCGGCAGCGACTGCGCGCGCGGCCGTCGCCGATGCGCAGGTCGTCTTCACCTGCGTCGGCAATGACGACGACCTGCGCAGCGTCGTGCTCGGACCCGAGGGTGCGTTCGCGGGCATGGCGCGCGACGCCATCCTGTGCGATCACACCACCGCCTCGGCGCAGGTCGCGCGCGAACTCGCGCACCGGGCGGCGGCTGGCGGGCTGCACCTCATCGACGCACCGGTCTCGGGCGGCGAGGCCGGTGCGGTGAACGGCACGCTGACGGTCATGTGCGGCGGCGCGGCGGCGGCGTTCGCGCGCGCGCAGCCCGTGATGAACGCGTTCGCGCGCGCGGTCACGCTGATCGGGCCGAGCGGATCGGGCCAGCTCGCCAAGATGGTCAACCAGATCACCATCGCCGGCATGCTGCAAACGCTCGCCGAAGGCATCAATTTCGGCGTCGCGGCCGGCCTCGACATGAAGCTCGTGCTGCAGGTGATCGGCAAGGGCGCCGCGCAGAGCTGGCAGCTCGATAACCGGGGCACGACGATGCTCGACGACAAGTTCGACTTCGGCTTCGCGGTGGACTGGATGCGCAAGGACCTGGGGCTGTGCCTCGACGAGGCGCGCCGCAACGGCGCGCCGCTGCCGGTGGTGGCGCTGGTCGACCAGTTCTACGCCGACCTGCAGGCCATGCGGGGCGGGCGCTGGGACACGTCGAGCCTGATCCGCAGGTTGCGGCGCATGAGGGCGACGCAGGGATGACGCCGCGCCCGCAGCGTTCGCCATGAACACCCTCGCCCTCGATGCAACGCTCGCCGAGCTGCGGCCGATGCTGCTCAAGCTAGCGCGCCTGCAGTTGCGCAACGACACGTGGGCCGAGGACGTGGTGTCCGAGACGCTGGTCGCCGCGCTCGAGGGCGCGGCGCGCTTCGGCGGCCAGTCGCAGGTGAAGACCTGGGTGGTCGGGATCCTCAAGCACAAGATCATCGACCAGTTTCGCAGGAACGACCGCGAGATCTCGGTCGATGCGGCGCAGGAGGCGGCAGGCGCCGAGGACTTCGACCAGCTCTTCGTCGCAGACGGCCATTTCCGCGACCGGCCGCTGCCGGCCTGGGCGGATCCGGAAGCTTCGCTCGACCGCAGCCAGTTCCTGGAGATCGTGCAGGCGTGCATCGACCGGCTGCCGGCAGCTCTGGGGCGCATCTTCATGATGCGCGAGTGGCTGGAGTACGAGACCGACGAGATATGTAAGGAAATGCGCATCACGTCGACCAATGCGTTCGTCATGCTGTACCGGGCACGCATGCGCCTGCGCGAGTGCCTGGAACTCAACTGGTTCGGTCCGCAAAGAAAGTGCTGAAGTGACGGCCGCCTTCCTCCGCCTGACCTGCAAGCAGGCGCACCGCGTGATCGCCGAGTCGATGGATCGTGACCTGAAGCTGATCGAGGATGTCCGCGTGCGGCTGCACGTGCGCCGGTGCGTGTGCTGCGCCGAGTTCGCCCGGCAGATGGACCTGATGCGCAGCGCGCTGCGCCGCATCGGGCGCTGAGGCTGGCGCCGCCGGGCGCCGCAAGGCCCGGCTTGCATTGGAGTGGCCTGACCATGGCAAGAAGCCGCCTGCTCCTTCTTTTCGTGATCGCCGCCGCGCTCGTCGCGTTCTTCGCGTTCGACCTCGGCCGCTTCTTCAGCCTCGACTACCTGAAGAGCCAGCAGGCCGCGTTCGCCGCGTACGCCGCCGAGCACCGCGTGCAGACGATCGCGGCCTATTTCGCCGTATACGTGGGCGTCACCGCGTTGTCCCTTCCCCTGGCAACCGTGGTGACGGTCGCCGGCGGCGCCATGTTCGGCCTCGTGACCGGGACCATCGTGGTGTCGTTCGCTTCGGCGGTCGGCTCGACGCTCGCGATGCTGGCGGCGCGTTTCGTGCTGCGCGACCTGGTCCAGCAGCGTTTCGCCGACAAGCTGACGGCCATCAACGCCGGGGTGGAAAAGGACGGGCCGTTCTACCTGTTCGCGCTGCGCCTGGTACCGCTGTTCCCGTTCTTCGTGATCAACCTGGCGATGGGACTCACGCGCATCCGCCCCTGGACGTTCTACTGGGTGAGCCAGATCGGCATGCTCGCGGGCACGATCGTGTACGTCAACGTAGGCACCCAGCTCGCGCGCATCGACTCGCTGCGGGGCATCCTCTCGCCGACCCTGATCGTCTCGTTCGTGCTGCTCGGCGTGTTCCCGCTGGTCGCGAAGCGGATCCTCGATGCGCTCCGGGCACGCCGCGTCTACGCGCGCTGGCCGCGCCCCGCGCAATACGACTACAACCTGGTGGTGATCGGCGCCGGTTCGGCGGGTCTTGTTTCAGCCTACATCGCCGCCGCGGTCAAGGCCAAGGTCGCGCTCGTGGAACGGGAGCGGATGGGCGGCGACTGCCTGAATACCGGGTGTGTCCCCAGCAAGGCGTTGATCCGCTCGGCAAAACTGCTGGCGCAGATCGCGCGCAGCCATGAGTTCGGCATCCGCGAGGCACGGGCCGCGTTCGACTTTGCCGACGTGATGGACCGCGTCGCGCGAGTGATCCGCACCGTCGAACCGCACGATTCGGTCGAGCGCTACACCGCGTTGGGGGTGGAATGCCTGCACGGCGCGGCGCGCATCACGTCGCCATGGACGGTCGAAGTCGACGCGGCGGCGGGCACGCGCACCCTTTCGACCCGCAGCATCGTGATCGCCGCCGGCGCGCGGCCGTTCGTGCCGCCGATTCCCGGGCTGGAGCAGATCGGCTACCTGACCTCCGAAACCGTGTGGGCCTTGCGCGAGCTTCCGCGGCGCCTGCTGGTCCTGGGCGGCGGACCGATCGGCTGCGAGCTGACGCAGGCCTTCGCGCGCTTCGGCGCGGAGGTGACGCAGGTCGAGATGCTGCCGCGCCTGCTCATGCGCGAGGACGCGGACGTGGCCGGAATCGTGCTGCGACGCTTCGAGGCGGAAGGCGTGCGCGTGCTCGTGAATCACAAGGCGGCGCGGTTCACGATCGAACAGGGCGAGAAGGTCCTCGTCGCGGAGACGAACGGAACCGAGGTGCGCATCCCGTTCGATCAGGTCCTGGTGGCGGTCGGGCGCATCGCCAACACCGCGGGTTACGGTCTCGAGCAGCTCGGCATCGGCGTGACGCCGGCGAAAACGGTCGAGACCGACGAATACCTGCAGACCTTGTATCCGAACATCTTCGCCTGCGGCGACGTGGCCGGGCCCTACCAGTTCACGCACACGGCCTCGCATCAGGCGTGGTACGCGGCGGTCAATGCACTGTTCGGCCGTTTCAAGCGCTTCAAGGCGGACTACCGCGTAATTCCCTGGGCCACGTTCACCGATCCGGAGGTGGCGCGGGTGGGACTCAACGAGCAGGACGCGAAGGAGCGCGGCATCGATGCCACGGTCACCGTCTACGGCATCGACGATCTCGACCGCGCGATCGCCGACGAGGAAGCGCACGGCCTGGTCAAGGTGCTCACCCGGCCGGGCACCGACCGGATCCTCGGCGTGACGATCGCGGGCGAACACGCCGCCGATCTTCTCGCCGAGTTCGTGCTCGCGATGAAGCATGGCATCGGGCTGAACAAGGTCCTGGGCACGATCCACACCTACCCGACCCTGGCGGAAGCGAACAAGTACGCCGCCGGCAACTGGAAGCGCTCGACCGTCACCCAGGGTCAATGGCAGTTTCTCGCCGCGCTCCAAGGATGGCTGCGCGGCGAACACGGTCTCGTACGCGTGCTCGGTCAGCTGGGTGGGCTGCTCCGCAACAAGGCGAAGGCGTACGCACCCGAGGCGCGCTAGTGACGTGAGACCGCTACGGATTCGTAAAGAATCCGATGGCGACCAGTGTCAGCAGCGTGAGGCCGATCACGATCAGGGCGAAGCCGAGCGCCTTCGAGGCCGCGACCGCACCGGCCGACGGCGGATCGACCAGGTGCTTCTCGAGCTCGCCGGACTCGACGAGCCGCTGGTACTGCAGCGGGTGCTCGCGTTTCAGGTCCTCGAGCGTGACACTGCCGGTGAACATGACGATGTCGAGCGGGAACTTGTCCGGACGGAAGTGGTTGTTGAAGAAGTGCACGGTGAAGAGGAACACGACCGCGAGGAACGCCTCCTCGCCGTGGAAGATCGTGGCCACGTTGAAGGCCCATCCCGGCAGGTAGCGCGCGGTGATGTGCGGCACCCACATCATCACGCCGCTCACGCCGATGATGGTGACCCCCCAGAACGGGGCCCAGTAGTCGAACTTCTCCCAGTAGGTCCAGCGATCGAGCTGCGGCCGCGGCGCCATGCCGAGGAACCACTTGAACATGGCGACGATGTCCTTCAGGTCCTGCAGCCCCGGGATCAGCGAGTTGGGGCCGAAGACCTTGAAGGTCCTCCAGTGGCGCGCGATCCGCGTGCCGAGATACAGCAGGTGCCAGAAGAACACGCCGGCGAAGATCACGGCGTTGGTGCGGTGAATGATCCCCGCCCGCTTCGGGCCGCCGAGCAGGTTGATCAGCGTCTTCGCCCACGGCGCCTCGGGATAGAACAGCGAGATGCCGGTCAGGGTCAGGAGCATCAGGCTCAGCGCAAACAGGACGTGGGCGACGCGCCACGTCGGGCTGAATCGCTGGAAGCGCCGGGCGCGTTGCGCGGCGGGGATTTCCGGCGGGTCGTCGAGGCGCACTTGCGGCGACGACCCGCGTCGGCGGCGTTCCTTGAACTCGCGATAGAACCAGAGCAGCGTGTGCGCCCAGAAGAACGCGAACGTGCCGATCAGCAGGTTCACCATGATCTTGTTGGCGATCCAGATCTGCGGGTAGCGTGCGAAGTCGTCGGTAGTGCCGTGCGCGCTGAAGCTGACGAAACCGGCGGTCGCCAGCGGTATGTCCTTCTTGCCGCTATGACACTTCCGGCACGCGTCCAGTCGGTTGTCGACGTACATGCGCGAATCGGGATTCGTCGACGGCTGGATGTCGTGACTGCTATGGCAGTCGAAGCACTTCGCCGTGTTGGCGAAGCCGAGCGTCGCGATCTGGCCGTGGTAGGTGGCGCGGTACGACTTGTAGGCGTCTTCGTGACAGCCGCCGCAGTTGGCGGTGATCGCGAGCTTGACCGCATCCGACGTGGGCCGGCCGATCCTGTGTGCGCTGTGGCAGTCGGCGCAGTTGGCCGCCCCCGCGTCGTGTTTCTCCTTCATCGCCTTGCCGTGCACCGACTCGGACCACTCGTCGACGTGCGCGTCGTGGCAGGTTCCGCACAGATCCGACACGCCCAGGCGCCATTTGTCTCGCGCCGGTGAGCCGGGCGGCGGCACGTTGAACTCGTGCACGTCGTGGCAGGCATTGCAGGTGGCGTTGACGGTGGACGGATCGTCCTTGCTCGGGCGCGCGTGGAACGAGGTCTTGTAGGCCTCGATGTTTTCGATGACGAGGCGCAGGCCGCGCCGTTCGCCCGCCGTCTTGTACGTCGAGAGAATCCGGGCGATATCCAGATGGCACTGGGCGCAATCGGGTCTGCTCTCGCCAGGGGTCTTGCGGTGCGGCGCCGTGCTGTCGTTGATTTCGCGGTGACACGCGATGCACTCCAGGTCGGAGTGCACGCTCTCGGCGAAACGACCGGCGTTGACGGCACGAAGCACCCGGTTCTCGCCGTTTGCGCCGGGCACTTCGACCTTCTTCTGCTTGTCGCCATGACACGAAAGGCAGCTCGCATTGCCCAGGCCGGAAGCCTTGCCTTTGCCGTCTGCGGCAGCCGCCGCGGCGCCGGCAAACAGCATCGCCGCGACACAGATCGCCGCAGTCGTCAGGCCTGCGGCGAGCCCGCTCGTGCGCATGCTCGGGTCACGAAGAACGGTGCGGACCGGGAGCTAGCGCCGGTCCTGAAGTGTCTGCACGTACGACAGGACGTCGGCGACCACCTTCTGGTCGAGTTCACGCAGTGCGGGCATGTTTTCATCGGGATGGCCGTTGAGAATCTCGTGCAGGGACTCCCATGGCTCCTGCCGGGCACGGTTGCCCAGGAACCGCTTCGCGATGAAACGGCCTTCCCTGCCGTGGCAGCCGGCGCAAATCGTCTGGTAGAACGCCTCGCCGCGCTTCGCATCGCCGCGCGCAAGCCGCGTCTTCGGGTCGATGAAGGTGTCCATATCCACCTGCCCGCGGCTGACGAAATTCGCCAGGTCCTGCAGGTCGCGGTACTTCATCACCGATCCGAAGAGGTGCGTCCGGTTGCGCAGGATGGCGATGATCTGGTCCGGGTCCGTGCCGGCCATCGCGCGTATGCCCTTGATACCGGTCGCGTGCGGACCGGTGGCGTACTGGCCCTGGTTGCCCTTGTAATCCGGGCCGTGGCACTCCATGCAGCGCCATGTCAGCGACGCAACCCCTGCGTACGTGGACTTCGGCGGGTAGGAAGGATGCGGCACCGCCTGCTTGTTGCCGGTTGCTCCCAGCCAGTCATCGTAGAGCCTGCCGCCGTTTGCGATCGAAGCCGCCATGTTCGGGCCCGGCAGCGACTGTGCATAAGCCAGCATGCCGACCGCCATCGCCTCGCCGAAGGCGCGCAAGGCCGGCATGTTGCCGCCGGCGTGCCCGTTCAGAACGACATGAAGCACCTTCGCCGGTTGCTTGCGCGCGGTCTCGCCGATCTGCGGCACGCCACGCTGGCGCCCGCCGTCCAGGCCATGGCAGTTGGCGCAGGTGGTGGCGAAAGTGTTCTCGAAGTTTCCGGTGCCTGGCTTCAGGCGGCGCGCCGAGTCGATCAGCCGCGCCGTGTCGACCTGGCCGCGGGTCACGAAGTTGGCGAGATCGGCAAGGTCGCTCTCGTGCAGCAGTTCCTCGAGATGGTGCGGCGCTTTCTTCAGCAATGCGACGACCTCGGCGGGATCGCCCCCCTGCCGGTCACGAATGCTCGGAAAATCGTTGTTGCCCTTGTAGTCCCAGCCGTGGCAGGTCACGCAGCGCCAGGTGTCGCCCGCTTCGACGCGGACATCCTTCGTCGTGAAAGCGGGGTTGGGCAGGATCTGCGCGCGCGCAGTGGACTCCAGGGCCCAGTTCTCGTAGAGGCGCGCGCCGCGCGTGATGGAGGCATCGATCGAATAAAAGGCCGTCGTCTCCGCTGCGGCGGCCGGCCCGGCGGCAAGTCCTGCCATCAATGCCGCCACGGCGAACAAGCTGGGTCGTTTCATTCAGCACCTCCATCCCCACGGCGCAACCCGGCGCGCCGGCCTTCAACGTTCCAATCGCGAGGCCGCCGGCGCGTCACGCGCACGCGGTGCGCCGGGCGAAGCGTGCGGCATCGAGCGGATACTTTTATCAAATTGGTCTGTGCGGGTCTTGCGGTAGCTCAACGATCATCCGATGTCGATCCGGGAGCTTGATTGCGAGCGCGCCGCATCCCAGGCCATGCACCAGGCGCGCGTCGCTAGAGCCAATACCGCAGCGCCAGGCTGAAGACGTTCACGCGATAGCGCGGCGACTGTGTGCCGAAAGTCAGCAGGTTCGGCACCGTCGCCGGCAACACGCCGTCCAGTCTCCAATCCTGCGAGTCGTAGTGTTCGTACCAGTAGGTGCCGATGAACGACAGCTTGTCGTTCATGCGATAGGCGCCACGCAGCTTCAGGCTCTCGCGCGAGGTCTTGGTGGTCGGAAACGGCGGCTCGATCGGGCCGGCGTCCACCGTGACGTCGCTGCGCATGCGCGCGATCGAGACATCGGCGCTCAGGTCCAGTTTCCCGGAGAGCGAGGAGTTCTTGATCCCCAGGCCGGCGATGTCGACGTTGTCCTTCATGTACCCGTACCAGTCGGGCGTCGCGAAGACCTGGCTGCCGGCCTGGCGCGAGTTGGTGCGTTCGGACTGGGCGTAGAGGAAAAGATGCGTCTGGTCGTTGATGGCAAGCGACATGTCGCCGCCGATGTCGGTGGTGCGGCCGTCCAGCAGCCCGATCGTGGAGTCCTTGTAGTCGTCGTCGGCGAGCTCGTAGTTGACACCGAAGGCGAGCGTGTCCGTGACCGCGAGATCGACGCGCACCTTGGCCGAGTTGCGCGTGCGGGCGGCAAGATTGAACTTGCGCAGCAGCGGATTCTCCGGCGGGTCGACCCACGTGGCGATGCCGTACGTGGAATTGTTGCGGTCCGCGTGCGCGAGCTTGAGCCACCACGAGAGGTTTTCCGGCGCCTGCGCGCCGACTTCGCCCCAGAAGGTCGTCTCGCGCGTGTACACGACCTCCTGCAGCGTGCGCTCGCGCTCGTCGTAGTCGACGCCGAGGCTCGTCTTCCAGCTCCCCGCAAAGCGGTAGTCGCCGTTCAGCTTGTATCGATCGGTCCGGTAGCTGAACGGCTGGTTGGTACGCGGAGTCGGATCGAGGAACGTGTCCGTCTGGACCGCGGGATAACTCAGGCTGGGCGTGCGGTTGTCGCGAATGTCGCGGGCCCAGCTTGCATTCAGGCGCAGCGGATCCGTGGGAGCGGCCGTGAGCCGGATACTCGAGTTGAAGGTGTCGACGCGCCCGTCCAGCGACTGCGCGGGCAGGGCAAGCTGTGCCGGAGGTGCGAGGCTGGTATTCAACGTCGGCGCGAGGTAGCTCGCGTCCTGCATCATCCGTCCGACCGCGAATTCCCCGCTTGCGCGGATGCGCGGCGTGATCTCGTAGCCCGCCGATCCCACGATCTGCCAGAACTGGTTGTCGGGCGCCAGTGCGAGCTGGCCGGAGTCACCGCCGGTCACGATCGGCGTGAACGGGTTGGACCACGTCAGCGACTCCTGACCGTTGCGGAACGCCGAGAGCTGCGCAGCCAGTTTCGCCTGCAGGCGCGGGGTGAAATAGGACGTCGAGACTTCGAGCTGATCGGTCGTCTGGTCCAAAGGCGCGGCAAGCTGCGAAGCGCTGGAGAAGAAGGAGCCGGAGGTTGGCTGCGTGCCGTCGCGCGTATCGCGTTTCCAGCTCGCGCCGAAGCTCCACACGTCCCCCGCAGGTATCGCCGCACCAAGATCGAAGCGCTTTCTCTTGTAGCCCAACTCGACCGGCTGCACGGTGCTCGCGAGAGGCATCGATGCCGTGTCCGCCGCCGGATAGCCCGGAGGCAGCGTCAGCACGCTGCCGCCGTTGCCCAGGAAGGGCGTCACCGCCGCATCCGCGAAGTGGCGCGGTATCTCCGAGTACCCGAAGCGCATGGCGAAGCGACCTTCCATCCCGCCTTCGGCGTCCACCGCGCGCGAGTCGAGTCCCAAGTCCGTCGCCGTCACGCTGCCCCAGGTCCCGCCCGGCCCGCGGTAGTTGGCGGTGCCGCCGAGCACGAAATACGGACCCTTCTTGTCGAGCCCCGTGTAGTCGCCGAACTTGGCCGACGCTTCCGAAACGTCCCCGCCACCGCCGTCCACGGTGCCGGTGAACTGCTCCTTCTCGAACGGACACGATTCGCATTTCCAGTTCGATGTGTCCACGGCGTGAGCGGATCCGCCGGCCGCCGCCGACAGCGTGCCGAGCACGAACCACGGACTCAACGTTCTCATGTTCGTCTCCGTTCCCGGTGAGTCTTCTCGCGATCGGCGTCCGCGACGAAGCGTCACCGCATGAGCTTCGCACCTGCGGGATGGTTGGACCCGTGCACCTGCGAGTGGCAGTTGGTGCAGCCGCCCGCGACGAGGAAGATCGAACCGCCGCCGCCGTTGCCCGGCAGGCCGGCGCCCGTGCGGGCGACTGCGGGGTGGCCCGCGACCGTATGGCATTGCTGGCACAGCCACGGCGGCGACTTGTTCAACAGCGCATTGCGCACCGAACCGTGCGGGGTGTGGCAGAGCGAACAATCTTCGGTGACCGGCGCGTGCTCCCAGAGCATCGGGCCGCGCTTTTCCGCATGGCACACGTAGCAGGTCTGGTTGATGGTCGGCTGGATCAGCATCGCCGTGTTGGTGGACCCGTGCGGGTTGTGGCAGTCACCGCAGGCCATCTGACCGAAGCGCACCGGGTGCGCCGAGGTCTTCTGGAAATCGGCCCGCTGCGACTTGTGGCACTTGAAGCAGACGTCGGGCTGCGTGCCCCGGGCGAACACAGCGTCCTTCTCGACATGCAGTTGATGGCAGTCGGCACAGGCCAGGTGATTGCGAGCGTGCGCGCCCGCGTGCCAGCCGGTGCGCATCTCGCCGCTGTGGCACTCGAGGCATGGCGCGTTGCGCTGCTCGGGCGTCATGAAGGAATCGCTCTTCTGGCTGTTGATCGTCAGTTTCTTCCGGCCCTGCGTGGCGTGCCGGTTGCCGGGGCCGTGACACGCCTCGCATTGCAGCCCGCCCGATCCGAATGGCGCCCGTTTGTCGCCGCGGAAGGCGTGCTTGGTCTTGAAGATCCCTGCCGTGTGGAAGGTCTCCGTGTCGGCATCCGCGTCGTGACAGCGCAGACAGGTGTCGGCGCCTTTTTCGCTGTACTGGTCGCCCGGCCCCGGAGGTTCGGTCGACTTCGCCTCTTCGGCAGCCGCTGCGGGGGCGTCCTTCTTCTCGCCTGCCGCCGGCGCCGGGGCTGCCTCCTTCTTGCCGCTCTCGCTGTCCTGGGCCGTCGCGAGCGGATGCCAGGCCAACGCTGCCAGCGCGACCAGCAGCGCGGTGCTCGTGCGTCTGATGATGCTCATCGATGTCTGCCAATCCTGGTTCGCGCCGTCCTGCCTCGAGGCCGCCGGCTCAACTCCGATTTGCCCGTGCTGCACGGACCCACCATCGACACTGCGTGCGTTCAGTCCCCTGCTTTCGGCTGCTGCTTTTGAATCGCAATGATCCGGTTCTTGAGCGATAGGAACATCCCGGTCGGGATCACCTCCCTGGTGGCGAGGTCGGCCTTGCTGAGATACGGCCGCCCCGCAATGATCCGCGTGGCTTCGGCATCGCCGATACCCGGAAGCGTCTTCAGTTCCGCGCGGCCGGCGCTGTTGATGTCGACGGGCGCGACGCGCGCGGCCGGTACTGCCTTCTGCGCCGCCGGTGACCTGCCGGACGGAACCGGCACGTTCGCCGGGCCGGGATCCGCGCCGAGGCACAGCTCCCCCGCGGTCCCCAGCGCGAGTGCGGCCAGCATCGCCGCGACGGCGCGGCGTTGATCCCGTGGCTTTCCGGCCCTGCTCATCGCCCGTTCTCTCGATAGCAACGTTCGCGTCGTCGACCACTGCGACTCGCTGCTGCTCGCGTCGAAAAAAGACCCGGCGGTGCCGACCTGCCGGGTGTCTGCGCTGGAGCACGGATCACCGCGCTCCAGTCCCCGCTGATCTTCTCGATTCTTCCGCTACTGCGAATGCACCACCTTGATGTCGGCGATGCGGCCGACGTCATGGCAGACCATGCAGGTTTCGATCGTCCCCAGTGCCGCCGACCGCGGCGCGTAGAGCGAGCCTCCGTTTATCTGAATATGCGCCATCGCCTGCGTGGAATCGTGGCAGGCGAAGCACTGCGTCGCCAGCGGCGAGTTGACCAGGGTGGTCGGCGCGGCAGCCGTCGTCACACCCGTCGCGGCGTTGAAGCTGAAGCCGGCGCCGTAGGTGACGCCCAGCTGGATGTACGGCGAGTACGTAAAGGCGCTCGCGTCGGTGCTAAGGAAGGGGCCCCCTGTCGCCACCGTCCTGTACTGGCGGTTGAAGATCGCGGCCGCTGAGGCCGAGGCACTGAAGTTGTACGTGCCCGGCAGGTGGCAGGTCTCGCAGTCCTTCAGCACGCCCGGGAACAGCACGTTGGCGAAGGTGTCGGTCGGGCTCGTGGCATCCCAGGTGAAGGGCACCGTCCGCTTCGCCGACGCGTGGATTGCATGGATGTAGTAGGTCGAATCGGCCGACCAGCCGCCGCTCGTCCGGTTCGGGGTGTGACACCACGAGCAGGTCGTACCGTCGTTGCGCTGGCCGCCGTGGAAGGCGTCGGTCGTGAACGCCCCGAGTTCCTGGTGGCAGGCGTTGCAGCGCGCGTCTTCCACGATCGGGCGCCGGCCGCTGTAGCCCGTGGCCACCACCTGCACGTTCGGCGCGATGACGATCAGGCCCCCGACCATGTTGGTCTGCCCCGTCGCAGTGGGAGCCGAAACCGGGTAGTTCGGCAGGTTGGTCTGGGTGAGGGGCAACGTACTGGTGACGTTGTACGAATAACCCATGCCGCCGGTGAGCATCACCGCGTTGTCGGGTACGACGACGCCGGTGAGCGTGACGGTGTAGTAACCGTTGGCGTCGGGCCCGGTCAGCGTGCCCGCCCCTGTTCCGGTGGCGGTGCCGTTCCAGATGTTCCTCAAATAGCCGGAGACGCTTGCATTGAAATCGGCCGGCGCCGCAATGCCGTCCTGCGGCACCGCGAACACGAAGTACGCGCTCGGCGAACCCATGAAGTTGTCCCAAATCTCCTTGTTGCCGGTCGCGGGGTTGACCGCGGCGGTTGCGAAGTTGTTGAGCGGGACCGCGGCGCCGTTCTGCAGCCACCGGAACACCATGACCGGCTGCTTGCTCGCATTCCTGGAGACGCTCTGGATGTTGTACGTCACCGTGATCGCATTTTGCGGCAGCCGGCTGGTGTTCGACGCGATCCAGGCCGCATTGGTGTTGGCATTGCCTCCCGTCACCTGCAGCGCGTTGGCGGGATTCGGCGGCGTCACCGGCGTATGGACGATGTCGATATTCCCGGGCGAATGGCACGTCGAGCACAGCGAATCGTCGGCCTGGGCTTGGCCGCCGTGGGCAAAGCCGCCGAAGCTCGTGGTCGAAGTCAGTCCCTGCAATGCGTCGGCGATCGTGACGCCCATGCCGGTCGCGAAATTGATGCCGTCGTGGCAGCCGCCACAGGCCAGCCGGTTCGGAACGTTCTTCCAGTTGTCGCCCTGCGGGGTCGGGTTGGTCGCCGTCGCCGAACCGTCGTGGCACTTGGTGCAATTGCGCAGATCCTGCGGGAACAGGACCTCGTTGTAAGCCAGATCGCCGTACAGATAGTTCTTCTTCGCGAGGATCGCACCCATGTGGGTGTGATGGATGTGGTTGGGCAGGTTCCCGAGCGCCCGGTCGTCCACGCGATAGGTCGCGCCCGTGAACGTTAGCGTGCTGGAGTTGTAGGTTGCTTCGGTCCTGCCGTATTTACGCTGCTCGGTGTGGCACACCACGCAGTATTTGGTGTCGTTGCGGCCTCCGCCGTGGAACCCGGCGGCCGAACTCTCCGGATCGTCCCCGGGCACGCCGCCGAGCTGGCGGTGGCACTGCTGGCAGTTGGCGGTGGCGACGATGTCGCGCCCCGAGTTCGGCACCGTCTGGCCGCTGGCCGGAATGAAGTCGTAGATCGCGTCGTACGCATTCGTCATCTGCGTGCCGGGCACCGTGTTGAATGCCACGCCGTTGGGCGTATTGGTGCCGGTGCCGGGCGCATTGCCCGACAACTGAATCGTCAATCGGTGAACCAGGCTCGGCTGGTACGTCAGGTCGCCGAGGTCCGCCGTGTTGTTGGGCGGGGAGACGGTCATGCCGGCAACCTGGGTCGCGATCTGCGTGATGTCCCTGTAAAAGGTATACGTGTAGGAACCAGGAACGGGGTTCGTCGCGTCGAGCCCGTGGTCCACGAGAGTCCCGGTGTTGTCGGTCGAGGGCCGGGTCGGCGCCGCGGGCGTGATCGCGCCCGTCGATGCATTCTTCGTCGGCACTGTCGTGACGATGTAGCTGACCCACTTGCTGGGGCTGCCGTTGGTGCCGGGCACCAGCTTGGCGATCGAGAAGGAAAGATTGGCCAGCCCGGGCAGAGTCTGGGTCGACGTCTGGGAAGTGTTGCCGAGCCCGACGATCGGCGTGCCGTCGCCATTGGCCACCGTGAAGCTGATGACCGGCGGGCTGTTGATCGAAACGCCCGTGACCGTGATCTTCGGCGTCAGGGCCGCCCACGTCGCGGCATCGGCGTCACTCGACGGAGCCGCGTTGCTCGCGACACGGATCACCGACGAGCCGGAGCCGGGCGCTCCCGGCGCCCCCGGTGCCCCCGGAGACCCGGGCGGGCCGGCAGGTCCGGCCGGCCCGGCCGGGCCGGAGTCGCCGGTACAGCCGACCATGGCGAACGCGCTCACGGAGAACAATGCGGCAAGACTCAAACGCGTCAACGTGGACTTCATGTCAGCCCCCTCACCGTTCAAAAACGGCGGTCTGGATCCGAACTAGTTGTTGCGACCATTTCCAACGCTCAAAACTTCAGTTCCTTCGGTCCCGGTCCTTCCGGTTCCTTGTGCGCAATGCCGAAGTGGCAGTCAATGCACGTGGTGCCTTCGGCCCGCGCCTTCGCGTGCCGCGCCTGTGCCCGTTCGGACTGCAACTCGGTGCTCATCGCCTCGGTCTTGTGGCAGTTGCGGCAGGCGAGCGAATCGCTTTTCTTGAAGCGCCGCCATTCCCGCTGCGCCATCGTCGTGCGCTGCGCCTCGAACTTTTCCTTGGTGTCGATTGCGCCCATCAGGTGGGCCCAGACCTCGAGGCTTGCCACCATCTTGCGCAGGATGAGCGGACCGACTTCGCGCGGCACGTGGCAGTCCGGGCACGTGGCGCTCACGCCGGTGCGGTTGCTGGCGTGGATGGTGCCCTTGTATTCGGCATAGGGGTTGTCGCGCATCTCGTGGCAGCCGAGACAGAACTTCTCGGTATCGGTCCACGCCAGGCCTGCCGCTCCGCCGATGACAAGGACGGCGCCGGCCGCGACGATCACGACGAAGCACGCGAGCAGAAAAAACAACCGCCCTCCGGTCGTCGGAAACCGGCGAAGAACAACGTCCCAGAATTCCCTGAACACGGCCACCTCCCCTGTGCCGATCAGGCGCGCCGGACGCGAACCACTACCGCGTCAGCAACTCACGGCGTTGCCAACTACATCGTTCTTCTTCGTCTTCGGGCTGACGGCAGTCTTCCTGGCGTCAACCCGTTGCAGCGCAGGCCGGATGCCTACTGCGCGAGGATCCAGCGCGCGACGTTCTTCACATCATCCTCGTTCTTGGTCTTCAGACTCACGTGCTCTTCTTCCTTGCCCTCGACCTTGACCTTCGGGTTGGTCGTCAGATGCTTAAAGAGCTCAGCTTCTGCGTCCGCCTTGCCCTTCAACTTGGCCGCGGTTTCCTTGTATGGAGGGCCTTCCTTCTTCTTGTCGACCGAGTGGCATTTGCCGCAGCCGCTCTTCTTCATGAGCGCCTCGGCCGCAGCCGCATCGACGTCGGCCGCCCAGGCGGCGGTCCCTGCACAGAGCGCGAATGCGCCCACGGCAAGCATCATTTCGGATTTCATACACATGTTCCCCTCGAAGTTATCTACCCGGTCGGACCGATCGTTGTTGATATTGGTCAACAGAAGGCACCGACCGTTGCGAGATTACTTCAAGCGCTGCGCCTTGGCGCACGCGCGATGATGGTAAGGCTGCGCACCCCCTGCGCGCCCCGCACCAGCACGCCTTCGATGTCGGCAGTTGCCGACGGACCTGTCAGCAACAACGTGTAACGCGCGTCTCGAAAACATGGATCGCGGTAGGCGTGGTGCAGGTCCGGCACGATCGACGACGGGTCCAGCAAAACGACCAGGTGCTGTGCCAGGAAGCCGAGCGCATTGATCCCGAGATGCCGTTCGGTCAACAGCACCGAGCCCGTTTCGGCGACCCCCAACGCAGCGCGGACCACGCCGACGTCCACGTCGGCGAGGTCGCACGGGGCGGATACGCTGGCGATGGACCTCGTGCCCGCGACGTCGGGCGTCGCCGAGCAGACGACCCTGGCCTGCGGATAACGGCGTCGAATCCAGTCCTCGAGATCGCCCTCGTCGGGGACAGCGACCAGCTCGCCGCCCATGCGCTCGAGGTTCGCTGCGAACGTATCGAGCGGCACTTGCAAGGCCCTGTCGTAGACCGGGAGCGGCGGTGAGGGCCCGGCCGTTGGCTGATTGGCACGCACGCGCGCGAGGATCTCCGCGCGCCGGGCGGCACCGCCATCCGACGGCGCCGCAACCGGTCGCCGCGCATTCATGCCTTCGTTCCCTTCTTGCCGGCGCGGTGCTCGAGGTACCAATCGCGGAATGTCTGTTTCGCCGCGGGAGGGACCTCGCGCTGCCGCCCCCACGCATTGACCGGGTTGTAGATCATCGTGCGGGGCAGATATTCGAGGCCCGCCTGCGCCGCCTTTACCGCGGTGCGATACAAGCGCGGACTCGCGAGTACCTTGCCGGCCATGCGCATCGCTTCCTTCTTCACGATGGGCAGCTGGTTGCGCTCATTGATGACCTGGCGCCAGCGGAAGATCTGCTCGTGGATGTCGATCTTGACCGGGCACACGTGGGTGCAGCTGCCGTTCAGCGTCGAGGCGAACGGCAGCGCGCTGTATTTGCGCAGGTTGAACGTCGGATCGATGATCACGCCGATCGGACCCGAGTACGTGGCACCGTAGCTCAGCCCGCCGCTGCGCCGGTAGACCGGGCAGGTGTTCAGGCACGCGCCGCAACGGATGCATTTGAGCGAACGCCAGAAGTCGGCCATTCCGAGGCGCTCCGAGCGTCCGTTGTCGACCAGCACGATATGCATCTCGGCACCCGCGCGCGGTGCGCGGAAGTGCGACGTCATCTGCGTGATCGGCGAGCCGAGCGCGCTGCGCGACAGCAGACGCACGAACACTGCGAGGTGCTCGATGCGCGGGATGACCTTTTCGATGCCGATCGATGCGATGTGCAGGCGCGGTACGTGCACGCTCAGGTCGGCATTGCCTTCATTGGTGCAGACGACCACGCTCCCGGTCTCGGCAACGGCGAAGTTGGCCCCGGTCATGCCCGCTTCGGCCTTGAGGTAGTACGGGCGGGTCTGCCGGCGCTGGCTCTCCGCAAGGTAGGCCACGTCGGTCCGGTCCGGATCGGTGCCGAGCGTGCGCGCGAACACCCGCGCGACGTCGGCGCGCAGCTTGTGCACCGCAGGCACAACGATGTGGCTGGGCGGCTCTTCATCGAGCTGCTGGATGCGCTCGCCGAGATCGGTTTCGACCACCTCGATGCCGCGCCGTGCCAGGAACGCACTCATCTCGCATTCATCGGTGAGCATCGACTTGCTCTTCACCAGCGTATGCACTGCGTGTGCGTCGAGGATGCCGAGCACGACCTGGTTGTGCTCGGCAGCGTCGCGCGCCCAATGAACGTGCGCACCGTTGGCGATCGCGTTGCGTTCGAACTGCTCGAGATAGTCCGCCAGGTTTGCAAGCGTGTGCTCCTTGATGGCGGAAGCGAACGAACGCAGTTCCTCCCACTCGGGAATCGAGGCGGCTTCGCGGTCGCGCTTCCCGCGCAGGTCCCAGAGGCGGCGGTCGTGAAACGCGACGTGGTCCTTGGCGGAGATGAAGCGCGACGAGGCTTCCGCGTGGTCGACCCGTTTCAAGAGCGGTCCCCGTTCAGGATCTGGGCGATGTGACGGAACTTGAGGTCGAGGCCGAGCCGCCCCGCGCAGCCCTGCTGGTGCATCAGGCACGACATGTCGGGCGAGACCACGTACTCCGCGCCAGCGCGCTGGTGGTCGCCCACCTTGTCATAGCCCATCTTGGCCGAAACCGGCTCCTCGAAGATGGAGAAGGTGCCGCCGAAGCCGCAGCACTCGTCGGGGCGCTGCGGCGCGACGATCTCGATGCCCTCGACCTTCTCGAGAAGCTCGCGCGGCTTGGAAAACCGGGGCCCGCCAAGCTCGGACATCTGCGCCAGCCGCAGGCCGCGCAGGCTGGAGCAGCCGATGTGCAGGCCGACCTTGTGCGGAAATCTTGCCCACGGGAACTCGCGCACCTCGAGCACGTCGTGCAGAAATTCCACCAGCTCGACGGTGTGCCGCCGCACGTGCCCGACCGAGGCGGTCTGCTCGATGGCCGTGCAGTGCGCCCGTATGTGGTGGGCACAGCTGCCCGACGGGGTCACGATCCAGTCGAAGTCGGCGAAGTTGCGGACGAAGAGCTTCTCGGCTCCGGCGGCGTCGTCCTGGCACCCGCTGTTCGCCATCGGCTGGCCGCAGCAGGTCTGGCCGAGGGGATAACGCACGTCGAGCCCGAGGCGCTCGAGCAGTTCGAGCGTCGCGACGCCGACCTCCGGAAAGAAGGCGTCGATGTAGCAGGGAATGAACAGCCCGACGTTCATCTGCAGCGGCCCCGCTCCGCGCCGGTCCCCTTGTCCGGCGCGCCGGAGGCGGCCGGGTTGCTGGTCGAACTTATGGCCTGCGTGGTCAGTCTGGTCTGACCAGACGGGCACGCTAGACCCGCGCGGCGACGGTTGTCAATAGCGCGCCGCGCAGCCACTCGGCGCGGCCCGTCCGCAAGCGCTCGATTGCGTGGCACCGCGCGCTTTGCTACGTTGCCGTCCGACGCGACGCCTCATGCCATGGACAAGGAATTGCCGTACCGGCCGGTCACGCCGCCGCCGCGGCAGCGGCTGTCGGAATCGATCGCATTGCAGGTCGAGGAGTTGATCGTGCAGGGTGCGTTGCGCCCGGGCGAAGCGCTACCGCCCGAGCGCACCCTCGCGCCGCGCTTCGGCGTGTCGCGGCCGTCGTTGCGCGAAGCCCTGCTCCGCCTCGAGGCGCGCGGCCTGCTCAAGGTCACGCACGGCGGCCGGTTCGCCGTGACCGATGTCACGGCCCAGACGATGACCGATCCGCTGGTGCACTTGTTGCAGCGCCATGCCAGCGCGGAGCAGGACGTGCTCGAAATGCGGCACGGGCTCGAGATGGTCGCGGCGCAGTTCGCCGCCGAGCGCGCCACCCGCGAGGATCGTGCGCGCCTGCGCCGCGCCTACGGCAACATGCTCAAGACGCGGAGCCGGCGCGACGTCCTGGCCGATGCCCAGGCGGACGCCGATTTCCACCTCGCGATCGCCGAGGCGTCGCACAACGTCGCGCTGATCCATGTGATGCGCGGTATCCACAACCTGTTGCGCACGTGCATGCGGCATGCATGGGAAGTCATGTTCAACGAGCCGGGCAACATCGACGTTCTGCACGGCCAGCATCGTGCCCTGCTGGATGCCGTGCTCACGGGCGACGCGGAGCGCGCGCGCAATGCCGCCCACCTGCACCTGAGTTACGTTCGCGCGACCCTGCAACAACTCGCGCCGCGCCCGGGCAGGCCGCGCGTGCAGAAGCCGGTGGCGGCCACCCGGCGCAAACCGTCGGTGCGGCGCTGAGGGCTGCCGGACCGCACTGCTCTCGCGCACGGGGCGGCCGAGTCAAGCGACCGCGTGGCCGGCACTGCGAGCCCCGCATCGCGCACCGCACATGAAACTTGCCATCGTGATCCCGGTTCTGAACGAGGAGGCGACCATCGGATCGACGCTCGCGCGCCTCGCGCCGATGCGTCGCCGCGGCGTGCGCGTGATCGTCGCCGACGGCGGAAGCGCCGATGCGTCGATCGCTCGCGCCGCCGCGCTGGCCGATCGCGTGCTTGCCGCACCACGCGGACGCGCGTTGCAGATGAACGCCGGCGCGCGCGCGCCCGAAGCCCAGGATGCCGATGCGCTGCTCTTCCTTCATGCCGACACGGTGCTGCCGGACGACGCCGATCGGACGCTGCTGCACGCGCTCGCCAACTCGAACCGCGTGTGGGGACGCTTCGACGTCACGATCGAGGGACGTTCCGCGTGGCTGCCGTGGATCGCCCTGTCGATGAACCTGCGCTCGCGCGTTACCGGGATCGCGACCGGCGACCAGGCGATCTTCATCGAGCGCTCGAGTTTCCTCGCCCTGGAAGGTTTCGCACCGATCCCCCTCATGGAGGACATCGAGTTCTGCAGCCGTGCCCGGCGCCTGTCACGGCCGCTGGCGTTGCGCGAGCGGGTCAGCACGTCGGGACGTCGCTGGGACCGTGACGGTGCGTGGCGCACCATGGTCCTGATGTGGCGCCTGCGCTGGGCCTATTTCTGCGGCGTCGATCCGGCCGAACTGGCACGGCGCTATCGCCACTCGCGATGAAAGGTTCAGCTTGACGCACGATCGCCGGTTGCGACCCCGGCACGCCATCGCAGTCTTCGCCAGGGTTCCCGCGCCGGGTCGGGTCAAGACACGGCTGATCCCCGCGCTCGGTGCCGCCGGCGCGGCCGCACTGCACGCGCACCTCATCGAACGCACGCTGGCCATGGCGCGCGCGGTCGACGGCGCCGCGGTCCGGCTCTGGCTCGCCGGCGAGTTGGGAGGCTACCAGCCGCCGTCAGGAACCGACTGGTCGATGCAGGAAGGCGCGGATCTCGGCGCAAGGATGTCAGGCGCGTTCGTCGCTACACTCGCGCGCGTTCGCGCCTGCGTGCTCGTCGGCACCGACTGCCCTGCGCTGCGGCCGGAGCATCTGCGGCGCGCGTTCGAGGAACTCGAACAGACCGATGTGGTCGTCATGCCCGCCGAGGACGGCGGCTACGTCCTGATCGCGCTCACCGCGCCGCAGCCGCGGCTTTTCGAGGACATCGAATGGGGCGGACCGACCGTCATGCAGGCGACACGCGCGCGCATCGAAGCAGCGGGCCTGCGCGCCGCATATCTCCCCGCCCTGCCGGATCTCGATACGCCGGCGGACCTGGCGCGCGCACGCGCGGCGGGCTGGCTCGACACCTGACGCTCGTCACCAAGCCTCTTCGGCGGCCTCGCGCCGGGCGCCGGGTGAAAAACGCGCGATGATGCAGCGGATCCTCCTCGCGGGCGGCGGCCACGCCCACCTCGGCGTGCTCGCTGCGTTCGTGCGCGATCCACTCCCGCAGAGCGAGGTCACGCTGCTGTCGCCGTTTCCGCGCCAGGTCTACTCGGGCATGCTGCCCGGATGGATCGCCGGGCACTACACGCTCGACGAATGCGTGATTCCGTTGCCGTCGCTCGCAGCGCGCGCGGGCGCGCGATTCTGCCTCGGGCACCTGGCCCGGATCGACCTCGACGCGCGCGTCGCCTATACCGAAGGCGCCGAGGCGATCGCGTTCGACCTGATCTCGATCGACACCGGGCCGGTCATCGACACGGGCGCGATCGCCGGCCTGGCCGCGCATGCGATCGCCTTGCGCCCCATCGAGTCGCTGATCGGGCAGTGGGAGCGCCTGCTCGCGCATCTTGCCGACAGCACCGACGTGCACACGTTGACGGTGATCGGTGGCGGCGCGGGAGGTGTGGAACTCGCGCTCGCCGCCGCCTTCCGTGCCGCATCCGGCCGCCTGCCGCTGCGGGTGCAGCTGGTGGCGGGTCGTGGCGGCGTCGTCCCTGCGTTGCCGCGCACCGTGCGACGCCGGCTCGAGCGTCTGCTGCACGCAAGCGACGTGCGCCTGATCGTCGATGATGCGGTCGAGATCAGCCGCCATACGGTGCTGCTCGCCGACGGCGGCGAACTCAATTCGGACGCGACGATCGTCGCGACCGGCGCCGCGGCGGCGGAGTGGCCGCGCAGCAGCGGCCTGGCCTGCGATGACGCCGGGTTCATCACCGTCAATGGATACCTGCAGTCGACATCCCACCGGTTCGTGTTCGCCGCCGGCGACTGCGCGACGCTGCTCCAGCACCCGCGGCCACGGTCCGGCGTGTACGCCGTGCGCGCCGGTCCGCCGCTCGCGCGCAACCTGCGGCGGGCGGCCGCCGGTCGTGACCTCGCGCAATACACCCCGCAAAAGCGTGCGCTATATCTGCTCTCCGCCGGCGCACGCCATGCGGTGGCGACGTGGAGTTCGCTCAGCGCCGAAGGCGCGTGGGTATGGCGCTGCAAGAACCGTATCGACCGCCGTTTCGTCACGAGCCTCTGCGCGTGACGATCTCAGGTGCAAGACGTCCTGATCCCTCCTTTCGGCATCCGGCGTCGCGGCGAACTTGCCCAATCGGCGCGAGACGTGCAGCATCGCGCCACTTGGCGACCAGGAAAGGGGACGTGGGCGTGGACACGCAATCGACATACCCTGCGGCGACTGCCGCTGCAGTGCCCTCCGCCGCAGTGCCCTGGTATCTCTCGAGTGTCTATTGGTGGGCGTACGTCGACCCCCGCGCCATCACCGTTTTCGAACGGCAGTGGCTGGTCAACGCGATCCTGTGGGGCAACTTCGACCGGTTGCGCGACGCGGCGCTGGATGCGCTCGGTGACCCGCTGACCGGTCGCACACTACAGATCGCGTGCGTCTATGGCGACCTGACGGGTCGGCTCGCGCAGCGCATCGCGCCAGGCGGCACGCTGGACGTCGTCGACGTGCTTCCGCTCCAGCTCGCCAACCTGCATCGCAAGCTGCCCGACGATCACGGCGTCCGCCTGGTGCACGCCGACAGCACGGCACTCGAGTACGAATCGCAATCGTTCGATCGTGCACTGCTGTTCTTCCTGCTGCACGAGCAACCCGCCGCGGCACGGCGGGCAACCCTGGCCCAGGCACTGCGCGTGGTGCGCCCGGGCGGGCGCATCGTCATCGTCGACTATCACCGGCCGCACACGCTCAATCCGCTGTACTGGCCGATGGTGGCGATCTTGCGCACGCTCGAACCCTTCGCGCTCGACCTGTGGTCGAACAAGATCGAAACCTGGCTGCCTGCCGACCAGCCGTTGACGGTCTCGCGCCGCACGGTTTTCGGCGGCCTGTATCAGATCGTCACCCTGACCGTGTAGGGCGCAGCCAATGCAAGTCGTGCGCGCGGACGTGGTCGTCGTAGGCGGCGGGGGCGCGGGCCTGCGCGCCGCCATCGCCGCGTGCGAGCACGACCAAGCACTTTCCGTCGCAATGATCTCCAAGGTCGTGCCGATGCGCAGCCACACCGTGGCTGCCGAAGGCGGCGCCGCAGGCGTGGTGCGTTCCGACGACAAGCTCGAACTGCACTTCGAGGACACCGTCTCCGGCGGAGACTGGTTGTGCGAGCAGGACGTGGTGGAGTACTTCGTCGCGCATTGCGTCGAGGAGCTAGTGCAACTCGAGCACTGGGGCTGCCCGTGGAGCCGGACCGGGGAAGGCGACGTCAACGTGCGCTTCTTCGGCGGCATGAAGGTGCAGCGCACGTGGTTCGCAGCCGACCGCAGCGGCTTCCACATTCTGCACACGCTGTTCCAGACCTCGATGAAATACCCGGCGCTGCGCCGCTACGACGAGTTCTTCTGTGCCGACCTGATCGTCGTCGACGGTCGCGTCCGCGGCGTGCTTGCGATCGAGATCGCGACCGGCGAAATGGTCCTGTTCGAATGCGGCGCGGTCGTGCTCGCTACCGGTGGGGCGGGGCGCGTGTATCGCCAGAACACGAATGCCGGCACCGTCACCGGCGACGGCATGGTGCTCGCTTACCGTCACGGCGTGCCCCTGCGCGACATGGAGTTCGTGCAGTGGCATCCGACCGCGTTGCCTGGAACCGGAATCCTGATCACGGAAGGCTGCCGCGGCGAAGGGGGCATCCTGGTCAACAAGGATGGTTACCGTTACCTGCAGGACTACGGTCTCGGCCCGCTCGATCCGTGGCCGCGCCCGAAGGCGATGGAACTCGGCCCGCGCGATCGGCTCTCGCAGGCGTTCTGGCACGAGAACAAGAAGGGACGCACGATCCAGACGCCGCAGGGTCCGGCAGTGGACCTCGATCTGCGCCATCTCGGCGCGAAGAAGATTCATGAACGGCTGCCGCTGATCGCGGAGGTGGCGCACACGTTCATGGGAGTCGACGCCACGCAGGCTCCAATTCCCGTCTGTCCCGCCGTGCACTACACGATGGGCGGCATCCTCACCGATGCGCGGTGCCGAACATCGCTCGAGGGGCTGTATGCGGCCGGCGAATGCGCAAGCGTCGGCATTCATGGCGCCAATCGGCTCGGGTCGAACTCGCTGGTCGAAATCGTCGTCTTCGGCAAAGTCGCCGGCGTGGAAGCCGCCGCAGCGGCGCGCTCGGCTGGCCGCGATCGCGCAGGCGAAGCCGAACGCATGGCCGAGGCGCAGGCCGCGCGGCTGCTCCAGATGCTGCGCGTCGACGCCGGCGCGCGCCCAGCCGCGATCCGCGATGCGATGATGGACAGCATGGAAGCGGGAGTTGGCATCTACCGCGAGGAGGCGGGCATGCGCGCGACCTGCGAGCGCCTCGCCGACCTGCGCGCGCGCACCCGACGCGGACTCCTGCTCGACGATCGCAGCCGTGCGTTCAACACCGAGTGGTTGAGCGCGATCGAACTGCTCGGCATGCTGGAGGTTGCCGAAGCGATGGCGCACAGCGCACTCGAGCGGCGCGAGTCGCGCGGCGCGCACCAGCGGCTGGACGGCTTCGAGCAGCGCGACGACACGAATTTCCTCAAGCACTCGGATGCGCGCTCGCAGGGGGACGATCCGCCGCGCATCGAGCATGGGCCCGTCAAGATCACGAGCCTGCCGCCCCGTGCCCGCGTCTACGGCGGCGCGGGCAAGCAGGCGCAGTTGTCATAGGAGCGAGCGGTGGGCGCGGCACAGAAACGCAAGATCCGCATCGAGTGCCTGCGTTACCAACCGGGCGTCGATGCCGCACCACGCACCCAGGCGTGGGACGTGCCCTTCACGGACGACATGTCGGTGCTGCAGGGCCTGCAACACATCAAGGATCACCTCGACGGCAGCCTGACGTTCCGCTGGTCGTGCCGGATGGCAGTGTGCGGAAGCTGCGGCATGATGATCAACGGCGTGCCGAAGCTCGCGTGCGAAACATTCCTGCGCGACTACCTGCCGGCGGGCGTGCTGATCGAGCCGCTCACGCACTTTCCCATCGTGCGCGACCTGGTGATCGATCAATCCGACTTCCTCGCCAAGCTCGAATCGGTGCGGCCCTATCTCATCCCGGCACAGCCGCGCACGGTGGGCGAAGGCCCCTATCGGCAGACGCCGGCGCAGATGGATGCGTACTACCAGTACTCCCAATGCATCAACTGCACGCTGTGCTATGCGGCGTGTCCGCAGTACGGGATGAACACCCACTTCACGGGCCCGGCGGTGTTGGCGCTGCTGCACCGGTACAACGAGGATTCGCGCGACGCCGGCAAGGCGCAGCGCATGGAGATCGTCAACGCCGAAGACGGGGTCTGGGGCTGCACGCTGGTCGGCTATTGCTCCGAGGTATGCCCGAAGGGCGTCGATCCGGCGCGCGCAGTCAACCAGAACAAGATCGAGAGCACCAAGGACTACTTCCGCAACCTGCTGCTTCCGCGCGGGAGCACCTCGCGATGAGCACACCCAACACCTACACGCGTCCGATCGCCGGCTGGTGGCGGCGCAACCCGTTCTATCGCGCCTACATACTGCGCGAACTGACCTGCGTCGCGGTCATCGTCTTTGCGCTCGAGTTGCTGGTCGGGCTATGGCGCCTGGTGCAGGGTCCCGAGGCGTTCGATGCCTGGCGGGCCAGCCTCGCGCAACCCTGGGTGATCGTCGTCAACTGCGTGGTGCTAGCGCTCGTCGCGTGGCACGCGTGGACCTGGTTCGAGGTGATGCCGAAGACCCTGCCCTTCATCAACCTCGGTGGCCGCCGCGTTCCCGACCGCGCGATCGTCGCGGCGGGCGCGATCGCAGCCGTGGTCGCCTCGCTCGTCGTCCTCTTCCTGTTCCTCACCCTGTGAAGCGCTCGAACAAACCCATTTTCTGGTCGCTCTTCGGCGCGGGCGGCATGCTGTCGGCGCTGATCGGGCCGATGCTCGTCTTTCTCATCGCGCTCGCGGTACCGCTCGGGTTCGTCTCGAAGGAGACGATGGACTATCCGCGCGTGCTCGCCTTCGCCCAGAACTGGGTCGGCAAGCTCGTGATACTGGTCGTCGTTGCGCTGTTCCTCTTCCACGGCTTGCACCGGCTGTATCACACGCTGCACGACTTCGGCGTGCACATCGGGCCGGGCGTCAAGGCCCTGCACCATGGGCTTGCGATCGTCGGAACGCTGATCGCGGCGTACCTGTTGTTCACGCTGCGCTCTGCGGCGTAGCACGCCCCGCCGCAAAGCCGGGGCCTCGGCTGGTCATTCCGAGCCGAGAGCGGCGGGGATTCGGGTCGCGCGCAGCCCGAGATTCTTCGTCACCTGGCTCCTCGGAATGACCGTCGCAGCCCAGTGATGTGGCCGGGTTTTCCTTGCGGATTGCCGTCCGTGGCGGCGCCGAGTGCGCACGTCGATTTCGGTTAGTCTTCGCGCTCCGTGGTTCGTCCGGCCGCGTTCCGATGGATTTTCTCGCCGCCCTTGGCATCGTGATCGTGGGAGCTTCCATCCTGCTCTTCGCCGCGGGCCGGCTCGGTCTGCTCGAGGGCAAGGCGCCGCCCCTCGGCGTGCACGACGGACGGCTCGAACCTCCGCGGCGCACGCCGAACAGTGTCAGCAGCCAGGCCGCGCTGTACCCGGACGCGCCGCAGCGGGACTACGCGGCGATCGACCCCCTTCCGGTGCGAGGCGACGGCGCCCAATCGCTTGCCCGGCTGCGGTCGATCGTCGCCGCCCTGCCGCGTGCCCGCATCATCGAGGCGCGCGCCGACTATCTTTATGCGCAGTTCACGTCGGCAGGGCTGCGCTTCGTCGACGACACCGAGTTCTGGTTCAGTCCCGCCGAGAACACGATTCACGTCCGGTCGGCCTCGCGGCTGGGGCGGCGTGATTTCCAGGTCAATCGCAAGCGCGTCGAGATGATTCGCGCCGCGTACCTGCAATGACCAATGCGCGCCGGCGCCGAATCCGGATCGCACCGAAATCCTCGCGCCGCCGGCAGCGTTGAGATGAACGGTGTCGAGCCGGTGCCGCAGGCACTGGTGCGCGCAGTCGGCGGCTACGCGAACTTTCGCGGGGTGCGCCTGCTCGACTGGCAACCACAGGGGCACGGACCGCTGCTCGCGTTCGAACGCGGCGGGCGCCCCCTGTTGCACGAACTCGACGCCGCCGGGGCTCCGTTGCGGCCGCTGACGAGCGCGAACGAACCGACCCGCAGCGGGAGTTACGTTCCGGCACGACCACGCATGGCCGTGTTCGAGCGCGACGCCGGTGGCGACGAAGCGGCGCTCCTCTATCGGCTCGACCTCGAGACCGGCGTCGAGATGCATCTGACCGATCCCGGCCGCCACTATGGGAAGGGCGCGCGCCCGACGCTGTTCATATCGGGCACGGCGAGCGTCGCGGGCCATCGCTCCGCGCAGACGCGTGAGACGTTCGTCGGCCTGCGGACAATGGTCGATGCCGGCCCATCGAGCCGCTCCTCAGGTACGTGCGATCTGTCCGAACCGGCCGGACTGGTAATCGGCGAACGCTTCGTAGATCTCTTCGCGCGTGTTCATCACGAACGGGCCGTAGCGCGCGACCGGTTCGCGCACCGGCTGGCCCGCCAGCACGAGAGCCCGCGTGCCGTCCTTGGTCGCGCGCAGCCTGACCGAATCGCCCTGCGAGAGGACCGCCATGTCGCCATCGGCGACGCCGCGAACCTGCGTGCCGACCTGCAGGGCGCCGCCGAAGGTGTAGACGAACGCGGTCTGGTCCGCGGGCACGTCCAGGTTCACCTCGGCGCCGTCGTCGAGCGCGACGTCGAGGTAGGTGATCGGGATGCGGGTCTGCGCCGCGCCGGCAACGCCGAGCACCCGGCCCGCGATCACTTTGACGGTCGCGCGTCCATCCTCGCTGCGCCAGGTCGGCATGGTCGCGGCCCGGACATCCTGGTAGCGCGGCGCGATGCGCTTGTCGCGCGCGGGCAGGTTGACCCAGAGCTGGAAGCCATGCACTCGACCGCCGCGCTCCTTGATCCAGCGCGCAGGCATCTCGGAATGAATCACGCCGTCGCCCGCGGTCATCCACTGCACGTCGCCGGCGGCGATGGTGCCGCGATTGCCGGCGCTGTCCTCGTGCTCGAATTCGCCGTCGAGCATGTAGGTGACCGTCTCGAAGCCGCGATGCGGATGGTCCGGTGCGCCGACCGCCTCACCCGGGCCGTAGTCCGCCGGGCCCATCTCGTCGAGCAGCAGGAACGGATCGATGTGATCGAGCCCGGCGGTCGGGAAAGGCCGGCGGACGATGAACCCGCCCCCCTCGCGCTGACGCTGGGAATGGACGATTCGCTGGACTTCGCGCGCAGCCATGGCAGCAATCCCGGTGGAGGAAGGGGGCGAGATGCGGCCGCGCCGGCCGAAATCAAGCTTCGCGGCGGTCGGGTTCGACGGATGCCGGGTTCAGCAACCTGCCGCTGAAAAACGAGACGCGGATCGACGCGGAAACTTCGTCATCTCCGCGCAAATCCGCGTCGAAGTTCTCTTGCTTCGTTCGCCCGACTATTTCTTCCCCGCGTTGTAGTCGCTGATCGCCTTGGCCAGATCGCGATACTCCTCGCTGTTCTTGCCGGCGATGGTTTCCAGCTTGCCGAGCTGTTCGTTCGCCTTGGCGGGCTCGCCCGCCTTCAGGTAGGCGACGCCGGAATACTCCAGCGCGCCCCGGTGTTTCGGATTGATCTGCAGGGCCCGGTCGTAGGCGGCGAATGCCTCGTCCATCTTGCCCATCCAGCGCAGCGAGTAGCCGAGCATGTTGTAGGCGTCGGCGTTGTTCGGTTCGGCGGCGACGGCTTTGCGGAAACTCGCCGCCGCGGCGGGCCAGTCCTTCCGGTCGACGGCCTGCTTGCCGGCCGCGTAGTCGCGATTCACCGCGTTGGCCGCCGGAGTGCTTTCTGACTCGGCCGCCTGGGAGACGGAGCCAAGCATTGCCAGGGCCAACACTGCTGCCATCACGAGCTTCTTCATTTCGACTCTCCCTGTGAGGTTGTCTACGCCGAGCGGGCGCAGTGCCATTACCTACGTACGGCCGGGCCGATCGGATGCAGGTTCGCGTCGAAGACCTGCGCCCGCGTCCCGACTGAGCCATCGTGTTTCCCGCACCATCCCGGACAAGCTTCCATGTCGACCTCCATCGTGCAGCACTCCGACGCCGAGCAGATCGCCTACGAGCGTGCCCGGCACAAGGTACGCCAGATCAAGGGGCTCTACGTTCACGCCAGCGTGTATTGCATCCTATGGTCGGATTGTTCCTGGTCAATTTTTTCACAGGGCGGCCTGGGTGGTTCATCTGGCCAGCGCGCGGTTGGGGTTTCGGGCTCGCGTTCCACGCCTTCGGCGTCCACGGGACTGAGGCATTGTTCGGTGCCGGATGGGAAGAACGCAAGCTGCGCGAACTGATGCAGCGCGAACGGCGCCGGGCCGGTTGAGCCGAGGGGCTGCGCCTCGAACACATTGCGCTGCCTGCGTACGAGGCGCGGCACCCCGGATTTCGAGCATCCGAACGGTCACCTGCTCGAGATCACCGCGCTTCAAGCAGGGCGTCAGCGAAGATGAACGTCGCGCCGCCGCGCCCGCCAGGAAGTGGGTGGACGCCGTCAGCTGAGCCGGATTTCTCCGCCCGCGGGCCCCAGGGCGCGCGGCAGCCAATGCGGTTCCAGGTCGGACGGCAGGCGCGCCCCGGCTACGTGCCCGTCGACAGACACCATGGTGCGGCCTGTCTCCGCCGCCCACACGACGAGGCGCATCGGCGCACCGTCGAACGCGCCGTCGACGACCAACGACTGCGTCGGCCGCAGCCGAAAGCCGTTGCGTGCGGCGAGACCGCTATGGTCGATGCGCTCGATCACTTCGAAGCCGCACGACTGCGCGCACCGCTCGATGCGCTCCGCCGTTTCGGCAACACTGAAGCGGCTGATCGACACCGGGCGCGCAGGTCCCTCCATCAATGCGACATTGGCGCCCCACCACAGGAACAGCCCCACGGTGGCTCTTTCGAAAGCAGCCATCCCATCTCCTTGTTGCAACTCCAAAGACCGGTTAGTCAGCGCTGCGTCTGGATCGTTCGGCGCTTTGCGAGGTTTTACCGGTTGCGCCGCTACAATCGGATGACGCGCGCGTTACATCGAACGCGCAAACTGCCGGGCAAGCGATGGTGGAGAAGGTCCTGAAGAAGGGCGACTCAGCTAGCCAATCGAGGGGTCCCAAGTCCGAGGGTCACGAGCGGTCGGGACATGCGACCAATTTTCTGCGCAACATCATTGCCGCCGATCTCGTGCGCGGCACGTACGACGCGCGCAATTGGGCCGGCAAGCCGGGCCTCTACGACCTGCACGAACATGCGCCCCCCGATCCGGCGCGCATCCGCACGCGTTTTCCGCCCGAGCCGAACGGGTACCTGCACATCGGCCACGCGAAAAGCATCTGCCTCAATTTCGGCCTCGCCCGCGATTTCGCCGGGCGCTGCCACATGCGCTTCGACGACACCAACCCGGTCAAGGAGGACCAGGAATACGTCGATTCGATCCTCGACGCCGTGCATTGGCTCGGCTTCGACTGGGAGCACCACGGCACTCAGGGCCGCGAGACCAATCTCTATCACGCGAGCGACTATTTCGAGGAGATGTACCTCTTCGCGGAGTATCTGATCCGTACCGGCTACGCGTACGTCGACGAGCAGAGCGCGGACCAGATGCGCGAAACACGCGGCACGTTGACCGAACCGGGGCGCAACTCGCCGTACCGCGACCGCCCGATCGACGAGAACCTGCGCCTGTTCCGCGAGATGCGCGCCGGCAAACACGGCGAAGGCAGCATGATCCTGCGCGCGAAGATCGACATGGCGTCGCCGAACATCAACATGCGCGACCCGGCGATCTATCGCATCCGCTTCGCCGAGCACCACATGACCGGCGACCGCTGGGTGATCTATCCCATGTACTCGTACGCGCATCCGATCGAGGACGCGCTCGAGAACGTGACGCATTCCATCTGCACGCTGGAATTCGAGGACCAGCGACCGTTCTACGACTGGACCCTGGAGCGCATCGTCCCGTTGGCGCGCCGGCCTCAGTTCGAGGCTGCGCAGGACCTGCTGCAAAAGATCCACGAGGAGGGTGTCGAGGCGAGGCGCGAGTTCGCCCTGCACTGCCGGAACTTCGCCGACAAGCTCGGTGCCACGCGCTGGGAGCGGCGCGCCGAAGCGATGTTCACGTCCTGGACCCGCAACCCGGACCTGGCCGTGAACGACACCGGCGAGTTCTTCCGGCTGCTCCGCGAGCACCCGGAGAACTTCACGCCGCTCCTGCAGCAGGCGCTCGACGAGCGCAAGCCGAACCCGTTCCTGCTGCCGCACCAGCACGAGTTCAATCGTCTGAATCTCACCTACGTGGTGATGAGCAAAAGAAAGCTTATTCAGCTGGTGGAGGAACGGCGCGTCGACGGCTGGGACGATCCGCGCATGCCCACGCTGGTCGGCCTGCGTCGGCGCGGATACACCCCGCAGGCGATCCAGCTCTTCAACGACCGGATCGGCGTGAGCAAAAGCCTGCAATGGATCGACTATGCGGTGCTCGAGCAGGCGCTGCGTGACGACCTCGATGGGCGCGCGCCGCGTGCGACCGCAGTACTGCGCCCGATCCGCCTGATCATCGACAACTGTCCGGCCGATCGCCGCGAGGACTGCGTGTTCCCCGTCCATCCGCAGAGGCCGGAACTAGGCGTCCGCACGATCGCCTTCGCGCGCGAGTTGTGGATCGAGGCGGAAGACTTCATGGAAAACGCGCCCGCCGATTTTTTTCGCCTTGCTCTCGGCGCGGACGGCGCGCCGGGCCAGCCGGTCCGGCTGCGCCTTGCGTACGTCGTGCGCGCCACCTCGGTCGAAAAGGACGACGCGGGTCGCGTCGTGGCCGTGCACGCGCAATACCTGCCCGATACGCGCAGCGGCACGGCGGGCGCCAACAGTGTCAAGACCAAGGCCGCGATCCACTGGCTACCCATCGCCGACAGCGTTGCGGCCGAGGTGCGCATTTATGACAGGCTGTTCATCGATCCGCAGCCGGATGCGGGGGGAAAGGACTTCCGCACGCTGCTCAACGCGCAGTCCAAGCAGGTGCTGGTGGCACAAGTCGAGCCCACGCTCGCGAACGCACAAGCCGACGACAGGTTCCAGTTCGAGCGCAACGGCTACTTCGTCGCCGACCGACGCGACCACACGCGCGAGCGCCCGGTGTTCAACCTTGCGGTCTCATTGAAGGATTCCTGGAGCAAGTAGCGGCCGGGACAACCAAAAGCAAAAAGCCCGGCACGAGCCGGGCTTTTTTTGCCGCGCACGCGGCGCAGCGGGACCGGAACGCCGCGCCTTCCGGCGCAGCTGCTCAGTTCACTGCGGTGGCGGTGATGACGACGCGCTCGAGCGCGATGAGGTCGGTGTTGGCGGTGGCGCTGCCCGATTGCATGGCCAGCACGGTGCTCCCCAGAACGGCGCTGCTCATCAGGACGGAGAAGACGAAACCGGCGATGCGGGTCTGGGTCGAGGTCTTGTTCATGATCGGTCCTTTCGGTGCGGGTTGTCGTGTTGCGATGGAGCGCACTGTAGGTACCGGCCGCGGGCCGCGCGAGGGACTTGCGACGGATCGCGCGTTTAGCGGATTGAATTGCAAAGAGAAGTTCGTCGCGCCGGGGGTCGTCATTCCCGCCCATGCGCGCTTTTGGCCGTTTCATCGCGCCCGGCGACATTCCAGCCCGGTTTTCGCCGTCGCGGCGCGTTGGCGTCCGCGGACCCATTTCGGCCCGGTTGCAGGAAAAGCGGCTGCAAGACAGTGACCGGACGTCGCAGAGAGGCGCACTTTTCCCGGCCGATTCGGCCAGACGGCGATCTTCTCTGCGTTCCACTATGGGCTCTTTCATGCTGGTTATCTGCTCTTCCTGACCGCACTCGCCAAGCAAGCGCCGATGTTCGACGGCTGGTTCTGGCTGTGCGCGATCGGGTTCGGACTCGATCACGTCTGGCCGTGTCGCGAGCGCGTCGCGCTGGACCGGCAGGCGACGCCGAACATCGGCACGCTGATGTTCACGCCCTACCTGCGCATCCTGCCCATGCACCTGACGATCGTGCTCGGCGCCCTCTTCATCAATACCGCCGCGGGAATGGTCCTGTTCGGCGTCCTGAAGGCGCTCGCCGACCTCGCGATGCACTTCGTGGAGCGCGCCCAAGCGCACCAGGCGGTTGCAGCTCAGACGTAGCGGAACATCAGCAGCGCGAGCGCGGCCGAGTCGATCGTCGCGCGTGGTTGCGATCCGCAACACGCCGCGCCGCGGCGCGCCGCGCGGGACGCGCCACTCCCAGACCATCATGGGCGAAGATCTTGCGGTAGTGGTCGAGCGTGGACTGGTTAGAGCCGACTCAGAGGGCGGCATCGACGGCGGGTCGCGCCATGGCCGCGAGCGAGTCGGCGACCGCCGAGCACTGCTCCGCGCTGTAGTGCAGGCCGAGCTTGCTGCGGCGCCAGAGCACGTCGGCGGCGGCCAGGGCCCATTCTTCGCGCCGCAGGTAGGCCAGTTCGGCTTCGAACAGGCCGGGCGCGGCCTCGCCCCCGAGGTCGGCCGCCGATCGGGCGGCGCCGAGAAGCAGGTCGACGCGGCTGCCGTAGGCGCGCGCCAGGCGATGCGCAACATCGGGCGCGAGCCACTCGCAGCGACGGCGCAACTCTTGGACGAAGCGCGCGAAGTCGCGGTCGGGCCGGGTCGGCCGGCCGATCCAGCCCGAAAGATCGCCGCCCGGCAGGTACGCGCCGCGGCTCCAGGCGGCCCGGCGTTCGCCGAGCAAGCTGACGATCGCATCGCCCGCTTCTTCGGCGAGCTTGCGGAAGGTCGTGATCTTGCCGCCCCAGACGCTCAGCAGCGGTGCCGCGTCGGTGTTGGTCTCGAGCAGGTAGTCGCGTGTTACCGCGGAGGCGTCACCGCTGCGGTCGTCGAGCAGCGGGCGCACGCCGCAGTAGCTCCACACGACGTCGATCGGCGTGACGGCGCGCGCGAAATAGCGGCTCGCCTGTTCGCAGAGGTACGCGACCTCGTCGGCGTCGACGTGCGCCGACTCGGGCGCGCCATCGATCTCGATATCCGTGGTGCCGATGAGCGTGAAGTCCTCCTCGTAGGGGATGGCGAAGATGATGCGCTTGTCGGGGTTCTGGAAGATGTAGGCAAAGGCATGCGCGAACAGGCGCGGCACCACGATGTGGCTGCCCTTGACCAGCCGCAGGCTGCGAGTGGCGAGGGCTTCGCCATGGGCCGGCGTAGCGACGCGGCGCAGAAAACTCTCGGCCCACGGACCGGCGGCATTGACGAGAGCGCGCGCGGCGACGGTCGCGGTCGCTCCGCCGGCCCGCCGCAACGTCACGGCCCACCCGGTCGCGGCACGGGCGGCCGCGATGCACTCGCAACGCGTGAGAACGGTCGCGCCGCGCGCGCGTGCGTCGATCGCGTTGAGCACGACCAGGCGCGCATCGTCGACCCATCCGTCCGAGTACTCGAAGCCTCTGCTGTACTCCGCCTTCAGCGGCGCACCCGCCGGATGCGCGCGCAAGTCGATCGCGCGGCTTGCCGGCAACACCTCGCGCCGGGCCAGGTGGTCGTACAGAAACACGCCGAGCCGGATCAGCCACGCCGGGCGCATCGACGGGTCGTGCGGCATCACGAACCGCAGCGGCCGCATGATGTGCGGTGCGCTCTTCAGCAGGACCTCGCGCTCCTGCAACGCCTTGCGCACCAGCCCGAATTCGTAGTGCTCGAGGTAGCGCAGGCCGCCGTGGATCAGCTTGGTGCTCGACGACGACGTGTGTTGCGCCAGGTCGTCCTTCTCCGCGAGCACGACCGCCAGGCCGCGCCCTGAAAGATCGCGCGCGATGCCCGCCCCGTTGATGCCGCCGCCGACGACGAGGACATCGCAGCGCGCCGGCAAGGCGAGCCCGGGTCGTCCATCGGCGGCGGGGGTCATCGACGCGTGATCGTGAAGCCCGTTCCGGGCGCGGGGTGGGAATATAGACGGTTCAGTTCGTTTTTGCGCGATTCGTTTCGTTTTAGACTGGACCCATGACACCCAATCCACGTCAGGCGGGGCTCCTGGACGAGGTCCGGGCGCGCGGCACGGCTTCCGTCGAGGCGCTGGCGGCGAAGTTCGGCGTGACCCTGCAGACGGTGCGCCGCGATGTGCAGCGGCTGGCGGAAGCGGGGCTGGTCGCGCGCTACCACGGCGGCGTGCGCATTCCGAGTTCGACCACGGAAAACATCGGTTATCGGCAGCGCCAGACGCTGCTCGGCGACGAGAAGAAGCGCATCGCGAAGGCGGTCGCGTCGGCGCTTGCCGCGCGATTTCCCGATGGCTGTTCACTGATCCTCAACATCGGCACCACGACCGAGGCCGTCGCCCGCGAGCTGGTCGCGGCGCGCAACCTGCGAGTGGTCACCAACAACCTCAACGTCGCTGCGATCCTCTCCGACAACCCCGATTGCGAGGTGATCGTGGCCGGGGGCGTGGTGCGTGGTCGTGACCGCGGCATCGTCGGCGAGGCCACGGTCGACCTCATCTGCCAGTTCAAGGTCGACGTCGGGCTGATCGGCATCTCCGGCATCGAAGCCGACGGCACGTTGCGCGACTTCGACTACCGCGAGGTGAAGGTCGCGCGCGCGATCCTCGAGCACTCGCGCGAGGTGTGGCTTGCCGCCGATCACTCGAAGTTCAATCGGCCGGCGATGGTCGAGCTGGCCAGCATCGACCAGATCGACATGCTGTTCACGGACAAGCCGCCGCCGGCCGAGTTCAATGTGCAGCTCGAACAAGGCGGCGTCGAACTCGTCATTGCGCGGTGACGGGCGCCCGTTACGAGGTTACGTGCACGGCTCCCTTCCGTGCGTGAGCGTCGCCGCTAGGGCCGCGTGTACATTTTCGCGGTCGCCTGGTCCCGGAGATGCCGATGTCGCGCCGTCCGCTGCTTCACTTGTTGCTCGCGATCGGATGCGCTGCTTTCACGCTGGCGGCGTCGGCGCAGCCGCTCCCGGGCACTGCGGCTCCTGCATTCACGCTCACCGATGTCACGGGCAAGCGCGTGCAGCTGGCCGACTTTCGCGGCCGGTACGTCGTGCTCGAGTGGAACAACCCGTCGTGTCCGTTCGTCCAGAAGCACTACGACAGCGGCAACATGCAGGCCCTGCAGAAGCGCTTCACGAGCGCGAACGTGGCGTGGCTGACCATCAACTCGACGGCGATGTCGCACCGCGAGTTTCGCGCGCCGGCCGATCTTGCGGCCTGGATGAAGGAGCGTGGCGGCGCACCGACCGCGCTGATGCTCGACCCCGACGGCACGGTCGGGCGCGCCTACGACGCGCGCGCCACCCCGCACATGTTCGTGATCGACCCGAAGGGCACGCTCATCTACTCCGGCGCGATCGACGACAAGCGCAGCAGCGATCCCGCTGACGTGAACACGGCCAAGAATTACGTCGTGGCCGCACTGGACGATGCGATGGCCGGGCGCCCGGTTGGTATCGCCCACACGCAGGCGTACGGCTGCTCCATCAAGTACTCCGACTGAACCCTCTTCGGCTCTGCTCGACTGGAGTCACGCGCCTGCTGCAGCAGGCAATCGCCGCGCGGAAACGCCGATCATGCCGCGCGGCCGCGGGTCAGTAGTGCTCTTTGCCCTTGCCGTGCCCGTTGTCGTGGTGCTCGTCATGGTGTTCTTCGCGCTCATGGTGGGCACGGACCTCGCGGTCGTACCAGTCGTGGCGCACGAAATACACCGGCACACCGCACGCGTGGTAGTGCGCGCAGTGATGAGCCCAGTCCTTGCGCTCCGCCTGGGGCACCCACATGTAGACCGGCTGCACCGGCGGTCCGGCGACCACGTGTGGCGGCGGCTGGATGATCACCGGCTGCGGCACGACCAGCTGTGGCTGCGGAAACTGTCCGATGTCGACGCGGCCGTACACGCCGGGCTGGCTGAATGTCACGCTCACGCCGACGTCAGCGGCGAAGGCCGGCACCGCTGCGATGGCGCCGGCGGCGAGAAGTATCGATATCCATACACGCTTCACGACGGTCTCCCAGATTTCGACACACAACCCTAACGCGCGTGCCTGCGTGACGGCACACATACGAACGGGTTACCCCGTTGCCATGTTTCAGGCGCGCAGGATGGCCGGAAGCAGGTGCTGGATCGAGTTGGCGTAGTAGTGCAGGAGGCGGTGCTCGCCCGGATTGACCGAGTACAGCCCGGCGCTCTCGACGACGAGGTGCCGCATGACGAGCATGCGCAGGCCGGCGCCGACCGCGTAGTCCCAGTCGCTGCGCGGCACGTAGATGCGTGCGCCGTTCTGCTCGAGCACATCCACGAGTGAAGCCACCGCCGCTTTCACCTGCACTTCGCTCATGCCGCTCGGCACGCGCAACAGGACGCTTGCAACGAGCGGCACCGGCAGCACGGGGATCAGCCGCGCGACCTGGTCCATGAGGTGGCGTCCGAGTTCGGCGATCGCTTGCGTGCGCTGCTCCTTTGGCATGCGCCGGAAGTCGAGGCTGCGTTCGGTCGCGTACGCGCGGATCGAGACCGGCGTGCCGAAATTCACGCACGCATAACCGAATCGGTGCCACCGGCTGCGCAGCATGAGCCCGATCTGGTGGCCGACGAAACCCAATGTGTTCCAGGCGGCGCGGGTGCGGCCCGGCCGGCGGGCGGTGGCGTCCTCGGCCAGCAGCAACGTGCGATCCTCGAGCGTCCGGTCGTAGTTGAGGCCCAGGGGCACGAACACCAGGTCGCGCTCTCCGTCGATGGAGAAACCGCGCAACATGTAGTCGAGCACGCCGAACTTGGGCTCGCGCATGCGGCCATCGCGCGACAGCCCGCCTTCCGGATACACGGCCTGGGTCACGCCTGCTTCGGTTGCCATGGCGATGTAGCGTTCGAGCACGCGCCGATAGAGCTCGTCGCGCGAATTGCGGCGCACGAAATACGCGCCCATCGAGCGGATCAGCTGCTGCAATCCCCAGACGCGCGCCCACTCGCCGACCGCATAAGACAGTGCGGCTTTCTCCGCTGCGAGGTAGGACGCGATGACGTAGTCCATGTTGCTGCGGTGGTTCATCACGAACACCACCGTGGCGTTCTCCGGCACCGCGGCAAGCCCGGCGTCGTCGGTGAAGCCGATGCGCACGCGGTAGAGCGAGCGGCTCAAGGTCTTGCCCAGCCAATACCCGAGACGGAAATAGAAGTACGCGTTGAATGCCGGCACGATCTCGCGCGCGTAGCGCTCGACGATGTGCGCCACGACCGCGCGCGGCATGCCGTGTTGGTTCGCGTACGCACGCGCCGTCTGCTGGACCTTGTCGTCGTAGACCAGCCGCTCCACGAGTGCGCGCCGGGTCGACTGCTGGAACGGCCGGATCTGGATTTTCAGGCGCTGCCCGACCTCGTCGAGCACGCGGTTGGCGCGCGTGCGCAGGAACCAGCGCACGCTCGGCACCAGCAAACGGTCGAGCACTGCCCACGCCGCGATCAGGCCTGCAAGCACGACCAGCCACAGCGGGAGCGTCACCGTCGACGCCATCCCGCGCCCCTCCTCCCGCGTTGCCCCGTGCGCGACCGTCCTTGGCGCGCACGTAAGAGTCGTCAGACGTCGCGCACGACGACGCCCCTCCAGAATGCGACCCGCCCCTTGATCTGGCGCGCGGCGTCGAACGGCGCCGGGTAGTACCACGCCGCGTCGCGGTTCACCTTGTCGCCGACGCGCACGCTGTAGTAGCTCGCCGTGCCCTTCCATGGACAGACGGTATGCGTGTCGCTCGACTCGAAGAACTCGCGTCGCAACGCCATCTCGGGAAAGTACGCGTTGCCTTCGACGGTCACGATGTCGTCGGACTCGGCGAGCACGGCGCCGTTCCACTCCGCACGTTTCACGATGCACCTCCAGCATTGCGGCGGCTGCAGATTACCGCGTCGGCGCGAAGCGGCGCGCACGCCCTCGACATCGACGCGAGCTATCGTGCGTGCTCTTCCGACCTGTGGGGGAACAGGTGAAAGACGCTGCGTCGACGAGGATGACGCGCGTCCGCGAGGCTGTGACGGCGCTCGTTTGCGTCGTTGGCGTGCCCACGGATGCGCTGGGTGAAAACGCCATCGCCGCCTTCGGCGGCTGGCGCGGCAGCGGCAGCTTTGACGACACCGTGACGCAGACTAGCGTGCGCCTGCGCGACACCGCGAGCTTCGCGATGGCGCTCGATCTCACCTACGACCCGTCGCGTCAGTACGAATTCTTCGCCAGCCATCAGAACACGTCTCTCGCGGCGACGCCCGTCGGCGGCACGACCACGACGAATTTGCCGCTCAAGGTCACGTACTTCCACATCGGCGGCACCAACTACTTCGACGGTCCGGCCGGTGTGGGACCTTTCGTCGCGGGCGGCCTCGGGTTGACTCGCCTGGCCCCCGGCCTCGACGGCCTGGAAACGGAAATCAAGCCGTCGCTCTCGCTCGCACTGGGTTATGCGATACCGCTCGGGTCCGCGGTCTCGGTTCGCTTCGAGGGCCGTGGCTACTGGACGCTGATCAACAGCTCCGGCGGGCTGTTCTGCTCCGGCGGCTGCACCATCGCCCTCAAGGGCGATACGTTGGCCCAGGTCGAGTTGCTGCTTGGCATCAGCGCCCGCTTCTGATTGCCTTCGTCGGGAAAGCCATTGCAGGCGCGGATCCACTCGTGCATCGCTTGGCGCAACCCGCGTCAGGTCATTGCGCGGACCGCAGCGACGAGCAATTCCGGCGCAACGCGAAGCACCGGCCTCTTCGTCACGCCGACTTCGCGCGTTCGCGGGCCGCTTCGCGCTCCTGCAGTGCGCGCCACATCACCTTGCCCGTGCCCGATTTGGGCAGTTCGTCGACGAACTCGACCAGGCGCGGGACCTTGTAGGCGGCCATGTGCCCGCGCGCCCAGCCGATGATGTCCTCGGCGGAGGTGCGGCCCCGCGCGTCGGCACGCAGGACGACGACCGCCTTCACCGTTTCGCCGCGATACGCGTCGTGGCTGGCGATGATGCAGGCCTCCTGGATCGCCGGATGCTTGTAGAGAAGGCTCTCGACCTCGGCCGGCCAGACCTTGAAACCGCTCGCGTTGATCATGCGCTTCAGGCGGTCGGTCAGGAAAAAATAGCCCTCCTCGTCCATGCGCCCGAGGTCGCCGGTGCGGAAGAACGTCCTGCCCTCGAACTCGATGAACGCGGCCGCCGTTGCGGCCGGATTGCGCCAGTAGCCTTTGAACACCTGCGGACCGTTGACGATGATCTCGCCCACCTCGTTCGGCGGCAGCTCCCGCAGCGTCGTCGGATCGACGACGCGCGCGTCGGTGCCGAAGACGGGCATGCCGAGGCACTGCAGCTTGGCGCGCTCCGGCGGGTTGGTGTGCGACGGGGCCGCGGTCTCCGTGAGTCCGTAGCCCTCGCAGTAGGTGATGCCGAACTGCTGCTGCAGCCGCTCCGCCACCGCGTGCGGCATCGCCGCTCCGCCGCCGGACAGACCGCGCAGGCTCGACAGGTCGAACTTCGTTATGTTGGGACTGCCGAACATGTCGATGATCATGGTCGGAATGTTGGTCCAGTGCGTCACCTTGTGGCGCGATATCAGCCGGCCCGCGAGTTCCCGATCCCAGCGCGGCATCATCACGACCGTCGCACCCCCGTAGACCGGTGTGTGCATGCCATACAGCATCCCGGTCACGTGAAACAGCGGCACGACGGCAAGCGTGGTGGCGTCGGCGCCGCTGTTCGCCATCAAGGCACCGCCGATCACGTTGTGCATGATCGTGCGGTGCGTGTGCATGCAGCCCTTCGGAAATCCGGTCGTACCGGACGTGTAAGGCATCACCGCGAGATCGTCCGGTCCGCCCTGCGCTGGCAGCGGCGTGTGCGCCGCTGCCAGCGCATCGTTCCAGCGTGTCGCCCGGGGCGGCAGCGGCGGATCGGCGTCGAGCCAGGACGACCACGCCGGCGGCGGCGCTTCCTGCGTATCCATTCCGCCGGGCGGCGGCATCATGTCGGCATAACGCGCCACCAGCAGGTGGCGCAGTTGCTGGCCGGCGGCGACTTCGGCATCGGCCTGGGCCACGGTGGCCGCGAGGTCGGCCGCGCAGATGATGACGCGTGCACCGGCGTCCGTGATGTAGTGGCCCAGCTCCTCCGCGCGGTTCATCGGGTTCACCGGCACCACCACCGCCTGTGCGCGCAGGATGCCGTACGTCGCGATCACGTGCTGGGGCGAGTTCTGCAGATACAGGAGCACCCGGTCCCCGGGCTGGACCTCCGCGACGCGCTGCAGCCAGCCGGCGATCGATTCCGCCTGGCGCCTGAGTTCCGCGTAGGTCAGGTTGGCGCCGAAGAAGCGGATCGCGTCCTTGCCTGGATATCGCGTGGCCGTGACTTCGAGATTGAAGAACAGCGTCGTCTCTGGCGTGGTGATGGCGGTCGGCAGCCGCAGCGGCCAGAACTTCGAGTGCGGACGCAATGCTGTCTCCTCGTGCTTTGCGCTTTTATAGCGCGCGGGCCCCGGTTCAGCTCGCGGCGGTGCGCTCCGTCGGGCCCAGCATGTCCTGCGGCCGCACCCAGCGATCGAACTGCTCGGCCGTCACCTGGCCCGAGGCGAGCGCGGCCTCCCTCAGCGACGTCCCCTCGTGATGCGCGCGGTGCGCGATCGCCGCTGCCTTCTCATAGCCGATGTGCGGGGCAAGCGCGGTGACCAGCATGAGCGACCGGTCGAGCAGCTCTTCGATGCGGGCGTGATTCGGCTCGATGCCGCGCACGCAGTGCCGTTCGAAGCTCGTCATCGCATCGCCCAGCAGGCGGATGCTGCGCAGGACGTTGTGAGCGACCAGCGGCTTGTAGACGTTCAGCTCGAAGTTGCCGTTGGCGCCGCCGATGCCGACCGCGGCATCGTTGCCGAAGACCTGCGCGGCCACCATCGTCAGCATTTCGCACTGAGTGGGGTTGACCTTGCCCGGCATGATCGACGATCCGGGCTCGTTTTCCGGGAGCCGGATTTCGCCGAGGCCGGCGCGCGGACCGCTCGCGAGCCAGCGCAAGTCGTTGGCGATCTTGGTCAGGGCTGCCGCGAGTGTCCTGAACGCGCCGTGCAGGAACAGGAGCGGCTCGTGGCCGGCGAGTGCGGCGAACCGGTTCGGCGCCGGCACGAACGCAAGTCCGGTAAGGCGCGCCAGTTCCGCGATCGCGCGCTGCGCGAATTGCGGATGCGTGTTCAGGCCGGTGCCGACGGCAGTGCCGCCGAGCGCCAGTTCGTGAACCGGTCCGAGAGCGGTCGTGACCGCGGCGCGGGCCAGTTGCAGTTGCGCCGCGTAGCCCGAGAACTCCTGGCCGAGCGTCAGCGGCGTGGCGTCCTGCAGGTGCGTGCGGCCGATCTTGACGATCTGCGCGTACTCGCGCGCCTTGGCAGACAGCGTGTCCGTCAGCGTCGCCAGCGGCGGGAGGAGCGTTCGGGTGGTTTCACTCACCGCGGCGACGTGCATCGCCGTGGGAAACACGTCGTTGCTGCTCTGACCGCGATTGACATCGTCGTTCGGGTGCACCAGCCGGCGCCGGCCGCGCTCGCCGCCCAGCAACTCGGAGGCCAGGTTGGCGAGCACTTCGTTGACGTTCATGTTGGTCTGAGTGCCTGACCCCGTCTGCCAGATCGAGAGGGGAAACTCGCCCGGATGACGGCCGGCAAGCACCTCCTCGGCCGCGGCGACGATCGCTTTTCCCTTTTTCTGATCGAGTTGACCCAGTTCGACGTTAGCCGTCGCGGCGGCACGCTTGATGCGGACCAGCGCCTCGATGAGCGGCTCCGGCATGCACTCGCCGCCGATCGCGAAGAACTGCAGCGAGCGCTGCGTCTGGGCACCCCAGAGGCGTTCGCTGGCGACGGCGATTTCGCCAAAACTGTCCGTTTCAATCCTGTCCATGCTCGCCCTCCTGATCGATCGGGTCGACGCGTCGCGGCCGCGAGACATGGCACCGCCACGGTCGACGCACGTGCAACGAAAATCTCGACACCATACGGAAGAGCGCGTAGCCTGCGCGCGCTTTCGGTTCGATCGGTATTCCTTCGGCCTTGTTCGCCCTGGCAGGTTCCGGCCGCGGCGTCTCAAACTCCCCAGGTTACGTTGCTCGATCCTCGGCGCCGCGGACGCGTGTTCGCGACTTTCATCCAACAAGACAAGGACGTCACATGGCCCAAGGTACGGTCAAATGGTTCAACGACGCAAAGGGTTTCGGCTTCATCAAACCCGACGACGGCGGTGCCGACCTGTTCGCGCACTTCTCCGAGATCCAGTCGAATGGGTTCAAGTCCCTGAAGGAAGCGCAGCGGGTCGAGTTCGTGGTCAAGCAGGGCCAGAAGGGCCCGCAAGCCTCGCAGATCCGGCCGCTGTAGTCGCTTTGCTCCAAGTAAGACCGCAGGCATTGCGCTGCGGTCTGTTCGCAGGCATTGCGCTGCGCTCTGTTTTTTTTGGGGCGCGTATGCTGCGAACGGGGCCAACACATAGCGAGGAGCGCGCACTTGGCAAGGACCAACTATTCGTTCGAGAAACGGCAGCGCGAACTGGCCAAGAAGAAGAAGCAGGAAGAAAAGCGACAGCGCAAGGCAAACCGCAGCGGAACCGCACCGCCCGCCGAGGACACGGCGGCACCGGCGCCCCAAATCCAGCCCGAGAAGGCCGATTGAAGCGGCGCGTGGCGCCGCCCTGAAGCGATCGTTTTCCCCGTCCCGGGGACGCGCGTGCGTGTGACATCTACTTGCGCAAAGGCATGGATCGCCACCACGTGTCGCGCAAGAATGGCGCGCTCGGTCACCCACCCGCACCAGTTTTCTGCGACCCGCTCTTTCATGCCATCGCGAGCGGATCGATTCTCGAGGGGAGTCATGCAATGAACAGAACCGGATCCTTCGTTTTTGCCGCGTTTGCGGCGCTGGCCTTGCCGGCGCTGGGCCAGCAGATCGTGTACCCCGCCAAAGGGCAGTCGCCTGAGCAACAGAAGAGCGACGAAACCGCCTGCTATTCGTGGGCCGTGCAGCAGACGGGTTTCGACCCCGCCAAGCCGCCTCCGGCGCCTGCCGCGGCTCCGCCTCCGACAACCGCCACCGGCACGACCCCGGGTGCGGGTGCGCGCGGGGCTGCGCGCGGGGCGGTAGTCGGCGAAATCGTCGCCGACGATGCCGGCGCGGGCGCCGCAGCCGGAGCTGTTGCGGCGCGCTCGCAAAGCCGCCGGCAGAATGCAGCTTCGCAGCAACAGGCGCAGCAGCAACAGCAGGCGGCGACGCAACAGCAGCAGGCGACATTCACCAAGGCGCGCGCCGCCTGCCTGGAAGGACGCGGATACACGGTGAAGTAAGCGCAGGCCGGTAAGCGCGTCCAGCCGTTCACCCGCGCCGGTCACGCGGCGGTGCGCCGCCGCGCCTCGCGCATCAGGAAGAACTCCTCGGCGGCGGTCGGATGCACTGCCAGCGTCCAGTCGAAGTCGCGCTTGGTCGCGCCGCAGGTCAGGGCGATCGCGAGGCTCTGGATGATCTCGGGCGCATCGGTACCGATCATATGCGCGCCGAGCACACGATCGTTGCGCCCGTCGACGACGAGTTTCATGTAAGTGCGCTGCGTGCCGCCGGCGAACGCGGTTTTCATCGGCCGGAAATCTGACTCGTAGACGTCGGTCGGTCCGACCGCCAGCGCCTCCGGCTCCGATAAACCGATCGTCCCGATCGCGGGTTCCGTGAAGATGGCGGTCGCCACCGTCCTGTGGTCGACACGCACCGGCCGGTGCCCGAACTCGGTATCCGCGAACGCACGTCCTTCGGCAATCGCCACCGGTGTGAGATTGCGCCGATTGGTGACGTCGCCGATTGCCCAGATGCCGCGCGCCGTCGTCCGGCTGTCGACATCGACCGCGATGGCGCCGTTGCCAGCGAGTTCGACGCCCGCGTCCGCCAGGCCCAATCCGTGGATGCGCGGGCGCCGGCCCGTGGCGTTCAGCGTGGCGTCGGCACCGAGGCTCGACCCATCCGCCCGCCGCAGCACGAAGCCCGACCCCGAGCGCTCCAACCCCGCCAGCGCGACGCCGCCCGCGAGTCGCAGGCCGCGCTCCTCCAGTGCCCGCGCCAGACGGACACGCAGGTCGGGGTCGAACCCCCGCAACGGCAGCCGATCGCGGAAAGCGAGCGTGACCTGGGTGCCCAGGCCCGCGAGGATGCTTGCGAACTCGACCGCGACGTAACCGCCGCCGATGACGACGATCGAGGCCGGCAGCTCGCGCAGGTCGAGCACCTCGTTCGAGGTCATCGCGTCGTCGAGGCCTGGGATTGCGTCCCGCGCCGGCTCGGCGCCGGTCGCGATCAGAATCCGGTCCGTCTGGAACATGCGCCCGCCTACTTCGACGCGGCCGGGGCCGGCGAGCTTTGCGCGGCCCGCAAGCAACTCGACGCCCGAGCCTGCGAGCAGCCCCCGGTAGGTTTCCTCGAGCCGATCGATCTCGGCTTTCTTCGCCGACGCCCAGCGGCCAAGATCGAAGTGCCCGGCAACGCCACTCCACCCGAACCCGCCGGCTTCGTGCAGCAACGTGCGGAATCCGGCCGCATACATCATCAGCTTCTTGGGCACGCAGCCGCGAATCACGCAGGTTCCGCCGATCCGATCGCTCTCGATGATCAATACGCGGGCTCCGTGGGTGGCGGCACGGCGGGATGCCGCCATCCCGCCCGAGCCCGCGCCGATCGTGATCAGGTCATAGCCGGTCATCGATTCCCTCCCGGTTTGGGTGCGGTCCTGTTGCACTCTATTGCACTGCTCAATGGCCTGAGGCGCGCTTCCGCGATCCGCGCCTGGAGGTCAGCCGCAACAATGAAATGGAGAAGGCCCCGGTTTGGCATGCATTTCGGTCGCTTCGGGGCTATCGATCTCATGAGAATGGCTGACCAAGGTGACGTTTTCTCGCCAACCCTCCCGAACCCCGAGACTGGGCTAAAGACATCCTCTAGTTCAACCGATACCCGAAAGACGTGACTTCCGGGCATCCGTCTGGGAGAGGTGTTCGCCGAGGTGGTTGATTAATGAAAAAAACTGTGAGGGCCTACTCACATCTCGAAACAGCGGAGCTCGCAAGCGGCTCCGCGCTTGTGGACAGGTCCGTCCCTTCATTGCCCTCAAGGCGCTCGCCGAAGAAGTCCGATCGCGTCGACCGGTTGAAGACAGTACTCGTCATCGCCGCTGCATTCGCCTCACTGATGGTCGGGGTGGTCGCCGCCAGATCGCTGCTTTCGAACGCTGAACGCCCGCGTCTGAATGCTCAGGTCGGAAGATGATCCTCCTCACTGAATTCACCGTTCTGCTGGAAAAGCGCCGCATCCGCGATCGCATCATCGGGATGCTGGTCGCCGTGGCGATCGCCGGCGGCGCGCTGTTTTGCGCGCGCATCGCTTCAGCGCAGTCGTTCGCCGGCCACAACAGGGCCGACAAGGTCGCGCGCGACTTGCAGGACAGCATCTCCACCGCGCCGCTGCGCATGCGCAGCGCCCGCTGGGCACGGGACGTGAACGGCGTGCGCACCGTGCAGGTGGTGATCATCACCGACGGGTCGGATCCCAACCTGTCCGACCTGCGGGCCCAGATCCTGCGCTTCGGCGGCGCCGTCCACGCGCGGCACCCGGCCATGCGCGCGTTGACTGCCCAGGTGCCTGCACAACTCGTGCGCGTGCTGGCCCAGCGCAAGGATGTGGTCAGCATCTCGCCCAACCGCCCGACGCGCCTGACCGCAAGCACGCTCGAATCCATCTCCGGCGCCCTGACGTCCAACGTGCGGAGCAACAGCACCAAAACCAGCTACAGCGGGCTCGACGGTACCGGCATCGGCATCGCGATCCTCGACTCCGGGGTGATGAAAGCGCACGAAGCGTTCCTCGACGGCAACGGCAACACCCGCGTCCTGCGCAACGTCAACATGCTCAACAACACGGCCGCAACATGGACCAGCGGCGTCGACGCGAGCGTATCGCCGGCGCCCGGCAGCGCGGCGCTTGCGAGCTATGAAAGCTCGATCGCCAACGACAGCGCGTGGACCCAGGACGGCTACGGGCACGGCACCCACGTGGCTTCGGTTGCGGCGGGGCGCGCCAAGTACTACTCGAATGCGGGCGACACAACCGGCATCGCGCCCAACGCGAGCGTCTACGACGTCCGCGTGCTCGGCAGCCAGGGCACCGGCGCGGTGAGCGACGCGCTCGAGGGGATCCAGTGGGTCATCTATCACGCGCGCGACTACAACATCCGGGTGCTGAACGTGAGCCTCGCCACGGACTCCACCGAGACCTGGCAGACCGATCCGCTGTGCGTCGCGGTGCGCAGCGCGGTCGCCGCCGGCATCACGGTCGTCGTCGCCGCGGGCAACTTCGGGCTCGACGACACCGGCCACGAGGTCTACGGCCGCATCAGTTCGCCGGGCAACGACCCCTCGGTCATCACGGTGGGGGCGGTCAACTACCAGAACACGATCGCGCGCGACGACGACAGCGTCAATTTCTTCAGCTCGCGCGGGCCGACCCGCAGCGCCTACGTGGACACCAATGGCGCGCGGCAGGTCGACAACCTGCTCAAGCCCGACCTGGTCGCACATGGCAACAAGATCATCGCCGCGGCCGCGACCAGGGCGTCGAATACGAATCCGACCTGGAACTACCTCGCCAGCAACTACTACTCGAGCCTGGTCACTCCGGTCGGCATCAACCAGCAGTACGGCGAAACGCAGATGGTGATGAGCGGCACGTCGATCGCCGCGCCCGTCGTCGCGGGCGCCGCCGCGCTGATGCTGCAGGCCAACCCCGGCCTGACGCCACCGCTGGTCAAGGCCATCCTCCAATACACGGCGCAGCCTCTCGCCGGCGCCAACCTGCTCCAGCAGGGTGCCGGCCTGCTCAATATCGATGGCGCGGTCGTGCTGGCGAGTTCGCTGCGGACGGATGTCGCATCGAGGGTCGCCGCCGGCACCATGGCCGCCGGCACGCCCCTGCTCGCCAGCGGCAAGTCCTGGCCGAGCCCGACGTCGACGATCAACGGCTCGGTCATCAACTGGTCGCGCCTGGTGTTCGTCGGCGGCAACCACATCGTCAGCGGAAGCGCGCTGTTCACCAGGTTCCAGCCGGTCTACGACCCGACTCTCACGTGGGCCGACGGCATCGTCCGCAGGCGGCAGCCGGTTTATTGGTCTGGCGCGGGCATCACTCCGAACACATATCCGCAATCGTTCACCGACACGCCCGCGGCCGACACGACGCTCGTCACCTCGACCGTGGTCCAGGCCGATTCCGTGGTCGGCGCGAGTTCGCTGGCGAGCGGAACCGGCGTCTTCACGCCGACCGCCACGCTGGCGTCGTGGCTGCTTTCCGGCAGCGGCCAGATCCTGGGCCAGGGCATGGTCCTCAGCGAAGGCCTCGTGCTGAGCGAGGGGCTGGTCCTGAGCGAAGGTCTCGTGCTCAGCGAGGGCCTGGTGCTGAGCGAGGGCCTGGTGCTGAGTGAAGGGCTGGTCCTGAGCGAAGGCATGCTGCTGAGCGAAAGCGGCAGTTCGTCCGATCCCTCTGCGGACGACCCCAGCCTCGTCGGCGAACCCTAGGCGCCGATTCGGCGCGGGAGGAACGCATCATGAGCGCAATCGTCACCGCCACTCCCGCGCGAGCGGCCACGCAATGGTGGTCGCGGCTGCACGCTGCGCTCATGCCCGACTACAACGCCAAGGCCACCGCCTACTGGTGGTCGATGGTTGCGCTCGGCGTCGCCGCCCTGGCCTGTGCGATGGCGGGCGTCGCGGCACTGCCGGCGCAAGCCATGGTGCAGGTGGTGATCGGCGTCGCGATCACCATGCTGGCCGGGATGTTCCCGGTGCGCATCCCGCGCTCGAAGAACTCCTTCGCCGCGGGCGAGATCTTCATCTTCCTGCTGCTGCTGATGCACGGCCCCGCCGCGGCGACGCTCGCATCGGCGTGCGAGGCGTGCATCGGATCGTGGCGCACGTCCTCGCGCTGGACCAGCCGCATCGCGAGTCCTGCGATGGCCGCGGTCGCGATGTTCGTCACCGGCTCCCTGCTCGAGGTCGCGGCGGCGGCGATGCGGGCCCACCAGCTGCTTGGCGAGGGCCAGCTGCTCGCGATATCGATGCTGTTCGCGGTGGTCTACTTCCTCGTCAACACGCTGCTGGTCACCGTGGTGCCGCACCTGAAACGCAACCAGCCGCTGGTGCTGCGCGAATGGCTCGGCAGCTTCGGCTGGGTCGGCATCGCCTATGCGGGCAGCGCCTCGGTCGCGGCGCTGCTTTTCCTCACCTTCCAGCAGGTCGGCCTCGGCGTGCTGATCGCCGCCGCGCCGATCATCGCGATGATGCTCGCGACGCTGCACTTCTACTTCCGCCAGCAGGAGACCGACGAGCAGGTCCGGCGCGCGCGCGTCGAGGCGGCGGAGCGCGAAGCGGCGCAGGCGGCACGCCACGTCCACCAGCTGGCCGAGAGCGAACGCCGCTTCCACAGCGCCTTCACGCACGCGTCGATCGGCATGGCGCTGGTGTCGGTGCACGGCGCGGTGCTGCAGGTCAACCGCGCTCTGTGTGCGCTCCTCGGCCAGGACGAAGCAGGAGTCGTCGGCCATCGTTTTGCCGAGTTCCTGTTCGCCGAGGACGCCGGCATTCTCGAGGAACAGATCGCGCGCGTGACCGTGCACGACGTGGAATCGATGTCGGTCGAGCTGCGCTGCCGCCACCGCCGCGGCCGCGAGGTGTGGGTGTCCCTGCACTGTGGATTCTTCAACGGCACCGACGGCGGGGACGCCTGCCTGATCCTGCAGGTGCAGGACATCACCGCGCGCCGGCGCGCCGAGGGGCGACTGCAACACATCGCCTACCACGACGCGCTCACGGACCTCGCCAACCGCAGCCGCTTCAATGAATGCCTGACCCACGCGATCGACCGTTGCGAGGAGCATGCGCGCTTCCAGTTCGCGGTGATGTACCTCGACTTCGATCGCTTCAAGCTGATCAACGACAGCCTCGGCCACGGCGCGGGCGACGAATTCCTGGTCAAGGTGGCGCGCCGCATCCAGGAACACGTGCGTCCGACCGACGTCGTGGCGCGCCTCGGCGGCGACGAGTTCGCGATCCTGACGGAGAACGTCGCCGACGAGGCGCACGTCGTGGCGCTCGCGGAGCGGCTGCAGGATGTGCTGCGCAAGCCGTTCCTGATCGCCGGCACCGAGATCGCGACCAGCGCCAGCATCGGCATCACGTTCTCGCGCCTCGGCTACCGCACGCCGGAGGAAGTGCTGCGCGACGCTGACATCGCGATGTATCACGCCAAGGCCTGCGGCAAGGCGCGCTACGCGATCTTCGACGCCGGCCTGCGCGACCTCGTCACCGACCAGCTGCATCTCGAAGGCGACCTGCGGCGGGCGCTCGACGCGCGCAGCGGCGGACTGTCGATCTCGTACCAGCCCATCTATCGCCTCGAGACGCACGAACTGGTCGCCTTCGAAGCGCTGGCGCGCTGGGCCCACGCGGAGCGCGGCGCGATCAGCCCGACGGTGTTCATCCCCATCGCCGAAGAATCGGGCCTGATCGTTCCGCTGACGTACTGGGTGATCGAGGAATCGTGCCGCCAGCTCAAGCAATGGCAGCAGCGCGGCGCGAAGTACGCCGACCTGCGCATGCACGTGAACATCTCCGGTTTCGGCCTCGCGCAAAGCACGTTCGTCAGCGGCGTGACCCGGATTCTTCTCACGGCGGGGGTCCAGCCCAGCCACCTCACGCTGGAGATCACCGAGAGCACGCTGATGGCACACCTGGAAAGCGCCGTCGACACGATGACCCAGCTGCGCGAACTCGGCATCGGCCTGAGCGTGGACGACTTCGGCACCGGGTATTCGTCGCTCAACTACCTGTCGAGCCTGCCCATCAACAGCCTGAAGATCGACCGCTCGTTCGTCGAGCAGCTGCAGGCGAGCGTGCCGAACTCCGAAATAGTGCGCGCCGTCGTCACGCTGGGCGGGTCGCTCGGCAAGTCGGTGATTGCCGAGGGCATCGAAACTCCCGCGCAGCTGCAACGCCTGCGCGAAGTCGGCTGCGAGTACGGGCAGGGGTTCCTGCTCGCCCGCCCCCTGCCCTCCGCGCAGGCCGACGGGTTGTTCGAGGCACGCAGCGAGCCGGCAACGCCCAGCCCGGCGCGCTCGCAATTCGAGGAATGCCTTGTGGCTGCCTGAGTGAGCACGACCCGCGCGTCCTGCGCGCGGCAAGCAAATCTAGAATCGCGGCATGCAGGAACCGCCGCGACTGGCACGCCCCGCCTCCCTTGTCGAGCTGTTCGTCGCGTTCACCGCGCTCGCGCTGCAGGGGTTCGGCGGCGTGCTCGCGATCGCGCAACGCGTCCTGTGCGAACAGCGGCGCTGGCTGACGCGGGAGGATTTCGTCGAGATCCTCGCGGTCGGCCAGGTGTTGCCGGGGCCGAACATCGTCAATGTGTCGCTGATGATCGGCGACCGCTTTTTCGGCTGGCGTGGCGCGCTGGTAGCGCTCGCCGGCATGCTGTCGGTGCCGCTGGTGCTCGTGCTGGTGCTGGCCGCGATCTATGTCCACTACGCGCAGAACGCCGTGGTCGCCGGTGCGCTCAACGGAATGGGCGCCGTGGCGGCGGGAATGATCGTCGGCACGGCGCTCAAGCTCGCGCCTGTCCTGCGCAGCAATCCGATGGGCAGGCCCGCGTGCGCCTCGATTGCCGCAATTTGCTTCGCCTGCATCGCGTTGCTGCACTGGCCCCTGCTCCTGGTGTTGCCGATCCTCGGCATCGCCGCCTGCGTGTTCGCATGGGGCCGTTTGGGAGGCCGTCCGTGAGCTCGCTTTCGCTGGCCGACTGGCTGCACCTGTTCGGGCACTTCCTCCTGCTGTCGTTCGCTGCGATCGGCGGCGCCATCGTCATTGCGCCGGAGATGCACCGCTTGATGGTGATTCAGACCGGGCTCCTTACGGATGCCCAGTTCAGCGCGTCGATCGCCATCGCCCAAGCCGCGCCGGGGCCGAACGTCCTTTTCGTGGCCGTGATGGGATATCAGGCGGCCGGGATCGCCGGCGCGGCGGCAACGACGATCGGCATCATGTTGCCTTCTTCCTTTCTCGCCTTCGCAGCGTCGCGCTGGAGCCAGGCACGACAGGATTGGCGCGCCGTGCGCGCCTTCAAAGCCGGCATGGCCCCGATCACGATCGCGCTGCTGGTCGCAACCGGCTGGATCCTCGCAACCGGCACCCCCGGGTGGGCGCACCTCGTGCTCACCACCGCCGCCGCGCTTGCTGTCTGGCGCACCCGGGTGCACCTCCTGGTCCTGATCGCGATCGGCGCGGTGGTAGGCGCCCTCGGCTGGGTCTGAGCCGCTGCGGCGTCGGCCGCGCGATTCCTGCGACAATGCGCGCCCTTTTGCTCGCGCTGGTTTCGAGGTGCCACTGGGGCCGATGAAACGCGGTGTCTGGTACGCCGTGGGGGCGTACCTGCTCTGGGGCGTCTTCCCGATCTACATCAAGCTGCTGCAAGAGGTCGCGCCGGTCGAGATCCTCGCGCACCGGGTGGTGTGGTCGCTCGTCTTCGTGACCGCGCTGCTCACCATCCAGCATCGATGGGAATGGCTGCGTTCGGTCGCCGCACGTCCCGCGATCGCCGGTCGTTTCGTCGCAACGGCGACGGTGGTGTCGCTCAACTGGGGCGTCTACATCTGGGCGATCACCTCGAACCGCGTCGTGGACGCGAGCCTCGGCTACTTCATCAATCCGCTCGTCAACGTTCTGCTGGGAGCGCTGGTGCTGCGCGAACGCCTGCGTCCCGTGCAATGGGCGTCGATCGCGGTCGCCGCTCTGGGCGTGGCGTGGCTCACGGTGCTTGGCGGCACCCTGCCATGGATCGGCCTCACGCTCGCAGTGAGCTTCGGTTTGTACGGCTTGCTGCGCAAGACCGCGAGCCTCGGCGCGCTCGAAGGCCTGACGCTGGAGACGGGGCTGCTGTTTCCGTTCGCCCTCGGCTACCTGCTCTGGCTGGCGTCCAGCCACCAGAGCACCTTCGTCGAAGCGTCGGCCGCGATGCGCTGGCTGCTGGCTGCCGCGGGTCCGGTCACCGCGGTGCCATTGCTGCTGTTCGCGGCGGGCGCGCGCCGCATCCCGCTCAGCCTGCTGGGGCTGCTGCAGTACATTGGTCCGTCGATCCAGTTGATGCTCGGCGTCTGGCTTTACCAGGAGCCCTTCGCGCCTGCCAAAGCGGCCGGGTACGCGCTGATCTGGGCGGCGCTGGCGCTGTACTCCGCCGCGGCGCTGTGGCGGACCTGGCGCCGTGCGCCGGCGGTGGCGCCGGACGCGCAGGCTTGAGCCGGCCGGTCAGTCGATTGCGAGCAGCTCGACCTCGAACACCAGCGTCGCGTTGGGCGGGATCACGCCGCCGGCGCCATATGCGCCGTACCCGAGTGCGGGCGGAATGGTGAGCTTGCGCTTGCCGCCGACGCGCATTCCTTCGACGCCTTCGTCCCACCCGGAAATGACCTGCCCCTGGCCGAGCGGAAAGCCGAACGGCTCGCCCCGATCGTGGCTCGAGTCGAACTTGGTGCCGTTGGTCAGCCAGCCCGTGTAGTGCACGAGCACGTCCGAACCGCCGCGGGCGGCGGCGCCGCTGCCGGGCGCAAGGTCCTCGTAGACGAGGCCGCTCGGAGTGGTGACGCTTGCCATATGCGCAGTCTCCCGTTTGCAACGGCGCGGATCGTACCCGGCCGACGCAGCGGGCAAACGATCGAGCTGGGGCGGGCGCGAGCGAAATTTCCGGTTGACAGCGGTGCCACGCTGCGAGACATTGCGCGCCTCGCGCACGGGGCGCGTTTTCTCGCGGAGGCGCCATGACACACGCAGACCCTGTCCAAGCGTCGGCCGCCTCGTTGCGTCCCGCTGCGTAGCCACTCAGTCGCTTCCGGGCCGAAACCGCTTCGACCCCTCGCTGCGTCGTTCACCCAGCACTGCCACCTGCGGCCGATTCGAGTTCGCTAGTCCGCCCCGGCGTCGTGTGACACCGGGAATTTGAACGCGTGCGCGCGCCGGTCGTGCGGCACGCCCTTCGGGAACGATCCATGGAAATCGATTTCGATCGGCTGCGTCCGATCGGCCTGACGCCTGGCGTGGCGCAGGCGATATTGCAATTGCAGTGCACGGAAGGCCGTGCGGTTCGCGTCACGCAGGTGCAACGCGAGACCGTCCTGGCGCACGACGGCATCGATGAATTCGCCGCGCGTGTCGCGCCGGATGTGTTGCGCTCGCCCGCAACGGTCGATGCACTCGCCGTCGGTGACTGGGGCGTGGTGCGCAACGACGCACAAGGTGCGGCATGGCTGGTCCGTTGTGCGATGGCGCAGACGCGCCTCGTGCGCCGCGCGCCGGACGGCACGCGGCAGGCGCTCGTGCACAACGTCGACACGGCGTTCCTGCTGATGGGCCTCGATGGCGACTTCAACCCGCGGCGCATCGAACGCTACCTCGCGCTGGTGCAACCGGCCGGCATCTGGCCGGTGATCGTGCTCACCAAGCTCGATTGCGTCGCCGACGCCACCGCACGCGTCGAGGGACTGCGGGCCCGCATCCCCGCCGACGTTCCCGTGGTTGCGGTGGACGCGACCGCGGGCGCCGCCGCGCAACGCCTGGCCCCTTACCTCGACACGGGGAGAACGGTGGTCCTGCTCGGCTCGTCCGGCACCGGCAAGTCGACGCTCTCCAATACGCTTGCCGGCACGACCCTCCAGGAGACCGGGGCGGTACGCGCCGACGACTCGCGCGGCCGGCACACGACCACCGCCCGCAGCCTGCGGGTCATCGCCGGGAGCGCGTGCGTGATCGACACGCCGGGACTGCGCGGCCTGCGGCCCGACATCGACCCGGAGGAGCTGGGCGCGAGCTTCAGCGACATCGACGCGCTCGGCCAACGTTGCCGGTTTCGCGACTGCGCCCATCGCAGCGAGCCGGGCTGCGCCGTGCGCGCGGCGATCGATGCCGACCGCCTCGCCAACTTTCACAAGCTGCAGCGGGAGATCCGGCGCGACCGCATGGATCCCCTGGCGCGACAGCAGTGGCAGCAGCAGATGAAGGTGCGTGCGCGCGCCTTGCGGGCGCGCCTGCGCGAGAAGCAATGACGCTGTTCACGAGCGCGCGCGCGACCGGTCGGTTTTCCTGCCCCGCTGCGCAGGCAGGGCCCCCGCACGCTTGGCCCGGCGGCCGTAGAACTGCTCCACCCCGGCGCGATTTTCTTCCTGCGCCTGGCCGAGCATCCAGTCGACGAACTGGCGCACCGAGGGGCGCGCCATGGCACCGGGCTCGACGAGCAGGTAGTACGCACGCGCCGATCCGGTTACGGCCTTCAGCGGCGCGACCAGCTTGCCTTCGGCGAGCAACCTGCGTGCGAGCGGTGTCGGCGCCAGCCCGACTCCCTGCCCGTTGATCGCGGCCTGCATCAGGTGGTCGATCGACGTGAAGCTCAACGATCCCGCCGGCTTGAGACCCGCCACGCCCTGCACTTCGAGCCAGACTTCCCACGTCGACCACGGTGCCACGCCGTCCGGCCGGTCGTAGTGCAGGAGCACGTGGCGCGCGAGATCGGCCGGCGCGCCGAGTCCGGGCCGCTCGAGCAGGCGCGGGCTGCAGACGACGATCACCTGCTCGCCGAACAGGCGCCGTGCCCCGGCGGGAGCGAGGTCCGGCGTGCAATAACGGATCGCGATGTCCACCTCTTCGCGCGCGAGATCGATCAGGCGGTTGTTGGCATCGATGCGGATGTCGATGTCCGGATGCCGGCTGCGGAAATCGTTCAGGCGCGGAATCAGCCACAGCGAAGCGAAGCCGATCGTCGTCGACAGCGTGAGCCGGCGCGCGCTGCCACCGTGAATGCGCACCGCCGCCTCCTGCAGCAGCCGCAGTGCGTCGGTCGCGGCCTGGTGGAAGTGGCGGCCGGCCTCGGTCAGCACTAGGGCGCGATGGCGGCGCTGGAACAGTGCAACCCCGAGATGCTCTTCGAGCCCCTTGATCTGGCGGCTGATCGCGGACTGGGTCAGGAACAGCTCCGCCGCCGCCTTGGTGAAGCTCAGATGTCGCGCGGCCGCATCGAAGCCGCGCACCAGGTCGAGGGGCGGAAGCCGGCGTTGCATTCGCATTCCTTTCGTGCATGCGACCGTTGCGAATCGATCGCTTGAGCGACAGGGAGTATGGCGGGATCATGCCCGCGTTGCCAGCCGCAAATGCATGCAAGCGGTTCATCCGAAAAAGGAGCCGGCCATGACCTCGAGGACCCCGACGCTGCGCGCGCGCCGTGTCGCGAGCGCGGGCTTGCAGCCGCGCGCAATCGAGCGGCTGGCGCGCTGGTGCGCCAGCCGCCTCGCGCGCCCGCTCTACCACCATCTCGGCGCCTTCGATCTGGCGCGCTCGGGCCTCGCGGCCGAACTCCTGAACGGGAGGCGGCCGAGCTGATCGGCGGTACCTACGCGAGATCTTCGCCGCGTACGCGGCCGAGGTGTCCGGTTTGCGGCCGCGGATCCGTCTTGCGCCCTCGTGACCTTCTGCGCGATCGATTTCGGCACCTCGAATTCGGCGCTCGCCTATCCGCGCGCCGGCCGTCTGGCCCTCGCCGAACTCGAGCCGGGGTTTTCGACCATGCCTACCGCCGTCTTCTACGCGGCGGGAGAGGCGCGGTGCCACTATGGTCGCGCCGCCGTCGCGGCCTACGTGGACGGCGTCGAGGGCCGGCTCATGCGGTCGCTCAAGAGCATTCTCGGCTCGGACCTGATGGAGGAATCGACCGAGATCGCCTCCGGACGCAACGTGCGCTACCTCGACGTCGTCACCGGTTACCTGCAGCACATGCGCGAGGTCGCGCAGCGCGAGTCGGGGTCGCCGCTGCGTCGCGCCGTCTTCGGTCGGCCGGTCTACTTCGTCGACGACGATCGCGTGCGCGACGCGCGCGCCCAGGAAACACTGGCCCGGGCCGCTCGCGCAGCGGGTTTCGAGACCATCGAGTTTGAGTTCGAGCCGATCGCGGCGGCGCGCGACTTCGAATCGCGTGCACGGCAGGAGACACTCGTGCTGGTCGCCGACATCGGCGGCGGCACCTCCGACTTCTCGCTGGTGCGCGTCGGACCGCGCCGACGCCATGCCGCGGACCGGCGCGGTGACATTCTCGCCAATCATGGCGTGCACGTCGCCGGGACCGACTTCGACCGCGCGGTGAATCTGGCCGCGATCCTGCCGCTCGCCGGACATCGTTCGCGCACGCCGCAGGGGCGCGAGGTGCCATCGAGCATCTATTTCGACCTGGCCACCTGGCATCTGATCAACACCACCTATGCTCCGGGGCGCGTCGTCGAAATGCGCCGCATGCGGCCCACCTATGCCGACGCGACAATGCACGCGCGGCTGCTGTCGATCCTCGGCCGCCGCCTCGGACATCAGCTCGCCGCGCGCGCCGAGCAGGCCAAGATCGACGTCGCCGAACGTGGCTCGGCTCGGATCGACCTTTGCGCCGTCGAGGCGCGCCTGACGGCGACACTCGATGCAGCCCGCCAGCATGCAGCGCTGGAGGCGAATTTCGAGCGCATCGTCGCCGCGGCGCGCGAGACGGTGCGCCGGGCACAGCTGACCGACGGGAGGGTGCAGGCGCTCTATTTCACCGGCGGTTCGACGGGGCTGCAGACACTGACGGCGCGCATCGCCAGGCAGTTTCCCGGTGCCGGGGCCGTCTACGGAAACCGGTCACGAGTGTGGTAAGCGGCCTTGCGCTGGCCGCGCAGCGGCGCTTCGCGTAAGCGCCGGAAGCGACAGCTAGATGCGATATTCGGCGAGCGCGCGCCGCAGGCGGCGATCCGCCCACCAGAGGCCCGCGAGCTTGCCCGAGACGCCAAGCGCGAACAGCGTGCTGGCGCCTGCCATGATCGACCCGACGCCATGGCCCTGGGGTCGCGGCGACACCACTTCGTAGCCGGCGAGCGCCGCCAGGCCGACGAGCAGGAACAGGCCCGCCATCGCCCAGCCGCGCGTATTGAGGCTCCGATTCAAATGGTGCTGGAGTCTGCGCACATCGCGCGAGTAGCCCGGCACGTTCAGCTCGACACGAAACACGCCGCGCCGCGCCCGTCGCGATGTCAGCGCGAGCAGTTCGGCCTGTGTCTGGATGCGTGTCGTCATGGGAGAGTCCCGTGTTTAGCGGGACGAATCCCGCGCTTTGCCAGTCAATCCCCAGCGGCGCAAACGATAGAGGCTGCCGCATACCGTGACCACGGCATAGGCGGGCGAATAGCACGTGAATTTGCGGCTTGTCCGGCAACGCCGTGCGTCGTGTCACGCGTCGCTGGACCAAGTGGCAAATTGGCAGCCGGGCACCCGCCTTATCGCCAGGGCCCGCAGTCCGGGCACGGTATAGTCGAGGCCCTGAACCAGGTGCTGTTGTTCCGGTTGGCGCCTGTTCCCTCGGTTCTCCGCCCGTCGCGCCAGTGTTTCCCCGCGCTGGGCTGTTCCCCGAAGTTCCTGTTTCTGCATTCGTTCCTGGACCGGTTCTGCGCTCCCGCGCACAGGACATGCTCTGGGAGATTTGTTTGAGTTCCACATTCGAAAGCCTCGGGCTTGCGGCGCCGCTCGTGCGCGCCGTCGCCGAGGAGGGCTACACCGAAGCGACACCGATCCAGGCGCAGGCCATTCCGGTAATCCTCGCCGCCCGCGACGTGCTCGGCGCCGCGCAGACCGGCACGGGCAAGACGGCCGCCTTCACCCTTCCGCTGTTGCAACGCCTGGCGGCGCAACCGCGGGAACGGCGGCAGCCAAAGTCGGTGCGCGCGCTGATCCTGACCCCCACGCGCGAGTTAGCGGCGCAGGTCGAAGAGAGCGTGCGCACGTACGGCCGGCACATGAAGATCACGTCGACCCTCGTGTACGGAGGTGTCGGCATCAATCCGCAGATCGACGCGCTCAGGGGCGGCGTCGACATCCTCGTCGCGACGCCCGGCCGGCTGCTCGATCACGTCGGCCAGCGCACCGTCGATCTGGGCCGGGTCGAGACACTCGTGCTCGACGAGGCCGATCGCATGCTCGACATGGGCTTCATTCACGACATCCGTCGCGTGCTGGCCCTGCTGCCGCGCCAGCGGCAGAACCTGCTCTTTTCGGCGACGTTCTCCGACGAGATCCGCGCTCTGGCGCGCGGCTTGCTGCGCGATCCCGCCACGGTCGAGGTCGCGCGGCGCAACGAGGCCTCGGCGCTGGTCACGCACGTGGTGCACCCGGTCGCGCGCGAACGCAAGCGCGAGTTGCTGCGCGACCTGATCGTTGCGGGCGACTGGCAACAGGTGCTCGTGTTCGTGCGCATGAAGCACATGGCCAACCGGCTTGCCGAGCAGCTCGTGAAGGACGGCCTCAGCGCGGCCGCGATTCACGGCAACAAGAGCCAGGGCGCGCGCACGCGGGCGCTCGCCGGGTTCAAGGAGGGGTCGGTGCGCGTGCTCGTCGCCACCGACATCGCGGCGCGCGGGCTCGACATCGAACAGCTTCCGCACGTGGTCAATTTCGAGCTGCCGAACGTGCCCGAGGACTACGTGCACCGCATCGGCCGGACCGGCCGCGCGGGCAGTCCGGGTCACGCGGTTTCGCTGGTCTCGCCCGACGAGAATGCTTTCCTGTTCGACATCGAACGCCTGATGAAGCGCACCCTGCCGCGCGAACTCGTGCCGGGTTTCGAAGCCGGCAAACCGGGCACGATCGTCGAGGACGCTGCGCCGCGCCGCCCGGCGCAGCGTCGCCCGGCCCACGACGCGCGTGCGCAGCGCGCTCGTTCATCGCCGGCCACGCCGCATCGCGAGTCAAAACGCCGCGACGCGGGTCGTGCCCGGGTCGCGGCACCCGCGCCCGCACGTCCGACACCGAAGCAACCGCCGCAGGAAGCAACGCGACCCGCGCAACGCGGCGCCAACGCAGCGACCTCGGCTCCGGCCAAAGGGCACCGTGCATCGGCACCGCATCCCGAGCCCGAGCGCAAGGAAAACCAGCGTGCATCAAACGGCGACAAGCGCGCAGGCGATCGGCATCGCGCGCCCGCCGTCGACAACTCGGTGCGCAGCAATCTTCCCCCGGGTTGGCCCCGCTCGTCGCGCAATCGTTGATCGACCATAGGTCCGACGTCGCCGGGCCGCGCGGCGCCGCAAGCGCGGCTAGACTTGCACGCATCATCGTTTGCCGGAGCGTCTGATGGACACGCTCGAGGCTTCCCGCGCTGAAGTCAGGGCGCGGCTCGCTGCGCTGCGCGCCGCGATGCGCGCGCAAAAGTTCGATGCGTGGATCGTGCCGTCGGCCGACCCGCACCTGTCCGAGTACCTGCCGCAACGCTGGCAGGGCCGCCAGTGGCTGTCGGGCTTCACGGGATCGGTCGGCCTGCTGATCGTCAGCCCGGTCTTCGCCGGCCTGTGGGTCGACAGCCGCTACTGGACGCAGGCGGAGGTGCAACTCGCCGGCACCGGCATCAACCTGATGAAGATCGGCGCCGCGGCCAGTCCGGCGTACATCGACTGGCTGGTCGAGAACGTCCAGCCCGGCGGTACGGTGGGCGCCGACGGTGCGGTGCTGGGCCTTGCGCAGGCACGGGCGATCGAAGAGGCGCTGGCACCGCGCGGCGTCAGGCTGCGCACCGATGTCGATCTGCTCGCCGAGGTGTGGAAGGACCGCCCCGACCTGCCGACCATTCCCGTCTACGAACACGAGGCGGCTTTCGCTCCGGTGAGCCGGCGCGAGAAGCTCGCGATGCTGCGCGAGGAGATGCAGAAGGCGGGGGTCGACTGGCACCTGATTTCGACGCTCGACGACATCGCATGGCTCACCAACCTGCGCGGCGCCGACGTGCCCTACAACCCCGTCTATGTGGCGCACGCCCTGATCGGCAGGCACGAGGCGAAGCTCTTCGTCGCCGAGGCGAAGGTGCCCGCGGAGCTGCGTGCCCGCCTGCTGGCCGAGGGATTCGCGGTCGCGCCCTACGCGCTCGCGGCAGCGGCGCTTGCCCAGCTTCCCGCCGGCGGTGCGCTGCTGCTCGATCCGCGGCGCGTGACGCTGGCCTTGCGCCAGGCGGTGCCGGCGACGGTGCGTGTGGTCGAAGCGATCAATCCGACCACGCTCGCCAAGTCGCGCAAGACCGCGGCCGAGGCGGACCACATCCGGCGCGCGATGGAACAGGACGGCGCCGCACTCGCGGAATTCTTCACCTGGCTCGAGAGCGCGCTCGCGCGCCATGAACGGATCACCGAACTCACGATCGACGAGCGCATCACGGCGGCCCGCGCGCGGCGCCCGGGTTTCGTGTGCCCGAGCTTCTCCACCATCGCGGGCTTCAATGCGAACGGCGCGCTGCCGCACTACCGGGCACTGCCGGAATCGCACGCAGTCATCGCCGATGCCGGCAAGACCGGCAACGGCTTGCTGTTGATCGACTCGGGCGGCCAGTACGAAAACGGCACCACCGACATCACGCGCGTGGTCCCGATCGGCGCCACCACCCTCGAGCAGCGGCGCGACTTCACGCTCGTCCTCAAGGGCATGCTCCAGCTCTCGATGTTGCAGTTCCCGCGCGGCACGAAGTCGCCGCTGATCGATGCGATCGCGCGCGCGCCGATCTGGGCGGCCGGCATCGATTTCGGGCACGGCACGGGCCACGGCGTCGGCTACTTCCTCAATGTGCACGAGGGGCCGCACGGCATCACGCCGCACCTCGCGCCCGACCCGGCGACGGCGATGGAGCCGGGCATGATCACGTCGAACGAGCCGGGCATCTATCGGCCCGGACGGTGGGGCGTGCGGATCGAGAACCTGCTGCTCAACGTGCCGGCGACGACGACCGAATTCGGCGAGTTCCTGCGCTTCGAGACGTTGACGTTGTGTCCGATCGAGACCCGTTGCATCGAACGTGCGCTGCTCACCGCGGATGAGGTGGCCTGGCTCAACGCCTACCATGCGACGGTCGCCGAACGCGTCGGCCCGCTGCTGAGCGGCGACGCCTGGCACTGGCTGCAATCGCGCACGCGCGCGCTCTGAGTCCGGGTCATGGCCGACCGCCTGCTCGTCTACATCGCCGACCCGATGTGTTCCTGGTGCTACGGCTTCGGACCGGAGCTGGATGCGTTGTGCGCGCACTTCCCGGACGTTCCGCTGCACCTCGTCACGGGCGGGCTGCGCGCGTACAACACCCGGGTGCTAGACCGGGCGCTGGCGCAGACGCTCGGCCATCACTGGGACGAGGTCCACCGCCAGAGCGGCCAGCCGTTTTCGCGTGCCCTGCTCGAGCGCGAAGACTTCGTCTATGACACCGAGCCCGCGTGCCGCGCCCTGGTCGCGGTGCGCGAAAACGCCGCGCCGCTCGCGCTGCCGATGATGTTTGCCGTGCAGCGCGCGTTTTATGCGCAAGGCCGTGACGTCACCCGGGCCGAAGTACTGGCCGACGTCTACGCAGCCGTCTGCGCCGACGCCATGGACTCGGAGTTCGATCCGACCGCGTTTTCCGCCGCCTTCGCGAGCGAGGCCACCCGGGAGGCCACGCGCAACGACTTCGGGCTGGTGCAGGAATGGGGCATTCGCGGCTTCCCGACCCTGCTGGCGGTGCAGGACGAGCGCCCGCACATCGTTGCGCCGGGGTACATGAAGGCGCCGGCCCTGATCGAACGGACCGCGGCGATCTTCCGCGCCTAGCGCCGCCGAACCGAAGCTCACTTGCGCAGATCGACGACGCGCACCGGCACGCGTCGTTCCTTGCCGTTGCGCACGACCGTGAGCTCCGCGATGTTGTCGATGCCGACGCGATCGAGTTCCGCGACGAACGTGGAAAGCGTTTCGATGCGCCGCCCGTTCACGCCGACGATGACATCGCCGAGGTCGCCAGTGCGTTCGTTCAGCGGCTGCAAGCCGGCCTTCGCCGCCGGCGAACCCCGGCTCACCGAGTTGATCACGACCCCCGATAGCCCGGCCCGCTCGACCAGTTGCGGCGGCACGGGCGCGATGCCGATGCCGGGCAACGGTGCGCGGCCGCGCGCGATCAGCGACGGCACGATGCGATTGACGAGATCGACCGGAATCGCGAAGCCCACGCCCGCCGAGCTGCCGCTGTCGGAACGGATCGCGGTGTTGACGCCGATCAGGCGGCCGGCGCTGTCGAGCAACGGTCCGCCCGAGTTGCCCGGATTGATGGCGGCGTCGATCTGGATCACGCCGAACACCTCGCGATAGTCCGTGGTCGGCAGCTCGCGGTCGAGCGCGCTCACGATGCCGTGCGTGAGCGTGCGGCGCAATCCGAACGGATTGCCGATCGCGAGCACCGATTGCCCGATCTTCAGGTCGCGCGACGTGCCGATCGGAATCGGCCGCAGGTCCTTGGGCACGCGCTTGAGACGGATCACGGCAAGGTCGTACTCCGGTGCGGTTCCCACCGGCACGGCCTCGATCGGATCACCCGCATCGAGCTGCACCTGCAGGCGTTGCGCCCCCTCGATCGCCACCACGTGATTGTTGGTGACGATGTGCCCGGCGGCGTCCCACACGAAACCGCTGCCGGCGCCCTGCGCGAGCTCGGCGCCGAAAAGACCGCGCGAGCGCACGAACTGGGTCGTGATGTAGGCAACGGACGGCGCGGTGTTCTCGAACACGGCGACGAGCCGCCGCTCGTCGTCGGTCAAGGGGCCGCGCGGCGTGACGGCGCGCGGCTCGGCGTTCTGCCCGGCACGCGCGGCGCTCATCGCAGTGGCGCTTGCGGCCAGCACCAATGCCAGAAGCAGCGCCAGCGCGCCGCGCGGGTTGCCTGCTTTCACGCGATCTCCTCGTCTCCACAGTCCCGGTGCCAGCTTGCGTCGCAAGGGGCGCCCGCCCGACAATCTACGCGATCGAAACTCGCACCCGAGAATGAGCAGGATCAAGCAGCCGGCCGTCCACAACGAAACCGCCCAGCGGTTCGAGGTAACCATAGACGGCGCGCTTTCGCGCGCCGACTATCGCCTGCAGGACGGCGTGATGCACATGGTGCACACCGAAGTTCCGGTCCGGCAGGAGGGACGCGGTATCGCCGCCATGCTGGTGCGCGCGGCGCTGGAGTATGCACGCGCACAGGGCTACCGCGTGCGCCCGGCCTGTTCCTACGTGCGCAACTTCATGGCCCGCAACTGCGAATTCGACGACCTCCGCGCCGACGCCCCGCGCGGCCGGTGACCGCGCCGCCCGTCAGCTCGAAGGCATCGAATAGGCGATGATGGAGAGCACCGCGCCCTGCGGATCCTGGATCACGGCCATGCGCCCCACCGTGGGAATGTCGAATCCGGGCTTGAGCACCTTGCCGCCGAGCTGTTTCACACGGGCGCAGCTCGCCTCGACGTCGTCCACCGTCACGTAGCAGCCCCAGTTCGGCGGCATGCCCTGCGCCTCCGGGGGAATCTTCATCATGCCGGCGATCGACGCGTCGCCGACCTGCAGCGTCGTGTATTGGCCGCTCGACATTTCCATCGCTTTCGATCCCCATCCGAACAGCTTGGTGTAGAACTCGCGCGCCGCGTCCGGATCGGTCGTCATGAGCTCACACCAGCTGAACGCACCGTGCGTCCTGAAAACATCCATTCCCGACCTCCGCTCGAAGTTCACAGCCGCGTGGCTGCGGAACCTCTTTTTTAGCCCCAAGGGGCAGCCCGTGGCGCGTCTATGTGGAGGAGATGCGTGAATCGGGGAGCCAGGGTGCCGGGAGCCGGCGTGGACCCGGCGATCACCGGTGTAGGACGACCAGGCTCGCATCGGAGCCGTCGGACAGACTAAATTCGTTAGTCGCTGCGGCGCGACAGTGCCGCCGCGTCGAACACCGCGCCTGCCGGAGAGACTGACCGCGAGTGGGGTCCGCACCGCGCCGAGTTGGTGCGTCACACTCAAACGGTCGCGGACGCATCCCAGGTCAGCGCGACGCCCCCCAATTCCTGCCATTTGGATCGAAGCGGCCGGGCGTCTGGCCGCTCCCGCTTGCGCTTTCGCGTGGGTGTCTGCGCGCAGCGGCAGCAGGGCGCCCCGTGCTGCGACTCGAGCGTGGCGACGGCCTCCGCCGGCGCCGGGAGGGTTGCAAAGAGCTGCCGCTCGGCGGGCACGGCGCGATCCACTTCGACCGCGTCGACGGGAACCTCGAAGGTTGCGCCGCCCGTCGTGCGTCGACCGGCGCGAAGTTGCCGGCGGTCAACGGCGCAGACGAGTGCGAAGGGGCGGAGCAGGCGTTGCAATATCGAGGCGACGGCACGCGCAGATCGAATCTGCGCGAATGTTCGGTCTGGCGGCACGGCCGCGAAAATTCCACGGAGGCGCCGCCTGCGCGCCGTTCGGACGATCCGTCGTGCCGATCGCCGCGCTAGAAGAGTTCCATCGTCTGCGGGCCGCGATCGACCTCCGCGGTGCGTTGCAGGGCGCCGGCGCGCACGCCGAGGAGGCGGATCCGGCGCGTCAGTGGCACGCGCGCCAGGCACTCGCGCACGGCAGCTTCGATCGACCCGGCGTCGGCGACCGGCGCGGGCAGCGTGAGGTCGCGCGTCACCGTACTGAAATCCTCGAAGCGCACCTTCAGTCCGATGGTGCGGCCGCGGTCGGCGTGACGCGCAAGGTCCTCCGCGACCTGTCGGCACAGTCCCCGCAGATGCTCTTCGATCGCGGCGCGATCGCGCACCGGATGCAGGTCGCGCTCGAAAGTTGTCTCGCGGCTGCGCGACAGCGCGGCGCGCGCGGTGACGATCGGTCGATCGTCGCGACCGAGGGCCGCTTCGTGCATCCATGCGCCGTACGTCGGACCGAACGTCTCCACAAGGCGCGCCGGCACCATCGCGGCGAGTTCCCCGATGGTCTGGACCCCGATCTGCGCCAGCTTCGCGGTCGCCTTGGGCCCGATTCCGTTGATCCGCTTGACCGGCAGCGGCCAGATGCGCGCCGGGATGTCCGCTGCTTCGAGAACCGTGACGCCGTCCGGCTTGGCCAGCTCGGACGCGAGCTTCGCCAGCAGCTTGTTGGGCGCGACGCCGACCGAGCAGGTCAGCGACGTGGCGGCGTAGACCTCGTGCTTGATCTCGCGCGCCACCGCGGCACCGCCCTCGACATCGACGCCCGGCACCGCGGTGAGTTCGACATAGACCTCGTCGATGCCGCGATCTTCGATGACCGGCGCGATCTGCGCGATCGCCCGCTTGAAAAGGCGCGACAGGCGCCGGTATTCGTCGAAATCCGTCGGCAGCCGGACCGCATCGGGGCACAGTGCCAGCGCGCGCACGAGCGCCATGCCGCTCCTGACGCCGAACGCGCGCGCTTCGTAGCTGGCGGTGGTGACCACGCCGCGCCCGCGATAGTCGGCGCCCTGCCCCGCGTCGCGTCTTCCGCCGACGATCACCGGCAGCCCCCGCAGGTCGGGGCGCCGCAACAGTTCGACCGACGCGTAGAAGGCGTCCATGTCGAGATGCGCGATGCGGCGCCGCGCGGGCGGTTGGCTGGCGGAAGGCGTTGGTCCTCTCATTCGCCTGGAGGATAATCGTGGCCATGCAGACAAGCGCGCCACAAGCCGCGGCCGCCGACGACTCCAGCGGCGATCGCCTCTACGATCTTTCGCTGCGCATCCTCATGGTGGTCGTTTCGGTCGGCCTCGTCGCGAGCGTCGCGTTCCTCACCTATCGGTGGCTGGCACCGCCACGCCCGGTGCAGACAGAGGTCCCCGTGGTCGAGGTCGGCGCCAAGCCGGCGCCGGCCGCTTCACCGGCGGCGCCCGCCGCGCCCAAGGGCGAGGTGCTGATGAATCCGGGCCAGATCTTCAAGTGCGAGGCGAACGGGCGCGTCACGTTCTCTGAACAGCCGTGCCCGGCCCCACACACCGACGTGAAGCTCGAACCGGCGGCGAAGTCCGCCCGCTCGCGTTGACATTCGGTCACACCGCGCCGCCGGCGCGGGTTACAACTCGCAAAACAGTAGTTCTCCGGTGCGTCGGCGCACCAGTTACCCAGGCGTTGTAGATCATGACGGCACGATTGCCGTGACCTGGAGGAAAGAAATGAAGAAGCCGCTTGCCATCATCGCCGTCGCGCTCGGCATCGCCGCAGCCCCGATCGGCTCCGCGCTGGCGCACCCGGTTGCCGTCAGCGTCTCGACACCTGCGTTCGGAATCAGCATCGGCGTACCGCTTCCGGGCGTCTACGTGCCGGCCCCCGTCGTCGTCGCGCCGCCCCCTCTCGTGGTCGCGCCGCCCGTCGCCGTGGCGCCGCCCCCGGTGGTCGTTGCGCCGCCGGTTCCGGTCTACTACCCGAGGCCTTACTACCGCGCGCGCTACCACGGTCACTATCACTGGGACGCGCGGCACGGCTATTGGGTCTACTGAGGACGCCGCACACCGAACATCCGCCACGCGGCTCCGCCTACGGGTGAGGCCGCAAGCTGGATCAAGACGCTGCGCTGTGCTGCAATCACAGCGCGGCGTTTTGTTTTTGGGGCGAGGCAAGGACGATGCGCACCGACGGCAGGGAAAGCGACAACGTCGAGGATCGGCGCGACGAGGGTCCGGTCGGCGGCGGGCTCGGCGGTGGCGGTCTTCCGCTCGGGCGGGTGGGCATCGGCACCGTGGTCGTCGCCCTGGTCGCTTCCTACTTCCTCGGCGTCGATCCGCGCATCGTGCTGGGCGTGCTGGGCGGCATGGAGACCAGCGCACCCACGGCACGAGCGCCGAGCAGCGGGCCCGCGCCGCGGCCGACGGACGCCCGCGGTCACTTCGTCAGCGTCGTGCTTGCGGATACCGAAGACACGTGGACGGCCCTTTTTCGCGAGCGCGGGCGCACCTACGTGCCGCCGAAGCTCGTCCTGTACACGCGCAGCTACCCCACCGCATGCGGCACCGGGCGCTCGGCCGCCGGTCCCTTTTATTGTCCCGAGGACCGCAAGGTCTATCTCGACACGTCTTTCTTCGACCTGCTACAGCAACGCTTCCACGCACCGGGCGATTTCGCGCAGGCCTACGTGATCGCGCACGAGGTCGGGCACCACGTGCAGAACCTGCTGGGCGTGATGGCGCAGACCGCGCAGCTGCGGCAACGCATGTCGGAGCGACAGTACAACGCGGTGTCGGTGCGCGTCGAACTGCAGGCGGACTGTTTCGCCGGCATCTGGGGCTACCACGCCCAGCGCTCGCGCCAGATCGTCGAGAGCGGCGATCTCGAGGAAGCGTTGCGCGCCGCCTCCGCCATCGGCGACGACACGCTGCAGAAACAAACCCAGGGCCAAGTGGTACCCGAGTCGTTCACCCACGGCACGTCGGAGCAGCGGGTACGCTGGTTCCGGCGTGGTTTCGAGTCGGGTCGCCTCGAGGACTGCAACACCTTCGACGCCAGGAGTCTCTAGCGCGACGGCGCGCCGCCGTTCTCACGGCAGCTGGATCTTGCCTCCGGGCATTCCGCCAGGACCGAAACCGCCACCCATCCCTCCAGCGCCTTGCGGGATCACGAGACCCGAGGCCGCCTGGCGGCGCAGGTCCTGCAGCTCCTTCACCGTCCGTTCGACCGCGACCTGTGCCGCGGTCCCGTACTTGGCCACGGCCTCGCCGAGCGTGACCGCCTCGATTTCGAAGCTCACCGGCAGCGGCCCCATCGTCGTCATGATCTGCGCTTCGCCGACAAAGACCGGCTTGCGCAGCGCGTCCGGCTTGCCGTCCGCCGCCACAGGTTGCAAAGCGCGAATCGTCCCGACCTTGCGGTCGGTGTAGATCTCTTCGCGCCACAGGCTGGTCGCATCCATCTGGGTATCGCGCGGGTCGGGTCGCTCGGTCATCTTGCAGTTCCACCGGGTTGTCGTTGCTTGCAGGATACCTTGTGACGCGATGGTCCGCAGTGCCGGGCGGCACTGACGACGGCCTATCATCGACCCAGGGTCACGCTTCGGATGTGGAGCGCGCATGACGTTTTTCGAGTGGCTTGCCAGCGTGCGCGGCGAACTCGGGTGGGGCGTACCGCCGGCGCACGACCCGCTCGACGAGACGTGCTGGTCGGATCGTTTCGAACGCAGCCTCACGCCGCACGAGGCGGTTGCCGAGGCACATCGCGCGGGCAGCGCCTGAGCAACCGGCGGCCGCGTGCCCGAGCTGCCCGACGTCGAGGTCTACGTTGAAACGGTGGCCGAGGTCGCAGGCGGCCAGGTCCTGACGCGCCTCGCGATCCTCAACCCCTTCTTCCTGCGCACCGTCGATCCGCCGCCCGCGGCGTTCGCCGGCAGGCGGCTGCGTGCCACGCGGCGGATTGGCAAGCGGGTCGTGCTCGAGTTCGACGACGAACTGTTCGCAGTCCTTCACCTGATGATCGCTGGACGCCTGCGCTGGCTCGTTCCACCGAAGAAAGCGCCGGCACGAATCGCCCTCGCCGCCTTCGAGTTCGCGCGCGGCGCGCTCGTCGTCACGGAGGCCGGCAGCAAGCGACGCGCCTCGCTGCACCTGGTGCGCGGCGCGGACGCCGTCGCCGCGTTCGACCCCGGTGGCATCGAACTGCAGCAGGTGACGCTCGATCAGTTCCGCCAGCGCCTGACGGCCGAGAATCACACGCTCAAGCGCGCGCTCACCGATCCGCGCTCATTTGCCGGGATCGGCAATGCGTATTCCGACGAGATCCTGTTTCGCGCCCGCCTGTCGCCCCTCGCGTTGACCGGCAACCTCACGCCGGACGAGGTCGCGCGCCTGTTCGCGGCATGTCGCGCAGTGCTCGACGAATGGACGGTCCGGCTGCGCGAGCAGGCTGGCGCCGCGCTGCCCGAAAACGTCACGGCCTTCCGGCCCGAAATGGCCGTGCACGGCAAGTTCGGCCGGCCATGCCCGGTGTGCGGCAGTCCCGTGCAGCGCATCGTCTACGCGGAGAACGAAACCAACTACTGCGCCCGCTGCCAGACGGGCGGCCGGGTCCTGGCCGATCGCTCGCTGTCGCGCCTTCTCCACGCGAGCTGGCCGAAGTCGATCGACGAGTTGGGCTGAGAAAGCGAGTTGACGCGGATCGACGCGGATTTGTTCTCCGCCTTATCCGCGTTCATCCGCGTGATCCGCGTCTGGCTTTTCCCTTGGACGGATCGACGAGAGTCACGCCAGCGGCAGCATCACGCGGAACACGCTGCCGCCGCCGGCGCGCGGCAGGCACTCCACGGTCCCGCCATGCTGCTGCACGATGCCGCGCACGAGCGCAAGACCCAGGCCGACTCCGCCGGCGGTCTCCGATGCACCCTGCGCGCGGTAGAACGGCTCGAAGATCCTTTCGCGCTCGGCAGGCGCGACACCGGGGCCGCGATCGCTCACCGAAAGGACCGCCGCGCCCCCGCTGCGCGCAAGCGCGACCTCGATCGGCGCCGCACCAGCGTAGCGTCGCGCATTGTCGAGCAGGTTGCGCACCAGCCTGCGCAGCAGGCGTGCATCGCCGCGCAGGATCACCGGCTCGCCCTCGAAGCGGGCGCCGGCGCGGCTGCTTTCCTCGGCGACGATCGCGGTCAGGTCGAATTCCTCGAAGCGGCTACGCAGCGCCTGCGCGTCCGGCGCAAGGGCGTCGAGCCGGCTCATCAGGAGGATCTCGTCGATGAGGGCATCGAGTTCGGCGATGTCGCGCGCGATCTCTTCGGTGATCTCAGGGCGGTTGCCCGCCTGCATCAGCTCGATGCCCATCCGCACCCGCGCGAGCGGCGAGCGCAACTCGTGCGATGCATTGGCGAGCAGGCCGCGATGCGCCTGCACCAGCTGTTCGATACGCGCCGCCGCCTCGTTGAAGCTCACGGCAAGCCGCGCCACTTCGTCGCTGCCCTCGACCGGGACCCGCGCGGTCAGGTCGCCGCCGCCGAGCCGCTCCACGCTCCTCTGCAGGCGTTCGAGGCGGCGCGTCAGGCGGCGCACGATCGGATATGTGCCCGCGGCAACCGCCAGGGCCAGCAGGGCCAGTGTCGGCCAGGGACCGACCGGCCGGCGCAGCGAACGGACCGAACGACGGACGACGAGCCAGCGGCCGTCGGCAAGCTTCAGCGCGTAAGCGGGCATGCGCTGCCGCTCACCCGCCTCGCCGTTCTCCAGGCCACGCAGGTGCCCTCCGACCCAGTGGCTGTCGTCCTCATCGAGTTGCGGCGGCGGAAGCGGGCGGCCGGCGCGGGCGATGAGGCGCCCGCCGGCATCGAACAGTGCGAAGTCGGCGTCGTTGCGGGCGCGCGCGCGCTCGAGCGCATCCTGCGCCAGGGCGGCCGCGGCGGAAGGCTCCGGCAACTCGGCAGCTACACCGCTTGCAAGCGTGGCCGCACCCGACCCGAACTGGGTCGGATCGAACAGCATCCGCCAGGCGGCCACCGCGAGGATCGCAACGACCACGATCGCGGCGATCGTCGCGAGCCAGATCCGCAGCCAGAGCCTGTGCACCCAGCGCGTCATGAACGCAGCTCACACGTCCTGGGCGCGGGCAAAGACATAACCCGCGCCGCGAACGGTGACGATGCGTTTGGGCGCGCGCGGATCCTCCTCGATCGCGGCCCGGATGCGCGCGATGTGCACGTCGATCGAGCGGTCGAAAGCCGGATCGCTCGACGAGCCGTGCATGGCGTCCAGGATCTGCTCGCGCGAAAGCACGCGCCCGGCCCGTTCCGCGAGCAGCACCAGCAGGTCGAACTGATGCGAGGTCAACGAACGCGTCGCGCCGGCGACCCGGACCGAGCGCGCGCCGCGGTCGATCTCCAGCGCGCCGAAGCGCATCACGTCCGCCGTGTCGCGCGGTTCACCGCGACGGCGCAACACCGCGCGTATCCGGGCCAGCAACTCGCGCGGCTCGAACGGCTTCGGCAGGTAGTCGTCGGCGCCGATCTCCAGGCCGACCACACGATCGAGCGGATCGCCCTTGGCGGTCAGCATCACGATCGGAATGTCGGCGTTGCCGCCCCCCGGCGCGCGGATGCGGCGACAGACCTCGAGGCCGTCGCCGTCGGGAAGCATCAGGTCGAGCAGGACCAGATCGAACCGGCCCGGCTCGCGCGCCAGCTGCTCGAGTCCCGCCGCAACCGTCGCGGCGGTGTGCACCGCGAAGCCGTTGCTGATCAGGTAGTCGCGCACCATCGCCGCGAGCCGCGCGTCGTCGTCGATCATCAACAGGTTGGGCATGGGGCGATTGTGCGCGCCCGACTGCAAAGCGGCAGCGGGGCCGGAGGGCCCCGCTGCGTCGTGACGCGACCGCGCGGGCTCAGCTCTGTGCGCCGCGCCCCCGGCCATGGCGTTGCCACTTCGCGACCAGCTTGGCGCGCTGGTCGGCGCTCAGCACATCGGCCGCATCGGCCATCGCCTGCGTCATGCGCTTGCTGGCGGTGTCGGCGAGCTGGATCTGCTGCGCGCGAACCGACTCGAGTTGTGTCCGGTCGATGGTCGGTGCGGCAAGCAGCTGCATGATCGTGCGCCGCGCCTGCATGTGCTGCTCGCGCAAGGGAGCGAGATCGTTGGCCGCCGCCTGCAGGATCGAGGAGATCTTGTTGGTCTGGTCGTCAGTGGCGCTCAGATCGGCGAGCATCCACTGCACCATCGCGCTGATGCGCTTGGCCCGTACCGCCGGATCGGACGATCCGCCGCCGAAGCTGAAAGGACCATCCATCATCGGGCCGCCGCGCGCTTCGGCCCGCTCGTGCCAGCTCAGGGTGGCGCCGACAGCGGCGACCGTGGCCGTGGCCAGGCCGGCGATGACCCAGCGGCGCGTCTTGCTGCCGGGGGCGGCGGCGGGGGTGTTCTGCTTTTCCATCGTTTCGTCTCCAGGGGACTCTGGCAGGGCGCGGGAATGCGCCTTTGCCGATGAGTGCACTTTGGCGCGGCGCCGTTGCGGATCGATGTGCGACTCGTAAAGATTTGTGAACGACGGCGGGACCATTCGCGCGCCGGCGATCACGCGACAATCGCTTGCGATTCATCAAGTTGCGCCCCGATTGCAGCGCCGCGGCGACCGGCGCCGCTATGATCGACCCACTCTTCTTTTCGTGGCGTGGTTCGACGGGCGCCCCGCGTTGCCATGAACGCACCTGAAGGCGGCATCTCGCGCCGATCCAACCTGGATCCGACGCTGATCGGGCGCACGCCGCCGCTGCCCATCAGCACGTACTTCGATCGCGCGTGGTTCGAACGGGAAATGCTGCTCCTGTTCGACAAGGGCACCGGATACGTCGGCCATGAGCTGATGGTGCCCGAGGTAGGCGACTACAAGACGCTGCCGTGGACCGAACACGGCAAAGCTCTGGTTCACGGTCCGGACGGCATCCACCTGATGTCCAACACGTGCCGCCATCGCCAGGGCCTGCTGCTCGAAGGGCGCGGCCACGTGCAGAACATCGTCTGCCCGTTGCATCGCTGGACGTACGACCTCAACGGCAAGCTCCTCGGCGCGCCGGACTTCGATCGCACGCCCGAATGCGCGCTGCCCAAGGTGCCGGTCCAGCAGTGGCACGGGCTGCTGTTTTCCGGGCCGCGCGACGTCGCGGCCGATCTCGCGGACTTCCCGCTCGCCGCCGACTACGACTTCTCCGGCTACGTCTACGACCGGCTGGTCGTCGACGAGTGTCCGTTCAACTGGAAGAACTTCCTCGAGATCTTCCTCGAGCTGTATCACGTCGAGGCGATGCATCCGGGCCTGCAGAAGTGGGTCGACGCCGGCAACTACGAGTGGGGCTTCGGCCGGCAATGGAGCTACCAGATCCTCGGCATCAAGGATGAGCTCAAGGTGCAGGTTTCGCCGAACTACCAGCGCTATCGCGACGCGATCCTGCAGTTCTCCGGCGGCGCGCTGCCGAAATACGGCACGGTCTGGTCGATCCTGTACCCGAACGTCATGCTCGAGTGGTATCCGCACGCGCTCGTCGTGAGCACGCTGATCCCGCGCACCCCGGATCACACCACCAACATCGTCGAGTTCTACTACCCGGAAGAGATCAAGGCGTTCGAGCCGCAGATCGTCGAAGCGCACCAGGCCGCGTACGCCGAGAGCGCCGCCGAGGATGCCGCTATCTGCACCCGCCTGCACCGTGGCCGCAAGGCGCTGTGGCGCGGCGGCGAGGACGACGCCGGGCCGTTCCACACACCGCACGAGGACGGCATCATCCACCTGCACGACTGGATCCGGCGCGAGATGGGCCAGCGGCGCACCCTCTAGCGGCGACAGACGAAGGGCCTCGCGTCCCGGGGGAAGCAGAGGCCCTTCAAGTGGCGGGCTCGACGCCCGCGCTGCGTGGCGTATCTACCGATACACCATGACCGGAATCTTCGAGTGCGTCAGCACCTTTTGCGTTTCGCTTCCCAGCAGCACCGCGTTCAGTCCGCGCCGCCCGTGCGAGGCCATGAAGATCACTTCGCAGCCGTTTTCCACCGCCGCTTCGATGATCGCCTCGTACGGAGAAAACGACTTGCTCACGCTGGTCTCGAACTCCACCCCGGCGGCCATCGCGATCGACTCGATCTGCTTCAGCCGTTCCTTCGCGATCGACTCGGTGCGCTTCTCGAAGACCTCGAACGTCTCGGGCCGGTACTCGGACATCGACGAGTACGAATAGGGCTCGATCGCCGTCATGCCCACGATCTTCGCGCCGAGTTTCTTCGCCACCTCCACCGCGCCGCGGATCGCCTTGACCGACAGTTCCGAACCATCGGTCGGGACCAGGATCTTGCGGATCATCTGCGTTCTCCAATGCAGGCCGAACGCGATGTGGGACAAGGATGCGACGACGCGTGGCGTGCGTCAATCGGAAGTTTCTTTGTCCGCGCCGCGCTCGGCGATTCGTTGCAATGCGCAGGCCGCTAGCGCGAGGCCAAGGCTAGCCGTGACCGTGACGACCGACCCGTAGCCCGCGCACGCGAGAGCCGCGCCCCCGCTTGTTTTCCCGCGCACCGGTTCGTCCGAGTAGACCGCGGGGATACGGAATTTGGACACACGAACCCGCCCATTGGCATCGACCTTCTCCCGCGCAAATCCGTGATGCCGTCGCAATCGATACCGCACTTTGGCGAGCAGCGGATCGCCGTCGACGAGCGCGAGGTCGGTGATCGCGATGCGGGTCGGATCGGTGCGGCCGCCGCCGGCACCGCTGGTGAACGCGGCGATCCCGCGCGCGCGGCATGCGGCGAGCAGCGCGGCCTTCGCCGCGACCTGATCGATGCAGTCGAGCACCGCATCGCACGGAGGCACGATCGCCGCCGCGTTTTCCGGCGTCGCGAAGTCTTCGATGCAGCTCACGCGCGCGCCTGGATTGATCGCGGCGATGCGTTCGGCCATCGCCGCCACCTTGGACCGGCCGAACTCGTCGCCCAGCGCGTGCACCTGGCGGTTGGTGTTGCTCTCGGCAATGTGATCGAGATCGATCAGCGTGAGGGCGCCGATCGCCGAGCGTGCCAGCGCCTCGGCGGCCCACGACCCGACGCCGCCGATCCCGACCACCACCACGTGCGCTGCACGCAGCCGCTCGTACGCACGCGCGCCGTACAGGCGCGCGACGCCGCCGAAGCGCCGCTCGAGATCGGACTCGCCGAGCGGTTGCGTAGCGCGCGGATTCACGTTCTCATGCCTCGCGCACGAGGCCCGCGAGGCGCGCGCTGTCGATAGTGCCGACGCGACGGGCGATCTCCGGCCGATGCCGCGCCTGCAATACCTTGGCCTGGCCAAGCATCGCCGCGTAGGCGTGTTGCAGCATCGCGGCACTCATGACCCGGCCGCCCGCGTAGTACTGCTGCGCGACGCGACCGAGCGCATACGTGGTCGCAAAAGAAATCGCGGCGCCGGTTGCACCCCGAGCGATGGCGCCGGCGAGGTCGCCGGCCGCGGCACCGAACAACCCGCCCGCGAGGCTGCGCCCGATCTGCTCGAGGTATTGCCCGGTCAACGAAACGCCTGCCGCGGCGAGGAAATCCTTCACGCTGGCGCGGTCGAGCTGGCATCCGTGCGACGCACCGATGCGATGAACCATCCGCATCTGGAGCGCGGGGATCGCGACCGCTGCCAGGGCGTGCGGCAGCAATTCGAGCGCACCGCTCGTGATGGCCGCATCGAGTATGAGCTTGTCGAGCGCGTCGCCCGTCGCTGCACTGCCATTTTCCTTGGCCGGAGCGACCGCTGCGGCAGCGATCGCATCGGTCGCCACCGCCGGCTCGACGATCTGCGGCTGGCTCAGGCCAAGCGCGCGCCCGAGCTCGGCGAGAAAGCGCGTCTCGGCATCGTTGCGCAATCCGTCTGCGTCGCAGACTCCGACCGCAAGCTCGAACGCGAGCTGGCGCCACGGCGCGGACTCGAGATCGGCCGCCAGCGCGCCGAGGTCGATGCGCCCGAGCAGCACGTCCTGCAGGAGCGACGGAAGGTTCAGCTCGGCTCCGGTTCCGAGCGCTTCGGCCACATGGCACAGTTGTGCGCGCTCGCGTTCATCCTGCGTGCCATCGGCGAACGCCGCCGCAAGCGCGATCGCGAGCATCGCGCGCTGTTGCTTCGCCTGCATCGCCGCGCCTCGATGCGTGCCGCGGTGCTGTGCTATGCGGCGCGCCGCTGCTGCGCGGCGGGGCGCGCCGCCGCCACGCGGTTCTCGCGAATCGGCAGGTTCACCAGCGCCGCGCCGGCCGCGAGCAGTGCGTCGGCATACCACATCCAGAGGTAGCTGCCCTGCTGCGTCACCACGATGCCGCCCAGCCACGCTCCGAAGAACGCGCCGACCTGGTGCGACAGCAAGGTCAGCCCGAACAGCGTGGCGAGATACTTCGTGCCGAACAGCTTGCCGACCACCGCGGCCGTCGGCGGCACCGTCGCCAGCCACGTGAAGCCGAGGCCGATCGCGAAGAAGTAGAAGGTCATCTCGGTCTTCGGTGCTGCGAGATAAAGGAGCACCAGCACCGTGCGCGACGCGTACATCCAGGCGAGGATGTATTTGCTGCGGAAGCGCTGCACCCAGTAGCCGGCGGTGAGGCTGCCGGCAATGTTGGCGAGGCCGATCAGCGCGAGCGACCAGCTGGCGACGCTCGCGGGCAGGCCGCAAAGATTCACCTCGCCCGGCAGGTGCGTGACGAGAAATGCGATGTGGAAGCCGCACGTGAAGAAGCCGGCGTGCAGCAGCAGGTAGCTGCGATCCGCCAACGAAGTGCGCAGCGCGCCGCGCAACCCGCCGTCGTCCGCGCCGGCGACGGTCTTCGCGGTCGATGCCACGGCGGGCCGGCGCAGCAAACGGGCGAGCGGGAGAGCCGCGAGGGTGATGACCGCCATCGACCACAGTGCACCCATCCACCCGAGCGCCGCGATCAGGCGTTGCGCCAGCGGCGCGAACACGAACTGGCCGAACGAGCCGCCGGCGTTGATCACTCCCGACGCGAAGCCGCGCCGCTCGGCCGGCAGCCGCTGCGCGGCGGCGGCGATCAGCACCGAGAAGCTGCCGGCACCCGAGCCGCCCGCGCTGAGAAATCCGATCGCGAAGATGAGGCCGAAGGTGCTGGTCATCAGCGGCGTCACCGCTGTGCCGAGAGCCAGGACGAGGATGCCTGCTGCAAGCACGCGCCCCGTGCCGTAACGATCCGCGAACGCGCCGGCGATCGGTTGCACCGCGCCCCAGATGAACTGGCTCACCGCCATCGCAAAGCTGATCGATGCGATGCCGAGCCCGGTCGCCGTATTCAGCGGCGAAACGAACAATCCCATCGACTGGCGCATGCCCATCGTCACCATCAGGAACGCGGCGCCGGTGAGGATCACCATCCATGTGGCACGCGGCGAAGTCGTGGTCGTCATGCTTGTTCCGGGAGCAATCCAGTGGACCGGGCGATGGTACGCCGGGCCATCGCGAAAAGTCCGCGCCCGCCGACCGGACTTCCGTCCGTGCCGGTCGCTGCGATGCACGTGCTACGCTGAAATCGTCCACCCCGCTCCAACATCCACCGCGAATCCCGCCCGCAACAGGCGTGCATTTCCTCTTGGAGAGTTTCCTGATGTCGCATCTGACACGACTGGTCGCGGCGCTGCTGCTCGCAGCCGCCGCGACCGGAGCCGTTGCGCAGACCTACCCTGATCGGCCGATCCGCCTGATCATCCCGTTTCCGCCGGGCGGAACGACCGACATCATCGGCCGTCTGGTCGCCGACGAACTGGGCAAGGAGCTGGGCCAGGCGGTCGTGGTGGAAAACCGCGGCGGCGGCGGCGGGGCGATCGGCGCGATCGAAGTCGCACGTGCGACTCCGGACGGCTACACGATCGGCGTCGCGACGGTATCGACGATGGCGGTGAATCCCGCGTGCAATCCGAAGCTTCCGTACAGGTCGCCCGACGACTTTTCGATGATCACGAATCTCGCCGCCGTGCCGAACGTGATCGCCGTCAATCCGGATCGGGTCAAGGCGCAGAGCATGAGCGAGTTCGTGGCGTGGTTGAGAGCCAACCCCGGCCGCGTGTCCTACGCCTCATCAGGCACGTGCGGCATCGGCCACATGATGGGCGAGCTGTTCAAGGTCACTTCGGGCACGTTCCTCGTCCACATTCCGTATCGTGGCGCCGGGCCGGCGCTGAACGATGTGATCGGCGGCCAGGTCGAGGTCCTGTTCGACAACCTCCCGTCCTCGCTGCCGCACATCCAGGCAGGGCGCCTGCGGGCGCTCGCGGTCGCTGCGCCGAAGAGGCTGGACGTGCTGCCGAACGTGCCCACGCTCGCCGAGTTGCATCTGGCGCCGGTCAACGATCAGGTCTGGTACGGGCTCGTCGCACCGGCGAAGACCTCCGAGGCCATTGTCAAGCGGTTGCACGCCGCGGCGATCAAGGTGCTCGCGCTGCCGGATGTCCGCAACAAGCTGCGCGCGCAAGGCGCCGAGCCGGTCGGCAACACGCCCGAGCAGTTCCGGGCCCAGATCATCTCCGAGCGCGACAAGATGATCGGCCTGGTCAACCGCCAGGGCATCAAGCTCGAGCAGTAGAGAATCCGGCGCCCCCCGCCGGTCGCCGGCGCAATCGCGCGCGCGTCTGCGCGGCGACGGTGAGCGCGGCTTTTGCCTGCTCGGGCGGCAATTCGGCAGTCGCGCGCAGGATGCCCGCGAGGCGCGCTCTCCTGGCCGCATACGCGGAGGCCAGGGCCACGCCGAGCGCCTCGCCGACTGGAGGCGTCGAGCGCCCGATCGTGCGGTCGAGTTGCTCGGCCGCACCTCCTCGGCGTCGGGTTTGCGACAATCCCGGGGCCGAGATGCAAAAAGATTCGCTGCTCACCGCGTCGCCGTTTCTGGCCTGGTTCTTCGTGGCAGTCTGGGGTTGCGGGTACATCGCTACGAAGACCGGCCTGCAATATGCGCCGCCGTTCACGTTTCTCGCGCTGCGGTTCGCGGTCGGGTTGTTGCTGCTGGGTCCGCTTGTTTTCTACCTGCGGCGGCGCGATCCGATCCGCTGGCCGGCGGCGCCGCGCGAGTGGATGCATGTGATCGTGGCCGGCCTGCTCATGCACGCCGCGAACCTCGGCGCCAGCCACTACTCGCAATACCTGGGTATGTCCGCCGGCGTGACGGCCCTCGTGCTCGCGGCCCAGCCGCTGGCTACCGCGGTAATCGCGGCCCCGCTGCTGGGAGAACGGCTGCGTCCGGCCCAATGGCTCGGCGTATTCACAGGTCTGGCCGGCGTCGGGCTGGTGGTCTGGCACAAGATCGACATCCGCGCCGTCAGCGCAGGGGCGGCGACGGCCGCGCTGACGGCGCTCGCCGCGATCACGATCGGAACGCTCTACCAGCGTGCGTTCTGCGGAACGCTCGACCTGCGCGCCGGATCGGTGATCCAGTTCAGCGCCACGCTGGTCACGATGGTGCCGCTTGCGATCATCGTCGAGGGTGCGCCCCTGCGCTTCGGCTGGCCGCTGGTCGCCGCCCTCGGGTTCCTCGTCATCTTCGCCTCGATCTTCGCCGTCAACGCCCTGCACACGCTGATGCGGCGGGGCGAGGCGACGCGGGTCACCAGCCTGCTCTACCTCACGCCGATTTTCGCCGTGGTGCTCGAATGGCTGCTGTTTGCGGTCGTGCCGACGGCATTGACCGTGGTGGGCATCACCGTGACCTGCGTCGGCGTGGCCCTCGTGGCGTGGCAGCCGCGGATCGCGCCGGGTCGCGCATGACGATCCTGCCCTGCATCCTGCTGGTCGTGTCGGCGCACATCGTCTTCACCGGCGCCCGCGTCACGTCGTCGCTGTACGCGCTCGCCAACGGCGCTTCTACCTTCACCGTCGGCGTCCTGATGGCGCTGTTCGCCCTGGTGCCGATGCTGACGGCCGTGCGCGCGGGCAAGTGGCTCGATCGGGTCGGGCCGCTGCGCCCGCTTGCTGCCGCGAGCTCGCTCATCCTGGCCGGGATCGTGCTGCCGGCCGCCTTCCCTTATCCCGTAGCCGACCTCGGTCCGCTGCTCGTTGGCGTGGCGCTGATCGGGACGGGCCAGATGCTGGCGCAGATCACCGTGCAGGACCTGGTCGGGCGCTCGGCGGCCCCCGACGAGCGCACGATCGCCTTCTCGTGGCTGGCGCTGGGCGTTTCGGTGTCGGGCTTCACCGGACCGGTCAGCGCGGGTTTCATCATCGATACCCTCGGCCATCGCGCCGCGTTCGCCACGTTCTCGGTCGTCACCCTGGCGATGTTCGGCCTGCTCGCGTGGCTGTGGCGGGATCTGCCGGGCCCGATGGGCGCACGCTCGGCGGACGAGGAGCGGCCGTTCTTCGACCTGCTGCGCGCGCCGCCGGTTCGCAACGTCCTGCTGACCACTACGCTGATCTCGATGGCCTGGGACCTGCAGACGTTCATGGTGCCGGTGCACGGCACGCGGGTCGGCCTGACCGCCTCGCAGATCGGCCTCGTGCTGGGCAGTTTTGCCGTCGCGACCTTCACGATCCGCCTCGCGATGCCCTGGCTTTCCCGCACCTACCACGAGTGGCAGGTGCTGACGTTCACGCTGTTCACCGCCGCGCTCGCCTTTGTCGTGATGCCGCTGCTCGACAGCCTGCTGCCGCTGGCGGGCTGCGCTTTCCTGCTAGGCCTCGGCCTGGGCGCCGCGCAGCCGAACGTGATGTCGCTCCTGCACGAGCACTCGCCGACGGGCCGCGTGGGCGAAGCGCTGGGCCTGCGCACGACCATCATGAACAGCAGTCATGTCGTGCTGCCGCTGGTCTTCGGCGCCGCGGGCGCCGTGATCGGGGCCGCCTCGGTGTTCTGGATAATGGCCATGATGCTTGCCGGCGGCGGGTACGCATCCGCGCGCCGGCTGCACAACGAGCGATGAAAGTCCCGCCCTTTGCACGGCTCGGACCGGCCGAACTGGCCGCGTCGCTCGATGCCGCGCTCGCGCACTGGGATGGCCACAGCCCGCTCTGGGTGTTCGGCTACGGGTCGCTGATCTGGAAGCCGGAACTGGAGTTCGACCTGCGTGTGCCGGCGCGGGTCTTTGGCTACCACCGCCGGCTGTGCCTGCGCTCGATCCGGTACCGGGGCTCGTTCGATTGCCCCGGCATCGTCGCCGGTCTGGACCGCGGAGGCTGTTGCGCCGGCCTGGCGTACCGCATCAGGCCGGAGCGGCTGCACGCCCAGTTCGAGCGCCTCTGGGAGCGCGAGATGTTCATGGGTTCCTACGACCCGCGCTGGCTGCGCGCCCAGCGACTCGACGAGGAGGACCGCTTCGAAGCGATCGCGTTCATCGTGCGCCACGACGCGCCGAACTATGCCGGCCGCCTGCACGAGCGGGAACTGATCGACATCCTGACGCGCGCGTGCGGCCACTACGGCTCCAGCCTCGACTACCTCCTGCGCACGGTCGAGAGCCTGCGCGCCCACGGCGTGCCCGATCCGCACCTCGAGCGCCTCGCCCACAAGGCGCAACACTATCTTGCCCAGCGGGATCCGCCTCATCCGGAGCCCCTGCACACGCCATGAACATCCAGGACCTGCGCCAGGAGTACAAGCGCGGTGCTCTCGACGAAACGCATGTCGACCGCGATCCCATCAGGCAGTTCGGGCGCTGGTGGGACGAGGCGCTGGCCGCCGACGTGCAGGAGGCGAACGCGATGACGGTCGCCACCGCCGACGCGTCCGGCCGGCCCTCGGCGCGCGTGGTTTTGCTGAAAGGATTCGACGCATCCGGCTTCGTGTTCTTCACCAACTACGAGAGCCGCAAGGGCTTGGAACTGGCTGCCAATCCGTTCGCCGCGCTGCTGTTTTTCTGGCGCGAACTCGAGCGCCAGGTCCGCATCGAGGGGACGGTCGAGACCATCGCCGGCGGCGAGTCCGATACGTACTTCCGCAGCCGGCCGCTCGCTAGTCGCATCGGAGCCTGGGCCTCGCCGCAAAGCAAGGTGATCTCGGGCCGCGCCTGGCTGCTCGCACGGGCGGCCGAGATGGGACTGCGCCACGGGCCGAGCCCCGGCCGCCCGCCATATTGGGGCGGATATCGCGTCGTCCCGACGGCGCTCGAGTTCTGGCAGGGACGGCCCTCACGGTTGCACGATCGGCTGCGGTACACGCGGGACGGGGCGGCCTGGACTTGCGAGCGCCTCGCACCCTGACGCCGCCCGCAAGGAAGACCGGCCGGATCGGGCAGCCGACGCCCGTACGCTAGTCGCTTCGCGCTAATCCGCCGCCGACCGCCCGGCAGCAAGCTCGTGTGAGGGCCCGCTATCACTGGCTAGAATCGGGGTTGGGAGCCGCGGCATGGCCTAAGACCCGCAAAGGGGCATTTATGAGCAATGAGCAGATCTCGATCATCATCGTCGAAGACGAACCGGAGTTCCGTCGTCGCTTTGCGCAGATCATCGAAAGCGAACCCAGCATGCGCCTGGTCGGCGTGGCGGCGAACAAGCGCGAAGCACAGGCGGTGATCGAGAAGGAGAACTTCGACGTCATGCTGATCGACCTCGGATTGCCCGACGGCAACGGCATCGAGTTGATCCGCAGCGTCAGCGCCAAGAAGCCGGACTGCGACATCATGGTTGTCACCGTGTTCGGCGACGAGCAGCACGTGGTGTCGTCGATCGAGGCCGGCGCGACCGGATACATCCTCAAGGATTCGACTCCGGCCGACGTGATCTCGTGCATCCGCCTGTTGCGGGCCGGTGGCTCGCCGGTGAGCCCGGTCGTCGCGCGCAGCGTGCTGCGCGCCATCCGCAACCGCATGGGCACGTCGCCGGCGGCGCGCAACGTCGATCCGCAGAACAACCCGCTGTCGGCGCGCGAAACGGAAATCCTGCAACTGCTCGCCAAGGGGATGAGCTTCAACGAGATCGGCGAGATCCTGGGCATATCGCCGCACACCGTGACCGCGCACATCAAGAAGATCTACCGCAAGCTCGCGGTGCACTCGCGCGGCGAGGCGGTCTACGAGGCCACCCAGATGGGCCTGCTGAAGCACTGAGGACGGGCCTGAAGATTCGAGCGACGACGTTCCGCGCGCTGGAAGGATCAGGCCTGCGCTGGCTGTTGCTGCTCGGCATCCTCGCGGTGCTGCAGGTTGCGGTCGCGCGCGCGGAACAGATCCATAGCGTCGAGTGGACGCCGACGGCGGTCGGCGGCACGCCGGCACCGGACGCGCGCTGGCTCGGCTTCGACCTGCCGCATCGGTGGACCGCCAGCGAAGGGACGCCGCTGCAGGGCGTCGCGCTGCGCATGAAGTTCAACCTGGCCGAGGCGCCGACCGAAGCCTGGGCCGTCCTGCTCACCACCGCACCCGACGGCGGCCGGGTCAGCGTCAACGGACGCTTCATCGGAGCGATCCCGATGCCGCACGAGAGCGCCGAGGTGCGCTGGCGCCGCCCCCACCTGCTCGCAATCGATCCCGGCCTGCTGAAGGCGGGCGAGAACACGCTCCTGATCCAGACCGCATACCGCAGCGGAGTGCACGCGCTGGCCGGCGTCGAGGTCGGGCGGCTGACGCAGATGTCACCGCGCTACGAGCTGCAATTCTTCTTCTCGTACACGTTGACCTGGATCGGCGCCACCGTCGCCGCGGTGATCACCCTCGTGTTCGGCGTGCTGTGGCTGCGCCGGCGCGAGCCGATGATGGGGCTGCTGACCGGTGCCGCCGCGCTGTGGGTGGTGCGCAGCGGCTTCTTCCTGGTCGAGGCGATGCCGCTCGAACTCCGCCTGCCCCTGCACTTCGCGTATTACCTCGCCAACGGCGGCTTCGCTGCGGCGATGACAATCATCCTGCTGCGCCTGTGCGGGCGCGCTGCTCCGCGGGTGCAGTGGACGATCGTCGCCTACGCCTTGTTCGGGCCGGTGCTGTTCCTGATCACGAACCAGTACGCTGCCCCCTACCTGGACCAGCTCTGGATGCCGAGCCTGATCCTGCTCACGGGCGCCGCGCTCGCGGTCGCGGTGCATGCGCGGATGCGCCAGCGCGAGGCGCCCCAGGTCACGGTCCTGATCGCGATGGCGATCGCCGCCGCGGCAGCCGTGCACGACTACCTGCTCACCCGCGGCGCGGCGCTCGGCACGAGCACGCTGGCCCTGCACTGGGCCGGGCCGATCCTGCTTATCGCGCTCGCGACCCCCATGGTCGACCGTTTCGTGCGCATCCTGCGCGATGCGGAGACCGCGCGCGACGAGCTGGAGACGCGCGTGCGCGAGCGCGAGCAGCTCCTGAAACGCAACTTCGAGCGGCTGCGCGAGTCCGAACGCGGCCAGGCGCAGTCCCAGGAACGGCAGCGGATCATGCAGGACATGCACGACGGCCTGGGCAGCCAGCTCCTTTCATCGCTGATGCTGGTCGAGCGCAAGGGCGTGACGCAGGAGCAGATGGTCCAGATCCTGCGGGAGTGCATCGACGACATGCGGCTTGCGATCGACGCGCTGGCCACCGAGGACTCCGGGCTGCTCTCGGCGCTCGGCAACCTGCGCTTCCGCATGGAGCCGCGCCTGAAGGCGGCCGGCATTGAACTTGCCTGGACCGCGCGTGGACTGCCGGAGGAGATCGACATCCACCCCGATGCGGTGCTGCCGATCCTGCGCATCGTGCAGGAGGCGCTGACCAACGCGCTCAAGCACAGCCGCGGGCGTGCCGTGCACGTGGTGATCGCGCTCGAGGAAAGCGGCGAAGGACCGTGGCTCAACATCCGCGTCACCGATAACGGCCGCGGCATAGTGCAGGAGGGCGTCGGCGGGCGCGGCCTGCTCAACATGCGCTCGCGCGCGCAGCGCATCGGCGCCCAGCTCAAGCTCGAGACCGTGCCGGGCGCGGGAACTCTGGTGCAACTGCGCTATCGAATCGAACCGCACGATGCGAATACGCTGACCCGCGCCACGCAGATGCCGCTCAACACCCAGGCGGTGATCGAAAGAGTGCGCCAGGGATAGGGCCGCGGCTCCGCGCCGGTAGCCGGCGTATTCCAGGCATCGACCTTGCTTGGTTTCCGTCGCAAGCCGTGTTTCGAAGGAGGAACGCACCATGTCGCCGCAGGCGCGCTCGCGAATCGTTCGCCTGGCCCTCATCGAGGGCGCGGTCATCGCGCTTGGCGTCGGTCTGCTCGGCCTTCTCGGCGCCGCCGGGTGCTTCATCGACCCGCAGCTCTATGCCGCGACGCTGCTTCCGCCGACACGCTGACGCTGCCTGACCCGTGGTCCGGACGCCCGGGCACGGGCGGACCGCCCACCTACACTTGCCGCGATGACGCGGCAGGTCGGCCCTTTCGAACTCTTCGACGATCCGCACGAGCGCACGCCTGCGCCGGCCGAAGGCCCGGTTCTGCCGGCGGCCCCGGACGAGATGCTGTCGCGCCTCGGGCGACTGCTTCCAGCCGGCGTCTTCCTCGGCACCTCATCGTGGAGCTTCGCCGGCTGGGAACGCATCGTCTACGGCGGCCGGTATACGGAGGCGCAGCTTGCCCGCTCCGGCCTGGCCGCGTATGCGGCGCATCCGCTCCTGCGTGCGGTCGGCATCGATCGCGGCTTCTACCAGCCGCTCGCGGCATCGACCTACGCCGGGTATGCGCGCCAGGTGCCCGATGGATTTCGCTTCGTCGTCAAGGCGCCGTCACTCCTGACCTCGGCCGCAACCCGCGCCGCGCCCGGCGCGACGGCGGTCGCGAATCCGCATTTCCTCGATGCCGGCGCGGCGCGCGCGACATTCATCGACCCTGCGCTGGAAGGCTTGGGCTCGCGCTGCGGGCCGCTGGTGTTCCAGTTCCCGCCGCTGCCGCGTGAGTCGCTTCGGCCGGCGCAAGCCGTACACGCGTTGATCGCCCGCATCGGCGAATTCCTCGCGCTCCTGCCGCAGACGGTCGCCGATCAGACACCCGTGTACGCGGTCGAACTGCGTGATCCCGAACTGCTCACGCCGCGCTTCGTCGCCATGCTGCGGTCGACCGGCACCCGGTTGTGCCTGGGCGTCCATGCCCGCATGCCGGAGGTGGCACGCCAGGCCACGGCGCTCAGAAAACTCGATGCGGGCGACACCGAGGGCACCGACTGGAGGCTCGCCGGGCCACTGGTCGTGCGCTGGAACCTGCACGCCGGGTTCCGCTACGAGGAGGCGAAGAGCCGCTATGCGCCGTTCGATCGCCTCATCGACCCCGACATCGTGACCCGCGGCACCCTGGCCCACCTCGTCCACGTCGCAATGCGCAGCGCGCAGCCGGCGTTCGTGATCGTCAACAACAAAGCCGAAGGCAGCGCGCCGCTCAGTTGCATCGAACTTGCCCGCGCCGTAGTGGGCGCCTGACCGGCGGCGGGCGTTGGTTGCCATGGGCGGCGGCTACACCGCCGCCGGCTTCCTGCGCTTGGCGGCAAACGTCTTGCGGAACTTATCGACCTTCGGCGCGACGACGAACATGCAGTAGCCCTGCGCCGGGTTGTGGCGGAAGTACTCCTGGTGATAGTCCTCGGCGCGGAAGTAGTCGGCCGCCGCAACCACCTGGGTCACGACCTCCTCGTCGTAGTGCGGCGCGATTTCCGCGATCGTTTCGCGCGCGACGCGCTCCTGCTCCGGCGAGTGGGTGAAGATCACCGAGCGGTATTGCGTGCCCACGTCGTTGCCCTGGCGGTTGAGCTGGGTCGGATCGTGGACGACGAAGAACACCTCGAGGATCTCGCGGTAGGTGATGCGCGCGGGGTCGAATTCGACGCGCACGACTTCGGCATGGCCCGTGTCGCCCTCGCACACCTGGCGATACGTCGGCCGCGTGAGGTGACCGCCCGCGTAGCCCGACTCGACATCGACGACCCCTTCGAGTTCTTCGTAGACGGCTTCCAGGCACCAGAAGCAGCCGCCGCCCACGGTGGCGAACTGGTTGCCGGCACGTGGTGCGGCAGCAAGCGGACGTTTGATCGACATAAGCGACTCCTGATCGGGCAGGTCGCCCGGACTTCGATTGGTCGGCGACGTTGCGTCCCAGCTTACAGACGCCGCCGGCGCTTGCGGACTACAGCTCGACCGGCCTGTCCGGCAATTCGTTCGGTCGCTCCGACCCCGGCGCGAGCGGAAAGTGCTGCGCCAGCTTGGCGCCGATCGCCTCGATCGCCGCGATCGCGCCGGACTCGTAGGCACCGTTGCGGAAGTGATCGCGCAGCGTGCGGCAGATCTCCTCCCACTCGGCGGTGGCGACCTTGCCCGCGATGCCCCGGTCGGCAACGATCTCGACCGCGCGATCGGCCAGTTCGACGTAGAGCAGGACCCCGTTGTTGTGCTCGGTGTCCCAGACGCGCAGCTTCGAGAACACCATCAATGCGCGCTGGCGCACTGGCGCATTGCGGCGCAGGTAAGACCACGGCAGCGCCGCTTCCAACGCGAAGCGGATCTCGCCCGAGTGCTGTGCCTCGGCCTGCGTGATGGCGTGCCCGATACGCTCGAGCGCCGGGCGCGGAAACGCACGGCGCAACGACCCCGGCGTGACGAGCAGGTGCTTGAGCAGGCGCCCGATCCGCATCACCAGCCTCCGCCCGCGCCACCGCCCGAGAAGTCGCCGCCACCCCCGCTGTGGAAGCCGCCGCCGAAGGAACCGCCGCCGCCAAAGCCGCCGCCGCCCCATCCCCCGGGGAAGAAGACGCCGCCGCGGCGACCGCCGAGCGCCTGCGACATCGATGAGCCGCCGCCGAGAGAGAGCAGGAAAACGGCCACGCCGGCGAGCCCGGCGAACAGGAGCGAAGAAAGCATCACGCCGGCAAGCGCTGCGCTGCCTGCGCCGGCGGCCAGCGCACCGGGAACACCGAAGATCCGCCGCAGCAGGCCGCCGACGACGACGCCGACCAGGATGAAAGGCACCAGCAGGGCGATCATGCTTTCGCCGGCATTGACCTTCTGCTTGGAAACCCCGACCGGGGCCGGCAACCCTTCACCTTCGATCAGGCGCGTGAGCGCGTCGACCGCCGCATTCAGGCCGCCGGCGAAGTCGCCGTCCTTGAACCGCGGCGCGATCTGCTCGCGGATCACGCGCTTGGCGGCGAGATCCGGGATCGCGCCTTCAAGCGCACGCGCGACGGCGATCCAGACCTTGCGGTCATCCTTCGCGACGACGATCAGAAGGCCGTCGCCGACGCCGGCGCGGCCGATCTTCCATGCGTCGCCGACCCGGTTGGCGAAGTCGGAGATCGGCTCCGGCTGCGTGCTCCCGACCATGATGACGGCGATCTGTGAACCGTGTGCGGTCTCGAAAGCAGCCAGCTTGTCTTCAAGCGCCTGCTTGTCCTGCGGCCGCAGGGTGCCCGTGGTATCGGTGACGCGCGCGAGGCGCGGCACCGCCAGGAGCCCGTCCGCGCCGCGCGCATCCGCGGCGAGCGCGAACGCGCACCACGCGGCAAGCAGCAGCCCGCAGAGCCAGCGTCCCATCAGCCCACACACTCGCCGTCCCGGGCGAAGCAGCCGGGGATGGCCGGATTGCGGGGTGGACAGGGGCTCATTTCTTGTTGGTGCCGAAGTCCACCGCCGGCGCGTTCTGGATCGCCGCCTCGTTTTCGACCGTGAACTGCGGCTTCTCTTTGTACCCGAACACCATCGCGGTCAGGTTCTGCGGGAACTGGCGCACGTAGACGTTGTAGTCCTGCGTCGCCTTGATGAAGCGGTTGCGCGCGATCGTGATGCGGTTCTCGGTGCCCTCGAGCTGGGTGCGCAGGTCCTGGAAGCCCTGGTTGGCTTTCAGGTCCGGATATTTCTCGACGGTCACCAGCAGGCGCGAAAGCGCCGATGACAGCTCGCCCTGCGCCTGCTGGAACTTCTGCAGCGCCGCCGGATCGTTGACGAGCTCGGGCGTCGCCTGGATCGACGTCGCCTTCGCGCGCGCTTCGATGACACGCGTCAGCGTCTCCTGCTCGAAATTGGCTTCTCCCTTGACCGTGTTGACGATGTTCGGGACCAGATCGGCGCGTCGCTTGTACTGCGACAGCACCTCGGCCCAGCTCGCCTTGACGGCCTCGTCGCGGCTTTGAATCTCGTTGTAGCCGCAACCCGCGAGAATCGCGGTCAGCACGAACACGGAAACCACGCGCAGCAGTCGTTTCATCGCTCCTCCAGGGAATCCACCGCGGCCCAAATGTGGGAACCGCCTGGACTATTTCAACCGCCGGGTGCCGGGCATCCGCCGGCCGAGCGCCCTACGGCGTCGGGCCCATGCGGCGCGCCAGCGCCGCTTCATAGTCGCGCCAGGCGCGCGTTGCAGTCGCCGTCCGGCCCTCGGCCTCGAGTTGCACTACCAGGGCGTGCAGCCGGCGCGCCGCACGGGCCCGTCCGGCCGGATCGGCTTCGCCGCCGGGGTCGGCGCCGAGCGTCGCCAGCAGGCGCTCGACTTCGGCAAAACGCTCGACCTCGGGTGGCAGGCAGCCGGCGTTCTTCATGATCCTCAGCGCGACACGCTCTTCTTGGGGCACGAGCAGGTCGTCGTCCAGCTCGAGCGGTCTGCCCGCGCCCGGCAAGTGGTCGAAGTCGCCGCGCGCCATCGCCTCGGTGATGCGTTGTTCGACCAGCAGCGCGAAACCGGGCAGCGAAGGTTTGGCCATCGGGCGATGCTAGCGGAATCCGGCGGCCGCGACGGCGCTCCCCCGTAGAATCGGTTGCATGCAGGCGCGTGCAAGCCACGACATCAGAAAGGCGCTGGCCCAGTTCGCGACCGGCGTGACCGTGGTCACGACGCGCGCCGCCGACGGCACTCCGGCCGGATTGACGGTCAACTCGTTCAACTCGGTCTCGCTCGAACCGCCGCTCGTGTTGTGGAGCCTGGCGCGCAAGGCGCAGAGCCTCGACGCGTTTCGCAACTGCGAGCGCTACCTGGTCCACGTACTCGCCGTCAACCAGCTCGAGGTGGCGGGCGTGTTCGCCACGCGCGGCGCCGACAAGTTCGGCAGCACCCGGTGGCAGCCGAATGGTGCCGGGCTGCCGTTGCTGGAAGGTTGCGTCGCCTGGTTCGAATGCGGCAACCGGCGCCAGTACGACGAAGGCGATCACGTGATTCTCGTCGGCCGCATCGAGGCGTTCGCGATCCTCGGCGGTGCACCGCTGATCTTCCATGACAGCCGCTACGTGCGCCGCGTGGAGGAAGCCCCGCTGCCGCGCGCGCTGCGCTCGCCCTGGGAATGACGGCGGTGCCGCGGCGCCTCTGGGACATCTCGCCGCCGGTGGCACCCGGCTATCCGGTCTTCCCGGGCGACACCGCGTTCGCGCTGCGCTGGACCTGGACCCTCGGGCCTGGCTGCCCGGTCAACGTGTCCGAGGTAACGCTCTCGCCCCACACGGGGGCGCACACCGATGCGCCGCTGCACTACGACGCGGCCGGTGCATCGATCGGCGAAGTCGCCCTCGACCCCTACCTCGGACCGTGCCGGGTAATCCACGCGCTCGGTGTCCGGCCACTCGTCGAGCCGCAACACCTGATGCATCGCCTCGATGGAACCCCGCCTCGGGTGCTCGTCCGCACCTACGGGAGGACTCCCGCGGCGTGGGACCCGGCCTTCACGGCCCTTGCACCCGCGACCCTCGAGCTGCTGCATGATCGCGGTGTGCACCTGGTCGGCATCGATACACCGTCGCTCGACCCGGAGCAAAGCAAGTCGCTCGACTCGCATCAGGTGGTGCGTCGGCACGGGATGGCGATCCTCGAAGGCATCGTGCTCGATGCCGTGGCCGAATGCGACTACGAACTGATCGCGCTGCCGCTGAGATGGCAAGGGCTCGACGCAAGCCCGGTGCGTGCGGTGTTGCGGGAGTTGTGAAAGGACTTGACGCCGATGACGCGGATGAACGCGGATCAAGAACGTGCCCCGAAGGAGCGCGTCGAAAGCGCTGCACGAAATCCGCATACATCCGCGCAGATCCGCGTCTGACTCCCTGACCATGACCCGCGACGATTGCCTCGAGGCCGACCGGCGCGATCCGCTCGCCGAGCATCGCGACGCGTTCACGCTGCCGGAAGGCGTGCTGTATCTCGACGGCAATTCCCTCGGCGCGTTGCCGCGCGCCACCGCTGCCGCGGTTGCGCGGGTCGTCGAACACGAATGGGGCGCGCAGCTCATCCGCGCGTGGAACGTTGCCGGCTGGATCGATGCGCCGCGCCGCGTCGGCGCGAAGATCGCCCGCCTGATCGGCGCGCTCCCACACGAAGTGCTGTGCGCCGACTCGACCTCGGTCAACCTGTTCAAGGTGCTTGGCACCGCGCTGCTCCTGCAGGCGCAACGTCCCCAGGTGTCGATGCGGGAACGGCGCGTCATCCTCTCCGAGCGCACCAACTTCCCGACCGATCTCTACATCGCGCAGGGCCTGGCCGACTGGCTCGGCGGCCGGTACGAGCTGCGCACGGTCGAGTTCGGCGAGATCACCGCAGCGATCGACGACAGCGTCGCGGTCGTGCTGCTCACCCACGTCAACTACCGGACTGGAGCCAAGCATTCGCTCACGTCGGTGACGTACCGCGCCCAGCAGGCCGGCAGCCTGATGGTCTGGGACCTGGCGCACTCCGCCGGTGCGGTGCCCGTGGACCTGAATGCAGCACGGGCCGATTTCGCGGTCGGTTGCGGGTACAAGTACCTCAATGGCGGGCCGGGCGCGCCGGCCTTCCTCTACGTCGCGGACCGGCACCAGAAGGCGACCGCCGACCTGCGGTTCGCCCATCCGCTGGCGGGATGGATGGGGCACCGGGCGCCGTTCGAGTTCCTCGCCGGCTACGAGCCCGCGCGCGGCATCGATCGGTACGGCGTCGGCACGCCGTCGATTCTCGCGCTCGCGGCACTCGAATGCGGCGTCGACACCCTGCTTGCCGCCGGCATCGACGCCGTGCGCGCGAAGTCGGTGGCGCTCACCGATCTCTTCATGCGGCTCGTGGAGGAGCGCTGCGCCGATCGAGGATTGCAGCTCATCACGCCGCGCGATGCGTCCTATCGTGGCAGCCAGGTCTCGCTGGGACACGAAAACGCCTGGGCCGTCATGCAGGCGCTGATTGCCCGCGGCGTCATCGGAGACTATCGGGAAAGCGCCGCCGGGCCCGGCATCCTGCGCTTCGGCGTCGCGCCGCTTTACGTGCGTTTCGTCGACGTGTGGGACGCGGTCGAGGCGCTGCGCGACGTCCTGGCCACCCGCGCCTGGGACACCGCCGAGTTCCAGCAGCGCAAGCGCGTGACCTGATGAACGCCCCCTCGCCCGCACTGCCCGGCGACGACGACATCGCGCCGGTCGATCCGGGTGCCATCCGGTACGGCGACTACCTGCAGCTCGATACGGTACTCAACGCCCAGCGGCCGCGTTCCACGGATCCGAACGAGTGGCTGTTCATCATCCAGCACCAGACCAGCGAGCTGTGGATGAAGCTCGCGCTGATCGAACTGCGCGGTGCACGCGACGCCATCGCCGCGGACGAACTGCCGCCTGCCTTCAAGATGCTGGCCCGTGTCGCCCGCATCATGGAGCAGCTGGTGCACGCGTGGGATGTCCTGTCGACGCTGACGCCGTCCGAATACAGCGCGATCCGGCCCTATTTGGGAACCAGTTCGGGGTTCCAGTCGTGGCAATACCGCGAAATCGAGTACATCCTGGGCAACAAGAACCCGGCTCTGCTCAAGCAGCACGAGGATCGCGCCGATATCCTCAATCAGCTGGAACAGGCGTTGGCCGCTCCGTCGCTGTACGACGAGGCACTGGCGTTGCTGGCCCGCAACGGCTTCGTGATCGCACCGGCAGTGCTGCGCCGTGATCGGCGGGCAGTGCATCAGCCGGATGCTTCGGTCGAAGCGGCCTGGCTCGCCGTTTACCGGCGGCCGCGCGAGCACTGGGGTCTGTACGAGCTGGCGGAGGAGCTGGTGGATCTCGAGGACGCGTTTCGCCAATGGCGCTTTCGCCACGTGACGACCGTCGAACGCATCATCGGGTTCAAGCGCGGCACTGGCGGAACGAGCGGTGTCGCCTACCTGCGGCGGATGCTCGACGTGGTCCTGTTCCCCGAGTTATGGAAGGTGCGCACCGAGCTCTGAGCGACGTGCGACCGGAGGTGGAGAAAGCCATGACTTTCATCAAGCCGTACCTCATCCGCTTGTCCCACTGCGACCCGACCGGCTACGTCTTCTATCCGCACTACTTCCACATCTTCAACGCGCTGGTCGAGGACTGGTTCTACGAAGGACTCGAATTCGCCTTCGACGAACTGCTGATGCAGCGCCGCCTTGCCATGCCCAGCGTCAAGCTGGAGACGACGTTCCTCAAGCCGACGCGCATGGGCGAGACGGTCGACTTCTGGCTCACCGTCAGTCACCTCGGGCGCAGCTCGGTCCGCTTCACGATGGGCGTCGACAAGGAAGGCGAACAGCGCGTGCGCATGAATCGCGTGATCGTCTGCGTCGACCAGCGCACCGGCAAGGCCGTGCCGATACCGGACGACCTGCGCGAGAAGATCCAGGCATTCATCGTGGGGTGACGCGGCAAGCGGAGCTACAAGAACGGACGTGGACTACGCGCATGAACGCGGGTGGAGCGAACCCAGAGACCCGCGTCCGCCTGTCCCGCCGAATCAATGTGGCTGTGATTGCGGCACCGGTTGGGGCTGGGCGACCGTGCCGGGGCGCCGCAACCTGGTGATCTCGTGGTCGTAGGCCGCGAGGAAGACGCGATTGAACGTCTCGTCGAAACCGCCCGGGCCGCCGGCGATTTCGCGCAGCTGCTCCACGAACGCGTCCCAGAGCGCCGCCTTGCGCCGCGCGGGCATCAGCGAGTCGAACATCCCGCCCGATGCGAGCTTCTTTTCGATCAGCGCCGGATCGAGGCGCCCGAGCAGCTGCTGGCATGCCGCGCGCATGGCGAACATCGTCGCCCGCATGTGCGCTTCGAGCTCGGTCGCGGTCTCGTCGATCGCCGCCGGGCCGCCAAGGAACGTCGGCAGTGGCGGCTTGATGAGGGCGGTGATGGCGCGCGCGTCGTCGAGCGCGAACTTGAGCGGATTGTTGTTCTTGGAGCGGATCGCCCCCGAATCGGTGTCCGAGTCGCGTCGCACCAGCATGCGCAAGCCGAGCTGCTTGCGCAGCGCCGCCACGGCACCGCGCAGCACCGCGCCGATGGTGCGCATCATCTCGGGCCGCAGGCCCTGCTGCAGTTCGAGCTGGAGCCGCGCGCCCTCCTCGAACGCCGCCCAGAGCTCCGCCGGCGTCGCCGGCGGGCCGCCCGCCGCCGCCATGGCGCTGCGGTCGACGACGAGCCGCGTGCGCTCCTCGGCATCGCCGCCTTCGCTCCAGCTCACTTCCTCCTCGGCGAGCGCAGGCTGCGGTGCGCCGATCTCGACGCCGACCAGGTAATGCGCGATCTGGACCCGGTCCCCGGCGTTCAGCTCGACGCGCTGGCCCGATTGCAGCACGCGGTTGTTCACGGCGATCGGGTTGGGACTGCCCATGTCCTCGATGAAGAACTTGCCTTCGGCGAAACTGACGTGGGCGTGAAAGCGCGACACGGTGCGCTTTGGATCGGGCAGTTTCAGCCGTGCACTGTCGGCCCGACCGATCAGGCCGCCGGCCTCGTCGAAGCGCGCTGACAGCGCACCCGCATCGCTGCCGTCGGCCGAAGACAGCACCCGCAAAGTAAGAATCACTGCCTCTCCTCCTGCTCTTACGCGTCGGGGCCGGGCCGCAAGTCGGTCATGACTTCTTGCGCCCGCCCGTGGGCGCCGCTTGTAATCCTTCGCGACCCAGGCGCACCAGCCGGAGCGCGGTCGGGTGCGCGGGCATGGATTTAAGCACTTCTTCGGCGCGCTCGATTGTGCACGCGTACCGCTTTACGACCAAACACTGGCGCGCCTCGCGCAGGTTCTCGCGTACCCAATTGGGGGCGCCGGCCACACTCTCCCCGTCCTCGGCGGTCTTTGCCGTGTCCTCCGACGGCGGCGCCGCGGCGACGTTCTCCGATGGCGGGAGCGCCTCGTGGTCCTGCGCCGGCGTTTGAGCGGCACGTGCCGCCGTCACGGGCGCCGCGTGCGCCGCTTTCCGGTGTGCCCACGACGCGAGCACCGCTGCGAGCAGCAGGACGATGCAGGCCAATCCCCAGAAGACGGCAGGCCGGCGTGGCGGCGAAGTCCGGAGCGGCGGAGACAGCTGCTCTACCACCGGCGCGGCCGGCGCGGGCTGAATCCGGTGCGACTGCGTGGCGCCCGCGGGCACGCCGGCCGGCCGGCGTACTCCCAGCGCCGCACGCCAGGCCGGAATGTCGACCGGCCGATCGTGCGGCAGCGGCGCCAGGGCACGGTCGATCGAGGCGAGAAACGGGTCGCTGTAGCGGCCCAATCTGCCAGGCAACCCGGCCAGCGGTTCATACGCGTCCTGCAACAGGCGGCCTACAGCCTGCGGGGGCGGCTTGCCGGCGATCGACCAGTGCAGCACCGCCGCAAGCGCGTAGATGTCGGTCCACGGTCCCTGGCGCAGCCCGGGTGTTTCGTCGTACTGCTCGATCGGCGCGTAGCCGGGCTTGAGGATCACCGTGAGAGCCTGCGTCTGCTCGCCGATGACACGGCGCGCGGCGCCGAAGTCGAGCAGCAGCGGTTTCGGCAGCGGCCCGTCGCCGCCGAGCAGCAGGATGTTGTCCGGCGCAACGTCGCGGTGCAGGCAATGGTCCCGGTGCAGGAGTTCGAGCGCATCGAGCAACGGCGCGATCAGCGCGCGCAGCCAGGTTTCGTCGGGCGCCCCGGCGCCGTTCGCAGCGCGGGCACGCAGGGCGTGCCTGAGCGTCACGCCCTCATAGAGCGGCATCGCCATGTAAGCCGTGCCGTTCGCCTCGCAGAAACGATGCACCTTCACCAGGGCGGGATGGTCGAAGCGGGCAAGCGTCTGCGCCTCGTTGATGAAGCTGCGCAGGCCGGCGAGGAACGTCTGCACGTGGTCGCCGGACTTCACGACGATGCGCTGCGTCTCGCTGCGCCCGGCAAGCGCGGTCGGCATGTATTCCTTGAGCGCCACCATCCGCCGCAGCGAATGGTCTTGCGCGCGGTAGACGATGCCGAAGCCACCCTCGCCGATGGTGCCGAGGATCTCGAACTCGTTGACGCGCGCGCCCGCCGGCAGGGCGGTCGTGGTGCGATCGGCGCGCCCTGACTGCGGCGCGTGCGATCGGCGCGTCTCTGCGGGAACGTTGTCGGCCAGGCCTCGTTCGCTCATGAAGGTCCACGTTGCATGGCGGGGGCCGGTCCAGTCTACGAGTGGGCTTGCGCGCGCCAACGCTCGAATTGGGCGCCTGTAAAGGCCTGATTTGAGACGTAGAATCGATTGCCGACTTCGCCCTTGCACCTGCCCCGCGCCGGAGGAATCCGTCATGAACGCCCCCCAGAAGGCCGCGCGCCTGAAAGCCGAGTTCAAGTGGGACGACCCGCTGCGGCTCGATGCACAACTCGCCGAGGACGAACGCCTGGTGCGCGAGGCCGCGGGGCGTTACGCGCGCGAAAAGCTCGCGCCGCGCGTACTGGAAGCGTTCCGGCACGAGAAGGCCGACCCCGGCATCTTCCGCGAGATGGGCGCGCTGGGTCTGCTGGGACCGACGATTCCGCTCGACTACGGCGGCCCGGGCCTGAGCTACGTCTGCTACGGATTGATCGCGCGCGAGATCGAGCGCGTCGACTCCGGCTATCGCTCGATGATGAGCGTGCAGTCATCGCTGGTCATGCTACCCATCTATGAGTTCGGCAGCGAGGCACAGCGGCGCAAGTACCTTCCCAGGCTCGCCACCGGCGAATCGGTCGGCTGCTTCGGGCTGACGGAACCGAACCATGGGTCCGACCCGGGGAGCATGGAGACGCGCGCGCGCAAGGCCGAGGGGGGATTCCGTCTCACCGGCTCGAAGATGTGGATCTCGAATTCGCCGTTCGCCGACGTGTTCGTCGTCTGGGCCAAGAACGACGCCGGCAAGATCCGCGGCTTCGTCCTCGAAAAGGGCATGAAGGGTCTTTCGGCGCCGCCGATCCACGGCAAGATCGGTCTGCGCGCGTCGACCACCGGCGAGGTGGTGATGGACGACGTGTTCGTACCGGCCGAGAACGAGCTGCCGAACGTCGAAGGCCTGAAGGGGCCGTTCACCTGCCTGAACTCGGCGCGCTACGGCATCGCCTGGGGTGCGCTCGGCGCCGCCGAGGATTGCTGGTTCCGTGCACGGCAGTACGTGCTTGATCGCAAGCAGTTCGGTCGGCCGCTCGCGGCCAATCAGCTGATACAGAAAAAGCTGGCCGACATGCAGACCGAGATCACGCTCGGCCTGCAGGGGTGCCTGCGCCTCGGCCGCATGAAGGACGAAGGCACCGCCTCGGTCGAGATCACCAGCATCATGAAACGCAATTCGTGCGGCAAGGCGCTCGAGATCGCGCGCCTCGCGCGCGACATGATGGGCGGCAACGGCATCTCCGACGAGTTCGGCGTGGCGCGCCACCTCGTCAACCTCGAAGTGGTGAACACCTACGAAGGCACGCACGACATCCACGCGCTGATCCTCGGTCGCGCGCAGACGGGAATCCAGGCGTTTTCATGAGCGGGGGCAGTCAACAGCGAGACGCGGATTGACACGGATCCAATGAATCATCGATCGGCGGTCATCAGCGGAGATCCGCGTCAAGAGCCTCTCCTCTCGCCCCGGGCCTGGAGACGTGCTACTTCTCGAACACGTACTCCCCCGGCGCGGGTCCAAGCGGCTTGAACTTGCGTGATCCCATCTTGCGCGGCGCCGGCACCAGTTCGCCCGAGCGTTCCTGGATCCAGGTTCTCCAGTGCGGCCACCAGCTGCCGTCCTGGCGCGGGACGGCGGCGGCCCAATCGTCGGGATCGGCCGCGTTCGCGGGGGCGGCGGCGAAAAACGACTTGGGCGCTCCCGGCGGATTGATCAGGCTTTGCAGATGCCCGGCATTGGCGAGCACGAAGGTCGTCTCGCTGCCGAGCAGCCGCGCGGTGCGGTAGCACGCGCGCCACGGCGTGATGTGGTCGGTGATGCCGCCGACCACGTAGGCGCCGACCTTCACCTTGGACATGTCGATCGGCACGCCCGCGATCTCCAGCGTGTCGGCGTTGACGTACGGGTTCTTCTCCACCATCTCGAGCAGGTCGACGTGGAACTGTCCCGGCAGCCGCGTCGTGTCGGCGTTCCAGGCGAGGATGTCGAATGCCGGCGGCCGGTTGCCGAGCAGGTAGTTGTTGACCCAGTAGTTCCAGATCAGGTCGTTCGGACGCAGCCACGCGAACATGCTCGCCATCTCGGAGCCGTCGACGATTCCCTTGTTGCGCGAACGCGCCTTGGCGATCTTGAGCGCCGACGGTGTGTTGAAGAGCCCGAGCGTGGTGTCGGCCATCGCGGCTTCCATGTCGAGCACGCATACGGCCCAGGTCGTGTTCACGACCTTTCGGTCGCCCTTGTCCGCCAGCCAGCCGAGATAGGCGGCGAGCGTCATTCCTCCCGAGCACGAGCCCCACATGTTGACGTCGTCGCTGCCCGTGATCGCGCGCGCTGCGTCCACCGCGCGGTCCAGGGCCATCGCGTATTCCGTCAGGCCCCAGTGGCGCTGCTCGACGGTCGGGTTGCGCCAGCTGACGACGAACAGCTGCACGCCGCTGTCGGCCGTCCACCGGATCAGGCTTTTGTCCGGCGACAGGTCGATGGCGTAATACTTGTTGATCTGCGGCGGCGACATCACCAGCGGCCGCTTGTGCACCTGCGGCGTGCTGCATCCGAACTGCAGCAGTTCGAAGAACTCGTCGCGCAACACGACCCGGCCCGGCGAGGCCGCGATGTTCTCGCCCAGCTTGAACGGCGTTGCGTCGACCTGCGAAGGCAGCATGTTGTTGTGCCTGACATCGTGCACCAGGTGGCGCAGGCCGCTGAGAAGGTTCGTGCCGCCGGTGTCGACGATCTTGCGCATCGCCACCGGGTTGCCGAGCACACAGTTGCTCGGCGCAAGCGCGTCCGTCACCAGCGAGGCGAAGAACTGCGCGCGGCCCTTGTCTATCTTGTCGAGCCGCGTCGATTCGATGAAGCGGGTCAGGTCCCGCTGGGTCGCCAGGTAGACCTGCATCAAGCGCTTGCAGGCGAAGTTCGATTTCCACGCTGGATCGGCGAAGCGGCGGTCCTTGGGATCGGGCGCGAGTTCGGAGTCGCCCTTGACGACGTCGCCGACCTCCTTCAGGTAGCTGCGTAACTGGCGCGCGGCCTTGCGCGGCGCCGACGTCACCGCCTTGAGCATCGACCCTGCCGCTACCGCGATGTCACGCGGCCGCAGGCCGATCAGCGGGTTGGCCGCCAGCGTGTTCTGCGCGGCCTCGGCGACCAGCTCGGCGATCGTTCCGGCATTGACCATCGCACCCCGCGCGAGCGCGCTCGCCTCCGCGGCCTTCGCCTTGTCGGCTCGCGTCGGCGCGGCCGTCGCCGCGCCGTTCCCGGCCGTCTTTGCCCGTCCGCCTTGTCCGGCCGGCGCCTTCGGCGCCGTCGCGCTGCGGCGGTTGCGCTTGCGCCGAGGCCGCTTCATGGCGGGCGTGGCGTCGGCGGTATCGCTCGTGGTCATGATGTTCTCCTTGTGCCGGTGCGATCGCGGTGCGACCGACCGCGCAGCGGAATCACGGTCGATCGAGAAATTCCCGGATGGCGGCGACCGATGCATCGCCGCGCGTGAGAAGGAACAGGTGTCCGCAATCGAACACCTTCAGCTCGCTGTTCGGAATCAGCAGGTGCATCAGCTTCGCGTTCGCAAGCGGCACCAGCGGATCGTCGCTGCCCGCCATCAGCAGCGTCGGCTGTTTCAGGCGATGCAGCCAGTGGATGCTCGTCCAGCCGGCGATAGCGCCGAGTTGCAGGTAGTAGCCGAGGCGGGACTGCCACCTGACATGCTTGAAATGCTCCGTAGACAGCTCGGGCCGCTTGCGAAACTCGCCGCCATAGATGTGCCCGGCGACCCGGCGCGCATAGCTGCGACTGATGTAGCGCCGCGGCGTCGCCATCTTGAGCCAGACGCTGGGCCGGCTCGGCACCATCGCGATACCCGGCGTGGTCGCGCACAGGATCAACCGGCGACACCGCTCCGGCGCGCTGCGCGCGAACTGCTGCGCAGCCGCACCGCCCCACGAAATGCCGAGCACGTCGACCTGGCGATGCCCGTAGTGGTCGAGCACGCCGCAGGCGAGCCGCACGATGTCGCGCAGGCGGTACGGCCGCGGCGGCATGAGCGAGTGGCCCACACCCGGCACGTCGAAGGTGATCAGCTCGCGTTCGGGCATGGAGCGGACCAGGGGGGCGAGCAACTCGATGTTGCCGCCGATGCCGTTGAACAGCAGGAGGGGCGCGACGCCGGGTTTGCCGCGGCGGGCCGGCCGCCGCCCCACGCGCAGAAGCTGCGCGCCGACACGCAACATCGAGATCGACAACCCGTCGTTCTCATCCGCCCGTGCGGATGCGGTCGCAGCGGCGTCGACGTCGATCACTTGTCGCCCGCGACGGACGCCCTGCTAGGCGGCCGCCGAGTGCGCGGCGAATCGTGCCAGCGCGGTATCGACGTCGCCAAGCTCGAGTTCGATCGCGAGCAGGCGCTTCACGTAGTGCGACACCGCATACTCGTCGGTCATGCCGATGCCGCCGTGCAGTTGCACCGCCTGCTGGCCGATCGCACGGAACGCGCGATGCGCCATCACCTGCGCCGCATCGACCGTGCGCGCATCGAGTTTCATCGCCGCCGCCCAGGCCAGCGATTGCGCCTGTTCGCACTGGGTGAGCAGATCGGCCATGCGATGCGCCAGGGCCTGGAACCGGCCGATCGGCTGGCCGAACTGCTTGCGCGTCCGCAGGTAATCCGTAGTGATGTCGAGCACGGCACGCGAAAGACCGACGCCTTCGGCAAACCGGCCGACGCGTGCCGCCGTGCGACCTGCGTGCCAGGCTTTCAGCGCCGCCGCGCCGCCGGCGAGCACGTTCGCCTCCGCGGCGACGAAATCGACTTCGGCGGCGGCACTGCCATCGAACTGGCGATAGCTGCGGCGCGTGAGGGATCTGGGCGGGGCGAGCAGCAGGCCGCCGTCGACCAACGCAAGCACGGCGTCCGCATAACTCGCGTGTGCCGCCGCGCCCCTGACCCGTCCGCCTTGGGATTGTGGGTCCGGAAGCGCAACGACGATGCGCTCCCCGCCAGCGATGCCCGCGAGCCACTCGTCACGCGCGCCGCCCGCCGGCAAGGCACCCAGCGTCGCCGCCGCCGCGAGCGCGCTGTCGATGTATGGTTCGAGCAGCCAGCCACGACCGAGCGTCTGTGCGACCAGTGCGCCGTCGATCAGCGGCCTGCCAAGGCCGCCCGCATCCTCCGGCACGCAGAGCGCGGTGACGCCGAGTTCGGCCAGATCGGCCCACAGCGGCGGGCGCTGCGCCGGATCGTTCTTCAGTTGCGCGCGCCGCGCTTCGAAGCTGCAGCGTTCGCGCACGAGGCGCTCGCAGCTCGAAGCGAGCATCGATTGTTCTTCGCTGAAATCGAAATCCATTTTTCTGCCACCTGTTCGTCAACCCGCATGCATCCTTCAACTCGCTTCCCCGGGGCTGGGGGAGCACGAGGGGGCCAGCCAAGCCCCCTCGTTCTATCACTGCGCGAAGCGAAGCATGTTCCTCGAACTACAGTTCGAGGACATGCTTTGCGATGATTCCACGTTGGATCTCGTTCGACCCGCCGTAGATCGTCACCTTGCGCAGATTGAGATAGAACGCCGCTTCCGGCGCAAGCGCCCAGCCGTCGTGCGCGGAGGCGTCGGCCCGGCCGGCGAGCGCGCCGGGGCCGCGACAGTCGAGCAGCAATTCGGAAATGCGCTGGAAGATCTCCGAGCCCTTGATCTTCAGCATCGACGTCATCGGTCCCAACGCGCCCTTGGCACGGCCAGCCGCGAGCACGCGCAGGTTGGTGATCTCGAGCGCCATGAGGTCGATTTCGACCTCCGCCATTCGCGCCGCGAACAGCGGATCCTCCGCCAGCGGGCGGCCGTTGCGACGCACCTCGCGCGCCAGGCGCCTGGCGCGCGCGAGCTCGCGCTTGTTCAGGCCGATGCCGGCGATGTTGGTGCGCTCGTGCTCGAGCAGATACTTGGCGATGGTCCAGCCCTGGTTTTCCGCGCCGACGAGTTGATCGAGCGGAATCTCGACATCGTCCAGGAACACCTCGTTCACCTCGTGCGCGCCGTCGAGCAGGATGATCGGCCGCACGGTGACACCCTTCGACTTCATGTCGAGCAGGACGAAGCTGATGCCCTCCTGCTTCTTCGCATCCGGATCGGTGCGCACCAGGCAGAACATCCAGTCGGCGTATTGCGCGAGCGTGGTCCAGGTCTTCTGGCCGCTGATCACGTATCGATCGCTCTTGCGCACCGCGCGCGTCGACAGGCCGGCGAGATCGCTGCCCGCTCCGGGCTCCGAGTACCCCTGGCACCACCAGTCCTCCGCCGAGGGGATACGTGGCAGGAAGCGGCGCTTCTGCGCACCGGTGCCGAACTTCATCAGCACGGGCGCGACCATGCGCAGGCCGAACGGCAGCTGCCGCGGCGCGCCGGCAAGCGCGGCCTCCTCCTCGAAGATGTGCTGGCGGATCGGGTCCCAGCCGGGCCCACCCCACTCCTTCGGCCAGCTCGTCGCACCCCAGCCCTTCGCGTGCAGGATCTTCTGCCAGCGCACCATGTGATCGCGGTTGGCGCGTTCGCCGGCCTCGATCGTCTCGCGGATGTCGGGCGGCATCGCGGTACGCATGAATTCGCGCACCTCGCGGCGGAACGCCTCTTCCTCGACCGTGAAATTGAGGTCCATCGATCTATTCCTCCGGCAGACGATCGGCGGTCGGCGACCGCCGATCAGTTGTCGCATGAACCTCCCCTCTTCCCTGGAGGGAGAGGGGCCGGGGGAGAGGGCGCAAACGGTGGATGCTCACCTTCATTCGCTGCCCGGTCCCCTAATCCGAATGCGCCAGCGACAGCCCCAGCGTCGCCCTGCGCGTGAGCCAAGTGCTGGCGCGGTAGCGCGGATCGCCCGTCAGCCGCAGCAATCCGTCGAGGATACGGCGCACGGTCGGCACGCCGATCGCATCGCCCCATGCGAGCGGCCCGTGCGGATAACCGAGGCCGAGCTGCACCGCACGATCAATGTCGCCCGGCACGGCGATGCGCTGCTCGGCCATCGCGCAGGCGATGTTCACGATGTGCGCGACCACGCGCTGTCCGACCAGCCCGGCCGAGTCGCGCACCAGATGGACGACCACGCCCGGCGCGGCAAATGCCGCACGCGCGCGCTCGCGCCACTCAGGCGCCAGGGCAGGGCTGGCGAACACGCACTGAACCTTGCGGCCCGGGAAGATGGCGTCGTATCCCACGGCGCGCGCTGTGTCGAACCCTCCGGCGGCGATCGCGGAGGTCGCATCGGTCCCGATGGGCGCGACCACGATGAGGCTATCGGGCGCCGGCCTGGCGCCGGTGTCCATTTGCACCGCGGCCCCGAGTACCGGGCGCACCGCCGCCGTGTCGATGCCGGACGTCGCATCGAGCCAGACGCGCGGCGGTGCCACGGTTGGCGGTGCGGGTTCCGGCGGAGTTTGTTGCTGGCCTTCCGTGTAGTGGTAGAAGCCCGCGCCGCGCTTGCGTCCGAGCAATCCGCCCTCGAGCATGCGGCGCGTGAGCACCTGCGGCCGGAAGCGCGCTTCTTCGTAGTACTGGTGATAGATCGATTCCATCACCGGCTGGGACACGTCCAGCCCGGTGAGATCGAGCAGTTCGCATGGACCGAGCTTGAAGCCGCACGCGTCGCGCAGCACCGCATCGAGCGTCGCCGGCTCGCACACGCCTTCGGACAGGATGCGCAGACCCTCGGTGCCGAAACCGCGCCCCGCGTGATTGACGATGAAACCCGGCGTATCGAGCGCGCGCACGGGCGTGTGGCCGAAGCGCCGCGCCAGCGCGATCAGCGCTTCGCAGACACGCGGATCGGTGCGCAAGGCGGCAACGACTTCGACCACCTTCATCACGGGCGCCGGATTGAAGAAGTGGAAACCGGCGACGCGCTCGGGGCGCGTGCATGCCGCGGCGATCGCGGTGACGGAAAGCGAACTCGTGTTCGTCGCCAGGATCGCATCCGCAGCGACGATGCGCTCGACCTCGGCAAAGAGCTTGCGCTTGACCTCGAGATCCTCGACGACCGCTTCGATCAGCAGCGTCGCGTCCCGGAGATCGGCCACGGCGGCGACCGGCTGCAGCCGCGCCGTCAGTGCCGAAGCACCGCTCGCATCGAGTTTGCCGCGCGCCACCCGCTTTTCGAGATCGGCCGCGACGATCGACCGGGCCGCCTCGGACGCGCCGGGCTGCGCGTCGAACAGGAGGACGCGCAATTCCGCTTGCGCCAGCAATTGTGCGATGCCGCGTCCCATCGCGCCGCAGCCGATGACCGCAGCGGCGGCTCCGGCGCGTACGGCCTGCTCGAATTGGGAATCGATCGACATGACGCGCTCGGCAGCGGCAGCCGGCATCATAGGCCGACATCCGCCCCGCCCGGGTAAACGTGCCTGCCGAGCTGCCTGCTTCGCGCCGAACGGCGCTGATCGAGAGCGGCGAACCTGCTTACACTGCCGCCCCGGGTGAGACGATCGTCCGTGCGCACTGCGTAGCGGGGCGAGTCGGACTCTGGCTTCGGTATCGGGGGAAGGAGAAACACTCATGCAGCGACGTCTGACCACGATCATGCTTGGCGCGGGCCTGTTGATGGCCGCCTTCGGCGCCCAGGCACAGGACAAGCTGAAGGTCGGCCTGATGCTGCCGTACACGGGTACGTACGCGGCGCTCGGGGCCGCGATCGAGAACGGGTTCCGCCTGTACGTGCAGGAAATGGGCGGCAAGGTGGGCGGGCGCGAGATCGAGTACTTCAAGGTCGACGACGAGTCCGATCCGTCCAAGGCCACCGACAACGTCAACCGCCTGATCAAGCGCGACCAGGTCGACGTGCTGGTGGGGACCGTGCACTCGGGCGTGGCGATGGCGATGGCAAAGGCCGTACGCGAGAGCGGCACGCTGCTGATCGTGCCGAACGCGGGCGCCGATGCGGTGACGGGTGCGATGTGCGCGCCGAACATCTTCCGCTCGTCGTTTTCGAACTGGCAGCCGGCCTATGCGATGGGGCAGGTCGCGGCGGAACGCAAGTACAAGACGGCGGTGACGATCACCTGGAAATACGCGGCCGGCGACGAGTCGGTGGGCGGGTTCAAGGAGGCGTTCGAGAAGGGCGGCGGGAAGGTGCTCAAGGAGTTGACGGTGCCGTTTCCAAACGTCGAGTTCCAGGCGTTGCTGACGGAGATCGCGGCGACCAAACCGGACATCGTGTATTCGTTCTTTGCCGGCGGCGGCGCGGTGAAGTTCGTCAAGGACTATGCCGCGGCGGGGCTTAACAAGGCGATTCCGCTGGTCGGGCCGGGGTTTCTTACCGACGGCACGCTGGATGCGCAGGGCGATGCCGCCCAGGGCATGCTCACCACGCTGCACTACGCCGACAGCCTGAACACGCCGCGGGACAACGCGTTCCGGCTCAGCTACGTGAAGGCGTTCAAGCTGCAGCCGGACGTGTACGCGGTGCAGGGCTACGACGCGGCGCAGCTGCTCGGCGTGGGCATGGCGGCGGTGAAGGGCGACCTCAGCAGGCGCGCCGAGATGATTGCGGCGATGGAAAAGGCCAGGGTCGACAGCCCGCGCGGCCCGTTCACGCTCGGCAAGTCGCACAACCCGGTGCAGGACTTCTATTTGCGCAAGGTCGAGGGCAAGGAGAACAAGGTGATCGGCGTGGCCGCCAAGGCGCTTGCCGATCCCGGCCGCGGCTGCCGCATGTGACGCGGGCGCACGCCGGCGCGGCCGCGTCATCCCGGCGCAGGCCGGGATCCGATTTTCCTTTCACAATCGATCCGGCCCGGCCCCGGTTCCCGGCCACCCAAGCCACCGATGGACGCGACGACGTTCCTGGTGCAATGCCTGAACGCGGTCCAATACGGACTGCTCCTGTTCCTCGTCGCGAGCGGCCTCACCCTGATCTTCGGCGCGATGAACATCATCAACCTCGCGCACGGCAGCTTCTACATGGTGGGCGCGTACATGGCCTACGCGCTGGCTCCGTGGGTCGGCCACTACCTCGGCGGCGGCTTCTTCACGACCCTGCTCGTCGGCCTGCTGCTGTCGATCGTGCTCGGCTACGTCCTCGAGTGGGGTTTCTTCAGCCTGCTGTACGAACGCGAACACCTGCAGCAGGTGCTGATGACGTATGGCCTGATCCTGATATTCGAGGAACTGCGCAGCATCATCGTCGGTGATGACGTGCACGGCGTGGCCACGCCGGACTGGCTCTCGGGGTCGATCGCGCTCGGCAGCCTGATGACCTATCCGGTGTACCGCTTGTTCATCTCCGTAGTGTGCCTGTTGGTCGCGGCGGCGATGTACCTCGTGCTCACGCGCACGCGGCTGGGCATGGCGGTGCGCGCGGGCAGCGTCGATCGCGAGATGGCGCAGTCGCTGGGCATCGACATCGACTTCCTGTTTCGCGTGGTGTTCGCGGCCGGCGTCGCGCTGGCCGTGCTGGCCGGGATGATCGCGGCACCGGTCTCGTCGGTCTATCCCGGCATGGGAAACCAGGTGCTGATCATCTGCTTCGTGGTGGTGGTGATCGGCGGCATCGGATCCGTGCGCGGCGCATTCGTCGCGGCGCTCCTGGTCGGATTCGTCGATACCTTCGGCAAGGTCTTGTTCCAGGAAGCGGCCGGTGTGCTCGTCTACCTCGTGATGGCAGCCATCCTCCTGTGGAAGCCCGAGGGGCTGTTCCGGCGCGGATGAGGATGCAGGTCTCCTCCCGCCAGGCCTGGTCGTCGGCGCTCGTCGTCGCGGCGCTGGCCGCGTTCCCGCTCGTCGGCGGCAAATACGAAGTCGATCTGATCGCAAAGATCCTGGTGCTTGCCGTCTTCGCGCTCAGCCTCGAACTGCTGGTCGGGCAGACCGGGCTGGTCAGCTTCGGCCACGCCGCTTTTTTCGGTCTCGGTGCGTACACGACCGCGCTCCTGTTGCAGGACCCGGACCCGCGCCCGTTCTGGCTCGTGCTCGCGGCGGCGATGCTGGCCGCGGGCCTCTACGCGCTGCCCGTCGCGGCGCTGTCGCTGCGCACGCGCGGCGTCTACTTCATCATGGTCACGCTGGCGTTCGCCCAGCTCGTGTACTACGTGTTCCACGACACCAAGATCGCCAAGGGAAGCGACGGCATCTATCTCACCGGTGTGCCCGAGTTCTCGGTCGCCGGCCGGGTCCCGTTCGACATCACCCGCCCACTGCCGTTCTACTACGTCGCGCTCGGCGTGCTATGCCTCGTCTTTGCCCTGCTCGCGGCCTTGAGCCGGTCGCGCTTTGGCCGTGCGCTCGCCGGCATCCGCGCCAACGAGCAGCGCATGCGCGCCGCCGGTTTTGCGACGTACCCGTACAAGATCGCGGCCTTCGTGCTCGCGGCGATGCTGGCCGGGCTGGCCGGATTCCTGAAGGCGACCCGGGACGGCTACGTGAACCCGGAGATGCTCGCGTGGCACGAGTCCGGGGCCGTGCTGCTGATGATCATCCTGGGCGGACTCGGCAAGCTGCGCGGCGCGGTGCTGGGCGCATTCGGATTCGTGCTGTTGCAGGAGTTCTTCAAGAACGACGCCGTCTTCGGCGAGTTTGCGAAGCGCTGGCAGCTGCCGCTCGGCCTGACGATCATTGCCTGCGTGCTCCTGCTGCCGCACGGGCTGATCGGCCTGCCGGCGCGCCTGCGCCCGCGCGTGCACCGCGATGGCTGAGACGCTGCTCGCCGCGTTTGGCCTGTCGCGCCGCTTCGGCGGGCTGGTCGCCGTCAACGACGTTTCGCTCGCGCTCGAGCGCGGCGCCGTGCATGCCGTCATCGGCACCAATGGCGCCGGCAAGTCGACGCTGATCAACATCCTGTCCGGCGAGATCGCCGCCACCGCGGGTCGGGTGGAACTGCTCGGACAGGACGTGACGTCGCTTTCGCAGCCGCGGCGCGCCCTGCGCGGACTGGGACGCAGCTATCAGCGCAGCACCATTTTCCCGCACTTCACGGTTGCCGAGAACTGCCGGCTCGCCGCGCAGGCGATGCGGCAGCGGCCGTGGGCGCTCTGGGAGCCCGCACGCGACTGCCCGGAGGCGACGCAGCGCGCACGGTCGGCGCTTGAGCGCACGGGCCTTGACGAGGACGCGACGCGGCTCGCGGGCAGCCTGCCGCACGGGCGCAAGCGCCAGCTGGAGATCGCGCTTTGTCTCGCGACCACGCCGCGCGTACTGCTGCTCGACGAGCCGCTCGCGGGAATGGGACCCGAGGAGACGGAACGCATGCTGGCGCTGCTGGCGCAGCTGAAAGCCGATCACGCCATCCTGCTGGTCGAGCACGACATGGACGCGGTGTTCCGCATCGCCGATCGCATCACGGTGATGGTCAACGGGATGGCGATCGCCAGCGATACGCCCGACAACGTGCGCGCGAACCAGGAAGTGCAGCGCGCTTATCTCGGTGTCGGCCACTAGGGCGGAACGATGCACGCGCTGCTCGAAGCCGACGCGGTCCACACGTTCTACGGCGAGAGTCACGTGCTGCAGGGCGTGAGCCTCGCCATCCGGCCCGGCGAGGCGCTCGGGCTGCTCGGACGCAACGGCATGGGCAAGACGACGCTGATCCGTTCGATGCTCGGGCTGGCCCGCATGGCGCGCGGGCGCGTGCTCGTGCGTGGTGTCGATTGCTCGCATGCGCCCGCTTACGAGATCGCACGCCAGGGGATCGGTTACGTACCCGAAGGGCGCGGCATCTTCCCCAACCTGTCGGTGCGCGAGAACCTCGTCATGGCGGCGCGTCCCGGCCTCGACGGCCGGCACACGTGGACGCTCGAGCGCACGCTCGCCACGTTCCCGCGCCTCGGCGAGCGCCTACAGAACGGCGGCGCGCAACTTTCGGGCGGCGAGCAGCAGATGCTCTCGATCGGCCGCGCCTTGATGACCAACCCGGATCTGCTCGTCCTCGACGAAGCGACCGAAGGCCTCGCGCCGCTCGTCGTGGCCGAGATCTGGCGCATCATCGGCGCCATCCGCGCGACCGGCATCGCGTCGCTCATCGTCGATCGCAACTACCGCCTCGTGCTCGCCCACACGGATCGCTGCGTGGTGATGGAAAAAGGCCGTCTCGTGTTCGACGGCACGTCCGCCGACGTCGCGCAACGCCCCGATGCGCTCGCGCGCCACCTCGGCGTCTGAAAATGGCGTCTGACCCCATTTATGCATCGATCCGCGCGCGCTCGAGGCGATCGTGGACCGCCTCCCATGGCGGGCCGCGCGGCGGCCGCACGACGAGTATGCGTTGCGCTCCTGCGGCGTCCAGCTGATGCAACAGCGCGTACAGGCGGCGTTCGTAGTCGTCGGCTTGCGCCGGCGCGATCAGCCGCAGCGCGACGTCGTCGGTGCGGTCGAGCAATGCGATCGCAGGGGCGAGCACTGCGATGCGTGTGCCGCGCAACGCGTTGACGCGCGCCGCCAGCGCGGTCGCCTCGACGAGTTCCATCGGCGTGCGCGGTGCGTAGTGTTGCGCCAGCCGTCCGGGCGCGCGCGGGGCATCAGCGCCCGCCTCGGCGACGGTTGCGCCGAGGACCGCTTCGAGCTGCGTGCGCGTGATGTGCCCGGGCCGCAGCAGGCGCACGCGCTCATCGCGCGACAGATCGACGATCGTCGACTCGATGCCGACCGGACATGGCCCGCCGTCGAGTATCAGGTCGACCTTTCCCGCCGGCCGCTCCCCAAGATCGGCGCGCACGTGCGCCGCCGTCGTCGGGCTCAGGTGCCCGAACGAATTCGCGCTCGGCGCGGCGAGCGCCGCCGCCGGATCGCGCCGCCGCTCGCACCACGCTGCGAGCAGTGCCTGCGCCCATGGGTGCGCCGGACACCGCAGACCAACGGTTTCCTGCCTGCCGGTCAACCCGTCGTGCGCACGTGCGGCACGCGGCAGGACGAGCGTCAGCGGCCCGGGCCAGAAGCGCTGCGCGAGCAGCCGCGCCTGCTCAGGCACCTTCGACGACCACGCATCGAGCGCGCCCGCATCCGCCACGTGCACGATCACCGGATGATCGCTGGGCCGTCCCTTCGCCGCGAAGATCGCGCGCACGGCGGCCGGCGAATCGGCGTCGGCCGCGAGCCCGTAGACGGTCTCGGTGGGCACCGCTACCAGGCCGCCCGCCGCGAGCACATCGACCGCGCGGTCGATCGCCGCGCGATCGACCGGAAACGAGGCATTCGCCATCGGCCTCAGTGCGCGGGCTGGATGCCGAGCACGCGCGCCACTTCGTTCGCGCGTCCGAGGGCAGCCTCGAGAGTTCCGTTCACCGCCGTCACGTGACCCATCTTGCGCCCCGGGCGCGGCTCCACCTTGCCATACAGGTGAAGTTTCGCGCCGGGGACGCGCAACACCCCCGCCCAGTCGGGAGTGCGCAGGCTGCCCTGCTCGAACCAGACGTCGCCGAGGATGTTGAGCATCACGGACGCCGCCATCTGCGCGGTCGATCCGAGCGGCAGTCCGGCGAGGATGCGCGCCTGCTGCTCGAACTGGCTGGTCACGCACGCGTCGATCGTGAAATGGCCGCTGTTGTGCGGGCGCGGCGCGATCTCATTGACGACGAGCCGGCCGCCGCCGCCCTCCTCCAGCACGAAGAACTCGACGCACAGGACACCGACGTAAGCGAGCGCATCGGCGATGCGCGTCGCATAGTGGCGCGCCTGTCGCTCGAGCTCCGGCGCGATCCGCGCCGGCGCGATGCTGACGGCGAGGATGCCGTTGCGATGCTCGTTTTCGGCGATCGGGAAGGTGGCGCTGTCGCCGTCGGCACCACGCGCGACGATGCACGAGACTTCCTGGCGCAGGCGCAGGGCCTTTTCCAGCACGCAGGTCACGCCCTTCATGCGGCTCCACGCCTCGCGCGCCGCGTCCACGCTGTCCACACGTGCCTGGCCCTTGCCGTCGTACCCGAGGCGCGCGGTCTTCAGAATCCCCGGGAACAGCTGCGGATCGACACTGCGAAAGTCGTCGATCCGAGTGACGACCGCGTGCGGCGCGACTGGAATGTGCTGGGCGGCGATGAATCGTTTCTCCAGCGCACGATCCTGCGCCACCGCAACCACCTCGGGCGCCGGCGCGACTCGCACGCGTCCCGCAAGACGCGAAAGCGCGGCGGCCGGAACGTTCTCGAACTCGGTCGTCACCGCCGCGCAGCGCGCGGCAAGCTTGTCGAGAGCGGCGGGATCGTCGTAAGCGGCGACGATCTGCTCGTCCGCAGCCTGGCCGGCCGGCGAATCCGGCGTGGGCTCGAGCACGCAGACGCGAAAGCCGAGTGCCTGGGCCGCGTGCGTAAACATGCGGCCGAGCTGGCCGCCGCCCATCAGGCCAAGCCATTGCCCTGGATCGATCTGGTTCACGGCGCCCGCTCGCCGCGCATCAGAGCGGCAGGGACATGTTGCGCGCCCTCTCGGTCTGGGTCGCGCGATATTGCGCGAGCTTCATCGCGAGATCGGCGTCCCCGGTCGCCAGCATCGCGACCGCGAACAGCCCGGCGTTCGCCGCCCCGGCTTCGCCGATGGCGAAGGTGGCGACCGGCACGCCCTTGGGCATCTGCACGATCGAGAGCAGCGAATCTTCGCCGCGCAGGTATTTCGACGGCACCGGCACGCCGAGCACCGGGATCACGGTCTTCGCCGCAAGCATGCCGGGCAGGTGGGCTGCGCCTCCGGCGCCGGCGATGATGGCGCGCAAGCCCCGCGCGCGCGCCGCGTCCGCATAAGCGAACATCTCGTCGGGCATGCGGTGCGCGGAGAGAACTTTCGCCTCGAATGGCACGCCGAAGTCGCGCAAGACGTCGCACGCGTGCTGCATGGTCTCCCAGTCGGAATCCGATCCCATCACGACTCCGATCCTCGCCGCGGTCGATGCAGTACGGGTGGCCATGTGAGCGCGCCAGGCGGCGTGTGGCAAAAAAAGCAACGCGCGGATTCTAGCGGCGCGGCGCGGCGCGGACGGGTCTGACAACGGGACGCGCGATGCTGCCTGAACGGTCCCGGCGCCGACGGCAAGCACATCGTTGTCAACTCGAACCTCGTCGATGCGCGCGAGTGCGGGGGACGACCTTTCCGGACGCGGTGACAAGATGGCGCGATCCATCTGGCGGGCGATGTTAGCCAGTTGTCTGAACCGGCGGGCCTGCTCGACAATTTCGACCCGATGTTCGAGGTGGTCGGGCGGAACCCGGCTGGCTAGCGCGGCCAAGTGTCGCGCCCCATTTTGAGGTGAGGAGACACCATGCTTGACGTCTCAGCAAGACACAACGTTGCCCTGCTCGCCGGCATGCTGTGTGTGGCAGTCGCCCACGCCCAGCAGCCGCGCGACGCCGAGCCTTCCACCGTCGCTGCCCAGGACATCGTGCGGCGCAGCCTTCCTTTCACCGACCGCGCCGACTTCGACGACGCCCGCGCCGGCTTCATCGCGACCCTGCCCGACGCGACGATCGACTCGGGCGGTCCGCGCCCGGTATGGAGCATGCGGCCCTACGCGTTCCTCGACGGCGCCGAGGCACCGCCGACCGTGAACCCGAGCCTGTGGCGCCAGGCACAGCTCAACGCGATCCACGGACTGTTCAAGGTCGCGGACGGCATCTACCAGGTGCGCGGGTTCGATATCTCGAACATGACCGTCGTCGAAGGCGCGAGCGGGGTGATCGTCATCGATCCGCTGCTCACCACCGAGGCGGCGCACGCCGCGCTCGAGCTCTACTTCCAGCACCGGCCGCGCAAGCCGGTCGCGGCCGTCATCTACAGCCACAGCCACGCTGATCACTTCGGCGGCGTCAAGGGCGTGACCAGCGACGCCGACGTCGCCGCCGGGCGCACGCACGTATATGCCCCGCAGGGATTCATGGAGCATGCCGTGGCGGAGAACATCATCGCCGGCAACGCGATGAGCCGGCGCGCGCAATTCCAGTTCGGCCCGCTGCTTCCACCCGGCCCGCGCGGCCAGGTCGACACCGGCCTCGGCAAGAACCTGTCGCGCGGCACGCTCTCGCTCATCGCTCCGACCGACTCGATCGAGCGCACGATGGACACCCGCACGATCGACGGCGTGGAGATCGTGTTCCAGCTGACGCCGGGCACGGAAGCGCCGGCGGAGATGAATATGTACTTCCCGCGCCAGCGCGTGCTCGACATGGCCGAGAACACGACCCACAACCTGCACAACCTCTACACGCTGCGTGGCGCCGAAGTGCGCGACGGCCGCATATGGTCGCGCTACATCAGCGACGCGCTCGAGGCGTTCGGCGCGCGCACCGACGTGCTGATCGCCCAGCATCACTGGCCGACACGCGGCACCGCGCGCGTGCAGGCGTTCCTGGCGAAACAGCGCGATCTCTACAAGTTCGTGCACGACCAGGCGGTGCGCCTGCTCAACCAGGGCTACACGCCGAACGAGATCGCCGAGAGGCTGCGGCTGCCCTCGACGCTCGCCAACGAGTGGTACGCGCGCGACTACTACGGCACGCTGAGCCACAACAGCAAGGCCGTGTACCAGCGGTATCTCGGCTGGTACGACGCCAATCCCGCGCACCTGAACGAACTGCCGCCGGTCGAATCGGCGCGCAAGTACGTGGAGTACATGGGCGGCGCGCAGGCGGTGCTGGAGCGGGCGCGCGAGGACTTCAAGCGCGGCAACTACCGGTGGGTCGCGTCCGTGCTGAACCAGGTCGTCTTCGCCGACCCCTCGAATCGCGAGGCGCGCCTGCTTGCGGCCGATGCGCTGGAACAACTCGGATACCAGGCGGAAGCCGGCACCTGGCGCAACGCGTACCTCTACGGCGCCCAGGAACTGCGCAACGGCGTGACGAAGCTGCCGGCGATCAACACCCTGACGGCCGATGCGCTCAAGGCGCTGCCGCTCGATCTGTTCTTCGACTTCCTCGGCGTGCGCCTGAACGGCACGCGCGCCGACGGCAAGCACATCGTGATCAACTGGAACTTCAGCGACACGAAGCAGCGTTACGTGTTGAACCTCGAAAACGCGGCGCTCACCTACACCGCCGACCGGCAGGCTCCCGACGCCGATGCCAGCGTGACGCTTGCACGCGCGACGCTCGACGCCATTACGCTGCGCCAGACCACGTTTCCCGAAGCCGTCAAGGCGGGATCGGTGCAGGTCGTCGGCGACCCGGGCAGACTGGTCGAGTTGCTCGGCCTGCTCGACAATTTCGAACCGATGTTCGAAGTCGTCGAGCCGAAGCCGGCGCGCTGAGTTCGCCGCGCAGTCAGGCGGCGAGCGGACCCAGGACCGCAAGCGCCAGCGTGCACACCGACGCCAGAGCGCCCAGGGCCGCGAACGCGAGGTGGCGAGAAAGGGGCAGGCGGTTCATGTCGATCTCCACGGAAGGTCCGTTGACATGCCGCCAGTGTTGAGGGCGACCCTTGCGCCAGCGTTGCGCCGTCGCCCGGGCCGGTTTCACTTGTAAGGGCGCGGCCTATTGCGCGCCCGCCAGGTCGCTGCCCGTCAGTCGCCGCAAGGCTTCGCGATACTTCCCCGCCGTTCTCGCAATCACGTCGGCGGGCAGGTCCGGCGGCGGCGGTGCCTTGTTCCAGGGCTGCGCCTCGAGCCAGTCGCGCACGAATTGCTTGTCGTAGCTCGGCGGCGACACCCCGACCCGATACGAATCGGCCGGCCAGAAGCGCGACGAATCCGGCGTCAACACCTCGTCCATCAGGCGCAGTCGACCGTCCCGGTCGAGGCCGAATTCGAACTTCGTGTCGGCGATGATGATGCCGCGCCCGGTGGCGAATTCGGCCGCGGCGACGTACAGCTCGATGGAGATACGTCGCACCTCCTGCGCGAGGTGCGCGCCGACGCGCGCGCTCATCTGCTCGAAGGTGATGTTCTCGTCGTGGCGGCCGGGTTCCGCCTTGTCGGCGGGCGTGAAGATGGGCTGCGGCAGGCGCGCCGCCATCTCGAGCCCGGGCGGCAAGACGATGCCGCACACCGCGCCGGTCGCGCGATAGTCCTTCCATCCCGACCCGATCAGATAGCCGCGCACGACCGCTTCTACCGGGATGGGTTTCAGTCTCATCGCCACCACGGCCCGGCCGCGCACCTGCTCCACTTCGTCCGCGCGGACTACGCTCTCCGGAGCGATGCCGGTCAGATGGTTCGGTACGACGGCGGCGAGACGCTCGAACCAGAAGTTCGAGAGCGCGGTGAGCACCCTGCCCTTGTCCGTGATCGGCTGGCGCATCACCACGTCGAACGCCGACAGCCGGTCGGTCGTGACGATGAGAAGACGGTCGGCGCCGACGGCGTAGGAGTCGCGCACCTTGCCGCGATATACGAGCGGCAGCGACGCGATCGACGTGTTCAGCAAACCGTTCGACATGCGGCTTCCCGCGGGCAACGCCAGAAGGCGCGCAGTCTAGTCGTGCCGCGGTGCTGCCGGGTCAGCGCGTCGCGCCGGGCGCGAAGTTGCTCCAGAGGATCGCGATCCATGTCCCGCCGGCAAGCACGAGCGCGAGGAACACCGCGGCGCTGCCCAGGTCCTTGGCACGTTTGCCGAGCGAATTGATCTCGAAGCTGTCGCGATCGACGGCAACCTCGACGGCCGAGTTCAGCAGTTCGACGATCAGGACCAGCACCAGGACGCCGATGAGCAGGATCCTTTCGACGATCGTCAACGGCAGCCAGAAGGCGAACGGCACGAGGATCGCCGTCAGGATCACCTCCTGGCGGAACGCGTCCTCGTTGCGCCAGGCTTCGATCATGCCGTCGCGCGAATAGCCGGCCGCGTTGATCAGCCGTTGCAGGCCGCGCTTGCCCTTCAGAGCCCCCGCGTCCCGCGCCAAATCAGTGCGCACGGATTTGCCGCGTGAGGACATCTTCGTGGCGCGGGTGGTCGGCGTCTCCATGAGTGCTTGCATCATAGGCGAGCCAGCAGTGGCGCGAGGGCGGCGAACTGCTGCGCGAGCAGGACTGCGCCCTGCTCGAGGATGAAATAACGCAACGCCTCGGCCGCCGGCGCCAGCGGCTTGCTCTGCAGGTGCACGATGTGCCAGCTGCGCACCAGAGGCAGGCCCAGCACGTCGAGCACGCAGATCTGCCTGGTCTCGATCTCCAGGGCCGCCGTATGCAGCGAAAGAAAGGCGAGCCCCATGTTGGCGATCACCGCCTGCTTGATCGTCTCGTTGCTGGACATCTCCATGATGCGCGGCGGATCGATTTGACGGTCGCGGAAGAACTGCTCCATCGCCGCACGCGTTCCCGAGCCCTCTTCGCGCACGATGAACTCTTCGCTCGAAAGGTCGGACGCTGCAATGGCGCGCCGGCCGGCGAGCGTGTGCACCGGCGCGGCGATCACCGCGTGCGGATGCGCCGCGAACGGCTCGGCACGGGCGGCAAGTTCGCGCGGGGGCCGGCCCATCACCGCCAGGTCGACGTCGGCGTCCTGCAGTTGCTGGACCAGCTGCTCGCGATTGCCGAGCGCCAGGCGCATCTCCACGCCGCGATGCTCGTTGCGGAAGCGTGCAAGCACGCGCGGCAGGAAGTACGTCGCCGTGCTCACCATGCCGATGTTGATCCGCCCGACCTGCGCGCCCCGCAAACGCGCCATGGAGTCGTCGGCTTCCTTGAGCGTCGTAAGAACCCGCCGGACATAGACGAGGAGGTACTCGCCGGTCAGGGTCAGCGTGACAGCACGGGCGCCGCGATCGAACAGCGGCAGCCCGATCTCGTCCTCCAACTCCTTGATCTGCATGGAGACCGCCGGCGGCGTCAGGTGCAGTTCCTCGGCCGCACGCACGAACGTGCCCTGGCGCGCGACCGCCGCGAACGTCCTGAGCTGCCGCAGCGTCGCGCCTCGCATAAGCGTTTCTGAATGTACCGGTATAGATAAATGAATTTACCTTATGCGGCGGCATTCCTAAAGTGCCCCCATCGCCAACGTGGCAGTTCGGAGCCGAGATGAACAAACCCGTCGAAGACGCCGTCATCCGCGATAGCAAGCGGCGGTACGCGGCCGGTGTCCTCAAGTACAAGCAGATGGGGTACTGGCAGCCGGACTACGAACCGAAGGACACTGACATCCTCTGCCTCTTCCGCATCACGCCGCAGGACGGCGTCGATCCGGAAGAAGCCGCGGCGGCAGTCGCGGGCGAATCCTCGACCGCAACGTGGACCGTGGTCTGGACCGATCGCCTGACCGCGTGCGACAGCTACCGCGCCAAGGCGTACCGCTGCGACCCGGTGCCGAATCAACCGGGGCAGTACTTCGTCTGCATCGCGTACGACCTCATCCTGTTCGAGGAAGGATCGATCGCGAACCTCACGGCCTCGATCATCGGCAACGTCTTCGGCTTCAAGCCCCTGAAGGCGCTGCGCCTCGAGGACATGCGCATCCCGGTCGCGTACGTGAAGACGTTCAAGGGGCCGCCGACCGGCATCGTGGTCGAGCGCGAACGGCTCGATAAGTTCGGTCGTGCGCTGCTCGGCGCGACGATGAAACCGAAGCTGGGGTTGTCCGGCCGCAACTACGGCCGCGTCGTCTACGAGGCCCTGAAGGGCGGACTCGACTTCACCAAGGACGACGAGAACATCAACAGCCAGCCGTTCATGCACTGGCGTGATCGATATCTCTACTGCATGGAGGCGGTCAACAAGGCCGCCGCCGCGAGCGGCGAGGTCAAGGGCCACTACCTGAACGTCACCGCCGCGACGATCGAGGACATGTACGAGCGCGCGGAGTTCGCGAAGGAACTCGGCTCGGTGATCGTGATGATCGACCTGGTGATCGGCTACACGGCGATCCAGTCGATCAGCAACTGGGCGCGCCGCAACGACATGATCCTGCACCTGCATCGCGCGGGACACAGCACCTACACGCGCCAGAAGAACCACGGCGTGAGCTTCCGCGTGATCAGCAAGTGGATGCGGCTCGCCGGCGTCGATCACATCCATGCCGGCACCGCGGTCGGCAAGCTCGAAGGCGATCCGCTGACGGTGCAGGGCTTCTACAACGTCTGCCGCGAGGCCTACAACAAGCAGGATCTCTCGCGCGGCCTCTTCTTCGACCAGGACTGGGCCGACCTGCGCAAGGTGATGCCGGTCGCCTCCGGCGGCATCCACGCCGGCCAGATGCACCAACTGCTCGATCTCTTCGGCGACGACGTGGTGCTGCAGTTCGGCGGCGGCACGATCGGCCATCCGGCGGGCATCCAGGCGGGCGCGATCGCCAACCGGGTCGCCCTCGAGGCGATGACGAAGGCGCGCAACGAAGGGCGCGACATCGTCAACGAAGGACCGCAGATCCTGCGCGAAGCGGCGTCGACGTGCACGCCGCTGGCCCAGGCGCTCGAGACCTGGAAGGACGTGACCTTCAACTACACGTCCACCGATACCCCCGATTTCGTTGCAACGACCACCGCCGCGTGAAACCGATGCGCGGCCACCTCACCCCCAAGCTCGGAGACGCATCATGCGACTGACCCAAGGGACGTTCTCCTTCCTTCCCGATCTCACCGACGACGAGATCCGCGCGCAGGTCGAATACGGCCTGCGCAAGGGCTGGGCCTGGTCGGTCGAGTACACGGACGATCCGCATCCGCGCAACACCTACTGGGAGATGTGGAGCCTGCCGATGTTCGACCTCAAGGATGCCGCCGGCGTGCTGTACGAGGTGAACGCGTGCCGCACCGTGCAGGGCGCCAACTACATCCGCCTGGTCGCGTTCGACGCCACGCGCGGCGTCGAGTCGATCCAGCTCGCCTTCATCGTCAACCGCCCGAAGGTCGAACCCGGATTCGCGCTCGAGCGCCAGGAAACCGCCGGCCGGCGCCTGCGCTACGCGGTGCAGCCTTACGCGACCCGTCAACCCGAGGGGGTGCGCTACTGAGTTCGCTTGCCAGCGCCCGGTCGTGCCTCTCCGCAACCGGGCCCTGTTCCGCAGCGGGATTGCCTGCCTCGTGGCGACCGTCGCGGATCCTTTTCGATTTTCCGTGCCCGCCACGGGAACTGGAACCAGGTTCTGGAACGGATTGGGCTGCCCATGAACGTCGCTGACCGACCCGCCGAAACCGCGGCGCAGATCGACCTGCAGGCGATCCTGCGCGAGGCGAACGTCGTCGACGTGCTCGACGATCTCGACCGCGAGCTGGTGGGCCTCGCACCCGTGAAGCGCCGCATCCGCGAGATTTCCGCCTTTCTCGTGGTGACACGCGCGCGCGGCCTGCTCGGGCTGGATGCGGCGACGCCCAGCCTGCACATGAGCTTCACCGGCAACCCGGGCACGGGCAAGACGACGGTCGCGCTGCGGATGGCGGCGATCCTGCACCAACTCGGCTACGTGCGCAAAGGGCATCTCGTGTCGGTGACGCGCGACGACCTGGTCGGCCAGTACATCGGCCACACGGCACCGAAGACGAAGGAGATCCTCAAGCGGGCCATGGGCGGCGTGCTCTTCATCGACGAGGCGTACTACCTCTACCGGCCAGAGAACGAACGCGACTACGGCCAGGAGGCGATCGAGATCCTGCTGCAGGTGATGGAGAACAACCGCGATGACCTGGTCGTGATCCTTGCCGGCTATCGGGACCGGATGGAGACGTTCTTCCGCGCCAATCCGGGCATGAGCTCGCGCATCGCGCATCACATCGACTTCCCGGACTACACGCAGGCGGAACTGCTGGCCATCGCCGAGCGCATGCTCGCCGCGATGAACTATCGCTTCGACGCTGCGGCGCGCGCCGCAATGACGGACTACATCGCGCAACGGGTGACGCAGCCACACTTCGCCAATGCGCGCTCGATCCGCAACGCGCTCGATCGCGCGCGCCTGCGGCAGGCGAACCGCCTGTTCGAGCACGCCGCGGCGACGGTGGACGCCGAGCAGTTGATGCGGATCGACGCCGCAGACATCCGCGCCTCGCGCGTGTTCGCGGGCGGCGCCGCGACGACCGACGCACGAGGCCGCTGACATGCACCTCGGTCGCACCACCCTCGCCAAGTTCCTGATCCAGCAACTGCACGACCGCGCCGACGGCGGCAAGCTGGCCGGGCTGCTGGTCGACGTCGCCGCCGCGGTCAAGACGATCGCTGCGCTCACCGCACGCGGTGCCCTGGCCGGACCGGCGGAGTCCATGGCGGGTTTCACCAACGCGAGCGGCGAGGATCAGAAGCCGCTCGACGTGATCGCCAACCTCGCCGTGATCCGGTGTTGCGAGTGGGGTGGGCAGCTCGCGGGCATGGCTTCGGAGGAGCTCGAGGCGCCCTATCTCGTGCCGGCGATGTACGAGACCGGGCCTTACCTGCTCGCCTTCGATCCGCTGGATGGATCATCGAACGTCGACGTCAACGTCGCGGTCGGCACCATCTTCTCCGTGCTGCGGTTCCACGGCGCGGGCGCACCGACCGAACGCGATTTCCTGCAGGCGGGCCGCGCTCAGGTCGCTGCCGGCTACGCGATCTACGGACCGAGCACGATGCTAGTGCTGACGGTCGGGGCCGGAACGCACGGTTTCACGCTCGACCGAGAGATCGGCAACTTCATACTCACGCACCCGAACCTGTCGATTCCCGAGGAGACCAGCGAATTCGCGATCAACTCGAGCAACGAGCGCTTCTGGGAGCCGCCAGTCGCGCGTTACGTCACCGAGTGCAAAGCCGGCAAGACCGGCATCCGCGGGCGCGACTTCAACATGCGCTGGATCGCCTCGCTGGTCGCCGAAACCCATCGGATCCTCATGCGCGGCGGCGTATTCATGTACCCGCGCGACGCCAAGGATCCGCCGCGTGCCGGCAGGCTGCGCCTGCTGTACGAGGCGAGTCCGATCGGCATGGTCATCGAGCAGGCCGGCGGCCTCGCCTCGACCGGCCGCAGCCGCATCCTCGATGCAACACCACAGACGCTGCACGAACGCAGCGCGCTGATCATGGGCTCGCGCAGCGAAGTGGCGCGCATCGAGCGCTATCACCACGATCACGACACTGGCCAGGACCAGCCGTACATCTCGCCGCTGTTCAACGAACGCTCGCTGTATCGGCCGGAGGCGAGGGTATGAAGAAGACCTCGCCACGGCTTTCACGGATTGAAGCGGATGCAAAATTCTTTTGATCCGCGTTCATCCGCGTAGATCCGCGTCCAGGTTGTTCGCGATCACGTAGGAGAACCTGTGTCAGTCAAGCACCCCGTCATCGCCGTCACCGGCTCGAGCGGAGCCGGCACGACCACGGTGATGCAGAGCTTCGCGCATATCTTCCGGCGCGAGGGGATCAAGTCGCAGGTGGTCGAAGGCGACTCGTTCCATCGCCACGACCGCCAGGGCATGCGCGCGGCGATCAAGGAGGCGGAGCGGTCCGGCAACGGCAACCTGAGCCATTTCGGCCCCGAGGCGAACCTGCTGGAGGAGCTCGAGGTTCTGTTTCGCTCCTATGGCGACAGCGGCCGCGGGCGCGTGCGGCGCTACCTGCACGACGCCGACGAAGCGGCACCGTTCAAGCAGGACCCGGGAACGTTTACTTCCTGGAAGGACATCGAGCCCGGTACCGACCTGCTGTTCTATGAAGGCCTGCATGGCGGCTATGCGGCCGGGCGCGTCGACGTGGCGCGTCATGTCGACCTGCTGGTCGGCGTCGTGCCGATCATCAACCTGGAGTGGATCCAGAAGCTGCATCGCGACCAGACGCTGCGCGGTTATTCGCAGGAGGCGGTGGTCGACACGATCCTGCGCCGCATGCCCGACTACGTGAATCACATCTGCCCGCAGTTCTCGCGCACGCACGTGAACTTCCAGCGCGTGCCGACCGTGGACACGTCGAATCCTTTCATCGCGCGCGACATCCCGAGCGCCGATGAAAGCATGGTCGTCATCCGCTTTGCCAATCCGAAGGGCATCGACTTCCCGTACCTGCTCTCGATGCTGCACAACTCGATGATGACGCGCCCGAACACCATCGTGTGCCCAGGCGGAAAAATGGGACTGGCGATGCAGCTCATCTTCACGCCGATGATCCTGCGCCTGATGGACCTGAAGAAACGCTCCTGAGCCGTGCCGATGAATGCCCTCGTCTTCGGCGCGCACAACGCCGCCTGCCGCCTGCGCGCGAACGCGCTGCGCTTCCTCGCCATCGATGCCGTCGAGGCCGCCGCGTGCGGCCACCCGGGCATGCCGATGGGTATGGCCGATATCGCCGAGGTGCTCTGGCTGCGCCATCTCAGGCACGACCCGGCCGACCCGAAGTGGCCGGATCGCGATCGTTTCGTGCTCTCGAACGGACACGGCTCGATGCTGCTTTATGCGCTGCTGCACCTGAGCGGCTACGAGCTGCCCCTGCATGAACTGCAGCGCTTTCGCCAGCTGCACTCGAAAACGCCCGGGCACCCCGAGGTCGGCGTGACACCGGGTGTCGAGACCACCACCGGGCCGTTGGGCCAGGGCCTCGCCAACGCGGTGGGGATGGCGTTGGCCGAGCGGCTGCTGGCGGCGCAATTCAACCGCCCCGGCCACCGCATCGTCGACCACCGCACCTGGGTGTTCCTCGGCGACGGCTGCCTCATGGAGGGCATCAGCCACGAAGCGGCGTCGCTTGCGGGCGTGTGGGGTCTCCACAAGCTCGTCTGCTTCTACGACGACAACGGCATCTCGATCGACGGCCACGTCGCGGGCTGGTTCCGTGACGACACGGCACAGCGCTTCCGCGCCTACGGGTGGCACGTGGTCGGCCCGGTCGACGGCCACGATGCCCTGGCGATCGAAGCGGCCATCGACGTTGCGCGCGCGATCTCCGGCCGGCCGACGCTCATCATCTGCCGCACGACGATCGGCTGGGGCGCGCCGAAGGCCGCCGGCTCGCACGAGGTGCACGGCGCGCCGCTCGGCGCGGCGGAAGCCGCGACGACGCGCGCCGCGCTCGATTGGCCGTATCCACCGTTCGAGGTGCCTGCGCCCGTGCGGGCGCAATGGGATGCGCGTGCAAGCGGCGCCGCCATGCACGCCGACTGGCGGCAGCGTTTTGCGGCGTACGCCGTGGAATTCCCGCATCTCGCCGAGGAATTCATGCGGCGCCAGCAAGGCGCCTTGCCGCGACGGTGGCCGGCGATCGCGCAATCCCTGCGCGACGCGGCAAGGGCCGTCAACGCAGCGACGGCGACGCGCAAGTCGTCGCAGGCGGCGCTCGAACTGATCGTCCCGGCGCTGTCCGAACTCCTCGGAGGCTCCGCCGACCTGACCGGGTCGAATCTGACCGCCGTCAAGGCCTCGCGCGCCATCGGGCGGAACGGCGGAAACTACGTTCACTACGGCGTGCGCGAGTTCGCCATGGCAGCGATCGCCAACGGCCTGGCGTTGCATGGCGGCTTCATTCCCTACGCAGGCACGTTCGCGGTGTTCTCGGACTACGCCCGCAATGCGATCCGCATGAGCGCGCTGATGGGCCTGCGCTCGATCCTGGTCCTCACGCATGACTCGATCGGCCTCGGCGAAGACGGTCCGACGCACCAGCCGATCGAGCACGCGTCCAGCCTGCGCATGATTCCCGGTCTCGATGTATGGCGTCCCTGCGATGCATTCGAGACCGCGGTCGCCTGGCAACACGCGATCGAGCGGCGGGGTCCTTCGGTGCTGCTGCTGTCGCGCCAGAACGTTGCACAGCAGGCACGCACTGCCGATGCGGAAGCAGGCGTCGCGCGTGGCGGATACGTGCTTGCCGACACCGACCTGCCGCTCGCGGTGGTGCTGATCGCGACCGGGTCGGAAGTGGCGATCGCGATGGCGGCGCGCTCGCTGCTCGCACGCTCGAACGTCGGCGCGCGTGTCGTTTCGATGCCGTCGACGAGCCTCTTCGACCGCCAGGACGAACGCTGGCAGCGCGCAGTGCTCCCGGCCGGAGTCCCACGCATCGCAATCGAGGCCGGCCATCCCGATTTCTGGCGCAAGTACGTCGGCCTCGAAGGCAGGGTGATCGGCCTGGCGCGCTTCGGCGAGTCGGCGCCCGCGGGCCGCTTGTTCGAGCACTTCGGCCTCGACGCATCCGCGGTAGTCGCCGCGGCACGGCAAATCGCCGGCGGCACCGCCCGGTCGGAACGCAGTCGCACGGTCGCCGCGTGAAGCGCATCCGGACCGAATGGAAGCGACCATGGCACCGATCGCGCCGCGCCGGTTTCTTCGATCACGCCGGCTCGGGACCGACGCGTCCATAGACGGGATTGAAGACCCTGGCGCCCCGCAGCACGATCACAGTCGAATCGAACCGCACAGGAGTTGCAGAATGTCGGCCGAAGGACGATCCGAAATCCTGGGCACCCCCGCGCCCGACTTCGCGTTACAGGGTGTCGATGGCCTGGTGCACACGCGCGACTCGTGCCGCGGCGAAGCCGGTCTGCTGGTGATCTTCATGTGCAACCATTGCCCGTACGTCAAGGCGGTGCTCGATCGCATCTTGCGTGACGCGCACGACCTCGAGCGCTTCGGTATCGGCACGGTCGCGATCAGCTCGAACGACCCGGTCGCCTACCCCGAGGATTCCTTCGAGGCGATGCAGCGCCTGGCGCGCGACAAGGCGTTCCCGTTCCCCTACCTGTTCGACGAAACGCAGCAGGTCGCGCGTGCTTATGGAGCGGTCTGCACGCCGGACTTCTTCGGCTTCAACAGCCAGTTGGAACTGCAGTACCGCGGCCGTCTCGATGCTTCGCGGCGCGAGCCCGCTCCGCCGGATGCGCCGCGCGAGTTGTTCGACGCGATGAAGATGATCGCGACGCTCGGCTACGGCCCGGTCATGCAGCACGCGTCCATGGGCTGCACGATCAAGTGGCGCGAGGTCGCGACGGCGTAGTGCTCGTTCCTGCCGTGTCCGCGATGCGGCAGAAAGCTGGGGTCCGTACGGGCTCCGGGTAGCGCGGCGCGGTCGTCCGTATGATCGGGCGCCTTCGACCCTCCGCCCGGACCCATGCCGACGCTCGACTACACGCGCTTCTACCGCTACGACGAACTCATCGCCGTGCTCAGGGCCTTCGCGGCCGAATTCGCGCACCTGGTCGAGCTCTCCTTCATCGGCTCGAGCCACGAGGGAAGGCTGATCCCGCTGGTGACCGTGACGAACCGCCCCACCGGCGCCGCCGCGGACAAGCCCGCTTACTGGGTCGACGGCAACATCCACTCGGTCGAGCTCTCCGCGTCGAGCGCCTGTCTCTGCCTGCTCGAATACCTGACGGGCGGATACGGCAAGGATGCCGACGTCACGCGCTGCCTGGACAGCCGCGCTTTCTATGTCTGCCCGCGCATCAATCCCGATGGCGCCGAGTGGGCACTGGCGGATCGGCCCAAGTTCGTGCGGTCGAGCACGCGCCGCTATCCGTTCGACGAGGAGCCCGTGGAAGGATTGGTCGTCGAGGACATCGACGGCGACGGCCGCATCCTGCAGATGCGCATGCGCGATCCGAACGGACCGTGGAAGAAGCACCCGCAGGACGCGCGCCTGCTCGTGCGCCGCGAGCCGACCGACGCGGGCGGCGAGTACTACCGCGTGCTGCCCGAGGGGCGGATTCGCAATTTCGACGGCGTACAGGTCGAAGTCGCCGGCGTCACGGGCAACGCGCAGGGGCTGGACCTGAATCGCAACTTCCCTTCCGGGTGGCGCCAGGAACACGAGCAGTTGGGCGCCGGCCCGTATCCGACCTCGGAGCCGGAGATCCGCGCCGTCGTCGACTTCTTCATCAGGCATCCGAACATCTGCGGCGGGACCAGCTTCCACACGTTCTCGGGCGTGCTGCTGCGGCCATTCGGCCACCTGCCCGACGACAAGATGCCGGCCGAGGACCTGTGGACGTACCAGACCGTCGGCAGGAAAGGCGAGCAGCTCACGGGCTATCCGGCGATCTCGATCTTCCACGAGTTCGTCTACTACCCGAATCAGTATATCGGCGGTGCGTTCGACTGGATCTACGAGCACCTCGGCATGTTCATGTGGACGGTCGAGCTCTGGAATCCGAAGAAAGAGGCCGGCATCGATGACCAGTCCTGGATCCACTGGTTTCGCGACCATCCGATCGAACACGACCTGAAGATCCTGCAGTGGTCGGACACCGAACTGAACGGCGCGGGCCACGTCGACTGGAAGCCGTTCCAGCATCCCGAGCTGGGACCGGTCGAGATCGGCGGCTGGAACCGCTTCGCGGCATTCGTCAATCCGCCGCCGCACCGGGTGCGCGACGAGGTCGCGCGGTTCCCGGGCTGGCTGGTCTGGCAGGCTCTGATTTCACCGAAGCTCGAGGTGCGCGACACGGTGGTGGAACGAACCGATGCCGACGGAACGGGCGTCTGGCGCGTCCGCCTCGTGCTGCAAAACACGGGTTGGCTCCCCACCTACGTCACGAAGATGGCGGTCGCGCGCAAGCAGTTGCGCGGCACGCTGGCGGAGATCGCGCTGCCGCAAGGGGCGACGCTCGTCTCGGGCGCAGCGCGTCAGGAACTCGGAGAACTCGAAGGCTGGGCGTACCTGCACACCGGGATCAGCTTCTGGCCGGTCAAGAAACCGACGCAGGACCTCGCCTATGTCGAGTGGGTGGTGCGGGCTCCGGCCGGGACCACGGTCGAGCTGACCGCCTGGCACGACCGCGCGGGCCGCGTGCGCAAGAGCGTCCAGCTCGCTTGAGCCACGCGGCGCCCGCCCCGCCGTACGCTCGGCGGTGCCGATCTGCGTGCCCTGTCACTCCCATATTGAAGCGATAATGCCGCGCGGCTGACGGCCGGTCCCGCCCGCCGATATCGAGAAAAGATGGCCAGCACAGAAAGCAAACGAGTCCGCGGTCTCGGCATCTTCGGAAAGCTTTTTCTCGCGTTCCTCCTGGCTGCTCTCGTTCCACTGCTGATCACGTGGTACTACGCGCGGGAACGTGCGATCCAGGATGCCTCCGAGATCGGCGAGCAGCAGCTCAAGGCGATTGCCAGCCGCCTCGGCGACAAGGTCGAGTTCTGGTTGCGCATCAACCAGCAGTCGCTGGTCGAGCACGCCGCCACCGCTGCGATGCAGTCGATGCGCGCGGATATCCAGAAACCGATCCTCATCAATCTTTCGCTGCATCAGCCCTGGAGCTTTCTCGTCTTCACCATCGGCACCGACGGCATGTCGGTGGCGCGCAACGACAACCTCGCGCCGATCAACTACTCGGACCGGGTGTACTTCAGGGACGTCGCCGGCGGCAAGCCGATCGGTCAGCAAGTGGTGATCAGCCGCACGATCAACAAGCCGTCGTGGGTAGTGGCGGTGCCGATCCACGATTCGTACGGGCGCTTCGTCGGCGCGCTCGCCAAGTCGAATGCGCTGACCGAGATCACCGACGTTCTGGTCAACGAACGCATCGGCCGCACCGGCCGTGCCCTCCTGCTCGCGCCCGACGGCAAGCTGATCGCCCAGACCGGCGCGGTCATGGACAAGGAATTGCTCGATCTCTCGGCGCATCCGGCCTTCAAGACAGGAATGGCCGGGGGCGAAATCGCGCACTACGTCGACGACGGCAAGCCCGTGCTGGCGCGGATCCGCAAGACCCGGCTCGACTGGATCGTGGCGGTGCAGATGCCGGAGGAAGAGGTCTTCGACCACGTGCGGCAGACCGACGTGTACATGCTGCGGCTGCTCGGCGTCGCTGCCCTGATCGCGGCGTTCTTTGCGCTGATCGTCGCGCCGGGCATCGCCAATCCGATCCGCCGCCTCACGGCGATCACGGAGGAAATCAGCCGTGGGAATTTCGAGCAGGACGTGAAGGAGACGGGCCGCTCGGACGAGATCGGGGCCCTGGCGCGCTCGATCGAGCGCATGACGAAGAGCCTGCGCATCGCGCTCTCCAGGTTGTCCGACAAGCGCTGAGATCTCCGGGGCAGCGATGACACCATTCGAACTGCTCCAGGTCCTGGCCGCCGGCTCCGAAACAGGGATGCTGTTCGCGCGCACGACCCAAGGGCACCAGGTGCGCATTGGCATTGCCGCAGGCCAGATCGTGCACGTGTCGTATGCGATGCGGCGGGGCGGCGAGGCGCTGTCGCGGCTCGCCGGCGCCCAGGCCGTGTCGGCGAGCTTTACGCGCGGCCTGGTTGCCGAGCGGCACGATGATCTTCCACCGCAGGACCTGCTGCTGCAGATGCTCGCGACGATTCTCGGCTCGGGGCTGGCGAGCCTCGCCCCACCGACCGGGCCGAACACCGTGCCGACGCGTGCCGAAGGACCGACGACCACACGCCAGCACACCGATGTCGGCGCCACGACGCGTCCGCACGGCGATGTCGGCGTCACGACGCGCACCCGGGCGGCCGAAGACACCCGGCGCAGTGCGGCGGTCGGGCAGCTGCGCAGGCTGATGGTCGATTACGTCGGCCCGATCGGCGGCCTCCTGGTCGACCAGGAAATGGAAGCCGGCTTTCATACCTGGACGGAGCTGGTCGACCGGCTGGCGCGCGAGGTGTCGCCCGATGCCGAGGTGCAGGCGTTCCGGATCGCGGCGCTAAGGCTGCTGCGGTAGGAACGTTTCGTCGCGTTCCGCTATTCGGCGGTTTCGGCAATCGCTTCGGCGGGGATGGCGGTGCCGAGGCCCCAGCGTGACTCCTGCAGCCACCCTTCCAGGGTACGGCGCCGGAGCGGACCGCTGATCAGATATCCCTGGACGTAGTCGCAGTGCAGCTCACGCAGCTGTTGCAGGCAGGCTTCGCTTTCCACGCCTTCCGCGACCACGTGCAAGCCGAGGTTGTGCGCCAGCTCGATGGTCGAGCGGACGATCACGCGATCGTCCTTGTCCTCGGTCATGCCCATCACGAAACTGCGCTCGATCTTCAGCTCCGCCACCGGCAGCTTCTTCAGATAGGCGAGGGACGAGAAGCCGGTACCGAAGTCGTCGATCGCGAGCTTGATGCCGAGTCCGTCGAGCTGCCGCAACGTCGCCTGCGCGTGCTTCGGATCCTCCATGAAGCTCGACTCGGTGATCTCGAGGCACAGCAGGTGAGGCGGCACCGAGTGGGCACGCAGGAGATCCGCGATCACGTACGGCAGTTCGCGATTCATCAGGTCGCGCGCGGAGATGTTGACCGAGACCTGCAACGGCACGCCCTGTGCAGCCCACTTGCCGCATTGGCGCACCGTGACCGCGAGCATCCAGCGGGTCACGATCCGCACGAAACCGGTCTGCTCCGCGTAAGGCATGAATTCGACCGGCGACAGCAGGCCACGGGTCGGGTGGCGCCAGCGCACGAGCGCTTCGACGCCGCGCACGCGCCCGGTCGCCAGATCGATCAGCGGCTGGTAGTAGGCGCGCAGCTGGCTCTCTTCCACGGCGCGGCGCAGTTCCGACAACAGCGACAGGTGCTCGCGCTGGCCGACGTCGTAGCTCGGGTCGTAGAACGCGTGGCCGGCATTGTTGCGCTTGGCGACGTACATCGCAGCGTCGGCGTGGCGGATCAGCGTGCCCGCGTCTTCACCGTGCTGCGGGAAGATCGCGCTGCCGATGCTCGCCGCGACGTCGAGCGGCTGGCCCTCGAACTCGACGGGCGTGCGCAGCGCGAGCGCGATGCGCCGGGCCACGACGCGCACGAGTTCGGCGTCGGCCATGGGCAGGACGAGCGCGAATTCGTCGCCGCCGAGGCGTGCGACGGTATCGGAATCGCGCAGCACCGCCTGCAGGCGCATGGCGACCTGCTTGAGCACGACGTCGCCGGCCATGTGGCCGAGCATGTCGTTGATCTCCTTGAAGCGGTCAAGGTCGAGCACCATCACCGTCAGCGGCTCGCTGCGCCGGATCGCGGTGCGCAGGCCCTGGTCGAGGCGATCGAGCAGCAGCGCGCGGTTCGGCAGCCGCGTCAATCCGTCCTCGTAGGCGAGGCGCAGGATCTCGCGCTCGCGGCGCGCGATGCCTTCGCGCATGTGATTCAGCGTGCCGGCCAGCAGGCCGAGCTCGTCGTGGCTTTTCGCGGCGATCGGCGCGGAGAAATCGCCGCCCTGCATGCGCAGCGCGCCGCGCGTCAGTTCCGACAGCGGCTGCGTGATCGACCGCGCGATGAGGTAGCTGCCCAGCACCGCGAGCGGGATGCTGACGGCGGCGAGCAGCATCAGGAACACACGCAACTGCTCGACCGTGGCGCGCACCTCGTCGAGCGGCCGCTGCAGCACCGCGAGGATGCGGCCGTTGGCGCCGACGTCGATCCCGACCAGGCGGCTCTCGTAGTCGTCGCCGCCCAGGCGTAGCTGCAGGCGCTCCGAGCCAGCGCGGCTCGGCGCCTTCAGAAGGTCGGTGAGCGTCTGGCGCGCCGAGGGAGGCAGCGTCGAAGCGAGCAGGCGCGGCTCGCGTCCGGCCTGGAAGTCGAAGAACGACACTTGCAATTCGGTCAGCTTCTGCAGGTCGGAGGCGACCTCGTCGTCGATCTCCATGCCGAGCGCGACCCAGCCGATCGGGACCGGTGCGAGCACGGGCACGACGACCAGCTGGTAGGCACGCCCGTCCAGCAGCGCGAGCGACGCGCTGTGGCCATCGTTGCGCGCCGCCTCGATCGAGGCGATGAGCGGGAACGGCTTGCCGCGGCGCGACGCGTTCGAAATGTCGGCGACTATGACGTTCTTCATGTCGATCAGCATCATCGTGTCGGCGCCGACGCGCCTGCCGGCGCTGCGCAGCGTCGATTCGATGGTCGCCACGTCACGGGACGCGAACGCCTCGCGCAGCGAGGAGTCGGCCGACAGCACGCCCGCGGTCTGGATCAGCTGGTTGCGCTTCTCGTCGAGCAGGCGGCCGAAGATGCGTTCGCCGACCGCGAGTTCCTGGCCGATCTTTGCCTGGGCGTTGCGGTCGTTGGCCACGTTGACCAGCACGAAGGCGATGGCCTGAACGACGGTCACCAGGATCGCGAACGCGACGATCAGGCGGGTGCGGAGGCGACGGAAGTGCGGCATGGTCGAGTCCTAGACCAGCCGCATCCGCGGCGACCGCGGGCGCGTTATCCGGCTCGGGAAATCGAACGCTGGCGCGGGCGCGTTCTGCATGCGCCTGTCGATTGTGTTGTTCTGGGCCAAAGGAAACAGTTCCGCGGACGAGCGGGGGCACGGAAGACCTTCCGGGCACGATATCCGTGGCCCGACCGGCGCGAGGGTGGATGAGGCCGGGCTTAACGGCGCTTCTCGCGCGTTAGCCCGGTTAAAGCGGGTTTGGAGAGGGGTTACCGGGACTTGGCGGCTCGCAGCCAGGGGCCCCGTTCCGGCCGGCGGATGCGATTGCCGCGGCGGGAGCCCGCCTCTTGAAGGTTGGCACTTTGCGGCCTCCCACCCTGGCCCTCCCCCCTGCAGCGGGGAGGGAAAAGACCCGCTGAATCTTGCTAGTGCACGTGCTGGCTGAGTTCGCCGGTCTGGTACTTGTGCGCCATCTTGGCGAGCGGCACGACGCTGATCTTGCCGGCCTGGCCCTCGCAGCCGAACTGCTGATAGCGCTGCTTGCAGATCTTCTTCGCGGCCTCCTTGGCCGGCTTCAGGTACTCGCGCGGATCGAACTTGCCCGGATTCTCGGCCAAGAACTTGCGGATCGCCGCCGTCATCGCGAGCCGGATATCGGTGTCGATGTTGACCTTGCGCACGCCGTGCTTGATGGCTTCCTGGATCTCCTCGACCGGAACGCCATACGTCTCTTTCATCGCGCCGCCGAAGCGGCGGATTTGGTCGAGCACGTCCTGCGGCACCGACGAGGAGCCGTGCATCACCAGGTGCGTGTTGGGGATGCGGCGATGGATCTCCTTGATGCGCTCGATGGCGAGGATGTCGCCGGTGGGCTTGCGCGTGAACTTGTAGGCGCCGTGGCTGGTGCCGATGGCGATCGCCAGCGCATCGAGTTGCGTGCGCTTGACGAAGTCCGCGGCCTGGTCGGGATCGGTGAGGAGCATTTCCCGCGTCATCGTCCCTTCCGCGCCGTGCCCGTCCTCCTTGTCGCCTTTCATCGTCTCGAGCGACCCGAGGCAGCCGAGTTCGCCTTCGACCGAAACCCCCTGCGCGTGCGCCACGTCGACCACCCTGCGCGTGACCTGCCAGTTGTAGTCGTAGTCGGCGATGCTCTTGCCGTCCTCGCGCAGCGAGCCATCCATCATCACCGAGGAGAAGCCCAGCCGGATGGCGCTTTCACAGATCGCGGGCGACTGCCCGTGGTCCTGGTGCATGGCAACCGGAATCTTCGGGTATGACTCGATCGCTGCTTCGATCAGGTGCTTGAGGAACATCTCCCCGGAGTACTTCCGCGCACCCGCGGAAGCCTGCATGATCACCGGCGCGCCGACCTCGTTCGCCGCCTCCATGATCGCCTGCACCTGCTCCAGATTGTTGACGTTGAACGCGGGCACGCCGTAGCCGTTCTCCGCAGCGTGATCCAGCAGTTGACGCATCGAAACCAACGCCATCGAAACCTCCCATGGTGACGATTGGACCCGGCCGCCCGGGTTGCCTTCACGCCCGATTTTAGGGGACCACCGCGCTGCCGCAAACACACGGCCCCGAGCATCGCGCCTAGCGCGCCGTTGCGCTCGCCAGGCGCCGGTGCGCCTCTTCCAGCACGGGATCGCGACCGCTGCGCAGGTCGGCGAGCGTGGGAACGACGCGCACCGTCGGCAGGGTCGGGGCGCCCTCGAGACGCACGCCGCGCGCGGACACGAACCCGGTCTCGGCGACCCGCACGCCGCCGCCATCGGGCAGGACATATTCGTAGCGCACCCCGACGACACAACCGCACGTGGGCTCGCCGACCAGCAGCGCCGATCGCTGCTCCTCGAGCACCACCGCGGTCAGTTCGGCGGCGCTGCCGGTGCGGCCGTCGACGAGCACCGCAAGGGGCTGCAGGAGCTGCCGCTTGCTGGGTGTATCGAAGCGGTCCGGGCCGACGTACATCTCGCTCACGGTCTGCGCCCTTCCGTTGCTCCGGTCGCGGCTCAGGCTGCGCATGACCAGCCGCTCGTCCGCCATGAAACGCCCGGCGAACCAGCGGAACATTTCGATGAGTCCGCCGCCGTTGCCACGCAGGTCGACGATGATCGCATGCGCGCTGCTCGCCTCGTTGAGGGCCGCGCCGAGTTCGGCACGCAGTTCCGGGACGAAGCGCGTGAAACGGATCAGGAGGATCTCGCCGTCCAGCCAGCGCACCTCGGTGCTTGGCGGCCGCGCCGATGCGATCGGGACGAGTCGGGCGCGCAACGCGGTTCCGTCGGCGCGCACCACCTCCACCACCAGGGGGTCGGTACGCGCCGCAACGCTCGGGCGGCGCATCTCCCGCCGGACGGCGCGCAAAAGCCGCACCCGCTCGCTGTCGGGCGCCTCCGCCGGCAAAGCCTCGGGGCCGTCGCCCGCGAGCACGTCGCCGTGTTCGAGGCGCGGATCGGTCAACGCGGCGCGCACGAAAGCGCCGTCGAGCCGGGTCGACCCGACTGCCGACACGATGTCGCCCACGCTGATGCCGGCGCGCGCTGCCGAGGAATCGGCCTCGACCTCGGAGACGACGACATGCCGGTCGATCACCGTCAGTTGCATCCCGATCCGGGTCGAAACGAAGCGCCGTCGATCGACGGTCTCGCGCGGCGTAAGCACCATCGTGTGCGAATCGCCGAGTGCGGCCGCCATGTCCTTCAACGCGGTGTAGAACTCGCTGTCGTTGCCCGCCGCCCCTGCGCGGGCCCGGGCGACCCTGCCCACTGCGGGCCAGTCGACACCGTTCAGGTTCGGGTCGTAGAAGTTGCCGGCGATGACGCGCCACGCGCGATCGACCACGTCGATGCGCAGCGCGGGTGTGCCGAACTGCGACGACAAGGAGGTCGTGGACGCAGCGGCGACGTCTTCGGGGACGTCGCCGATCGGACCCGCGCTCGGGCGCGTCGGCAGCGGCGCGCACGCCGCCAGCAGCAGCGCCAGGGCGAAAAGCGCTGCGCTGCGTGCGCCAGCGCCCGAAAAGCCTTTCGTCAGTGGTGCTCTCCGACGCGCACGATCTTCAGGGTGTTGGTGCCCCCGGGCTGGCCCATCGGCTCGCCGGTCGTCAGCACGATCAGGTCGCCGCGCTTGACCACTCCGTGCTTGAGCAGGATCTGCTCGGTGAGTCGCAGCGCGGCGTCGCGATCGTCGGACTTCGGCAGGAACACCGGGTGAACGTTGCGAAACAGGGACAGTCGCCGCTGCGTCGAGACATTCGGCGTCAGTGCATAGATCGGCACATTGACGTCGTGCCGGCTCATCCAGAGGCAGGTGGAACCCGATTCGGTCAACGTACAGATCGCCGTGCAGCGCAGATGGTAGGCCGTGAACAGCGCACCGTAGGCAACCGACTGGTCGACCCGGGTGAACGTTCGATTCAGGAACTGGCGGTCCAGTTCGACCTGTTCGGACCGGTCCGCCTCGGTGACGATCGACACCATCGCCTCGACCGTTTCGACCGGGTACTTGCCGGCCGCGGTCTCGGCCGAGAGCATGACGGCGTCGGTGCCGTCGAGCACGGCGTTGGCGACGTCGCTCACCTCGGCGCGGGTCGGCACCGCGTTGACGATCATCGACTCCATCATCTGGGTCGCCGTGATCGCAAGCTTGTTGGCCTCCAGCGCCATCTTGATCATGCGCTTCTGCAGCGCCGGCACCGCGGCGTTGCCGACCTCCACCGCGAGGTCGCCGCGCGCGACCATGATGCCGTCGGTGGCGTCGAGGATCTCCTTGAGCATTGGGATCGCCTCGGCGCGTTCGATCTTGGCGATGATGAGCGGCTTGACACCATGCTTTTCGCCGGCGATGGTCGCGAGCTGACGCGCCATCTCGACGTCCGTGCGGTTCTTGACGAAAGAGACCGCCACGTAGTCGGCGCCGCAGGCCATCGCGGTTTCGATGTCGCGCACGTCCTTCGCGGTGAGCGCCGGCGCTGACAGGCCGCCGCCCTGCTTGTTGATGCCCTTGTTGTTCGAGAGCTCGCCGCCGATGCGCACGATCGTGTGGATCTCGGAACCGACGACGCGCTCCACGTCGAGCACGATCAGCCCGTCATTGAGCAGCAGCGTATCGCCGGCCTTGACGTCGCGCGGCAGGTCCTTGTAGTCGAGGCCGACGCGCTCGATGGTGCCGGGCTCGCTGCTGTCGTCGAGCTGGAAACGGATTCCCGGCCTGAGGAACACCTTGCCGTCGGCGAACTTGCCGACCCGGATCTTCGGTCCCTGCAGGTCGGCCATGATGGCGACCTCGCGCCCGCAGGCGAGCGCCGCGTCGCGCACCAGCTTCGCGCGCGCAAGGTGGTCGTCGGCAGTGCCATGCGAGAAGTTGAAGCGCACGACGTCGACGCCGGCGGAGATCATGCGTTCCAGCACCAGTTTTTCGCTCGTCGCCGGGCCGAGCGTGGCGACGATCTTCGTGCTTCTTGGCATCACCGGGGTCCGTTGCTTGTCGAGGGTAGGGCGGCGCTGGCTCCTGTCGCGCCCCGGCCGGCAAGATACTCCAGGCGGCTGCGCGCTGGAATCGACCCGGATTCAGCCCTGGCGCGCGCGTTCTTCCAGTACGGCGAGCGCGGGCAGCGTCTTGCCCTCCAGGAACTCGAGGAATGCCCCCCCGCCGGTCGAGATATAACTCACCTTCTCGGTGATCCCGTACTTGGCGATAGCGGCAAGCGTGTCGCCGCCGCCGGCGATCGAGAATGCGCCGTTCGCGGTGGCACCGGCGATGGCGAGCGCGAGCTGGCGCGTGCCTTCCGCGAAGGCGTCGAACTCGAACACGCCCACGGGTCCGTTCCAGACAATGGTGGCCGCGCCGCTGACGAGCTTGACCAGCTCGAGCGCGCTCGTCGGCCCGATGTCGAGGATCAGCTCGTCGGCCTTGACCTCGGTCGTGCGCCGCACGATTGCGGGGGCATCGGCCTTGAACTCCTGGGCGACGACGACGTCGATCGGCAGGGGCAGCGTGCCGCCCTTGTCGGCAAGAGTCGCGAGGATCTTCTTGCACTCCGGTACCAGATCGGGCTCCGCGAGCGACTTGCCGATCGGGAATCCTTCGGCGAGCAGGAACGTGTTGGCGATGCCGCCGCCGACGATGAGGCGGTCGACCTTCTCGGCGAGATTGTTCAGGATGGTCAGCTTGGTCGAGACCTTGCTCCCGGCAACGATGGCGAGCAGCGGTCGGCGCGGATCGACGAGGGTCTTGCCCAGTGCATCGACCTCGGCCGCGAGCAGCGGACCGGCGCAGGCGACCGGTGCGAATTTCGCGATGCCGTGGGTCGTCGCTTCGGCGCGATGGGCGGTGCCGAACGCGTCGTTGACGTAGACGTCGCACAGGGCGGCCATCTTGCGGGCGAGTTCGTCCGAGTTCTTCTTTTCACCCTTGTTGACTCGGCAGTTTTCGAGCAGGACCACCTCGCCCGGCGCCACCTGGACGCCATCGACCCAGTTCGCCTTGAGCGGGATCGGCCGGCCGAGCAGTTCACCGAGCCGCCGCGCCACTGGCGCAAGCGAATCTTCGGGCTTGAACTCGCCTTCGGTCGGGCGACCGAGGTGCGAGGTCACCATGACCGCGGCGCCGGCGTCGAGCGCCATGCGGATCGCCGGCACCGAGGCGCGGATGCGCGTGTCCTCGGTGATGCGGCCGGCTTCGTCGAGCGGCACGTTCAGGTCGGAGCGAATGAACACGCGCTTGCCGCGCAACGCGCCGGATGCGGCGAGCGCTTCGAGAGTCTTGATGGGCATGGGCGGTCGGGGTAGCAGGCTCGTGCGCGGCAGTGCTAGCACCGTTCCGGGTGCACAATGCCGCGTCGCTGTGCTACGCGTTGAGGTCGGCCGGCATTATACGAAGCGCCTTGCGCCTTGCGCCTTGCGCCTTGCGCCGCGCCGCTCGGTCCGAGCGATTCGTTGTCCGACGACCCGTCCTTGGCCGCCATGCCGATGTCTCGTGCCGAACGATTCGCTCTGGCCGGCGCGCTTGCACTCCTGCTGCTGCAGGCGGCGCAGACGATCGCACCGCCACTCGGCACGACGCTTGAATACCGCCGTGCCGCGCTTGCCGCGGAGCCGTGGCGCGTGCTGACGGCGCACGCCGTCCACATCAACTGGCCGCACGCACTCGTCAACGCCGCGGCATGGCTGATCGTGGCGCGCCTGTTCGCGCAGGAGCTTGCACCATCCCGGCAGCTCGTGGCGGGGCTCGCGGCGGGCCTTGTGATCAGCGCCGGGCTGGCGCTGCTTTATCCGCAGATCGACTGGTATCGCGGCTTCTCGGGAGTGCTGCACGGACTGTTCTTTTCCGGTGCAACCGCGTGGCTGCTGCAAGTCCTTGCTATGCGCGAAATGCGAGGGCTCCGCGCTGTCTGGCTGCCCGGCGCGATCGTGCTCGGCGGTTGGTTCAAGGTCCTGCTCGAGCAACCCGCCGCAGGTGCGACGCCGTACGTGGCATGGCTCGGCGCAACGACCGTCCCGCAGGCACACCTGCTGGGTGCGGTCTGCGGGACGGCATTCGGATTTGCGTTTGCCGCCCGGCGTTGTTCAGGCGCGCGCCCGACCGCGCGCCAGCAGGGCGAATAGCCCGAGCAGAAGCAACTGGCCGAGCGGCAGCGCGCCACCGCCGCCGCCCGAGGACGACGGGGCGACCGAGGCGACCGCAGCCGATGCGTCGAGCAACCCGGCGCCGCAACCACCGTTGCCTGGTTGTCCCGACGCGCAATAACCGCCGGCGGGATGCGGCCGGACATGTCCGACCAGCACGCCGCGCAACTGGCTTGGTGTCAGCGATGGATTGACCGAAAGCACCAGTGCCGCGACACCCGACACGTTCGCGGTCGCGCCGCTCGTACCGGTGAAGCCGCCGATCGCCGGGCCGCTGCGCGTGCCGTTCGTTTCCGTGCTGGTCGGCGTCGTCGCGCCAAAAAGGATCGACGACCACGTGTAGTAACCATTGTCGTTGACGTCTGCGGCATTCGCCGTGAGCTGTGTTGGCGCACCGCCGCCGGGCGAGCTGATGCCGACCTCCGGCCCGACGTTGGCGTAGTCGGCGTTGTCGCCGTTGATCGTGTGCGCCGTGACCGCCAGCACTCCCGGACAGCGGGCCGGCTCGTCGACGCCAAGAGTCGCTTCGTTGCCCGCCGCGGCAATCACCAGAGCCTGTGAAGAGACTGCATTGATGGCGTTCGAATAGGTCGTGCTGCAGGTCGTGCTCGGCGCCCCGAGGCTGAGGTTGATGATCCGCGCGGGGTTCGCGTTCGCCGCAACATTCGGGACGCTGCCGCCGGCGGCCCAGACGATCGCGTCGGCGACATCGGAGGAAGTGCCGCCACACTTGCCGAGCGCACGCACCGGCAACAACCGGGCGTTCGGGGCGATGCCCGCCGTGGAGGTTCCGGGCGGTGGCGAACTCCCGACGCCGTTGCCCCATTGACCGATGATGGTACCCGCCATGTGCGTACCGTGCCAGGAACTGTCGGTCTGTTGGGTCGGGTTGCCGTCGTTGCATGCGGTCCCGGTAGTGGGGTCGGTCTTTTCCGCCGCGGTCACCCAGTCTCCGGGGTCCGTCGGATCCGGGTCGCGCCCGTCGCCATCGTTGGCGACGAAGTTCGTCGGCAGCCCGTCGGCGTTGCTCGAAACAAAGTCATAGCCTGGCAGAAGCGCCGCCGCCAGCTCCGGGTGCGTGAGCGTCACGCCGTTGTCGACAAGGGCCACGACGATCGACGTCGATCCCGTCGTGATGTTCCATGCACCCGGCAGGTTTGCAGCACCGACCGGGGTGAACGTCTTGGCCGGACCGGTCAACTGCGTGTTGGAGTCGCTGAACACGCTGTCGGGCGCGAAGAAATGCCACTGGCGGAGGGCAAAGCTGGCGTCCGGCGGCGTGGCCTGGATGCGCACGGGCATGTCGGGTTCCGCGTACTCGACCTCGGGATCCGCGGCGAGGCGCGCGGCGACCGCGCGCGCGTCCGTCAGCTGGAGCGGGACGTCGAGGCGCAGCACCGATGCGCCGAGCGCCATCGCGCGATGTGCATGCAGCGATACGCCGGCCCGGTTGGAAAGCGCGGTGACGCGGTCGACGCCGAGAGGCTGCGTCAGTTCGGCCGCCTTCGGATTGCGCAGCTTGACGATCATCTGATGGATCGTCGGTTCGTGCTGAGCAGCGGGGTTCTTCTTCGACGCTGTCGCGACGGTGGAATGCGCGACCGAAGCGGGATAGAGGCTGACGAGCGCGGCGCAAGCAGCAGTAGCGACGAAGGCTCGGTTCAACTGGGTCACAGATGCTCTCCTGCCGGCCGAAGCCGGCCGGTTCGGGGTCTTCGAGGGGATGGTGCGCGGCGACGCCCTGGGCTCGACCCAGCTTACGCGAACGGTCCGCCGTGACGAGTCGCGGCCCTTCAGCCGAACGACGTAGCCGACCGTCGATCTGCCGGCTCAAATCCGCGCAATTCCCCCATCGGTGAAGCGCGGCTGACGGCGGCGTTACTTCCTTGATCGACCTTCCCGCTGGTGGGACAGGTCCGGTCGATCGCGCCCTGCAATCACCTCGCGTTCATCATTGCCATCGTCACGTCGAGCATCCTGCTGCTGAAGCCCCATTCGTTGTCATACCAGCTGGAGACTTTTACGAGGCGGCCGGCGACCTTGGTGAGGGTGGCTTCGAAGATGCTCGAGCGCGGGTCGTGGTTGAAGTCGCTGGAGACGAGCGGCTCGTCGCTGTAGCCGAGAATTCCCTTCAGCTCCTTCTCGGATGCCGCCTTCATGATGCCGTTGATCTCTTCGACGCCGGTGTCGCGTGCGGCGATGAACGACAGGTCGACGATCGAGACGTTGATCGTCGGCACGCGGATCGCGTAGCCGTCGAGCTTGCCCTTCAGCTCCGGCAGCACGAGACCGACCGCCGCGGCGGCGCCGGTCTTGGTCGGGATCATGTTGTGCCCGGCCGCCCGTGCGCGCCGTAGATCCTCGTGGTAGACGTCGGTCAGCACCTGGTCGTTGGTGAACGAGTGGATCGTGGTCATGAGACCGCTCACCAGGCCGATCTTCTCGTGCAGGGGCTTGACCAGCGGCGCCAGGCAGTTGGTGGTGCAGCTGGCGTTGGAGATCACCGTGTGGCTGCCCTTCAGCGTCGCTTCGTTGACGCCATAGACGATCGTCGCGTCAACGTCCTTGCCGCCGGGTGCGGAGATGATCACCTTCTTCGCGCCGCCCTTCAGGTGCGCGCCGGCCTTCTCCTTGGTCGTGAAGAACCCCGTGCACTCGAGCACCACGTCCACGCCCAGGCTCGACCACGGCAGCTGGGCCGGATCGCGTGTGGCGAGGACCTTGATCCGGTCGCCGTTGACCACCAGCGAATCACCGTCGACCCCCACCGTGCCGTGGAACGGCCCGTGCACGGTGTCGTGCTTGGTGAGGTGGGCGTTGGTCCTCGGGTCGCCCAGATCGTTGATGGCGACAATCTCCAGCGGATGGCGCTTGCCGCCCTCGTAATGCGCGCGCAGCACGTTGCGGCCGATCCGCCCGTATCCGTTGATGGCAACCTTGATCGTCATTTCAGTCTCCTGTTGGCATGCAGGTTCGAAACGGAATGCGTCAGCGCTTGCTCGTTACCGAGCGAACGACCGCGGCAAGGTTTTCCGCCGTAAGCCCGAAGAGCTTGTACACGGCGGCGGCCGGCGCCGATTCGCCGAAGCGGTCGACACCGAGGACCGCGCCGGTCGCGCGCACGTACTTCCACCAAAAGTCGGTCACGCCCGCTTCGACCGCGACGCGCGGCAGCCCGGCCGGCAGCACAGCGGCCTTGTAGCTCTCCGGCTGGCGATCGAACACCGTGGTCGAGGGAATCGAAACGACCCGCACCGGCAGGCCTGCCGCAGCGAGTTGGCTCTGCGCCTGCACCGCCAGCGGCACCTCGGAGCCCGTTGCAATGATGACTGCCTTGGCACGAGCGGCACCACCTGTGCTCTCGCTGAACACGTAGCCGCCACGCGCGATATCGCCGGCGTCGCGCCCGTCGCCTGCAACGTAAGGCACGCTCTGACGTGACAGCAGCAGGCAACTCGGTCCGTCCGTGCGACCGACCGCAGCGGCCCATGCCGTGAAGGCTTCGACCGTGTCGCACGGCCGCCAGACATCCATGTTCGGGATCAGCCGCAGGCTCGCGGCGTGCTCGACCGCCTGGTGCGTCGGCCCGTCCTCGCCGAGGCCGATCGAGTCGTGCGTTAACACGAAGACCACGCGTTGCTTCATCAATGCGGCGAGGCGCAGCGCGTTGCGCGCGTAGTCGGAAAACACAAGAAACGTGCCGACGAAGGGTATGTACCCGCGGTGCAGCGCGATTCCGTTCGCGATTGCGCACATCCCGAACTCGCGCACGCCGAAGTTGATGTGACGGCCGAGCTTGAATTCGGGCCGCGTCCGCAGCGCGCCGGCCTTGCTCCACTTGGTCAGGTTGCTGCCGGTGAGATCCGCCGACCCGCCGAGCAGTTCCGGCAGCGCGTCGCCCAGAACCTCGAGGGCAAGCTGCGACGCTTTGCGTGTCGCGACCGTCTCACGCGTCGCACCGGCGGCCGTGCGTGCACTCGCAACCGCATCCTTCCAGCCGGCGGGCAGAGTTCCCGCGATGCGCCGCTCGAATTCCGCCGCAAGTTCCGGAAAAGCGGCCCGATACGCGGCGAGACGGGCCTGCCATGCCGCTTCGCGGGCGGCACCCTGGTTGCGAGCGTCCCAGGCAGCGCGGACCTCATCCGGGATCACGAACGGCGGATGGTTCCAGCCGATTGCCTTGCGCGTCGCGGCCACTTCCGCCTCGCCGAACGCTTCGCCATGCGCCTTCTCCGTGCCGGCGCGCGTCGGGGCACCCTTGCCTATGACGGTGCGGGCAATGATCAGCGTCGGCGCCGTAGCGAAGCCGCGTGCTTCGACCAGTGCATTGTGTACTGCAGAGACGTCGTGACCATCGATGGGCCCGATCACGTTCCAGCGATACGCCGCGAAGCGCGCGCGCGTGTCGTCCGTGAACCAGTGTTCGACCTCGCCGTCGATGGAGATGCCGTTGTCGTCGTAGATCGCGATCAGCTTGCTGAGCTGCCAGGTCCCGGCCAGCGAGGCAGCTTCGTGCGAGACGCCCTCCATCAGGCATCCATCGCCGACGAAGACGTACGTGCGGTGGTCGACGATCGTGTGCCCCGGGCGATTGAACTCGGCCGCGAGCATCCGCTCGGCGAGCGCCATCCCCACCGCGTTGGCGAGGCCCTGCCCGAGTGGCCCCGTGGTGGTCTCCACGCCCGGTGTGACGCCGAACTCGGGATGTCCGGGCGTCTTGCTGTGGAGCTGACGGAAGTTCGCGATTTCGCTCATCGGCAGGTCATAGCCGGTGAGGTGCAACAGCGCGTACTGCAACATCGAGCCGTGGCCGTTCGACAACACGAACCGGTCACGGTCGGGCCAATGCGGATTGGCCGGGTTGTGCGAGAAGTGGCGCGTCCAGAGTGCCAGCGCGATCTCCGCCATGCCCATCGGCATGCCCGCATGGCCGGAGTTGGCCTTTTGTACTGCGTCCATGGCAAGGGCACGAATGGCATTGGCCATGTCTCGCTCGAGCGTCTTGTCGAGCGGGGCGAGCGGCGCGAGAGACATAGATCGGACTTCCGGCGCTGGAACGGATCGGGAAGAAGGCGCTGCGCGCCGGTAGAGAAAAAGTTTATCAGGCGACGGTGAGTGCCCGGCTCTGACCCACGTCAATCGCGGACGTGTCTCGTCAGAAATTCCTGCGCGGTCGATCGGGCCCGCGGTTTCCGGGCGAAAGCCGCGCACGTACTTTCCTTTCAATGCGGGGCGAATTCCTCTAGCATCGCCCTCGATTCCGGTCCAGGCCGCCAGATCCGACCGAAGAGTGCTTCGGCATGTGCGAGTGCGTGCCGAATCCAGGCAGGTTGATGAGAATGCGTCCTGGTTCTCCGGTGGCCCCGGTATGTATGGCGCGCAAGAAAGCCCGCGACCTGAGGCGCGATCTCACTGCAGCGGCCGCATCTCAGCCGCGCGCGCGGCGTAACGGGCGCAACTTGCGGCGGACATGACCGGACCGCGGTTCTTCATCGATGCCGAGTTCCTGATCGGCGACACGGTCACGTTGCCTGCGCGCGTGGCGCATCACGCGCAGCATGTGCTTCGGCTTGTCGAAGGCGACCCGATCACGTTGATAAACGGTCGCGGCGGCGAATATGGCGCGCGCCTGCTCGACAGCGCTCCCGCTGCCGCGATCATCGAGACCTTCGATCCGGTCGACCGCGAGTCGCCGCTCGCGGTGACGCTCGTCCAGGCCCTGGTCGCCGCCGAAAAACTCGAATGGATCATCGAGAAGACAACGGAGGTCGGCGCAGCACGGATCGTCATCGCGCCGGCCTCCAGGTCGACGGTCAAGCTGGTCGGCGATCGCGTGAACACCCGCGTCGCGCGCTGGAACGAAATCGCCATCGCCGCGTGCTGCCAGTGCGGTCGCAATCGCCCGCCGGCGGTCCTGTTCCTTCCGACCTTGTCGACGGCACTCGCACTCGCCGCCGACAGTGCAGCGAAATGGATCTTCGCGCCCGGTGCGTCGAGCGGACTTCGCGTGAAGCGCTCGACACCGTCGATGACCGTTGCGGTCGGCCCCGAAGGCGATTGGACCGACCAGGAACTCTCTCATGCGGAGCGCCTCGGCTATGCGCGGGCGCTCTTCGGGCCACGCGTACTGCGCGCGGAAACGGCGGGTGTCGCGATCATCGCGGCGCTTCAGGCGGCCGCCGGCGATCTCGATCTGGGCGTGGCATGAGGAATCGGACTACGCTGGTGCCGCGCGCCCGCGCATTCGAAGAGGGGACTCCAGGGAGGCGGGAATGCTCGAACAATTGCTTCAGGGTGTATTGCAGGGACTGGCAGGGAACCAGGCGGGCGGCAGTCCACTGCTGCAGATCGCCGCCGCGATGCTGAACAACAACGGCCAGTTCGGCGGGTTGCCGGGACTCATCCAGCAGTTCCAGCGCGCCGGCCTCGGATCGCACATGGATTCCTGGATCTCGACCGGACAGAACATGCCGATTTCACCGGACCAGCTCACGCAGGTCCTGGGCGCCGGCCCGCTGCAACAGATGGCGCAGCAGGCGGGACTGGACCCGCAAACGCTGAGCGGCCATCTTTCTCAGTTGCTGCCGCAGATGATCGACCGGCTCTCGCCCAACGGCGCGGTGCCGGCCGGCGGAGTCGACGACGCCCTTGCAATGCTCGGTCGACTCGCGCGCTGAGAGGGCGCAGGCAACTCGCTAGCGGTAGTAGACGCGCAAGGCCACTCCGCGGCCTGCGAACTCCTCGGCAGCGTCGCGGAACACATCGAGCACCGCGGCGTTGTCGTCGTTATCGGGCCCCCGCATCAGCCCGTCCAGCACCACGACATAACCGGCCGCCGGCAGGCGCTCGGGCATGTCGGTCAGACTGTCATACAAGGCATCGAGATTCGCGCCGAACCAGGAAGGAAACTCGAGCGCGCGGCCGATAGTGGCCAGCAGCGGCCGGCGCTCGCGGATCCCGGTCAGGATCACGTGCACGAAGCGGTGCTGTGCGGCCTGCGCCCATGAACGCAGCGCCTCGGGACTCAGCGCTCCGAGGGGCCGTACGGCGTTCGAAGGCAGATCGGCAAGAGATGTCGGCGTGCGTCCCAAGGGTGCTCACTCCCGGATCCTGCGAAACGTTTCGTAGTGGTCGTCGGAGTAGTAGTACTCCCCGCTGGTCGCCGGGTTTCCCGTGCTCCCCTGGCCCGCGATGATCCGCCGCGCACCCCGGTCGGCACGCCCGGGCGTGCGCACCGTGTACTCGGTGTAGTAGCCGCGCGGCTGCTGGGGCAGGCGGTGCTCGCGATTCATGAAGACGATGCCATCCTTGCGAAAGGGAAACGGTCCGCCGCTCTTGATCAGGAGCAGCGCTTCGCCGGCCTCGCGTGGCAGGTCGGCGACCGCGACCTCGGGTGGGGCTGGCGATTCGCGCGCCGCCGCTGGCGGGCCGGACAGCGCCGCCGCGAGCACGGCTACAACGCTAAACCACGACAACCTTCGGAGCATTGGCAGGTGACGGCTCGCGCTTGTCGGTGAGGAATCCGAGAACCTCGTCCTGCCGCGCCAGCGTGTCGGCGAATCCTAGATCAATCAACACGCGCGTGTACGCCGATTCGAACAGCAGGTAGCTCGCCAGCCCGGCCCCGCTGCCCCGATGCGCGCCGAGCACCTCCAGCAGCGCGCGCACCGGCTTCGGGAGCGCACCCACGTATTGCGCGGCGATGCCGTCGAGCCGCTCGCTCGGTGCGATGACCAGCGATTCGATGCAGTGCACGCCCGACGCACGTTGCTGTGCGTGCGTGAGCTGCATCGCGATCGTGTTGATGCGTTCGAGCCGTTCGATGTCGCTCGCCAGGGCGTCGAGGAAGATCGATGACATCGCGTGACCGGCGATCTGGGCCAGAGAAGGATAGGCCGCAGGGTCCACGCCGCCGAGCACGCCGGGATGCCCGAGCTGGCCGGCGCCGATGATGAGCACGCGTTCGGCCCCGAGATGGATCGCGGGACCGATCGGGGCGATCTGGCGCATCGAACCGTCGCCGAAATATTCGGTCGTGTCGCCGAAGGACAGCGGCGTCGCCGGGAAGATGAAAGGGATGGCGCTCGAGGCGAGCAGATGCTCGAGGATCAGGTCGCAATGCACGTAGACCCGCTGCAGCTTGGCTCCGATCTCGTGGTTGTACTGCGCCTGGTAGAACGTGACGTGGCGGCCGGATGTGTAGCTCGATGCCGTCACCGCAAGCGCGCGCAGGTGTCCGTGCTCGAGCGCGCGCGCGAGCCGCGCCCTGTCGATCATGCGCTCGAGCAAGGCTCGTAGCGGCGTGTTGTCGAACAACGAGCGCGGTCGCAGACGCAGCGAACGACGCACCATCCAGCCGACCGAAAGCAGGCTCAGCCAGCGCGCGCCGGTGCGCACGACGCCGAGCAGGTCGGAGCGGTAGACCTGCTCGGTGTGGAAGCTTTCCCAGACGTTGACGAGTTGCGCCACCGCCTCCTGGAAGTTGTCCGCGCGGCACGCGAGAGCGGCGGCGTTGATGGCGCCCGCCGAGGTGCCCGCGATGATCTGGAACGGGTTGTGCCCCTGGGCGATCGTGGGGTCGAGTCCGCGCCGAGCATCGCGCAGGATCGCCGCAATTCCTTTGAGCACGCCCACCTGGTAGGCAGCGCGTGCGCCGCCGCCCATCAGGATCAGGCCGGCCGGTGACGTGCGGAGGCGGATCCGGTCCGGCAGGCGTTCGCCTATGCGCTCACGGACGGATTCCTGCATGCGGCTCGCGGGCTGTTCGGCATGTCCTCATTTTGCGCCGACACGGGCGTCAGCGATTCGAGTTGGCGTCCACGACCACCAGCGCACTCATGTTGACGATGCGCCGCACGGTTGCCGATGGCGTCAGGATATGCACCGGCTTCGCCGCGCCCAGCAGGATCGGGCCGATCGCCACGTTGTTGCCGGCCGCAGTCTTGAGGAGGTTGTAGCTGATGTTGGCCGCATCGATGCCCGGGCACACGAGCAGGTTCGCATCGCCCGCCAGGGTGGAGAACGGCATGATGGTCTTGCGAATCGAGGCGTTGATGGCGCTGTCCGCGTGCATTTCGCCGTCGATCTCGTAGTCGGGATGGCGCTCGCGCACGATCGCGACCGCTTCGCGCATCTTGATGGCCGAGGGCGTGTTGCTGGACCCGAAATTGGAATGGGACAACATGGCGATGCGCGGGGTGATGCCGAGTCGTTTCAGCTCCTCGGCGGCCATCACCGTGATCTCCGCCAGTTCCGGCGCGCTCGGGTCGACGTTGACGTGGGTGTCGACGAGCGCAACCTGCCTTCCGGGCAGCATAAGGATGTTCATCGCGGCGTAGATAGTGGCGCCGCTGCGCTTGCCGAGCACCTGGTCGACGTAGTGAAGGTGCAGGTCGTGCGTGCCGAACGTGCCGCAGATCATGCCGTTCGCCTCGCCCTTGTGAATCATCATCGCGCCGATCAGCGTGTGGCCGCGCCGCATCTCGAGCGCCGCGTATTGCTCGTTGACGCCCTTGCGCGCCGTCATGCGGTGGTAAGTGCGCCAATAGTCGGGATAACGCTCGTCGGACTCGGGATTGACCACCTCGAAGTCCCTGCCGGCGCGCATGCGCAGGCCGAAACGCTCGATCCGACTTTCGATCACGCTCGGCCGGCCGACGAGAATCGGGCGCGCGATCGCCTCGTCGACGACGACCTGGACGGCGCGCAGGACACGCTCGTCCTCGCCCTCCGCGTAAACGACGCGCGCGGCGCCTCCGGTCGCGACCGCTCTTTTCGCGACCGCGAAGATCGGCTTCATGGCCGTGCCGGAGTGGTAGACGAACTGTTGCAGCTGCTCGCGATACGCAGCGAAATCGGCGATCGGCCGCGTCGCGACGCCGCTGTTGCAGGCGGCCTGCGCGACCGCCGGCGCGATGCGCATCATCAGGCGCGGATCGAATGGTTTCGGGATCAGGTATTCGGAGCCGAAGCGCATGTTCTCGATGCCATACGCGCTGGCAACGATGTCGCTCGCCTCCTCCTGCGCGAGCTGCGCGATCGCGCGCACCGCCGCGATTTCCATCTCCGCGTTGATGACGGTCGCGCCGACGTCGAGCGCACCGCGGAAGATGAACGGAAAGCACAGAACGTTGTTGACCTGGTTCGGATAGTCCGACCGGCCGGTGGCGATGATGGCGTCGTCGCGCACCGCCTTCACGTCCTCGGGGAGGATCTCGGGGTTCGGATTGGCGAGGGCGAGGATGAGCGGGCGCTGCGCCATCCTGCGCACCATGTCGGGCTTGAGCACACCGCCGGCGGACAGCCCGAGGAACACATCGGCGCCATCGATGATCTGCCCGAGCGTCCGCGCATCGGTCGGCTGCGCGTAGCGCGCCTTCTCTTCGTCCATAAGCGCGGTGCGGCCGCGGAACACCACGCCTTCGATGTCGCTGACCCAGATGTTGTTGCGCGACACGCCGAGGCGCACGAGCAGATCGAGGCACGCCAGCGCCGCGGCGCCGGCACCGCTGCACACCAGCTTGATCGCCGCCGGGTCCTTGCCGATGACCTTCAGCCCGTTGAGCAGCGCTGCACCGACGATAATCGCGGTTCCGTGCTGGTCGTCATGGAACACCGGGATCTTCAGCCGCTCGCGCAGCTTGCGCTCGATAAAGAAACACTCCGGTGCCTTGATGTCCTCGAGGTTGATGCCGCCGAAGGTCGGTTCCAGCGCGGCGATGATCTCGACCAGTTTCTCCGGGTCGCGCTCGTTGATCTCGATGTCGAAGACGTCGATGCCGGCGAACTTCTTGAACAGCACCCCCTTGCCTTCCATCACGGGCTTGGCGGCCAGCGGCCCGATCGCTCCCAGACCGAGCACGGCCGTGCCATTCGTGACGACGCCGACCAGGTTGCCGCGCGCGGTGTAGCGGAACACGGTCGCCGGATCGTCGCGGATCTCCTCGCTGGCCGCCGCGACGCCGGGTGAATAGGCCAGCGCGAGATCGCGCTGGTTGCTGAGTTGCTTGGTCGGCGTGACCGCAATTTTTCCGGGTACCGGCTGCTCGTGGTACTCGAGAGCGGCCTGACGTAGCTCGATGCTGGTCGTGTTCATCGTTATCACGTATCGAGGCTGGGGCCGCGGATTATGGACCTTCGCCGCTGCTCGGGCCGTGGTCGCGGGGGGTCACGCTGTCAGACGCGGCCTGGGCGGATAAGATCACCGGCTTCACCGGCTGGAACGGGACGGCGCACCTGATGCCTCGGTTTGCAGGACCACGAGCGGCGCGCCTGGCGCACATTGAGCCGTTCTACGTCATGGAGATCGTCAAGGAGGCGTCGCGCCTGCAGGCGAGCGGCCAATCGATCATTCACCTGAGCATCGGCGAGCCGGACTTCACGGCGCCGCCCCCGGTGATCCGGGCCGCCGCGGAGGCGCTGGCAAGCGGGCGCCTTCAATACACGCAGGCCACCGGACTGACGTCCTTGCGCGAGGCGATTGCCGCGGACTACGCGCGGACATTCGGCGTGCAGGTCGATCCGGGTCGCGTGATCGTCACCGCAGGAGCCTCGGCAGCGCTGTTGCTTGCCTTGGGCACCGTGCTGGACGTCGGCGCGGAGGTGTTGATGCCCGATCCAACCTATCCGTGCAACCGTCATTTCGTCGCGGCGTTCAATGGCCGCGCGAAGCTCGCGCCGTGCGGGCCGGAGACGCGGTTTCAGCTCGACGACAGGTTGATCGACAGCAACTGGGGACCGCAGACGCAGGGGGTTCTGCTGGCGTCCCCATCCAATCCCACCGGCACGTCGATCCGCCCCGAGGTGCTGGCACGCTGCGTCGACGCTGTGCGACGCCGCAGCGGCTTCGTCATCGTCGACGAGATCTATCAGCGCCTCTGCTACGAAGCCCCGCCGACCACGGCACTTGCCCTGGGTGACGACGTGTTCGTGCTCAACAGCTTCTCGAAGTACTTCAACATGACGGGCTGGCGGCTTGGATGGATGGTCGTGCCATCCGAGTGCGTCGGTGACGTGGAGAAGCTGGCCCAGAATCTTTTCGTCTGCCCTTCCGCACTCGCGCAGCATGCTGCGTTGCAGTGCTTTAGCGCCGAGGCTCTGGCGATCTACGAGTCACGACGCGCCGAATTCGGCCGGCGTCGGGATTTCCTAGTCGGCGAACTACACCGCCTTGGACTCGATGTTCCGGTCCGGCCCGACGGAGCCTTCTACATCTACGCGGATATCCGGCGCTTCAGTGACGACAGCTGGTCGTTTGCGTTCGATCTCCTACGGCGCGACGGGGTGTGCGTCGTGCCGGGCCGAGATTTCGGTCGTGCGGACACCCGGCACTTCGTTCGAATCTCGTACGCCGCGGATCGCGCCCGCCTCGAGCAGGCCGTCGACCGGCTCGAGCGTTTTCTAGCCACCGGAAAATAAGAGGAGCGGTGGGTCGCGAGCGACCGACCGCTCCAATTCAGAGCCGTTGTGCGATCAGGAGCGCTTCGTCGTAACCGGACCCAGCGAGACGGGCAACGTCTGCGAAACCGGCTTCGCGTCCGCGCCGGCAGCGCGCATCGCGTTGGCAATCGCGAGGTCCACCTTGCCGCTCGCTGCCAGGCGCAGCCGCCCGTGCTCGGCGAGCACGCGTGCGCCATAGCCGCCATCGTCCACCATGTTGCCGGCGCCGACGTAGAGCTGGAGGCCGCGCTCGACCGACCCGCCGCGTCGGATCAGGTCGCTCAGGATGGCGGAGCCGACCTTGATGTTCGCGATCGGATCGAGTGCCGCATCCTCCCCGCCGTGCGGCTCGAATTTGTCGGCGTGGACCCGCGTCATCACCTGCATCAGTCCCTGGGCGCCGACGACGCTTTCGGCAAACGGGTTCATGCTCGATTCGATCGCGGTGACGGCGAGGATGAGAAGAGGGTCGAGGCCGAGTTCACGCCCGGACTCGTAAGCCGCCGCAACGACTGGACGAATCGCACCGTCGGCCACCTTGTAACGCCGCGCGAGATACGAGATGACGTGACGCTGCGTTGGCTCCACCTGGTTCTTCGACGCACCGGTCGTTGGAAGCGCCGCGCCGGCCGGCATCAGGCTGGCCTGATCCGCGGTCGCCTCCTTGGCGACCAGGGCGGCAGCGATGCTTTCGAGTTGTTGGGCCGCGCCGTCCCGCAGCCGCGGATCACCCACTGCGACCGCGACCGTGACCAAGCTCGCGCAACCGGTGAAGGTCACGACGAAGCGCGCCGTACGGGCCATTCCGCTCGCCACGTCTTGCGCGAAGACACGCAAGCCATGCGGAAGCGGTGAAACCTGCGGCAGCAGAACATTCGTGGGAGTCGACATGCGTGCCTCCTTATGTTTGAGCGGCCACCTGTGTCTTCACACAGGCAAGTCCTCACTCACAGGTTGGTACGAAAACCAGCGTGCCCACGTCGCAAGCTGGTTCCGGCAAGACAGGCGGCGGGAGAATGGGACCACCCATTGTCTATCTCGGAGCTAACGTGCTCCATTTCAAAGAGCGCGCCCAAGACGCGCGATGCACTCGGACGGTTATGTGATCCAACTCCATCCCAGATATTTGGGATGTCACCGATTGAGCCGCGCATTCTAGGGCGGTTCGACCTGCGGTCAATGCAAGCTGACCGCGAATATGCAACACCAGATCGCAGCAGTCGTCCTAGTCTGCGGTACGATTTTCCGGCGAGCGCGATTTGACGCTTATTATTCAATCACTTAAACCACATTCATACGGGATGCCGCTGTGCCGCAAATACGTTGCCCCGGGTCGGATATTGCTCTGCAGCAAACATGAAGTATAAGGATCTCAGGGACTTCCTCAAGCAGCTTGAGCGCCGCGGCGAACTTCGGCGGGTCGCCATCCCTGTCTCACCAATCCTGGAGATCACAGACATATGTGATCGTACGCTGCGCGCAAACGGCCCAGCGCTTCTGTTCGAGAAGCCCGTCGGCCATTCAATGCCGGTGGTCGGCAACTTGTTCGGCACCGCAGGCCGCGTCGCTGCCGGAATGGGTGCCGATTCCGTCGGCGCGTTGCGGGAGGTCGGTGAGCTACTGGCAGCGCTTAAGGAACCGCAAGCCCCCTCCGGCTTCCGCGACGCGCTTGGCACGGTTGCCAGCTTGAAGTCGGCTCTCTGGGACATGGCGCCGAAGGCAATCGGAGTGGCGCCGTGCCAGACGGTCGTTTGGGAGGGTGCCGACATCGACCTGGCGCGGCTCCCCGTCCAGACGTGCTGGCCCGGCGACGCGGGGCCATTGATCACATGGGGCCTGGTGATCACAAGAGGGCCGCACAAGAAACGCCAGAACCTGGGCATCTATCGCCAGCAAGTCATCGACCGCGACAAGGTGATCATGCGGTGGCTGCCGCACCGTGGCGGCGCACTCGACTTCCGCGACCATCGACTCGCCAGCCCTGGAACTCCGTTTCCGGTGTCGGTTGCGTTGGGCGCAGATCCGGCGACAATGCTGGCCGCGGTCACTCCGATTCCGGATTCACTGTCGGAGTACCAGTTCGCCGGATTGCTGCGTGGCGGCCGGACCGAGGTCGTTCGCAGCGTCGGAAACGACCTGCAGGTCCCTGCCGGCGCCGAGATCGTGCTCGAGGGTCACATTCGTCCGGGCGACCCGATGCCTACCACGGGAGACGCTCCATCGCCGCCGCGGATCGGCTACGAAGTTGCGCTGGAGGGCCCCTTCGGCGATCACACCGGGTACTACAACGAACGCGAGTGGTTTCCCGTGTTCACCGTCGAGCGCATCACGATGCGGCGTGATGCCATCTATCACTCGACCTATACCGGCAGGCCGCCCGACGAACCCGCGGTCCTGGGCGTCGCGCTCAACGAAGTGCTGGTTCCGGTCCTGCGGCGCACGTTCCCCGAGATCGTCGACTTCTACCTGCCGCCGGAGGGGTGCAGCTATCGAATGGCGGTCGCATCGATGCGCAAGCAGTATCCGGGGCACGCGAAGCGCGTGATGTTCGGCATCTGGAGCTTCCTGCGCCAGTTCATGTACACGAAGTTCATCGTCGTCGTCGACGACGACATCAATGCACGCGACTGGAAGGAGGTCGTCTGGGCCGTGACGACGCGCGTCGACCCGGTGCGCGATACGGTAATGGTCGAGAACACCCCGATCGACTACCTTGATTTCGCCTCGCCCGTTGCCGGACTGGGCAGCAAGATGGGGATCGACGCGACCAACAAGATGGCGGGCGAGACCGGGCGCGAGTGGGGTCGTCCGATCGCGATGGATCCCGCGGTCAAGGCGCGTATCGATTCGATTTGGAAGGACCTCGGGCTTTGAGCCCCGCAAGGGAGGCGATGATGGCGATCGAACGCAAGCCGATCCGCCGCGGCGGCATCAAGTCGGCTGGATACGACCGCGCCGGTCGGGTGCTCGAGATCGAGTTCGACAACGGCTCGGTGCTCCAGCACACGGCGGTGGGCGAAGAGATCGCGCGCCGGTTTCTCGCTTCGTCGGCGCCGGCCAGTTATTACAAGGACAACATCCAGGAGGAGTTCACGGTGAAGCGGGTCAGATGACCCGTCCTACCGGAAGAACAGCGTCGCCAGGCCGAGGAAGATGAACACGCCCATGCTGTCGGTCGTGAAGGTCAGCAGCACCGATGAACCGAGCGCGGGATCGCGCCCGTACTGGTGCAGCGTCAACGGGACGAGCATGCCTACCAGCGTGCCCACCACCATGTTCAGCGTCATGGCGATCACCATCGTCAGGCCGATCAGCCAGCCCTTCGGCGTGCTGGCGTAGATCCACCACGCGACCAACCCCGCGATCCCGCCCCAGACCAGGCCGTTCAGCCCGGCAATCGCGAATTCTTTCAGCATCAGCCCGCGCGTGTTGCCGCCCGTGACCTGCCCGAGCGCGATCGAGCGGATCATCAGCGTCATGGTCTGGTTGCCTGAATTGCCGGCGATGCCCATGACGATCGTCATCAGAGTCGCGAGCGCGACCACCGTCGCGATCGTGTTTTCGAACGCGCCGATGACGCGCGACGCGAAGAACGCCGTTCCCAGATTGACCGCGAGCCACAACCAACGGTTCTTGGCGGAATTCCAGACGCTGGCGAACAGGTCCTCGTCGTCGCGCAAGCCGGCTTTCGCGAGCGCGTCCTGCTCGCCCTCCTGGCGGATCACGTCGACCACCTCATCGACCGTCAGCCGGCCGATCAGCCTCCCGTTGGCATCGACGACCGGAGCCGAGACGAGGTCGTAGCGCTCGAACGCGTGCGCCGCTTCACCGACGTCGTCGAGCGCCGACAGCGTGAGGATGTCGGTCTTCATCACCGCGGTGACCTTCAGCTCCGGCTCGTTGAGCAGGAGCTTGTCGAGCGGCAGCGCGCCTTTCAACACGTCGCTGCGGTCCACAACGAACACCTGGTCGGTGTGATCCGGCAGCGCATGGAAGCCGCGCAGACGACGCAGGGTCTGCTCGAGGTTGACGTCGTCGCCGATGGTCAGCAGTTCGAAGTCCATCCGTGCCCCGACCGACCCCCCCGGATACGACATCGCCGCACGCAGGTGCGCGCGCTCCTCGTTGGTCAGGCCCTGCTTGACCTCCTCGACGGCGTCGAGCGGCAGGCTCTCGACGAGTTCGGCGATCTCGTCGGCTTCGAGGGTTTCGACGGCATCGACGAGTTCGGAGCGATCCATCGACGCGATGAGCGTCTCGCGGACGCCGTCGCCCACTTCGAGCAGGATCTCCCCGTCGCGCTCGGCCCGCACGCACTCCCAGACGACGAGCCGATCGTCCCGTGGCAGCGCCTCCAGGATGTAAGCGACGTCGGCCGGGTGCAGCCCCTCGAGGATGACCTTGAGTTCGGCGCGGTGCTGGCGATGGACGAGTTTCTCGACCAGCGCCTTCGTCTCTTCGTCCGTCGCCGGCTCGCGGTGGACGAGCGATTCGACCCGCCGCTGCTTCTCGAGCAGCCCCTGCACTCGCACCAGCGCGCGCTGCGCCTCTTCGGGATCGCGGGCGACAGGCGTCGACACGCGCACCGCCGGCGGCGGGAGATCGTCACGATCGTTCATGGGCGCGGCGATTGTGGGCGTCGCATCGCGGCAAAACGCGCGCGCGCGCTCGAGAAGATGCGCCGCAGGCTGTTACGGCACCTGCGCGACCGGCATGTAATGCAGGATGTGCTCGGTCCGGCGATCGAGAAACGGCCCGGTGCGCAGGCGACCGTATCGCTTCGGGTTCGGCAGGAAGGCGGCCAAGCGCGCCGCCTGCTCGGCGTCGATCTGCCCCGCCGAGACGCCGTAGTAGTGGTGCGCGGCAGCCTCGGCACCGAAGAGGCCGTCGCCCCACTCGGCAACGTTCAGGTAAACCTCCAGGATGCGTCGCTTGTCCCAGGCGAGTTCGAGCATCGCGGTGATGATCAGCTCTTCGGCCTTGCGCAGATAGCTCTTCTCGGGCGAAAGGAACAGGTTCTTCGCCAGCTGCTGGGAGATCGTGCTGCCGCCCTTGACGGGGCGGCCGCGTCGCGCGTTTTCCTCGTAGGCCTTCTGCACTGCCTCCCAGTCGACGCCCTCGTGCTCAGTGAAGTGCGCGTCTTCGGCCGCGATCACGGCGCGCTTGAGGTTGTTGGAGATGCGTTCATAGGGAAGCCACTGCTGGCGCAAGCCCGCCTTCGGGTCCTTCGCACGCAAGCGTTCGAGTTCGTGCTGCATGAACGCGGTGGGCCCCGGATTCTGGAATCGCCAGTACACGATGTGCGCCAGGAACCAGAGTTGCAAGCCGACGAACGCCAGCAAGGCAAGCAGGACCGGCCGCCAGGCCAAGCGGAGGATCCGGCGGCGGGCGCTCATCGCGCCGCGGCGGCGGTGTCGGCCCGCTCGCTTGCGAGCAGGCGGCGCAGTTCCTTGTAGATGGGGCCTGTGTCCGGGCGCACGCCGCGCCAGACGTAGAACGATTCGGCGGCCTGCTCGATCAGCATGCCCAGGCCGTCGTCGACGTAGCGCGCGCCGCCACGCCTGGCGAGCTCCATGAAGGGCGTCGCGTGACGCGCATACACGAGGTCGTAGGCGAGCGTGCAATCGTCGAACGTTTCCGGATCGATCGGCGGCGCATCCTGGCTTAGGCTGCTCGACGTGCCGTTTATGACGAGGTCGAAATGCTCCGCCGGGACCTCGTCGAAACGGATCGCCTCGACGCCGAATTCGTCCGCCAGTTCCTGGGCCCGGCCGAAAGTTCGATTCGCAACCGCGATCCACTTCGGACGCGCATCCAGCAGCGATCCGATCAACCCCCGTACGCCCCCACCGGCGCCGAGGATCAGGATCGCGGCACCGTCGACCTGGAATTTCAGGCGGCCGCAGATGTCGCGGACGAAGCCGATTCCATCGGTGTTGTCGCCGACAATGGTGTCGCCGTCGAACTTCAGCGTGTTGACGGCCGAGGCAAGGCGCGCCCTCGGGGTCAGGTCGTCGGCCAGCTTGGCCGCGTCGATCTTGAACGGAATGGTGACATTCAGGCCCAGGTATCCCGTGTCACGCAGCGCAAGCGCGAACTCCTCGAACCCGTCGATCGGCGCCTCGAGACGCTCGTAACTGATCGCCTGCTGGGTCTGGCGCGCGAACAGCTGGTGGATCTCGGGCGACTTCGAATGCGCGACCGGATTACCGACGACGCCGTAGCGCGCCATCCCCGGGTTCGCAGCCCGGGTCGCGCTTCCGTTGTCCTTGCGCCGTGTCATGGCTTGTCGCTGCTGCCTGCAGTTCCGGGGGCCGAGCGTGTCGCGAACTGATCGTTGGTGAAGACCCAGGTCCGTGTGATCTCAAGAATATCCGTGTCGCGTGCCACATCGGGAGGAAATGGCGGATAAGGTGCCGCCAGTTTCACGATACGCCGGGCTGCGCGATCCAGCACGGCCGATCCCGAGGACTGGTTGATGATCGCATCCATGAGCGACCCATCCTTGCGGATCACCACCGTCATCTTCAGGTTGCCGTAGATCTTGCCACGCGCCTCCTCGGGATAGTTTTCGTTGCCGATCTTTTCGACCCGCCCGCGCCAATCCTCCACGTAACGCGCAAAACGATACTCCGAGGTGCTCGGCATGAAGAAGTGCTTGCGCGGGCGCTTCTGGTAGTCGGAGATGGTCTTGTCGATGATCGCCTGCTCGCGCGCGAGTTCCCGCCGCGCCTCCTCGACCGAACCCACGTCCGCCTGCATGGGCTTGCTCTCCTTGGCCGCCTGCGTGTCGGCGGTGTCGCCGCGCTTGAGCTGCGCGAGCAGCTTCTTCTGTTCGTCCTCGAGCTGCTGCACCGTGCGGCGCGCCGTCTCGAGCGTGTCGCCGTCGCGCATCTCGAACGTATTCGGCAGCGGCGACGTGCGCATGCCCTGGTCGTGCGCGCCGCCTCCGTCGAGGTTCGCCTGCGCGAGCGCCTGCGCGTTGGTCGGCGCGGTCTCGGTGCGGGCGTTGACGAGCACGATCTCGAGCGGCGGAGCCGCTGCGCGCCAGCGCAGCGCTTCGGGATCGACGAAGCGCACGGCGAGCACGGCCGCGTGCGCGCCCAGCGAGAGGGCAACGGATGCCATCAGGAACCTGTCGCCGAGAACGCTGCCTGGGCTATGCACGGAACCGCCGCGTCACCAGAAATTCAGTGGCGTGTGAGATCAAACTCCGACTTTCGATTGTAGCCAGCGCACCCGCCGGATCGCACGCACAAACCCGGCCGGGTCGCCTCAGGAGGCGAGGCCGGACGCTCGATGCGGTTCGTCCGGGGCCGGCGCACCAGCCTGCGGTTGCGCCTGCGCCGGCGCGTCGGGCGCGAGATCGACGGTCTGAACCGCCTCCCCATCTTCCTCCTCGTCAAAGTCCGTCTCGGCGACCGCGCTCCCGGCCAGAACCTGGTGCAGCCGCGCCTCGAGGGTCAGGTCGACCTCATCGGTGCCGAGCACGTCGAGTTCGACCCTCTGTCCACGCGGAAGCGCCGGCATGCCCGGCAGGCGCGTCACGAACGGCAGGCCGTCCAGGCGCAGCACGTCTTCCTTCAGGACTGTGGCGCCGATGCGCGAGACCCGTTCCTGCCGCAGCCACCGCAGGCACCAATAACGTTCCATGTTGGTCTGGAACGCGGCATAGGCCGCGTAAGCGACGTCGAATGCCGAAACAACCGCAAACAGATCTGCATCGTTGGTGGCGTACGGCGGCGGCGCGCCCGACACCGTCGCGATCAACTGGCGCTGGTTGACCAGGTCCACGTAGCGTCGCAGCGGCGAAGAACTCCACGCATAGTGCGCAACCCCGATCCCGTCATGCGGTGCCGGTGTCGTTGCCATCCGCACCTTGCCGGTCACGCGCCCGCCGAGGCGCAGCAACGACTGGGTGCGGTAGATGGCCGCGCGCTGGTTGTCCGCCAACCACCCACCCCAATGACTGTTGGCGAGGATCATCAGCTCGGCGACGATCAGATCGAGCGGGGCGCCGCGCCGGCGCGTGCGCACCGTCACATGTGCATCGGGATCGAGATCCTCGCCACGCCGCTCGACATCGATGCTGAAGTCGACGCGGCCGAGCGGCTCGGCCTTGCCGCGCACACGTTCGCGCTCGGCGAGCAGGGTGTTCGCCAGCCGCCACAGGAAGGCGAGTTCCCTGCCGAATGGAACTCCGGCGGAGGCCAGACTGTCGGCGGCAATGCGCTCGTGGGTCACCACGTGGTCGAGCTGATCGTGACGCAGGTTGGCCGCGATCCGGATGCGCTCCAGGCGCGTCTCGAAGCTGAGCGCGGTGGCACTCTCCGGATCCACGTCAACGTAGAGCGATAGGACCGGTATCTCGCGGCCGGCGGTGAGCGAATACGCGGCGATCCAGTCCCCGGGCAGCATCGTCACCTTGATTCCAGGCGCATAGACCGTCGACATGCGGCCGCGCGCGACACCATCGAGCGGATGCTCGCGTCCGATCGCGGCCGCCGGGGCGGCGATGTGGATGCCCACCACGGTGCGACCTGCGCGCGACTGCAACGAGAACGCATCGTCGATTTCGGTGGTCGAGGAATCATCGATGGAGAATGCGGACACGTCCGCCAGCGGTAGCGATTCGCGCGCTTCCGGCCCCGGCAGGCCGGGCGCGAAGCCGGTGCCACGCGGAAACATCGTTGCGAAGAAGCTGTCGAGGTGCCAGCGCAACGGGGAAGCGATTGCGCCGCGTTCGAGCAGAAGACGCAAAGGATTCATGTGCAGCGCGCCCGCGGCCTGCTCGAGCGCCTTGAACTCGATGCCGTTGCGATCCGGGTGCGTGAGCAGGGTGATCGCCTGGCGCACGATCGGTTCCGGCGCTCGACCGGCGATAAGATCGGCAGTCAACGCTTCGGTCCTCTCTTGCAGCAGGCGCTTGCGTTCGACCGCCGCCAGCGCCGCCTTGAGAATTTCCGGCGCCGCGGGTCGAAACCGGCCGCGTCCCTTGCGGTGGAAGTAGACCGGCGCCGAATGAAGGCGCAACAGGATCGTGGCCGCTTCCACCGGCGTCGGCGCACGGCCGTAGTACTCGCGCGCTAGATCCTCGAAAGTGAATTCGTCCTGGGGCGCGCACTCCCACAGGAAGTCGAGCTCGATCGCCTCGGCCTCGCGCTGCGCGGCGGCGAGGAGTTGTGCAGGCGGCGGCTGCTCGAAGCGGAGCAGGACATTCGTGCTCTTCACCTTGCTGCGCTTGCCGCTTGCCAGTTCCACCTGGTACGAGGCATCGGTTGCGCTCAGGACTGCGCCCGCCTTGAAAGCGCCATCCTCCTCGAACAAAAGGTTCTGCGGCATCGTCAGCAGATAACGCCCCGCCAAACGAAGTCGCTCGCCGGGACAGGACCGGGCCGCATTACGCGACGTCGACCTCGGTGCCGCCGCTCACGCGCAGCAATGCGTCGGGAGCAATCGGAAACACGCAATGAGGAGTCCCGCCCGCGGCCCATAACTCCGGATAACGGCGCAGCGACGTGTCGACGAAAGTCGCCATCGCGCGCGCGTGGCCGACCGGCGCTACGCCGCCGATCGCGAATCCCGAGTGCTCGCGCACGAACTCGGGAGTGGCGCGCTCGATCGGTTCGCCTAGGAGCGCGGCGATCCGCTCCTCGGCGACCCGCCGGTCGCCGGCGGCAATCACGAGCACTGCGCGTCCTGACCGGGCAGCACGAAACACCAGCGACTTCGCGATCTGCCCTACTTCGACACCGAGCGCGCCGGCCGCCTGCGCAGACGTGCGCGCAGCGATCGCCAGCTCGATGACACGCGAGTCGAGCCCGGCGGCGGCCAGGGCTTCCTGGACGCGCTGCGCCGACGCCGGCAGGGGCTTCGCGAGCTCGGTCATCAGACGACCATGCCTCCGGCGACCTCGATCACGGCGCCGTTGATGTACGAGGCCTCGTCGGAGGCGAGAAATGCGTACACGTTGGCGACCTCCTCCGGGCGCCCCAGCCTCTTGAGCGGCACCCGGTCGGTCAGCTTCTGCATCACGTCGTCGGGGATCGTCTGCAGGATCGACGTGCTGATGAAGCCCGGCGCAACGGCATTGCACCGGACTCCTTTCGGGCCGACCTCGCGCGCCCACGTCTTGACGAAGCCGATCACGCCGAACTTGCTGGCGGCGTAGTTGGTCTGGCCGTAGTTGCCGTAGATGCCTACCACGCTGGACGCATTCAGGATCACGCCGCCGCCCTGTTCGATCATCGTGTCGACCACGGCCTTGGCGCAGTTGTAAACGCCCTTGAGGTTGACGTCGATGACGCGGTCGAATTGTTCGTCGGTCATCTTCTGCAGCCGCGCGTCGAGGGTGATGCCGGCGTTGTTCACGAGAACGTCGACGCGGCCGTAGCGCTCCTTCACCTTCTCGACCATGTGGCCGATCTGCGCGCGCTTGGTGACATCGACGGCGAATCCGTCCACGACCTCGCCGTTCAGCTTGAGCTGCCCGACGGCGCTGCGTACCGTCTCTTCCCTCACGTCGGCCACGGCGACGATCGCCCCTTCGTCGAGGAACTTGCGCGCCGTCGCCAGGCCGATGCCCTGTGCCGCCCCGGTGATGATCGCCACCTTGCCCTTCAGTCTCACTCGTTCTCCCCGCGTCAATGAACGCCGCAGAATGCGAGCACCTCGCCCGCATATTGCGCAAAATCGGACAACTCGTGATCGGATCCCTCGATCACCCTCATGCGGCAACCGGCGTACCGCTCGACCATGGTGCGCCAGTCGATGACCTGGTCGCCGGTTGCGGCGATCAGAAAATAGCGCTCCGGCCGTGTGAGGCACGGAACCTCGAGTGCAAGCAGTTCGTCCAGGTATTCGGGCTTCATCTCGATCGACGCGCTCGAATGGAACACGCTTTGCCGCCCGAGGTGCTCCTTCAGGTCCTGGTATGGCCTGACCGCCGGATTGAGCAACACCGCACGACAGCCAAGGCGTTCGGCCACCCAGGTCGCGTAGTACCCGCCGAGCGACGAACCGATCAACGCCAGCCGCCCCGGAGGCTCGAGCTGCGCTGCCGCCAGCGCAATTTCGGCCGCCGAGCGCGGCGACGCAGGCAACTGCGGACAGAGGTAGTCGCCTTCGAGTCCGCGCGCGCGCATCAGCGCGAGCAGGTGCTGGGCCTTGCGGGAGTTCGGCGAGGACCTGAATCCATGCAGGTACAGGATCAAGCGGCCCTCGCGGATGGAGCGCTCGCCTGCAGCGCATCGAGCAGCTTCTGATGCACGCCGCCGAAGCCGCCGTTGCTCATCACGAGCAGGTGGTCGCCTACCCGCGCCGCGCGGGCGACGGCGCCGACCAGATCGTCGATGCGGTCGAAGCACCGGGCGCGCGTGCCGAGCGGCGCCAACGCCTCCGCCGGATCCCACCCGAGAGCGCCCTTGCCTTCGCGGGCGCCGTAGCAGAACACGAGGTCCGCCTCGCGCAGGCTGTCGGGCAGCTGCGCCTTCATCGCGCCCAGCTTCATGGTGTTGGAGCGCGGCTCGAGAATCGCGAGGACCCGCGCCTGTCCCCCGACCCGCCGGCGCAACCCGGCGAGCGTGGTCGCGATCGCCGTCGGATGATGCGCGAAGTCGTCGTAGACGCTCACGCCAGCGCGGGTACCGCGGTGTTCCAGGCGCCGCTTGACGCCGCGGAATCGCGCCAGTGCCTCGACCGCCAGACCTGGTGGCACGCCCGCATGGCGCGCGGCCGCGATGGCAGCGAGCGCATTGCTGCGGTTGTGCGCGCCTGCTTCGGGAAGGTTCAAACGGCCGAAGCTGCGGCCGCCGAACGCGACATCGAACAAGTGCTGCGCACCTTCCTGCACAGAAGTCGCGTGCCAGGCGCCCGCCGTATCGAAGCATTCGATCTCGGACCAGCTTCCTCGCTCGAGCACGCGTTCGAGCGCGGGGTCGCTCGCCTTGACGATCAGCTTGCCGCTGCGCGGAACTCCGCGCACCAGGTGATGAAACTGCGTCTCGATCGCGGCCAGGTCGGGGAAGATGTCGGCGTGGTCGTATTCGAGGTTGTTGAGCACTGCCGTTCGTGGGAAGTAATGGACGAACTTGCTGCGCTTGTCGAAGAATGCGGTGTCGTACTCGTCCGCCTCTATGACGAACAGGCCCGTCTCGCTCGCCGGCGCGCCTGCGCGGGCCGAGACGCCGAAGTCGAGCGGCACGCCGCCGATCAGGAATCCGGGGCGCAGCCCGGCGTATTCGAGGATCCACGCGAGCATCGAGCTGGTTGTCGTCTTGCCATGGGTCCCGGCCACGGCAAGCACCCATTGGTTGCGCAGCAGTTGTTCCCCCACCCACTGCGGCCCCGAGACGAAACGCCCACCGGTATCGAGGATCTCCTCCATCAATGGGTTGCCGCGTGAAACCACGTTGCCGACGACATAGAGGTCGGGCCTCAGCGCGATCTGGCGCGCATCGAAGCCTTCCATGAGCTCGATACCCGCTGCCGCGAGCTGATCGCTCATCGGCGGATAGACATTGGCATCGCATCCGGTCACCTTGTGCCCGGCCGAACGCGCCAGGAGCGCAAGGCCCCCCATGAAGGTGCCGCAGATTCCAAGTACGTGAAGGTGCACGGGAAGCAGGCGCACAGGCGCCGGTCGGAAGTCACACGAGACAAACCGGCGATTCTATCGCTGGCAGCGGCGCCGGCCGGGTGGCTACACTCTCCCCGCGTTTGACTGCCTCACCCGCGCGCGACCTAACGGCGCGCGACCGGTCGATCCGTCATGCCTCGCAACACGCCTGCATCGCGCTCCATGGATCCACACGCTACCGCTGAAATCGCGGTCGGCGCGGCACGCCTGATCGCCGACGAGGGGATGGATTACTCGAGCGCGAAGCGGCGCGCGGCGCGCGCGGTCCTCGGGGAGGCGGCAAGCACGCGCGGGCTCTTGCCCGACAACGAACAAGTCGAGGAAGAAGTCCGGCGTCACTTGCGCCTGTTCGGTGGAGCGGAGCACCGGGCGCTCCTGGCGGCATTGCGCCGCCATGCCCTGACCCTCATGCAACGGCTGCAGTGCTTCGAGCCGCGTCTGGTCGGCGCGGTCCTCAACGGCACAGCTACGGAGTTCTCCGACGTGCAGCTGCAGCTGTTCACCGACGACGTGAAGGCGGTCGAGATCCATCTCCTCAACGAAGGGATCGACTTCGAGGTCGACGAGGGTGATCCCGACCCCGGCGGGCCGGTCGAGCGGATCCATTTCCTCACCGAGGTGCCGATCGAAGGCGCCGGCCGCCATCGCACGGGCGTCGTGCTCGGGCTGCATCTGTCGGTCGCGCTCCGTATCGCGCCACGCCGCCGTTCGACCGATGCGGAACTGCATCCGGTCGAGGCGAGCGGGCGCGCCGGCATCCCGCAACTCGAGGCGCTGATCGCCTCGCAGGGCAGCGAATCGTGACGCCGTCACGACGCGCACTTGTCGCTGGTGGGCTCGTCGCGGTGGCGGGAGTTGCCGCAGGCATCGGCGCCGGGCTCTGGCGTGCCCGTGCTGCGCGCGACGCCGCGGCCGCGCGCGCTCTATTCGCCCTGGCATTGCCCGACGCCGGCGGAACAACGCAGCCGCTGTCGCAGTGGGAGGGGCGGCCCCTTCTCGTGAACTTCTGGGCGCCATGGTGCGCGCCTTGCGTCGAAGAGATGCCCGATCTCCAGCGGTTCCGTGACGAGCAGCATTCCCGCGGGTTGGAGGTGATCGGCCTTGGAATCGACACGGCCCCGCGCATCCGCGAATTTCGCGACCAGCACAAGATCACGCTTCCGTTGCTGGTGGCCGGTTTCGAAGGCAGCGCGATCGGCGACCAGCTCGGCAATACCGGCGGCGTCCTGCCGTACACGGTGCTGATCGGTGCGGACGGGCGTGTTCTGGAACGGAAGACCGGCCGCATCCGCCCCGAGGAATTGCGCCGCTGGTTTGATTGACCGGGGTGCCAACCGCACCAAACGTCGCTGGACAATCATTGCGAATCTGTTGAGAATTCGCGCCTTCTTCGACAAACGCGCTGGCAACTTCGCATTACTACGGATCGAAGGCCTTCGGCGCCAATTCGTGCCGTACGCAGCTAAGGCCCCTGCCGGGCCACGCATGCATCCGCATCACGTCGACGGGCTCGCGGTCGTCGCACCGACGGGTTGCGCGTCCTGACCGAAGCAAAGAAGAAAGCACGGGGTCTGGCCATGGATCTACGCAAACTGAAGACGCTGATCGACCTCGTGGCGGAATCCGGAATCGCCGAAATCGAGGTCACCGAGGGCGAGGACAAGGTCCGGATCGTCAAATATGCCCCCGCCCCGGGCCCGGCTTCGCCCATGCCGGCGGTGGCTGCCGCGCCGGTTACTGCGGCGACCGCTGCCGCGGCACAGGCTGTCGCGACGACTCAGGCCGCAGCCGCCGCGCCTGCTGCCCCCGAGTTGCCCAAGGGAAATCTCGTGAAATCGCCGATGGTCGGCACGTTCTATCGGTCGCCGAGTCCGGGCGCGAACCCGTTCGTCGAGGTCGGCCAGAGCGTCAAGCCCGGCGACACCCTTTGCATCATCGAGGCGATGAAGCTTCTCAACGAGATCGAGGCGGAGGTCGCGGGTGAGGTGAAGGAAATCCTGGTCGAGAACGGCCAGGCCGTGGAATACGGTCAACCGCTGTTCGTGATCGGCTGACGGGCTGCCGATGTTCGGCAAGATCCTGATCGCGAATCGGGGCGAAATCGCCCTGCGCATCCAGCGTGCCTGTCGCGAACTCGGAATCCGCACGGTCGTCGTGCACTCGACCGCCGACACCGACGCGAAGTACGTCAAGCTCGCCGACGAATCGGTGTGCATCGGCCCGGCTCCGTCGCGCGACAGCTACCTCAACATCCCGGCAATCATCAGCGCCGCCGAGGTCACGGATGCGGAGGCGATCCATCCCGGGTACGGATTTCTCTCTGAGAACGCGGACTTTGCCGAGCGCGTGGAGAAATCCGGCTTCGTTTTTATCGGTCCGCGCCCGGAATCGATCCGCCTGATGGGTGACAAGGTGTCGGCCAAGCAGGCGATGATCGATGCCGGGGTCCCGTGCGTGCCCGGTTCCGAAGGAATCCTGTCAGAAGAGCCGCGCGAGATCGTCAAGATCGCCCGCTCGGTCGGTTACCCCGTCATCATCAAGGCCGCAGGCGGCGGCGGCGGGCGCGGCATGCGGGTCGTGCATACCGAGGCGGCGCTCGTCAACGCGGTCAACATGACGCGCCAGGAAGCGCAGACGGCCTTCGGCAACCCGGCCGTCTACATGGAGAAGTTCCTCGAGAATCCGCGTCACGTCGAGATCCAGGTGCTGGCCGACCAGCACAAGAATGCCGTGTGGCTGGGCGAACGCGACTGCTCGATGCAGCGGCGGCATCAGAAGATCATCGAGGAGGCCCCGGCGCCGGGGATCGCGCGCAAGGTGATCGAGAAGATCGGCGAGCGATGTGCCGAGGCGTGCCGCAAGATGGCCTATCGCGGCGCCGGCACGTTCGAGTTCCTGTACGAAAACGGCGAGTTCTATTTCATCGAGATGAACACGCGGCTGCAGGTCGAACACCCGGTGACGGAGATGGTCACGGGCATCGACCTCGTCCAGCAGCAGATACGCGTCGCGGCGGGCGAGAAGCTCGCGCTGCGCCAGCGCGAGATCCCCCTGCGCGGCGCCGCGATCGAATGCCGCATCAATGCCGAGGACCCGTATCGGTTCACGCCGAGCCCCGGGCGGATCACCGCCTGGCATACGCCGGGCGGGCCGGGCGTGCGGGTCGACTCGCACGCATACGCGGGTTATTTCGTGCCACCCAATTACGACTCGATGATCGGCAAGCTCATCTGTTACGGCGACACTCGGGCGCAGGCGATCGCCCGCATGAGCATCGCCCTGTCGGAGATGGTGGTCGAGGGCATCCTCACCAACATTCCCCTGCACCGCGACCTGATGCTCGACGAGAAGTTCGGCCAGGGCGGCACCAGCATCCACTATCTCGAAAAGCGGCTGGCGGCGAAGAACGTCAACAAGAGCTGAGCGCCGCGTCCGATGCTGCGCGAGTTCGAGATCCAGGTCGATGCGGCCGCTGCGGAAGCGCTCTCGGATGCCTTGCTCGCGGCGGGCGCCCTGTCGGTGAGCATCGAAGACGCGGCGGCCGACAGTGCCCGCGAGGAGCCGCTGTTCGGCGAACCCGGCATCACGCCCGCGCGCCTCGCGTGGCGGCACAACCGGCTTGTCGTGCTGGTCGAAGCCGCGCTCGACGCTGCAGCTCTCGTCGCCGCGGCTTCTTCCGGCGTCGTCGAGAAAGTGCCCTCGATCGAGTCGGTGCGCGTAGTGCCCGACGAAGACTGGGTTCGTTCGACGCAGGCGCAATTTCCGCCGACCCGGATCGGAAGTCGCCTCTGGATCGTTCCCAGCTGGCACACGCCGCCGGAGCCTGCAGCCGTCGTTATCCGGCTCGATCCCGGCGTGGCGTTCGGCACTGGCACACATCCGACGACGCGGCTGATGCTTCAATGGCTGGATGCTCACCCCCCGCGCGGCTTGCGCGTGCTCGACTACGGCTGCGGCTCGGGGATCCTTGCGATCGCCGCGGCAAAGCTGGGTGCGGCGCGTGTCGTCGGGACGGACATCGACGATCAGGCGCTCGCTGCCGCGCGGGCAAACGCGGCCGTCAACCATGCACCCGGCGATTACACTGCACCGGACTCTCTCCCGTCGGGCGTCTTCGATCTCGTGCTGGCGAACATCCTGACCAATCCGCTCAAGCTGCTCGCACCGCTCCTGCTCGAGCGCGTCGCGCCGGGCGGACGGCTGGTCCTCTCCGGTGTGCTGGACCGCCAGGCCGACGAAGTCGTTGCGACCTACGCCGGCCACGATGCGCGTCTTGCGCTCTCGACATGGCGCGTCGCCGAGGGATGGGCGTGTCTGTGCGGCGCCCGCGGTTGAAACAATGGCGCTGGCGACCCGCTGCCCCAACTGCCAGGTCCTGTTCCGCGTCGTCGCGGACCAGCTGAAGTTGCGCGGCGGCCTGGTTCGCTGTGGCGCGTGCCGCCACGTATTCGATGCGATCGGCAGCCTGACGTACATCGAGGACAGCGCCGCCGCAGCGCCGGAACCCGCTGCAGCAAGGAAGGCCGCGCCGCCGACACTGCACGCAACAGCGGTGGCCACGCCGATGCTGCGCACACCGCTCGACGAGGGCAAGGCCCGTCAACCGCAGGTGGCCGAGTCGGAGGCGAACAAGCCCGACTGGTCCGGGCCGCCCACGCTGCTCGCTCCGCCCGAGGAGCAGCGACACGCGCCACCGGTGGAGGCGCCGAAGGAGCCGGTCAAGCGCGCGAACCGCGAAGGGCGGCGCGAAGCACGCGGCGACGCAAAGGGCGAAGCGAAGGCAGAAGCAAGGCGCGAGCCCAAGGCCGAAGCGAGGGTGGAAGCGAAGGTAGAGCCGCAAGGGTCGCGCAGCGAGGCCGAGCCCATGGCACACGATATCGCCGCGGTCGCGGGCACACCGGCGCGCAAGCGCCGCCGGCGCGAAGTCGTCGAGGAGCCGCGGGGGCCGGTCGCTCCACCTACCCGGCCGCACATCGAAGGCGAAGCCGAGGAACCTCACGACGAGCCGGAATTCCTGCGCGCGAGCCGCGCCGAGGCAAAGCGCGGTTTTTCGGTCGTGTATGGCGGCGGATCGCTGCTGCTCGGAGCCCTGCTCGTGCTGCAGCTCGCGGTCATCTTCCGCACCGAAATCACGACGCGGTGGCCCGAATGGCGGCCCGCGCTGGTCGAGATCTGCGGACTGTTCGGATGCAACGTCGGGTGGCCCACGCGGGCGGAACTGCTGGCGGTCGTCGGCACCGAGTTGCAGGCCATTCCGGGCACGGACGTACTCGAGCTGACGGCCGTCATCCGCAACCGCGCGAACTTCAAGGTCGCCTTGCCGGCGATCGAAGTCACGCTCACCGATACCACCAATCGGACCGTCGCCCGCAAGGTATTCGCCCCGGTCGACTACCTGGTGTCCGCCGGCGAGCCTTCGAGCCGGATCGACGATGGATTGGGCCCCAGCAGCGACCTCACGGTCCGGGTTGCCTTCGAGGCGCGCGGCATCAACGCCGTCGGCTTCGTCGTCTACCCATTCTATTTATAAGAGGCGGTTCGCGTGTCCACGCTGATTTGCGGCTCGATCGCGTTCGATTCGATCATGCTGTTCAAGGGTCGCTTCCGCGACCACATCCTGCCCGATCAGGTGCACATCCTGAACGTCGCCTTTCTGGTCCCGGAACTGCGGCGCGAGTTCGGTGGCTGTGCCGGCAACATCGCCTACAACCTGCGCCTGCTGGGCGGCGAGCCGTGGCCGATGGCAACCGTCGGCGACGACGCGGGACCGTACTTCGAGAGGCTGGACACACTCGGCATCGACCGCCGTTTCGTGCGCAGGGTTGCCGGCCATTACACCGCGCAGGCATTCATCACGACCGACCTCGACGACAACCAGATCACGGCGTTCCACCCGGGGGCCATGGCGCAATCGCATCTGAGCGCCGTGCCGGGCGGTGGCAGCGTGAAGCTCGGCATCATCGCCCCGGACGGGCGGGACGGCATGCTCCAGCACGCCCAGCAGTTCGCCGACCACGGCATCCCGTTCGTGTTCGATCCCGGCCAGGGATTGCCGATGTTCGGCGGCGACGAACTGCTCTGGTTCGTCGAGCGCGCGCGCTATGTCGCGGTCAACGACTACGAGGGCAAGCTGCTCGAAGAGCGGACCGGCCAGCCCCTGAGCGAAATCGCGCAACGGGTGAAAGCGCTGGTCATCACCCGCGGCGCTGCTGGCTCGGAGATTCACACCGCCGGCCGCGTCATCCAGATCCCGATCGCCACGGCGCGTCAAGTCGTCGATCCGACCGGATGTGGAGATGCATATCGAGCCGGGCTGCTTTATGGCATCGCCAACGAGCTGGATTGGGAAACCACCGGCCGCCTGGCGGCGGTGATGGGCGCGCTCAAGATCGAGCACTCCGGCGGACAGAACCACGCGGCGGATCGCACGTCGATCGGCGACCGGTTCGCGCAATCGTTCGGCTATCTGCCCTGGTGACGCCGGCGCCGGTTATTGAAGCCGGCTCAGGACCAGGAGCAGGACGTTCACGACGACCAGCAGCACGAGCGGCGAGAGGTCGAACCCGCCGATCGGCGGCAGGATGCGCTGAAACGGCGCCAGGAACGGTCGCACGAGCATCGCCACCGCCGGCGCCACGGGCGCGTACGGATTGACCCAGCTGAAGACGACATGGACCAGGGTCAGGAAGAACACCATGTACAGGCACCAGCGGAGGACCTGAACCAGCGCCGTCATCAACAACGATCCGAGCGGCCACGTGCCGACTCCGGCGCCAATCAACACGAACGTCAACGCCATCATCACGACCGCGACCAGGTACGCCGCGACCAGCGAAGCCGTGTCCCAGCGGCCCGCGGGCGGGATCACGCGGCGCAGAGGACGTACCAGCCAGTCGGTGAGGGCGATCGCGAATTGCGCGAGCGGGTTGCGACTCGGCATGCCGACCCAGTTCATGTACGCCCGCAGCAGCAGCGTCACGCCCAGCAACGCGCCGACGGTTTCGAGCAGCAGGCGGCCGATCTCGATGAACAACATGCAATGGCGTGGAGGCGGTCGGAAACAGGGCGGCATTCTAGCCACGCCCGTTGCGCGTCCCCCATAAAAGAAGAAGCGCCGCTGTCGCGGCGCTTGAGGGCTCCGTGGACCGCGTTGCGGTTACGGACGACTGCCCGTCGGGAACGGCCACGCTGCAGCCGGATTGAGCGCGGTTTTCGCGCCCGGTGCAGCAGCCGTCGAAGGTGCCGCGGGAGCTGCCGGTGCCGGAGCAGCAGCAGCGGCCGGCGCAGCGGCCTTCTTGGGAGCAGCCTTTTTCTTCATCGCCGGCTTTCTAGCAGCCTTCTTGGCCGGCTTCTTTGCTGACTTCTTAGCTACTTTTTTTTTTGCAACCTTCTTCTTTGCCGCTTTTTTGGCGGACTTCTTCGCCTTTTTCGCAGACTTCTTGGCCGCCTTCTTGGCGGGCTTCTTCTTCGCAGCTTTCTTCGCGGTCTTCTTGGTAGCCATTTGATGCTCCTTTAACGCGTTGATGATGGTTGGAAAGGAAACCCGCGGATCGCGGCAGACCGCGAAACCTTCGGGCCATTCATCGGCGCATGCAGGGGCTCTGTCGCCGCGGCAGACCCAGAAGTGCGTTTTGAGAGGCGCATATCCGAGTGAAGCGCGGAACGGTCAGGGCGAAAACCGCTGACGCTGATGAATCCGGCACCAGGTGCGCAACCGAAGGCGGGCGCGCACAAAACGAACGCCGGCCAGATGCCGGCGTTGCTGGAAGACGGGAAGCGTTGCTGGAGCGACGCTTGTTTCGATGAGGGAACGACAACCCAAGACCGGTGCGTCTCGTTTGCGTGTCGTCCTTTTGTGCTGACGATGAAGTTTCTACTGTGACTGTCTGAGTTCAATTCAGTGATCGACCGTCGCTTGTTAGACCAACGAATCGAGCAACCAAACTTGAGGTCGCTTTGTACTCTCAAACGAATTGGATCGCAAGAAAATTCTGCTCGATTCATCGATGAGTGTTCGATTTTGCGCACGCTTCGACGGTTCAACACGCGCATCGATCGATGCGAATCGCGCGCGCATCGCGTTGCATCGTCACTCCCAGTTCAACGCACCGCCCGATTGATATTCGATCACGCGCGTCTCGAAGAAGTTGCGCTCCTTCTTCAGGTCGATCATCTCGCTCATCCAAGGAAACGGGTTCTCCTCGGCCGCGAACAGCGCCTCGATCCCGATCTGCTGGCAGCGGCGGTTGGCGATGTAGCGCAGGTACCCCTTGAACATCGGCGCATTCAGCCCGAGAACGCCGCGCGGCATCGTGTCCTCGGCGTAGGCGTATTCGAGGTCGACCGCGCGCTTGAAGAGGTCCCGGACGTCCGCGCGGAACTCGGGCGTCCAGAGTTGCGCGTTCTCCAGCTTTATCTGGTTGATGAGGTCGATGCCGAAGTTGCAATGCATCGACTCGTCACGCAGGATGTATTGGTACTGCTCCGCTGCACCGGTCATCTTGTTCTGGCGGCCCAGGGCCAGGATCTGCGTGAAGCCGACGTAGAAGAACAGCCCTTCCATCAGGCACGCGAACACGATCAGCGAGCGCAGGAGCTGCTGGTCGGCCTCGACCGTGCCAGTGCGGAAATTCGCGTCGGTGAGCGTGTCGATGAAGGGAATCAGGAACTCGTCCTTGGCGCGGATCGAGGGTATTTCGTGGTACGCGTTGAAGATCTCGCCCTCGTCGAGGCCGAGCGACTCGACAATGTACTGGTAGGCGTGGGTGTGGATCGCCTCCTCGAACGCCTGGCGGAGCAGGAATTGACGGCACTCCGGCGCCGTGATGTGGCGGTAGGTGCCGAGAACGATGTTGTTGGCGGCGAGCGAGTCGGCGGTGACGAAGAAGCCGAGGTTGCGCCGGACCACGCGCCGCTCGTCTTCGGTCAGCCCCTGCGGGTCCTTCCACAGGGCGATGTCGCGCGACATGTTGATCTCCTGCGGCATCCAGTGGTTGGCGCAGGTCGCGAGGTACTTCTCCCAGGCCCACTTGTACTTGAACGGGACCAGCTGGTTGACGTCGGTCTTGCCGTTGATGATGCGCTTATCCGCCGCCTTGACGCGGCGCAGGCCAGGCTCGACCTGCGCGGCGCTGCGCGGGGCAGGGGGCACCGGGCCGGCGGGCCGCGCTTGCGGAGCTGCGATCGGATCGTCCCAGGACAACATGAAAGCTCCTTCGCGTTCGGTTGCGCTCGGTCCGAGCCGCCTACTGGCATGCCTCGCAATCGGCAAGGCCGGGATCGCCGGGTTGGAGCATGCAGACCTTGCCCTCGGCCTCCGGCATCAGGACCGCCGCAGGGCCGGCGCCGTCGGTCGGCACCGCGTTCAGCTGACCGGTCCGGCCGGTCGCTTTTTCCGCGTGCGTCGCGCCGAGGGTGCGCAGGTAGTAGGTGGTCTTCAGGCCGCGCCGCCAGGCGAGCTTGTAGGTTTCATCCAGCTTCTTGCCCGAGGCGCCAGCCATGTAGATATTGAGTGACTGCGCCTGGTCGATCCACTTCTGACGCCTGGCCGCGCACTCGATCAGCCATTTCGGTTCGATCTCGAACGCGGTGGCGTAGAGGGCGCGGATGTCGGCGGGTATGCGGTCGATCTTCGCCAGCGAGCCGTCGAAGTGCTTGATGTCCATCACCATCACCTCGTCCCACAGGCCCAGGCGCTTGAGATCGCGCACCAAGTGCTCGTTGACGACCGTGAACTCGCCCGACAGGTTCGACTTCACGAACAGGTTCTGGAACGTCGGCTCGATGCTTGCGTCGACGCCGATGATGTTGGAGATCGTCGCAGTAGGCGCGATGGCCACGCAGTTCGAGTTGCGCATGCCGTGCTGCCGGATCCGCGAGCGCAGGCCGTCCCAGTCGAGCGACGCGCATCGGTCGACGTCGACCAGCGGCTCGCCGCCGTCGGTAGCCAGGCTGCCCCGCTGCTCGGCCAGAAGGTCCAGCGAGTCCTGCGGCAGGATGCCGCGATCCCACAACGAGCCGGCGAACGACGAGTACCGGCCACGCTCGGCCGCGAGCTCGGTCGAGGCCCAGTAGGCGTAGTAGCAGACCGCTTCCATGCTGCGGTCGGCGAACTCGACCGCCGCGTCCGATGCGTAGGGCACCCGTTGCAGGTGCAGGCAATCCTGGAACCCCATCACGCCGAGGCCGACCGGCCGGTGGCGGAGGTTCGAGCTGCGTGCCTTCGGCACGGCGTAATAGTTGATGTCGACGACGTTGTCGAGCATCCGCATCGCCGTGGCGATGGTCCGCTTCAGCTTGGCATGGTCGAGCTCGAAGCCACCCCTGCCGTCGGCCAGCATGTGCGCGGGCAGATTCACGGAGCCGAGGTTGCAGACCGCGATCTCGTCGTCGCCGGTGTTGAGCGTGATTTCCGTGCAGAGGTTCGAGCTGTGGATGACGCCGACGTGCTGTTGCGGCGAGCGGAGGTTGCAGGCGTCTTTGAACGTGATCCACGGATGCCCGGTCTCGAACAGCATGGACAGCATCTTTCGCCACAGCTGCAGGGCCGGCACCTTCTTGAACAGCCTGATCTCGCCGCGCGCCGCCTTTTCTTCGTAGCGGCAGTAGGTCTCTTCGAACGCCCGGCCGGTCTTTTCGTGCAGCTCCGGGCAATCGGACGGCGAAAACAGGGTCCATTCGGCGCCTTCCATGACACGCTTCATGAACACGTCGGGGATCCAGTTGGCCGTGTTCATGTCGTGCGTGCGGCGCCGGTCGTCGCCGGTGTTCTTGCGCAGCTCGAGAAACTCCTCGATGTCGAGATGCCACGTCTCGAGATAGCAGCACACGGCGCCCTTGCGCTTGCCGCCCTGGTTGACGGCAACCGCCGTGTCGTTGACGACCTTCAGGAACGGCACCACGCCCTGGCTCTTGCCGTTGGTGCCCTTGATGTGCGAGCCGAGCGCCCGCACGGGCGTCCAGTCGTTGCCGAGGCCGCCTGCGTACTTGGCAAGCAGCGCGTTTTCCTTGATCGCCTCGTAGATGCCGTCGAGATCGTCGGAGACCGTGGTCAGGTAGCACGACGAGAGCTGCGAATGCCGGGTGCCGCTATTAAATAGTGTCGGCGTCGAGCTCATGAAGTCGAAGCTCGACAGAGCCTCGTAGAACTCGATCGCGCGCGTCTCGCGATCGATCTCGTTGAGCGCCAGGCCCATCGCGACTCGCATGAAGAATGCCTGCGGCAGCTCGAAGCGGCGGCCGCGATGGTGCAGGAAGTAGCGGTCGTAGAGCGTCTGCAGCCCGAGGTACGAGAATTGCATGTCGCGCTCCGGCCGGAGCGCGTCGGCGAGCCGCTTGAGGTCGAATCCGCCAAGGCGTTCGTCGAGCAGTTCGACCGCGATGCCGTGCTTGATGAACTGCGGGAAGTACTCGGGATAACGCAGCGTCATCTGCGCCTGCGTGACCTCCTCGCCGAGCGCCTCGCGCCGCACGGTGTGCATCAGAAGGCGCGCGGTCACCTTGCTGTAGGCCGGGTCCTTCTCGATCAGCGAGCGCGCGGCGAGGATCGCCGACTTGTAGACCTCGTCGAGCGGCACGCTGTCGTAGAGGTTCTTGACCGTCTCGCCAAGGATCGCCTGCGCCGCCACGAATTCGTCCAGGCCCGCGCAGGCCGAATCGATCAACGCCCGTAGCCGCGTCAGGTCCAGCGGCACGCGCCGGCCGTCCTCGATCATCGACAGCTGCGGCGCAGCGGGCTCGGACCGCGGCTGGCGCGCGACGCGCTCCTGCGCACGCTTTTCCCGATACAGGACATACGCGCGCGCGACGTCGTGCGCCCCGTCGCGCATCAGCGACAGCTCGACCTGGTCCTGGATGTCTTCGATGTGGAACGTGCCGCCGGCCGGGCGCCGACGCATCAGCGCACCGATCGTTCCTCCCGTCAGCCGCTCCACCTGCTCCCGCACCGCGGCGGACGCGGCGCCCTGGCCGCCACGTACGGCGAGGAACGCCTTGGTCATGGCGATGGCGATCTTGGCCGGCTCGAATCCGACCACCGCGCCGTTGCGCCGTATCACCTTGTAGTCCGCGTACGACGTCGCGAGCGCCGTGCCGATGCCGTGCTGTGCCGCGGCCGCCGGAAAGGCGCCGGGCAGCGGGCCGGCGCCCACTTCCTGATACTGCATGCAACCTCCGTCCCGAATCGCTCGCTCCGTCCCACCTACAAGAGGTCGGGCGCTGCGCTGAAATGACCACTACGTATTGTTGTCCGCGCGCTCCGCTTGTGCCGGCGGGGAGCGCAGGCGATTGGCGCCGGGCACCGGTCCGGCGCGGCTGCGCCCGCCGCACTTACCACAATATGTTGGGTCTCCTTGGTATCTATGCACAATCGCTAGTGTGGGGCGGGATCATAGGCAACATCGCGGCGAAACTCAACACGCGCGCGACAAAACGCGCCCACCAAGCGTGCGCATGCCGCCGGGTGCTCAGGCGCGCGGAGCGGCGAACAGGGCCGGATCGAGGCGGGCGTCGGCACGCAGCCGCGCCCAGTCGAAGTACGGACCGGGATCGGTCTTGCGGTCGGCCGCGACCTCGCTATGGCCGCGGATGGCCCGCAGCGGATGGGCGGCGCGCAGGGTCACGACCAGCTCGCATAACGAGCGGTACTGCGCGTCGGTGAACGGAATGAAGTCGGTGCCTTCCAGTTCGATGCCGAGCGAAAAATCGTTGCAGCTGGGGCGGCTCTCGAAGCTGGAAATCCCCGCGTGCCAGGCCCGGTCGGCCGTCGGGACGAACTGGATCATGTCGCCCGCGCGGTCGATGAAGAAATGGGTCGACAGGCGCGCGCCGGCCAAGGCAGCGAAGAACGGGTGCGCCGCCGCGTCGAGCATACCGGTGAAGAGCCGCACCACGTCGCCGGTACCGAACACGCCCGGTGGCAGGCTGATGTTGTGGATGATCACGAGTTCGACGGGCGTGGATGGCGGGCGGGCATCGAAGAACGGCGAAACGACACGCGTCACGCCTGCCACCCAGCCCGCTGCATCGACCGGACCCATCGCCTTTGTTCTAACCCGTCGCGCGGGTCGACCGCGCGGGCATGCTCGAGGCCGCCGGGCCTTTCATTTGAGCCCGAGCCGTTGCATCCGGTAGCGCAACTGGCGAAACGTGATGCCGAGCAACTGCGCCGCCGCGGTGCGGTTGTTGCGCGTCCTGCCCAGCGCAGCGCGAATCGCTTCGGCTTCGAGATGATCGAGATAGGCAGGCAGCTGGGATGGCACTCCGTCGACCAGATCGAAGTTCTGGACCAGGGTGGCGGACGAAGGCTCCACGGCGCGATTGCTCGCCGGTTCCGTCCCCGGCTCCGCCTCCGGTTCGAGCAGCAGATCCACCTCGGCCTGCGGCAGCATGAGATCGAGCGCCTCGAGCACCCCGCCCGGCGCGAGCGCGAGCGCGCGTTCGAGGATGTTCTCGAGCTCGCGCACGTTGCCCGGGAATTCGTATGCCGCCAGCGCAGCTTGCGCGGCCGGAGTGAGCTGCGCGACTTCGCCCTGCCCTCGGGCCGCAAACCGTGCCAGGATCGACGCCGCGATCAATGGGATGTCCTCGGCGCGACTGCGCAGCGCCGGCACCCGCAGTTCGATCACGTTGAGCCGGTAGTACAGGTCCTGGCGGAAACGGCCCGCGGCAACGAGCTTGCCGAGGTCCTGGTGCGTGGCGCTGAGGATGCGCACGTCGACCGGGTCCTCGACGGTGCTGCCGACCTTGCGCACGCGCCGTTCCTGAATTGCGCGCAGCAGCTTCACCTGCATCGGCAGCGGAAGTTCGGCGACCTCGTCCAGGAAGAGCGTGCCGCCGACGGCGGCCTGGAAAAATCCTTCCCGGTCGCGATCCGCTCCGGTAAAGGCGCCCTTTTTGTAGCCGAAGAACTCCGCTTCCATCAGCGCCTCGGGAATCGCGCCGCAATTGACGGCGACGAATGGCAGCGCACAACGGGCGGACGAGTCATGGATCGCGCGCGCGACGAGTTCCTTGCCGCTGCCGGACTCGCCGAAGATTGCCACCGGCGCCATGCTGTGGGCAAGACGAGCGATCATCGAGCGCAACTGGCGCATGGACGGCGCTTCGCCGATCAGCTTGGCCATGGCCGTGCCGCTTGCGGACGTTCCGCGCGTCGCCGGCAGCTCGGGCGGCTGCTGCAAGGCCGAACGCACCAGCGCGCGCAGCTGCTCGAGGTCAACCGGTTTCGCGAGATAGTCGAATGCACCGGCCTTGAGGGCGGCGATCGCGTTTTCGGTGCTGCCGTAGGCGGTGATCACAGCGATGGGAGGACCGTTCCGGGCGGCAACGTCGCGCACCAGATCGAGCCCAACGCCGTCGGGCAGCCGCATGTCGGTCAGCGCCAGCGCGTACCGGTTGCGGCTCAGCAGATCGCGCGCTTCCCCGAGTGATGCGGCGATGTCGACGTCCAGGCCGAGGCGCACCAGGGTCAACGCGATCAGCTCGCGCAGGTCGGCCTCGTCGTCGACGACGAGCACGACCGGCGAACGGCGTGCGCCCGTCTCGGGCGAACTCTGCTCCGCTGCGGCGGCCGACGTGCGTTCGTTCATCGCCTGACGCTCAGTGCACCGGCATCGTATCCAAGAAACCGCCCGTTTCGGCGCCCGCACCGGATGTCCGCGCAAAGCGCAGCACGAAGCCCTCGCGCGACGTCCCATCGAGGTCGCGCCGGGCGCCGAACGCGAGATCGCACCCATTGGCGAGCGCGAACTCGCGCGCAATGTACAAACCAAGACCGGTGCCGCGTGCATGGGTGGTGTAGAAGGGCTCGAACAGGGCGGCGCGCGTTTCAGCCGCGACACCGGGCCCGTCGTCGAAAACCCACAGCTGCGGACGCCCGCCGTCGTCGGCCGCGACTTCGCTTACCACCTCGACCGCGCCGGGGCTGGACGTCGCGTAGCGCAGTGCGTTGTCGATCAGGTTGAACAGGATCTGGCGCAGATGCGATGGCTCGAACTTGACGACGAGGTCGCTCCTGGCCTCGACCCGCACCCTGCCCGCGGGAAGACCGCGATCGCGTTCGAATTCCTGCAGCCAGTCGCCGACGAACCGCCCGAGGGCGATCTCGTCGCCAAGGGGCGGCTCGCGCCGCGCTACGCGCAGCACGTCCTCGACCAGGCGGTTCAGGCGCAGCGTGTTCTCGCGCACGATCGCGACCAGGCGCCGCTGCAGCTGTGCGTCGGCCTCCTCGGCGAGCAATTGTCCGGCGTGGCTGATCGCCGCCAGAGGATTGCGGATCTCGTGCGCGATCGATGCGGTCAGCCGTCCCATGCTGGCAAGCTTCAGCTGCTGGGCGCGTTGCTCGATCGCGCGCACGTCCTCCAGGAAGATCACGAACTCGTCGTTCGCGTCCGAGGTGGGGCGCGCAAAGCGCGCGCGCAGCCGTACCTCGGCTGCCGGCGCGGCGCCGCCTGCCCCGTCCTCGGCGACCGTCAGCACTGCGTCGAACCAGTTGCCACGCGGGTTCTCGTCGACCAGCCATTCCGTGAAGGCCTGCGCCAGCGGCTGCATGTGCGGATACCCGTCGAGGCGGCGCCCGGTGAACTGCGCTTCGGGATGCAACGAGAGGAGCAGCCGCGCCGCGCGATTGTTCGCGCGCACGCGCGTCTCGCCGTCGACCACGAGCACACCCTGATCTATCTGCGCAATCACGAGCCGGTTGATCTCGAGTTGGTTCTCGAGGTCGCGGCCGCGCCGCGTAGCCAGCCTTTCCTGCACCGACAGGCGCGCGGAGAGCAGGCCGAGCAGGCCGGTGATGGCGAACAGCGCCGCGCCGTAGAGTCCGGCCTGGAATACCACGGACTCCTGCACGCCCGGCTGCAGACCGCGCAACAGCGAATCGATCAGCAGCACCAGCACCGCCAGCGAGCAGACGAAAAACGCCGCGATCGTCGGCAGAAGAAGCGCGGCGCTGGCGAGCGGCAGCAGATAGAAGATCATGATGCCGCCGCGGACGCCACCCCCGAGCGCGAGCAGGATCGAGATCATGATGAGGTCGATCGCGAGTTGCGCGCCCAGTTGCAGCGCGAAGTTGCTGCGCACAAACAAAGCGAGAATGGCCAGCGAGGCCGCGAACACGAAATACGCCAGGCCGACCGCAAGGAGGCGTGGCGCGCCCGCTGCGCCAGCCTCTCCGAGCGGCGGCCCGAACGCCGCGATGACGAGAACCAGCGTGCTCACGATCAGCACGCGGATGAGCGCGATGTATTCGAGCGTCCGCCAGCTCGGAGTGCGGTCGGCCGGCAGCGAGCCGAACAGGTCCTCAGCAAGCACGGCGGTCTCGCTCCTCAGGACCCGGAAGCCGCGCAGAAACGCATGACCCGCTCCGCGGCGCGACACCGGCCGACGGCGTGAGAGCGCGCCGGCGTCACGCCTGCCCCGACGCGCGCCGGCGGTGTTCGTCGCTGCAATACCAGCGTCCGTTTCCCGCCAACGCCTCTGACCGCGGCACGTTGAGGCCACATACGTCGCACGGCACCATGGGTTCTTCTGCCGTGGGTTTCGGCTCGCCCGCGCGTTGGTCCTGCACGCGCTGCTGCACGTTCCACCAGCGCCAGACCACGTAGGCGACGAACCCAAGCAGAACCCAGAACAGGATGCGACCCATTGCCCCTCTCAGACCCGGTGCAGGATGACCTCGAGCACGAAGCGGCTGCCCACGTACGCGAGCAGGAGCATCACGAAGCCCACTAGCGTCCAGCGCAATGCGGTCCGGCCGCGCCAGCCGAAGAAGTGCCTGCCGACGAGCAATCCCGCGAACACCACCCACGACGCGATCGTGAAGACGGTCTTGTGGTCGAAGCGGAGCGCGCGCCCGAACAACTGCTCCGAGAACAGCACACCCGATATGAGCGTGGCGGTCAGCAGCAAGAACCCCGTCCAGATCAGGCGAAACAGCAGCCGCTCCATCGCGAGCAACGGTGGCACCTCGGCGAGCACGCGGCCCAGCGCGGTTTCATTGCCGCCTGCGCTGTGCAGGCTGCGGTCCATCGAGGCCATCAACAACGCATGCATCGCCGCGATGGTGAACAGGCTGGACGCGGCAAGCGCGATCACGATGTGAGCACGAAATGCCAGGGTCTCGCTGGTCGCAGCGATCTGGCTGCCATGGAAGATCGCGGGAAGGACTGCCGCCACGGCCGCAAGCGGCAAGACCAGGACCAGCAGGCCCCGGATCGGAACCAGGAAACCTTCGGCCCACACGACGAGGACCGTGAACAGAAACGTCGCGGACAAGAAGTGGGCGAATCCGAAGCGAATGCCTTCGCTATCGACCACCGCGCTCGCGAGCAGCGCCGCGTGCGCCGCGGCGAGCACCGGCAGGAACCAGCGAGCATCGCCACGGCCCCCCGCTTGCAGGCTGCGCCACATCACCCAGGCGAGGACCGCGTACAGCACGCCGACGCTGACGTGTGCCGAGACGTAAAATGCGGTCGACCCCATGCTCATCTATATAGCACGCACGGCGCGGCCAGAACCCGCGCCATGCGGGCCCGGAACCCGATGCTCGATGCACTGACCGACAAGCTGGCCCGCGTCGTCAAGACGATGCGGGGGCAGGCGCGTCTCACGGACGCGAACATGCAGGAGATGCTGCGCGAGATCCGCGTCGCATTGCTCGAGGCCGATGTTGCCCTGCCCGTTGTGCGCGATCTCATCGCGCGCATCAAGGACAAGGCGCTCGGCGAGGAGGTGGTTGGAAGCCTGACCCCCGGCCAGGCACTGGTCGGCCTGGTACATCGCGAGCTCACCGCGGTGATGGGTGGAGACCTCGAGCCGGCCGCGCGCGAGCTGAACCTGGCAACGCAGCCGCCGGCCGTGCTGCTCCTTGCAGGTTTGCAGGGCGCGGGCAAGACGACGACCGCTGCCAAGCTGGCGAAGTGGCTGATCGACGAGCGCAAGAAAAAGGTGCTCACCGTCTCGACCGACGTCTACCGACCCGCGGCGATCGACCAGCTGAAGACCGTAAGCGGCCAGGCCGGCGCGGAGTTCTTCCCGACCTCCAGCAGCGACAAACCGGTCGACATCGCCACCCGTGCACTCGACCACGCGCGGCGGCACTTCTTCGACGTGCTGATCGTCGATACGGCCGGGCGCCTTGCCGTCGACGAAGCGATGATGCAGGAGGTCGCCGCGCTCGAATCTGCCGTCAAGCCGATCGAGACGCTCTTCGTCGTAGACGCGATGCTGGGCCAGGACGCGGTGAACACCGCAAAGGTCTTTTCCGAACGCCTGCCGTTGACCGGCGTCGTTCTGACGAAGCTCGATGGCGATGCACGCGGCGGGGCGGCCTTGTCGGTACGGCACGTGACCGGGAGGCCGATCAAGTTCGTCGGCGTGGCCGAAAAGATCTCCGGCCTGGAGCGCTTCGATCCCGAGCGGATGGCCGGCCGGATCCTCGGCATGGGCGACATCGTCGCGCTGGTCGAGGACGTCAAGAAAGCCATCGACGTCCAGGCTGCGGAGAAATTCGCCAAACGCATGCAGTCCGGCGAACGGTTCGATCTGACCGACTTCAAGGAGCAGATCGCGCAGATGCGCAAGATGGGTGGGCTCGGCGGGATGCTGGACAAGTTGCCCGCCCAATTCGCTCAGGCCGCCGGCAGCGTCAACGAGAAGGACGCGGACCGCCAGATCCGCCGCGTCGAGGGAATCATCAACGCGATGACGCCGCTCGAGCGCGCGAAGCCCGACCTGATCAAGGCCTCGCGCAAACGTCGCATCGCGGCCGGAGCCGGTGTGCCGGTGCAGGAAGTCAACCGCATGCTCAACCAGTTCGAGCAGATGCAGGCGATGATGAAGCAGATGAAGAAGGGCGGCCTCGCGAAGATGATGCGCGCCATGGGCGGAATGAAAGGCCTCGCGGGCGGCCTGCCGGGTTTCCCGAAACGGTAGCCCCGGGCGCGCCGCTATGCCGTGGTCCTGGCGGGCGGCTCGTAGCTCCAGGTCTTCTTCCACGCAGCGATCACGGCATCGGGATATTCGCGTTTGCCGCGACTGCCGTTGTAGCGGCCCAATGCGAGGAAAAGATCGCCGCCGTCGAGGTCCAGGTAGTGCCGCAGGATCACGCAGCCGTAGCGGAGGTTGGTGCGCATGTCGAACAGCCTGCGTGCATCCCCATCGCCGATGAGCCGGGTCCAGAACGGCATCACCTGCATGTAGCCGCGCGCGCCGGCGTTCGAGATCGCGTACTTGCGGAAGCCGCTCTCGACCTGGATCAGGCCCAACACCAGCTGCCGGTCGAGTCCGGCGCGCGTCGCTTCGTAGTCGAGCGTGCGCAGGAAATCCAGCCGCGTGAGGTCATCGGACTTGCGGGCCCGCAAGCGCTGCGACATCGAGTCCAGCCAATTGACGAACGCCATGCGCTCCTCGTGCGTATCGAAGTTGCGCACCGGCGGACGCGAATCGGCGATCTGCGCCGCAAGTCCGCTGCGCACGGAGTCGGCCAGCGGCTCGTAAAGCTGCGCGCCGGCAAACGCGCCGCGCGCGAAGCCCAGCAGCGTGCCGACGACGAACGCCAGGGAGCGCCGGCGCCGAAGGTCCAAGGTCTGGTCGAAACGACTGTCCATCTTTGACACGGACCGCAACGCCAGCTGCCGGGCGATTCCGTCCCGGCCGGAACCTCAGGCGGACATCCGCGCGCCGATGAAGGCCAGCACCTCATCGGGCGGAACGAGCGTCGTCTGCAGCGACCGCCGGTCGAAATATTCGACCTTGCCTTCCTTGAGTCCGCGTTCGCCGACCGTGATCCGGTGCGGAACGCCGATCAGCTCCCAGTCCGCGAACATCGCGCCCGGCCGCTCGCCGCGATCGTCGAGCATCACATCCACGCCCGCGGCAAGGAACTGTTCGTGGACGCGATCCGCCGCCTGCCGGACGGCTTCGGACTGTCGGTAGTTGACGGGGCAGATCACCACCTCGAACGGTGCGATCGGCGCGGGCCAGATGATTCCCTTTTCGTCGTGGTTCTGTTCGATCGCGGCACCGAGCAGGCGCGTGATGCCGATCCCGTAGCAACCCATCACCATCGTGCGCGCCTTGCCTGCCTCGTCGGTGAAGGTGAGATTCATCTTCTCGGGGTACGGCAGGCCGGCGAAGACATGGCCGACTTCGATGCCGCGCTGGATCGCGAGCACGCCTTTGCCGTCCGGCGACGGATCGCCCGCGACGACGCTGCGCAGGTCCGCGACATCGGGTTCCGCGAGATCGCGCCCCCAGTTCACGCCGGTGAAGTGGAAGTCCTCTTCATTGGCGCCGCACACGAAGTCGCTCATGTTGGCGACGGTTCGATCGGCGACGACCCGAATCGGTCGCCTGGTGTTGATGGGTCCGAGATAGCCGGGCCGCGTGCCGAACGCAGCGAGGATCTCGGCCTCGGTGGCAAAGCGGAAGCCGTCTTTCAAGCCCGGGACCTTGTTTGCCTTCACCTCGTTCAGCTCGTGGTCGCCGCGAATCAACAACAACCAGATTGCGGCCTCCCTCGTGTCGCCGGCAGCCGGCGCGTCGACAGCAAGCGCGATCGACTTGACCGTGCGCCCGAGCGGAATCCCGAGCAACTGCGCCACGTCCTCGCACTTTTCCTTGCCCGGCGTCGGCGTCTTCCGCAACGCTTCTGCGGGCGCGGCCCGGTGCGCGATGAGCGGCAGCGCTTCGGCCATCTCGACATTGGCCGCGTAGTCGGAGGTGGGGCAATACGCGATCGCGTCCTCGCCCGTGTCGGCGATCACCTGGAACTCGTGGCTCGCCTTGCCGCCGATGTTCCCCGTGTCGGCGGCCACCGAGCGGAACCTGAGGCCCATGCGGGAGAAGATGCGGCCGTACGCGTCGTACATCGCCTGGTAGCTGCGCATCGCGGACGCCTCGTCGCGATCGAACGAATACGCGTCCTTCATCGTGAACTCGCGGCCGCGCATGACACCGAAGCGCGGACGACGCTCGTCGCGGAACTTGGTCTGGATGTGATAAAAGTTGATCGGAAGCTGCTTGTAGCTCTTCAGCTCCTCGCGCACGATGTCCGAGATGACCTCCTCGGACGTGGGCTGGATGATGAAGTCGCGTTCGTGGCGGTCCTTCAGCCGCGCGAGCTCAGGTCCCATTTTGTACCAGCGCCCCGACTCCATCCAGAGTTCCGCCGGTTGAACCACCGGCATCAGCAATTCGATCGCGCCCGCGCGGTTCATCTCCTCGCGCACCACCCGCTCGATCTTGCGGATCGAGCGCATCCCCATCGGCAGGTAGCTGTAGATCCCGGCCGCGAGCTTCTTGATCATGCCGGCCCGCACCATGAGCTGGTGACTGATCACCTCGGCGTCGGCTGGAGCCTCTTTCAGGGTGGAAACGAAGAAGCGGGAGGCTCGCATTCCGTTGCTTTTTCCACGGTCGCGCGCGTGACGGCGGCCATATAATCGGCCGCAGATGATATAGGTTCAGGTGTTGGCATGCTGGACAAGGAAGGCTATCGCCCGAATGTCGGCATCATCCTGCTGAATCACCGCAACGAGGTCTTCTGGGGCAAGCGCGTCAAGCAGCACGCATGGCAGTTCCCGCAGGGCGGGATCAAGCACGGCGAGTCTCCCGAACAGGCGATGTTTCGCGAGCTGTACGAGGAGATCGGGCTCAAGCCCGAACACGTGAAGATCGTCGCCCGCACCCGCGAGTGGCTGCGCTACGACGTGCCCGACCAGTGGATCCGGCGTGATCTGCGGGGGAACTACCGGGGGCAGAAGCAGATCTGGTTCCTGTTGCGCATGATCGGTCGCGATTGCGACGTCTGCTTGCGCCGCAGCGAGAAACCGGAGTTCGACGCGTGGCGCTGGCATGCCTACTGGGTACCGCTGGACACGGTGATCGAGTTCAAGCGCGACGTGTACCAGCAGGCGCTTGCGGAACTTTCCCGCTTCGTGTTCCGCGGCGGATGGCGCCAGAGCCATTTGATCCGCATACGGCCAGCTGAGCAGGCGGCCGCCACGCCGGAGTCGTCGAACTTGAACGACCAGGCCGGCTGAGTCCTCAGCTCAAGACCAGATTGTCGCGATGGATCAACTCGGGTTCTTCGATGAACCCGAGCGCCGCTTCGATCTCGGAGCTCGATTTGCGCGCGATAAGGCGCGTCTCGCCGCTGCTGTAGTTGATCAGGCCGCGCGCGACTTCGGTACCCGTCGGGTCGAGACAGGCAATCACGTCGCCGCGCGCGAACTCCCCTTGAACCTCGGTCACGCCGATCGGCAGCAGGCTTCGTCCGCCGCTGCGCAGTGCCCGCGCGGCGCCCGCGTCGATCACGATGCGCCCCTTCAATTGCAGATGATCGGCGAGCCACTGCTTGCGTGCAGTGAGAACCTGCACCGCAGCGACGAGCTGCGTGCCGACGGCCTGGCCGCGTGCGAGGCGCACCAGGACATCGGCTTCGCGCCCCGACGCGATGACCGTGTGCGCGCCGCTGCGCGCGGCGCGTTTGGCCGCCAGCACCTTGGTGATCATGCCGCCGCGGCCGATCTCGCTGCCGACACCCCCCGCCATCGCTTCGAGCTGCGCGTCGCCGGCGCGGGCGTGCTCGATCAGGGTCGCGTTCGGGTCGCGGCGCGGATCGGCCGAATACAGGCCACGCTGGTCGGTCAGGATCACGAGTACGTCGGCCTCGACGAGGTTCGTCACCAGCGCGCCGAGGGTGTCGTTGTCGCCGAACTTGATCTCGTCGGTCACGACCGTGTCGTTCTCATTGATCACCGGGACCACGCCCAGTTGCAGCAGCGCGAACAACGTCGAGCGTGCATTGAGATAGCGCGCACGGTCTGCCAGGTCGGCGTGCGTGAGCAGCACCTGCGCGCTGTGCAACCCCCGCTCGCGGAAGCTGGTCTCGTACGCTTGCGCGAGTCCCATCTGTCCGACCGCCGCGGCCGCCTGCAGCGCGTGAATCTGGTGTGGGCGGGTCGTCCAGCCAAGGCGTTGCATCCCCTCGGCGATTGCACCGCTCGACACCAGGATCACCTGCTTGCCGAGCCTGCGCAGTTCGGAGATCTGCTCGGTCCACCGGGCGATCGCGGCGAGGTCGAGGCCACGTCCTTCATTGGTCACGAGCGTGCTGCCGACCTTGATGACGACGCGGCGCGCCACGGCGACAGCGGCGATCGCGCTCATCGGCGTGTCATGCGTCCGCTTCGAGTGCGGCGAAACGCGGATCCGACCGATCGGCGTGCCGATCGGACGCGCCACCTTCGAACAGAAACCGCTGCACCGCCCACATCAGGTCGCGGCAGCCTTCGCCGGTCGCGGCGGAGACCGCGTAGATGGGCGCCTTGGTCCGCAGACGGTGCCGCACGCGTCGGACGAGTTCTGCACGCAACGCCGGATCGATCAGGTCGATCTTGTTCAACACGATCCAACGCGGCTTGCGAAACAACGCCGCATCGTATTTCTTGAGTTCGGCGGCGACGACGCGCAGCTGCTTCACCGGGTCGACCGACGCGTCGATCGGCGCGATGTCGACGACCTGCAGCAGCAAGCGCGTGCGCGAGAGATGGCGGAGGAAACGATGACCGAGGCCCGCCCCTTCCGCGGCCCCTTCGATCAAGCCGGGCACGTCGGCGATCACGAAGCCGCGCTCCGCTTCCATGCGCACGACGCCGAGGTGCGGGTGCAGCGTCGTGAAGGGATAGTCCGCGACGCGCGGACGCGCGTTCGAAACCGCTGCGACAAGCGTCGATTTGCCCGCGTTGGGCGCACCAAGCAGACCGACGTCGGCAAGCACCTTCAACTCCAGGCGCAGGTGGCGGCGTTGGCCAGCCTCGCCCAGGGTTCGCTGCCGCGGAGCACGGTTCGTGCTCGACTTGAAGTGCAGGTTGCCGAGCCCGCCGACGCCACCCTTGGCCAGCGTGAAACGCTGTCCGTGGGCGGAAAAATCGACCAGCTGCGCGCCCGAGTCTTCGTCGACGACGATCGTTCCCACCGGTAGGCGAAGCACCAGATCCTTGCCCGAAGCGCCGTAACAATCCGAGCCGCGACCGTTCTCGCCGTCACCCGCCGCATGGCGCGGCATATAGCGATACTCGATCAGCGTGTTGATATTGCGATCGGCGACGCCGATCACGCTGCCGCCGCGCCCGCCATCGCCTCCGTCCGGCCCGCCCTTGGGAATGAACTTCTCGCGGCGGAACGAGGCACAGCCGTCGCCACCCTTGCCGGCGCATACCTCGATGCGCGCTTCATCAATGAACTTCATCGCAATGGGACTGCAAAAAGAAAAGCCCTGCCTGGGGCAGGGCTCGTCACCTGTGGTCCGACCCGGTCAACCCTGCGTGACGACGCTCACGGTCTGACGGTTGTTCGGGCCGTGTACGGCGAACCTGACCTTGCCGTCGATCAACGCAAACAGGGTGTGATCACGCCCCATGCCAACGTTGTCGCCGGCATGGAAACGTGTTCCGCGCTGGCGCACGATGATCGAGCCGGCGTTGATGGCCTCGCCGCCGAACACCTTTACGCCGAGCCTTTTCGCCTGCGAATCGCGCCCGTTGCGCGAAGAGCCGCCTGCCTTTTTGTGTGCCATGGTTGTTCCTTGCCCGGATCGCTGCGTTCGTCACTAACGCCGGCCCCGGATCCTCGTCAGTTGATTGCGTCGATACGCAGTTCGGTGAAGTTCTGTCGATGGCCGGCGTGCTTCTGGAAGTGCTTGCGCCGGCGCATCTTGAAGATGCGCAGCTTGTCGTGCCGGCCATGGGCAAGAACGGTGGCGCTGACCGCCGCTCCGGACACCAGCGGCGTACCGAGGCGCACGTTCGGCCCATCGCCGATCGCGAGCACCTCGGTAAGCGTCACGACGCTGCCCACTTCGGCGCCGAGGGACTCGACGCGCAATTTTTCTCCGGCGACGACGCGATACTGCTTGCCGCCCGTCCTGATCACTGCATACATGGCTTGCTCCACTGCGCCGGCCGCACCACTGCCCGCCAAGGCAGTCCTCAGGCGCTGTCGCGCCGGGCCTGGGACGGTCTGGAAAGCCGAGCATTATCCCAAGCATCGCCCCTGGGAGTCAAACCGCACGCCGCCCGGCCGGATCGCAGCTGGGTCGAACCTATAATCCGCCCGCCGGGACCGTAGCCGATCCGGATCGGAACACCGATGAACCAACACGCCACGATTCGACCGGCCCCGCAGGACACCCCTCCACGCGACGCTGCGCGCGTGCTCGCGCCTGTCGCGAAGGACATGCTGGAGGTCGATGCCGTCATCCGCAGCCGGCTGGATTCGGATGTATCCCTGATCCGGACCGTCGCCGACTACATCGTGGGCGCTGGCGGCAAGCGCCTGCGGCCCGCGGTCCTGCTGCTGATCGCGGGCGCACTGGGAATGCGCGGACCGGCGGCGCATCGCCTGGCGGCGGTGATCGAGTTCATCCACACCGCCACCCTCCTGCACGATGACGTCGTCGACGAATCCGACTTGCGACGCGGTCGGCCGACCGCCAATGCGATGTTCGGCAACGCCGCCAGCGTCCTGGTCGGTGACTTTCTCTATTCGCGTGCCTTCCAGATGATGGTCGAAGCGGGAAGCATGCGCGTGATGTCGATCCTTGCCGACGCGACCAACCGCATCGCCGAGGGCGAGGTGCTGCAGTTGCTGAACATCCACGACCCGACGGTGGACGAGGAACGCTATTTGCGCGTGGTCGAGCGCAAGACGGCGACGCTGTTCGAAGCGGCGGCGCGCATCGGCGCCGTCATCGCCGGGGCAGACAGCGCGACCGAAGCGCGCTGCCTGCGCTACGGCGCTTCGGTCGGGACGGCGTTCCAGATCGTCGACGATATCCTGGATTACTCGGGTCATGCGGAGGAACTCGGCAAGCGCCTCGGCGATGACCTGCGCGAAGGAAAGGTGACGCTTCCCATCATCTACGCGCTGCGCGGGGCCACGGTGCACCAGCGCGAATTGATCGAGGGAGCAATCCGCGTCGGCGGGGGCGATTTCGTGCAGATCGCCCGCGTGGTGCACGACACCGGCGCACTCGAGTTCTCGCGCGCACGCGCGGAGGACGAAGCACGCGCGGCGCGCGCTGCGGCGTCGTCGTTGCCCGCGTCCGACTGCCGAGTTTCTTTGTTAGACTTGATCGACTTGGCGATTCGTCGCGACCGGTAGTGTGCGTGCGACTGGTCCCAACGAACGTGGCAACGTCTTGCGTTGTCCGCTTCGGATTCGGGGTGTAGCTCAGCCTGGTAGAGTACTGCGTTCGGGACGCAGGAGTCGGAGGTTCAAATCCTCTCACCCCGACCAGCTTCAATCCCGACTCCGCGCCGCTTCCTCCGTCGTCCCCTGCCGGCCCACCCTGAACGGCTGCCCTCCTTCTGGCTAGTTAGCTTTACAAATCGGGGGCTTATCGGCACTATCTTCAGGCTTCTCTGAAGCCTCCCGCCTCTATAAAAGAACCAGTTCCGATCTCCTCCCGCACGCGCTCATGTCCGCTGTAACGCAGGGCCCCTCCGCGGCCGCCGGCGCCCTTACGGGTCTGGCGCGCGCCCTCGTGCAGCAGGGCAAGCTGCGGCCGGATCGCGCCGAAACCCTTGCCCGCAAGGCGACGATGAGCAACACGCAGTTCATCGACGAGTTGGTCGGCGCGGGCGACTCAACCGGCCTCACCGCCAACCAGATCGCGAAGTTCGCTGCGGAGACGTTCGGCCATCCGCTGCTGGATCTGAGTGCCTACGACACGGACCAGTTGCCGAAGGACCTCATCGACAAGAAGCTGGTGAGCTCTCTGCGCGTGCTCGCCCTGCGCAAGCGCAGCAACCGGCTCGCCATCGCGGTCTCCGATCCGACGAACTTTCAGGCGCTTGATCAGGTCCGCTTTCACACGCAGCTGCAGATCGACGTCGTCGTCGTCGAGCACGACAAGCTAGTCAAGCTGGTCGAGTCCTCCTCGCAGTCGGTCACGCAGTCGCTCGAGAACATCGTTGGCGACGAGGTCAATTTCGAGGACCTGCTGTCGGAAGGCGGGGAGGCGCCGCCGCAGGAAGAGTCTGCGGTCGAAGTCGACGACGCGCCGGTCGTCCGCTTCCTGCAGAAGCTGCTGCTCGATGCGATCACCGAGGGCGCTTCGGACCTGCACTTCGAGCCCTACGAGAAGTTCTATCGCATCCGGTTCCGGGTCGACGGCATCCTCCGCGAAGTGGCGCAGCCGCCGCTGGCGATCAAGGAACGGCTCGTCACGCGAATCAAGGTCATCTCCAAGCTCGACATTGCGGAAAAGCGCGTCCCGCAGGACGGGCGCATGAAGCTGGCGTTGTCCGGCCAACGTGCCATCGACTTCCGTGTCAGCACGCTGCCCACGCTGTACGGCGAGAAGGTCGTGATGCGTATCCTCGACCCCAGCCAGGCGAAGATGGGCATCGAGTCGCTCGGCTACGAGCCGCACCAGAAGGAATCGCTGGTCGATGCGATCAAGCGTCCGTACGGCATGGTGCTCGTGACCGGCCCGACCGGCAGCGGCAAGACGGTGTCGCTGTACACGTGCTTGAACCTGCTCAATCAGCCGGGCGTCAACATCTCGACCGCCGAGGATCCGGCGGAAATCCAGCTTGCCGGCATCAACCAGGTCAACGTCAATGAAAAGGCGGGACTGACCTTCGCGAACGCCTTGCGTTCGTTCCTGCGCCAGGACCCGGACATCATCATGGTCGGTGAGATTCGCGACCTCGAGACCGCCGACATCGCGATCAAGGCGGCGCAGACGGGCCACATGGTCATGTCGACGCTGCACACCAACGACGCTCCCTCGACACTGACGCGTCTCGCCAACATGGGGGTGGCGCCGTTCAACATCGTGTCGTCGGTCATCCTGATCACCGCGCAGCGCCTCGCGCGCCGGTTGTGCACGTGCAAGCAGCCTGCCGAACTCTCGAAGGAAGCCCTGCTGCTGGCCGGCTTCAATGAAGCGGAACTCGATGGAAGCTGGGTGCCGTACAGGCCGGCCGGCTGCGATCGCTGCAAGGGCTCCGGCTACAAGGGCCGCGTCGGCATCTACGAGGTGATGCCGCTCACCGAGGAAATTCAGCGCATCATTCTCAGGGGCGGCAGCTCGCTCGAGATTGCACAACAGGCGCTGCGCGACGGCGTGAGCAACCTGCGCCAATCGGGCCTGCTCAAGGTCAAGCAGGGCATGACTTCGGTCGAAGAAGTGCTCGGCTGCACCAACGACTAAGCCGGACAGAGTTTTTCGGAGAACCGTAGATGGCAACCGGAGCAATCGCCAGACCCAAGGAAATGGTCCGCGAGTCGACCTTCCACTGGGAAGGCCGCGACAAGACCGGCCGCGTCCTCAAGGGCGAGATGCGCGCCGGCGGCGAGTCGGTCGTCGCGGCCGCGCTGCGCCGGCGCGGCGTGACCGTGACCAAGATCAAGAAGCAGACGTTCGCGCGCGGCCGCAAGATCTCGGAGAAGGACCTTGCGGTCTTCACGCGCCAGCTGTCGACCATGCTGCGGGCCGGCGTGCCGTTGCTGCAGTGTTTCGACATCATCGGGCGCGGCCACGGTAATCCGTCGATGTCGCGCCTGCTGAACGACATCCGGATGGACATCGAAACCGGTACCAGCCTGAACCAGGCGTTCCGCAAGTACCCGATCTACTTCGATCCGCTGTTCTGCAATCTCGTGGCTGCCGGCGAACAGGCCGGTATTCTCGAAACGCTGCTCGACCGCCTCGCGCAGTACAAGGAAAAGACGCTCGCGCTGAAGGGCAAGATCAAGAAAGCGCTCTTTTACCCGCTCATGATCATCCTGGTGGCGGTCCTGATCACCGCCGTCATCATGGTGTTCGTGATCCCGTCGTTCAAGACGGTGTTCGCGAACTTCGGCGCCGACCTGCCGGCGCCGACACTCGCCGTGATCGCGATGTCCGATTTCACCATCAAGTACTGGTACATCCTTCTGTTCGGGTCGGCCGGCACCGTCTATTTCCTGCTCCAGGCGTGGAAGCGGTCGCCGAAGGTGCAAATGATGATCGACCGCCTGATGCTCAAGCCGCCGGTGATCGGTGAACTGATTCTGAAGGCATCGGTCGCGCGCTGGAGCCGCACGCTATCGACGACGTTTGCGGCCGGAGTGCCGCTGGTCGAAGCGCTCGACTCGGTCGGGCCCGCCGCCGGCAATGCGGTCTACCGCGAAGCGACCAAGCAGGTGCAGACCGAGGTGAACATCGGAACCAGCCTCGCACAGGCGATGCAGAACTCCGGCGTGTTCCCGAACATGGCCGTGCAGATGACCAGCATCGGCGAAGAGTCCGGTTCCCTGGATTCCATGTTGTCCAAGGTCGCCGACTACTACGAGCGCGAAGTCGACGAGACCGTGGACGCGCTGGCGAGCCTGATCGAACCCATGATCATGGTGGTGCTCGGCGTCGTGGTCGGCGGCATCGTCATCGCCATCTACCTGCCGATCTTCAAGCTCGGCCAGGTCGTCTAGCAATCCAGGGGTCGGCACCGCAAGCGCGGCGCCGGCCCGCTTCGCTTCTTGTCCCCGGATTCCCTCTTCATCCTCTGCGCCGCGGTTTTCGGCCTGGCGATCGGCTCGTTCCTGAACGTCGTTATCCATCGCCTGCCGAAGATGATGGAGGCGGAATGGCGGGCACAGTGCGCCGACCTCGAGGGGCGCACGCTGGACGAAAAAGGCGTCTACAACCTCTGGGCGCCGCGCTCGCATTGCCCGGCCTGTTCCGCGCCGCTGCGGCTCATCGACAACATCCCGGTCGTGTCCTACCTTGCGTTGCGCGGCAAATGTGCCAATTGCGGCGCGCGCATCTCGCCGCGCTATCCGGTCGTCGAGGCCCTGACCGCTGTGCTTTCGGCGGCGATCGCCTGGCGCTTCGGCTGGGGCACGGCGGGCGTGCTGGCGCTGCTCTTCACGTGGATGCTGATCGCGCTGACGTTCATCGACGCCGATACGACGCTGCTGCCCGACAGCATCACCCTGCCCTTGTTATGGCTCGGCCTGCTGGCGAACACCTGGAACGTCTTCGTTCCGCTCCAGGATGCCGTTCTTGGCGCGGCGGCGGGATACCTGATCCTGTGGTCGATCTACTGGCTGTTCAAGCTCACCACCGGCAAGGAAGGCATGGGTTACGGCGACTTCAAGCTGCTTGGTGCACTCGGCGCCTGGATGGGGTGGAAGATGCTGCTGCCGCTGATCCTGATCTCGTCGGTGGTCGGTGCCGTGGTGGGGATCGCTCTGATCGTCCTCGCCCGGCGCGGCCGCGAGATTCCGATTCCCTTCGGACCGTACCTGGCCGCCGCTGGATTGATCGTGCTCGTCTATGGCGATGCCCTCGCCCGCTACCTGCCGTTCTGATGCCGCCGGCTTCGTAGTCGGCCTGACAGGGGGCATCGGAAGCGGCAAGACGATGGTGAGCGCGGCCCTGCAGTCGCTGGGCGCGGCCGTGGTCGACACCGATCTGATCGCGCATGCATTGTCCGCGCCGGGAGGGGCGGCGATGGCGGCGATCGCCGCCGAATTCGGTCCGGAGTTCGTCGCGCCGGACGGTGCGCTCGACCGCGCGCGCATGCGCACGCTTGCCTTCGAGAACCGCGCCGCGAAGCAGCGCCTCGAAGCGATCCTGCATCCACTGATCCGCCAGGCCACCGAGGACGAGGCGCGGCGAGTTGCCGCGGTAGCTCCCTACGTCGTGCTCGTGATCCCGCTCCTGGTCGAGACCGGCAACTGGCGGCAACGCGTCGATCGGGTCCTCGTGGTGGATTGCCCGACGGAAGTCCAGATCGAACGCGTGCAGCGACGCAGCGGCTTCGACGCGGATGCGGTACGCAGGATCATCGCGCAGCAGGCGACGCGCGAGGCGCGCCTCGACGCAGCCGACGACGTGATCGTGAATCAGGTCGAGTTCGAGGCCCTGGTGCCCCGGGTCGAACGCCTGCATCACCTGTATTCGAGGCTCGCCGCGCAGCGTCGCCCGGAAAGCCTGTGATATCTTGGCCGGGCGATGAGTTCCGCGGCTGCGCCGACGATCCTGTACGAGTATCCGTTCAGCGAGCGGGTGCGCACGTTGCTGCGCCTCGAGGACCTGTTCGACAAGCTTGGCTACTTCTGTGCGCAGGACCATCCGTACAGTCATCACACAGCGCTGCTGACGCTGTTCGAGATCCTCGAGGTCACCTCGCGAGCCGACCTTAAGGGCGACCTGCTGCAGGAACTGGAGCGCCACAAGCAATCTCTGCTCGCGCTCCGCAACAATCCGCAGGTTTCCGAGACTGCGCTCGAAGCCGTTCTCACCAATATCGACGGCGCGCAGCACGCGCTGAACGCGACGCCCGGCAAGGCCGGCCAGCAGTTACGCGAGAACGAGTGGCTCACCAGCATCCGCAGCCGCGCCAGCATTCCCGGCGGAACCTGCGAATTCGACCTGCCGTCCTATCACGCCTGGCTGATGCGCGACGCGAAGGCCCGCGCGGCCGACCTGGAGAACTGGCTGCGCCCTCTCACGCAATTCAACGGCGCGCTGGGCATCGTATTGCGCTTGCTGCGCGAGACCGCACACCGCAGCCAGCAGGTCGCCGTGCAGGGATCGTTCCAGCAGATGCTCCAGGGCCGGACGTATGCGCTCCTGCAGGTGCGCGTCCCGGCCGAACTGGCCGCCATTCCGGAGATCAGTGCCAACAAGTACGCGCTGTGGATCCGGTTCATGTCGACCGATCGCGAGCTGAAGGCGCGTTCGTTCGATCGCGACGTGCCGTTCGAACTCGCGCTGTGCGCCTTCTAGAGCGACGGCCGCGCAGGTCATGACTCGCGAGGTCGAGTGCCCGACCTGCGGCAAGCCCGTAGCCTGGCTCAGCGAAAGCCGCTGGCGCCCGTTTTGTTCGGAACGCTGCAGGCTGGTCGACCTCGGGGACTGGGCCGCCGAGCGTCACGTCATCCCGGGCGGCCAGTCCGAACCCGCACCCGACGAAAAGGGTGAGGATCCCGGCGCGCCATCACGCGGCGGGGGTTGACGGCGCCACACCGTGCGCGCCATGCCGGCGCGCTAGGTCGAGGTCCGATGCGGAGATGCCGCCACACGCATAAACCGGCAACGGCGTACATCGTGCGACTTCGGCAAATCCCTGCCAGCCGAGCGCGCTGCGCGCAGGCCAGCGCGGATCGTCGAAGACAGGGCCGACCAGCGCGAAGTCGCAATCGATCGTTGCAGCACGCTCGAGGTCTGCGCGACGCTCGGCGAACGCACCGATCCAATCGCCGCGAGGGCGCGCCTGCGCCACGCGCAGTTCCTCGGCGCTGAGCACGGCGCAGCGCCATCCGTCCCTCGATAGCCCCAGGATCTCGGGCAGCCGCAGCCAACGCAGCGCCGGCACCGCGGCGGGAAGAAGCGGAGCCGGCAGCGTCGCATCGGGCCGATAAAAGCCCAGCCGCTGTCCCTCGCGCGCGTGCGGCGTGCCCTGCCAGAGATAAACGCGCTCGAAATGCAGGCGCACGTACGCGTGCGGATAGTCGAACTCGAACGTGACCCACGGTGTACTTGCCGCCACGGAAATGCCGAGTTCCTCGTTCAGTTCGCGCGCGAGTGCGGCCGCAACGCTCTCGCCGGGTTCGATCTTGCCGCCGGGAAACTCCCAGTACCCGCGGTACGCCTTGCCCGCCGGACGATCCGCGAGCAGAACGGCGCCGTCCGCGCGAATGACGACCCCGACGGCGACCTCCGTGACCTTGCGCGCTGCCGGTGCGCTCATGCGTGCGGTGCAAGGCCATGACGCCCGGCGAAGTCGCGCGCGAACTGCAATGCCACACGGCCGGAGCGGGAGCCCCGCAGGAGTGCGAACTGCAGCGCCTCGGTGCGCGCGGCCTCGATCAGTCCGGCGTCCGCGCGGTAGTGCGCGAGCCAGTGCGCAACGATGTCGAGATAGTCGTCCTGCCGGAACGGATAGAACGAGAGCCAGAGTCCGAAGCGCTCCGAAAGCGAGATCTTCTCCTCGACCGTTTCGCCGGGATGGATCTCGCCGTCGTCCTGGTACTTCGTATCCAGGTTCTCGCGCATGTACTCGGGCATCAGGTGGCGCCGATTGGACGTGGCGTAGATCAGGACGTTTTCCGAGGGCGCGGCAACCGATCCGTCGAGCGCCGCCTTGAGCGCCTTGTACGTTCCCTCGCCTTCGTCGAACGACAGGTCGTCGCAGAACAGGATGAACCGCTCGCTGCGAGCGGCAACCCGCTCGACGATGTCGGGCAGGTCGAGAAGATCGTGTTTGTCGACCTCGACCAGGCGCAAGCCGTCGGCGTGAAACCGCACCAGGCACGCGCGGATCAGCGACGACTTGCCGGTGCCCCGCGCTCCGGTCAGGAGCACGTTGTTGGCCGGCAGGCCACGCACAAACTGCTCCGTGTTGCGCAGGATCGCATCCTTCTGCGCATCGACGTGCCGCAGGTCTTGCGGCTCGATACGGGCGATACGGTGCACCGCCTCCAGCGCGCCCACCCGAACGCCGAGGTAATGGCGCGTCCGCCACCGGAACGCCGGCGCCGTCCAGTCGGTCGGCGCAGCGTGCGGCAGGAGCGCTTCGAGGCGGTCGATCAGAGACTCGATTCTCCGGTTCAGTGAATCGGCCAAGTGACCCTCGTCAGCTGCGATAGTCGGCGTTGATCGAAACGTAGTCGTGCGACAGGTCGCATGTCCAGACCGTCGTATCCGCGTTGCCGCGGCCGAGTTGCACGCGCACGAGTATTTCGGTGCCCTGCATCACACGAACGCCGTCCTCTTCGCGATACGCCGGGTGCCTGCCGCCGTCGCGCGCGACCCAGACATCGTTCAGGAACAGCTGCACCCGTGCGGCGTCGAGGTCGGCGATGCCCGCGTTGCCGATTGCAGCCAGGATGCGGCCCAGATTCGGATCCGACGCGAAGAAGGCCGTTTTCACGAGCGGTGAGTGGGCGATGGCATACGCGACACGCGCCGCTTCATCGACGCCGCGCGCGCCCTCCACGCGGATCTCGATGAATTTCGTCGCTCCTTCGCCGTCGCGCACGATCGCCTGCGCCAGCGACGCCGATACCTCGGCAAGCGCGGCCGCCAGTGCCGCATAGCGCGGATCGTCGCGCGAGACGATCGGCGCGGCGCCCGAGCCGGCGCTGGCGATGACGACGAACGAGTCGTTGGTCGACGTGTCGCCGTCCACCGTGATGCGGTTGAACGAACGGTCGGCCGCCTCGCGCGTGAGCGCCTGCAGTACCGGGCCGGCGACCGCCGCGTCGGTTGCCACGAAACCCAGCATGGTGGCCATGTCCGGCCGGATCATGCCGGCGCCCTTGGCGATACCGGTGATGTTGACGCGTTTGCCATCGAGGGCGACCTCGCGCGAGGCCGCCTTCGGCACGGTGTCGGTAGTCATGATCGCCTCGGCCGCCTCCGCCCAGTGGCCTGGCGCCAGGCGCGCGAACGCCTGTGGAAGACCCGCCAGCACGCGATCGACGGGCAGCGGTTCCAGGATGACGCCGGTCGAGAAGGGCAATACCTGTTGCGGCGTGGTGCCGCAGAGGCGCGCGACCTCCGCGCAGGTTGCACGCGCGTGCTCGATGCCGGCCGGACCGGTTCCCGCGTTGGCGTTTCCCGTATTGATCACGAGCGCGCGGACGGCAGGGCTGCGGGCGAGATGTTCACGGCAGACGACGACCGGCGCCGCGCGAAATCGGTTCTGCGTGAAAACGCCGGCGGCGGTCGCGCCCGGAGCGAGGCGTATCAGCAACAGATCCTTGCGATTGGTCTTGCGGATCCCGGCCTCGGCCCAGCCGAGCTCGACGCCGGCCACGACACGCAGGCTAGCGGGGTCGGGCGCGCGCAGGTTGACGGCCATCGATCCTCAGTGCGTCGCCGCCCCGACGACGGGAGTCACGCCAGCTTGCCGTGGCACTGCTTGTATTTCTTGCCCGATCCGCACGGACACGGGTCGTTGCGGCCGATCTTGTCGCCGAAACGCTTGAACGGCTGCGCCTTCGGCTCGTTCTGCTCGGGCTCGGGCAAGGTGAGGGTCTCCACATCGGCCGGTTCGGCCGCCACCGCCGTGCCGAAATCGCTGTGCTGGGCATGCGCCTGCTCGATGCGGCGCTCGCTCTCCTCCTCGATGCGTTGCTCGGCCGCCGCGACTTCCTGCTGCGTCTGGATCCGCACGTTCATCAGGATCCGCACCACGTCGGCGCGCACGCGATCGAGCAGCGTGGCGAACAGCTCGAACGCCTCGCGCTTGTATTCCTGCTTCGGCTGCTTCTGCGCGTAACCGCGCAGGTGGATGCCCTGGCGTAGATGATCGAGCGCGGCAAGGTGCTCGCGCCAGTGCTGATCCAGCACCTGCAGCATCATCGACCGCTCGAAGCCGACAAAGACGTCCCTGCCGACCAGCGACACCTTGCCGGTATAGGCCTCGTCCGCGGCCTTCAGCACGCGCTCGAGCACGACCGCATCGTCGATCTTCTCCTCGGTCTCGAGCCATTGCCGGACCGGCAGCGTGATCTGCCAGTCGTCGGTCAGCGCCTTGGTCAGTCCATCGATGTCCCACTGCTCCTCGACCGACTCCTCGGGGACGAATGCGCGGAACAGCTCGGTGAAAAAACCGCGCCGCAGGCCTTCGATCATCGGTTCGATCTCGTTCGACTCGAGGATCTCGTTGCGCAGGCGGTAGATCTCGCGCCGCTGGTCGTTGGCGACGTCGTCGTACTCGAGCAGCTGCTTGCGGATGTCGAAGTTGCGCGCCTCGACCTTGCGCTGCGCGCTTTCGATCGAACGCGTCACCATGCCCGCCTCGATCGCCTCGCCTTCCGGCAGCTTGAGCCGGTCCATGATCGCCTTCATGCGGTCGCCGGCGAATATGCGCAACAGCGGATCTTCCATCGACAGGTAGAAGCGCGATTCCCCCGGGTCGCCCTGGCGCCCCGAGCGGCCGCGCAACTGGTTGTCGATGCGGCGCGACTCGTGGCGCTCGGAGCCGATGATCTTCAGTCCGCCGGCCTTGACTACCTCGTCGTGCAGCGACTGCCATTCGCCACGCAGTTTCGCGATGCGGGCTTCCTTCTCCGGCTCCTCGATGCCGGCGTCGGCGTGCACGAAGTCGACCTGCTTCTCGACGTTGCCGCCCAGCACGATGTCCGTGCCGCGCCCGGCCATGTTGGTCGCGATCGTGATCATCTTCGGACGCCCCGCCTGGGCCACGATCTCGGCCTCTTTCGCGTGCTGCTTGGCGTTCAGCACCTGGTGCGCCAGTCCCTCCTTCTTGAGGAGGTTGGAAAGGACCTCGGAGTTCTCGATCGAAGTCGTGCCGACCAGCACCGGCTGGGCGCGCCGGTGGCAGTCCTGGATGTCGGCGAGGATCGCGCCGTACTTCTCGTTGACGGTACGGTAGATCTTGTCCTGCTGGTCCTCGCGAATCATCGGCTTGTGGGTCGGGATCACCACCGTCTCGAGCCGGTAGATCTCCTGGAACTCGTACGCCTCGGTATCCGCGGTACCGGTCATGCCGGCCAGCTTTGCGTACATGCGGAAGTAGTTCTGGAACGTGATCGACGCGAGGGTCTGGTTCTCCTGCTGGATCTGCACCTTTTCCTTGGCTTCGACCGCTTGGTGCAGGCCCTCGGACCAGCGCCGGCCCGGCATGAGGCGGCCGGTGAACTCGTCGACGATCACCACCTCGCCGTTCTGCACCACGTACTGCTGGTCGCGGTGGAACAGGTGGTGCGAACGCAGGGCCGCGTTCAGGTGGTGCATGAGAATGATGTTCTGCGGAGCGTACAGGCTCTCGCCGTCGGCGAGCAGGCCCATCTTGACGAGGATGCCCTCGAGCTTTTCGTGACCCGTCTCCGAGATGTGCACCTGGTGCGCTTTTTCGTCGACCCAGAAATCGCCCTCGCCCTTTTCCTCGCTCTGGCGCGTGAGCAGCGGCGGGACTTGGTTCATGCGCACGTATAGCTCGGTGTGGTCCTCCGCCGGGCCGGAGATGATGAGCGGCGTGCGCGCCTCGTCGATTAGGATCGAGTCGACCTCGTCGACGATGGCGAAACTCAACCCGCGCTGGCGCCGGTCACCGACCGAATACTCCATGTTGTCGCGCAGGTAGTCGAACCCGAATTCGTTGTTGGTTCCGTAGGTAATGTCGGCGGCATAGGCGGCGCGCTTGTCCTCGGTCGATTGTTGCGACAGGATCGTGCCGACGCTCATGCCGAGAAACTTGTAGACCTTGCCCATCCACTCCGCGTCGCGACTGGCCAAGTAATCGTTGACCGTGACGATGTGCACGCCCTTGCCCGCGAGCGCATTGAGATAGACCGCGAGCGTGGCAGTCAGGGTCTTGCCTTCGCCCGTGCGCATCTCGGCGATCTTGCCGTCATGCAGCACCATGCCCCCGATCAACTGCACGTCGAAGTGCCGCATTCCGAGCGATCGCACGGCCGCCTCGCGCACGACAGCGAACGCTTCGGGAAGCAGTTGATCGAGGGTTTCGCCCGCGACATGGCGCGCCTTGAGCTCGCCGGTCTTTTCGGCCAGCTGGGTGTCGCTCAGCGCCTTGATCTGCGGCTCGAACGCGTTGACGCGTTCGACGTTGCGCTGATAGCTCTTCAGCAGGCGCTGATTGCGGCTGCCGAACACTTTCGTGAGGAGTCCGGTGATCATGGAGGCGGAGACTCGCGATTCAGGACGCTCCCGCCGACATGCGGGCGGAAGCGGAATAGAAAAGGCCGTGGCCAGCGCCACGGCGCAAAACGTTGAAATTATTGCACGCGGGTTTCGCCGCGCCGGGACGATCAGCTGGACGCGGGAGCGTCTTCTTTCGGCGCGACGGGCGCGGCGGGCGCGTCCTGGACAGCCGGCTGGGCCGGCGCGCGCGGCTGCTCCTTGTCAGCAGGAGGAGCCGTCTCGACGACCGCGGCGGGCTTGGGTGCCGCGGCCACCTCGGCCTTGCGCGCCGGCTTCGGCGCAGGCGCGGCGGCGAGCCCGGCCAGCGGCGAATTCCCCTTCTGCTGCGCGAGGAACTTGGCCGGATTCTGCGCCTGGCCCTTTACGTGGACTTCGAAGTGCAGGTGCGGGCCGGTGGAGCGTCCGGTCGTGCCAACCTCGGCGATCTTCTGGCCGCGCTTGACGATGTCACCCGTCTTGACCACGAGCTTGCTCGCGTGGGCGTAGAGCGTGGAGATGTCGTTGCCGTGGTCGATGGTCACGGCATTGCCGTAGAAGGGATGCGTTTCGGCACTGATCACGACGCCGCCCGCGGCGGCATAGATCGGCGTGCCGATCGGTGCAGCGAAGTCGATGCCGGCGTGCATGGTCAACTGGCCGGTGAACGGATCTGTCCGCATGCCGTAACCGGAACCCACGAAACCTTCCGTCACCGGCGTGTTCTGCGGCAGCAATGCGCGCCGCACCTGCGCGGCCATCAGTTCCGACTGGATCACGTCCATGTAATCCTGACGGTTGGAGACACCTTTGACTATGCGCTCCATCTCGGTGTTGAGTTCGTCGAGCGACATCGCGCGACCGTCGACCGGTGCGGCGCCGCCGCGGCCCGGCAACTCGCGGAAGTTGAATTCCTCGGGGCGGATGCCGGCGACCTTGGCAACGCGTTCGCCGAGCGCGTCGAGCCGCATCAACTGCGCCTGCATTTCGCCGACGCGGCGCGCCAGCGCGGAAACGTTGTCGCGCACGAACTGTTCGTTGCGCGCCACCTCGTCGCGCATCGCGAAAGCGATAAGATCCCGGATCAGCGGAACCTTCAGCTCGGCGCCGACGCGGAACGTGATGGCATAGAGGCCGACGACGGCGAGCAGCGTTGCGAAGACGAATCCGCCGACTGCGGCCACGATGAAGCGCGGCGAAACGTCGATGGTGCGGGCGCGCGCCAGGCGTTGATCGACAAAGATGATCTGCACCGACAATCCCCTTGCTCGTGACGCCGCTCCAGCGGTACCGCAAGCCGACAACTCGCTCACCACGCCGCCCCGGGAGACAACGTGACCGGCGCACGTTCACTTGAACAGGCGCTGGCGGATTCGCCAGCAGCCGCGCTCGTTCACCGTGCTGCCGAATCGCAGCGGGTTGCGGTGGCGCTTGCAGGGGCAGGCGTTTCTCTGCCACCGAACTTCGACGCCTTGCAACCGGGAACCTGCGAAGTGCGCGACGCGACGCTCGTGCTGTTCGTCGGTTCCCCGGCCCTGGCAGCAAAGATGCGCCAGAGCTTGCCGCAACTGCTTGCCTTCTTAAATCGGCAGGGTTTCGACCTTACTGAAATCAAACTACGGCTACAACCCGAGCGATTGTCGTACCGCGAACCGTCGGGAGAAGAGACGATGAAGCGCGACGCGCGGGGTGAGTTCGCGGATTCGCGCCAGGCCGCACCGGACGCTGCGAGCGCGCTTGGGCTGGCAGAGAAGCTTGCGCTAACTTTGCCGGATTCCGGAGTTGGTCGTGCGGCCCAGCGGCTCGCCGACAGGCTACGTGCGCGCGTCGCCCAAACAAGGTAGGCCAATCGGAGATCGAGGCCACGACCCGCGAAAGGTGGACCAGCGCTCCATCAAACGATGCGCTCGAGCATCAGGACGACGAAAAACAGCAGCGCCGCCGCGATTGCGACCTTGAACAGGCGGCCGGCCCAACCGAGGTACTTGCGGTTGCCGCTGAAAAGATAGAGCGCCACGCAGATCACCACTGCGATCGCGAAAAAAATCAGCAGCGCGCGGAAGAACGGCACGCGTCGGGCCGTCAGGCGAATGCAGGATGCGCGAACGCCGCCGGCGCCGCCGCGGCGTTTTCGAAGGTCACCAGTTCGTACGCGCTCGCGTCCGCGAGCAGCGCGCGCAGCAGCCGGTTGTTCAGCCCGTGGCCCGACTTGTGCGCTCGATACGCCGCGATCAGCGGCCGGCCGAGGATGTAGAGGTCGCCGATCGCGTCGAGGATCTTGTGCTTGGCGAACTCGTCGCCCGAGCGCAGGCCGTCGGTGTTCAGGACACGGTACTCGTCCATGACGATCGCGTTCTCGAAGTTCCCGCCGAGCGCGAGCCCTGCGGCACGCAACGCTTCGACTTCGTTGACGAACCCGAACGTGCGGGCACGCGCCACCGCCGCGACATAGGCGTCGCGCGCGAAGTCCACTTCGACCACCTGCTCCGTGACGTCGACCGCAGGATGCTTGAAGTCGATCGAGAACGTGAGCTTGAAGCCGAAGTGTGGCTCGAGGCGGGCCCACTTGTCGCCGTCGGCGATCTCCACCGACTTACGCACCCGCACGAACTGCTTGGGTGCTTCCTGCTCCACGATGCCTGCCGACTGGATCAGGAACACGAAGCTGGCGGCGCTGCCGTCCATGATCGGGATCTCGGGCGCATCGACGTCGACATAGCAGTTGTCGATGCCGAGGCCCGCGAGCGCGCTCATCAGGTGCTCGACGGTCGCGATGCGCACGCCCTCCTTGTCGAGGGTCGACGCCATGCGCGTGTCGCCGACCATGAACGGGCTGACGGCGATGTCGACCGGCGGTTGCAGGTCGACCCGGCGGAAGACGATGCCGGTGTTGGCAGCGGCCGGCCGCAGGACCAGTTCGACTTTGGTTCCGCTGTGCAAGCCGATCCCGACGGTGCGGACCAGGCTCTTCAGGGTGCTTTGTTTCATCATGATCGGATTCTAGCGATCGATTTGTGCAATGCAACGCTGGATCCCCCAAAAAACCCGAAGCCGGCGCCGCGTTGCTCCCTTCGTCGCAAGCCGGCGCAGCGCGGGACCGCGCTACGGCGCAACTCTGTTACCGCCTGCTCCTCAGTCCGCCTGCTTGCGCAGGAAAGCAGGTATGTCGAGCCGATCCGCGCCGGCGTCCTCGAGTGCCGCCACCCGGGCCACCGCCGCCTCGCGGCCACCGGTGCGCCACACCGCGGGCGTGTCGAGGTGCGTGTAGTCCGAGGGACGCGCGTGCGCGCCGACGCCGTGTGCCGGCGCGATCGGCGTGTTGTCGGTGCCGGTGCGCAGGGCGTTTGCGACCACGGTCAGCGGCGTCCGCTTGGCGGCCCGTCCCAGGCCGGTCGCAACGACGGTGACGCGCAGGTTGTCGCCCATCGTCTCGTCGCAGACCGTGCCGAAGATCACCGTCGCGTCGTCGGCCGCGAAGCTGCGAATCGTGTCCATCACGATGCGCGTCTCCTTCATCTTCAACGAGGCGGTCGCCGTGATGTTGACCAGCACGCCGCGGGCGCCGGAAAGATCGACGCCCTCGAGCAACGGGCTCGCGACGGCCTGCTCGGCGGCGATGCGGGCGCGATCCGGCCCGCTCGCCATCGCGGTACCCATCATGGCCTTGCCGTGCTCGCTCATCACGGTCTTCACGTCCTCGAAGTCGACGTTGATGAGCCCCGGCACGTTGATGATCTCGGCGATGCCGGCGCAGGCGTTGTGCAGGACATCGTCGGCCGCGCGGAAGCATTCGTTCATCTCAGCGTCCTCGCCGAGCACTTCCTCCAGCTTGTTGTTGAGGATGACGATGAGCGAATGCACCTTCTCTTCCAGCTCGGCGAGACCCGATTCGGCGACCTTCATGCGCTTCGGCCCCTCGAAGTCGAACGGCTTCGACACGACGGCGACCGTGAGGATGCCGAGCTCGCGCGCAACCTCGGCCACGATCGGCGCGGCGCCGGTCCCGGTCCCGCCTCCCATGCCGGCGGTGATGAAGACCATGTGCGCGCCGCGCAGCGCGTCGGCGATGCGCTCGCGTGCTTCGGTGGCGGCCTGGCGCCCGGCCTCGGGCCGGCTGCCGGCACCGAGGCCGGTCGCACCGAGCTGGATGATGTTCGGCGCCGCGGACCGGGACAGCGCCTGGTGATCCGTGTTGGCGCAGATGAACTCGACGCCCTGCACGTTGCGCCGGATCATGTGCTCGACCGCGTTGCCGCCGGCGCCGCCGACGCCTACCACCTTGATTACCGTGCCGAGCGTTTCGGTTTCGAGGATTTCAAAGGTCATCTCTTTCTCCCGCTGTAACTTCGAACATCAAATCGAAACGCGCAATGTCAACGACGCAAGCGGAGATTCGCGTTCGCGGTTGACAGTGCACGCTCCGGACCAAACGCTCCGCGCGCGAGCGCGGCGCCTTCAGAAATTGCCGACGATCCATTCCTTCATCCTCTTCAGCGTCTGCTTGAACGAGCCGACCTGCGCGGCCACCTTGCGCCCGCGCAGGCGCTGCGAATGCGCCTCGGTGAGCAGCCCCATCACGGTGGCGAAGCGCGGGTTGCGCGCGACGTCCGCGAGCGCACCGTTGTAGGTCGGCCAGCCGATGCGCGCGGGCTTGAGGAAGACGTCCTCGGCGAGCTCGCCGATCCCCGGCAGCAGGCTGGTGCCGCCGGTCAGCACCATGCCGCTCGAGATCAGTTCCTCGTAGCCCGAGTCGCGTACGACCCGCTGCACCAGCGCGAACAGCTCCTGCACCCGCGGCTCGATCACGGCGGCGAGCGTCTGGCGCGACAACATGCGCGGCGCGCGATCGCCGAGGCCGGGAATCTCGATCTTCTCGCTCGCGTCGGCCAGCATTTCCTTGGCGACGCCGTGGCGCAGCTTGATCTCCTCGGCGTCCTGGATCGGGGTGCGCAGCGCCATCGCGATGTCGTTGCTGATCTGGTCGCCGGCGATCGGAATCACCGCCGTATGCCGGATCGCGCCACCGGTGAACACCGCGATGTCGGTGGTGCCGCCACCGATGTCGACCAGCGCGACGCCGAGCTCCTTCTCGTCGGACGTGAGCACCGCCATGCTCGATGCGAGCGGCTGCAGGACGAGGTCGTTGACCTCCAGGCCACAGCGGCGCACGCACTTGACGATGTTCTGCGCCGCGCTCACCGCGCCGCTCACGATGTGCACGCGCACCTCGAGCCGCACGCCGCTCATGCCGATCGGCTCGCGGATGTCCTCCTGGCCGTCGACGATGAATTCCTGCGTCAGCACGTGCAGCACCTGCTGGTCGGTCGGAATGTTCACCGCACGTGCGGTCTCGATCACGCGCGCGACGTCCTCGGCCGACACTTCGCGGTTCTTGATCGCCACCATGCCGCTCGAGTTGAAGCTGCGGATGTGGCTGCCGGCGATCCCGGTGTAGACGTCGGTGATGCGGCAGGCCGCCATCAGCTCGGCTTCCTCGACCGCCTTACGGATCGACTGCACCGTCGCCTCGATGTTGACCACCACGCCCTTGCGCAGGCCCTCGGAGTTCGCCTGACCCAATCCGATCAGCTGGAAGCGGCCGTCGGGCAGCACTTCGGCCACCGCCACCACCACCTTGGAGGTGCCGATATCGACGCCGACGATCAGGTCCTTGTTGTCCGCTTTCATGACTTCCTTGCTGCCGTGTTCGATGCCTTGTCCGCCGCCGCCGCGAGGCCGTTCGGATAGCGCATGTCGATGCGTTTCGGCGGTCCTCCGAGCTGCGCGCTGACGCGCGGGTAGGCCGCGACGAGCAGCACGATGCGCTCCGAGAGACGCCCTGCCGGCTCGTCGCGCCCGAGTTCGAAGCGCTGGCCCGCATCGGTCGTCACCGCCCAGGATTCGCGCGCGGAGATCTCGACGCCGCTCACGCCGATCGACAGCGGCGCGAAGCGCGCGAGCAGTTCGTAGTACCGCCGCACGGCTGCGCCGGCCGCGGACTCGGGGCCGTCGAACTGCGCCAGCGGGCCGAACATCTCCGCCTCCGCGAGGTTGGCGGCGAACAGGCGGCCGGTGTCGGAAAGCAGGCGGCCGTCGCTCCAGATTCCCAGCGCGCGGTGCTCGCGCAGGGTGACGATCAGCCGGTTCGGCCACGCACGTCGGACCGACGCGGCAGCGACCCACGGCACGGATTCGAATGCGCGCCGCGCGTCCTCGAGGCTGGCGGTGAAAAAGTTGCCGCGGATGCGGCCGGCGATCGAAGCGCGCACCGCCGCGCTGCTGACATGCGTGAGATCGCCGCGCAGCTCGATCCGCTTCAGGTCGAACCACGAGCGGTGCATCGACCAGGTCGCGACTCCGCCCAGCACGACGACGGTGGCGCCGAGCAGGCACAGGCGCGCCAGCAGATTCATCTGGCGCACGCTCACGCCGTACCCCCCCGGCGCAGGACCGGCGGCGCGCCGCTCGCCCGCCACGGACGCGTCCGGATCATTCGGGCACCTTCAACGATGCGTGCGACAGGATCTCGAGCACGAGATCCGCGTAACTCATGCCGACGGCTTGCGCCGCCATCGGCACCAGCGAGTGGCCCGTCATGCCGGGCGACGTGTTGACTTCCAGCAGGTACGGGCGGTCGCCGCGCGCATCGACGTGGAGCATCACGTCGACGCGGCCCCAACCGGATGCGCCGACGGAGTTGTAGGCACGCACGCAAAGCTGCTGGATCTCGCGCGTGAGGTCGGCGCCGAGCGGCGCCGGACAGAGGTATTGTGTGTCGTCGCTGAAGTACTTGTTGTGGTAGTCGTAGTTCTCCTGCGGCGCACGGATCTCGATCAGCGGCAGCGCGCGCGCGCCGGCGCCCTCCCCGAGCACCGCGCACGTCAGCTCGCGTCCGCGCACCAGCTCTTCGACGAGCACGAGGTCGTCGTGCCGGGCCGCCTCCTGGTAGGCCACCGCAAGCTCGTCGTGGTCATGGGTCAGGACCTTCGAGATGCCGATGGTCGAGCCCTCGCGGGCCGGCTTGACGATCAGCGCATCGCCGAGTTCGGCGACCACCCGTTTCCAGTCGGTGCCGGCGGTCAGCACCTGCCAGGCGGGCGTCGGCAGTTCCTCGTACTCCCAGATCCGCTTGGTGGTGACCTTGTCGATGGCGATGCTCGAGGCCTGCACGCCGCTGCCCGTATAGGGAATGCGCAGCCACTCGAGCACTCCCTGGATGGTCCCGTCCTCGCCGAAACGACCGTGCAGCGCGATGAACACGCGATCAAAACCCGCCTCCGCCAGCTGCGCCAGCGACTGCGTGCCCGGATCGAAGGCGTGTGCATCGACGCCGCGCTCCTTGAGCGCCTGCAGGACACCGGTGCCCGACATGATCGAAATCTGGCGCTCGGCAGAGCGTCCGCCCAACAGGACGCCGACCCTGCCCAGGGCTTCTGGATCGTGTGTGGCCGCCGTCATCCGGCACCTCGTTCGGAAGCGATGCGGGCGGCGACCGCGCCAATCGAGCCCGCACCCATCGTGACGACCACGTCGCCCGCGCGCGCCGCCGCGCGGATCGCGGCATCGAGGTCGTCGATGTTTTCGACGAACACCGGCTCCACCCTGCCCGCCACCCGCACCGCGCGCGCCAGCGCGCGGCCGTCGGCGGCGACGATGGGTGCTTCGCCGGCCGGGTAGACCTCGGTGAGCAGCAGCGCGTCGGCGGTGGACAGCACCTTGACGAAATCCTCGAAACAGTCGCGGGTCCGCGTGTAGCGGTGCGGCTGGAAGGCGAGCACCACGCGGCGCCCGGGGAAGGCGCCGCGCACCGCCTCGAGGGTGGCGGCCATCTCCACGGGGTGATGGCCGTAGTCGTCGATCAGCGTGAACGTGCCGCCGCCCGCCAGCTCGATGTCGCCGTGGCGGGCGAACCTGCGCCCGACGCCCGTGAAGCCGGCCAGCGCATCGAGCATCGGACCGTCGCCGACGCCGAGCAGCGAGCCGAGCGCGGTCGCCGCCGTTGCGTTCAGCACGTTGTGGCGACCGGGAAGATTCAGGCGCACGCCGAGGGGCGCCAGACCCTCGCGCCGCACGGTGAAACGCATCGTCGTTCCCTCGGCGAGCGCGTCCACGGCGCGCCACTGCGCCTCGGCCGAGAAGCCGTAGGTCAACACCGGCTTGGAGATGAAGGGCAGGATCTCGCGCACGTGCACGTCGTCGACGCACAGGATCGCGGTGCCATAAAAGGGCAGCCGCGACAGGAACTCGATGAACGCCTGCTTGAGGCGCGCAAAGTCATGGCCGTAGGTTTCCATGTGATCGTTGTCGATGTTGGTCACGACCGCGATCACCGGCATCAGGTTGAGAAAGCTCGCGTCCGACTCGTCGGCCTCGACGACGATGTAGTCGCCCTGACCCAGGCGCGCGTTCGCGCCGGCCGAATTCAGGCGCCCGCCGATCACGAATGTCGGATCGAGCCCGCCGGCCGCCAGCACGCTCGCCACCAGGCTCGTCGTCGTGGTCTTGCCGTGCGTGCCCGCGATCGCGACGCCCTGCTTGAGGCGCATCAGTTCCGCGAGCATCACGGCACGCGGCACGATCGGGATGCGCGCCGCGCGTGCCGCCATCACTTCGGGGTTGTCGCCGCGCACCGCCGAGGAGACCACGACGGCGTCGGCGCCCGCGATGTTGTCGCGCTGGTGACCCAACACGACGCGCGCGCCGAGTTCCGTCAGCCGGCGTGTCGCGGCGTTGCTCGCCGCGTCCGAGCCGCTCACCTTGTAGCCGAGATTTAGGAGCACCTCGGCAATGCCGCTCATGCCGCTGCCGCCGATGCCGACGAAATGGATGTGCTTGACCGCGTGTTTCATCGCCGCCGACGCGCCCGCGCAACGCGTTCGATAGCATCGGCCACCGTCGTGGTGGCCTGCGGGCGCCCCAGCGCCTTGGCGCTGGCCGCCATCGCGACCAGCTGTTCGCGCGTCAGCCCGCGCAGGATCGCGGCGACGCGCGCCGGGTCGAACTCTTCCTGCGGCACGTGGATCGCGCCGCCGTGCTGCGCGAGCCATTGTGCGTTGCTGCGCTGGTGCTGGGTCGTGCGCACGACGAAGGGCACCAGCACCGCGGGCACTCCGGCGGCACACAGCTCCGCGACGGTGATCGCGCCGGCGCGGCAGATCACCAGGTCGGCGGCCGCGTAGCGGCGCGCGATGTCGTCGATGAACGGCAGCACCTCGGCCGTTACGCCCGCCGCGGCGTAAGCGGCGCGCGTCGCCTCGACATGCGCGGCCCCGCACTGGTGGACCACGTGCGGCCGTTCGTCGCGCGCGAGCAAGGCGAGTGCCGCGGGAAGCGTTTCGTTCAGCACCCGCGCACCGAGGCTTCCGCCCACCGCCAGCAGGTTGAGCGCGCCGCGGCGGCCAGCGTACCGCGCTGCCGGCGTGTCGAGGCCCGCGATTTCGGGCCGGACCGGATTGCCGCTGATCAGGCCCTTGGCGCCCGCGAGGCGCGCCGCCCCGCCGTCGAAGCCGCAACAGATCGCCGCCGCCAGCACCTTGAGCATCCGTGTCGAGAGCAGCGGCGCAGCGTCTGCGTTCAGCAGCACGAGCGGCGCTCCGGTCAGCGCGGTCGCCAGTCCGGCCGGCACCGCCACGTAGCCGCCGGTGCTGAACACGACCGCGGGCGGCCGCGCGCGCAGGATGCGCAGGCTCTGGCCGAGAGCGCGCAGCAGATGAAAGCCGCCGGCCAACAGCGTCTTCAGCCCCTTGCCGCGCAGGCCGGCAAAGTCGACCGCATCGAACGCGATGCCGCGCGGTTCGACCAGCGAACGTTCCATGCCGGCGCGGGTACCGAGCCACGAGACGCTCCAGCCGCGCGCGCGCAGCGCCTCGGCGACGGCAAGCCCGGGCATGACGTGGCCGCCCGTTCCCGCCGCAACGACGGTCAGGTGGGCCGTGCCATTGCGGGCGCTCATACCCGCCCTCCGCGCATGAGGACGCGGTTCTCGCGGTCGACACGCATGAGCAGCCCGATCGCCGTGATGGTCGCGACGAGCGCCGATCCGCCGTAGCTGATGAACGGCAGCGTCAGTCCCTTCGTCGGCAGCATCCCGGTCGCCACGCCCATGTTGAAGAACGACTGCACGCCGATCCACACGCCGATGCCCTGCGCCACGAGGCCGGCGAACGTGCGCTCGAGCGCGATCGACTGGCGGCCGATCTCGAACGCACGCTTGACCAGCCAGTAGAAGAGCACGATCACCGCCAGCACCGCCACGAAGCCGAGTTCCTCGGCGATCACCGCGAAGATGAAGTCGGTGTGCGCCTCCGGCAGGTAGTGCAGCTTCTCGACGCTGCGTCCGAGGCCGACACCGAACCATTCGCCGCGGCCGAAGGCGATGAGGGAGTGCGAAAGCTGGTAGGTCTCCTTGAGCGGCTTGTCGCCCTCCCACACGTCGATGAAGCCCAGCACGCGCCGGATCCGGTAGTCGGCCGTGAGGATCATGACGACGAGGGTGACGACGAGCGTCCCGCCGAGGGCCGCGAACAGACGCGCATTGGCACCGCCGAGGAACAGGATGCCCATGCAGATCACCGCGATCACGGCGAATGCGCCGAAGTCCGGCTGGCGCAGGAGCAGCGCCCCGATCACGGCGATCACCGCGGCCATCGGCAGCACGCCCTTGCCGAAGTGATGCATGTAGTCCTGCTTGCGCACGGTGAAGCTCGCGGCATACAGGACGCCCGCGATCTTCATCACTTCCGACGGCTGCAGGTTGAAGGCGCCCAGCGGAATCCAGCGCCGCGCGCCCAGGGCGCCCTTGCCCACCATCAGCACGACGACGAGCAGGACCAGAGCGCCCATGAAGACCCACGGCGCGAGCCGCTCCCACGCCGCCATGGGAACCGAAAGCGCGACCGCGGCGCCCGCACCGGCGATGCCGAGCGCGACCAGGTGGCGCAGCAGGAAGTGCGTCGGCGCGACGTGGTAGCGCGGCGAGTCGCCAAGGGTGATGGAAGCCGAGTAGACCATCACCGTGCCGAGCAGGACCAAAGCCGCCACCACCAGCGCCAACGGCAGGTCGTAGCTGTCGAGGCCGGCCAGCGGGCGCGGCCTGGCGCCCGCGTTCAGGCCGGCGAGCGCGAGCGAGCCGCCCGGCCGGTGGTCGCGCGCCGCGTAGCTCGGCGCGCCGCGGCGGGCACGCATCCAGTCGCGCAGGCGGCTCAGCATGGTTGCCCCGCCTGGGCGGCCAGTTCATGCACCGCGTTGACGAAGACTTCGGCGCGATGCGCGTAATCGCGGAACATGTCGAGGCTTGCGCAGGCCGGCGAAAGCAGCACGGCATCGCCCGGCAGAGCGCGCCCGGCAAGCAGGCGGACGGCGTCCTCCAGCGCTGCGCAGCGATCGACGGGATAAGGCGCGTCCCCTAGCGCGGCGCCGATCCGCTCGGCGTCGCGGCCGATGAGCGCGACCGCGCGCGCGTGCGCCGCCAGCGGCGCGACCAGCGGCTGGAAGTCCTGCCCCTTGCCGTCGCCGCCGAGGATGACGAGCAGGCGCTTGCCTTCCGCGCCGAGCCCCGTGAGAGCCGCGACGGTGGCGCCGACGTTGGTGCCCTTGCTGTCGTCGTAGTACTCGACCGGGCCGATGCGGGCGACCAGCGAAACGCGGTGCGGTTCGCCTTCGTACTCGCGCAAGGCGTGCAGCATCGGCGCAAGCGGGCAGCCGAGCGCGCGTGCGAGCGCAAGCGCGGCAAGCGCATTCATCGCGTTGTGGCGGCCGCGGATACGCAACGCATCGACCGGCATCAACCGGTGCACGAAGACCTGCGGTTCGACCGCGGGCGCCTCGGGCTGGACCTTGCGCCGGCGCTGGCCCGCGTCCAGGTCTTCGGCATAAGCGAGCCAGACCAGTCCGCCGTCGCGCATGAGTCCGTACTGGTTGGCGCCGGACGGCGCATCGGCGCCGAACGTCACCTGCGGTGCCTGCCTGCGCGCCAGTGCCAGCACCGCCGGGTCGTCGCGATAGAGCACCTGGACCGTGTCGCGGCTGAAGATGCGCGCCTTCGCCGCGGCGTACGCCTGCATCGTGCCGTGCCAGTCGAGATGATCCTGGGTCAGGTTGAGCACGGCCGCGGCGGTGCAGACGAGCGACCGCGTCGTCTCGAGCTGGAAGCTCGACAGCTCGAGCACCCACACTTCGGGCAGCTCTTCGCGGTCGAGCCGTTCGCGCAGCGTATCGAGCGCCGTCGGCGAGATGTTGCCGGCGACGGCGGCCGAACGACCCGCGCGTTCGATCAGCAGGCCGGCGAGGCGGGTCGTGGTCGTCTTGCCGTTGGTTCCGGTCACGCCGACGATCTGCGGCGTGTACTGGCGCGCTTCGCGCAGCCTGGCCAACGCGCGCGCGAACAACTCGATCTCACCGACCACCTCGACCCGACGCGCGCGCGCCGCCTCGAGCAACGGGCGCGCCGGCGGATACAGCGGCGACAGTCCCGGACTGAGCGCAACCAGTTCCACGCCGTCCAGCAGAGGGGTGGCAAACGCGCCGGCGACGAAATCGACCTGCGGAAGCTCCTGCCGCAGCGCCTGCAGTTGCGGCGGCTCGTTGCGCGTATCGGCCACGCGCACCGACCAGCCCTCGCGTACCAGCCAGCGAATGATCGCCAGACCGCTCTCGCCGAGACCCAGCACCAGCGCTCGCGCTCGCATCACCGGACCTTGAGCGTCGAGAGGCCGACCAGCACCAGCATGATGGTGATGATCCAGAAGCGCACCACCACTTGGTTCTCCTTCCAGCCGGAGAGCTCGAAGTGGTGATGCAGCGGCGCCATGCGGAAGATGCGTTTGCCCCCGGTCCAGCGAAAGTAGGCGACCTGCAGCATCACCGAGGCGGTCTCGGCGACGAACACGCCGCCCATGATGAACAGCACGATCTCCTGGCGCGTGATGACCGCGATCGTTCCAAGGGCGCCGCCCAGGGCCAGCGCCCCCACGTCACCCATGAAGACCTGCGCCGGATACGCGTTGAACCACAGGAACGCGAGACCCGCGCCGGCGATCGCCGCGCAGATGATCGCGACCTCGCCGGCACCCGGCACGTAGGGAAACAGCAGGTAGCGGGAGAAATCCGCCCGCCCGACCACGTACGCGAACACGCCGAGGGCGGCGCCCACCATCGATGCCGGCAGGATCGCGAGCCCGTCCAGGCCGTCGGTGAGGTTGACCGCGTTGCTGGTGCCGACGATCACAAGGTAGGAGAGGATCACGAAACCGAACAACCCCATCGGATACGCGACGTTCTTGAAGAACGGCACGATCAGGTCCGCGCGCGTCGGCAGCTCGATCGAAAATCCGTTGGCGAGCCAGGCAAGCATCAGGGCCCACACCCGTTCGGTCGACGGCGCCGAGATCGCGAACGCGAGGTAGAGCGCGGCGGCAAGGCCGATCAGCGACTGCCAGAAATACTTCTCCGACGCGCGCATCCCCTTGGGATTGCGATGCACGACCTTGCGATAGTCGTCGACCCAGCCGATCCAGCCGAAGCCGATCGAAACCAGCAGCACCACCCACACGAAGCGATTCGAGAGATCGGCCCACAGCAAGGTCGTGATCCCGACCGCGATCAGGATCAGCGCGCCGCCCATCGTCGGCGTGCCGGACTTCGACAGGTGGCTCTGCGGCCCATCGGAACGGACCGCCTGGCCGATCTTCATCTCGGTCAGCTTGCGGATCACCGCCGGTCCGGCGAGCAATCCGATGACGAGCGCGGTGGCGGCGGCCAGCACGGCGCGCAACGTCAGGTAGCTGAAGACGTTGAACCCACGGATGTCCTGCGCCAGCAGCTGGAACAGCTCGAGCAGCACTAGTGCACCTCGGCCGCCCGCGCGGCGCCCGCACCGTTGCGCAGCGCCTCGACCACACGTTCCATGCGCATGAAACGCGAACCCTTGACCAGCACCGTCGCAGCCGCGGTCGCCGCCGACCGCGCCGCGTCGATCAGCGTCTCGAGGTCGGCGCAATGCCGGGCTCCCGGACCGAAAGCGGCGACGGATTCCAGCGTCGCGCTGCCGATGCACAACAGCGTGTCGACGCCTGCGCCCCGCGCGTAGGCGCCGATCTCGCGGTGGAACGCGGGCCCCTGCGCGCCGACCTCGCCCATGTCGCCCAGAACGAGCACGCGCGGGCGCGGGCACCGCGCGAGCTGATCGATCGCCGCGCGCACCGAATCGGGGTTGGCGTTGTAGCTGTCGTCGACCAGCACGGCACCGCTCTTCGTGCGCGTAGTCACGCCGCGGCCGGCCACGGCACCGAAGGCCTCGAGGCCGCGGCGGATCGCCGCGAGCGGTACCTCGAGCGCAAGCGTGGCGGCGGTGGCGGCCAGGGCGTTGTGCACGTTGTGCTCGCCCGCAACGCGCAAGCCGACCTCGATCACGCCCGCCGGCACAGCAATCGAAAGCGCGCTGCCATCGCCGCGCAGCTGGTACTCCGCGGTGACCGCGGCAGCCCCTTCGCGGGCGAAGTCCAGGACACGCCGGGTCCCCGCGAGCTGGCGCCAGATCCCGGCACAGGCATCGTCGGCGGGGAACACCGCCGCTCCGACCGGCCCAAGGGCGGCAATCACGGCGCCGTTCTCGTGCGCGGTCGCCTCGACGCTGCCGAGGAACTCCTGGTGCTCGCGTTGCGCGTTGTTGACCACGGCGACCGACGGCCGCGCCAGCTGCGCCAGCCACGCGATCTCGCCTGCATGGTTCATGCCGAGTTCGAGCACCGCGGCGCGATGGCGCGGGCCGAGCTCGAACAGCATCAGGGGCACACCGATCTCGTTGTTGAGGTTGCCGCGCGTGGCGAGGCGGCGCTCGGCGCCGAAGGCCTCGGCGAGAATCGCACCGATCATCTGGGTCACCGTCGTCTTGCCGTTGCTGCCCGCCACCGCGATCAGCGGCAGGTCGAAGCGCGCGCGCCACGCCGCCGCGGCATAGCCCAGGGCGCGCCGGGTGTCGGCGACGACGAGTTGCGCGACGTCGGTCTGCAGCCTGCGCTCGACGACCACCGCACGCGCGCCACGCGCCACCACGTCGGCGACGAAATCGTGCGCATCGAAGCGCTCGCCGCGCAGGGCGAAGAACACGCAACCAGGCCCGGCCGTACGCGAGTCGGTGCTGACGCTCTCGATGCGCGTCGCGCCGGCACCGTACAGGCGCGACCCCGGCACGCTGGCGGCGATCTCGGCCAGCGTCAGCACGGCTTCTCCCGCCTGCGCGCCAGCTCCGCGCGCGCATGCGCCACGTCCGAGAACTCGCGCCGCTCGCCGCGAATTTCCTGATAGTCCTCGTGGCCCTTGCCGGCGACCAGCACGACGTCGTTGGCCGCCGCCGCGCGCACGGCGTACGCTATCGCAGCGGCGCGATCGACGATTCGCTTCACGGCCGTCTCGCGGTGCGCCGGCACCCCGGCGGCGACCGCGCCGACGATGGCAGCCGGATCCTCGTTGCGCGGGTTGTCGCTGGTGATCACGATGCAGTCGGCGCCGTCGGCCGCCGCCGCGCCCATTGGCGCGCGTTTGCCGGGATCGCGGTCGCCGCCGGCACCGAAGACGACCCAGAGCGCCCCGCGGCGCGCCCGCGCCAGGGGACGCAGCGCGGCCAGCGCTTGCGCGAGCGCGTCCGGCGTGTGCGCGTAGTCGATGACGGCGAGCGGCTCACCCGCCTCGCCGACGCGCTGCATGCGCCCGGGCGGAGGAACCAGCCGCGGCGCGAGCCGGCACGCGTCCTCGAATCCGAGGCCGCATGCCAGCGCGGCACCGAGGACGCCCAACACGTTGGCGACATTGAACTGGCCAACGAGCGGCACGTCGATCTGCGTCGCGTGCGTCCCGTCGTCGACCCGGAAAGCGAGGCCGCCCGGGCCGGTGCCGATCGCGCTTGCACGCAACCTGGTTGCCAGGCCTTCGACGCGGGCAGCGGCCGTCGTGCACCCGATGACTTGCATACCGTCGCGTGCACACAGCTGGACGGCGAGCTGGAGGCCGAATGGATCGTCCAGGTTCAGGACCGCATGGGTCAGCGATGGCCAGGCGAACAGCTGCGCCTTGGCCCGCCCGTAGGCCTCCATCGTGCCGTGATAGTCGAGGTGATCGCGCGTCAGATTCGTGAAGAGCGCGACGCGGAACTGCACGCCGTCGAGGCGGTGCTGGTCGAGGCCGATGGAAGAGACCTCCATCGCGATGGCCACCGCGCCTGCATCGGCGAAACGCCGTGCATCGCGCTGCATCGTGACGACGTCGGGCGTCGTCAGCGCGGTCTTCTCCAGGGGCAGGTCCACCAGCCCGGCGCCGACCGTGCCGTGCACCGCGCAGCGCTCGCCCGCCATCGTGAGCATCTGCGCGATCCACTGGCTGCACGACGTCTTGCCGTTGGTGCCGGTGACGCCGATCGTCAGCAGACGCCGGGTTGGCTCGCCGTAAAAGCGCGCCGCAAGATCACCGAGGCGCGCACGCAGGTTCTCGATCCAGAGCGTCGGCACGCCCGGCTCGGCGGCCGGCCGGCCCGCAGCCTCGGCGAGAATCGCCGCCGCGCCGCGCGCCACCGCCGCGTCGATGAAAGCACGTCCGTCCGTGCTCTTGCCCGCGACGACTCCCGGCACCGCGACGAACACGTCGCCGCGGGCGATCGACCTGCTGTCCATCTTCAGGTGCGCAGCCGGATACCCACATCCGTTCGCGGCCAGCCACTCGATCGCCGCCTTCACAGCCCCTCGCCTCGCGTGCCGGCGCGCGGCCGTTCCGTCTGCGCCAGCATCTGGTCGCGCTCGCCCGGCAGCGCGTCGGGAGCGACCTGGAGCGTGCGCAGGCTGCCGGTGGCGATGCGCGCGAAGATCGGCGCCGCCACGTCGGCGGCGTAATAGCGGCCCGCACCGGGATCGTCGACCATCACCGCGACCACGATGCGGGGATCCGAGGCCGGAGCGAACCCGGCAAACGACGCGACGTATTCGTTCACGTAGCGGCCATCGATCACCTTGCGCGCGGTACCGGTCTTGCCGGCGACCCGATAGCCTGAGATACGGGCCTGCGGCGCGGTGCCCTCCTCGCTGGCCGCCATCTCGAGCATGTGGCGGATCGCGTGCGCGGTCTCGGGGCGCAGCACCGGCACGCTCGCGGGAAGCGCGGTTTGCCGCGTCAGGCTGACCGGCACGATGTCGCCGTCGCGCGCGAACACGAGGTAGGCGCGTGCCAGCTGCATCAGCGAGACCGAGATGCCGTAGCCGTAGCTGATCGTCGCCTGCTCGACCTCGCGCCAGGTGCGCGCCGGACGCAGACGCCCGGCCGCGGCACCGGGGAATCCGATCCGCACCGGCTGACCGAATCCGGCGCTCGTATAGACGTCCCACAGCCTCTGCGCCGGCAGCTGCATGGCGATCTGCACCGTGCCGACGTTGCTCGACTTGGCGACGATCTGTTCCACCGTGAGCAGGCCGTGCGGGTGCGAATCGCGGATCACCCGGTCCGCGATGCGAATCGAGCCGGGCGCGGTCTGGAACGTCTGCTGCGGCGTGACCGCACCCGACTCCAGCGCGGCGGCGATCGAGAACGGCTTCAGCGTGGAGCCGGGCTCGAACGTGTCGGTCAGCGCGCGGTTGCGCGCCGCATCCGAGACGCGGCGGTTGCGCTCGTTCGGATCGAAGCTGGGCCAGTTCGCGAGCGCGAGCACCTCGCCGCTCCTGGCATCGAGCACGATCGCCGCGCCGGCGTGTGCCTGGTTCGCCTGCACGGCCTCGCGCACGGCCGTGAAGGCGAGGTACTGGATCCTGTTGTCGAGCGACAGCGCGACGTCGTTGCCGTCCACCGGCATCTGCAGCCAGTCTTCCTCGACATAGCGGTGCAGGTTGTCGCGGATCGCGCGCCGGCGCCCTTGCGTCGCGGCGAGTTCGGCGTCGAGCGCCAGCTCGACACCCTCCTGTCCCTTGTCGTCGACGCCGGTGAACCCCACGACGTGCGCCACCGTGGCGCCCTCCGGGTACTGGCGGCGGAACGAGCGGTGCTGGCCGATCCCGTTCAGCTTGAGATCGGCGATGCGGTCGGCCACGGAAGGATCGACCTGGCGCGCAAGGTAGACGAAGTGCTTGTCTTCGTCGGCGAGCTTGCGCTTCAGTTCGGCGAGCGGCATCTCGAGCAGGCGCGCCAGCCGGGCCAATTCCGCGGCGGAGGCATCGACGTCCTCGGGACTGGCCCAGATCGCCTTCGCGGGCAGCGATGCCGCAAGCACGACGCCGTTGCGATCGGTCATGCTCCCGCGCGTAGCCGGCACATCGAGCATGCGCACGAAACGCGCCTCGCCCTGGCGCTGCAGGAACGACGTATTGCCGCCGCCCTGAAGCCACAGCGCCCGCCCGGCCAGCGCGGCGAAAGAGCAGAACAGGAGCAGCAGCAGCAGGCGCGAGCGCCAGGCCGGCACCTTGACCGCGAGCAGCGGGTTGGCATGAAACGCGAGCCGTTCACCGCGGCCGGCGCCCGCACGCGGAGCACGCACGCCGAGCATGCTGCGCAATCCTGCCGGCTGCTTCATGGCCCGGCGCTCCGCTCGCCGGCACCCGCGGCCGGAAGAAAGACGGTTTCCTTGGCATCGATTGGCTTGAGCCCGAGTCGCCGCGCGGATGCCTCGACCGCCGCGGGTTGCGCATTGCGCGCCTGCTCGACCCGCAGGCGGCTGCCTTCCGCGTCCAGGGCCGCGGCGCGCTGCTGGGCGCGGTCCAGCTCGACGAAGAGCGACCGCGTGCGGTATTGCGCCGTCACGATGCCGAACGCGCTGAGCACGATCGCGATTCCGAGCAGTAAGACGACGATCCGGCTCATGCCTGCCACGCGACGTCGGTGCGCTCCGCGACCCGCATCACCGCCGACCGCGCGCGCGGATTGAGCGCGATCTCGGCCGCGTCGGCCCGCACCTTGCCCAGCGCGCGCATGCGCGGCTGGGGCAGGTCGCCGGCCCGCAGCGGCAGGCGCGCGGCACGCGCGTCGGCCGTGCGCTCGGGATGCGCGTGCCGTGCGATGAACTGCTTGACGATGCGATCCTCGAGCGAGTGGAAACTGATCACCACCAGACGCCCGCCGGGCTCCAACAGCGCTCCTGCCTGGTCGAGCGTCATCGCCAGTTCCTCAAGCTCTTGATTGACGTGAATCCGTACAGCCTGAAAAGTCCGCGTGGCCGGATGCTGGCCGGGGTCCTTGCGGCTCTTGGCGGGGATCGCGTCTGCCACGAGCGCGGCAAGGTCGGCGGTGGTTGCAAGCGCCGGTCCGGACGCCCCGTGTTTGCGGCGAGCCACAATCGCCTTTGCAATCGAAACAGCAAACCGTTCTTCCCCATAGTCGCGCAGTACTCGCGTCAGCTCATCGACATCGGCGCGCGCCAGCCACTGTGCCGCGCTTTCGCCCTGCGACGGGTCCATGCGCATGTCGAGTGGTCCGTTCGCACGCAGGGAAAAGCCGCGCGCCGGATCGTCGAGCTGCGGCGAGGAAACGCCGAGGTCCAGCAGCATCCCGTGCACGCGGGCGATGCCACGCTGCGCAAGCGTGGCGGCGATGCGTGAAAAGCGTGTGCGCTCGAACACGAAACGCGCATCGCTGATCGTCGCGGCCGCGGCCGCCGCGGCTGGATCGCGATCGAACGCGATCAGGCGACCCGTCGGTGCCAGGCGCGCGAGGATGCGCCGCGCGTGACCGCCGCGGCCGAAGGTCCCATCCACGTAGGTCGCGGCGGGTGCCGTCACCAGCGCCGCCGCGGCGGCTTCCGGCAGGACCGGGACATGGTCGCTGGTGGGCGGGGATACGCGTTGCATTCACGATCAGAACTTGAAGGCGTTATCGCCGTCGAGTGCATCGCCGTTCGTTACCGAACGGGCCAGCAGTTCTTCGTAGCGCGGCGCGTCCCAGAGTTCCAGGTGCGGGCCCTGGCCGATCAGCTTGACGTCGCGTTCCAGCGCGGCCGCCTTGCGCAGCTCGTACGGCACCAGGAACCGCCCGGCCGCATCGACCTCCACTGGACGGGCGCTGCCGAGGACCAGGCGCTGCAGCCATCGATCGCCGGCGCCGCGCTCGACCAGTTCGGTGCGCTTCTCGTCCCAGCGTGGACGCGGATAGACGACTAGGCAGCCGTCGGGGTGGCGTACGAGCGTCAGTTGGCCGCCGCAGGCGGAGGTGAGCAGGTCGCGGTGACGGGCCGGCATCGGCATCCGCCCCTTCGCGTCCAGCGTCAAGTCGTCTTCGCCCTCGAACATCGCCGCCGCGGCCCCGCTTCCTCCCTCCGCTCCCACTTTCAGCGGGCAACAGAGTGCGGAAACCCACTTTTATTGTGAATTTCCCACTCTAGCGGCAACAGGGTCGGGCGGTCAAGCGAATAAGGGGTCCTTTTTCCAATTACGACAATGACTTAGCCGCGGAACTTTAGACCGCACTTGCGCCGTCACGGGAAAATAAGCACCAAAAAAATAATGGGATAGGACAAGGATTGAAAGTGACACTTCAACTTGCCCGGCCGTTGAAGAAAGGAAAGCAAAGTCCGCCTGTACGCCGGATCCTGTGCGACACCATCGCTGGTGCCGTGGCGATCATTCCTCTGGGCCGCCGCTCGCGCGGCGGCTCGAGCCACCTACCCGCAGCCTCTCCGAGCAGGATCATCGGCTGCCTATTTGGTGTTGCTCCGCGTAGAGATTGCCCGTTTCACCCGTCAGGGGCCGGTGCGCGAGGCACCGGCGCCCCTGCCGACTCGTCTCTGTTGCTCTGATCCTCACCTCGCGGTGGGCAGGTGTTACCTGCTACGCAGCTCTGTGGAGTCCGGACGTTCCTCCGGCGACAGCGTCGCCCGCGACCGCCCGGCGGACTTTGCAGAAGGGATTGTGGTCACCCGAGGCACCTTGCACAAGTCACGCGCCGGGTTCGCGGCGCGGACTACGCGAATCGATTTCTCGTCGTTATCCGCGCCAGTCCGCCGGATCCGCAATCCGCGTCCGGATTCTTTTCCACCACCGCTTCAGACGCGATGCGCGGTGCCGCATTCGGCCAGGCGTTCGAGCAACTGGGCCGCGATCCTGTTCAGCGGAAGGACCGCATCGACGCCGCCGCATGCGATCGCCTCGCGCGGCATGCCGAACACGATGCACGTCGCCTCGTCCTGCGCGATGTTGAAGCTTCCGGCCTGCTTCATCTCCAGCATCGCGCGCGCGCCGTCGCCGCCCATGCCGGTCAGCATCACGCCGAGCGCGTTGGGGCCCGCGAGCGCGGCGACCGACTTGAACAGCACTTCGACCGAGGGCCGGTGCCGGTTCACCGGCGGCCCGCCGTCGAGTGCGATCTGGTAGTTGGCGCCGCTTTTCGCGAGACGCATGTGGCGATCCCCCGGCGCGATGTACGCATGGCCGGGGAGGACCCGTTCGCCGTCGACGGCCTCGGAGACCGTGATCCGGCACAGGCCGTCCAGGCGGGCGGCAAAGCTGCGCGTGAAGCCGGCCGGCATGTGCTGGGTGATGAGTATCGCCGGCGAATCGGCAGGCAGCTGCTGCAGCACTTCGCGTATCGCCTCGGTGCCGCCGGTCGAGGCGCCGACGACGATGAGTTTTTCGGTCGACAGACGCGAGAAGGCGGACGGCTTCGCCTTGTCCGCGGGGCCGGCGACCGTGGCGACGGTGTTGACGTGCCGGCGCATGCGGGCCCGGGACGCGACGCGGATCTTTTCGCAGATGTCCTGCCCGAGCGCGCCCAGTCCCGCCGCGATCCCAAGCCGCGGCTTGCCGACGAAATCCACGGCGCCGAGTTCCAATGCACGCAGGGTGACTTCCGCGCCGCGCTCGGTGAGCGTCGACACCATGACGACCGGCATCGGCCGCAGGCGCATCAGTCGTTCGAGGAAGTCGAGCCCGTCCATCTTCGGCATCTCGACGTCGAGCGTCAGGACATCGGGATTGAGCGCCCGGATCATCTCGCGCGCCACCAGCGGATCCGGTGCTGCGCCGATGACCTGCAGGTCGGGCTCGCGATTGATGATCTCGGTGAGCAGGCTGCGCACCAGGGCCGAATCGTCGATGATCAGGACGCGGGTCTTGGCCATGGCGTTGCTCAGAACAGCTCGACGTCGCCGCCGACGCTGCCGGTCTTGAGGCGGGCGTCGTACTGCTGCTCGGCCGCGACCAGCGAGGCGTCGGCATGCGCCAGCCGCTTGCAGAGCGCCCGCCCGGTCGCCGGGAAGAACGCGACGCGGCGCGGGAAAACGTCGAGCAGGTCCTGCGACGCCACGCGGATGCCCTCCGTGCGCAGGAAGGAGAGCACGAAATCGGCGTTGCGCGCGCCGACGTTGATGGTCGTGAAATTGCGCATCACGTGGCCGCCGCCGAACACCTTGGCTTCGAAGTTCGCCTTGCGGCCGCCGCGCTTGATGAGTTCGTTGATGAGGCGCTCCATCGCGAACACGCCGTAGCGGCCCGCCGCTCCGGCCGGATCGGCATCCATGCCGCCGTCGTCGCCGGGGAGCATGAAATGGTTCATGCCGCCGATCGCCGCGGCGCGGTCCCAGATGCACGCGGACACGCACGAGCCGAGCACCGTCGACAGGACGATGTCGTCGGCCGCCACGAAGAACTCGCCCGGCAGCACCTTGACGGCATTGCGCTCGAAGGCGCGTTCGAAATAGAACGTGCGCGCCTCGCCGTCGACGCCGGTGCGGCGGAGGTCGGCCGGCGACACGGACTTCGGCTGCGGCATCTCAGATGCGCTCGTACACGGTCTTGCCGCGCAGCGCGAAATGCGCGCGGCAGTCGGTGAAGTTCTCGGAGTGGCCGACGAAGAGCAGGCCGCCCCGGCGCAGCACCGACGCGATGCGCGCGAGGATGCGCCGCTGCATCGACCGGTCGAAGTAGATCATCACGTTGCGCAGGAACACGACGTCGAGCACGGCAGCGAAGCGGCGCTGCGCTTCCCAGTCCGGCTCGAGCAGATTGACCGGCGCGAACTCGATCACGCGTTCGAGCTCGGGCCGCACGCGCACCATGCCCACGTTGGTGCCGCGGCCGCGCAGGAAGAAGCGGCGCATGCGCGCGTCGCCGCAGGCCTGGACGTCTTCGCTCCGGTAGATCCCGCGCCGTGCATGCGCCAGCACGCTGGTATCGATGTCGGTGGCGAGCACGCGCGCGCCGGTTTCGGGGCCCAGCGCTTCGAGCAGCGTCATCGCCATCGAATAGGGCTCTTCGCCGGTCGCCGCTGCCGCGCACCAGAGGCGCAGGCGCGAGCCATCGGCCTGCGCGGCGAGGAACGCCGAGAGGATCGGAAAATGGTGCGGCTCGCGGAAGAAGGCAGTGAGGTTCGTCGTCAGCGCGTTGACGAATTCCTGCACCTCGCCGCCGGCAAAGCGCGCGTCCGATTCGATGCGGTCGAGGTATTCGGGAAAGGCGCGGACGCCCGTCGCCCGCAGGCGGCGTGCAAGGCGGCCGTAGACCATGTTCTGCTTGCTGTCGTTGAGGCTGATGCCCGCCCGCGCATAGATGAGGCGGCGCACGCGCTCGAAGTCGCCCTGCGAGAACGCGAACTCGCGCTCCTCCGCAACGAGCGCAGCGACCGCGGCGCCGGGCGCGAGCTCAGTCAGCGCATCACGGGCGCCCATCGCCGCCGCGCAACGTGCCGGGGCCGCGTTCAGGCCGCGGGATCGACGAGCGCCATGTCGGCGCCGCCCATCAGCTTCTCGATGTCGACCAGGATCAGCATGCGCGTCTCGCCGTCTTCCGTGGCCGGCTTGATGGTGCCGAGTCCTGTGATGTAGCCCGCATCGAGCATGGAGCTGAATTCGGGCGCCGGCTTGATCTGGTCGCCGCCGAGTTCAAGCACGTCGCTCACCGAGTCGACCACTACCCCGACCACGCGCTGCAGAACGTTGAGCACGATCACCACCGTGAAGGCGTCGTACTTCGCCTCGCCGAGATTGAACTTCAGGCGCAGGTCGATGATCGGGACGATGACACCGCGCAGGTTGACCACGCCCTTGATGAAGGCGGGTGCGTTGGCGATCCGCGTCACCTGGTCGTAGCCGCGGATCTCCTGCACCTTCAGGATGTCGATGCCGTACTCCTCGGCGCCGAGGCGGAAGGTGAGGTACTCCTGCGGGTGCACGTGCACGGTCGCCCCGGGCGCGGTGAAGGTCGTTTCCATCATTCCCATCGTGGATCTCCGTCTGATTGCCCGATTCGTCGCCGTGCGTTCAGTGGCGAGTGCGCCGGATCAGGCTCGCCACGTCGATGATCAGCGCCACGCGCCCATCGCCGAGGATGGTCGCGCCCGAGACGCCCGCCACGCGGCGATAGTTCGCCTCGAGGTTCTTCACCACCACCTGGTGCTGGCCGAGCAGCTCATCGACCAGCAGCGCGCTGCGCGCACCCTCGGCCTCGACGATCACCATGATCTCGGAGCGCGCCGCGCCGGCTTCGCGCGGCACGCTGAAGACCTGCTCGAGTGCCACCACCGGCATGTATTCGTCGCGCACGCGCACGACCCGTCCCGTGTTGCCGATGGTCTGGATCGTGCGGGCTTCGACCTGGAACGACTCGACGACCGAACCCAGCGGCAGGATGTAGGTCTCGCCGCCGACACCGACCGACATGCCGTCCATGATCGCGAGCGTCAGCGGCAGGCGCACCGAAACCCGCGTGCCGTAGCCCTCGGCCGAATCGAGTTCCACGCTGCCGCCGAGCTCGGCGATGTTCTTGCGCACGACGTCCATGCCGACGCCACGCCCGGAAACGTCGCTCACCTGGTCGGCGGTCGAAAAACCCGGCTCCCAGATCAGCGCCCAGACTTCGGCATCGGTCACCTCGTCGCGCACCGCGAAGCCGCGCTGCCGGGCCTTGGCCAGGATGCGGTCGCGCTTCAGACCCGCGCCGTCGTCGCGCACTTCGATCAGGATCGATCCGCCCTGGTGGGCGGCCGACAGCGTGATGGTTCCCGTCGCGGACTTGCCCGCCGCGACACGCGCCGTCGGCGCCTCGATGCCGTGGTCGGCACTGTTGCGCAGGAGGTGCGTCAGCGGATCGATGATCTTCTCGATCAGCCCCTTGTCGAGTTCGGTGGCTTCGCCGACGGTCTTCAGCTCGATGCTCTTGCCGAGCCGTGCCGCGAGATCACGCAGCATGCGCGGAAAGCGGTTGAACACGAACGCCATCGGGATCATGCGGATCGACATGACCGATTCCTGCAGGCTGCGCGTGTTGCGCTCGAGATCGGTCACGCCCGCGAGCAGGGTCTGGTACAGCACCGGATCCAGCATCTTGGCCTGCTGCGTCAGCATCGCCTGCGTGATGACGAGTTCGCCGACCAGATTGATGAGCTGGTCGACCTTCTCCACCGAGACGCGCAGCGTGCTCGATTCGAGGCTGCCTGCCTGCACCCTGTCCGGGCGCTTCGGCTCGGCCTTGCGCGCCTGGACCGCCGCCTGTGCCGCCGGCAGCGTCGCGGGATCGACGAAAAAACCGAAGCCGTCGCCTTCCTGCGCCGCGGGCCCGCCGGGCGGCGCCGGCGCGTCGAACGGCGTGATCGCGATCTGCCCGCGCGCCACGTGAAAGGAAAACAGCTCGACCAGCTCCTCGTCCGGCGAGGCGGTCGTCACCTTGAAGACGCGGCAGCCGTCGGATGCCTTGCCGCCGTCGAGCGGCTCGAACTTGCCGAGAGAAGGGATGTCGCGGAACAGCTCGGCCAGGCTGTCCGCGGTTGCCGGATCCTGCAGCGGCCCGACGCGGACGCGCAGGCGACGCCGCGAATCGCCGGCGTCCACCGGCACCTCGCCCGCGGCGAGCTGCTTGATGCGCGCGACGAGAGCGGCGGTGTCGGGACTCGCGGCAGCCGTGCCCTGGTAGCGGGCGAGCTGCAGCTTGAGCGCGTCGCCGGCCTCGAGCAGCACGTCGACCATCTCGCGCCGCAGCTTCAACTCATTGCGGCGCAGCCGATCGAGCAGGGTCTCGAGTTCGTGCGTGAGTTCGGCCACGTCGGAGAACCCGAACGTGGCGGCGCCGCCCTTGATCGAGTGCGCGACCCGGAAGATCGCGTTCAGCTCCTCGTCGCTCACCGCGTCGACGTCGATCTCGACCAGCATCGACTCCATGTTCGCGAGGTTCTCGCCGGCCTCCTCGAAGAAGACGCCGTAGAACTGGGTCAGATCGAATCCGCCGGCGTCGGCACCGGACGGCGCGCCCGCATGGGTGTTCTCCGCCATGTCGTGTTTTCCGTTTCGCCCGTGACGCCGGCCCGCGGCCGCGTTATTTGATGACCCGCTTGACGACGTCCAGCAGCTTGGCCGGATCGAACGGCTTGACCAGCCAGCCGGTGGCTCCCGCGGCCTTGCCCTTGGCCTTCATGTCGTCGCTCGATTCGGTGGTGAGAATCAGCATCGGCGTGGCGGCGAAGGCATGCATCGCCCGCAGCTGCCTGACCAGGGTGAGGCCGTCCATGCGCGGCATGTTCTGGTCGGTCAACACCAGGTCGACCTGCTGCGCGCGCGCCTTCTCCAGCGCCTCCTGTCCGTCGGCGGCCTCGATGACGTGATAGCCGGCGCCCTTGAGGGTGAACGACACCATCTGGCGCATCGAAGCCGAATCGTCCACCGCGAGAATCGATTGCATCGGAATAGCTCCGTTCCTCTATGGGAATGCAGGGCCGGACATCAGAACAGGTCGATCGAGCCGGCGCCCATGCCGGTCTGCCGCACGGGCTGCAGGCGCGACGTCGCGAGCAGCGGATCGACGCCGTGCGCAATACGGGCCAGCGACTCGTGCATCGTTGCCAGCCGCAGCTGCGCGTGCGTGGTGAGCTGGTCGGCCATGTCCTGGAATTGCAGCGCCGTCACTGCATTGGAGATCGCGCCGGCGAGGCGGCGCTGCTCCGCCTCGCCGCGCGGCGCCTGCGTCTCGAGGGTGCCGACGACGTTGAAGCTCGCCAGCAGCCGACCGCCGGCGTCGGCGATCATCGCCTTCAGGCGCTCGAGGTCGGCTGCGATGGCCTCGCACTCGAGCGCGGCGCGGTGCACCACTGCGGCATCGTGCTCGTCCAGAGAGTCCATCGTCGCTGTCTTGCCCAGGAAAGTTGGCGAACGCGCGCGCGCCCGCCGGGTGCGTCGTCCGCGCGCTCATGCAGTGTCGGGCAGGGCCGATGCCGACAAAGCGCCGAAAAGGGAACCGAATCGAACGCTTTCCCCACCCCCCCTGCCCGAGCGCCAAGACCGGCTCCCGGGGCACCCAGACGGGCGCAAAAATCAGGGAGAATTCGCCCCTCCGGTTGCGCGCGAATCGGCCCAATGGCCACCAAACCGAGCGAAACGATTCACTTGCTGGTCGTCGAGGACTCGGAACTCGACTTCGAGTTGTTGCTCGCGATCCTCGGGCGCGACCAGGCTCTCACCGGGCTGAGGGTGCGCGCGCAGCGCGTCGAGGACGAGGCGGGAATGCATGCGGCGCTCGCCGCGGGTCCGGTCGACGCAGTGGTCACCGACCACAACCTGCCGCGGTTCGACTCCTTCGCCGCGATCAAGACTGCCAAGCAATTCGACGAGGACCTGCCGGTGCTCGTGCTCTCGGGCGAGATGGCGGAGGATCTCGCGGTGACCGCCCTGCACGCCGGCGCGGATGACTTCATCCTCAAGGCGCGCATGTTCCGCCTTGCGCCGGCCCTGCGCCGCAGCCTGCAGGCCGCCGAAGCGCGCCGCAACGCGCGCCACCAGACACAGGCGCTCGAGGCGAGCGAAGCGAAGCTGCACGCGCTGACGCAGCACCTCGAACGCGTCAAGGAAGAGGAGCGGCGCGTGATCGCGCGCGAGATCCACGACGACATAGGGACCACCCTCACGGCGCTCAAGTTCGAACTCGCCCGGCTCGCACGGGAACTCGAGAGCCGCTCGTGGGCAGCGCCTCACGTCAACGCGATGCAGGAGCTGCTGGCGCATGCGGTCACCGCGAGCGACCGCATCCAGCACGACCTGCGGCCTCCGGTGCTCGACGCGGGCCTCGTCGCCGCCCTGCAGTGGCTGGTGCAGGGCTTTCGCAACCGCACCGGCGTGGCGGCCGGATTCGAATCCAACCGCGAAGAGGTCGAGATCGCACCCGACCGCGGCGCTGCGCTCTATCGCGTCGCGCAGGAGGCGCTGTCCAATGTCGCCAAACACGCGAACGCCACGCGCGTCTCGGTGCAGCTGTTCGCCGTGCCGGAGGAGGTCTCGCTCGAGATCGCCGACAATGGGGCCGGATTCGACACGCGCAGCCTGACCGCGACGCCGGGCTTCGGCGTGCGCGGGCTCGTCGAGCGCGCGCGCGGCTTCGGCGGCTGGGCCGAGGTCAACAGCGCGCCGGGTCGCGGCACCACCGTCATGTTCTCGATTCCGCCGGGTTCGGTGCCGGTTGCGTCCGCACTGCCGGTCCAGCGCGAAAGGGAGTGGACCGACGCGGGCTAGCGCGCGCCGGTACGCTTGCGACCATGCCCGTCAAGACCATCGTCGTCGACGACCACGCCATCGTCCGCCGCGGCATCGTGCAGATCGTCGCGGAGCATCCCGAGGTCACGGTGGTTGCCGAGGCGGGCGATTACGGCCAGCTGCGCGCGGCGTTGCGCCAGCACGGCGACGTCGACCTCGTCGTGATGGACGTGAGCCTGCCCGGCAAGAACGGCATCGACATCCTCAAGGTGCTGCGCGACGAGATGCCGCGGGTGAAGGTGCTCATCGTCAGCATGTACCCCGAGGACCAGTACGCCGTGCGCGCCTTCCGCGCCGGAGCGGCCGGCTACCTGAACAAGGCGAGCGCGCCGGAGAAGCTCGTCGAGGCGATCAGCCAGGTCATCGCGGGGCGCAAGTACGTAACGCCGGAAATCGCGCAGGCCCTGATCGAGAACCTGAATGCGCCGCAGGAAGGCGCCGCGCACGACAAGCTGTCGGATCGCGAATTCCAGACCCTGCGCCTGATCGCCTCGGGCAAACGGCTGTCCGATATCGCCGACGAACTGGCGTTGAGTCCCAAGACGGTGAGCGTGTACCGCGCGCGCATCCTGGAGAAGATGGGCATGAGCAACAACGCGGAGCTGACGCATTACGCGATCAAGCACGGGCTGGTCGAATAGGAGATGAGGCCCCTCCCCCGCTCCGCAGGTGAGGGGAGATATCGGAGCTGCTGGCTTGCGCGTGCAGCTCCAATCCGGTTCCATCAGTCCTGGGCTTTCGACACGCGGTTCTTGCCCGCGCGCTTCGCGGCATAAAGCGCGGTGTCGGCGCGGCGCATCAGTTCCTCGAGCGACTCCAGTCGCCGCCACACCGCCACGCCGGCCGAGAACGCAAGCAGCGCCTTCTGGCCTTCGAACGCAAAGTCGCTGCGCGCGAGCTCCCTTTGCAGGCGCTCGAGCGCTCCGGCTGCCTCATCGATCTCGGTGGCCGGGAACAGCACCGCGAACTCCTCCCCGCCCAGGCGCGCGAGCAGGTCGGTCGGGCGCAGCGTCGCCTTCATGATCTGGGCGAGGTGAACCAGCGCACGATCGCCGGCAACGTGGCCGAGCGAATCGTTGAGCTTCTTGAAGTCGTCGAGGTCGAGCATTCCCAGCACGAGCGCCGAGTCGTAGCGCGTTGCGCGCGCGGTCTCGATCCGGAACGCCTCTTCGAGGCCGCGCCGGTTCATCGCCTGCGTGAGGGGATCCTTCTGCACCAGCGCCGAGACCTGGGTCAGCTCGTGTTCCAGTTCGCGCACGCGCGTCTCGTAGGCGTCGACCTTGCGCTGCGCCTCGACCAGTTCCGTGCGCGAGGCATGGATGTCGGCGCGCACGATCTGCGTATCGGCAAGCAGGCCCTTGATGACTTCGGACAAGGTCGCGAAGTCGTTCGCGTTTTCGAGCCGCTTCTGATAGCCGCCGACCTGTTCGTAGAACCGTCCGGTCGAGCTGCCCATCGTGCCGATGCGCTCGATCAGCGTGGCGAGCAGTTCCTTGACCGCGACCTTGGCTTCCGCAAGGCTGCGGCGTGCCTGCCCCTGGCGCGCGATCACCTGGCTCAGGTCGGACTCGGCGCGCGAGAGCTGCTGCGCATCGAGCGGTCCGCGCAGCAGCGCCCGGATCGGTTCGAGCTGGCCCACGAGCCACGTTTCGTCGGGCGCGAGCGTCTTGATGTTGTCGGTGAGCAGCGCAAGCAGGCGCTGCAGGCCGTCGCGGACCCGATTCTGCTCGTCGGCGTAGCGGTCGAACTCGCGTACGGCATCGACGAACTGCGGAACGATCTTGTCGATCTCGGTGCGCGCAAGGCCGCCGGTGCGCGTGCGCGCGTAGTCGCGCAGCTTGGCCGCCGCGGTGGAGCCCTCGGGACATGTCGCCGCGAGCATGCCGGTCGCGCGCAGCGCGACCTGCTGCCACGCGGCCGCCTCGGCCTGCGCGGCCGCGAGCTTTTCCTCGAGCGCGGGATCCGCGTAGCGCTGCGCGACCGGCAACGCCGCCGGCGCGATCGTGTTCGGATGTGCGGCGACCGTGGTCGGATTGCCCGCGACGGTGCTCGGGCCGCCGGACTCGTCGCGTGCTGCGGGCAAGGTAGCCATCGCAGGCCCCCACGACTCCAGCAGGCGCGCGAGCCGATCGAGCGCCACGTCGGGCTGCTCACCCGCGGCCTCGACCACCCGGGTCACCGCGTCGAGCTTGCGGGCGCGGGTCCAGTTGGAGTGCAGCGCGTCGGCCTGGCGCAGCAACGTGACCGTCATCTGCGGCCAGCTGGCCGCCGATCCTCCGGGGCGGCGCGCCAGCGCCTTGTCCATCCCTTCGCGCACGGCGTCCCAGTTCTGTCCCTGCGCCTGCTGCAGGGCGGCCTGCGCTTCACCCGCGCTCATGCGCTGGGCGCGCACGAGGTCGCGCAGAATGTCCTTGAACACCGCGGCGAGCACATTCGAGCCGCTCGAACGCGTTCCGGCAAGTTCGTTGTAGACCTCGGTGAACGTCTCCGGCGTGGGAATGACGCGGCGTTCGGCGAGCGTCTTCAGCACCCGGCGCGCGATTTCTGCCTGGGCCGCGCGCCCGCCCGTTACGTCGTTCATGCGGCCTCCGGCAGGCCCAAAGCGCCTCCGCCGATGACCGCAGGATCCGGCGCCGCCCCATCGTGGCGCCAGTCGCTGCCCGCGCGGCGGTTGCGCAGGAGTTCGAGGAACGCGTCGGCGTCGACCGCCTTCGCGAATAGCCAGCCCTGCATCAGGCGGCAGCCCTGCTCGCGCAGGCGCTGCATCTGGAAACGTGTCTCGACGCCTTCGGCGACCACGCGCAGGTTCAGGCTGCGTCCCATCGCGATGATCGCCGTCACGATTGCCGCGTTGTCGTCACTCGACTCCAGTTCGCGCACGAACGAGCGGTCGATCTTCAACGTGTCGATCGGCAGGCGCCTTAGGTAGGACAGCGATGAGTACCCGGTGCCGAAGTCGTCGATCGAGATCGACACGCCGAGCCGTTTCAACGCCTGCAGCAGCGGCAGCGCCTGCTCGATGTTCTGCATCAGCACGGTCTCGGTGAGCTCGAGCTCGAGCAGCTCGGCCGCCAGCCCCGTCGTGGCCAGCGCTCTCTGCACGGGCTCGATCAGGCTCGCACGCTGGATGTGGCGGCTCGAGATGTTGATCGACACGGGCACCTGCGGCACGCCCGCCTCCGCCCAGGCGACCAGGCGGCGGCACACCTCGTCGATCGCCCACTCGGTGATCGGCACGATCAGCCCCGATTCCTCCGCCACGGCGATGAACTGGGCCGGAGGTATCAGCTCCCCGTCGCGCTGCCAGCGCATCAGCGCCTCGGCGCCGACGATCGAGCCGTCCTCGGCGTCGACCTTGGGCTGGTAGTGCAGCACCAGCTCGTTGCGCTCGAGCGCGCGGTGCAGCGACGTCTCCAGGCGCCAGCGCTGCGCGGTGGCGGCGTTCATCGAGGTGTCGAACATCTGCCAGCCGTTGCGGCCCGTGTCCTTGACGACGTACATCGCGATGTCGGCCATGCGGATCAGCGTGTCGACGTCGCTGCCGTGGTCGGGATAGAGCGACACGCCGATCGAGGCGGTCACGAACAGCTCCTGCGGGCCGAAGTGGATCGGCTGGCGGATCGCCTCGAGCAACCGCTCCACCACCCGCGCCACGTCGTCGGGGCCCGTGACATCGGTCAGCAGCACGATGAACTCGTCGCCGCCGAGCCGGGCGACGCTGCGCGCGGGCGTGCCGCCGGCCGGGCCCGGCAACGCTTCGCCGCCTTCGCTGCGCGCCACCGTGTCGCTGCCGCGCACCGTCTGGTTCAGGCGCTTGCCGACCTCGCGCAGCAGCTGGTCGCCGACGTCGTGGCCGAGCGTGTCGTTGGCCTGCTTGAAGCGGTCGACGTCGATGAACAGCACCGCGACCATGCCGCCGCTTTCCTTGGCGCGCTCGACGCTGCTCGCGAGCTGGTCGCGGAAGAAACGCCGGTTGGGCAGGCCGGTCAGGCTGTCGAAGTTGGCGAGCTGGCGGATCTGGTCCTCCGCCTGCTTGCGCTCGGTGATGTCCTGCACCACGCCGTGCATCGCCAGCGCGCGGCCGCCGTCGTCGAATTCGATCTCCGCCTCGATGTGCACCGTCCGCACCTGGTTGCCCGGGCGCACGAGGCGGCACTCGAGGTCGAGTGGCTTGCGCGAGACCAGCCCCTCGCGGAACAGGCCGACGATGCGGCCGCGGTCCTCCTCGAGCACGCGGCTCCACACGAACCAGTCGGCCACGCCCTGTTCCTGTCGCGTCAGGCCGGCGATGGTGTAGCACTCGTCGGAAAGCGTGACCCAGCGCCCGAGCAGGTCCCAGGCCCAGCTGCCGAGGCGGGCGATGCGCTGGGCACGGGTCAGCTTGGCCTGGCTCGCCGCGAGTTCCTTGCGCATGCGCGAGGAGCGCAGCAGATAGCGCAGGCGCTCGGCGAGCAGCGTCCACTGGCTGTTCGTCTTGACGAAGAAGTCGGTGGCGCCCGCCTCGTACGCGCGCGCGATCGAGGTCTCGTCGTCGAGCCCGGTCAGCATCAGCACCGGGACATGCTCCCCGCCGGGCAGCCGGCGCAGGCGCTCGCAGGTCGCGAACCCGTCGAGGTCGGGCATCAGCGCGTCGAGCACGACGATATCGGGCGCTTCGCTCGCGAACAGTTCGAGCGCGGCGGTGCCGCCGGCGGCCTCGGTGACGCGGAATCCGCGTTCCGTGAGGGCCGAAGCGGTCAGGAGCCGAGCCACGCCATCGTCGTCGACGAGGAGCACCGCGCAGTCGTGCGCGCGCCGCGACGGCGCTCGCGTGGGCTCTTCGCGCGAAGCAAGGGGCGGATTCGAGGTGGCGAGCGACGGAACCATGGTCATCAGTGCGCAGCCTCCGCCTGCACCGTCTCCTGCAATGCCTGCTTGACGCGTTTGTATTCGTCGGTGACCGCCAGCCAGTCGGCACGCACGTCGACGAGGCGGTCGGCGCGCGCGAGGGTCTCGATCTCGGCGCAGCGGCGCGCCAGTTCCATCGCCCCCAGGTTGGCGCTGGAAGACTTGAGCGTGTGCATCGCCTGACGCAACGCGACGCTGTCGGCGCGTCCGATCGCGGCTTCGGCATCGGCGAACAGTTGCGCCGAGCTGGCGCGATATGTTTCGACCAGACGCTGCAGCAATCGCTGGGCGCCGCGTTGCTCCATGGCGCGGATGCGATCGATCGCCGCCGGATCCAGCACCGTGTCCTGCGCGGCGGCGGCCGGCGCAACGGGCTTCGGCGCAGCCGGCACCGCTGCCTGCCGGCCTGCGGGCTGCCCGGCATCGCGCTGCCAGCGCTCGAGCAGCACTGCAAGCTGCTCCTGGCGGAACGGCTTTGCCAGATAGTCGGAGAAACCCGCCGCCAGGCAGCGCTCCGCATCGCCCGACAGCGCATTCGCGGTCATCGCCACCACCGGGACGTCGAGCGGAGTGCGGAAGGCTTCCTTCACCTTCTCCCCGGCGCGGAAGCGGCGCACGGCCTCGAAGCCGTCCATTTCCGGCATCTGGCAATCCATCAGCACGAGGTCGAAGCACTCCCGCTCGAGCGATACGAGGGCCTGATATCCATTGCCGGCGACGCGCACCTCGCAGCCCAGCTCCGCCAGCATCACGCGCGCCACTTCCTGGTTGATCAGGTTGTCCTCGACCAGCAGGACGCGCATGCCGCTGCCGGTGATGACGCTCGGCGCGACCACCGGCCGCGCGGCACCGAGCAGCGTGGCGAGCGTGTTCATCAGCTCGACGCTGCGGATCGGCTTCGCCAGGTACACGTCGACCCCGCAGGCCTGGGCGTCCGCCGCCTCCTGCCCGCCGCTGAGCGAGGTGAGCACGGCCAGGCGCACGTTTGCCAGCAGCGGATCGCGACGGATCGACGCGGCCAGGGTGAGCCCGTCCATCTCGGGCATCTTCATGTCGATCAACGCGGCATCGAAGGGCGTGCCGGCCTTGGCCGCCGCACGCATGAGATCGAGCGCCTGCGCGCCGCCCTCCGCGGTCGCGACATCGACCAGCACCCGGTGCAGCTGCGCCTCCAGAATGTGCCGGTTGGTCGGGTTGTCCTCGACCACGATCACGCGCTTGCCGGCGAAATTGGGCACTGCGACCTCGCCCACGGCGAGCAGGCGTTCGCCGGCCGGCAGCGGAACGTCGAACGTGAATGTCGAGCCGTGGCCGAGGCTGCTCGTGGCGCGGATCTCGCCACCCATCAGCTCGACCAGCTGCTTGCTGATTGCGAGGCCCAGTCCGGTGCCGCCGTAACGGCGCGACATCGACTGGTCGGCCTGCATGAAGACCGTGAACAGGCGCTTGAGCGCGTCGGGGCGCATGCCGATGCCGGTGTCGCGGACCTGGAAGCGCACGCGCATCGTGTCGGGTCCGGCCTCGGCGGCGGGCACGGGCGCGATCTGCACCACCACCTCGCCTTGCTCGGTGAACTTGATCGCGTTGCCGATCAGGTTGGTGAGGATCTGCCGCAACCGGGTCGGATCGCCCACGACCACCGCCGGCACGTCGGGGGCGATCCGGTGCGCGAGTTCGAGCCGCTTCTGCTGGGCGCGCGGCGCCAGCATCTCGAAAACGTCCTCGATCAGCGAGCGCAGGTCGAATTCCACCGCCTCGAGCTCGAGCCGGCCCGCCTCGATCTTCGAGAAGTCGAGGATGCCGTTGATGATGCCGAGCAGCGATTCGCCGGACCGGTATACGGCGTCGGCGAAGCGGCGCTGCTTGTCGGTCAGGCGCGTGCCGAGGAGCAGTTCGGTCATGCCGAGCACGCCGTTCATCGGTGTGCGGATCTCGTGGCTCATGTTGGCCAGGAACTGCGACTTGGCACGGCTCGCGGCCTCGGCCTGCTCCTTGGCCTCGCGCAGCGCGGTCTCCTTGGCCTTCAGGTCGGTGATGTCCTCCAGCACCGACACCAGGAACGGCTCCGACCCCGGATTGACGATGCGCGCCGAGTAGATGCGCGCCCACAGTTCCACGCCGTCGGCGCGCACCAGCCGGCGCTCGAACTGGAACGTGTCGTTGTTCTCCCACGGCGTGTCGTTGCGCAGCGTGACGGCGCCGTCGTGGTGGCTCGCGTGCACGAACTCGAGCGGATCGCGGCCGATCAGTTCCTCGGCCGGGCAGCCGAGCAGGCGGGCACACGCGGCGTTCACGCGCACCATGCCGAAGTCGGGGGCCTGGATCGCCGACGGCACCGGCGAATCCTCGAACAACGCGCGGAAGTATTCGGCGCTCTCGCGCAGCTGCTGCTGCACCTGCTGGCGCTGCGTGATATCGAGCGAGATCAGGGCGTACTGGTAGTAGCGCCCCTGCTCGTCGTGCAGCGGCTGGCCTTCGATCTCGTGCACGCTGCTGCGGCCGGAGCGGTCGTACAGGGTCAGCTCGACGTTGCAGGCGGTGCCGTTGACGATGGCGCGCGAGATCTCGTCGCTCAGCGCGCGATCGGTCTCCGCCCCCTGGATCACCGAGTGCACCACCTTGCCGCGGATCTCGTCGAGCGTATAGCCCGCGTGGCGGGTGAAGGCGTCGTTCACCCACTCGACGCGACCGAGCGTGTCGAGCACCACGACGTTGTTCTGCGTGCGCGAGGCGATCATCGCGAGGCGGCGCAGTTCGCGTTCGTCGCTGCGCTTGTCGTGCTCGGCGCGATGCCGCTCGGCGACGCGCGACAGCTCGGCGCCGATCGCCTCCACCAGCTCGAGCATCTCGACCGTGGCTTCGACGCGGTGATCGCAGAAGAATTCGATGAAAGCGGTCACGTGACCGTGCGCGGTGACGGGGATCACCAGCCCGGTCTGCAGACCGCACGCATGCGCCGCGTCGCCGCGCTGCCAGCCGGTCAGGCGCGCAAGGTCGGAGACCCAGTGCGGCATGCCGCTCAGGTAGGCGCGGCCGAGCAGTCCGGTCGGCGCGGGCGACGGCACGATCGCCTCGCTCGCCTCGACGAACGCCGCGAAGCGTTGCTCATCGCGGCGGAACCAGAGCGAACGCGCCCGCGTGCTCTCGCCGTTGCCGCCCTCGAGCAGGGCGACACGGCCGAGCGGCCAGTCCAGGTATTCGCCGATCTCCTGCAGCGCGCGCGCGAGCGTCTGCTCGACCGAGTCCGATTCGTTTGCCGCCGCGGCCAGTCCGCGCAGCAGCCGCATCAGCGCGTACTGGCGCTGCAGCTCGAGGCTGTTCTGCAGCTCGTTCAGGTGCGCCTGCTTCAGGCGCTCGGAGTGAGCGAGCAGCGCGGCCGTCATCGCGTCGAACGCGCCGACCAGCGACTGCAGTTCGCCGCCGCTGCGCGCCACCGCGCGCCCGGCGAAGCGCAGGGAGAGGGCCTCCGCGCGCTCCGTGAGCAGCTTGATCGGCCGGATCAGGAGGCGCGCGATCACGAGCCCGAGGCCGAGCGTTCCAACGAGCGTGAGCAGCGCGGTGAAGATCATGCGCTCGCGTGCGCCGGCCAGCGCCGCGGCCTCTGCCGCCTGCCCGGCGAAAGCCGCCACGACCAGCGTGCGTCCGGCGAACTGAAACGGCCGCAGTGCGACCGGCTCTCCGCTCGCCGACTCGGTCGTCAGCGCCTTCGAGTTCGCGAGCGCCGCGGTCAGTGCGTTGGCGTCGATGGCCGGCGCTTCCGCCATGACCGTACTGACCAGCGGGCCGCGCTCGTCGAACAGCACCACCTGCGCGCCGATCGCATCGAGCGCCCGGGCCAGATACGCGCGATCGATGCGGCGCTCCACCACTACGTAGGCAGGAGAGCTGTCCTGGCGCGCGGGCGCCGGCGCCGCGAGCGGCACGGTGAACCGCAGCAGCAGCACATCGGCTTCGACGACGAGCTGGCGCGCGCCGCCTGCCGAGAGCGGCGGGCGCGCCAACGCGCCGCCGCGATACTCGCCGCCCTGGCCGACGCCGGCGGCCAGCCGGCCGTTCGACTCGTAGACCTCGAGCCGGTCCGCGCCCGTGACACGGCGCGCCGCGCCAGCGGCCTCGATCAGCTGAGCGGCCTTTGGCGAACCCGCTTCGGCCGCAAGCGCGGCGAGCAGCGCCGCATCGCCCGCCAGAACACGCACTTTCGTTTCGAGGTCGCTCGCGTCGGCGGCGAGCGCGCTTTCGACCGTGACCGCGGCGCGCACGGCGCGGTCGAGCTGCCTGCTCTCCAGCGCGTGGCGCAGGCCGATGTGGTTGATGAAGAAACTCGCTCCCAGCGACCACAGCGTCACGACTACCAGCATGCCGATCACGATCGAAGCGACCGACAGCCGCGCCACCTGGAGGCCCGGCAGCAGCGACGGCGCGGCGGCGGCCGCTGCCGTGCGCGACGGTCCGTCGGCCCGCGGAAAGTCGAGCACCGCAGGCGGCGGTGGAGTCACCGCGCTTGCAGTGCCGGATCGGGACCAGGTCAGTCGCATCGTTCGGATCGGAGAGCTCGGCTCGGTCGTGCACCGCGGTTTGAAAAGCCCGCGCCGGCGCGGTGCGCCTCAGTTCGATTTCGACAGACCTTGCGCCAACTTGACGCGATTTCGGACTCGATAAAACGTCGGTTGCCGGGCCTTTTCCCCTCTGGCGCAGCGCGTGGAACGAGAACCCCGCGCGAGCCATCCGAACGATCCCCTTAGGGGGCGGGGCGCGGCGCTGGCACAATCGCGGCGTGGGGGAAATCGCCGCCAACTCACACGATCGCCGGGTGTCGCGATGTGCCTGGGCAATGCTGCTCGCCAGCACGCCTGCGGCGGCGACCACCGCCGGATCGCACGAGAGCGTGGTTCTGGCCGTCGCCGCGGGTGCGGTGGGTGCGGTGCTGCTGCTCGCCGCGGCCCGCTGGTGGCTGATCCGCAGTCCGCTGCGTGCCGCACGCCTGGCACTCGCCGCCGGCGCGGACTGGCAGTGGCAATGCGATGCGGACCTGAAGGTGACCGACGTACAGCTGGGCCAGCGCCCGGTGGCGGGCTTCGACGCACGGTCCCTGATCGGACGCAAACCGTGGCAGATCGCGCCGGATGCCGAAGCGCCGCCGGCGCTGCTGGCGCCGATCGCCGCGCGCGCCGCGTTCTTCGACGTGCCGGTGGCCGTGGGTGCAGGCACCGAGCACCAGACGTTCGTGCTCAGCGCAGCTCCGCTCACGAGCGCCGACGGTCGCTTCGCCGGCTACGCGGGTGTCGCGCGTGAAACGACCTCCCTGCTCGCCCATGCGCGCGCCGCCGCAGCGCCGCCCCGTGAACTGGTGCAACTCGAGATCCAGCATGCCGAGCGCACGCGCCAGCTGGAGGTCGCCGTCAAGGAGCTGGACAGCTTCTCCCATTCGGTGTCGCACGACCTGCGCGCGCCGCTGCGCGTCGTCGACGGCTTCGCCAACATCGTGCTGGAGGACTACGGCGAGCAGCTGGACGAGCTAGGACGCGAACACCTGAAGCGCATCGTCGCAGCCGGCCAGCGGATGAACGCGATGATCGACACCCTGCTCTCCCTGTCGCGCATGACCAGCCGCGAGATCGACCGCGAGCGCGTCGACCTGTCGCGGCTGGCGCACGAACTCGCCGACGAGCTGCGCGCCCAGGATCAGGCGCGTGCGACCGAATTCGTGCTGGCCGACGGCCTGGTCGCCGATGGCGACCGGACGCTGCTGCGGCTGGTGCTGCAGAACCTGCTGGGCAATGCGTGGAAGTTTTCGGCCAAGGTTGCCCGGCCACGTGTCGAGTTCGCGGCGCGCAACGAAAACGGCAGGAGCGTCTACTTCGTGCGCGACAACGGCGCCGGCTTCGACATGCGCTTCGCCGAGAAGATGTTCGGTCTGTTCCAGCGCTTCCACTCGAGCAACGAGTTCCCCGGCACCGGTGTCGGCCTGGCGACGGTACAGCGCATCGTGCGCAAGCACGGCGGACGCATCTGGGCCGACTCGCAGCCCGGCCAGGGCGCGACGTTCTACTTCACGCTGTGGGAGAACGGCAGGAACTGAGAAAGGTTCTTGACGCGGATTGCGCGGATCTCCTGTCGTGAGCGACGAAGGGCCCCTGGAGTTCCAACGTTGAGGTCCTTGGCCTGTCGACTCAGGGTGACAGCGTCCTTGTCCTGTCCGCGTTCATCCGCGTAATCCGCTCCGGAGCTTTTCGCTCTACCGCGGAATCGAGTTGAGGCGGTTGGCCGCGTCGACCATGTGCGCTGCCAGTTCGTCGACCGAACGCCCCTCGGTGCGCGCCTGCGCGCGCAAGGCGCCCAGCGCGCCGTCGTAGTCGAGCCGCAGCCGCTCCATCAGGATGCCGATCGCCACGTGCTGGTCGCGCAGCGAGGCGGCGGTCGGAGCGATGGTCGCCGGCCGCGACGGCGCCTGGCGCATCACCGGCGGCTGGTCCTGCAGGCGCGCAAGGGCCGCGCGCACGGCCGGCACGATCTGCTTCACGTCGATCGGCTTCACGAGGTAGCCGAGGGCGCCGAGCCGGGTCGCCTCCTCGATGATGTCGCTGTCGCCGAACGCGGACAGGAACATGAAGCCGGTGGTGGTGTTCGCGGCCAGGTAGCGCGCGACGTCCATGCCGCTTTTGCCCTGCATGCGCATGTCCAGGATGGCGAGCGCGGGCTTGTGCTTGCGCGCGAGCAGGATCGCGTCGTCGCCGTTATCGGTCTCGATGACGTCGAACTCGGCCTGCCGCAGCCCGGCCACGACCGTGGCGAGGACCAGCCGGTCGTCGTCGACAACGAGGATCTGGGGATTCGTTTCGCTCATGGATCGATTCCACGCGGACGCGGCCTTCAGCCGACATCCTCGCCAATGGCCGGCGGCACGAGTTCGAGCCGTGTGACGACGATGCCGCCGTGTTGTTCGATGGCAAGTTTCGCACCGCGCCGCGGCAGCAGCGCCTTGACGAGACCCAGTCCGGACACGCTCGAGGCGATGCGCGACAGGTCGAAGCCGGCACGCAACTGGCCCGGGTTCTCGATGCGCAGTTCGACGCCGTCGGGCCGCGTGCCGACGCGCACCGAGATGCCCTGCTCGCGGCTGCCGCGATACTTGATCGCATTGGTGCCCAGTTCGTTGACCACCAGCGCCAGCGGCACCGCCTCGTTTTCGGGCAGCCCCCAGCGCCACAGGGCGGGCGGCGGCGGCTCGAAGCGCACCTCGACGCCGAACATGGTCGCCAGGTTCTGGAAGATTCCCTGCGCCACGCCGAGCACCGGCAGCGTGCCGGTAGCGCGGATCTGCAGCCCGTGCACCTGCGCGATCGCCTGGATCTGGCCGGCGATCTCGTTCAGGTTGTAGGCCAGTTCGGGCTTGGCGTGCGCCATGTGCTGCAACAGGCCCGCCACGCCCTGCAGGTTGTTCTTGATCCGGTGATGCACCTCGCGCACCAGGATGTCGCGCTGCTTGACCGCCTCCTCCAGGCGCTGCCGCTCGGCGGCGCTGCGCTCGGTGACGTCGTCGGCGATGCCGAACACCCGTATCGTGCCGTCGCGCAGGCGCACCGGCGACAGCCGCACGTTGAGCATGCGCACGCCGCGCAGCGGGTGATCGATTCGGACGTTGAATTCCATCTTGCGCGCGCGCCGCATGCTGGCGATGAGGCGCGGCAGCAGACGCGCGACGCGCGGCGCATCGTCGAAGTGGACGTGCGCTAGCGCGGAGCGCGGGTTCTCGATCAGCTCGCTCGCCGCGGCCCCGACCACACTGGCGTAGCGCGGATTGACGTACAGCACGGCTGAAAGATCGGTCGTCGCGATGAATACCAGCTGATCGATGTTCTCGGCGAACTGGCGAAAACGCGTCTCGGTTTCGGCCAGCTGCGTCTCGGCGCGCACCGCATCGGTCAGGTCGTCGACGATCGACATCACGTAGCGCACGCGCGAGCGGCCCGCCGAATCAGCCTCGAACAGCGGAACGATGCGCTGGTTGACGGTCAGCGTCCGGCCGTCGGCACGCAGCATCACGTCGCGCGGCCGGTCGACCTGATGACCGTCGGCGAGCGCCCGCCGGTCCATCTCGGCATAGAGGTCGGCAAACTGGCGCCCATAGACCTCGTGCCATGTGCGGCCTATCACCTGGTCGCGGCGCAGGCCTGTGATCGTTTCGCCGGCCCGGTTGAGACTGACGAAGCGACCGGTATCGGCGTCACGCACCGAAACCAGGACCGGCAGGTTCTCGACCACGAGATCGAGGTAGTTGCGCATGCGGCGCAGTTCGTCTTCCGAGCGCCGGCGCGCGTCGACGTCGCTCAGCGCCAGGATCAAGCCCTGCGACGGCGCGCCATGATCGAGCGGCCGCGCGTTGCCGGCACCCCAGAACGTGCTGCCATCGCGCCGCCGCAGCAGGCGTTCGAAGGTGACCTCGCCGTCGCTGTCGCTGCCGTTGTCGCCGGGACCGAGCTGGTGCAGGACCTGCAGCCACTCGTCCGGGTCGGCGAACAGCGATGCGATCTGCAGCTCGCGCAGGTCGGGCGCTGTGTAGCCGAACAGGCGCTCGGTGGCGACGTTGGCCTTGATGATCAGGTCGTCGGACACGTAGACCATGCCAACCAGCGCGTTGTCGAAGATCAGCTGCAGCTCGTTCAGCGTGGCGCGCAGTTGCGCTTCCTGGCGCTTGCGTTCGTCGATGTTGACGAAGGCGAAGATGTACCCGAGGTCGGGCCGCTCCGGGTTCACGGCGCGGCCCTGCACCGCGACCCAGATCGGATCGCCCTTGCGGCGGTACATGCTGAGCTCGAACTCGCACGCACCGCGCTCGTTGATCTCGGCATAGTGCTCGGCCAGGCTCGCCGACAGCAGCTGGTCGGTCGGATGCGCGAACAGCTGGATCTGGCTGGTCAGCCCGCCCGGCTCGCACGCCAGCAGCTCCTCCATGGCCGAGTTGGCGCGCACCGGCCGCCCGTCGCGCACGAACAGCAGCCCGACCAGCGCCGTATCGAAGATGAGCTGGCTCTCCGCCAGCAGCGTCTGCAGCTGTTCTTCCTGCGCGCGGCGCGCGCCGATGTCGAGGATCGATGCGATCTGCCCGCCCGCCGGCCGCCTGGCGTCGATCGCGCGCAACGACACCAGCGCCCAGGTCGGGATGCCGCTGCGCGTGTTCATGCGCGCCTCGAACGACACCGGCGCGCCGCTTTCGAGCTGGGCGCGCGTCGCGGCCTCGTGCTCGTCGAATTCGGCCCGGCTCGCGAACAGCGAAGCGAACTCGGCGTCGTCGAGTGCCGCGCCGGCTGCACCGCCCGGCGCGAACATGCGCGCCGCCTGTGCGTTGGCGCGCACGATGTGTCCGTTGGCGAGATGGATCAGGGCGATCGAGGTGGCGTCGAACACCACCGACAGCTCGAGCAGCGACCGCTCCAGCGCTTCGCGCTGCTGCTTGCTCTCGGAGACATCCTGGAACGTGTAGATCGCCTCGCCGGCGCGCACCGCGCCGTCGGCGCCGAATGCCACGTCGAGCGCCGCATCCACCGCGCGCGCCTGCACCAGGCACCAGATCGGACGGCTGTCCTTGCGGAACAGGACCACCTCGGCGATGGTGGTCTCGTGCGGGCGGACCGCCGGCAGGCCGCTCATCGCCTTCATCATCTTTTCGGCGCGGTCGTGCGTCAGGTCCCACAGGGACATGCCGACCACTTCGTCGTCGTCGTAGCCGAACATCTGCGCGAACTCGCGGTTCGCGAGCAGGATCCGCCCCTGCAGAGTCTGCGCGACGCCGACCGACATCGTCGCGAGCAGGGTCTGCTGGTCGCGCAGGGCCACCTGCAGCTGGTCGTCCGATGTCTTGCGATCGGTGAAGTCCTCCAGCACCAGCAGGTAGTGACGCTCGCCCGCCGCCGAACTCCAGGCGCGTACCGTCAGCCGGGACCATAGCGTGTGGCCGTCGCGACGCCGCAGGCGGCGGTCGCTTTCGGCGGCGGCGACGTTTCCTTCGGCGAGGCGCGCGCGCAGCCGCTTGACCGCGTCGCTGTCGTCCGGGTGCAGGAACATGGCCGGATCCTGCCCGACCAGGATCTGCGGGTCGTACCCGAGCAGGACGCACGCGGCGCGGTTGGCCTGCACGATGCGGAACTTCGCGTCGAGCAGGAGGTTCGCGACCGGACTTTCTTCGAAGATGGTGCGGAAGCGCGCCGCGGAGTCGGCGAGTGCCTCTTCCACCTGCTTGCGATCCGAGATGTCGCGCACGAGCAGGAAGATGAACTCGCGCTCGCCGTGCTCGACCCGCTGCAGCACCACGTCGACCGAGAACTCGGAGCCGAGACGCGTGCGATAGCGCGCTTCGCCCTGGTAGGCGCCGCGCCCCGTCAGTTGTTCCAGGATATCGGCGTACCGCTCGACCGTAAGGGTCATGTCGATCGCCTGCAGCGGCATGCCCTTCAGGCTCTCGCGCCCGTAACCGAGCCACGCGAGTGCGGTCTCGTTCGCGTCCACGATGGTGCCGGACCGCTCGATCTCGAGCACCATCTCGCCGGCCGAGTCGAGCGCCTGCCGCAGCGCCGCCAGCGAGGTCTCCGCGAAGCGCTCGCGGTCGATGCGTTCGATGGTGAGGAAGACGCCGTCGAAGGCGCCGCGCGAGTCGAACATCGGCGCGGGCCGCACGCGCACCCATGGGCCCGGCCCGGTCCCGGCAGTGACCGGAAACGGATACTCCTGCGGCTGGGTCGCACGCACGCTGCCGTCGCGCATGCGCTCGAGTGCCCGCATGGTCTCCGACTCGGCGTCGAAGCCGAACGCCTCGATCGGCGTGCGTCCCAGCACCTTCTCGGCGGGAATGCCGAGCAGCAGCTCGAGATGGCTGTTCCAGACGCGATAGCGCAGATCGCGATCGAGCACGGCGATGCCGATCCGCGCCGACGTGAGAATCGTGTCGAGGAACTCGTCGGCATCGCGCGAGGCGCGCATCGCGTAACGCGGGACGGTGACGTCGCGCAGCACCGCGGTGGCGAACGAGGAGCGGGCGTCGGGGCCACGCTCCGGGCTCAGGCGGACGTCGAACAGCTTGGCGCCCATCGGATGCGCGACCGTGAACTTGAACCAGCGTGCCTCTTCGCTCTCGAACAGGTCGTCCAGCTTGGCGCGCCAGAGGGGCGCGTAGGCTTCGAAGCCGGCGACGTCGCCGATCAGGTGGCCGATGAACGCGCTGCGCGGCAACGCGGTCGCGCGCGCCAGCGCGGGATTGGCGTAGACGATGCGCTGGGTCCGATCGAACCGCAGGATCGCATCCGGGTTCTCTTCGAAGAAGCCGGCGCCGGGCACCGACTGCGGCGACTGGCCGACGGCGTCGGCGAGCATGACTGCGAGGTCGGCTGCCGTCGGCGCGGCCGAACCGCGGGCGGCACGGCCGCGTGCACGCGCGCCGAGCGCGAGCGCGCGTTCGCCGGATGCGATGGCGGGAGACTCGAGCGAGGCGCGGCGCCGCGTCGACTTGGAATTGCTGCTGGTCTCGGATTCGGCCACGTCGTCGTCACGACACCGGCGTCAGCCGGTCCATCTTCTGCGTTGGCGCCGGCCTCGTGTGCCGGCGCCGGTCCTGTTGCCCGGCGCCCGACCGGCACGCGCCGCGTTCGGGCATCGGTTGCACCCCTCGCGGCGAGAATACTCCAGCGATGGCGCGCGGGCGGCGCGCGTGCCAGCTAGTACTCTGGCGCATAAGTTTCGAAACGAACATCAGCCATGCAGCCGAGCGCAGCTTCGGAACTTATGGGCCTGATGTGCCGGCTTAGGCGGTCGTCAAGTAGTTGAACAGCGACAGCTTCGAGATGCTCGAATAGCTTTGCAGCGCCGCCTGGTAGGTCAGTTGCTGCTGCGACAGCTGGCTGGTCGCCTGCGCGACATCCAGGTCCTGCACCGACGAAAGTCGGGTCTGGTACTGCAGCTGGCGATCGCCGTTCAGCTGCTGGTAGCCGCTGAGCTCGGACAGCGACGAGCCGTAGCTCGCCTGCTTGAGCGAGAGCTGGCCGATCATCTGGTCCACCGAGGCGTTCAGGCCGGTGAGCGTGGTCTGGAACTGCGCCTGGTCGGCGGCGGTCGAGACCCCCTTCGAGAGCAGCTGGATCGCCGACCCGATCGTGTCGAAGATCGATTGGTAGCCCGCCGGTGCGACCTGGAACGTGTCGCCGTCGGCCGGTGTGCCGCGGATGTTGACCTGTTCGCCGTCGAACGTGATGCTGGCCGGCGCGGTGTAGTTGCCGCTCGCCACGACCGCGTTGTCGGAGGCACGCACCACCTGGTAGGTGGTGGCGCCGCCGGACACCGAGAACGCGATGGTATAGGCCGAACCGGTCAACTGCGTCGGATCGCTGACGGAGCCGGCGTCTACGATGCCCGACCCGGTGTTGCTCGCGCCTGCATTCGTGGTGAACGTGCCGTTGCCGGGCCGCACCTTGAGGAACAGGTCATCGCCGGCCTGCTTCACGGGCTGGTAGCGGTTGCCCGAAACCTCGAGCCTCATCTGGGTGTCGTCGCCGTTGTACGCCACCGTATTCCCGGTCTGTGAAAAAGGCGGCTTGCCCTCGCTGCTGCCGCCGAACAGATATCCGCCCGAGCCGTCGCTGCTGTTGGCGAGGCCGACCATCTGCGCGAGCAGGCCCTGCAGATCGGCCGCGAGCGACTGCCGGTCGGCGTTCGAATACGTGCCGTTGCCCGCGGCGATCAGCTTCTGCTTGACCTGCTGCGCCGCGTCGCCCATCTGGCCGAGCGTCGACTCGCCCAGGTTGAGTAGGTACTCGGCGCGGTCCTGGTTGCTCTTGTACTGGTCGAACTGCGACAGCGTCGAGTTGATCGACGCGACCTGGGCCGCGCCGACCGGGTCGTCGGACGGCGAATTGATCTTCTTGCCCGACGACAGCTGCTGCTGGGTCGCGAGCATGGCGGTTTCCGCCTGCATGATCGAGGCGGTGCCGTTGGCGAACAGCGACGAGGTGGAGACGCGCACCATTTACGGCCTCACTGCATGATGCTGATGATGTCGGCGAAGATCGTGCGCGCGGTCGAGATCACCTGTGCCGCGGCCTGGTACTGCTGCTGGTAACGGATCAGGTTCGACGCTTCCTCGTCCAGGTTCACGCCCGACACCGAGCTTTCCGCGGTCAGCGCATCCTTCAGGATCGAGTCCTGCGTGGTGCTCACGCTCTGTGCACTCTGGGTCGTCGCGCCGACCTTGGCGACCACCGCCGCAAACGCACCCGAAAGGGCCGCGCCGCCGACCAGTGCCCTGCCCTGCAGGGCGGACAGCGCCAGCGCGTTGGTGTTGTCGCCGACGCCGCCGACGTTGGCGCCGACGTTCAGCTGGTCGCCATTCGCCGGCGTTCCATGCAGGGTGAGCTGCCAGCCGTTGAAGCTGATCGGCTGGCCCGCCGTGTAGGTCTGGCCGGTGAGCGTCGTGACGCCGTCGCTGATGTCGTACGCGTTCGGGCCGGTGAACGTGATGGTGGCCGGATTGGTGAGCGCCGCGTTGCGGGTGGGTCCGGCAACCGCGAGCGAGTCGACCGCGACCGAGCCGGTGTTGCTCTGGGCCGCCGTCACGCGCACCGGGCTTGCCGCGGCGATGCGGTTCGGATCCGTGATGGCGACGCTCATGCTGCTGGCGCCGGCGCGCACCGGTTGCACCAGGAACGTGTCGCCGCTGGCGGGCGGCGTGTTCGACAGCGCGATCGAGAGTCCATCCTGGTTGAAGCTCGGTGTCGCCGAGGTCCAGCTGGTGCCGTCCGACAGGCGCGTCAGCGTGTAGGTGGCGCCGGCGTAGTCGACGCGATAGTCGCTTGCCTGCAGCTGCGTGGTGTCGGTGAAGCTGGCGCTGATCGTGGTCGCCGGGTTGCCGTTCGTGCTGGCCGCGAAGGCGGTCGGCTGCGTCGGGGTGAAGAACACGCCGCCGGGGTTGCCGCTGGCATCGTTGCCGAGCTGGTGCTGGATGTTGAACTGGTCGCCGAGCGTGATCGCCAGCCGGCCCAGCTGGTTCTGCACGTCGGGCAGGTCCTGCTGCAGGAACTGCAGCATGCCGCCGATCGTGCCGCCGCCGACCATCGCCGGCGTCAGCACCGACAGTGCGCTGCCGGATTGCACGCCGATCTGGATCGACTGCGGATTGGTCGGGTCGACCTGAGTCCCCATCTTCATCGTGGTGCCGCCCACGACCAGCGACTGCCCGCTCCCCAGGAAGACGTTTATCGAACCGTCGCCCTGGTCGACCGCCGTGGCGCGCACGTACTGGTTCAGGCTGCGCAAGGCGGCATCGCGCTGGTCGAGCAGGTCGTTCGGGTTGCGCCCCGTGCCGCGCGCGAGCGCGATCTGGTTGTTCAGGGTCGCGATCTGCTGCGCGTACTGGTTGACTGAATTGACCGCCTGGTTGATCTGGCCGATCGTGTCGGTGCGATATTGGTCCAGGGTCGCCGCGGTGTCGGAAAAGCTCTGCGCGAGCTGGTTGCCCGCCGACAGCAGCGACTGGCGCGCGGCCGGGTCCGACGGGTTCTGCGTCAGCGCCTGCACCTGCTGGAAGAACGAATCGATCGACGCGCCGATGCCGCTGGTCGAATCGGAAAACAGGTTGCTCACCTGCGCCAGCTGCGTCGAGCGCGCATCGGCCGACGACGCGGCGGCCTGCGCGCTGGTGGCGGACGCGCTCAGGAACGCGCTGTACTCGCGCTTCACGTCGGTCACCGCCACGCCCTGGCCGAGGTAGTTGCCGCCGATCATCGTGCCGGTCTGCGCGGCCAGAACCACCGACTGGCGCGAATACCCCGGCGTGCTCGCGTTGGCGATGTTGTTGCCGGTCGTGCGCAACGCGACGTACGCCGCGTTGAGCGCGCTGGTACCGATCGAAAGGATGCCGCTGGACATGCGTCGTCGCCCCTTGACGCCTATTTCGGCAGCCCGGGTCGTTTCTTCAGCCCCTGTTTAGGCGATCGCACGCTCGTGCTAGTGGCACGGTTGGAACCGCGGCGGGCCTTGGCGACCTCGCTGCGCGTCGGTTCGAGCGGCGTGTCCTCGGACACGAAGCGCGCGTACACGTTCATCTGCTGCTGCTTCATTTCGATCCTCTGCTGCATTCATCTGCCGGTCATCCGGTGCCCGTGCGCTTGCCGCCCAGGGCGCCGATCACGCGCAACAACTTGGCGCCGTAGTCCGGGTCGGTCGCGTAACCGGCACGCGCCAGCCCGCTGGCGAATCCGGCGCCGCTGCCGGCGCTTCCGGACTCCATCACATCGCTATAACGCTTGTTGCCGCCGATCAGTTGAGCCCAGTCCTGGAACGCTTCCGCGTAGTTGTTGTAAGCGCGGAATTTGTCGACAACTTTTCTGCTCGTTCCGCTTTCGTATTCGGTTGTAACCACGTCGACGGTCCGCCCCTGCCACCCGGAGCCTGCCTTGATTCCGAACAGGTTGTACGTGGGAATACCGGACGAATCCCGGATTTCATGCTTGCCCCACCCCGACTCGAGTGCGGCCTGCGCAAGAACGAAGTGCGCGGGGATCCCGGTGGCCTCCTGCGCGGTGCGCGCGTGGTTCCACATGCGCCGCACGAAAGACTGCTGGTCGTCGTGCAGGCCGGGATCGGCGCCCGTGTTGGCACGCGAGGCCGTGCCGGCATCGGTGGCGGCGATCGTCGAGTACGCGTCGATGGCCGCGCGCGGCGCGGGCGCCGCCGCGCCCTGGCTCGACGTGAGCGGCGGCGTGGCGGTGGTGGCGCCGCCCGCCGTGCCATCGCCGACGTAACGGCCGAGCTGCTTCGCAATGATGTCGGCGAGCCCGGTGCCGCTCCTGGCGATCTGGGTCGAGAGCTGCTGGTCGAGCATGCTCGTGTACATCTTCTCGGCGTCGGACTCGAGCAGGCCCGACTTCGGCACCGCGTCGCGCATGCTCTTGAGCACCATCTGGAGGAACAGCGCCTCGAACTGCTGCGCCGCGCCCTTCAAGGCGGCCTTCGGATCGCGTTTTGCCGTACGCTTGAGCGCATCGAGCGAACGTGCGTCGGTCGCCAGCCCCTGCGTGGCGGCGTCGAAGACACGACTCGGATCGAAGGTGGTCATGAAGGATCCCGACGCGGATCAACGCGGATCGAGGCGGATCGAGATGTCGATTCCCTGATCCGCCTGCATCGGTGCGATCCGCTTCAGATCACTTCGAGATCCGCGTGCAGCGCGCCGGCTGCCTTCAGCGCCTGCAGGATCGCGAGCAGGTCGCCGGGATTGGCACCGAGCGCGTTCAGCGCACGCACGACCTCGGCGAGGTCGGCGCCGCCTTTCATCGTCATCAGCGCGCCGCCTTCCTGCTTGATCTGGATGTCGGTCTTTTCGGCCACCACGGTCTGGCCCTGCGCCAGCGGGTTCGGCTGCGAGATCACCGGCTGCGACGAGATCGTCACCGAGAGGTTGCCGTGCGCCACCGCGGCAGGATCCAGCGTCACGCTGCGGTTCATGACGATCGATCCGGTGCGCGCATTGATGACCACGCGCGCGCTCGGCGTGACCTGTGCGACATCGAGGTTCTCCAGCTGTGCCAGGAAGCGCACGCGCTCGTTCGGCGTCGCCGGCGCCTTGACCTCGATCACGCGGCCATCGACCGCGGTGGCGATGTCGCCGGCGGCGGTGAAGCTCTTGTTGATCGTGTCGGCGAGCGCCGCCGCGGTGGAGAAGTCGGTTTCGTTCAATTCGAGCCGCACCCGGTCGCTGAGGAGAAACGGCGTCGCGACGGCACGCTCCACCGTCGCGCCCGCCGGCACCCGTCCCGCCGAGAGATGGTTGATCTGGACCTTGCTGCCGCCCTGCGCAGCGCCGGCGCCGCCCACCAGTACGTTGCCCTGCGCGACCGCGTAGACCTGTCCGTCCGCGCCTTTAAGCGGTGTCATCAGCAGCGTGCCGCCGCGCAGGCTCTTCGCGTTGCCGAGCGACGAGACGGTGACGTCGACCTGCTGTCCCGGCTGCGCGAAGGCGGGCAGGATCGCAGTGACCATCACGGCCGCAACGTTCTTCAGTTGCAGCTGGGTCCCGCTTCCCTGCGGCAGCGTGATGCCGAGCTGGGTCAGCATCGACTGCAGGCTCTGGGTCGTGAACGGCGTCTGGGTGGTCTGGTCGCCGCTGCCGTCCAGGCCGACCACGAGACCGTAGCCGATCAGCTGGTTCGGGCGCACGCCCTGGACGCTGGCGAGATCCTTGATGCGCTCGGCGCGCGCGCTGCCCGCGGCCAGCGCGGCGAGCAGCATCAGCGGCAACCAGAAGAAGAGGAAGCTCAGCCGCAGAGCGTGCAGACGCCACTCGCACCCGCTGCCTGCCACCGGTCGGACACGACACAGTTTCCCCCGCGCTGCCTTGGCGGTGTGCGGAAGCAGGATCTCGAGCGGCCGGGTCTGCATGCGTCTGCGGCTGAAAAAGGGCCCTAGAAAGGCGAGAACGAGTCGAAGAAACGCGACAGCCAGCCCTTGATCTGCGCTTCTTCGATATATCCGCCGCCGCGGTAGTCGAGCCGCGCGTCGGCTACCTGCGTCGAACTGACCACGTTGCCGGGCTGGATCTGATCCGGGTTGACGACGCCGGAGAACTTCAACACCTCGGAATTGGCGCGGATGCCGATCTGCTTTTCGCCGACGATGTGCAGGTTACCGTTGGCGAGCACGTCGATCACCGTCACGGTGATCGTGCCGGTGAACAGGTTCGACGACGTCGTGCCGCCCTTGCCGTCGAACGTGTTGTTCGAGCTCGCCGCGGCGGAAAATGGCTTGACGCTCTTGCCGAGCACGCCACTCGCACCCGGCAGATCGACGCTGAAGTCGGTCTTGCGTTCGGTGCTCGAATTCGCGGTCTGGCTCGCGTTCAGCTTCTCGTTGAGCTGGACCGTCAGGATGTCGCCGACGTAGCGCGGCTTGCGATCCTCGAACAGCGGCCGGTACGCGGTGGCCTGGAAGATGCCGCCGGTCGGCACGACCGTGGGCGGTATCTCCGGCGGCCGGGCCGTCGTCGGCCCGCTCATCGGGATCTCGTGCCGCGGCGCCGCGCAGGCGGCAAGCAGCGCGGCGGCGACGACGGCGAGCAGGCGGAGGCGCATCGAAACGAGTCCGTGTGGTCGTGGCGGACCTGCGGGCGATCAGGTCTGCGTGAGGCGCGCCAGCATCTGGTCGGAGGTCGTGATCGCCTTCGAATTGATCTCGTAGGCGCGCTGGGTCTGGATCATCGACACCAGCTCCTCGACCACGTTGACGTTGCTTCCCTCCAGGTAGCCCTGGTTGAGCAGGCCGACGCCGTTGGTCCCCGGCGCGTTGGTGGCCGGCGTTCCCGAGGCCGCACTCTCCAGCATCAGGTTGTCGCCCTTCGAGTCCAGTCCGCCGGGATTGATGAAGTTCGCGAGCTGGATCTGGCCGATGTTCTGCGGCGCGGCCTGCCCCGGCACGGTGATCGTGACCGTGCCGTCCTGGCCGATCGTCACCGACTGCGCGTTGGCGGGGACCGTGAGCGCCGGCGTGAGCGGGAATCCGCTGCTGTTGACCACCTGGCCGTTGGCGTCGGTGTGGAACGTGCCGTCGCGCGTGTAGGCGGTCGTGCCGTCGGGCAACTGGATCTGGAAGAAACCCTGGCCGTTGATGGCAAGGTCGAACTGGTTGCCGGTCTGCTGCAGCGTGCCTTGCGTGAACATGCGCGGCGTCGCGACCGGCCGCACGCCGGTGCCGATCTGCAGGCCGATCGGCAGTTGTGTCTGCTGCGAGGAATTCGCGCCGGCCTGGCGGACGTTGAGGTAAAGCAGGTCCTCGAACGCGACGCGCGAGCGCTTGAACCCGGTCGTGCCGACGTTGGCAAGGTTGTGCGACGTGACGTCCAGCTGCGTCTGCTGGGCGTCCATGCCGGTCTTGGCGATCCAGAGGCTTGGAATCATTTCATCTGCTCCCCGGCTGGTGTTTCGACGTGGGCGCCAGCCGCGCCCGACCTGGGGCCGGCGTTACGAACCGCTGATCAGGCTGCCGGCTTTTTGTTCGTTCTGCTGCGCGCTGTCGAGCAGCTTGAGCTGCATCTCGAACTGGCGCGCGGCGGAGATCATTCCGATCATCGCGTCGACGACGTTGACGTTGCTTCCTTCGAGCTGGCCCGACGCGACGCGCACGTTCGGATCCGCTTCGGCATCGCTGCCGTCGCTGGTGCGGAACAGGCCATCGGTGCCCTTGGTGAGGTCCCCGGCCGGCGGATTGACGAGCTTCAGCCGGCCCACCTGGTTGGTTTGGGCCTGGTTCGGCAGCTTGGCGGAGATGGTGCCGTCGGCGCCGATCGTGATCTGGCCGTCGATCGGCACCGTGATCTCGCCGCCCTCGCCCATCACGGGCAGGCCGCTCGGCGTTTGCAGCACGCCGTCGGGACTCACCTGCAGGTTGCCCGCGCGCGTGTAGGCCTCGCTGCCGTCGTTCGCCTGCACGACAAGCCAGCCCGCGCCCTGCACCGCGACGTCGAGTTCGCGTCCGGTGTTTTGCATCGGACCGGGCGTGAAGTCGTTGCCGAGTGTGGTCTCGACCGTGAACACGCGCGTGCCGGCTTCGGCGCCGCGCGCGGGCACGGCGCGCAGCGCGACCGTCTGCGCGCGGAAGCCGGTCGTGCTCGCATTGGCGAGGTTGCTCGCCAGCGTGTCCTGCCGGTACAGCAGGTTCTTGGCACCCGACATCGCGGTGTAGATCACGCGATCCATGGTCTCGCCCCGTGTCTCGCTCTAGCGCCCGCCAGCGTCAGCGCAGGTTGACCAGGGTCTGGTCGACCTGGTCCTGCGTCTTGATCGTCTGCGCGTTCGCCTGGTAGGTGCGCTGCGCGGTGATCATGTTCACCAGCTCCGCGGTCAGGTCGACGTTCGAGTCTTCCAGCGCGCCGGACTGCAGCACACCGAGCGTGCCCGAGCCCGGGCTCGACACCAGCGCCTGGCCCGAGTCGGAGCTCTCCGACCACTGGTTGTTGCCCAGGGCGATCAGGCCCTGCGGGTTGACGAAGTTGGCGAGCACGATCTGTCCTTGCGCCCGCGACTGGCCGTTGGTGTACTGGCCCAGCACGGTGCCGTCGCTGCCGATCGAAAAACCCGACAGGGTGCCGGTGGTGTAGCCGTTCTGCTGCAGCTGGCTCACGGCGAAGTCGACGCCGAACTGGGTCATGCTGCTCGCGGGGTACGTGATCGGGATCGCGAGCGGGGTGGCCGCCCCGTTGGTAAGCGGGATCGAGACGTTCATGGTCGCGTCGGCCGGCAGCGTGCCGCCGGAGCCGAAGTTGAGCGACCCAACCACGGCACCGCCGTTCAGCGCCGCGCCGTCGGCCGCCGCGTACACGTCCCAGGTGTTGGGCCCCGTGTTGACGTAGTACGTGGTCAACGTGTGCGAGTTGCCCTGCGAGTCGTACACGGTCATCGCGGTCGACGAGTTGTAGCTGGATGGGTTCGTCATGCTGAATGCCGACGTCGGCGGCGTGTCGCGCGAGTCGAGGTTGAGCGACAGGCTGGCCTGCGACGTCGGCTTGGGCGCGATGTTGGCGAGCGAGAGCTGGAGGTCGACCGGCGTCGACGCGACCACCTGGCCGTTGATGTCGGCCGGGTACCCGGTCAGGCGCGCGCCGCTGTTGGAAACCAGGTAGCCGTCCTTGTCGAGCGAGAACTGGCCATTGCGCGAATACGAGACAGTGCCGTTGGTCGTCAGGCGGAAGAATCCGGCGCCGTTGATGGCGACGTCGAGCGGGTTCGAGGTGGTCGAGATGTCGCCCTGGGTGAACTGCTGGCGCACCGCCGCCACCTTGGCGCCGATGCCGATCTGCGTGCTGCTGCCGCCCGCGAGCGAACTGGCGAACACGTCGGCGAACTCCGCGCGCCCCGCCTTGTAGCCGACCGTCGAGGCGTTGGCGATGTTGTTGCCGATCGCGTCGAGGTCCTTCGACGCGACGTTCAGGCCGGACAGTCCTTGCTCGAAACTCATCGAATGCTCCTGGGTGAGGCCGACTGAGGGATCAGAGGATCTGGTTGACGGACGAGTACGGCACCACACCGCCGCCGGCGAGGACGAGCTCCAGCGTGCCGTTGTCCATGCGCACGCCCGTGACCTGCTGCACCGCCAGTGCGGTGGCGTTCACCGACGCCGCGCCGGCGGTCGCGGTCACGGTGAAGGCGTAGGTGCCGGCGGGCGCGGCCTGGCCGCTGTCGGTCAGCCCGTTCCAGGTGAACGGCGCCGTGCCGGCGGCCATCTGGCCGAGCTGCATCGTGCGCACGACCTGGCCGGAGGCGTCGGTGATCTGGACCGTCACGTTGTCGGCCGCGGTGTCGAGCTGCACGCCGGCCGTCGCGGTGCCCCCCGACCCGAGCGCGAGCGTGTTGCCCGACACCAGCACCGAGCGGCCCGTGAGCTGCGCCGCCTGCAGCGATTCCATGCTGCCGAACTGCGACAGGAGCTGCGTGACCGTGCTGTTGAGGCTGTTCAGGCCGGTCACGGTGTTGATCTGCGCCAGCTGCGAGGTGACCTCCGAGTTGTCCATCGGATTGAGCGGATCCTGGTTGTTCATCTGCGCCACCAGCAGCTTCAGGAACGTATCGCTCAGGTCCTGCGCGTTGGGCAGGGCACTGGTCGCGGTGGCCGGCGTGCCCGAGGTTCCGTTGACGGTGCTGACGCTCATGCGGGCGCTTCCTCCTGGCCGGATCAGGAGCCGAGCTGCAGCGTCTTCTGCAGCAGGCTCTTGGCCGTGTTCATCACGTCGATGTTGGTCTGGTAGCTGCGCGAGGCCGAGATCATGTTGACCATCTCCTCGACCGGGTTGACGTTGCTCATCGTCACGTAACCCTGCTCGTCGGCGAGCGGATGGTCGGGCTCCAGCACCCGGCGCGGCGCCGCGTTGTCCTCGACGATCTGCGCCACGCGCACGCCGGCGTTCGACGGCTCGGCACCGAGCAGCTGGGTCTGGAACACGACTTCCCGTGCCTTGTAGGGCTTGCCGTCCGGGCCGGCGACGGAATCCGCATTGGCGAGATTGCTGGCGACCACGTTCAGGCGCTGGCTCTGCGCCGACACCGCCGAGGCGGAAACATCGAAGACGTTGAACAGAGACATCGGCTACTCCCCGGTTGATCGCAGGCCGCGCTTCACTAGCTCTGCCCGTTGATGGCGGTCATCAACGTCTTGATCTGGCCGTTGATGAAACGCAGGCTCGCCTCGTAGCGCACCGCGTTCTCGGCGAAAGCGGCGCGCTCGGTATCGAGATCGACGCTGTTGGCGTCGAGCGCGGTCTGCAGCGGCGTGCGGTACAGAAGCGCCGGATGCGTGGGGCCGGCCGCGCCGCCGGCCGCGATATGACCCGGCTGCGTGACCGCGAGCGTGGCCGCCGGCGCACCGGCAGCGGTGGCCTGTTGGGTGGCCTGCTCGAGCGCGGTCCTGAAGTCGAAATCACGCGCCTTGTAGTTGGGCGTGTCCGCGTTGGCGATGTTGCTCGCCAGCACGCGCGTGCGCTCCGACTGCAGCAACAGCGCAGTGGAGTCGAAGTCGAGGGTCTGGGTGATCTTGTCGAGCATGGTCGCGAAGCGGCAAAACGGCCCTAAAGCTTTTTTCCTCGCTGCCGATTATTCGTTGGAGGGGCAAGGGCGATTGACCAAAAAGCCGCGCTTGCCCGCGCCATCTCGCTGCTTGCCGGTGGGCGGGCATGACTACGCTCGCGGTCATGAATCGTCTGCTCCTCACCTTTCTCCTCGCCCTGTCGTGCCTGGACGGTGCGTGGGCGGCTCCCGCACTGCAGGAATCGGTACGCATGTACGTGCTGCGCGAGGCCGCGACCGCGGCTGGTGGAACGCAGTCGCGCATCGACGTCACCGTCGGCGAGACCGATGCGCGCCTGCAGCTCGCGCCCTGCGCCCGCACCGAGGTCTTCCTGCCGTCGGGCGGCCGTCTCTGGGGTCGCGGCTTCGCGGGCGTCCGTTGCCTCGAGGGCGCGGCCTGGTCGATCAACGTCCCGGTGATGGTGCGCATCTACGGGCCGGCGCTGGTGGCGGCCAGGGCGCTGACCACGGGCGCCGCGGTGCAGCCCGACGACGTGCGCATCGCCGAGGTCGAATGGACGCGCGAGCCGCAGGGGGTCGTGACGACGCCGGCGCAACTCGAGCAGCGGATCCTGGCGCGGCCGATATCGAGCGGCCAGCCGATTCCCCTCGGCGCGCTGCGCGCGCCGCAGGCGGTCGGCCAGGGCGAACCGGTACGCGTGGTCGGGCGCGGCAACGGATTTTCGATCAGCGCCGACGGCATCGCGCTTGCCTCGGCCGTCGCGGGCCAGTCGGTACGCGTGCGCACCGACGCCGGCAAGATCGTGACCGGCACTGCGCGCAGCGGCCGGGTGGTCGAGGTACAGTTTTGAATGATCCCGTTTTTTCGGGGCTGAAGCAGGCAGCGGGCGACCTAAAGTCGCGCATCCTGCCGCCGTAAATAAGTCAGCAGGTTGGAGCGAGCGCCCGGAGGCGACAATGAAAATCACCAACACGTCAGAACCGCTGCGGCCCGACCGGGTGTCCCCGCCCGGCGATGCCCGCACATCGCGCGCTCAAGGCTCGGAGCCCGCGGCCGAAACCGAACGCGTCCAGCTGTCCGATCTGGGCGCGAAGATGTCGCAGCTCGAGGCCCAGTTCGGCGGCGCGGATCTCGACGTCAAGAAGGTCGAGGAGATCCGCAGCGCGATCGCCGAAGGCCGCTTCAAGGTGAACGCGGGCGCGGTGGCCGACAACCTGATTTCCAGCGTGTCCGACCTGCTCAGCAAAAAAAGCTCGAGCTGACCGCCAGCATGAACGCCGATCCGCGTGCGCTGCTCGCCGAGTTCGTGCAGTCGCTGCGCGAGGAGAGCGCCGCGCTCGTCCGCGGCGACGCCGAGCTGGTCGCCGCCCTCGCGACGCGCAAGAACGATCTCCTGCAACGCCTCGCGCCGCTCGTCAACCACGACGGGACGCGCCTGCCGCGCGCCCTGGTCGAAGAGGCCAGGGATCTCAACGACCGCAATGCCCTGCTGCTCGCGCCGCGCCTGATCGCGACCCGCGCGCGCCTGGACGCACTGCGTCGTGCGGCCCAGCCGACGGTGTACGGCGCCGACGGCCGCGCGCAGTCGATCGGCAGCCCGTTTACGCGCACCTGAGGCGCGCGCCGCGCCTTGCGCCGGTGCGGACCATCCAACGCTCGCAGTTTGCCGTGCGGCTCGGAAGTGATCGCCGATGCGCAGGCCGCCCCAGTGGCGCCCGTGCACCGTGATCGGGGCCGACACGTCCTTCATGAGCACGAAGCGGCGCCGCCCATGTCGCGGCGGCAGGTCTGCAGCGGGAACCTGCTCGTGTTGCGCCCTGCGCCGAGGCCGATGCGGTCGTTGAAGATGCGCCGGTTCTACCAGTTCTTCAATTTGGCGCGCAGGCGGGCGACCGCCTGGCTGTGCAGCTGGCACACGCGCGACTCGGTCACACCCATCACGGCGCCGATCTCGCGCAGGTTGAGGTCCTGTTCGTAGTACATGCCCATCAGGAGCTTCTCGCGCTCCGGCAGGTCCTCGATCGCGCTGACCAGCGCGGTGCGGAAACGCTTGTCGCGCAGGATGTCGCCGGGGTCGGCACCATCGTCGGCGACGTGGCGCTCCAGGTAATCCTCGTCGTCGTCGGAAAACCCGATGTCCTCGAAGTAGACCAGCTGCGCGCCGCGCGCGTCGTTCAGCATTTCCTGGTATTCGGCGACCGGGACGCCGATCTCGCGTGCGATCTCGGCCTCGCTGGGCGCGCGCTTGAGCTTGCCCTCCAGCCGGTGGATCGCATTTTCGATATCGCGCTGGCTCTTGCGCGCCGAGCGCGGCAGCCAGTCGTTGGCGCGCAGCTCGTCCAGCATCGCGCCGCGGATGCGGCTCGCCGCGTAGACCTCGAACTGCGTGCCCTGCGATTCCTCGAAGCGGCCCAGCGCATCCATCAGGCCCATCATGCCGGCCTGGATCATGTCGTCCAGTTCGACGTTCGCGGGCAGCCGGGCGATCATCTGGTGCGCCAGCCGCCGGACCAGGGGCACGTATTGCTTGATCGCGTCCTGGCTCTGCGTGGTTCCGCGCGCCGTGTAGATGAAGGCCTCGTTCTTCAAAACGTCCTCGTCGTTTGCGGCCGTTGCAGGCGCGGCAGTTCCCACTCGCTCATGCTGCGTGCGACGCGCAGCCAGTCCGGCGCCAGCCGCGCCGCGCCGCCGAAGCGCAACTCGATCGCCAGCCGATCGGCGCAGGCCTGGGCCAGTTCTCGAAACAGCCTAGCGGCGGTATCCGCGTCCCAACCCGGGAAAAGCAGCCGAAAACCCGCAATGTCCGGCCCGTCGGCGAGATTCGCGAGCGCACGCAACATCCCGCTCCAGGCGGCACGCTGGCGCGGCACGAACGCGACCACCTCGCCGCGGCCCATGGCGTGCAGCAGCGGCGCGTGCGCCGGCTCCATCACCATCAGCACCAGGTCGGCGGCGCAGGGACCCTGCGCGAGCGCGGCGAGCGCGGTCATGAACTGCACCTCGGCACCGCGCGCGCGCGGCGCCGCGCGCGCAGCGGGCACGACGCTCAGTTCCGGACCCGCGTCGAGGCGCACCTGCTCCAGGCTGCACTCGCGCCGCAGCGCATGCAGCAGGTCGAAGCGCGCACGCAGTCCCAGGCTGGCGGCGATCTGCGCGCGGGTGCAGTCGAGCACCAGCGTGTGCTGGCCGCTGCGCGCGCACGCTTGCGCGAGGCGGACGATCGAGGCGACCTGTGCGGGGGTGCGGCCCGGATCGACCGGGATCGGCGCCAGCCGCGCCCGTGCGACGCCGAACAGCCTGCGGAGTCCCGCCGCCTGGTCGCTGCGGCGGGCACCGCGCTCATCCATGCGGCGCGCCGTGCGCGGCCACGTAGGGGGCCGGCACGCGCATCAACGCCGCTCCCTCGTCGTCGGCCAGTTCGAACGCCTGCGCAGCGGGCTTGAGGACGAGATGCGCGAGCAGCCTGCCGTTGGCCGCGTGCCAGTCTTCCGGAACGCGCTGCCCGTTGGTGAGGCCAAGCAGCGTCAGGCGATGGCGCAGCGAGACGTCGAGCGCGCCGCCGATGCGGGTGGCCTCGTCGAGCTTGGTGAGGATCGCACCGGCGCCCTCCTGCGCGCGCCAGGCACGCGCGGTTTCGTCGAGCGTCTCGGCGTGCGAGGCGCCGTTGAGCAGCAGCACGCGCTGGATCGGCCGCGTCGCCGTACCGGCACCGGCGAGCAGATCGAGCATCTCGGCGAGCCGCTCGTCGCGCTGCGAGACGCCGCAGGTGTCGATCAGCACGAGTCGCTTGTGGACCATCGTGGCCAGCAGTTCGCGCAGGGTCGGCGCGTCCTGCGCCAGGTGCACCGGCGTGCCGAGGATGCGGCCGTAGGTGCGCAGTTGCTCCGGGGCGGCAATGCGATACGAGTCGAGCGTGACGAGACCGAGCGCCGACGTGCCGTGGCGGACCGCGAAACGTGCCGCAAGCTTCGCCACCGTGGTCGTCTTGCCGACGCCCGTCGGACCGACGAGGGCGAAGATCTGTCCCGGCGTCGCCGGCGTGCCCGCACGCTCGACGATGCCGTGGGCGGCCTCGGCGCAACGGATATTGTGCGCGAGCACTTCGTGCAGCCACGCTTCGGCCTGGCCGGCATCGCCGCTCCGTGGCGCGTGCGCCGCGATTCGGCGCGCCACCTCGACCGAAAATCCAGCGGTCAGCAGGCGCGTCTTGACGCGCGTCGAGTCCGGTGTGGCCGCGTCCGGTGCGGGCTTCGCGGCGAGCGTAGCGATCTGCTCGCGCAGGACCTCGCGCATCGACTGCAATTCGGCGAACAGGCGTGCCTCGACCGGCGCGGGCGCCGACTGCACGGGCACGATGGGCACGGCGGGCGCCATCGGCGCTTGCTGCGGTTGCGGCGCCGAAGGCGCGACGGCGGCTTCGACCGGCGTATCCCACGACCAGGCTGCGGACGGGACCGGCGTTTCGATCACCGGCGCGGCGGCGGGCGCGACCGGTACCGCCGCAACGACGGGGGCCGGCGCCTGCGCGGCAGGCGTCGCCGGCGGCTCGGCGCGCACCGGTTGCGGCGCGCGCGCCCTCTCGGCAGCGGCCTGGACCGAGGCTTCACGCAGGCGGGCAGCCGTCGCGATCGGTGCGGCTTGTGATCGCACGGGCAGCGAGGGCACCGGCGCATGCCCGGTGGCGATCGGCTCGGGTCCGGGTTCCGGCACGGCGTCGGCCACGACGACCGGCGCGGGAGCCGGCGGCGGCATCACGGGTTGCGGCGCCGGCGTCGCCTGCACCGGCGCGGGCGGTTGCGCGGGCAACTGCGCGGCCGGATCCGGCTCGAGCACGATGTCGATCGGCGGCGCGAGCTGCACCGGGTGCACGACGCGTGCGGGACGGCGGCGGAACACGGCCGGATCGGCAGCCGGCGCGGCGGTCTCGATCTGCAGCGCGCGATGCGATTGCGGCAGGGTCGTGGCCGCCTGTGCGCGCGCCGGGCGGGCAAGCGCGCGCGCGCGTTCGGTCTCGCGCGGTACCGCGCCAGCGTCGAATTCCTCCTCTTCGATGCCGGCGACGTCGTGATACATCGCGACGCCGGCGGCGCGCGTGTTGCCTCCGAACGCGGGGTCCTTCGGCGCCGGGCGGGCGGGCGTTGCGCGCACCGCGCGTGGCGCAGGCGGCGCGTCGACCTCGGCGTGCATCTGGCGGCGCACGAAGTCCTCGAACGCCTCGATCTTCGGCCGCGGGTTGCCGGCCGGCTCGCGCGCCGGACCGGCGGCGCGTGTTTCGCTGCGCTCGACCAGTGCTTCGACCGCGTCCGGTGCGGCGGCGAGGATTTCGATCCGGTTGCCGGCGCGCCGGTTGGCGATGATGACCGCGTCGTCGCCGAGTTCGCGGCGCACCTGGATCATCGCCTCGCGTGTGGTCGGCGCGACGAATTTTCTGATTGCCATGAGAACCCCCCCTCGCCGCGCGCCCGCTCGGGGGGCGCGCTCTATCGACAAAGGATCGCCCGAGCTTGAATACCGCAATCGCGGGAAAAGGGCCGAGCGGGGGGTGACCTCTTGCCCTTTGCGCGCAACAGGATGCGGTGCACCGGCACCCGTGCGTTACGCGCTGGCGCCGCCGAGTACGGTGCTGACGCGGATCGTGCTCGTTTCGGGCACCTCGGCGTGACCGAGCACGCGCAGGCGCGGCGCCGCGCGCCTGAGCAGGCGCATGAGCGGCACCCGCATCTTGTCGGGGACCAGCAGCGTGGGCGCAAGGCCCATGTCCTCCTGGCGTTTCATGGCGGCGGCCGCGCCCCGCTGCAGCAGATCCACCAGCCCCGGCTCGACGGCGACGCTGTCGCCGCCCAGCGAGGTCGCGAGCACCTTCTCCAGTTCCGGATCGAGCGCGATCACCGCCAGTTCGCGTGTCGAGCCGAACAGCGACTGCGCGATCGTCGCGCGCAGCGCGGCGCGCACGTGCGCGGTCAGCTCGGCGACATCGGTGGTGCGGTTGCCGGCGTCGGCGAGCGTCTCGACGATCGTGCGCAGGTCGCGGATGTGCACGCCCTCGTCGAGCAGGTTCTGCAGGATCCGCTGCAGCGACGACAGCGGGATCAGTTTCGGCACCAGGTCGTCCATCAGCTTCGGCGCGAACCTGCCTGCGTGATCGATCAACGCCTGCGTCTCGGCGCGGCCGAGCAACTGGCCGGCATGCGACAGCAGAAGATGGTTGACGTGGGTCGCCACCACGGTGGCGCAGTCGACCACGGTGTAGCCGAGCACCTGCGCCGACTCGCGGTTGCGTGCGTCGATCCAGGTCGCCGGCAGGCCGAAGGCGGGGTCCTTGGTGCTCGCGCCCTCGAGCCGTTGCGTGATACCGCCCGGATTGATGGCAAGCCACATGCCGTTGAACGCCTCGCCCTCGCCGATGACCACGCCCTTGAGCAGCACGCGATACGCGGACGGCTTGAGCTCGAGGTTGTCACGGATGTGCACCGGGGGCGGCAGGAAACCGATGTCCTGGGCAAATTTCTTGCGGATCGCCTTGATGCGCTTGAGCAGTTCGCCGTCCTGCCCCTGGTCGACCAGCGGAATCAGGCGATAGCCCACCTCCAGCCCGAGCGTGTCGAGCGGAACGACGTCGTCCCAGGTCGCTTCGGTCGACGGCGCTGCCACCGCCGCGGCGGCTTTCGGCGCCGCGGCGGCCGCACGTGCGCGTTGCGCGAGCACCCACGCCGCGTAGCCGCAGCAGGCCGCGAGCAGCAGGAACACGAACCACGGCATGCCCGGGATGACGCCGAGGATGCCGAGGATGGACGCGGTCACGCCGAGCACGCGCGGCTTGACGAACAGCTGGTTCATCATCTGGCCGCCGATGTCGTCGGATTCCTTGCCGACCCGTGCGACGATCAGGCCGGCGGCGATCGAGATCACCAGCGAGGGAACCGACGCGACCAGGCCGTCGCCCACCGACAGCAGCACGTAGTTGTTGATCGCCTGCGCGAGCGGCAGCCCGTGCTCGAGCATGCCGATCGCCAGTCCGCCGATCACGTTGATGAAGAGGATCAGGATGCCGGCCACCGCGTCGCCGCGCACGAACTTGCTGGCGCCGTCCATCGCGCCGTAGAAGTCCGCCTCCTCGGCGACTTCCGCGCGGCGCCGCTTCGCTTCCTTGTCGTCGATCACGCCGGCGTTCAGGTCGGCGTCGATCGCCATCTGCTTGCCCGGCATCGCGTCCAGGGTGAAGCGCGCCGCGACCTCGGCGATCCGGCCCGCGCCCTTGGTCACGACGACGAAGTTGATCACCACCAGGATCGCGAACACGATCAGGCCGACCGCGAAGTTGCCGCCGATGACGAAGTGGCCGAACGCCTCGATCACCTTGCCGGCCGCGTCCGCGCCGGTATGGCCCTGCATCAGCACCGCGCGCGTCGAGGCGATGTTGAGCGACAGGCGCATCAGCGTCGTGAGCAGCAGCACGGTCGGGAACGCCGCGAACTCCAGCGGCTTGCGCGTGTAGACCGCCACCATCAGCACGATCAGCGCGAGCGCGATGTTGAACGTGAAGAGAAGATCGAGCAGGAACGGCGGCAGCGGCAGGATCATCATGGCGAGCACCATGAGAACCAGCAGCGGCACCGCCAGCGCGCGCCACGGCACGGCACGCAGCATCGGGTGGTTGAAGGCGGCGGCGAGGGAGTTCATGCGCAGCTACTTGCGGCGGTCATGCCGTCGCGAGGGGTTCGAGCGGGTCCATGCCGGGCGGCACCTCGATGTCGCGCGGTTCGGCCGGACGCGGGCCGGCACCGCGCGCGTGCCGCTGCAGCTGGAACACGTACGCCAGCACCTGCGCCACCGCTGCGTACAGCGGAGCGGGGATCTCGGCACCGATCTCGACGTGCTTGAACAGCGCGCGCGCGAGCGGCGGCGCTTCGAGGTGCGGCACGTTCGCCGCGGCCGCGAGCTCCCTGATCGTTGCCGCCACTGCATCGGCGCCCTTGGCGACCACGACCGGCGCGCGATGGCGTCCCTCGAGATACTTGAGCGCGACGGCGAAGTGGGTCGGGTTGGTGACCACCACGTCGGCCTTCGGCACCGCGGCCATCATGCGCTTGCGCGCCATGTTGCGCTGGGCACTGCGGACGCGCGCCTTCAGGTGCGGATCGCCCTCCGATTCTTTCTGCTCGCGCTTCGCCTGTTCCGGCGTCATGCGCAGCTGCTTGCGATAGTTGAAGATCTGCACCGGCACGTCGATCACGGCCGCCGCCGCCAGCGTCGCAACCAGGAGCAGGAACGCCACGCCGGCCATCGTGCCGAAGTGACCGAGCCCGACGCCGAGGTTCATCTGCGCCAGCGACGCGAACTCCTCGACGTGCGACGAGATGTAGCCGAAGCCCACCGCGCCGAGCAGCACCGCGACCAGCAGGACCTTGCCGAGTTCCAGCAACGCGAGCAGCGAGAACATGCGGCCGAAGCCCTTCATCGGGCTCATGCGGTCGAAACGCGGCACCGCCAGTTGCGGCGCGAACAGCCATCCACCGATGGCAAGCGGCGCGGCGATCGCGGCGGCTAGCAGGATCAGCAGCACCGGGGCCACCGCGCGCAGCCCTTGCAGTGCAAGTTCGCCGAGGCGCGCGGTCATGCGCGCCGGGTCGCGGACGCTCGCGGCGTCGAAATCCAGCCCGCGTGCCAGCAGCGAGCGCAGATCCGCCAGCAGCGGATCGGCCAGCAGGAACAGCCCGAGGGCGGCGCCGCCGAGCAGCAGCATGTGCGCGAGATGGCGCGAGCGCGGTACCTGTCCTTCGCGGCGCGCTTCCTCCAGCCGTCGCGCAGACGGTTCTAGGGTGCGTTCCTGGGCTGAGGAGTCGGAATCGGCCATTGGCGTGCGGCGTGGGTCGAAGCGCGCGCGCCAGCGGCTCGCGGCACCCTCGGTTGTCCGAAGGATTATTCGGAGCCGCAGTCCGGCCGATACGTCGAATATCGGCCGTGTCTTTGCTTACTTTAGGCCCGCCCGGGCCCGTCACGGCGATCCGCCGAACCTTCGAATTGACCCCAGGCGATCCCGCATTTTTTTGCGCGCCACTCTCAAGAGCGATTCAGAAGCGCCGATTCCTTACGCAAGCAGGGACAACTCGGCCACGCCACGAGTGGCGATTTCAGGAGCGTGCAGTGACGCGTACGGAACTGGTGAAACGACTCGCGCAGCACGCCACCAAGCCGCTCACCCCGGAAGCGCAGGCGAACGACTTCGACGGCGGCATGCACCAGCCGGTGGACCCGGTCGAGGCGCCTGCGCCCGCCGCGCCGATCCGCCCGAGCGGTGACCTGTTCGTCTGGTTCGAAAACACCGCCGCGCGGCGCGAACACGGCCGGCGCGGCATTGCCGGCCTGCCCGAGTCGCTGCTGCCGTTCGACAGCCGGATGCGCGTCATCGAGCGGCGTTATGCCGAAGGTCACCTGCATCTTCTCTCGGCCGTGCGGCTGCGTTGCAGCGAGCGCCAGGGCGAGCGCATCGCCGCGATCTACACCGCCGCGCTTTCCGTCGGGACCGTCGCCTGGATCGGGACCGGACGCCAGTACGAGATGGCGTGGCACGAGATGTTCCCGCAGGGTGCGGATCAGCCCGCGGGCCCCGGCAACGCGACAGGCGAAGCCTGCGGTACGTAGTCGGACCCGGTACTCGAGAGCGGAGCGATGCAACGCCCAGCTGCCCTCGATAGCCCGACAAGCGCACCATCGGCCGTCGTTTCGACCGATGGCGAACTCACGCGCCCCAGCCTGTGCCGCGGGTTCGCGGACCGCCGCCACTGACCTCGTAACCGCCTCAGGCCGTCTGTAACAACGCCTCGCAAATGCGCTCGGCGGCGCGGCCGTCGCCGAACGGGTTCGCATCGGCGCGACAGCGCATCGCGGCATGCCCCACGCGGTCGAACGTGAGCGCGTCGAACGTCCGGCCGATCGAGTCGACGTCGTCCCCCGCCCGCCGCGCGTATCCCGCGGCGACGATGTCGGGGCGGGGATTGGCAGCGCCGCACACGAGGATCGGCACGCCCATCGCGACCGCTTCCTCCTGCAAGGTGCCCGAGTCGGCGAGCGCGACCCAGCTCGCCTTCAGCGTCGCGATCAGCGTCGGGAACTCCATCGGTGCCGTGACCAGCAGGCGGGTCGAGGAAAACGGATCGAGCCGCGCGAGATGCGCCGCCACCGCACGCGCAACGAGCGTCTTTTCCTCCACCGGCCACACGACGGCGATGTCCGCGTGCTCGTGCATGAGGCGGGCGATCGCACCGGCGAGATTCTCGCTGCCGGCGCCGGCGCTCGTGTGCCCATGCGCGGCCACCAGCACGATACGGAAGCCGGCGTGCGCCGCGATGAAATCCTGCACGTCGGCGTCGACCAGGTCGCCGCCAGCCTGCAGGCGGTTCGCGGCGAGGCGGATAGCATCCACGACCGTGCTGCCCGTGACGACGACCGCCGACTCGTCGATGCCTTCGCGCAACAGGTTGGCGCGCGCCTGTGCGGACGGAGCGAAGTGGACCGCTGCCACGCGCGCGATCAGCTCGCGGTTCCTTGCCGTAAGTCGCGGCGCGCGTGGGCGCATCCCCGCCTCGACGTGGCCCGCGGCCATGCCTGCGAAGGACGCAGCGGCCGCGCCGGCCAGCGCGCCGAGCGAATCGCCGTGCACGAGCACCGCACGCGGCCGGACGTATTCGAGCACCTCGCCGACGCGCGCGAGCAACTCCCCGGCCAGATGCGCAAGGCGGCCGGGCGGCTGCATCAGCACCACCTCGCATTCCGGACGCATCGCGAAGAAGCGATAAAGCGGCCACGCCGTCGCCTCGTCCTGGCCGGTATGCAGCACGCAGACGCGTTCGCCCGCCGCTCGCAGTGCGCGGTACACGGGCGCAAGTGCGACGATCTCGGACGGCGTGCCCGTGCACAGCAGTGTCGGGGCATCGCCCGGAGGCAGGGCGTCGGGCATGGGATAGCTCCGCGTCGGGTGGACGGGCGACGAACCTCTAGGCCACCCGCTTGATGCTCGCCACCTTGCGGTTCTCGGCATCGATCTGGTTGATGTACCGCTGCAGCATCACGCGTGATGCGGGCGGCATCTCGACGAACTCGCAGCCGCAGCGGCGCGCCTTTTCGTCTTTCGGCACCGGGTCCACGTGGCGCACCGTCAGGCTGACGCCGATCGAACCGACACCCGGCAGGTCGAGATAGCAGTTTTCGATCAGCTTGCCCGTCGGCAGGTCGAATTTCTGCGGATACGTCATCACTGCCATGCCGCCGACCGAGAGGTCGAGCACGCGCAGCGATTCGTACTGCTTGCCGTCCTCGCCGTAAGGCACCAGGCACTTCGCCGGCTTCGACATCGGCGGGCGCACGCGGAAGAAGTCGCGCCGCTGCAGGCGCAGCAGCGACTCCGGCAGCCTGATGCGGAATGCCGGCCGCGCGTCGTGTTCCGTGGCCTCGGCCAGGCGGGCGACGAATTGAACCTTGATGTGATCGAGGAAACCGACGAACACGATGTGCTTGGACGCGAGCAGCCGCTTCTGCGCAATCGGGTCGACCGCGCTGTCGAGGATCACCTCCTCGAAGTCGCCGTTCACCGCGAGCACCACGGTGACCAGGAAACCGGGATCGCCGTCGAAGTACGCGGTCAGCAGCACGCCTTCTTCGGCCAGGTTGCTCAGCATCGCCGCGATCTCGACGCGCGAGTAGACCGCGAAGCGCTCCAGCTCCGGCGATTCGGGTTCGGGAAACGGCGAGGTCATGCCCATCGTGGTTCCTTCAATGGCCCTGCGGAAGCGGCGCCGCGCGCCGTTCGATGCGATAGACCCACGCCAGCACCTCCGCCACCGCGATATAGAGTTCTGGCGGAATGTGCTGGTCGAGGTCGACTTGCGTGAGCAGGCGCGCCAGCTCGCGCGATTCGTGGACGGGCACGCCGGCGGCACGCGCCCGTTCGATGATTTCATCGGCAACCGTGCCCTGACCTTTAGCCACCACGCGGGGCGAGCGATGGCGGCGCGCGTCCTTGTCCTCGTAGGCGAGCGCGGCGGCGTGGCGGCGCGGCGGCGGGGCGTCGGTCACGCGGCCTCCTCGGCGCCGACGGTCTGCAGCAACACCGGCCGCAGGCCGCGCGCAGTGAGTGCGGCCGCGAATTCCGGCAGCGCCTGTTCGAACTCGCCGCGCGCCGCGCCGGCGCCGCGGCTTGCGATCGTCGCCGCGACCGCTTCGCCGGCGAGGCGCAGGCGGATCTCGGTCGAGCCGAGGCGCGGCAGGTCGAGCTTCAGGCGCGCGACAAAAACCGGGGTCGATTCGGCGGCCGGGCCGTTGTGTCCATCCGGAAGTACCTGCGGATCGCGCGCGAGTTCGAGCAACATCGGCTGCCCGGCCCAGGCCGGGCCGGAGAGCGCGATCGCCTGTTTTTGCAGCACGTCGAGTTGCACACTGGTGCGTGCATCGGCGATCTCGGGATCGGCCAGCATGCCGCGCGCGAGTCGCTGCGCTTCGCCTTGCACCGCCTCCACGCTGCGGTCGCCGCGCAGCGCCTGCGCGACGTGCGCTTCGAAGAAGACGCCGCTGCCGCTCACGCGCGCGGCGAGGCGATCGGCAGTCTGGCCCTGAAAACGCGGGTCGAACACCGGCTCCTCGTAGGCGACGGTTTCGCCGGCATCGTTGCGGGCGGCACGCGGCGTGCCCGCGGCCGCGAGCTGGTTCGCCACCGTCGCGCTGGCGACGGCGTCTTCGCCGGCAGCAGCAAGCACCAGCGCCTGCGTCGCCAGCTGCAGCGGCGCGTTCGCCGCGGGCGGCGCGCCGCCCGCATTGGCGCTCGCGGGTGGCGCCGAATCGGACTCACCGCCTGACAGCAGCGCAATCAATGCATCGCGCAGCGCCGGTGCGAGCACGAATTGCCGGCCGGCGAGGTCGATGCGCGCCGGACCCGGACCGGCCGGCAGGATCAGTGTCGCCCGGGCGTCGGCGGCCGCGGACCGGACTTCGTTCGCGAGGTCCGGGCTTATCTCCGCAAGGGTGGCGCGCCCGTCGAGCAACGAGCCGACCAGGCGCAGAGAGACCACGATCCGGTCGTCGCGTGGACCGATCGGTGCACCGGGGCGCAGGATTGCGGCCGCGATGGCTCCGAGGTCCATGTCGGCTCAGCTCCTGCGTGAATCGGTGCCGCCGGCGCGCCGGGGTTCGATCATGCGCTCCAGCTGCTGCAGCCACGGCTCCGCGCGGCGCCGCACCTGCGCGTCGTTGGCGAGGATGGCGCGCAAGAGCTCGATGCGGCGGCGCTGCTCGGCGGCACCGAGCGGCTGCGAGCGCGCCACCTTCGTCAGGCGCGCGATCTGCTCGCGGCAACGCTCTTCCAGCCGGGCCACTTCGTCCCAGTCGTCATCGTGGGCCGCGGCCAGCATGAGCCGGCTCGTGGCCGCGATCGCCTCGTAACACCGGATCAGCGCCGGCACGGGCGCGAGGTTGCCGGCCAGTCGTCCATCGTCCGGGGGCGCCATGGTGTTTGTTCTTCGCTGCGCCGGCGCATCAGACCGTCGCGTTCAGACGGCGTCCCGGCGCCTTCGCATCGGGCGCCTCCGGCACGGTCGCCGCCGCTGCGCTCCCGCCGATCCGCGCCCAAGCGTCGCGCAGATCGCCGAGCAAACCGGTGACCTCCGCGAGCGCCTTGCTGTCGTTGCGCAGGTTCGCCTGCAACAGGCGCATCGTGGCGTAGTCGTACAGGCTGGCGAGCTGCTGCGCGAGCGCGCCGCCGGCGCGCCGGTCGAGGCTCGCTTTCAGGCCCTCTTCGACGATGCGCGCGGCCTTGCCCAGCGCCTGGCCCTTTTCGAGCACACGACCCGCGGCCATGTGCCCCTGCGCCTGTTTGAGTGCTTCGAGCGCGCCGTCGAACAGCATCGATACGAGGGTGTGCGGATCGGACACGCCGACGCCGGTATCGACGCTGACGCGCTGGTACGCCTTGACGCCGAATCCACCCATGATCGTCGCGCTCGATCCGATTGCTATGAGTGTTTATCGGAGTCGAAGGGCTTCGGGTTGAGTCGGATAAGCGGGCGGATTTCCTCCGGCGGCAGCCGCGCACTCGCGCACGACGGCCGCGAGCGATGCGCCTATCCGGTCTTGACCTGCAAGCCCGCCAGCGCGCTCGTGAGCTGCGCCATCTGCTGCTGCCGCGTCGAAAGCAGCGCATCGAGGGCGCTGTATTGAGCCGTCAGGCGCTGCTGGGTCAGGGCCAGCTGGGACTGCATGGCCGTGACCTGGTCGTTCATCTGGCTGATCGATGTCTGCAACCCCTGCTCGCGGGCATCGAGCAGGCCGTCCGGCGCAAGGATTGCGCTCAGCTGCTGGCTCAGCTGTACGGCGAACCCGTTGTCGGTGCCCCGGGCACCGCTGGCCGCGACGTTGGTGAAAAGCTGCGTGACCTGGCCGGGGTTGGAGGTGAGCGCCGCACTGAGCTTGCTGCTGTCGAGAGAGAGCGTTCCGTCGGCCTGGAACGAGATGCCTATCTGCGACAGATACGTATACCCGTTGCCGGCGACGTTGGTCATCGCGCCGGTAACGATGCTGCGCACCTGGCCCTGCAGCTGGCGCGTGGTCGACTCGCCGTTGAGGACCGCGGCCGTCTGCGAAGACGGGTCGTATTTGGTCAGGTTGTCGATCGTCGTCTCGAGCGAGTTGTAGGCGGTGACGAACGCCTGCACGTTGCTCGCGACCGCATTGGTATCGAGATCGACCGAAATCTCGGAGTCGACGGTGGTCCCGGGCGGCGAGCCGGCCGGAGGCTGCTGCGTGAGCGACAGCGTGACGCCGGGAATCGCATCGGTGATCGTGTTGCTGGACGAGGTCAGCGGGAGCCCGTTGACCGAGTACGAAGCGTCCTGTGCCGTTTGCGTCGTGGTGAACGAAAGGCCGGTCAGTCCGGGATCGGCCGTCACCTGGAACCCGTTCGCCGAGCCCGTTTGCGTGGAGGTGAGCACGAGGCGCACCTGTCCTCCGTCGCTGACCAGCGAGGCGCGCACCGACGTATTGGCCGCGTTGATCTCGTCGACAGCCTGGTTCAGCGTGCCGGGCCCGCTCGCCCCGCCGAGGCTGACGCTTGCGAGCACGGTGCTGCCGTCGGCGCTCGTGATCGTCAGCGAGCCGCTGCCGATACTGGTATCGGCGGTTGCCACCGCCGCCGAGGCGGTGGATTGGGCACGCGCAAGCTGGCTCACCGACACCGCATAGCGGCCGCTCGCCGCGCCGGTCCCGGCAACCGCGCTGGTGCCGTTGCCAGCCACGGTCGCCTTGCCCACCGTGAACGCGGAGCTCTGGCGCAATGTGTTGATGGCGGTCTGCAGCGAGGAAACGGCACTCTGGACCTGGCCGTATGCGGTGAGCACCGCCTGGGTGTTGCTCTCCTTCTGCTGCAGCTGCGTGAGCGGCTGGCTTTCGACCTGCATCAATTGGCTGACGATGCCGCTGACGTCGATCGATCCGCTGCTGCTCGTGCTGCTCGTGCTGCTGGTCCCGCTGATGCTCATATCCTCTCCGCGCTGGTCCCGCTCTCAGGCTTGGACCTTGACGATCTTGCCGGGGCCTCCGCCCTGGGTGATCGCTTGTGCGATTGCCAGAGCTTCCTTGCTCGGTACCTGGCGCAGCACCTCGCGGGTATTTCGATCGATGAGCTTAACCACGACGATTCCGGTCTCATTGTCCAATTGGAAGCTCAATTCACTGTCTATTTGCTTCAGCTGCTCGTTCGCCGCGGCGACCGCCTTTCCTGCGTCGGTCGCCTGGGTCTCGTGATCAGCACTTGGCTGCTGCCCCGGGGCGGGGGGCGCGGAACGCGCATCGCGGCGGGCGGTTTGCCTGGCGTTCGAGTTGACTTGCCCGGTGGGCTGAACAGTGAGGTCGGCAGGCATGGCGGCTGCCCTCCGGAAAAATTCTGAACTTGTACGTCTTTTCGGCCGATCGACGCGTCGACTTTAGAGTGCGGCGCGGGTAATCCCGTCTTCCGGCGGGGTATGCGCCGCGGTGTCAGCCCGCGTCACAAAGCAGGAAGGGGCCGAAGCCCCTTCCTGCTCGCCGCGGCGAGCGTTGCGACGCCGGGCGCTTCTGGTTTGCGATTGCGCGACTACTTCAACAGGGCGAGCACGTTCTGGGGTTGGGCATTCGCCTGTGCCAGCATCGCCGTGCCAGCCTGCTGCAGGATCTGGTCGCGCGTCAGCTCCGCCGTCTCCGCGGCAAAGTCGGTGTCCGTGATGCGGCTGCGAGCAGCGGTCTGGTTCTCGACGTTGATCTGCAGGCCGTTGACGACCGACTCGAAGCGGTTCTGCGTGGCACCGTACAGCGCACGCTGGCCGTTGATCGTGTCGAGGGCCGTGTCGACCAGGCCGATCGCCGCCGAGGCGCTCGCTTGTGACGTGGAGATATCGGCGCCGGTCACGGCGGTGATCGCGGCGTTGTTGTCGAGCTGAGTGGTCGTCACGCTGATCGTGTCGGTCGCGTTCGCGCCGACCTGGAACTGCTGCGCCCCGGCGTCGGCACCGAGGATGGCGAGTCCGTTGAACTTCGTGTTCCCAAGTTCACGAGTGATTTCCGCGCCGAGTTGCGCGAATTCCGCCTGCAGGTTGGCGCGGTCGCCAGCGCCGTTGGTCTGGTTGGCCGACTGCACCGCCAGTTCACGCATCTGCTGCAGCATGTCGCCGACCGTGCCGAGCGCACCGTCAGCAACCTGCGACATGGAGATGGCGTCGTTGGAGTTGCGGATCGCGACGTTCATGCCGTTGATCTGCGCCGTCATACGCTGGGAGATCGCGAGACCGGCCGCATCGTCCTTCGCGCTGTTGATGCGCAGGCCCGACGACAGGCGCTGGACTGCGGTCGCCATTGCCGACTGGGACGCGTTCAGGTTGCGTTGCGCGTTCAACGACATGAGATTGGTGTTGATGATTGCGGGCATTTCTGGCTCCTTTCCTTCTCTCTCGAATAGCAGCCGCTTCTTCGCAGGCTTGCTGACCTTTTTGCGGAGCGGCTGTCCTTGAGACATCCGTCGCCACGCGTTCCGGTTCCTTCAGGTACTCGTTCGGCGCCGCGTTAGGTTGCTTATCGGGACTGGTCGCGGCGAACTTTAGGAAACCGCGGAATCACGAACCGCGCTGTCGATAGAACGATCGGATGAGTAGGGCCGCGAAACACGGCCAATCCATAGGCGCGAAGGCGCGCTCTATCGGAGAGAGCGCGGCGCGCGGGAGGCGTGGAACAAATGATCCGAGCGCGGGCACGGCTGGGGTTCGCACTATTTTTTACGTCGCGGTCGTTGCGTGCGATGCCGGGCGAAGACGGAGTCTGCTGATTCTCCGCGTCTGGTCGATGTCGTGCGCAGAGGCTTCAGTCCATTCACTCCATTTTGTATTTGTCATACCGGGCACTGCTCTGGTTACCAATACGGAGCCAGCTCTCGGCCGCGCGGGACAACGAAGCCGGCGCCGCGGATGACGAGCGCCGCCGCGGTTTCCACGCCAGAGGACCAAAAAAAGCGCGCCGGGGACCGAAGTCGCCACGGCGCGCAGGGCGGGGGAGAAAACCTTCCCGTGTTGCTCTAGCCGGTTCTCGTTGGTGCGGTTTCCACGTTCGCTCCGCTTTGTGCCGCGTCGTCGAACGTCGCTTCTCCTTTTCTGCGTGCATTGATCGGCTTGCCACCGCCGAACTTGAGCTGACCCGCCCGGACGCGTTCGTGAGCACAAAGTCCTGATCCGAGGATGAAAAAGCACGTGTAGGAAAAAGCCTTACACGCCGGCTAGGCGCGCATCCGACACGTGCTTTGGGCAGGTCCCGCTTCAACGGGACCCCTGCGTTGCACACAATGGCGCCACTTCGCAACGCAATTCGGGCGATTCAAAGCGCCCACAAACTGGAGGTTAGGAAATGAGCAACGTCGCATTCCCCAACGAGCAGCTGCTGGAAGAGGTGCGCGAGGTCAACCTCGCCTACCTGGTGCTCGCGCAACACATGATCCGTGCCGACAAGGCCCAGGCGATGTACCGCCTCGGCATCGCGGAGGAAGTGGCGAGCATCATCGACCAGCTGACGCCCTCGCAACTGATGAAGATCGCGGGCGCGAACCAGCTCATCTGCCGCTTCCGCTTCGACGACGACATGGTGTGGAACCTCCTGACGAGCCACTCCAAGGCGCGCGCCAGCGGCACCGGCGCCGTCGCGGGATTGCACGCGAACATCGTGATGGCCGGCCAGATCGCCGACGTCGGCAACTGATCCACGGCGACCGACGACCGGAGAGGGGTCATGCGAATCAAGAGCATCGTCACCGAGAGCAAGCAGATCCAGCGCGCCATCGCGCTGATCAAGCTGGGCGCGCGGCTGCAGGTCCTGGAGAGCGAGACCGACCTGTCCTACGAGCGCCTGCTGCGGCTGTACAAGGAAGTCCAGGGCGAATCGCCGGCGCGCGGCATGCTGCCGTTTTCGACCGACTGGTTCATGACCTGGCAGCCGAACATCCACTCGTCGCTGTTCCTGAACATCTACGAGTACCTGAACAAGACCACCGAACTCGAAGAGATCGACGCCATCATCAAGGCCTACGAGCTCTACCTCGAGCAGATCAAGGCGCAGAACCTGGAGCCGCTGCTGTCGGTGACGCGCGCCTGGCGCCTGGTGAAGTTCGTCGACGCCGGCATGGTCACCCTGACGCCGTGCTGCAAGTGCAGCGGCAAGTTCGTCACCCACACGTACGAGCTGACCAAGAACTACGTCTGCGGCCTGTGCGAGCCCCCGGCGCGCGCCGGCAAGGGCAAGGGTGTCGCTCGCAAGGACGAGGAGCTCGTGCACTGAGCGAACAGGTTTACGCCGGCGGCGCGCCGCAGCCGTCGGCTTGAGTTGGACGCGGCGTTTCCTCCTTTTCTCCTCCGACCTTCGCCCGGCCTCACCGCCGGGCGCTTTTTTTGCGCGTCCGCCTGCGTACGCCTGCGGCTCGGACGCGGATTTACGCGGATCCACGCGGACAAGGCACTGTCATCCTGCGCGCAGTGAAGGATCTCGATCGATGCGCGGCCGGTCTGTCATTCACCCTCGAATCGCCGAACTCCCCGTCAATCCACGCCCAATCCATCGATCACCCGATTTCGCCCCCTCGCACGCGGTAAGCCGGGCCATCCGCCGTTCAAGTTAGGCCGTTGCGGTGCCGTAACCCGGTGGAGCGATGCAGTCATCGGCAGCAGCGCGGCCTCAAGATCGCGCGCGGACCGCAAGGGCAAAGGGGAATGTTCGTCATCATTGGTTACGTGCTGGTGCTGGGTTGCGTGTTCGGCGTGTACGCCCTCACGGGCGGCAACATTCCGATCGTCGCCCACGCGGCGCCTCATGAGCTGGCGGTCATCAGCGGCGGGGCCATCGGCGCGTTCATCGTCGCCAACCCGACCAAGACGCTGAAGGCGGTCGTCGGGTCGCTGCCCAAGCTGCTGCAGGGCTCGAAGTACACCAAGGCGCGCTACATGGCGCTGATGGCGCTGCTCTACGACATCCTCTCCAAGGTGCGCAAGGAAGGGATGATGGCGATCGAGGCCGACATCGAGGACCCGCACAAGAGCCCGCTGTTCCAGAAGCACGCCACGGTCGGCAACGACCACCACCTGACCGAGTTCGTCTGCGACTACCTGCGCATGATGGTCTCCGGCAACATGAATCCGCTGGAGATCGAGAACCTGATGGACCAGGAGATCGATACCCACCATCACGAGGGCATGGTGCCGGCGCTCGCGATCCAGACCATGGGCGACGGCCTGCCGGCATTCGGCATCGTGGCCGCGGTGCTCGGCGTGGTGAAGACGATGGCGTCGGTCGGACGGCCGCCGGCGGAACTGGGCGCGATGATCGCCTCGGCCCTGGTCGGCACGTTCCTCGGCATCCTGCTCGCGTACGGCTTCGTGAGCCCGCTCGCCAAGCTGCTCGAGGCGAAGTGCGACGAGGCGACCAAGGAACTCCAGTGCGTCAAGGCGACCTTGCTCGCGAGCCTGCAGGGTTATGCGCCCGCGGTCGCGGTGGAATTCGGTCGCAAGGTGCTTTATTCGACCGAGCGCCCCAGCTTCACCGAGCTGGAAAAGCACGTGAAGCAGAAGCGCTAGTGCCGGGAGACAACGATGGCAACCGCCGGCGAAAAAACCAAGTCGACAATCATCATCAAGCGCATCAAGAAGGGCGCGCACGGCCACCACGGCGGCGCCTGGAAGATCGCCTACGCCGACTTCGTCACCGCGATGATGGCGTTCTTCCTGCTGATGTGGCTGCTCGGCTCGACCACCAAGGGCGACCTGAAAGGCATTGCGGATTTTTTCGCCTCCCCCCTGCAGGTGGCGATGACAGGCGGCTCGGGCGCCGGCGACGCGAACTCGGTGATCCAGGGCGGCGGTGCCAGCCTCACCGACCAGACCGGACAGGTCAGGCGCGGCAACGACGAAGAGAAGAAGAAACGCCGCCAGCAGCGCGAGCGCGAGGAACGCGCACGCATGGAAGAGCTAAAGCTCAAGATGGAAGGCGCGCTCTTCGCCAACCCCAAGCTGGCCGACTTGCGCAAGCAGATCCGGGTCGAGGTCACCCCCGACGGCCTGCGCATCCAGATCGTCGACGACTTCAACCGCCCGATGTTCGCGCTCGGCGGCGCGCAGGTGCAGCCGTACATGCGCGATCTCCTGCAGGAGATCGGCAAGGTGCTGAACCAGGTCGACAACAAGATCGCGCTGTCGGGCCACACGGACGCCACCGTGTACGCCGGCGGCGATCGCGGGTATTCGAACTGGGAGCTGTCGGCCGACCGCGCCAACGCCTCGCGCCGCGAGCTCGTCGCCGGCGGCATGGACCCGGCCAAGATCGTGCGCGTGGTGGGGCTGGCCGACTCGAACCTGCTGGTCAAGGACGACCCGAAGAATCCGCTCAACCGGCGCATCTCGATCATCGTCATGAACAAGATCGCCGAGGAGCGCATGAACCAGGCCGGCGGCGAAATCGAAGCGGGCAGGCTGGACGAGGTCAAGGAGTCGCTCCCGTCCGAGCCGCACGCCGCGGCCCCAGCCGGCGAACAGGCTGGCGCGGTTGCCGCCGTCGCCCCGCCGACGGCCGCGACGGGGCCGCAATGAGGCAGCGACGCTGCAGCAAGCCGCGCCCGAACGCGGCGCTTTATCGAAGGATCGTTGCCGCCCCCGCGCGGCAGACTCGTGGCAGCGGCCGCGCCTGCGCGCGCCGTGGCCAGTTCGCAGGAGAAGTCGAATGAGTACCGATGCCCGCTTCCTGATCGTCGACGATTTCTCGACCATGCGCCGGATCGTGCGCAACCTGCTGAAGGAAATCGGCTTCTCCAACGCCGAGGAAGCCGAGGACGGCCAGGTCGCGCTCAACATGCTCAAGGCGGCGAAGTTCGACTTCGTGGTCTCGGACATCAACATGCCGAACATGAACGGCTTCGAACTGCTCAAACACATGCGCGCCGACGAGTCGCTCAAGGGCATACCCGTGCTCATGGTGACCGCCGAGGCGAAGAAGGAAGACATCGTCGCGGCCGCTCAGGGTGGCGCGAGCGGCTACATCGTCAAGCCGTTCACCAAGGCGACGCTCGAAGAGAAAGTGCAGAAGATCCTGCAGAAGGTAACCGCCTGAGGGCGACGGCCATGGCAAGCAGCGTGCACGCCGAGGTCCTCGACCTCTCCGCCGACACCAGGCCCGCCCGCGGCCGGCGCAGGAAGCGCGCGGTCGCGGCTGCGGGTGCGGAAGTCAACGACGGCGTGGCCATCATCGGCGACACCAGCGGCGCCGTGTCCCTCGCCGCGACCGGCCCGGACGCGGCGATGCCGGCCCAGGACATCTATCACCGCATCGGCAACCTGACGCGGGTGCTGCACGACGCCTTGCGCGAACTCGGCTACGACAAGGATCTCGCCGCGACGCGCGAACACCTGCCGCACGCGCGCGATCGCCTGGCCTACATCGCGCGCGTGACCGGCGAAGCGGCCGAAAAGGTGCTCAACGCCGTCGACCATGCGCGCACCGTACAAAGCGAACTGGTCCAGCAGGCAACGAGCCTGCGCATGCGCTGGCAGGCGGTGCGCCTGTACGCGGCCGGACAGATCGGCGCGCACGAGCGCGCCACGCCGGCGGGCCGCAGGCTGGTCGACGAAACGTGCGCATTTTTCGCCGGCCTCGATGGCCAGGCCGACCGCACCCAGGCGATCCTGACCGACATCATGCTGGCGCAGGACTTCCACGATCTCACCGGCCAGGTGATTCGCAAGGTGGTCGCGCTGGCGCACGATATGGAAGAGCAGCTCGTGCGGCTCCTGCTCGAAACCACGCCGGCGGAACAGCGCAAGCGGGTCGAAGCGGAGCGGCTCGCAGGACCCGTGGTCAACCCGCGGGGCCGCGAGGACGTCGTCACCGACCAGGCACAGGTCGACGACCTGCTCGCTTCGCTCGGCTTCTAGTCCATCGACCATCGCGGAGCGCCCGCCGGCGCAACGTCCTTTCGATGCCACCCGACGACGCCTCCGGCACGGATTCCGCGTCGACGCCCGAAGGCGACGCCCACTATCTGACCGCCGTCGCCGCGGTCGGCGACTCGCGCAAGCTCGCGGTGGCGCGGTCGATCTATGCCGCCAGCGGGATGAAGCTTCTCGATGCCGGCGCGAGCCTGAGCAGCCGCACGCTGGACCGGCTCGTCGGCCACCGCCTCGCCACGCCGCTCGAGGACAGCGTCGCGCTGGAAGGCGTGCTGACGCCGGCCGCCGTGGTGGCGCGTACGCGCGAACTGGCGCGCACCCATGCGCTGCTCGACCGGTTCGCCGCCGGCAACGGCAAGGAGGAGAAGACGTGGGCGCTCCTCGCACGGGCGCCGCTGCCGCCCTCGATCCTGTTTCGCCTCACCGTCGCGCGCGAGAAGTTTGCCGACCTGTACGACCACTCGTTGCGAGCGGCGCTGGTCGCGCTTTTCCTCGGCATCGGCGGACGCCTCAGCGAGCGCGAGCTCGAGCTGCTTGCCACGGCGGCCCTGATGCACGACTTCGGCATGCTGCATGCCGACCCCGCTCGGTTTGCGGCGGAACGCCCGCTCGACGCGGCAGCGCGCCGCCAGCTGCGCGCGCATCCGCTGACCGGCATGCTGATCGCACAACGCGAGCCGCGGCTCAGCCCGGTCATCGCCACCGCCATCCTGCAGCACCACGAACGGCTCGACGGCAGCGGCTATCCGACCGGCGCCAAGGCGGAGCAGATCACGCGGCTGGCACGCATCCTGATGCTGGTCGAAGTCGTGCTCGCCATGGTCGAGCACCGCCCGCACATGCCCGAGCTGCAGCTGTCCCTCATCCTGCGTGCCAACCACCGCGGCTTCGACCGCGAGCTCGCCGGCCTGCTGCTTGCCGCCCTGCCCCGCGTCGAGGCAAGCGAAGCGGAGGCGAGCGATGCCGGCGTCTCGAACCGGCTCGCCGACGTGCTCGCCGGGTGGGATCGCATCAAAACCGATAGCATCCCGGGCGGGGCAGAAGGCAACGCGCGCGCCTTCATTGGCGAGCGCATGGCGAGCGTGCGGCGTTTCCTCGCGGATGCCGGAGTCGATCCGGCCGGCGCCGGCTCGGCACAGGCGACGCTCCCGGACGATCCCGCGGCGATTGCCGAGTCGAACGGCGTGATGAAAGAAGCGCTGTGGCACGTGCGGCAGATCGCCTACGACGCGACCCTGCGCTGGCCGCAGCTTGGCGCGGGCGACGGCTCGTCGGTCGATCCCGCACTGCACGACTGGTTGCGCCGGGCCAGCGACCAGGCAGGATCGGCCACGTCCCAGTAGGTTCGCCGGCGCGCGCCTACGAGAGGCCGAGCAGCCGGCCGATGCGCGCGATGTAATCGCCGACCTTGAACGCGTCGACCTGCAGCTCGTCACGCACGCTGTGCAGCGTCTCGCGCAGCGCTTGCAATCCGGCGTGCACTTCTTCGTGGGCCGGCTCGGCGGCGAGCGCTGTGCGCAGCTGTTCGACGTCGGCCCGCAGCCGCTCGACGTGCTCGGCCTCGCCGTTGCCCTGGCGCGCCTGCGCCAGGTCGCGCTCGAGCATGTCGACCAGGCGCGCGGCCGCATCCAGGTCGATGCGTGGCGATCGGGATGAAGCGGGGGTGGGAGTCATGTCTGCGCGCCGGGTCGATACTGCCGTGCGCGCAGTCTATTGCAGGCGGCCTAAACCGGCATCTGCATGATCTGGTCGTAGGCCTGGGCGAGCTTGTTGCGCACCTGCACCGCGGCGGAGAACGAAAGCGAGGCCTTGTTCATCGCGATCATGGTCTCCTCGAGGCTCACGCCCTGGTTTCCGAGCTGGAACTGGTGTTGCAGTTCGGTGGCCTCGTTCTGGCTCTTGCTCACCGCAGCAAGCGCGGAGTGCAGCGACGAGACGAAGTCGGTGCCCTGCGCCTGCCCGGCACCCGCCGCGCCGGCGGCGGGCGACATGGCCTTGAGGCGTTCGACCGCCTGGGCGATCTGCGCGTTGATCGGTGCGATGTCCATGACTACCCCGCATGTGAAATCCGCCCTCTCGCACGACGCATCCGGGACGGTTCTTCTTCGGAACGCAAGCTAACCGGGCCGGCGCGACCTTCGTCCACCGAATTGCGTGCACAAATGGCGGCAATTCGGCGCGGCGCGGCGGTGTAGGAAGAAACCTTACTCGCCCACCCGGGCAAGGCTGAAACCACGGCCTTATCCGGTGTTCCGCGCCCTCAAGGTTTCCAAATAATGCTTTCGCACCCTGGCACGAGGCACGGCAGCGAAGGTTTGCGCGCGTGCCACATAGCGACCGATATCCACGCAATGGACAACGCCGTCATCCCCAGCACCGCGGTCCCCGTCAGCGTGTTCGCCCGCATGTCGGCGCGCACCAAGGGCATGCTGGTCCTCGGCGTCGCAGGCCTCGCGGCGCTGATCGCGGCCACCTGGCTGTGGAGCGCCACGCCGACCTACCGCGTCCTGTTCACCAACCTTTCGGACCGCGACGGCGGCGCGATCATCGCGCAGCTGTCGCAGATGAACATTCCCTACAAGAACGCCGACGGCGGGACGATCCTGGTGCCGCAGGAAAAGGTGCATGAGGCGCGCCTGAAACTCGCCTCGGCCGGCCTGCCGAAGGGATCCGTGGTCGGCTTCGAAGTGATGGAGACGCAGAAGTTCGGCATCACCCAATTCCAGGAACAGGTCAACTACCAGCGCGCACTCGAGGGCGAGCTTGCGCGGTCGGTGCAATCGCTCGCGCCCGTGGCCTCGGCGCGCGTGCACCTCGCGCTGCCCAAACAGTCGGGCTTCCTGCGCGACAAGCAGCCACCGACGGCTTCGGTGTTGATTCAGCTGCACAACGGCAAGGTGCTCGACCGCGCGCAGGTCGCGGGCATCGTGCACCTGGTTTCCTCCTCCGTGCCCGAGCTCTCGCCGAAGAACGTGTCGGTGGTCGACCAGGCCGGCAACCTCCTGGCATCGGAGCAGGCCGGCGGCGCCGGTCTCGACGCCGCGCAACTCGACTACGTGGCGCAGATCGAGGCCAACACGATCAAACGCATCGAGGACATCCTCGCGCCGATCGTCGGGCCGGGAAACGTCCGCGCGCAGGTCACCGCCGACGTCGATTTCTCGCAGATCGAGAACGTCGCCGAAACGTACGGTCCCAACCAGGCGACCGACAAGGCCGCGATCCGCTCGCAATCGACCAACGAGAGCGCGACTCCCGGCGCGAGCTCGCCGCAAGGCATCCCCGGCGCGCTGTCGAACCAGCCGCCGGTGCCGCCCACGGCGCCGATCAACGGGCAGGCCGCACCGCTGAACGCCAACCAGGCGGCCGCCGCGGCCACCGGCAACAGCACGCGCCGCGAGGCCGTCACCAATTTCGAGGTGGACAAGACGGTGCGCCACACGCGGCAGGCGAGCGGCCAGATCCGCCGCCTGACGGCGGCCGTGGTCCTCAACTATCGCGCGGGCAAACCCGACGGCAAGGGCACGGCGCAGGCGACCGCGCTGTCGGACAAGGAGCTGCAGAACGTCACGGCGCTGGTGCGCGAAGCGATGGGGTTCAACCAGCAGCGCGGCGATTCGCTCAACGTCGTCAACGCGCAGTTCAGCACGCCCGATGTCGGCCCGGTCGAGGCGGTCCCGGTCTGGAAGCAGCCGGACGTGATCGCGCTGGCCCAGGAAGCCGGCAAGGCGACGCTGTTCCTGTTGCTGACCCTGATCGTCGTGTTCGGTGTGGTGCGGCCCGCGTTGCGCAGCATCGGCACGCGCGCGGTCGTCGTCCCCGCGGCGGGCGAGGCCCCGGCGCAGTCGGCGCTGCCCTCCGCCAAGGGCGACGGCGGCTCGACGCTTTCGCCGCTCGAGCAGATGCGCCAGCTCGCCAAGAATGATCCGGCAACCGTCGCCAACGTCGTCAAGGCGTGGGTCGGGACGGAGCAGAAGAGCTGATGGCGCTCGACGAGGAAGGCCTGGAGCAGGCCGCGATCCTGTTGATGTGCGTCGGCGAGGCGGAAGCGGCCGAGGTCTTCAAGTTTCTTTCGCCCAAGGAGGTGCAGAAGCTCGGCGAGACCATGGCGCGCATGAAGACCATCCCGCGCGAGAAACTCGAGAAGGTGATCGTCGCGTTCAACAAGACCAAGGACGAGCAGTTCTCGCTGGTCGGCGACACCGGCGCGTTCGTGAGCCAGGTGCTGCGGCGCGCGCTGGGGGACGAGAAGGCGAACATGCTGCTCGATCGCATCCTGCAGGGACGCGACATCTCCGGCATCGAGGCGCTCAAGTGGATGGATCCCGGTTCGATCGCCGAACTGCTGAAGCAGGAACACCCGCAGATCGTCGCCTCGATCCTCGTGCACCTGGAGCGCGATCACGCCTCCGAGGTGCTGCGCCATTTTCCCGAGCGCATGCGCAACGAAGTGCTGGTGCGCATCGCGACGCTCGACGGCATCCAGCCGCAGGCGTTGCGGGAACTGAACGAGGTGCTGTCCAAGGTGCTCGCCGGCGGCGAGAAGCTCAGGAAGGCGACCCTGGGCGGCACCAAGGCGACCGCTGAAATCCTCAACTTCCTCGGCGCGCAGCTCGAGACCGCGGCCGTCGAGTCGATCCGCGAGCACGACTCCGACCTGGCGCAGAAGATCCTCGACCAGATGTTCACGTTCGAGAACCTCGACGCCCTCGACGACCGCGCGATCCAGACGCTGCTGCGCGAGGTGCAGAGCGAATCGCTCATCGTCGCGCTCAAGGGCGCCGACCAGGACCTGCGCGAGAAGATCTTCAAGAACATGTCGAGCCGCGCGGCCGAGATGCTGCGCGAGGACCTCGAAGCCAAGGGACCGGTGCGCGTGTCCGAAGTCGAGGCCGAGCAGCGCGAGATCCTGAAGATCGTCCGCCGCCTGGCCGACGAAGGCCAGATCCAGCTCTCGTCGGGCGGCGGCGATGACCAGTTCATATAGCAAACGATCCTTGACGCGGGTTTCGCGGATGAACGCGGATGAAGACGAAATCGCTCTCGTCCCCGCAAGCCCCATCGATCCGCGTAGTCCGCGTCAAGAGCCTTTCAGGGGTCCCCATGGGTGCATCTGATCAGAAGAGCTTCCGCGGCTTCATTCCCAAGGAGCAGATCGGCGAGGCTTCGACGTGGGAGTTCGCTTCGCTGACCGGCGAGGCCGGCACGCGCAGCACGCCAGGACAGCTCACCGACCGCGAGCGGCGTGCCTTCGAACGCGGCCGGGCGCAGGGCCACGCCGAAGGCCAGGCCGCCGAGCGCCGGGTCAAGGCGGAAGTCGGAGCGCAGATCGCGCAGCTGGTCGACCAGCTGGCGGGCCGGTTCGCGGAGCTGCACGAAGGCGGCGCCGACGCGCTGCTCGAGCTCGCGTTGACGATCGCGCGCCAGGTCGTGCGGCGGGAGATATCCCTGCAACGCGACGCCCTGCTCCCGGTGGCACGCGAAGCGGTGTCGATGATCGCCGACCAGCACGCGCACCCGCGCGTCTTCCTCAATCCGCAGGACTTCGCGCTGTTGCGCGCCGATTTCGAAGCCGACGGCCTGTTCAAGGGCTGCCGCTTCATCGCGGATGCCCGCATCGGACGCGGCGGCTGCCGCGTCGAGACCCCCCAGGGCGACATCGACGCGACCCTGGCGACACGCTGGGAACGCGTGCTCGCCGCGCTGGGCGCGAGCGACGGCAGCGGCACGATCGAGATGCCGCTGGCCGGCATGCCACCGCAACCCGAGTAGCGAAGGCACGCAATCGATGAGCGCGTCGCCTTCCTTCCAGCGGTTCTTCGAGCAATCCGCGGCGATTGCCGTGGCGGCCCAGCCGGTCCTGGTGCGCGGCCGCCTGACGCGGGTCGCCGGACTGGTGATGGAAGCGGTCGGGCTGAAGCTCCCGCTCGGCGCGCAGGTGCTGGTCGTGCAGGACGAATCGCTGCGCGTCGATGCCGAGGTGGTCGGCTTCTCCGGCGAGCGACTGTTCCTGATGCCGACCTCCGAACCGGTCGGGCTGCGGCCCGGCGCTCTGGTGGTCCCGCACGAGGCGATCGCGCCGCGTCCGCGCATCGGAGGCGACAACCATCCGCGGCGTCGTGTCGAGGATCGTGCGCGCCACCTGCCGATGGGCGAGCAGCTGCTCGGGCGCGTGCTCGATCCCAATGGCCGGCCGCTCGATCGGCTGGGATCGCTCGAGAACGTCGCGCTGCGACCGCTCGCGCGGCGCCCGATCAACGCGATGGACCGCGAGAAGGTGGCCGAGCCGCTCGACGTCGGCGTGCGTGCCATCAACGCGCTGCTGACGGTCGGGCGCGGCCAGCGCATGGGCTTGTTCGCGGGCGCCGGCGTCGGCAAAAGCGTGCTGCTCGGCATGATGGCGCGGTTCACCAGCGCGGACGTGACGGTCGTCGGGCTGGTGGGCGAACGGGGCCGCGAGGTGAAGGAGTTCATCGAGGACATCCTCGGCCCGCACGGACTGAAGCGCGCGGTCGTGGTCGCCGCGCCGGCGGACACGCCCCCGCTGCTGCGCATACAGGGTGCGGCTTACGCAACCGCGCTCGCCGAATACTTTCGCGACCAGGGCAAGCACGTGCTGCTGCTGCTCGACTCGCTGACCCGCTACGCGATGGCGGCGCGCGAGATCGCGCTCGCGATCGGCGAGCCGCCGGCCACCAAAGGCTACCCGCCGTCGGTCTTCGCCAAGCTTCCGCAGCTGGTCGAACGGGCCGGCAATGCGCCCGCGGCGGACGGCGCCCGCGCCGGATCGATCACCGCTTTCTACACGGTGCTCACCGAGGGCGACGACCCGCAGGATCCGGTGGCGGATGCTGCACGTGCGATCCTCGACGGCCATATCGTGCTTTCGCGCAGCCTCGCTGACGCCGGGCACTATCCGGCGATCGATATCGAAACCTCGATTTCCCGGGTGATGACCGCGGTTGCCGGTCCCGATCAAATCGAGCAGGCACGCCGCTTCAAGGCCCTTTATTCGCGCTTCAACCGTAGCCGTGACTTGCTATCGGTAGGGGCATACGTAGCGGGCAGCGATCGCCTGCTCGACGCGGCGATCGCGGCGCATCCACGCATGGAAGCCTTCCTGCAGCAGTCGATGCAGGAGCCTTCCACCCTGGCGGAAGCGCACGGGCGTCTGACCGCGCTGCTCGACACGGTCAACTGGTAACCGAACGCAGGCGAAACGATGGACAGCGCGAACCTGAACATGCTGATCGAAATGGCGAAGACCGCGCGCGACGCGGCCGCCACCCGTTGCGCGGAGGCGCGCTCGCAGGTCGAGCAGGCGCGCCAGCAGCTCGAAACCCTGCGCGGCTACGCGCGCGAATACGACCGGCGCGCGATCGCGACGCTTTCGCACGGCGTCGACCTCGCGGCCCAGAACAACCTCCGCTCGTTCGTTGCCAAGCTGGCGCGCGCGGTCGAGATCCAGCAGAACGAACTCGCGCAGCGCGAAGCGGTGCTCGCCAGCGCCGACGGCGAACTGGCGCAAATGCGCATGCGGCTCGGCAGCCTCGAAAAGCTCGCCGCGCGCCAGGAGCTGTCCGAACAGAACAAGGCGCGCCGGCGCGAGCAGCGCGCGACCGACGAAATGGCCAGTCGCATCGGCCGCAACAGCGGCTTCGGCGCGAACCAGCTGGTCACGTCCGACTGGTGATTCGAGGCTGACCTCCCCATGACCGATATGCGCCTGGCGGGTCTCGGCCCGGTGAACAATGACGTGTCGCCGAAGCCGGGCAGCACCGATTCCGGCTCCGACCCCGCGCAGGCGTTCGATGCCGTGATGTCGCGGTTTTCGAGCCAGGGTGCGCCGGCACGCCCGTCCGGCGGCCAGGATGCGCCGGCGAACACCGGGAACGACACCGCACGCACCCGGGCCAAAGTTCCCGCAACGGACAAGGGGCAGGACACGCGCCCGGGCGGACGACCCGCGGCGCGCACCAAGGGACTGGACGACGGGAGCGTCCGCGAGGATCCCGCCGCCACCGTCGCCGCGGCGGATCCGGCCGCCATGGTGGCCGCGGTCACCGGTTCCGCTCAGCTCACGGCGCAGGATCCCGCGCTTGCGGCGACGCTCGACGGCGTCGCCGCAAAGACAGACAAGGACAAGGACGCGAACGGCGGCACGGCTTCCGTAGTCGGTGCCGCCGGCGCGGTGGGCACGCTCGACGTGCTCGCTGTCCCGGGGAACGCGCTCGCCGCGCATGCGGGCGAAAGACTCGCGGCCGACGCACGGTCGCCCGTCGCGAGCGAGGACGAAGTGAAAGCGGGAACGGTGGTTGGAACCGCGGCGCGCCGCGCAGCCGTCGCAGGAAGGGACTCGCCGCGCATCGAAGCGCAGCAAGGCGACCTCGCGGCCGCGAGCGCCAAGGGCGAGGTGCTCCAACGTCCGGCCACGGCCGCCAGCGCGGAGATCGCGGCCGCTGCGCAGGATGCTGCGCCAGCATCGACGACTGCGCCCACGCAGATCGCCGCCGCGGCCGTTGCCGCCGCCGGCAACGGCGCCGGCACGTACTCGATGGCGCACGCCGCCGTCGCGGCGCCCGTCGGTTCGCCCTCCTTTTCGAACGAGTTGTCGCAGCGCGTGGTCGTGTTCGCGGGGCAGAAGGTGCAGCGTGCCGAGATCGCGCTTACGCCGCCCGAACTGGGTCCGATCGCGGTCTCGATCGAGGTGCGCGGACAGGAAGCGACGCTCGCGTTTGCAGCCTCGAATCACGTGACGCGCGCGGCAATCGAAAATGCGCTGCCGCAGCTGCGCGAGATGTTTTCCGCGCAGGGGCTGCAGCTTGCCGGCACGCACGTGGGAAGCGAGCCTCGCCGCGATCCGTACCAGCCGACGCCGAATGGCGGAAACGGCAACGCCGCGGGCAGCCGGGGCGAGCGCGAAGACGTCGCCGCGGTCTCGAGTCAGTCCGGCAACACCGTCCGGGTCCGCACGAACCTGATCGATATCGAGGTCTGAGCGGGACCTTTCCCCGCCCGATTTTTCCGTCGATCGCATCGACCCGATTCCGTCCCTTTTTGCCGGATCGGGGCCTCTAAAGAAACCCGATCATCTGCCGATAGGCGTTGCTTTCGCGCGACGCTGGCTCCGATCGTGATGAGGAAGCGATGGCGGAAAAGGACGGCAAGGGCGGCGGCGACACGGCGAAGGAGGCAGCCGCCGCACCGAAAAAGGGCAGGAGCAAGCTGCTGATCATCATCGCGGCCGCGCTGGCGCTGCTGGGGGGCGGCGGCGGCGCGGCCGCGTATTTCGTGCTCGGCAAGAAGCACGACGTGGCCCAGGTCGAAGAGGAGGAGGACGCGCCAGCCGAAGGCGAGCAGGCCGCGAAGGACAAGCCCGAGGCCAAGGGGGAGAAGCTCGCGCCGAAGAAGGTCAAGAAGAAAAAGAAGTCCGGGGCGCCGGTCTTCGTCGAACTGGACATGTTCACCGCGAACCTGAGGGACGACGAGGGCGACCGCTTCATCCAGGTCAAGCTCGTGGCCGAGGTGCGCGATGCGCCGGCCGGCGAGATGCTCAAGACCATGATGCCGGCGGTGCGCAACGAGGTGTTGCTGCTGCTCGGATCGAAAGAGGTGAAGGACGTCTCGACCCGCGAAGGCAAGGAAAAGCTCGCCGGCGAGATCGTCGCCGCCGCCAACAAGACGCTCGAGGGCACGCCGGCCGCAAACGGCGTCGAGGGCGTCAACTTCACGCACATCATCGTGCAGTGACCGCGCCCGCGCCGCAGCGCGCCTGATCGCGATCCACACCCATGGCAGACCAGTTTCTTTCCCAGGACGAAGTCGACGCGCTGCTCGAAGGCGTGACCGGCGAGTCGCAGAAGCTCGAGAAGGACGAGCAGATCGGCGGCATCCGCAGCTACGACATCGCCAACCAGGAGCGCATCGTCCGCGGGCGCATGCCGACGCTCGAGATCGTCAACGAGCGCTTCGCCCGCAACATGCGCCTCGGCCTGTTCACCTTCATGCGCCGCAGCCCGGAGATATCGGTCGGGCCGGTGCGGGTGATCAAGTACTCGGCGTTCCTGCGCGACATCGTGGTGCCCACCAACATCAACATCGTCTCGATGGCGCCGCTGCGCGGCTCGGCGCTGATCATCTTCGACCCGAACCTGGTTTTCAGCGTCATCGACAACCTGTTCGGCGGCAACGGCAAGCTGCGCATGCGCATCGAAGGGCGCGACTTCTCGCCGACCGAGCAGCGCATCATCCAGCGCCTGCTCGAGGTGACGCTGGCGGAATACATGAAGGCGTGGGGAGCCCTGTTCCGCTTCAACTTCCAGCACCAGCGCTCGGAGATGCACACGCAGTTCGCCAACATCGCCTCGCCGGCGGAGATCGTGGTCTGCACCACGTTCAACATCGAGATCGGCGAGACCGGCGGCGAGGTGCATTTCTGCTTTCCCTACGCATCGCTCGAACCGATCCGCGACGTGCTCTATTCGAGTGTGCAGGGCGACGGCCAGGAGCCCGACCGGCGCTGGGTCAAGCAGCTGACGCAGCAGGTGCAGGCGGCCGAGGTGGAGCTGGTGGCCGAACTCGCGCAGGGACAGATCACCGTCGGTGAGCTGCTCCGCCTGCGCGCCGGCGACTTCATCCCGCTGCCGCTCAAGGAGGTGATCGCGGCCAAGATCGACGGCGTGCCGGTGATGGAGTGCCGCTTCGGCGCGGTCAACGGTCACACCGCGATCCGCATCGAGCGGCTGCTCAAGTATTCCCGCTTTGCCGAAGCGGCCGGCCTCGGAGGACTCGAATGAGCAACACCACGGACCCGAACATGACGCAGGACACGGACGACTGGGCCGCGGCGCTCGCGGAACAAAAAGGCGCCGCGACGCTTCCTGCCGAACCCGCGGCGCAGCCCGCCAACATCTTCCCGCGCCTTGCCCCCGGCGCACCGCTCGGCGAGGGCGCACAGGATCTCGACCTGATCCTCGACATACCGGTTGCACTCACCGTCGAACTCGGCCGCACGCGCATTCCGATCAAGCACATCCTGCAGCTCGCGCAGGGATCTGTGATCGAGCTCGACGCGCTGGCCGGGGAACCGATGGACGTGCTCGTCAACGGCTGCCTGATCGCGCAGGGCGAAGTCGTGGTGGTGAACGAGAAGTTCGGCATCCGTCTGACGGACATCGTCACGCCCAGCGAGCGAATGCGCCGAGTGAACAAGTGACGTCGGCCGCCCGCAAGCGACGCACTCGCGCCGCGCAGGCCGACGTCGTCCCGAGCCGCAGGCGAGGGTTGCCGGGGCAGTCCGTCATCTTCCGCCGCCGGGGGAATGACATTCGGGAGTCCGGCATTCCTCGTCGCTTCGCTCCCCGGAATGACACCGGCGCGGCGCGTGCCGCGACAGGCACGTTGCTCTTCTTCGCCCTCGGCGCCGCCCACGCACAAGCGCCGGCGCCCGAGGGCCCGTCGCTCCTGCCGCTCGTCCTGACGCTCGTTTTTGTCCTCGCCCTGATTCCGGTCGCGGTGTGGATGCTTAAGCGTCTGGGCGCCGGCAGCAGCTCGAGCGCCGCGGGCATGCGCATCGTGGCGCAGCTGCCGATCGGCCCGCGCGAGCGCCTCGTGGTCGTGGAAGCGGGCGACCGCTGGCTGATCCTCGGCGTGACGCCTTCCGCCATCAGCCGCGTCGGCACCCTGCCGAAGGGCGAGGTGCCGGCACCGGCGGCCGCCGGCGGATCGTTCGCGGCACTTCTGATGCACGCGCGCCGGGGCCGCGACAATGGCTAGATCGCGGGCCGGCCGCATCGCGCTGCTCGCAGCGGGCGTGCTTGCGTCCCTCGCGTTGCCTGCGCTCGCGCAGACCAGCCCAATCCAGGTCACCGCGGCGCCGGTCGCAGGCGGCGGCACCCAGTATTCGGTGCCCGTGCAGACGTTGCTGTTCTTCACCCTGCTCTCGTTCCTGCCGGCCGTGCTGCTGATGATGACGAGCTTCACGCGCATCATCATCGTGCTGTCGCTGCTGCGCATGGCGCTCGGCACGCAGACCACGCCCCCGAACCAGGTGCTGATCGGACTGGCGCTGTTCCTGACGCTGTTCGTCATGGGGCCGACCTTCGACCGCATCCACGACGACGCTTACCTGCCTTACCGCGACAACAAGATGAATTTCGACCAGGCGCTGGCGACCGGCGGCGCGCCGCTGCGGGACTTCATGCTCAAGCAGACGCGCGCGGCCGATCTGGAGCTGTTCACGCGCATGGCGCGGCTGGAGGAGAAGAACCAGCAGGTCGATGCGCCGGCGAAGCTGCCGCTGCGCGTCGTGATCCCGGCCTTCGTCACCAGCGAGCTGAAGACGGCGTTCCAGATCGGTTTCATGGTGTTCATCCCGTTCCTCATCATCGACATGGTGGTGGCGAGCGTGCTGATGTCGATGGGCATGATGATGCTGTCGCCGGTCCTGATCTCGCTGCCGTTCAAGTTGATGCTGTTCGTGCTCGCCGACGGCTGGAACCTGCTGATCGGTTCGCTGGTCGCCTCCTATCAGATCTGAGCCCTCATGACTCCGCAAAGCGTCATCACCATCGGCCAGCAGGCCTTGTACGTCATGCTCGTGCTGTCGGCGCCGTTGCTGCTCGCCGCCCTCGTCGTCGGTCTCGTGGTCTCGATCCTGCAGGCCGCGACACAGATCAACGAGATGACCCTGTCGTTCATCCCCAAGCTGGTCGCGATGGTGGCTGCGCTGGTGGTCGCCGGGCCGTGGATGATCACCTACTACGTGGACTACGTGCGACGTCTGTTCGAGTCCATCCCCGCCATGATCGGCTGAACGCCGATCCGCGCGGTTGGGGTTCGGCCGTCACCGCGCGCGACCCATGATCACCTTCACCGAAGCCCAGATCTCGGCCTGGTACGGCGCGGTGTTCTGGCCACTGGTGCGGTTGCTCGCGCTGATCACGTCGGCGCCGCTGCTCTCGCACCGTGCGATCCCGCTGCGCATCAAGGTCGCATTCGCCGTCGGCGTCACGCTCGTACTGATGCCCAACGTGCCGACGCCGCCGTTGTCGGACGCCCTGACCGGCGCCGGTCTCGCCCTGCTGGTGCAGAACATCCTGGTCGGCATCGTGATCGGCTTCACGGTGCGCATCGTGTTTGCCGCGTTCGAACTCGCGGGCGAACTGGTCGGCCTGCAGATGGGCCTGTCGTTCGCCGGCTTCTTCAACCCCGCCTCCGGATCGACCGAAAACGCGGTCGCGAGCTTCGTGTCGCTGATCGCGCTCCTGTGCTTTCTCGCGATCGACGGCCACCTCATGCTGCTGCACGCGCTCGCCGAAAGCTTTCGCGTGTTTCCGCTCACCGGCGCCGCGCAGGTCCCGCTCGAGTTCGAGCGCCTGGTGCGGCTGGCCGCCGACATCTTCGCCATCGCGCTGTCGCTCGCCCTGCCCTTCATCGCGGTGCTGCTGCTGATCAACGTCGTGCTCGGCGTGCTGGCGCGGGTCGCGCCGCAGCTCAACATCTTCGCCGTCGGTTTCCCGCTGACGCTGCTCGCGGGCATGACGCTGCTGTACACGTTGCTGCCGTACATCGAAGGCCCGCTGCGCGCGGCGCTGGAGCGGTCGGTCACGCTGTGGCGTTTCTAGGGCTCCGCCCCTGCCCTGACCCTCCCCGGCACGCGAGGGCGGGAATGCTGGCGCTTCCGATTCGCTCGGGGAAACCGAGCGGCTAGACTGCGCGCCTTTCGCCGATCGCAGAACTCATGAAACGCACCGGTGCGCGGATCCTCGTCGACCAGCTGTTGATCCAGGGCGTCAACCACGTCTTCTGTGTCCCCGGCGAGAGCTACCTCGGTGTACTGGACGCGCTGCACGACGCGCGCACGATCAAGCTGATCGTCAACCGGCACGAGTCCGGCTCGACATTCATGGCCGACGCGTACGCGAAGCTGACCGGCCAGCCCGGCGTCGCGTTCGTCACCCGCGGACCGGGTGCGACCAACGCCTCGATCGGCATCCACACGGCGTTTCAGGACTCCTCGCCCCTGGTGGTCTTCGTCGGCCAGGTCGGCGGCGAGTTCACCGAGCGCGAAGCGTTCCAGGAGATCGACTACCGGCGCATGTTCGGGCAGATGACGAAGTGGGTGGCCCAGATCGATCGTGCCGACCGCATCCCGGAGTTCGTCGCGCGCGCATTCCAGGTGGCCACCAGCGGCCGCGCCGGACCCGTTGTCCTGGCTTTGCCCGAAGACATGCAGGCGCAGACCGCCGACGTACCCGATGCCGGCTGCCATGCGCCGGTGCAGGCCGCGCCGAGCGACATGCAGGTCGCGACGCTGCGCCGCCTGCTCGGCCAGGCGCAGCGTCCGCTCGTCCTGCTCGGGGGATTCGGCTGGACACCGCTTGCGTGCGAGAACCTGCGACGCTGGGTCGAGGCCAACCACCTGCCGGTCGCGTGCGCGTTCCGCTTCCAGGACCTGTTCGACAACCGCCACCCGAACTACGTCGGCGACGTCGGAATAGGCATCAACCCGCGTCTTGCACAACGGGTGACCGAGGCCGACCTGCTGCTGGCGATCGGACCGCGCCTGGGTGAGATGACCACCAGCGGCTACTCATTGCTCGAGGTGCCCAGGCCGCGGCAGCAGCTGGTCCACGTGCACCAGGGGATCGAGGAGCTCGGCCGTGTCTACCAGCCCACGCTCGCGATCGCCTCGGGGATGGCCCAGTTTGCATCGCGCGTGGCGATGATGATGCCGATCGAAACCCCGCCCTGGCGCGAGGCCACCGCCCAGGCACGCGGCGAGTACGAGGCCTGGCAGGCGCGGCCTCCCGTCTATGCGCACGCGGTGCCCAAGCTCGACCTGTGGCAGGTGATCGAGACGGTCAAGCGCACGCTTCCGGAGGACACGATCATCAGCAACGGCGCGGGCAACTTCGCCACCTGGGCGCATCGTTTCTATCGTTACCCGGCCCTGCGCACCCAGCTCGCCCCGACTGCAGGCAGCATGGGTTACGGCCTGCCCGCCGGCGTCGCGGCCAAGATCGCCGCCCCTGAGCGCACCGTGCTCACGCTGGCCGGCGACGGGGAATTCATGATGACCGGGCAGGAACTCGCCACCGCCGTGCAGTACCGGGCCGGGGTGATCGTGCTCGTCTTCAACAACGGGATGTACGGCACGATCCGCATGCACCAGGAACGCGAGTTCCCCGCCCGCGTCGCCGGCACCCAGCTCGTCAATCCGCACTTCGCCTTGCTCGCCCAGGCCTACGGCTGCTCCGGCGCCGTGGTCGAGACGACGGACGCTTTCGCGCCCACACTGTCGCAGGCGCTCGCGCATACGCGCGAGAAGCACCTGCCGGCCCTCATCGAGCTGCGCTGCGACCCCGAGGTGATCACGCCGAACGCGACTCTCTCCGCGATCCGCGCGACGGCGCAGCTACAGAGGCCGTAGCTCCCAAGAATCCGCGAGTCCGGGCGGAGGGTTGCTTTCCCACGTTCTTGTATCGCTCGCGGGAACGCGCGAGGTTGCACTGCTGCGTGTCTCACTTGTGACAGTGATACTCCCTACCAACACAAAGTCTCCGAAGCAGCGCGAGCGTGGGAGGCAAGCGCCGGCTTTCATCGGAGTTCCAATGCGCCGTATTGCGGTTATCGGTCCGAACCCGTCGAGCGGGGCACTGAGCAACGAACGTTTCGTCAGGTTGCTGTCTTCGCGCCTCGGACTTGAGGCATTCTCGTTGCGGCCGGCGCCGCGGCTGGCTTTTGCCGCGGGCGGGCCGCAAATGCAGCTCGCGACCCGAGCCGCCGCGGGTTCCTGCGCATCGACCCGGGTCGATGCGGACACGCTGATCTGGTTGCGGTTTTCGCCGCGCGCCTATCTGCGCGATTGGTTGGCGGGGTGGCTGGACACGTTGCTCAACGGCGCCGCCGGCTCGCGCCGGCGCGCGTATCGAGCCCGGCTCGCCGACGTCGCGCGGGCCTGCCTCGCCGCGCTGCAAAGCGACGCCGTGGACGCGCGGCAGTTCGACGCGTTGCGGCCGCATGTTCTGTTCCTGGAGTTTTCTTCGCCCGATCAGGCGCTCTTCTGGCTCGAGATGCAGGAGGAGCGCGTGCGGGAGACAGAGCCGCCGCGGCTCTGATACGCACCGAGGTTTGACGGACCCGACTCCGTCACTTCCTCATCACTGCGCGCCGAGGGAGCAGGCCCCAGGTGGCGCGATCGCGGACTGTCAGCTACCAGCGCCACAAAACGCCAACGGCCGGCCCATCGAAGTTAAGGCTGTCTACATTGCCGCCCGACTTCATCCTGTAGTCGAGGTGCCGCCACGAGGCCACGAGGTCGCCCCAAGGAAACGCCCATCCGAAACCAAGCATCAACTGCCACGTCAGCTTCGAGTCGCCGCTGCCGATATCGACGTAGTATGGGATGAACCACTTGCGATCCCGGACCATCGTCAGGCGGCCCTTGACGCCGAAGACAACATCCCAGTTGTCGACGTTGAACGCGGCATCGCCGCTACGGCCAGCGGCCGGGATCGAGCCGATATTTCCAGCGGTCTGCCAGCCAAGCGACTGCCGAATCTCGAGCAGACGAAAACCGGCGAGCAGGTCCGCCGGCGAATCGCGATCGGGTATTCCCCGATATGTGCCAGCAATCGTCCAAGCCCCGCCTCGAAGGTGGTAGTCGAGTTGCGCGTTGGCGTCCGCTGGCAGGTCGATCCCACCAATGGTCAACTGCGTGCTCGCCGCCTTCGAGTTGCCAAGGTCCACGTAGGTGAGATCCATGAAACCGCCCCAGCGCCCACGACGAGCCTCCAGCGTCCCCATGAACGCGGGGTTCCGATGTTCCAGCACCTTGTTGGGGTCAATTCCGATCTCTACACCACTACCGGCTTGGCCGAAAACCGTTCTGCCGCCGACCGACGGCATGTAGAAATTCAGCTGACCCGTGAATTGCAGCCCATCCGCGGCTTGCGTGTCGGCACGAACCGGACCGAATGACCCCGCTGCACACAGCGCAGCCGCCACGCAGGCAAGGCGTCCACTCATCGTGAGCTTCTTCCGCGCCGGTCAGCCGCGGCCATACGAAATGGTCACCAACATGACACTCTTCCCGCTGCAACTTCCGATCGCCTCGGATTGATCTGCATCATCGCTTGCCGGGTTCGCGGCTCTGTCCCAACCATCGTGTCCGGTCGCCACGTAAGCTGCCGCCTCCCGATGGGCGCCGAAACGCTGTCGAACCGCGGCTCGCCAAAATCGGGACCCAAGCTTAACCGGCTAACATAATCCTATGACCGCACGTGCCGCGGGCATTGGTATCCGGCTGCTCGCCGTTGCCCTCCTGATGCTGAGCGGCGCGACGCGGGCGCAGATCTCGTCGCGCGCAGTTCGGGGCGTCGATGTGCAGAAACTGGCGGATGGCGTGCTTGGGGTCATCGGGTATACGGTGACGCCCGATGTCACGACGAGCTCACTCTCTCTCGCCAACACCGCGACCTCCAGCCCCGGCCTGACGATGACCCAGCTCGGGGGCGGATTCACGTTCAGCAAGGACACGCCTCTTTATCTCGAAGGTAATGCCGCCTACGCGCGCTACAACCCGAGCTTCCTCGCTTCCGACGGCGCCACTGAGCGCGCAGTCCCGGCCAATTGGAATTCGTTCTCGGCTACCGGCGGGATTGGCTGGGACTTCGCGATCGCGGACTACTGGGCCGTCAGGCCCATCTTCAACTTCACGCTGGGCTACGTTGCCAGCGACCTCGCGATCGCCAAATGGTGGCTGAGCAACAATACGGCCATCGATCTCAATTTCCTCGATGGCGGCAAGCTGAACGCGTACGGTCTGGGTGGTTCTCTGATGTTGGTCTACGAGAAGTTCGCCCCGGAGGCTGACGATAACCTGGAGCTGCGCGTCACCAGCGTCGAGTTAAAGAGCTACGACGGCAGTGCAGCGGCCGTTGTCGGCCACGCCGAGTCCAACAGTGCCAGCGTCTGGGCACGCCGGCGCGTGCCCACGGGCTGGGGCATGGTGTGGGATCGACCGTTGCGCTATGTGTTCGAGGCTGCGCACACGGAATACTTCGGTGCACAGCGCGAACTCGGAATCAGCCGGATGAGTTCCGTCGGCTTCGGACTCGAACTGGACTCGAGCGCCTATGACATCTGGGCCACCCGCTGGCGCGCCGTGGTGCGCTACAAGTTCGGGCCTGACGTGACTGGCTGGGCACTTGGGCTGGCGATCAGTTTTTGACGGCCCACGCGAGGCAAGTTGGGCCGGTTCACGAGTAGTTCCCGAAAGGCGGCCCCGACGCCCGTGGCTGGCGCTGGGCCTGGCGTCGAGGTGAGCTTCTGACCGGCGGTTCGCCCCTTCGAAATCCTCCTATTGCACGGTTTCCAGCCGTCTCATCGAGCGGCTGCGAAAGCCTGGCGCGCGGTAAAAGAACTGGAACTGCGCGTCGACGGGAGGTCGCATGCCGCGTTTTCTCGTAGTGGGTCAGGCCGATGCCGCCGGGCCGATGCCCTGCTCTGAATTCGCCGAGATGCTCGGCCGGCGCACCGGCGTTCCACGGCTGCCGATGCCGGAACGCGCCGATGCCTTCGAGGCCTCGGACTGGATTGCGACCGACCTGGCCGGCGCCTTCACGGAGCCGCTGTTCCGCAAGGCCGAGACCGTGGTCTGGCTGCACTTTTCGCCGCTGCCCTTTCTCGCCGACTGCCTCGCTCACCAGTGGCAGCGCATCAAGGCATTCCCCTACCCCGATCAGCGCGCGGCCATGCGCGCGCGCTGGAACGACGTGGTCACCGCGTTCCTTCACCTCGTGCAGGCGCACAAGATGTACGAGCTGTTCCGCCACCCGGCGCTGGCGCACATCCGGGTAGTCGAGCTGCGGACGCCGCGCCAGGCGGAGTTCTGGCTCATGACACAGGACCCGCCTCGCAAGCGCTAAGCGCACGCGCGGCTCAGGCCGGGGCGCGCATGGCCTCCACGTAGGCGCGCACGATGCCGACGAAATCCGCGTCCTGCGCGAAACCGAGCGCCGTCGCGCGCGCGGGCTGGAAGCGCGCCGGCCAGGTGTCGACGATGCGACAGATGGTCTCGTCGCGTTGCATGCGCACGCGTGCGGCGGCAGCGTCGCCGCCGACCTTGCGCAAGGCCTCGATCATCCCCGCGACCGTCACGGTAATGCCGGGCAGGTTGAGTGCACGCTGAGTGCCCCACGCCTCGGGCGCGAGTTCGTGCGCATGGACGAGCGAGGCGATCGCCGCCGCGGGCGACGAGACCCACATCGCGGTTGCGCCCTCGACCGGGCAGATCGCCTCGACGCCGGCTAGCGGCTCGCGAATGATCCCGCTCGCGAAGCCGGATGCCGCCGCATTGGGCCTGCCCGGCCTGACGACGATCGTGGGCAGGCGGACCGCGCGGCCGTCGATGAATCCCTTGCGCGAGTAGTCGCCGATCAGGAACTCGCCGACCAGCTTCTGCACGCCGTAGCTCGTTGCCGGCCTGGGATAGGTGTCGTCCGTCACCAGTGGCAGCACGCCGCCAAAGACGGCGACGCTGCTCGCGAAGACGACGCGCGGCGCCACCGGCTGGGCGCGACAGCACTCGAGCAGCGCGCGGGTGCCGTCGAGATTGACGCGCATGCCGAGGTCGAAGTCGGCCTCGGCCGCACCGCTCACCACCGCCGCGAGGTGGAACACGCTGTCGGTGTCGCGGGCGAGCACGTGCGAGAGGAATTGTGCATTAGCGATGTCGCCGACCACGTAGCCGACGCGATCGTCAACGAACAGCCGCCCGGTCTGGGCCTGGTCGATCGAGACGACCTGCTCGATCGCATATTGCGACCCGTCGCTGCGCGTCAGGCGCCCGCGCTCGCACAGGGCGCGGATCAGCATCTGCCCGAGGAAACCGGCTCCGCCAGTGACCACCACCTTCATGACCCTGCCTCCCGCTTTCATCACAATGCCGGATCCGTGCCGGTCGCCGCAAGCGCGCGGTCGAAAAAGTCCGTCGCACCGAAGTTGCCCGACTTCAAGGCCAGTGTCATCGGCTGCGGCGCGTCGGTCGCCAGCACCGGCACGCCCGGATCGATTTCGGGCCCGACGGCGAACAAGCGCACGCCGAGCGTCGCGACGACCGCACCGGAAGTCTCGCCGCCCGCGACGACGAACCGCCGCACGCCGCGCGCGAACAGGGCGCTCGCCAGGCGCCCGAAGAAGTGCTCGATCGCGGCGGCTACCGGTGCTCCGAACGTCGCGGTCGCCGCGGCGATGTCTTCCGGCGGCGCCGACGTCGCGACAAGCGGCGTCTTCGGTTGCGCCGTGCACCAGTCGGCGACACGCTCGACGTAGCGGTCGTCGTGCATCACGTGACTGAGCTCCGCGTGCAGGACGCGTCCCGACCGGACGAACGCCGCGACCTGCGCGCGCGTCGCCTGCGAACACGATCCGGCGAGAACGACCGCGCGCGAGACGATCCGCGAGCGCCAGGGCGTCGGCGCGCGCAGCGAACCCGCGCGGCGGAAGTTCTCGGGCAGACCGAGTGCAATGCCCGAGCCGCCGACGGCGAGACGGGCCCCGGCGAGCGCGGCCCCGAGCACGAGCAGATCGTCGTCGTTCAAGGCGTCGACGATCGCGAAGGCGGCGCCGGCACCGGCGAGGGTGTCGAGCCGCGCGCGCAGCGCCGCCGCGCCGCCGCGCACCACCTCGTGCCCGATCAGCGCGACAGTATTCGGCGTCTGGGCCTGCAGCACGCGCACCAGATTCGCGTCGGTCATCGGAGTCAGCGGGTGTCTTTCCATGCCGCTCTCGTCGAGCAGCTTGTCGCCGACGAAGAGATAGCCGCGATAGACCGTGCGCCCGTTGGCCGGGAACGCCGGGCAGACCGCGACGCATCCGCCGCCGAGTGCCGTCCGCAACGCGTCGGCAACCGGGCCGATATTGCCGCGCGGGGTCGAGTCGAACGTCGAGCAGATCTTGAACAGGACCTGCCGGCAGTCGCGCCGTTGCAACCAGGCAAGCGCCGCCGTCGACTGCTCGACTGCTGACCGCGCGTCGATCGAGCGGGTCTTGAGCGCGACGACGACCGCGTCGGCATCGACGGCGAGGTCGTCGCCGGGCACCCCGATCGTCTGCACCGTGCTCATCCCGCCCCGGGTCAGCGTGTTGGCGAGGTCCGACGCGCCGGTGAAATCGTCCGCGATGCAGCCGAGCGGCAGGGATGCGCGTGTCATTCCGAGCGGAGCGAGCGATCCCGACGTCGCGGGCGGAATACGCGCGGATCGTCGTAGAAGCGCGGGTCGGCATTCTCCGCGCACCAGCCCGGAATGCCGAGAACCGGGAGATGTGGAAGCAGCGACGGGGCGAGGTCGGAGCGGGCGATGAAGGTCGCTGCCACCGCGTCGACATCGACGACCGCGGGCAACGGCACGGCGCACGCGGTGATGGCCTTGAACGGCCCGCCGAGTTTTTCCAGCAGCGCGTGCCCGAACGGCAGCGCTAAGATGTCGCGTCCCCACCGCCCGCGCCAGTCGATCAAGAGGCGCTGCCAATCGTGCCCGGCCAGCGCCGCTGCGACCTGGTCGTCCGGGCAGCGAAGCAGCACCGCGCTTTCGTCGATCAACGTGGCCGCGTCGCGCACCGCACCGCGCGCCGGACCGACGCCGTTGCGTTCGAGTTCTGCCGCCTGGCGCGCGTTCAGCGCCGCCTTCGCACGCGGATACGCGAGCCAGATCAGCGCGTTGAACCGATCGTGCAGGTTGTCGCGCGTGGGTACCCGGCCGGTGGTCGCGATGAAGAGCTCGTAGGGCATTTTCCCCGCCGCGTCGTGCTCGACGAACTCGATCGGGACGTCGTATCCGGAAACAACGCGGCGTTCGCGCGCGGCCTCGCTCAGTGCGGTTCGCCACGCGGCACTGCGCAGCAGCGCTTGCAGCGGCCGCAAATGCGCCAGCCACGGCGCGCCCCAGTCGATCAGCCGATCCACTTCCAGGCCAGCGGCTCGCCGCCGCCGAGCGGCACCACGGTCGCGGATCCGAGTTTCAGCTCGCGCGGCAGCGTCCATGGCACGCGCTCGAGAGCCACCGTTCCACGATTGCGGGCGAGGCCATAGAAGTCGGGGCCGTGGAAGCTGGCGAACGCCTCGAGCCGGTCCAGCGCGCCGGCACTCTCGAAGGCGGCGGCGTACATCTCCATGGCGGCCGCCGCGGTGAAGCACCCGGCGCAGCCGCAGTCGTTTTCCTTGTCGCCGCGGGGATGCGGGGCACTGTCGGTGCCGAGGAAAAAACGCGGATCGCCGCCCGTCGCCGCGCCGAGGAGCGCCGCCCGGTGCATTTCGCGCTTGAGCACGGGCAGGCAGTAGTAGTGCGGCCGCATTCCGGTCTGGCCCTGCGCGGTCAGGAAAAGCGCGTTGCGATTGAACAGCAGGTGGTGAGCGGTGATCGTCGCACCGAGGATCGGGCCGCCATGGCGGGAGGTGCCGCGGCATTCCTGCACATAGGCCACCGCCTCGCGCGTCGTGATGTGCTCGAACACGATGCGCAGCGCCGGGAAGCGGCGCCGCGTGGGTTCGAGCACCGTCTCGATGAAGACGCTCTCGCGATCGAAGACGTCGACCGCCGCATGCGTGACTTCGCCATGCACGAGCAGCGGCAGGTCGACCTCCTGCATCGCCTCGAGCGCCCTGGCGCAGCGCTCGAGACTGGTCACGCCGGAGGCCGAGTTCGTCGTCGCACCCGCCGGATAGAGCTTCACGCCGTGTACGAACCCGCTCCCCCTCGCGCGCCGGATCTCCTCGGCCGGGGTGGCGTCGGTGAGATAAAGCGTCATCAACGGCTCGAAGGCAAGTCTTGCCGGCAAGGCGGCGCGGATGCGGGCGCGGTACGCCTGCGCCGACTCGGTCGTCGTGACCGCCGGCTTCAGGTTCGGCATGACGATGGCACGTGCAAACTGCCGCGCGGTATGCGGCAGGACGTCCACGAGCACCGCGCCGTCGCGCAGGTGCAGGTGCCAGTCGTCGGGCCGGGTCAGCGTCAGGCGAACGGGTGTCGTCACGGTGCGGGCGGATCGGATTCCGGGCCGATTATCCCGCGCGGGCGCGGATAATCGATGCGCCGTTGTGATGCGCGCGGAGCTGCCGATGAAATTCGACGATCTCGCAAGACTCTCTCCGGTCGCGTCCTGGCGGCTGCCGGAGAACGACGCCGACCCGCAGGAGACCCGCGAGTGGATCGAGGCTCTGGACGCGGTGATCGCGGCCGAGGGCCCCGCGCGCGCGACCTACCTGCTGCAGAAACTGGTGCAGCATGCGCGCCGGCGGCGCGTGCAACTGCCGACGGTCGCCAACACGCCGTACGTGAACACGATATCGCTCGCGCAGCAGGCGCCGTTCCCCGGCAACCTCGAACTCGAAGCGCGCCTGATGGCGCTGGTGCGCTGGAACGCACTGGCAACCGTGGTGCGCGCCAACCGCGCGAGCGCCGAACTGGGCGGCCATCTCGCCAGCTACGCCTCGGCGGCCGACCTGTTCGAGGTCGGTTTCAATCACTTCTTCCGCGCGGGAGGCGGCGAAAGCGATCCGGCGCGCGGCCGCGACGGCGATCTCGTCTTCCTTCAACCGCACTCGGCGCCTGGTGTGTACGCGCGCGCGTACCTCGAAGGACGCTTGACCGAAGCGCAGCTCGCGAACTACCGGCGCGAGACCGGTGCACCGGAAGGCGGCGCCGCGCTCGAAGGCGCTTGCCTCGCGCATCACGGTCCGGGGCTTTCCAGCTATCCGCATCCGTGGCTGATGCCCGAGTTCTGGCAGTTTCCCACCGGCTCGATGGGCCTGGGGCCGCTGTTCGCGATCTACCAGGCACGTTTCATGCGCTATCTCGCGCACCGTAGCCTGCTCGACACCACGAACCGCACGGTGTGGGCGTTCGTCGGTGACGGCGAGATGGACGAACCAGAATCCCTCGCGGGGCTGTCGCTTGCCGCACGCGAGGGCCTGGACAACCTGGTGTTCATCGTCAACTGCAACCTGCAGCGCCTCGACGGCCCCGTGCGCGGCAACGGTTCCATCATCCAGGAGCTCGAGGGGCTGTTCGCCGGCGCCGGCTGGAACGTGATCAAGCTGCTGTGGGGCTCGGACTGGGATCCGCTGTTCGCGCGCGACGAAAACGGCCTGCTGCTGCGCGCGTTCCACGAGACCGTCGACGGCGAGTTCCAGACGCTGGCCGCCACCGACGGGCGGTTCAACCGCGAACACTTCTTCGCCAAGTATCCGGAGCTGCAGCAGCTCGTGGCGCATCTTTCCGACGACGACATCGATCGCCTGCGCCGTGGCGGCCACGACCCGATCAAGATCCACGCCGCCTACCATGCGGCCATCAACCATCGTGGCCAGCCGACGGTGATCCTCGCCAAGACCAAGAAGGGCTACGGCATGGGCACCGCGGGCCAGGGCCGCATGACCACGCACCAGCAGAAGAAGCTCGACGCGGAGCAGCTGCGCGAATTCTGCGAGCGCTTCGCGCTGTCGCTCTCCGCGACGCAGGTCGAGAACTGCGAGTTCGTGCGGCCGGGTCCGGACAGTCCGGAGATGAAGTACCTGCACGCGCGCCGCGCCAAGCTCGGCGGCTACCTGCCCGCGCGCTCGAGTGCGAGCGCGGCGGTTCCCGTGCCACCGCTTGAATCGTTCGCGCGTTTCGCGCTTGAGGCGAACGGCAAGGAGATGTCGACCACGATGGCGTTCGTGCGGCTGGTCGGCGCGCTGCTGAAATCGCCCGAGCTGGGGCCGCGCATCGTGCCGATCATCGCCGACGAGGCACGCACCTTCGGCATGGCCGACTGGTTCCGGCTGGTCGGCATCTACTCGCCCTTCGGCCAGCTGTACGAGCCGGAGGATCACGACCAGGTCAGCTATTACAAGGAGGCCATCAACGGCCAGATCCTCGAAGAAGGCATCAACGAGGCCGGCGCGATCGCGAGCTGGGTCGCCGCCGCGACGAGCTACAGCGCGCACGGCCTGGCGATGCTGCCGTTCTATATCTACTACTCGATGTTCGGCTTCCAGCGCGTCGGCGATGCGATCTGGGCTGCCGCGGATTCGCGCTCGCGCGGTTTCCTGATCGGCGCCACCGCCGGACGCACCACGCTCGCCGGCGAAGGACTGCAGCACCAGGACGGCACCAGCCACCTGATCGCCACCACGATCCCGAATTGCCGCGCCTACGACCCGTGCTTCGCCTACGAGCTCGCGGTGATCGTCGAAGACGGCGCGCGCCGGATGCTGGCCGCGCAGGAAGACGTCTTCTACTACGTCACCGTGATGAACGAGGCTTATGCGCAGCCGTCGATGCCGGGCGCGATTCGCGAGGGAATCACGCGCGGCATGTATTGCGTGCGCACCAGCAACCGGGGCGCGGCGCGGGTGCGGCTGCTCGGCAGCGGCGCGATCCTGCGCGAGGCACTCGCGGCCGCCGATCTGCTCGAACAGGACTTCAGCGTCAGCGCGGACGTGTACGCGGTGACGAGCTTCACCGAGTTGCGGCGCGAGGCGATGGCGCTCGACCGCGAGCGGCGCCTCGGGACGGCACGCGGTGCGGCATGGATCGAGCAGCAATTGCCGGCCAACGGCAAACCCGTCGTCGCGGCAAGCGACTACGTGGCCGCCGTGGCGGACCTGGTCAGGCCGTGGATCGCCGATCGGTACATTACGCTCGGAACCGACGGCTTCGGACGCAGCGACCTGCGGGCGAACCTGAGAAGGTTCTTCGAGGTCGACCGGCATGCGATCGCAACGGCAGCGCTGTCGGCGCTCGACGCGCGCTTGGCGCAACAGGCGCTCGGAAAATACGGCCTCGATCCTGAGCTCGCGCCGCCGTGGTCCCGATGAGTCTCGAAGGAGATGAGGCATGAGCGCACGCACGCTGCCGATCGATGATCGCCTGCACCGGTACGTGGTCGATCATTCGGTGCGCGAGCACCCCGTCCTCGCCGAGCTGCGCGAGGCGACCCGCAGGCACAAGTCCGCCGGCATGCAGATCGGGCCCGACCAGGGCCAGCTCATGGCCCTGCTGGTCAAGCTGATCGGCGCGCGGCGCACGATCGAGGTGGGCGTATTCACCGGCTACAGCTCGCTCGCCGTGGCGCTTGCCCTGCCCGAGGACGGGCGCGTGCTCGCATGCGACATCAGCGATGAATACACGCAGGTCGCGCGCAAGCATTGGGAACGCGCCGGCGTCGCGCACAAGATACGACTGGTGCTCGCGCCGGCTCGGGAAACGCTCGATGCCAGTCTCGCCGCGGGCGAGGCCGGCAAGTACGACTTCGCGTTCATCGATGCCGACAAGACCGGCTATGACGGCTACTACGAGCGGTGCCTGCAGCTGCTGCGCACCGGCGGGCTGATCGCGGCCGACAACGTGCTGTGGAGCGGCGCGGTGGCGCAGCGGGCGCAGGACGCGGACACCAGGGCCCTGCAGGCATTCAACAAGAAGCTGCACGGCGACGAGCGTGTCGACGTGGCGATGCTGACGGTGGGTGACGGGCTCACGCTGGCGCGCAAGCGGTAGGCGGGGTGCAACGGGGCTTTTCGCCGGCGCCGGTCAGGATGAAGCCGATCAGCACGGCGATGATCGAGACCACCAGCACGATCCGGGTGGCCTTCATGGCGATCTGTTGAGTCGTGCCAGGCGCGGCCGGCCGCAGCGGGATTGCCGGTGCGGTCGACCGCGCCTCGATGACACGCTGGTCTACTTCGACGCGACGTTCTGCGCCACGGCGCGACGCCCGGCTTCGGCGATCATCCGCTCCTGCTCCGGGGTCGTGCTGGGAATGTCGGCTTCGCCGTAGACGATCAGGCCCAGCCGACGGGCTTCGGCCAGCTCCGCCTGGACTTGCGCGCGCGTCTTGACCGCGACAAGCACCGCTTCGTCCTGGGGG
>DATJUX010000012.1:0-66929 GCA_035502095.1 Burkholderiaceae bacterium
GTCCCGCCGGCAGGAATCGAACCTGCATCTGAGTCTTAGGAGGACCCTGTTCTATCCATTGAACTACGGCGAGCTGCGACGCGGCCGTGAGTATAGGTTTCCGTCGCCGCGCGCCACCCAAAAGCGTCTGCGCCGGTGCGAAGGCTCGTCGTCTCGGCGCGGGCAAGGACCTGCGCTGGTCAGGTCTTGAGACCTGCGACCCGTAGAAACGCCTGGAAGCGCTCGTCGCGGTCGGCGTCGATCAGGAGCAGGAGGTGCACACGCTGGGCTTCGATGTCGGCCAGGCTGGTGCGCTCCAGTCTCCAATAGTCGCCGGCGCCCCATGCGCCGCGCTTTGCGCCCGGTGGCCGCACCCGCCGCAGCCAGAAGGCGAAGCCATCGGCATGCCACCGGGTGGCAACGCGTCCCGGCGGCAAGTCGACGTCGTCCGGAAGCAGGCGTTCGTCGCGCAGCTGCTGTGCCGTTCCGAGCCAGCAATCGAGTCCCCGCGCGATTTCGACGCGGAGCTCGCAATCAACCGATTCGACGTTCATCGCTCGTATCTTCTCGTGCATCCTCGAGATAACGTACATCAGCCGTTCGCCCGTCTTGTTGCGCAGGATCATCGCAACGACGCGGCCCTGCGGCCAAACGCAGACTGGTCGGGGTGGCGATTTGCGCCGGCGCAACGGTGACTGCCCGATGACGAGGCAAACGACCTCGGCCCTTGTGCCATCGCGGTCTGCGGCCGGTTCATGCCCGCTTATCCACATCGAGTGTGGATAAAATGCGCGCCCTCGAAGCGAGCAAAGTTGTGCGATGGCAACCGGACGTCAGCGCGGCGGTTCGTACGACGAATCGTCGATCAAAGTCCTGAAGGGCCTCGAGCCGGTCCGGCAGCGGCCCGGCATGTACACGCGCACCGACTCGCCGCTTCACGTCGTGCAGGAAGTGATCGACAACTCGGCGGACGAAATCCTGGCCGGCTTCGGCCACAACATCCTGGTCACGATGCACGCCGACGGCAGCGTGTCGGTCGAGGACGACGGGCGCGGCATTCCCACCGGCTTGCACCCCGAGGAAAAAGCCCCGGTGGTCGAGATCGTGTTCACTCGATTGCATGCCGGGGGGAAGTTCGACAAGCGCGCCGGGGGAGCCTATTCGTTCTCGGGCGGCCTGCACGGCGTGGGCGTATCCGTCACCAACGCGCTGTCGACCCGCCTCGAAGTCACCGTCTGGCGCGACGGCAAGGTGCACGCGATCGCGTTCGAGCACGGCGACGTCGCCGAGCCGCTGCGCTCGCGCAACGCGAAGAGCGGCGAGAAGGCGAACGGCACGCGCGTGCGCGTCTGGCCGGACAGGAACTACTTCGATTCCCCGCAAGTGCCGGTGGAGGAGCTCGAGCGGCTCCTGCGCAGCAAGGCGGTGCTGCTCGCGGGCACCGAAGTCGCGCTGGCCATCGAAAAACCAGCGAGCGAACGCACGTGGCGCTACGAGGGCGGCCTGCGCGAGTACCTGCTCGCTGCGCTGGAGACGGAACCGGTGGTGCCCGCCTTCGAGGGCGAAGGGTACGCGCCGGCCGACGACGAGACCTTCGCCGAGGGCGAGGGCGCGCGCTGGGTGATCGCGTGGACGGAAGACGGCGCGCTTGCGCGCGAGTCCTTCGTCAACCTGATCCCGACCTCGGCCGGCGGCACGCACGAGGCGGGGCTACGCGAAGGCGCGTTCAACGCCGTGCGCGCGTTCATCGACGCGCACAACCTGCTGCCGAAGGGCGTCAAGCTGCTGCCCGAGGATATCTACGCGCGTGCGAGTTTCGTCCTGTCGGCCCGGGTGCTGGATCCTCAGTTCCAGGGCCAGATCAAGGAACGGTTGAACAGCCGCGATGCGGTTCGGCTCGTCGCGAGCTTCGTCAGGCCGCAGCTGGAGTTCTGGCTCAACCAGCATCCCGACCACGGGCGCCGGCTCGCCGACCTCGTGATCCGCCAGGCGCAGGCGCGGGCCAAGGCGGCGCAGCGGGTGGAAAAGAAGAAGAGCTCCGCCGTCGCCGTGCTCCCGGGCAAGCTCACCGACTGCGAATCGACCGATGTCAGCCGCAACGAGCTGTTCCTGGTCGAGGGTGACTCGGCGGGCGGTTCCGCCAAGGCGGGGCGCGACAAGGAGTACCAGGCCATCCTGCCGCTGCGCGGCAAGGTGCTGAACACCTGGGAAGTCGAGCGCGACCGGCTGTTCGCCAACGCAGAGGTGCACGACATCGCCGTGGCGATCGGCGTCGATCCGCACGGCCGCAACGACTCACCCGATCTCTCCGGGCTGCGCTACGGCAAGATTTGCATACTCGCCGATGCCGACGTCGACGGGTCGCACATCCAGGTCCTGCTGCTGACGCTGATGCTGCGCCATTTCCCGCGCCTGATCGAAAACGGCAACGTCCACGTCGCGCGGCCGCCGCTGTTCCGGGTCGACGTGCCGGCGGCCGGCAAGCGCCCGGCCCGGCGGCTCTATTGCCTGGACGACAACGAACTCGAGGGCACGCTCGCCAAGCTCGCCGACGAGGGCGTGCGCCAGGGCAGCTGGTCGATCGCCCGTTTCAAGGGTCTGGGGGAGATGAGCGCCGAACACCTCTGGGAGACGACGATGAGCCCGGACACCCGGCGCTTGCTGCCGGTGACGCTCGGCGACCTGTCGTTCGAGTCGACGGTCGAGACGATGACCATGCTGATGGGGCGGGGCGAAGCGCAGGCCCGGCGCGCCTGGCTCGAAGAGCACGGCAACGAGGCCGAGGCCGACATCTGACTCGGCCGCCGCGGGTTCGGTGGATCAATTTGTCGGGCGGTTGACCGCGGCACCACAGCGTCTCCACGATTTTGTTTTTCGGGCTTCACATCGCGCGCGAATCGGCGATACTCCGTCCGCGTTCGCGCTGTGGCGGTTGGGTTGGCGCGAGCGGGGCTTAGCGGGAACATCGAACAAGTCGGTACAGCCGCCCCTCCTCGGGAAACACCAATCTTGAGCGCAACACCCACGCAACCTGGGCGCAGGGCGGCGGAGCCGTCCTTGCTGTCCGTCGACGCACCGGCTCTTCTCGCCCCGGGCTGGCTGCGCGGGGCGCTCGCCGCCTTCCTGGCGCTGCTTATCCTGGGTGTGGCCGGCAAGCTGCTGTTCGGTCTTGCTCCCGAGAGCGCGGGGGACTGGTTCGGGGCGTACGGCAACGCGGTCGAGCTGGTCGTCGACGGCATGTTGGCGGCCGCCGGCGTGCTGGGTGTGCTGGCGCTGCTGCGCCGGCTGATCTCGATGCGCAGGGAAGTCGCCGGCCTTCACCGCCAATGGCTGGACGACCTCGGGGGCCTCGCTTGCGACGGGTACTGGAGCACCGGGGCGGACGGTCGGCTCGCCGAGCTGTCGCCGGACGCGTTGCGCTTGCTGCAGTCGAAGCCTGAGGAACTGCTGGGGCGGTACATCGACGAGATTCCTGGCCTGGCCGCCGACGAGCCCGTCCGCGCCTCCTTGCGGTCAGCGCTCGAGAAACGGGATCCGCTCCCGGGGCTCACCTGCAGCATGCGGCGCGCGGACGGCTCGCAGGCGTGGGTCTGCTTCAGCGGCCGGCCGGTCTTCAACGCGAAGGGGAAATTCCGCGGCCACTTCGGTTTCCTGCGCGACGTCACCGAGCGCGAGTCCACTGCGGCGCGGCTGCGCCAGAGCGAGCAGCGCCTGCGCGCGCTGACGGCGCTCGCGACCGAGTGGTATTGGGAGACGGATGCCGAACTGCGCATCACGCAGCTGCACGGTCCCCCGGAACTGGAGGCGCGCCCGAAGCAGGCTTTCCTGGGACGCACGCTGTATTCGGTCTTCGACGACTCGGTCTATCGCATCGACCGCGGTGTCCTGGAACGCAACCTGGTGCAGCGCCTGCCGTTCCGCCGCGTCCCGTATCGCATCCAGCGCCACAAGCGCCCCGGCTTCGCCTACTACGAGACCTCGGGCGAGCCGATCTTCGTCGAGGGCGAGTTCGCCGGCTTTCGCGGCCTGTCGTGGGACGTCAGCGAGCGCGAGTCGACCATCGCGCTGTTGCGCGAGAGCGAGGAACGCTTCCGCGCGCTGACCGAGCTGTCGTCCGACTGGTACTGGGAGATGGACGAGCAGCTGCGTTTCACCAGCATGCGCCAGGGCGGCACGCGTCCGCTGCCGTTCGACGAATCCGAGCTGATCGGGCGCTACCGCTGGGACCTGCCGGGTGAGCTCCTCAAGCCGGCGACGTGGGACGAGCATCGGCGCGAACTCGATGCGCGCCGGCCGTTCCGCGACCTGCTCGTGCGGCGGCAGGACCGCAGCGGAAACAAGCTCTACACGCTGACGGCCGGCGATCCGGTCTTCGACCAGTCCGGCCGCTTCTGCGGCTATCGCGGCGTCGGTCGCAACATCACGGAACAGGTACGCGCCCAGGAACGCATCGAGCGCCTGGCGACGATCGACCCGATCACGCAGCTCTTCAATCGTCCGACCTTCGACGAGCGGGCGAGCCGCATCCTCGAAGACCTGTCCGCCCAGCAAAAGAATGCCGCGCTGCTGTTCGTCGACCTCGACAATTTCCGCATGGTCAACAACGTCCACGGCCACCGCGTGGGCGACCAGATGCTCTCCATCGTCGCCCGGCGCATGCGCCGCGTGATCGGCGAGTCGCACCTGCTCGGCCGCCGCGGCGGCGACGAGCTGGTTGCGCTGCTGGTCGACGTTCCGCGCCAGGAATCCGTCGTCGAAGTCGCCAAGTCGCTGATCAGTGCCATCGGCGAGCCCGCGCGGGTGGAGGAAAAGGAGGTCAGCGGCACGGCCTCGCTGGGTATCGCGATCTTTCCGCAGGACGGCGTCGATCTCGACTCGCTGCTCAACCATGCCGATGCGGCCATGTACCAGGCCAAGGAGAGCCGGAACACCTTCCAGTCGTACACGCCTGCGTTAGCGCGCAAGAGCGAGCGGCGCGCGCGCCTGGAGCAGCGCCTTCGCAAGGCAGTCGAGGCGTGTAACTTCGAGCTCTACTACCAGCCGCTGGTGACGATGGCCGACGGCAAGATGATGGGCGCCGAGTGCCTTATCCGGTGGAGGGACGAGGAGCTCGGCGAGGTATGCCCGGATGAATTCGTTAAGGTCGCCGAAGAAAGCGGCCTGATTGTCGAACTCGGCGATTGGGTGCTGCGCGAAGCGTGCCGTGCGCGCCGGGAGTGGCACCGTCGCGGCCTCGACGTGCCCCCGTTGTCGATCAACATGGCGGGTGCCCAGCTGGCTCAGCTTTCATGCGTCGACCGGTTGCTCGAAACGCTGGCGGAGTTCGGGGTCGCCCCGAGCGAGATCGAGATCGAGGTTACGGAGACCAGCCTGTTCAGCCTGTTCAAAGCGACCGAGATCGGACGCGACAACCTGATGCGACTGCGCGATGCCGGCGTGAAGATCGCGCTCGACGATTTCGGTGTCGGGCACTCGTCGCTGTCGCACCTGCGCGAGTTGCCGATCCATCGCCTGAAGATCGACCGCACGTTCACCGAGGAATGCATGAAAGAGGCGAAAACGCTCACCATCGTCAAGGCGGTGATCCAGATGGCGCGCTCGCTCATGATCCGCGTCACGGCCGAGGGCATCGAAACGCAGGCCCAGCAGTTGTGGATGCAGCATCTCGGCTGCGAATCCGCACAGGGCTTCCTGTTCGCGCGCCCGAAACCGGCCGACGAATTCCTGAGCCACTTCCTCGACCGCCGCGGCGTCGGGCGCGAACGGTCGTTGATGCACTAGCGAGCGCCGCGGTCGTCCGCGCGCTGGCGCCGGATCTTGGCGCTTCGCCCGGCCCGATCGCCCGCTTTCCGCTCACGCTCAGTTCGGCGCCGATTTCACTTCGATGCGGACGATGTTCGAGACGTAGCGGCCACCGGCCTTGTCGCCGGGCACCACGACCCGCGCCATGCCTTCGGTCGGGTCGAGCAGGTGACCGTCCCCGGTCTCGAAGGCGATCGTCACCTGCTGGCCGCCGAAGTTCGCCAGGATCTCGCCGAGCGCGATCACGGCCTCGTAGCAGTCGCTGCCGCGGATCACGACGTACTTGCGCAGGATGTCGTTCTTGCGCGCCGGGTCGACTTCCAGCACCGCCTCGTTGAGCAAATCGATCAGTGGCACGCCGATGTAGCTCTTCTGCACCAGGCCCGACGAGCCGGAGAAGTACGCGACGTTCTGTTTGGCGGACCCGTACCTCTGCAGCGTCGCGGCGGCGAAGACCTTGCGGTGAGAGACGCGGCCGGCGAGCACGAAATGGTCGGCGTATCCACCGGGGCACGACTGAGCGGTGTCATCGTCGGTCGCCCGCGCTTGATGGGCGAACGCCAATCCCATGGCCGCCGCGGCCAGCGCAGGCACGAAACCTCGCGAAGTTCTGATCCATGGCATCCGGCGCATTATTTCTCCTCCCCTGGGAAAGATCGGACAAGGAACGGATCCGGCGTGGTTGTCGCGGTGCGGGCGCGCCGGATCCCGGCAGGGCGGCGCGAGCATACCTCCGAAATATTCAAGCGGATATAGCGATATCGACCTTGCCGCCCGGCGGCGGCGCTTCCGGTAACATGCGCGCCCTTCGATGGCCGAACAGCAGTCACTCTTCCAGCCTCCGGGCGACAGCGCTGACGCGCTGACGCTGGCGACGTTCGCCCAGCGCGCCTACCTCGACTACGCGGTCTCGGTCGTCAAGGGCCGCGCGCTGCCCGACGTGAGCGACGGGCAGAAGCCGGTGCAGCGGCGCATCCTGTTCGCCATGAACGAGATGGGGCTGGCCGCCAACGCCAAGCCGGTCAAGAGCGCGCGTGTGGTCGGCGACGTGCTCGGCAAGTACCACCCGCACGGCGACCAGGCCGCGTACGACGCGCTCGTGCGCATGGCGCAGGACTTCTCGTTGCGCTATCCGCTCATCGACGGGCAGGGCAACTTCGGTTCGCGCGACGGCGACGGCGCCGCGGCCATGCGCTACACCGAGGCGCGCCTGACGCCGATCGCGCGCCTTCTGCTCGACGAACTCGAAGAGGGCACGGTCGATTTCGGCCCCAACTACGACGGTGCTTTCCAGGAGCCGCTGCTGCTGCCGGCTCGGCTGCCGTTCGTGCTGCTCAATGGTGCGTCGGGCATCGCGGTTGGCATGGCGACCGAGATCGCCTCGCACAACCTGCGCGAGGTGGTTGCGGCGCTGCACCGTGTGTTGCGCGACCCGAAGGCCGACGTCGACGATCTGCTGCAGGTCCTGCCCGGCCCCGACTTTCCCGGCGGCGGCCAGATCATCTCCACCGCCGACGAAATCCGCGAGGTGTACGCGACCGGCCGCGGCAGCATCAAGGTGCGCGCGCGCTACGGCTTCGAGGAACTGGCCCGCGGCCAGTGGCAGCTCGTCGTCAGCGAGCTGCCGCCCAACACGTCGGCGCAGCGGGTGCTCGAGGAGATCGAGGAACTCACCAACCCGAAGGTCAAGACCGGGAAGAAGTCGCTCACGCCGGAGCAGCAGCAGACCAAGTCGCTGGTCCTGTCGCTGCTCGATTCGGTGCGCGACGAATCGGGCAAGGAAGCGAGCGTGCGGCTGGTGTTCGAGCCGCGCACCTCGAAGGTCGACCGGCAGGAGTTCGTCAACATGCTCCTGTCGCACACGTCGATGGAGGCGGGCAACCCGATCAACCTCGTGATGATCGGCCGCGACGGGCGGCCGCGCCAGAAGGGCCTGGTCGAGATCCTGCGCGAGTGGATCAAGTTCCGCGTCGAGACCGTGCGGCGCCGGACCCAGCACCGGTTGACGAAGGTCCAGGACCGCGTCCACATCCTGGAGGGCAGGCAGCAGATCCTGCTCAACATCGACAAGGTCATCAAGCTGATCCGCAACTCGGACGAGCCGAAGCCGGAGCTGATCAAGGCCTACAAGCTCACCGAGCGCCAGGCCGACGACATCCTCGACCTGCGCCTGCGGCAGCTCGCGCGGCTGGAGGGCATCAAGATCGAGCAGGAACTCGCCGAGCTGCGCAAGGACGAAGCGAGCCTGCAGAAACTGCTCGGCTCCGACGCGGCGCTGCGCAAGCAGGTGGGCAAGGAGTTCGACGAGGACGCGAAGAAGCATGGCGACGACCGGCGCACCCTGATCGAAGTCGCCGAACGCGCCAGCGTCGAAGTGAAGCTGCTCGACGAGCCGGTCACCGTCATCATTTCCGAAATGGGATTCCTGCGCGCACGCACCGGGCATGGGCACGACGCGGGTGCATTCACGTTCAAGCAGGGCGATGCGCTCCATGGCACCTACGAGGTGCGCACGGTCGACCAGGTGCTCGCGTTTGGCTCCAACGGACGCGTCTACTCGATTCCGGTCGCCGCGCTGCCGTCGGCGCGCGGCGACGGCGCACCGGCGACGTCGCTGATCGAGCTGGAGACAGGAACCAGGCTGGTCGCCTACACGGCGGGACCGCAGGGGCAGCACGTGCTCGTCTCCGCGAGCAACGGGTTCGGCTTCGCCTGCATGATCGGCGACATGGTGTCGCGCCTGAAAGGCGGCAAGCAGTTCATGACTGTCGACGAAGGCGCGACGCCGCTGCGGCCCGGCCTCGTCGATGCCGTGGATCCCGCGCGGGACAATCGCATCGCCTGCGTCTCGCAAAAGGGTCGCTTGCTCGTGTTCGAAGCGACCGAGATCAAGATGCAGCCCGGCGGCGGGCGCGGCGTCACGCTGATGGGCCTCGACGAGGGTGAAGCGATGATCGCGGCGCTTCCGTGCAATGACATCGACGGCGTCAGGCTGTCCGGGACATCCAAGAGCGGAAAACCCGCCGAACTGGTCGTCGCCGGCGCCGGCCTGGCGACGCATCTCGGCCATCGGGCGCGCAAGGGCACGCTCGCGAAGTCTGGCTTCACGCCGCTTGCCGCGGCCAAGGCAGTGCGCGCGCCCGAATGACCGCAGCGTCGCGGCCGGCGCGCGCGCGAGCGCTGGGAGTCGCGGCGCTCGTTCTTCTCGCGAGTTGCTCGCACGGCAACCCGTACTACGACGCGAACAAGCCGCACCACCGCCCCGCAGGCTTCCAGAACGTCGACCCGGCGTTGGCGCTGCCGCGTCCGCTGAGCGAGTTCCTGCGCTGGAAGTGGGACAGCGCTTTCCTCGATGTCGCGCCGCCGAAGCGGGATCTCAGTCCGGTGCCGGCAAATCTCGCGCTGGTCAAGCTGCCCACCAATCACTTCGCCGTGACGTGGATCGGTCACGCGACGGCGCTGGTCCAGATCGGCACCGTGCGCGTGCTGACCGATCCGCAGTTTTCCGAGCGCGCGTCGCCCGTGCAGTGGGCCGGGCCGAAACGCCATCAGCCGCCCGGCGTGGCGCTGGCGGATCTGCCGCATGTCGACGTGGTGCTGATCTCGCACAACCACTACGATCATCTCGACGAAGGCTCGGTGCGGGCACTCAACGCGCAGCAGGGCGGCGCGCCGTTGTTCGTCGTACCGCTCGGGCTCGAACGCTGGTTTCAGGACATCGGCATCACCAACGTGCGCGCGCTCGACTGGTGGGATCATCTGGAGGTGGCCGGCGCGACGGTGACGGTGACTCCGGTGCAGCACTGGAGCCGGCGTACGCTGTCCGACACCAACCAGTCGCTGTGGGGTGGCTTTGTGATCCAGGCGGTTAGCGATGGCGTGATGCGGCGCGTGTTCTTCGCGGGCGACACCGGCTACTCGGCGCAGCACTTCCGCGCCATCGGCGCGAGGCTGGGACCGTTCGATCTCGCGCTGCTTCCGATCGGAGCCTATGAGCCGCGCTGGTTCATGCAGCCGCAGCACGTCGACCCCGAGGAGGCGGTGCAGATCCATCGCGACATCCGTGCCCGGCTTTCGATCGGTGTCCACTGGGGCACGTTCCAGCTCACCGACGAGCCGCTCGACGCGCCGGTCGACGCCCTCGCGGCCGCGCGCGCCAAGTTCGGCCTCCGCGACGACGAATTCATCGTGCTCCGTCATGGCGAGACCAGGGTTCTCGGCTGAGCGATGAGCGACTCCGGGCGCATGATCCAGTCGCCGGCGACGCGCCTGCGCGCGCTGCTCAGCTACAACATGACGCAGATGCTCTACGTGGCGGCGCGCCTCGGCATTGCCGACCTTCTCGCCGGCGGACCGCGACACGCGGACGATCTCGCCCGCACGGTCGGCGCGCATCCGCGCTCGCTGTACCGCCTGCTGCGCGCGCTCTCGCACGTCGGCGTGTTCGCCGAGGACGAGCAGCGCTGCTTCCGCCTGACGCCGATGGCCCAGCTGCTGCGCGCCGATGCGCCCGGTTCGCTGCGCGCCTTTGCGCTGTCCTACGGCGCGCCGTGGTGGTGGGGGCCCTGGGGCCGGCTGATGGAAACAGTGCAGACCGGGAGGACGGCATTCGAGGGCGCGATGGAGCAGGGCTTCTTCGAGTATCTCGACGCGCACCCTGACGCGGCGGCCGTCTTCAACGCAAACATGACCTCCATGACGGAGCGCGAGGTGCCGGAAGTTGTCGCCACGTACGATTTCTCCGGACCCGGCACGTTGGTCGACGTGGGCGGCGGGCACGGCGCCCTGGTGAGCGCGATCCTGCAGAAGGGCGGACGCGCGAAGGCGACGCTCTTCGACCGCCCTGCGGTGATCGAAGGCGCACGCGGGCATCTCGCGGCGGCCGGGATGGCCGACCGCTGCACGCTGGTCGCGGGCAGCTTCTTCGAGTCGATTCCCGCCGGCGGTGAAACCTACACGCTGAAGGACATCATCCACGACTGGGACGACGCGCGTGCCGTCGCCATCCTGCGCAACTGCCGGCGCGCTATGAGCCCGGGCGCGAAGCTGCTGCTGATCGAACGGGTGCTGCCGCCCGATGGCGAACCCAACGTCGGCAAGGTCGTCGATATCACGATGATGGTGCTGACCGGCGGCATGGAGCGCACCGAAGCCGAATACCGCAACCTGCTCGAGCAGGCCGGCTTCGCCCTGCGCCGCGTCGTGTTCATGCAATCGGCAGTGAGCGTGCTGGAGGCGGTGCCCGGCTAAGGGCGGAGAGTCCTCGTCTCGTGCGCTCCTCGCGATGCGCCCGACAGGTGTCAATTCGAGCCGCGGATAGCAGATCTCGGCATTTGAAGGGAAAGGCCTGTGGCGCGGATTTGCGCGGATGACCGCGGATGACATATTCATTTTTCATCCGCGTAATCCGCGTCGGGTCTTGATCGTGCTTGCTCTCGCGGCGCGAACTGTGCAACGCTTGGCGCGATAGCCTGCTTGCTCGAGACATGCAACCCGGTGCCGGATCGATTCGTGTCGGCGTAGGCGGCTGGACCTACGAGCCCTGGCGCGGCAGCTTCTACCCGGCCGGCCTGGCGCGGGGGCGCGAGCTCGAATTCGCGAGTCGCCGGCTTACCGCGATCGAGATCAACGGCACCTACTACGGCACGCAGAAGCCGGAGAGCTTCTCGAAGTGGCACGCGGAGACGCCGGAAAATTTCGTCTTCGCCGCCAAGGCGTCGCGCCACGCGACGAATCGCCGCGTGCTCGCCGATTCGGGCGAGGCGATCGAGCGCTTCATCGGCAGCGGAATCGCGCACCTCGGCGCGAAGCTCGGCCCGATCCTGTGGCAGTTCATGCCGACCAAACGCTTCGAACCGCAGGACTTCGAGGCGTTCCTTGCGCTGCTGCCGCAATCCGTCGAGGGGCGTGCGCTGCGCCACGTGATGGAGGTGCGGCACGCGACCTTCAGGTCGCCGCAGTATCTCGCCCTGGCGCGCAGGTTTCGCGTCGCCACGGTGTTCGCGGACACCGACGAATATCCGTCGTTTGCCGACGTGACGGGCGATCTCGTCTATGCCCGCCTGCAGCGCTCGAGGCCCGAGGTTGCGACCGGCTACGAAGCGGGCGCCCTCGACGCGATTGCCGACTGCGCTCGCCTCTGGGCAAGCGGAAGCGAACCGGCGATAGCACCGCGCATCGAGCCGCCGCAGGCCGCAGGTGTGGCACGCGATGTGTTCATCTTGTTCATCGGCGGCGCCAAGGAACGCGCGCCGGCGGCGGCGCAGGCCTTGATCGCGCGGCTGGGTGGCACGCACCCGCGAGAATCGGGCTAATGCACCCCGAACTGTGGGAGCCAGATGACACCGCGCGCAAACTGTCGATTGCTACGACGTCCTTCGCTACGACTCTTTGGCCGCATAAGGCGCGCCGCAACGCGGGCCGGCAGCAGCCTGCTCCGATACCTCGTGCTTGCGTTCGCGGCAGGGTTCATCGTGTGCGCGGTTTCACCGGCCCGACCATAGCGGACTCGCCGCTGGGGAGCACAACACGAGGAAGACGAGGACGTTGACCGCCACGGTTCCCCAGAAAACCGAGCGAAACCCGGCCTTGATCGATTTGTGACGCAGGAACTGCTGGGCGAGCAGGGCCCCTGGCCAGCCGCCTGCCAGGGCGAGCGTGTGGAGCGTGCGCTCGGGCACGCGCCGGCTGCCGTCCACCGCAGATGCCTTGTCGAGCGCGTAGGCCAGGAACGTCAACAGACTGAACCCGAGGTATGCGGCGGCAAACCAGTGCGGCGGCCGCCAGAGCACGCTCACCAGAAGATAGAGCACGAGGAACGCGGGGATCGCGAAAAGTGTCGCGACACCCCATTGCGCCGGCGAGTCGTGGCGGGCTCTGACGCCGGGGCGCACTTGGAGCGCGGGCTCCACATTGCGGGCGCGTTTCTTCCCCTGGGGCCCGAACTCGACCTCGAACGAGATACGCTGATTGACCTGCGGCCGCCCGAAGCTGCGCGGGAACGCCTTGATATGAACGAATACCTCCTGTCCGCCCTTCGCGGGTTCGATGAAGCCGAAGCCGCGTTCGTCGTTCCAGGACTTGATAGTGCCTTCGAAGCGCATCGGTTTCGCCTCGCCTGACAACCCGCACCTCGCACGTTGGGGGGCCCCGGGTCGAGTTGTCTCGAAGGACCGGCCGTAGGGCGCGGCCGATCCTAGTGGGGAAGGCGTCATCGCACCAGTCGGAGCTTCTCGCACGCGATCCACCTGGCGGTCGGGACGGCGGTTGGTGCGGGCGCCAAGGCCGGCGACGACCATCGCAGCAACCCGACGCGACAACCCGGGCCCGGTTTTCTAGACTCGCACGTGCCATGACAAGCGCGAGCGCTCCCTTCGAACCGAGTCCCTCGGGCGGAACACCAACGGGTGGTGGCCGCGACATGGCGCGCTACGAGGAGCGGCTGGCCAAGATCACGGCGGCGGCCATGGCGGTCTCCACCGCCGAGGGCGAGGAGGTTTTCGAGCAACTCACCACGGCGCTATGCGGGCTGCTGCAGGTCGATGCCGTGATGATCTCCGCCACGCTGGCGGGAGAAGCGGGCCGCATGCGCACGCTTTCCACCCGGGTCGACGGCAAGCAACTGCGCAGCTTCGACTACGACGTCGAAAATTCGCCCTGCCGCCACATGGCGGGGCGCGCGGCGCGTTTCGTCGATCGGGGCGTGCACGACGAGTTCGCGCCGGGAACGCTGTTCCATGCGCGCGGCTTCGACGCCTACGCCGCTCGTTCGCTGATCGACGCCCACGGCCGGCAGATCGGCCTGATTGTCGCGATGCACCGCGAGCCGCTGCTCGACCGCGAACTCACCGAGACGCTGTTGCAGATCTTCGCCGTGCGCGCCGGCGCGGAACTCGAGCGCCGCAGTGCCCAAGAGGCCGCGCATGCGTCGGAGCAGAGCTACCGCGCGATTTTCGACGCGTCGGAGGACGCGATCTTCGTGCACGACTGGGATAGCGGCGTGATCCTCGACGTGAGCCCCAAGGCCTCCGACATCTACGGCTTCACGCGCGAGGAGCTGCTGCGCCTGCGCATCGCCGACGTCAGCCTGAACGAACCGCCCTACACCGAAGCCGAGGCGAAGGCGCTGATCCAGACCGCCAAGCAGCAGGCTGCGCCGGTGCGCTTCGAGTGGCGTGCCCGCCACAAGGACGGGCATCTCATGTGGCACGAGGTGACGCTCAAGGCGGCGACGCTGGGCGGCGCGCGGCGCGTGCTGGCCTTCACGCGCGACATCACGGCGCGCAAGATCGCCGACGAGGTCTTGCAGCTGCGCGAGGAGCAGTACCGCGCCATCTTCAATGCGAGCGAGGATGCGCTGGTGCTGTGGGACGCGCATCACAAGATCGTCGACGTCAATCCGGCGTTCCTCGAGCTGTACCGGTTCAAGCCCGAACAGATCGTCGGCCGCGGCTATCCGGCGCACCTGCCGGCCGAATACATCGCCCAGCGGGTGGAACTCGTTCGGCGTGCGCTGGCCGGCGAGACCTGCGAGCTGGTGACGACGGCGCTGCGCAACGACGGCACATCGTTCGAGGTCGAGCTGCGCATCATGCCGATCCGCTATCGCGGCCTGCCGCACGCGCTCTCGATCGCGCGCGACATCACCGCCCGGGTACGCGCCGAGGAGGCGGTGCGCGCGAGCGAGGCGCGCCTGCGGGCGACGATCGAGGCGGCTTTCGACTGCGTGGTCGCCATCGATGCCGATGGCCGCATCCTCGAATTCAACGCCGCGGCCGAGCGCTGCTTCGGTCATCGCCGCGCCGACGTGCTCGGCCTTTCGGTCGCCGACCTGGTGATTCCGCACCGCCACCGCTGGGCGCATTCGGCGGGGCTGGCGCGGTTCCGCCTCACCCGCGACGGTGCCTATATCGGCCGGCGCGTGGAAACCTCGGCGCTGCGCGCCGACGGCACCGAGTTCCCGGTCGAGCTCACCATCGGGGTCGCCCCGTCCGAAAGCGGCGACATGTTCATCGGCTACCTGCGCGACATCTCCGACCGCAAGCGCGCCGACTCCGAGCACGCCGCGCTCGAAACGCAGCTGCGCCAGGCGCAGAAGATGGAGGCGATCGGCCAGCTCACCGGCGGCATCGCCCACGACTTCAACAACATTCTCGCCAGCATCATGGGCTACGTCGTGCTGGCGCAGGATCGCCCCGCCGCCGCGGCGGATGCACGCATCGGTGACCATCTCGAGCAGGCGCTCGCCTCGTGCCGGCGCGCCCGCGACCTGATCCAGCAGATGCTGACGTTCAGCCGGGTCCAGCGCGGCGAAGCGCGGCCGCTCGTGCTCGGCGAGGTGGTGCGCGAGGTCGCGCAGATGCTTCGCGTAACCCTGCCGACGTCGCTCGCGCTCGACATCGAGGCGCTCGATGCCGATTGTCGTGTGGTCTTCGACCCGGTGCAGGCGCAGCAGGCGGTGCTCAACCTGTGCATCAACGCACGCGACGCGCTGGAAGGACACGGCCGCATCGAAGTGCGCGTACGCCGGCGCCATCAGCCTGCGTCCACGTGCGCGAGCTGCGGCCGGGACGTGTCTGGCAGCTTCGTCGAGCTGAGTGTCGTCGACGACGGTCCGGGCATCCCGCCCGCGGTGCGCGAACGGATGTTCGAGCCGTTTTTTTCCACCAAGGTGCCTGGCAAGGGGACCGGAATGGGACTCGCCACCGTGCACCGCATCGTGCACGAGCATGCGGGCCATGTGCTCGTCGAGACCGGGAGCGGCAACGGCACGCGCTTCAGCCTCCTGCTGCCGGAGGCCGATTCGGCGCGTGCGCCGGGCACTCTTGCCGTGGCACCCGCCGCGGCGGGCGGAAGGTTCCGCGGCCGGGTGTTGCTCGTCGACGACGAAAGCTCGGTGCTGAGCTTCATGCGCGAACTGCTCGCGAATTGGGGCCTCGACGTCCATCCGGCCGCGTCCGCGACCGATGCGTATTCGCTCCTGCACGAGGACGCGAGTCGCTTCGACCTGCTGCTCACCGACCAGATGATGCCGGGCATGACCGGGGTCGAGCTGGTCGAGGCCGCGCACGGCTTGCGCAAGGATCTCCCGGTGATCCTGTATTCGGGCAACCTCGGCGACATCGAGTCGCATCGCGAACGGCTTGGACTGTGCCGGGTGTTGAGCAAGCCCATCGAGCCGGCCGAGCTGCGCGCGGCGGTGGCTGTCTGCCTCGGCGAGGCGGCCCCGGCGGCTGAGACTGTCAGGCCGCGGGCGGGCTGAATACGTAGCGCGGATAGGTCCTGCGCGCGTACCGGCTGCGCGCGGGATCGATTTCGCGCGTGCAGAACCTCTCGATGTGCGAGGTGCGCGCCAGCAGCGCGCCGTCGGGTTCGATGATCCAGCCGACGCCGCCGTATCCGCCGTCGGGCTGCACGCGGTTCGACGACAGGCAGTAGCAGCCCGTCGCCACTGCCGCGACGGTCCCGACCGACAGCCACTTGCCGGTGGTCGCGGCCGCAGTTGCGCGCGGTGCAACGATGGCCGCGAGGTCCATCTCCGCATACCGGCGATAGACGTCGAGCGCCCACAGTTCCGTGCAGATGTTCAGGCCGAACGAAAGTTCGCCGGCCGCATAAGCGGGAAAGCCGGCGTCGCCACGATCGAACCAGCGCGCTTCGAAGCCACCCGGCTCGTCGGGCAGGTAGTGTTTGCGACGCAACGGCGCGAGCCCCGCAGCGCGCGACCAGAGGAACCCCTCATTGTAGTGCTTGTCGCCCGCCGTGACCGGGCGCGTGCCCACCACGTATCGGGCCTCGAGTTCCGGCAGCCGCCGCAGCCAGAGCTCCGCGACCGCTTCAGCGTGCGACCACGCGACCGCGTCGAACCGCTCGAGCAACCAGAGCGGTTCGACGAAGACGAACTCGGGCAGGACGACCAGGTCGCTCGCCTCCGCGCCCGTGTGGTCGCAAAGTGCTCCCCACGCCGCTTCCAGCGCATCGAGTTCGTGCGGCAACTCGCACACCGTGACCTTCACGTCGCACCCCCGGCACCCAGGCTTTGAACGGCGCGCGCGTGATTCGGTTGCTGCCTCGCTTGGGCTGAGCCGTCGCGGCGCCTCGCTCCATCGTCGCGCTGACCGGAGATGTTATCGGGATCGAGCGGAGGCGACTCCCAAGAATGCGGCAAGACGAGTCGTGGAGCGACCTGCTCCGGCGCATGGCGGCGCGCGGCGCTCCGCCGGCTGAGCCTCAGCGAGCCAGCGCGGGTTGGAAGGCGATCGCCGCGGTCAGCTTGCCGACCAGGGTGCGGTACAGCGCTTCGTGGTGCTCGATCGCACGCGGAATCGCGATGGCACCGACGAACGGTCGACGAGGTGGTCGACGACATCCTCACGCAGCGCTAGTAGGCGATCGACACGACCGCGGTTCGCCGCCGGAACCACAGCATCTTCCCGGACGTCGAGCGGTCGGTGCACCCCGTGCCTGGCCGCGTCCATCGGTTCACGCCCCCATGCCGGACGCGGCGAAGCGCCGGACCCGGAACGCCAGGATTACGAGCAACACGCCGAACACGACCGCGTAGGAGGCGACCAGCCAGAGCAGGGCGAGCGCGCCCGCCCCGGGCTGCGCGATGAGCACCACCCCGAACGCCACCGAAGCGAGGCCGGCCAGGATCAGGAACAACTCGCCCTTGATCTCCTTGCGCAGGCGGATCGCGGCGACGATCTCCAGCACTCCCGTCGCGATCGCCCAGATGGCGATATAAAACAGCAGTGCGAGCGCGGTGATGCCGGGAGCGACGAAGGTCAGGATCCCTATGCCGACTCCGAGCAGGCCGCCGAGGAGAAGAACCCACCAGTCCTCGTGCTCCTTGCGTCCGGCGATCGCCGCCCAGACGCCGAGGATGCCGTCGGCCATCGAATAGGCGCCGAACAGCAGCACCAGCGCGCCCAGCGAGATGCCCGGCTGGAACCAGGTCAGGACGCCGAAGGCGATGGCCGCGATCCCGCGCAGGAGCAGCAGCCACCAGTTGCGCGACAACATGGACGCAAGGCGTTTTTCGAGGCCATCCATGATCGGTCCTTGAAGTGCGGCGTCCGCGAGCGCCGGCTAGTTCGTGATCACCACGAGCACCGAGCAGCGCGAGTGCTCGATCAGCGCCGGCGAGCGGGAGCCGCGCCACCACCGCGCCGCCCACGAGTCGAGGTGCTTGTGGCCCACGACGACCAGGTCGGCATCGATCTTCTTCGCCTGGCCGATGATCACCTCGACCGAGTCGCCGACCAGCACCTCGCCCTTCGCCGAGTAGCCCGAGTTGGCGAGGCGGCGCAGGCCGTCGTCCAGGATGCCCTGGTATTTCTTCTTCATCTGCTCCTCGAGTTCGCTGTCGTAGATGCCGCCTTCGGCCGCGATGATCGGCGTCGTCGGCGGCATGACCGCGACCAGGTTCAGGTCGGCATGGCTCCACTGCGCGATGTCGAGCCCGTCGAGCAACGCCTTCTGCCCCGACTCGGAGCCGTCATACGCCAACAGGATGCGCTTGTACATATGGCCCTCCCGGTAACCGAGCAACGATACGGCTAAGCGAGGTTGCGCAGTTCGCGCAGTGCGACGGAGACCATCGCCAGGTCCGCGCCCTTGGTTTCTCCCAGTTCCGCAAGCAAACGCTGCGCCCGCTCGAGACCGGCGCCGCTGCGCGCCTCCCAGGCCGCCATCAGCTGGCCGGGGGCGCCCGAGCCGGTGCCGAACACGCTCTGGGCGATCGACCGCTGCAGGCTCGCCAGGTCGTCGCCGAGAGCGGCTTTGGCGAGGCTCTGCCAGTAGCTCTCCGCAGGCAAGGTGTCGATCTGCTGGCGCAGCCGGGCCAGGCCGAGGCGGGCGCCGACGCCGACGTGCACGTCGCTCACCTGGCCCACGTCACGGCCGACGGCTTCGGCGATCTCCGCGATGTCCAGTGCGGCGTAGAGGGCGTCGGCGCTCGCGACGCGGCGCGCGAGCGCCGACGGCACGCCGGCAGCGATCCACGCGGCCGCACGCGGCGCCGCCGCCTGCCCTTCGACCCGCGCACGCAACGCCTCGACCACCGGCTGGAAGCGCTTGAATGTCTGCTCCATCGGGTCGCCGATGCGACGCGACCGCAGGAACCACGTGGTGGCGCGTGCCGTCAGCCAGCCTTCCTCGATGAGCATCTCCGACTGGATCTGGTCGGGCACCTTGTTGTCGAGCGCCTCCACCCGCTGCCACAGCGCCACGTGGCCGAACACCTCGCGCGTGCAGAGATACGCGCGCACCACCTGCGCCGGCTTCATGCCGGTCATGTCGGCGAGCCGGTGCGTGAACGTCGAGCCGACGCGGTTGATCATGCTGTTGAGCACGTGGGTGGCGACGATCTCGCGCTTGAGCGGGTGGCGCGGGATGTAGCTGCCGAAGCGCTCGCGCAGCTGCGCCGGGAAGTAGCGTGCGAGCGCCGTGCCGATCCAGGGATCCTCCGGCAGATCGGAGGCGAGCAGTTCGTCGAACAGCCACATCTTGCTGTAGGCGAGCAGGACGGCACGCTCGGGGTTCGTGAGCCCGAGGCCGTGTCCCTTGCGCTCGGCGATCTCCTCGTCGGTCGGCAGGCACTCGATCGCGCGGTTCAGCCGCCCGGTCCGCTCGAGAAAGCGGATGAAACGCATCTCCTGGTCGAGGAACTGCGCGCTCATGCGTCCGACGACCGACAGCGCCTGGGTCTGGAAGTAGTTGTCGCGCAGCACCAGCGCCGCGACGTCATCGGTCATCTGCGCCAGGACGACGTTGCGCTGCTTCTCTGTCAACTCGCCATCGCTGATCGCCAGCCCGAGCAGGATCTTGATGTTGACCTCGTGATCCGACGTGTCGACGCCGGCCGAGTTGTCGATCGCATCGGTGTTGATGCGTACGCCGGCCATGGCCGCCTCGATGCGGCCGCGTTGCGTGACGCCGAGGTTGCCGCCTTCGGCGACCACCTTGCAGCGCAGGTCGCGCCCGTTGATGCGCAACGCATCGTTGGCGCGGTCGCCCACGTCGGCATGCGTTTCGCTGCTCGCCTTGATGTAGGTGCCGATGCCGCCGTTGTAGAGCAGATCCACCTGTGCCTTCAGGATCGTGTTCAGCAGTTCGGTGGGCGTGAGACGCTCCGCCGTCGTGCCGAGCACCGCGCGCGCCTGCGGCGACAGCGGAATCGATTTTTCAGAACGCGACCACACACCGCCGCCCGCCGAAATCAGCCTGGCGTCGTAGTCGGCCCAGGAGGAACGCGGCAGCTTGAACATGCGCTCGCGTTCCGCGAACGAGGCGGCGGGATCGGGCGTCGGGTCGATGAAAACGTGGCGATGGTCGAACGCCGCCACCAGCAAGATGTGCTTCGACAGCAGCATGCCGTTGCCGAACACGTCGCCGGACATGTCGCCGATGCCGACCACGGTGAAGTCCGTGCTCTGCGTATCGGTGCCCATCTCGCGGAAGAATCGTTTGACGCTCTCCCACGCGCCGCGCGCGGTGATCCCCATGCCCTTGTGGTCGTAGCCCGCGCTGCCGCCCGAGGCGAAGGCATCGCCGAGCCAGTGGCCGTATTCCTTGCTGATCGCGTTCGCGTAGTCCGAGAACGTCGCCGTGCCCTTGTCGGCGGCGACCACCAGGTACGGGTCGTCCGCGTCGAGGCGCACCACGTGCGGCGGCGGCACGACCTGCGTGCCCGCCAGGTTGTCGGTCAGGTCGAGCAGGCCGCGCAGGAAATCCTGGTAGCACGCGACGCCTTCCTTCATGTAGGCCTCGCGGTCGCTCATCGGCGGCGCCTTTTTCAGCACGAAGCCGCCCTTGGAGCCGACCGGCACGATGACGGTGTTCTTCACCATTTGTGCCTTGACCAGGCCGAGCACCTCGGTGCGGAAGTCTTCCGGGCGATCGGACCAGCGCAGCCCGCCGCGCGCCACCTTGCCGCCGCGCAGGTGGATGCCTTCGAAGCGCGGCGAATAGACGAAGATCTCGAACAGCGGCTTGGGTTCCGGCAGCCCCGGCACCAGCGCGCAGTCGAACTTGAAGCTGACGAACGAGCGGCGCGGACCCGGCGCGCCCGAATGGCCGACGCCGGTGCGCCAGAAGTTGGTGCGCAGCGTCGCCTGGATCAGCGCGAGCAGCTGGCGCAACACCCGATCCTCCGAGAGTACGCTCACCTTCTCGAGCGCCGCTTCGATCGCCCTGGTCTGCGCGGCGGCGGCCGCCTCGTCGCGCGCGGCGGGATCGAAGCGCAGCTTGAACAGCGCCACCAGCATGCGCGCGATGCGCGGATGCGTCGCGAGCGTGGCCTCGATCGTGCCCTGCGAGAGCGCGAAGCCGATCTGCCTCAGGTACTTCGCATACGCCCGCAGCATCACGATCTCGTCGGCGTTCAGGCCGGCGCGCAACACCAGGCGGTTGAAGTCGTCGTTCTCGACCTCGCCGCGGAACACGCGGGCGAAGGTGTCCTCGAACTGGCGCGCGACCGCGTCGAAGTCGACGTCCTCGACGACCTGCACCTGCAGGTCGAAGTCGTGCAGCGAGATCCAGGTGTCGCCGCTGCCGATGCGGTCGTTCTGTTCGGCGAGCACGCGCGCGCCCATGTGCTCGAGCATCGGCAGGCTGTCGGAGAGCACGATCGGGTCGCCGCGCCGGTACACCTTGAAGCCGAGCATGTTCGGCGCCGCGCCGAGCGGGCGATACAACGCGAGCGCGAGCGGCGCTTCCGGGGTCAGCGCCGCCACCCTGTGCACGTCGGCGACGGCCGCGCGCGCGGCGATGCGCTCGCGGTAGTCCGGCGGAAATGCGCCGCCCCAGCGCTTGAACAGCTCGCTGCCGCGCGCTTCGCCTTCGGCATCGATCAATGCGTCACGCAGCTGGTCGTCCCAGCGCCGCGCGGCTTCGGCGAGCTTCGCCTCGACATCCTTGCGCTCGTACGGCGGGATCTGCCCCGGGGTCGTGCGCACCAGGAAGTGGATGCGCGCGAGCACCGCGTCGCCGAGCTGGGCGTCGAAGTCCGCGGCCGTCCCGGCGAACGCCTGCAGCAGGATGCGCTGGAACTTGACGCGCAGTTCGGTCGAATACGCCTCGCGCGGCACGTAGACCAGGCAGGCGACGAAGCGGTCGAACGGATCGCGCCGGATGAACAGGCGCAGCCGATGGCGTTCGCCGAGCGACAGGATCCCGAGCGCGGTCTCGTAGAGCTCGTCGTCGGAGATCTGGAACAGTTCGTCGCGCGGGTAGGTCTCGAGGATGTGCTGCAGCGCCTTGGCCAGGTGGCCGCCGGGCGCGAGCCCGGCGCGCTGGGCGATCGCTTCGACCCTGCCGCGCAGGAGCGGGGTTTCGGCGACCCGCGCCGCGTACGCCGTGGACGTGAACAGGCCGAGGAAACGATGCTCGCCGACCACCATGCCGTGGGCGTCGTAGCGTTTGACGCCGACATAGTCGGTGTAGCTGGGACGATGGACCGTCGAGCGTGTATTGGCCTTCGTCACGACGAGGATCGGCAAGGTCGAGCGCGCGAGCGTGCGCGCCTGGGGCGGCAATGCCGCGAAGCTCGCGGAGTTCTTCTCCTGTTCGGTCTCACGCAGCACACCCAGACCCGAGCCGGGCACGAGTCGCAACACGTCCGCGCCGGCCTCCGTGACCAGGTCGTGGCGCCGGTAGCCGAGCAGCGTCATGTGATCCCGGCCCAGCCACTCCAGGAAGGCGCGGCTTTCCGCCACTGCCGCGGCGGGCAGCGAGGCGGGCGTGTGGTCGAGCTCGGCGATCGCCTCTTCGAGGCGCGCGATCATCGGTCTCCAGTCGTCCACCGCGGCACGCACGTCCGCGAGCACCCGTTCGATGCCCGCGACCAGCGCCACGCGCTGCTGCGGATCGACCAGGCGGTCGATCTCGATGTGCATCCACGACTCGTGCGGCGCGTCGGGCGCGTCCGCGAGCGGCTGGATCGAAAGCAGGGCGCCGCCGGGATCCCTGCGCACGGCGAAGATCGGGTGCACGATCAGGTGCAGGGTCAGGCCTTCGCGCGCGATTTCCGCGCTGGTCGAATCGACCAGGAACGGCATGTCGTCGTTGACGATCTCGATCACCGAGTGGCGCGATGCCCAGCCCTGTTCGGTCACGGTGGGGCTCAGGACGCGGACCTTCGGCTTGCCCTTGCCGCGCGTGTTCCCGAACTGCCAATGCGACAACAGCGCGCCCGACAGATCCTCGGGCGAGCGACCGGCGAGATCCTCCGCATCGAGCTGGCGGAAGTATTCGCGCGCGAAGGCGTCGATCGACGCCTTGTGCGCCGCGGGTACGTGGCCGGCCGCCAGCGCCACGATCGAATCGAGGTGCTCGCGCGGGACGATCTTCGTCGTCGCATCCATTCTTGTCTCCCTGTTCCGCCCGGGCTGAGGACGAATTGTGCCGCCAGTCAACCGCCGCCGGGCACCAGAACCTGACGGTGCCGCGCGTGGGCTTCGATCGCTGCTTGCGCGAACCACCACGGCAGCAGTTCACCCGCGAACCAGGCGTCGAGCTGGTCCTTCTGGTTCGGGTGAAACTGGCGCTCGACCACGCCGCCGGGCACGACGGCCATGATCTTCTCGTCATCTGACAGGTCCGCGACCAGTCGCATCGAAGCGAAGAACTCGACCTCAAAGCCGCCCATGAAGGGTGTACGCGCGCGCATGACGGTTTCGTTGGAGCCGTCCATCGCGTGGCTGCGCACGCCGAGCAGGTCGCGCCCGAAGCCGCTCCGCCGCAGCGGACTCACGAACGTGATGCCATGTTCGTTGCCCCACAGCCAGCCTTTCGGATCGCTGCCGTGCGTCGCCGTGAGCTCCGCGCGCACGATCCTGACGCTGCGGCGGATCAGATCCGGCAGCCGCTCGACGGCGGGCGTCCGCGTGTCGTCGAACCACGGCGAGTCCGGGTGTTGCAGCAGGCGATCGAAGCGTTCCTGCCAGCCGTACCACTGCTGCAGATAGGCCCGTGCGAGCTCGTCGCCCATCTTGTCGACATAGGTCTCGTAGGCGAGGCGCTCGTAGATGCGGTGATAGAGCAGCGGTGCGGTCTGATCGAGGCGGTCGCGTCCGTCCCACGCCGCCAGGATGATGGCGAGGTCGGCCTGTTCCGGGTCGTCCTTCAGCGCCGCGATGATCAGCGGCACGAGGCGCCTGGACTGCAGGTTCAGGGTATCGAGCATCAGCGCGCGGTGATCGCCGAGCGTCATCGCGCGCGTTGCGCCGAGCACCTGGCCGATGCGTTCGTAGCGGTAGCCGGGTGCGAAGAACGAGGAATAGTCGTAGGGGTAGCCGTCCGGGCGGTTGTCGTTGTTGGCGGTCGCGATCCAGCCGCGCGCCGGCGCCAGCTGGCCCGGCATCTGATCGGGCGGAATGAAACCGCGCCAGTCGCCGCCTCGTGCGGCGGGCTTCGGATAGATGCCCTGGCCGCTGGCGCGAATCGGCACACGCCCGGTGGCGCGATGGCCGATCACACCCGCCTTGTCGGCGAACACGTAGTTGAAATACAGCACCTCCATCTGCTGCGCGGCGCGATCGACGTCGGCCGCGGACGCCGCGGCGAGCAGCTTGTCGATGCCGATCTCGTGGCCGTCGATCTCGGCGCTCGCCATGCGCAGGCTCAGGAGCCGGTCGCCCGCCGCACCCAGCCCGGGCCCGGCGATGACCGGACCGCGCACGGTGCGACGGATCGTGAGCGATTCGGTGCGAAACCCGCGCTCGGCCTTGCGGTCCTTGATACGAATCGTCTCCGTCTCGACGTCGAACGGCAGCACCGCGTCGCCGTCGACGTAGTGATCGGGCTGGCCCGGCGCGAGCTGCTCGATGAAAAGATCCTGGCTGTCGCCGTACGAGTTGGTGACGCCGAATGCGACATCGGCATTGCGCCCGACCAGGATGCCCGGCACGGCAGGCAGCGCGGCGCCGATCGCGCGCACCGCGGGAGCGAAGAGCCCGACCGGAAACCAGATGCCGGGGAGGATGCGGGCGTCCAGGTGCGGATCGTTCGCGACCGCGGCCGATCCGCTCGCAGACCGCGCGGGCGCCACGGCCCAGTTGTTGCTGCCGACGGCAAGCGGGGCTCCAGGTCCGGTGGCAGCCGGAACCAGCATGGCGGCGTCGTTCAAGCCGAGCCGGGTGGGCGGCGCGTCGGCACTCTCGATGACTTTGCGGTCACGATCCGGATTCACGTTGACCGGAAACAGTTCGAGCGCGCGTTGTGGACCGAACTTGTCGATCAGCCGCTGCGCCAGCAACTCGGACTTGTAGTTGGCCGCCTGGCTCAGGTTGACGAAATGTAGGACCGTCACCAGGTCGACGACGTTCCAGGGCGCGGCGGTGAGTCCGGCGATCTTCAGTTCGACCGGCAGGTCCTCGGCCTGCCCGCCGATGTAGGCGTTGATTCCCTGCGCATACCAGTCGAGGAAGTCGCGCGCTGACGCCGAGAGTCGGGCGGCATGCCGTTCGGCATTGCGGCGCAGTCCGAGCGTGCGCATCTCGCGATCGCTGGCAAGTGCCGCCGCGCCGACCACCTCGGCGAGGCGGCCGTTCGCCAGTGCGCGGTAGGTCTCCATCTGGAACAGGCGCGCCTGCGCGGTGACGAATCCCTGCGCACGGATCAGGTCGGGCGTGTTGCGGGCGAAGATGTACGGGATGCCGTGTTCGTCGCGCAGCACGTCCACCGGTTCGGCAAGGCCGGGGAACGCGAGTTCGCCGGTGACCTTGGGGCCGCGCAGGATGCCCGAGAAGAGGACGGCCGCGGCGAGGAGAACGAGGACGACGAGCGCACCGACGATCCGGATCAGCCAGCCGACGATACCTGCGCGCATTGCCTCGCACCTTTCCCGATCGAGCCAGCGTGCCGCTCGTACCCGCGGCTTGGCTGGACTGTACTGAAAGGACGGCTCCGTATGCCGGCTCGTTCGCTTTGCTTCATGGCGGCATTGGGGCTGGGGCGACGGCGGGCAGCGTTTCGGATTGCGCCGGCCAATCCCAAGAAAGCGTTACTCGCCGTGTCGATCCATCGCGAGTCGGATCGACCTGTCAAAGAAGGCTGGCGAGTCCGGTCCAAGATCGACCGTCGGCCGATTTGAGAACCCTACCGGGAGAAAGCGATGAAGTTCATGGTGATCGTCAAAGCGAGCAAGGCTTCCGAGGCGGGCCAGATGCCGAGCGAACGACTGCTTGCCGCAATGGGCAAATACAACGAGGAACTGGCCAGGGCCGGCATCCTGCTCGCTGCCGAAGGCTTGCATCCGAGTTCCAAGGGTGTGCGGGTGCGCTTTTCCGGAAGCAAGCGCACGGTGATCGACGGTCCGTTCGCCGAGACCAAGGAACTGATCGCGGGTTTCTGGCTGTGGCAGGTGCGCTCGCAGGAAGAGGCGATCGAGTGGCTCAAGCGCTGCCCGAATCCGCACGACGAGGAGACCGACGTCGAAATCCGCCGGGTGTTTGCAGCCGAGGACTTCGGCGCCGAGTTCACGCCGGAACTGCGCCAGCAGGAAGAACGCACGCGCGTCCTGGCCGAGAAGGCGGCGCAGAAGTAGCCGCCGGCCCGTCGTCATCCACATTTCGAAGCGAGGCAGCCATGCTGGTCCAGACCTATCTTTCGTTCGAAGGCCGTTGCGAAGAGGCGCTCGAGTTCTACCGCCGCGCTGCGGGCGCGGAAGTGCAGATGTTGATGCGCTTCAAGGAGAGCCCGGAACCCGCGCCCGAAGGCGCGGTGCCGCGGGGTACCGAGAACAAGGTGTTGCACGCCGCGTTCAAGATCGGCGAGACCGTCGTGCTGGCTTCCGACGGCCGTTGTTCGGGCAAGGCGGATTTCAAGGGATTCGGCCTCACGATTTCGGTCAACGACAGCGCGGCCGCCGACAAGGTCTTCGCCGCGTTGTCCGACGGCGGCCAGGTGACGATGCCGCTGGGCAAGACGTTCTGGTCGTCGCGCTTCGGCATGCTGACCGACCGCTTCGGCGTCTGCTGGATGGTCAACACCGTCACGCCGTGAAGGCGGGAGAATCGACGCGCTCAGGACCATCGGCATCGTGATCGTGGGCGCTCGCCGGCGTCGGGCACGCCTTCGAGACCGGGTTTGCGGACCTGAAATCGCTCGCTGAAAGCCAGTAATCTGACGCGCTTGCGAGCGAACCAGAAGGCAAGTCGAAGGAGACCGACGATGGCTGCACGGACAGCGAGGAAGACGCGGACGACGCCGACGAGCACGCGCGCGAGCGCCGGCAAGCGCGCGCAAGCAAAGCCCCTGGTGCTGCTGGCGACGCGCAAGGGCGCGTGGCTGTTCCACGGCGATCCGGCGCGCAGGACCTGGCGCATCAACGGCCCGCATTTTCTCGGCCACGTCGTCAATCACGTGATGCTCGACCCGCGCGACGGCACGACCCTGCTTGCCGCCGCGCGCACCGGGCATCTCGGTCCGACGGTGTTTCGCTCCACGGATTTCGGACGCACGTGGAAGGAAGCCGCGCGCCCGCCGGCGTTCGCCAAGGCGCCCGAGGGCAGTGCGAGCCCGCTCAAGGCCCGGTCGGTGAACCACACGTTCTGGCTCACGCCCGGGCATGCGAGCGAGCCCGGCGCCTGGTATGCCGGCACGTCGCCGCAGGGACTGTTCCGCTCCGAGGACGGCGGCATCACCTGGGCGCCGTTTTCCGGCATCAACGAGGATCCACAGTATCGCGAGTGGATGGGCTCCGAGCAGGATGGCACGCCAGACGGACCCAAGCTGCATTCGATCCTGATCGACCCGCGCGACCCGAAGCACATGTACTTCGCGATGTCGAGCGGGGGCGTGCACGAGTCGCTCGACGGCGGCCGGACATGGAAGACGCTCGTCAAGGGCATGCAGGTCGTCGATGGGCTCGATCCGGCCGTGATCACCTTCCACGACCCTCACTGCGTGCGCATCTGTCCGAGCAATCCCGACCGCCTGTACCAACAGAATCATTGCGGCATCTATCGGATCGATCGGCCCGGCGAGGAGTGGCTGCGCGTCGGCCGCTCGATGCCGAAGCGCGTCGGCGACGTCGGATTTCCCATGGTCGTGCACCCGCGCGACGACGACCGCCTGTGGGTGTTCCCGATGGATGGCGGCTCGGTGTGGCCACGCACGAGCCCGGACGGGTTGCCCGCCGTCTACACCACGCGCAATGGCGGCAAGACGTGGCAGCGCCTTGCCGACGGCTTGCCGAAGGAGCATGCATGGTGGACCATCAAGCGCCAGGCGATGACCGCGGACGCGCAGGACCCGGTCGGCCTCTACTTCGGCACGACCAGCGGCGAGTTGTGGGCGAGCCGCGACGAGGGCGCGCGCTGGACGTGCATCGCGAGCCACCTGCCGGAGATCTATGCCGTCGAAACGGCGCAGGTCGCGTGAGCGCGCGCCATGCAGGTGCTGATCCCCACCCCGCTGCGCTCATACACGCACGAGCAGCGGATGGTCGAAGCCGACGGGGCGACGCTGGCCACCTTGCTCGACGACCTCGAGCGGCGTTATCCCGGGATCCGCTTCCGCATGATCAACGAGCAGGACCGGATGCGGCCGCACATCCGCTTCTTCGTCAACGGCGACCAGGTGTTCGATCTGGCGCGTCCGCTGCGGCCCGACGATGAGGTCTTCATCGTCCAGGCGTTGAGCGGCGGTTGAAGGAAGCGTCGAGCGCCATGTCGGTCGCGGATTCCTCGCGGCGCTCGCGGATGACGGAGCCGCCGGTCAGAGGCGGATGCGCGGCAGGCGTGACGCGATGGTCGCGCCGAGCGCCGCGATCAGGGCAGCGCCGACGAATCCGGTGCGGAAGGCGCTTTTGATGTGTGCGACGTCGGCGGTGCTGTGCGAGCCGAGCGCAGCGTCGAGGTTGACGCCGCGCAGAAGTGCGAACACCAGCGCACCGAAGAGTGCCGTGCCGAGCGCCGCGCCGACCGAGCGCGACAGCGAGACGGTCGCGGCGGCCGCACCGAGGCGCGCGCGGCCGGCAAGCGTCTGCAGGACGAGCTGGCCGCACGGCATCACGGTGCCGAAGCCGATTCCCACCGCCAGTCCCAATCCCGCCAACACCGGCGCGGCCGGCGTCACCAGCCCGAGCCCGAGCAGAGCGAGCGCCGAGAGCGACAGGCCATACTTCGGCATCGGCGTCGGCCGTGCCGTGCGCGCGACGATGCGTCCGGTGATCGTCGAGCCGACGACCATGCCGAGCGTGACGGGCAAGAGCAGCAGGCCGGCTTCCTTCGCCTGTGCACCGGCCCCGAGCTGCAGATAGACCGGCAGGAAGAAGACGCAGGCGAAGAAACACGAGGCGAAACAGAGGATCGTTCCCGCCATCTTCGCGGCGCCCGGTTCGCGCAGGAGCTCGACCGGCAGGAAGGGAGCCGCGATGCGTCGTTCCTGGCGCACGAGCGCCCACAGCAACGCCAGCGCGAGCGCGAACAAGCCCACGCTCTCGGCCGACCACCACGCGAAGCGATGGCCGGCGAAGCTCAGCCACACCAGCCAGCACACCGCGGTGCTCGAGAAGAGGACCAGCCCGCTCACGTCGGCGAGCGGAGATATCGTCCGGTGCGGGTCGCCGCGCGGCAGCCCGCGGATGCGCCATGCCGCGACGAGCGCGAGCGGAAGGTTGACCAGGAACAACCAGCGCCAGCTCGCGTGCGTCACGACGTATCCGCCGACCACCGGGCCGGCGAGGCTCGCGAGCGTGAAATTGGCAGCGAAGTAGCCCTGGAAGCGCGGGCGCTCGCGTGGCGGGACCAGCTCGCCGATCATCGCCTGCGACATCACCATCAGACCGCCGCCACCGAGTCCCTGCAGCGCGCGTGCGAGCACGAGCTGCAGCATCGACTGCGCTAGTCCGCACGCCGCCGAACCGAGCGCAAAGACGCCGACCGCGATCATCAGGACGCGCCGGCGCCCATGGCGGTCGCCGAGGCGCCCGTAGAGCGGCACCATCACGGTCGCGGCCATCAGGTACGCGAGCGCGATCCAGGTCGTATCGCGCAGGCCGCCGAGATCGGCCGCGATCGTCGGTGTAGCCGTGGCAAGCAGGGTCTGATCGACCGCCGCCAGGAACATCGGCAGCATGACCGCCGCGAAAATGTGCAGGAACTGACCAAGCGTGACGGTCTTCTCGGGCTGGACCGTGTCGGCACCGCGTGCCGTTGCCGGATGTCGCGCGGCGCGCGCGACCGCGGGGGTCGGAGCGGATTGATCGGGACTTGCCACGGGGCCTCGGGCACGACGATCCGGCGGAGTCCGGATCCCGTCGGACCTATCTTGCCACCGCTCATCGGCCCGATCGAAAGCGCGGTGCCAGCTTCGCCCGGTTATGCTCGCCCGAGACATCCTTTCATCCGGGCCTCCCGCGTGGACCGATCCGGCTCGAGCGCCTTCCGTTGGTCCCGCGTCGCCCGCGGCGTGCTCCGCGTCAGCTCCCGTTGCGCGCGATACCTCGTGCTGCCGCTTGCGTTGCTGCTCTTCCTGCAGTGGCCGCTGCGCGAGTTGCTGCACGCCTACTCGCGCGAGGCCAACGATCTCGCCCAGATCCTGTTCGCGCTTTACGTCAGCGTGGCCGTCAGCGATGCGATGCGCGGGCGCACTCATATCGCGGCCGATGCGTTCGCGCATCGCTTCAGCGCACGAACGCGCGGGCACCTCGAGCGCGCGGCTGCGCTGCTCGTCCTGGTGCCCTGGTGCGTCTTCGTCCTGTACGCATCGGCGCCCCTGGTCTGGGACTCCGTGCGCCATGCCGAAGCGTTCGGCGAGACGCTCAACCCCGGATACTTCCTCATCAAGGTCGCCGTCGCGCTGCTCGCGGTCCTGGTGCTGCTGCAGGCGTTGCTCGAGATCGCGTTTCCCGGCCTCGAGGAGCCCGAGTCGTGAACGCGGCGGGGATCTGGCTCCTCCTGCTTGCCGCCGCGGTGATGATCGCGACCGGCCTTCCGGCCTGGGTGGTCCTGGTGGGCGTGGCATCGGTGGGAGCGCTGACCGGGATCGCGCTCGACGTGGTTCCGGCGGCGCTCTTCGAATCGGTGCCGCCGCGCATCGTCGGGCTGCTCGAAAACGACCTCCTGCAGGCGCTGCCTCTCTACGTGTTCATGGGCGCGCTGCTGAATCGGCTCGCACTTTCCGACGCGCTGTTCCGCGTGCTGCGGCGCCTGGTCGGCGCGCCCGTCGCCGGCCTGTTGCTCGGCGCGCTGCTCGCGCCGATGAACGGATCGGTGGGCGCCAGCGTGGCCACGCTGGCACGCACGGTTCATCCGCGCCTGCGCGAAAGCGGATTCGGCGCCGGACGGGCGGCCGCGCTGATCGCGACCGCCGGCACGTTGGGCGTGGTCGTGCCGCCGTCGCTGGTGCTGATCCTTTTCGGCGATGCCGCGATGCGTGCCCACACCGAAGCGGTGAACGTGACGCACGCGAGCGTGCGCATTCTCAACACCCAGGACGTCTTCCGCGGCGCGCTGGTTCCGGCGGCGCTGCTGCTGATTTTCGCGGCGGCGGTCGCCTTCTGGCAGGGCCGCTCGCAAGGCGCGTCCAGGCCCGTCGCGGCGCAGGTCGCCACCCTCGCCGACTGGATCACGGCCGCGGTCACGTTCACGGCGCTGGTCGTGCTGCTGGGCGCGGTCACGCTCGGCTATATGTACGCCGTCGAGGCCGCGGCGACCGGCGGCGTCGTGCTGTTCGCTTACGGTGTGCTCTCGCGCACGCTCGATCGCGCGACCCTGGCTGCCGCAATGCGCGAGACGCTCGCGCTGACGGGCGCGCTGTTCGCGCTCCTGATCGGCGCGACCATGCTGACGCTGGTGATGCGCGCGTTCGAAACGGATCGCTGGCTTGCGGACGTTCTCGTCGGCCTGCCGGGCGGACCCGCGGCCACGCTCGCGGCCGGGCTCGCCATCATCGGTCTTGCCGCACTCGTGCTCGACGCGTTCGAGATGATCTTCGTCGTCGTCCCGCTCGTGCTCCCGCCGCTGCTGCAGCGGCTGCCCGACGCGAGCTGGGTGGCGGTGCTCGCGCTGTTGATCCTGCAGACGAGCTTCCTGCTGCCGCCGTTCGGTTTCGCGCTGCTGATGACGCGCAATCGCCTCGGCGCCAGCGTCTCGTTGCGTGAACTCGCGGGCGCGATACGCCCGTTCCTGCTGGCGCAGATCGCCGTGCTGGCTCTGGTGCTCGCGCTGCCGCGCCTGGTTCATCTTGCGCAACCGCCAGAAATCGTCGTGCGGCAACTCACGCCGGAGGAGATCGAGCGCGAGTTGCATCCGGTCGCGCCGGATACCGACTCCGATGTCGCGCCGCCGGATCCTGCGCAGTGAGCGTCGGTGCGCCGCGCCGTTACTGCTGCGCCGGAACCTGCTGCCACCCGCCCGGGCACGTCGGAACGTACGGGTAATAGGACTTCGCGGGCGGGCAGTAGTACCAGTACTGCGTCGGTGGCGGCGGTGGCGCGCTGCCAACGGGTGGGGTGACCAAATCGACCGCGGGCGGCTCCCAGGGGCTGGGATACGGATAGACCGGCGCCGGATAGAAGTAGAACGTGCCGCCGACCACCCACCACCAGCCCATGCGCCCGCCGTGCCCGCCGTGATACCAGTGTCCGCCGCGCCAGACGCCCCAGTCGTGCTCGTGGAAGTTGTGGATGTCGCCGTGCCAGGGCTCGTGATGCTGCGCAAACGCCGGGCTGGCAAGCAGTGCAGCCAGGGCGGTTGCGAGGATGAGCCCGGCCTTGCCGGCACGGCGGGAAAGGGATCGATTTTTCATTGTTCGCTCCAGGAGCCGCCTCGTGCGGCCCATCACGACACTTCGAACGCGGCCCGTGCGCGATGTTCCGCAGCACCGTTTGCACGTGTGCCCGTCGGGTAACCAGGCGTTACAGAGCACCGGAGAAACGACTGGACGCCGATTTGCGCGGCTCCGCGCGATCCGCGTCCCGATTGCATACGTAAGGAGGAGCGAATCCAGTCGGCCTGCAGCGAAGGATCTACGCCTCTTCGTGCCAGGCACACCCGTCGCGGCCGACGAGCGCACTCGACGCCGCCGGGCCCCACGTGCCCGCCGTATAAGGCTTCGGGGCTTCGTTCGATGCGGCCCAGCCGTGCATGATCGGCTCGACCCACATCCATGCCGCTTCCAGTTCATCGCGCCGCATGAAGAGCGTCAGGCGGCCGCGCACCACGTCCATGATCAGGCGTTCGTAGGCATCGAGCATGCGCGTCTTGAGCTCCTCCTTGAAAAGGAGGTCGAGCGAAATCGCCTGCAGCTTCATGCCGTCCCCGGGCGTCTTGGCCTGGATCTGCAGCATCAGGCCGTCGTCGGGCTGGAGCCGGATCACGAGCCGGTTGGCGGGGCCGGGCCCCTCGGACGCCTGGATGATGTCGTGCGGCACGTTGCGGAAGTTGACGACGATCTCGGCCAGGCGCTCCTGCAGCCGCTTGCCGGTGCGCAGGTAGAACGGCACGCCGGCCCAGCGCCAGTTGGCGATTTCCGCCTTGAGCGCGACGAACGTCTCGGTGTGGCTGTTGGGCCTGATGCCTGGCTCTTCGAGATAGCCCGGAACCGGCTTGCCCGCCGTGGCGCCGGCGCGATATTGCCCGCGCACGGCTTTGTTGCGCACGTCCGCTTCGGTGTACGGCGTGAGCGCGCGCAGCACCTGCAGCTTCGCATCGCGCACGGAATCCGAGTCGATCGAAGTCGGCGGCTCCATCGCGACGATGCACAGCAACTGCAGCAGGTGGTTCTGCACCATGTCGCGCAGGGCGCCGGTCTGGTCGTAGAACTCGCCACGTCCTTCGACCCCGACCTCCTCGGCGATCGTGATCTGCACGTCGCGCACCCACGCGCGCGACCACAACGGCTCGAACATCGTGTTGCCGAAGCGCAGTGCCAGCAGGTTCTGCACGCTTTCTTTGCCGAGATAGTGATCGATCCGGTAGATGCGCTCCTCGGGAAAGATCTGCGCGACGGCGTGACTGATCTCCTGCGACGACGCGAGATCGCTGCCGAGCGGCTTTTCGAGCACCACGCGCGACTCCGGCGTGACCGCGCCGGCCGCCGCGAGGTGGTGGCAAATGGGAGCGAAGAATTTCGGCGTCGTGGCGAGAAAGTAGACGCGCGTACGCCCGGCAGGTTTTCCGCCCAGCATCGCGGCGAGCGGTTTGAACGATTCGGGGTTGCTTGCGTCGACCGGCACGTACTCGAGCAGTTGCAGGAACGCGTCGCGAACCGAGCCATCGAGCAGCGCGGGATCGACGTTTTCCTCCAGGTGCTTGCGCGCCAGCGCGCGGAACTCGTCGGCCGACAATGCCTGGCGGGCCGTTCCGAGCAGGCGCGCGTCCGAGGCGATATCGCCGTCGCGGAAGCGCATGTAGAGGGCCGGCAACAGCTTGCGTCCTGCGAGGTCGCCCGTCGCGCCGAACAGAACGAGATCGAACGTGAGCCCTGGCATTCGACGTCCTTTCTACCTTTGCGGCTTGATCCGGCGCAGCGAGCGTGCCACCGATGGTAGGACAAGAGCTTACGTCAGCGCTTGCGCGGCGCAAAACCGCGCCGACAGGCAAGACGAACCGGGCTGCGCCGACAACGGCAGTGTCATGCGCAGACGCGCTGCGACGTCACTTCGCGCAATGCAATTCGTCGCTGCTATGACGAACGAAGACCTGCGATCCGTGCTACGGATTGCGCTGGAGGAAGCGGGGAATCGGCAGGGTATCGAGCAGCTGCCCGAGGCGTTCGCCGATGGCGGGACGCGCCGGCTCGGGGCGCACTGCCGCCGGCCGCGGCCGCGGCTGCGGCTGTGGCGCTTGGGCAGGCGGGCGAGGTGTCGGCCGCGTCGAGGCGAGCACGGGTCTGCTGACGCCGAGCGGCTTGACCGGCGCCGGCTCCAACGGTGCGGCCGGCGTCTCCAGTTGCGGCTTGGGCGCGGTCGTGTTGGCCGGCTGCGCATTGAGGACCGGATCGAGCCACTCCAGGATCGGCCGCCATTGCGCAAGATCGGTGCGCACCTGCGTCGCGGGCACGTCGAACAAGGTCAGCCCGAGCTCGATGCACCTCACGTACGCCTGCGTCTCGCGCAGCACGCCGACGTAGGGAAGGTCGAGCTTCTTCGCCCAGGCCGCGAGAACTTCGTTCGCCTTGGTGCGCGCATCGAGGCGCATGCCGATGGCCGCGACCTTGCAACGCCCGCTCGCGACGCGTGGCAGCGTCTTGAGTTCCGCAAAACATTCGGCCGCCGATTCGCGGTCGAAGACGGAATTGCACACCGGCATCAGGATCGCATCGGCATTCATCACGATGCGCGCGAGCTCGAACCCGCGCATGCCGCCTGGTGTATCCAGCACGACGTGCGTGACGCCGGCGGGGACGCGCAGGACGTTCTTCGGATCGATGGCCCAGCCCTGGATCGCGGCGTTGTCGGCGATCTTGTGGTTGCCGCGCAACTTGAGCCACGTCTGCGCGGATTGCTGCCGATCGACGTCGCCGAGCATGACGCGCTTGCCGGTCGATGCGCAAAACGCCGCAAGGTGCGTGGCCAATGTGCTCTTGCCGCTGCCGCCTTTGCGGTTGATCACTGCGATGACGGGCATGAAGTCGGCTGTTCTCGCGCGTGCGGGGACGGGCGCCAGGATCGGATCGATGGATTACACCATCAAAGGAGGGGCAGGGCATGCGCTAAAAAAAGCGGGAACGCGGGGCATCTTTTCGACGGATCGGCCAGAATCCAGCCATGCCACCCGTCAAAGCCCTCGTCTTCGATGTGTTTGGAACCCTGGTCGACTGGCGCACCTCGATCGCCGCCGAGACCCGGGCCATCCTGGAGCCGCGCGGCGTCCGCATCGATTGGGATGAGTTTGCCGACGCCTGGCGCAACCAGTACCAGCCGGCGATGGAGGAGGTTCGCAGCGGCCGTCTTCCTTTCAGCAAGCTGGATGTCCTGCACCGGCGCAACCTCGAGGTGGTGATCGACCGGTTCGGCCTGCGCGCTCTCGATGAGGCGACGCGGACGCACCTGAATCTCGCCTGGCACCGCCTGGATGCATGGCCCGATGTCCGTTCGGGCCTTGCAAGGCTGCGGACCGCTTACCGCCTTGCTCCATGTTCCAACGGCAATATTTCGCTGATGGTGGATCTTGCGCGCCGCAACGGATTCATCTGGGACGCCATCCTCGGCGCCGAGATCGCGCGCGACTACAAGCCGCAGCCGATCGTCTATCTGTCCGCCGCTGCGGCGTTCGACCTGGCTCCTGCCGAAACGATGATGGTCGCCGCGCATTCGTCCGACCTTGCAGCGGCCGCGGCGACCGGTTTGTGCACTGCGTTCATCGCCCGCCCCGACGAGCGCGGGCCCGGGCGAGGCGAAAGCGCACCAAGCGTGCCGGTCGACATCTCGGCGCGGGACCTGAACGAGCTTGCTGACAAGCTCGGGTGCTGAGGCCTTACGTGACCTTCAGCGTTCCTTCGCTCACCATCACCGACGCGCCGCCGACCCGCACTGCACTTACGCTGCCTTCAGCACGATCGATCTCGAGCGCGAGTTCGCTCGGGCGTCCCATCTCGACGCCCTGGTTCAGCCGGTAGCGCAGCGTGCTCTCGCCGCGCGGCGCGCGGGCGGCCAGCCAGCCGCCGAACGCTGCCGCGGCCGAGCCGGTCGCGGGATCCTCGACGATGCTCTGGTGCGGCACGAAACAACGCACGCGCCACCGGTCGCCTTCACGCACCGCGGCGTAGAGCGCACGCGTCGGGTAGTTCGCGAGCGCGCGCATCACGGCGGCTTCGTTGGGCACGCAGCGCCCGAGCGCCGCGATGTCGCGGACCGGCACGACGAGGAACGGCAGGCCGCACGACCAGGATTGCGCGCCTTCGAGCACGTCGTTCGTCTCCAGCGACAGCATCGACGCGAGCTGGTCGCGCGATGGGGCGGCGGGACCTTGCTGCGGCAGCTGCGCGACCGTCAGCGTGCACCGCGTGACGCGCTCGCCGTCTCGCTCGATGCGGACCGGAACTGCGCCGACGCCTTCCTCGAAGACGATGTCGTGCGCGTCGCGCGCGACGACCCCGAGCGTGGCCAGTACGAACGCGGTGCCCACCGTCGGATGCCCCGCGAAAGGCAGCTCGCGCACCGGCGTGAAGATGCGCACGCGCGCCGCGTGGCGCGGATCGGCCGGCCCCAGCACGAACGTGGTCTCGGAAAAGTTGAACTCGCGCGCGATCAGCTGCATCTCGGCGTCGGTCAGGCCGCGAGCGTCGGGCAGGACCGCGAGCGGGTTGCCGCCGAACCGGTGCTCCGTGAACACGTCGCAGGTGAAGAACTTGAAACCGCGCTCGCTCATCGCTTGCCTCCAAGGCCGCGGCCGAGCGCGATCGTGGCGACGACGCCAAGCGCAGCCAGCCAGGTGAGTGCGGACACCTGCTCGCCGAACAGCAGCGCCGCGAATCCGATCGTGAAAAATGCCTGCAGCAGCTGTACCTGGCCAACCCGCGCGATGCCGCCCAATGCGAGCCCGTTGTACCAGGCGAAGAAACCGACGAGCTGCGAGACCAGCGTGACGTAGGCGAACGCGCGCCACGCCGCCGCGCTCGCGTGCGGCGGATGCGTCGACGCCAATGCGAGCGATACCGGCAGCGTCAACGGCAGCGCGAACAGCAGCGCCCACAGGATCGCCGCGACGCCGCCGAGGCGCGTCGTCAGGCGGGCCCCCGCGACGTAGCCGACGGCGCCGGCGGATACGGCGCCGAGCATCGCGAGGTTGCCGGGCGACAGCAGCGTTCGAACGCCGCCGCCGTCGCGCAGTGCGAACGCGACCACGAGGACCGAGCCGATCGCGGCACAGATCCAGAAGCGCGCCGGCTGCCGCTCCTTGAACACGAGCGCCGCGAGCAACGCGGTAGCGAAGGGCAGCAGCCCGACGATGATCGCGCCGTGATTGGCGGGGATGTGACGCAGGGCGAGCGACCACAGCAGCGGGAAGCCGACCACGATGCCGAGCGCACTCCACGCAAGCAGCCCGAGGTCGCCGTGCGCGGGGCGCGGCGCCCCGGTCGCGGCGACCCAAAGGAGGGCGAGAACGCCGGCGATCGACATGCGTCCGAAGGCGAGCAACCACGGATCGAGTTCGGCGACCGCGAAGCGCGTCATCGGCAGCGTCAGGCTGAACGCAATCACGCCGAGCAGCCCGAGCAGCAGGCCCAGCGTCTCGGGGGCGCGGGTCGCGGCGGCGCTGATTGCGCCCGCCGGTCCGGGCGCGGTGGCGACCGCCTTCATTGCAGCGGCAGGTCGAGCACGGTGTCGGTCGCGGGGCGCCCACGCAGCGCGCCGTACCAGCGCTCGACGTGCGGCCAGCTCGCATGCGTGCGCGGCAGGTTGAACCAGCGATGCGCCTCGCAGCCGAGCGGGATGTCGGCCATCGTGAACCGGTCGCCGCAGAGGTAGGCACGATCGGCGAGATGGCGATCGAGGCGGGCAAACAGCGCCTCGGTGGCGACGATCGATCGTTCGAGCAACTGCGTGTCGCGCTTCTCGGCTGGAGTTCGCACGAGCTGGATGAACGCGTCGCGGCCGGTGGGGTTGAGCGTCGTCTGCTGCCAGTCCATCCAGCGCTCGGCGTCGGCGCGGGCCTGCGGCGGTTCCGGGTACAGCGTGCCGGCGGCGTACCGGGCGCAGAGGTAGCGCACGATCACGTTCGATTCCCAGAGCGCGAATTCGCCGTCCTCGAGCAGCGGCACCAGTCCATTCGGGTTGCGCCGGCGGTACGCCGGCGTGTCGACCACGCCGAACGCGCCGCCGGCGTCGATGCGCTCGTAACCGACGTCGAGCTCGCGCAGTGTCCAGACGACCTTGCGCACGTTGATCGAACTCATGCGCCCCCAGAGCCGCAGCATCGGCCTCAGCCTCGTGCCTCGCGCAGCAGTTCGCCCAACAGCGCGATGCCGCCGCGGATGCGCGCGGGCGGTACGGTGACGAAGCTCAGGCGCAGGCAGTTCCTCTGTGCGGCGGTGGCGAAGAACGGCTCGCCCGGGACGAAGGCGACCTGGCGTTCGATGGCGCGGGCGAGCAGGTGCGTGGTGTCGATCGACCCCGGCAGCTCGACCCAGATGAACATGCCGCCGGAAGGGCGCGTCCAGACCGCCTCGCGCGGGAAGTGCTGTTCGAGCGCTTCAAGCATCACGCCACACTGCGCGGCATAACGCGTGCGGATCGCCGGCAGGTGAGCGGCCATCAGCGTGCCGTTCAGGACCTCGAAGGCGGCGCGTTGCGACAGGGTGGCGGTGTGCAGGTCGGTCGCCTGCTTCAGGCGGATCAGGATTTCGATCATCGGCCGCGGCGCGACGATGAAACCGATGCGCAGGCCCGGCGCGAGGATCTTGGAGAACGAACCGAGCCGGAGCGTGCGTTCGGGAGCGAAGCCGCGCAGGCTCGGCGGCGGCGGGTCGCGATACCAGAGCTCGCCGTAGGGATCGTCTTCGACCAGCCAGAAGTCGTGTTCGCGCGCGGCGGCGGCGAGCGAGGCGCGGCGCGCGGGCGTCAGCGTGCGTCCGGTCGGGTTTTGGAAGTTCGGCATCACGTAGGCGAAACGCGCATCGCCTGCGAGCTCCGCATCGATGGCGTGCGGCAGCAGCCCGTCGGCGTCGGTGGGGATCGCGCGGAAGCTCGGCGCGAACAGGCCGAACGCCTGCAATGCGCCGAGGTAGGAAGGCGACTCCACCAGGATCGGCGCACGTTCGTCGATGAACGCCTTGGCGATCAGGTCGAGCCCCTGCTGCGACCCGGCGACGATCAGCACTTCGGCCGCGCTGGTGGGAATCCCGCGCGCCGTTTCGCGCTGCGCGACCCATTCGCGCAAAGCCGGATCGCCTTCGGTCGTGCTGTATTGAAGCGACGCCGGCCCGACCTCGCGCAACACAGTGTCGAACGCCTCGCGCAGCGCGCCGACCGGAAACGTCTCCGGCGCCGGCAGCCCGCCCGCGAACGACGTCACTTCGGGCCGCAGCGTGACCTTCAGGATCTCGCGGATGGCGGAACTGCGCGCGTCGCGCGCCCGCTGCGCCAGCGGCATGCACAGCGTTCCCTCGTGCGGAGCATTCACCCTGGGGTTCTCCAACGAAAAATGGGGTCAGACACCAATTTCAGCGCAGCAGCATCCACAGAGCGGTAATCGCGAGGCTTGCGCCCATCACGACATTGAACGCACGCAAGCGCGTGCCGTGCGCGAGCCACGAGCGCAGCGACGCGCCCAACGCGGCCCATACGACGAGGCTCGCGAACGCGGTCACCGCGAAGATCGCCGCGGCCAGCGCGCCGCGAACGAGCGGACCGTCGCCCGCCATGAACGCACCGGCGGTCGCCGCCGCGAGCATCCAGGCCTTCGGGTTGAGGTACTGGAACAACGCCGCCTGCGAAAACGACAGCGGCAGCGCGAACGGTCCCGACCCGAGCGCCTTCGCCTCGGTGGCGCGCACCAGCGACCAAGCGAGCCACAGCAGGTACGCGGTTCCGAACCAGCGAATCGCTTCGCCCGCGGCCGGATGCGTCAGCAGCAGCGCCGCGACGCCCGCCGCCGCCGCGAGAAGCATGGACGCGAATCCGAACGGCACGCCGAGGATGTGCGGGACCGCGGCGCGCATGCCGAAGTTGGCGCCTGTGAGCGTCGCAATCGCGTTGTTCGGCCCCGGCGTGAACGAGCCGACCAATGCAAACACGACCAGCGCGACGACCTGATCCGCTTCCATCGACCGGGCTCAGGCCGCGCCGGCGAGCACGCGCGCGAACACGCCTGTGTCAACGTTGCCGCCCGACAGCGGCAGGCCGATGCGACGGCCGGCGATCGCGCCGCGCCGCTGCATGGCCGCCGCGCACGCCGCCGCGCCTGCGCCTTCGGCGACGTTATGGGTCGTGGCGAAGATCACGCGCATCGCCTCGGCGACCTCGGCATCGGTGACCTGCACGATCTCGTCGACGTTGGCACGGATGACGTCGAGCGGAGCCTGATCCGGCAAGCGGCAAGCCAGTCCGTCGGCAAGCAACGTCGTGACCGGCGCCTCGACGACCCGGCCGGCCGCGAACGAAAGCGCGTAACACGGTGCCCCGGTGGAGACGACGCCGACGATGCGCGTCGCCAGGCCCAGCGTGTTGCGCACGGCCACGCACGCGTTGATGCTCGAGCCCTGGCCGATCGGCACGAAGACGACGTCCAGTGCCGGCACGGAGCGGAAGAACTCCAGCCACAACGTGGCGACGCCAGCGACGAGATCGTCGTGGAACGCGGGGACGAAATGCGCGCCGCTCGCGCTTGCGTGGCGGGCGGCTTCTTCACGCGCCGCCTGGAAGTCCGAGCCGTGTTCGACCAGGGTGGCGCCGAGCGCGCGCATGGCGGCGTTCTTCTCCACGCTGTTGCCGTACGGGACATAGATCGTCGGCGTGACTCCGTACAGGCGCGCCGCCAGCGCGATCGACTGTCCGTGGTTGCCGCGGGTGGCGGCCACCAGGGCGCGGCAGTGCGGTTCGCGCTGTTTCAGGGCGTCGACGTAGACGATGCCGCCGCGCAGCTTGAACGCGCCGACCGGCGTGTGGTTCTCGTGCTTCACCCACGCTTCGGCGCCGAGGCGCTGCGCCAGCAGGGGCCAGCAGTACTGCGGTGTCGGAGGCAGGTGGCGGTGGACCAGTGCGGCGGCCGATTCGACGGCGGCAAGCGTAGGGAGCATGGTTGACCCGGCGACACGAAGGCCGCCACTTTACGCCCGAACTGCAGTACAGTGGTAGTACAGTTGCCCCGATAATCCATCCAGCTGGCCTGCTTGAATCAGCATGCCAATTCCCCATGCCGCTTGATGCATCGACCTCTCCTGCGCTGCTGCCCGCGGCACGCACGCTGGCGGACCGGCTTGCGGCGCGCGTCGCGCTGCGCATCGAACAACACGCGTTGAAACCGGGCACGCGGCTGCCCTCGATCCGCACCTTCGCCGTGGCCGAAGCGGTGAGCCGCTCGACCGTGGTCGACGCCTACGACCGGCTGATCGCGGCCGGCCACATCGAGTCGCGGCGTGGCTCCGGCTTCTACGTGTGCGCCGAACGCGCGCCTAAGACGCTCAGTACGCCGGCGCAGCCGGCGCTTTCCGGCAGCACGCTCGACGTCGTCTGGCTGTTGCGCAGCATGCTGCGCCAGGCGCCCGCGACCGACCATCCGGGCGCCGGATTGCTGCCGCCGGCCTGGCTCGACAGCGAACTCGTCGGTAGCGCCGTCCGCGCGGTCGGCCGTGCACGCGGCGATGGCCTGCTTTCGTACGGTGTGCCGCACGGGCACCTGCCGCTGCGCGAGCAACTGGCGCGCCGCCTGACGCAGTTCGATATCGCGGCCGGTCCAGGGCAGATCGTGACCACGTGCGGCGTGACGCAGGGCGTCGACCTGGTCGCGCGCCACTTCGTCGCGCCCGGCGACACCGTGTTCGTCGAGGATCCCGCGTGGTTCGTGATGTTCGCTCGCCTGGCGGCGTTCGGCGCCAAGCTGGTCGCCGTGCCGCGCGGGGCCGATGGCCCAGATCTGAACGTGCTGACCAATCTGCTGACACGGCACCAGCCGCGCCTGTTCTTCGTCAACTCGGTCGTGCACAACCCGACCGGGGCGTCGATGTCGGCGGCGATCGCGCATCGCCTGCTCAAGCTCGCCGAGGAGTACGGCTTCGTGCTGGTCGAAGACGACGTGTACGGCGATCTCCACCCCGGACGTGCGATGCGCCTCGCGAGCCTGGACCAGCTCCGGCGCGTGATCTACCTCGGCGGTTTTTCCAAGACGCTCGCGGCAGGGCTGCGGGTCGGCTTTCTCGCCGCCGGCCCGGAGGTCGCGCAACAGCTCGCCGACCTGAAGATGCTGACCGGCCTCACGACGCCGGAGCTGCCCGAGCGGGCGGTGACGCGCGTGCTGGCCGACGGCGGGTATCGGCGTCACGCCGATCGCGTGCGCGCGCGCGTCGATGCCGCGCGCTCGCGGACGGCGCGGGCGCTGGAAAAGATGGGCGTGCGGCTGTTCGAGGCCGCCACGCACGGCATGTTCGTCTGGGGCGACTTCGGGCGCGACACCAATGCGATCGCGGCGCGTGGCGCCGAGGAGGGCATCCTGTGCGCGCCCGGCAGCCTGTTCTCGCCGACACAGTTGCCGAGCACGTGGATGCGCGTCTCGGCGGCGACGTGCCTGAACCCGACCGCGCTGCGCTTCCTTGCGCGGGCGGTGCACGAATGAATTCGTTGAATCCCCGTCCGTTGTCTTTGCCCGCGCGCAGGCGCGGTCAATTCACCGCCAGCCGATACCCCACTCCGGTCTCCGTCAGCAGGTACTTCGGGCGCGCGGGATCGGCCTCGATCTTCTCGCGCAGCTGCTTCATGTACACGCGCAGGTAGTGCGGATGCTCGACGTGGTCGGGGCCCCACACATCGCGCAGCAGCTGGCGCTGCGTCGCGACGCGGCCGGCCTGGTGCGCGAGCGCAGCGAGCAGCCGGAATTCGATCGGCGTGAAGTGGATCGGACCGTTCGGTCCGCTGGCGTTGCGCCGCGCGAGGTCGATCGACACCTCTCCCAGCTGCAGCACGCCGCTCTCGGCCTCGGTCGATTGCACCGCCCGGCGCAGGGCCGCGCGCGTGCGCGCCAGCAGTTCGGCGACCGAAAACGGCTTGGTGACGTAATCGTCGGCGCCCGCGTCGAGCGCGCGCACCTTCTGCTTTTCCTCGGTGCGCGCCGACAGCACGACGATGGGCATCGACGACCACTTGCGAATCGCGCGCACCACCTCCTGGCCGTCGGCGTCCGGCAGGCCGAGGTCGAGGATCACCAGGTCCGGCTTGTGGCTCGCGGCCTCGATCAGGGCACGCGCGGCGGTCCCGGCTTCGATGACGCGAAAGCCGTGCGCGGCGAGCGTAGTGCGCAGCAGGTTGCGCAATTGCGGTTCGTCGTCGACCACCAGCACCGCGTGCTGCGCACTGGTCACGTCTCGGCCTCGGCCGGAACGACGGGTGCTTCTTCGGTGAGCGGCAGCGTGACCGCGAACAGCGCGCCGCCGGCAGGGATGCGCTCGGCACGGATCTCGCCGCCGTGCGCGCGCGCGATGGCGCGGCAGATCGCAAGACCGAGGCCGACGCCTCCCTGCGCGCCCTCGGCACGGCCGCGCTGGAACTTGTCGAACAACATGTCGGGGTCGATATCGGCGGGAAGCCCGGGGCCGTCGTCGGCCACGGAGAGTTCGATCTCGTCGATCCCGCGCCGCGCATGGACCGAGACGTTGGTGCCCGGCGGCGTGTGGCGCGCTGCGTTGTCGAGCAGGTTGACCAGCAGCTGTTCGAGCAACACGGGGTCGGCCTTGACCAGCGGCAGGCCACGGTCGATTTCGATCTGCACCGGCCGGTCCCCCAGGCGTGGCTGAACACGGCGCACAGCGGCCGCCGCGACCTCGTCGAGCGAGATCCACTCATCGCGCAACGCGACCCGACCGGACTCGAGTCGCGTCATGTCGAGCACGTTGGCGATCACCTGTGTCATCTGCGCCGCCTCGTCGACGATGCTGCGCGCGAGCTCGGCGCGTTGTGTCGGCTCGAGATCGACGTCCAGCAGCGCGCTCGCGGCACCGCTGATCACGGCGAGCGGCGTGCGCATGTCGTGCGAGATCGCGGCGAGCAGACTGTTGCGCACCGATTCGGATTCGGCGTGCACGGCGGCCGATTCCGCGCGCTCCGCCAGTGCGGCACGCTCCAGCGCGAGCGCGATCTGCGCCGCGAATGTCTCGAGCAGATGTGCCTGTTCGGGCAGCATGATCCGCCGCGGATTGACCGGCAGCACGGCAAGCACGCCGAGCTGCCCGACCTGCGTCTCGCTGGCGGTGAGCGGCAGGTAGCGTGCGGGGGTGCCCGGCAGCGTATCGGTGCCCATGCCGGCGGGCGAGCCATGGTCGAACACCCACTGCGCGATCGACAGGTCTGCGCCGTGCAGCGACGCGGGCTCGGCCGTCCCCGTCGGATGACGGATCTTGCGAGTCCTGTCCGGGAGCAGCACGACGACCTGGGCTTCGAAGCTCTCCGCGATGTGGCGCACCGCCACGCGCGCGATGTTCTCCTGGCCGCGGGTTGCCGCGAGCTCGCGCGCCATCGCGTAGAGAAGCGCGGTGCGCCGCTCGCGATGACCCGCGACGCGCGCCTGCATGCGCACGCTCGACATCAGCCAGCCGATGAGAAGGCCGACCAGCATCAGGACCGCGAACGTCATCAGGTACTGGCCGTCGGCAACGTTGAGCGTGAAGATCGGTTCGACGAAGAAGAAGTTGAAGGCGAGGACGCTCGCGCCCGACGCTGCGAGCGACGGTCCGCGCCCGAAGCGCAGCGCGACCAGCGCGATCGCCAACAGGTACACCATCACGACGTTGGCCTCGCTGAGCACGGGCTTCGCGAACCACGCGATCGCCGTTGCCACCGCGATGGTGAGGAGCGCGAAGGCGTATCCGGGCCACCGCAGCTTGCCTGAGGCCGGCGCAGCGAAGTACGCCGCACTGCGCGCCAGGAACGGGTTGCGCGCAGCCAGGGTCGCCTCGGTCGTCTTCACCACCGTGAGGTCGACGCCCTTGATGCGCTTGAGCAGGTAGTCGACCGTCGAGGGGCGCATCCAGCGTGCAAGTCCCTTGCGGCTCGGTTCGCCGAGCAGGACCCGCGTCACGTTGCGCGTGCGCGTGTAGTTGAGCAGTTCCTGGCCGGCGTTGTGACCCCCTAGCGTGACCGTCTCGGCGCCCAGTTGCTCGGCGAACCTGAGCCATGCAATACGGCGATTGCGCTCGGCTTCCGGCAGGCGGATCAGATCGGGCGTCTCGACATAGACGACGATCCACGGCGCGTGCAGCGCGGCGGCAAGCCGCTTGCCGGCGCGCACTAGGCTCGCACCGTCGCTGCGTGGACCGATGCCCACCAGCACGCGTTCGCCGGCGGCCCACGGCTGCGCGATGCCCTCGGTGGTGCGATACCGGTCCATCGCGGCATCGACCCTCTCGGCGGTCTTGCGCAGGGCGAGTTCGCGCAGCGCGATCAAATTGCCCGGTCGGAAGAAGTTTTCCAGCGCCATCCGCGCCCGTTCGGGCACGTAGACCTTGCCCTCGCGCAGGCGCTGCAGCAGGTCCTCCGGCGGCAGGTCGATCAGTTCGACCTCGTCGGCCGACTCGAAGACCGTGTCGGGAACCGTCTCCTGCATGCGCACCGACGTGATCGACGCCACCACGTCGTTGAGGCTCTCCAGGTGCTGCACGTTGACCGTGGTCCAGACGTCGATGCCGGCATCGCGCAGTTCCTCGATGTCCTGCCAGCGCTTTTCGTGGCGTGCGCCGACGGCATTGGTGTGGGCGAGTTCGTCGACCAGGATCAGCTGCGGCTTGCGCGCGAGTGCGAGGTCGAGGTCGAACTCGCGCAACGTCGCAGCGCCGTAGGGTAGGAGCAGATGCGGAATGGTCTCCAGGCCTTCGAGCAGCCGCTCGGTCTCAGCGCGCCCGTGCGGCTCGACGTAACCGACCACCACGTCGACGGCTTCCGCCTTCTTGCGCTGCGCGGCCGTCAGCATCGCGTAGGTCTTGCCGACGCCCGCGGTGCCGCCGAAGAAGATCTTGAGCTTGCCGCGCAGCGCGCGTGCCTCCTCGCGCTGGACGTGGGCGAGCAGGGCGTCCGGATCGGGGCGGCGTTCGTTCATGTGCGATCCGCGCCAGCAGGTGCAGCACGAGCCACCGGCGCGGCCATCGGGGGCCGCGTTGGACCAGAACGGCGCAGGCTGGCTTCGGTACCACGGCCCATCGGCCGCAGCTTACCTTCCCGCCGCGGCAGCACAATGCTGCCGCTAAGCGCCGGGCGCGCGTTCTCCGGCCGGCCGGCGCAAGCGCCGCCCGCGCGGTCCCCTCCCGCGGCGACCCAGCGTCAGCAACGTCCAGAACAAGGCCAGCGGCGCAAAAAGGGTCAGCAGCAGCAGCGCGACGCTCGAAAATGTCCAGGCCATCGGTGACATTCAGAGACGACGGACGCGCCCGATCTGAGCGCTGCACGCCGTGGACATGACGATGTGCATTGCCTCGTCGACGGCGTCACGATCGAGCACCAGCTGCACCCAAACGGCCATGTCGCGCGAACCGGGTTCGACGCCCGGGACGCTGACGAGCCGCTCGATGCGGCCGTCGAGCCGGTCGAGCAGTGCCGTCTGCAGGGGCCCGGCATCTCGTTGCGCGACGGTGACGGAAAAACGCGCCCGTGGTTGCGAAGGAACGCGCGCGGCGTGTCGGGTCCAGCTCGTTATCCAATGTCCTGTCTGCATATCCTCATGCTCGCGGCCTGGTTGCATCGCTGCGTTCAAGGCCGCCTTTTCAACGTGACCTGCTCAATCTATGGGCGCGGACGTCAAGGCGGCGTAAAGATTTCGCGAACTGTGGCCGGGCAGCAGGTCGGCTTGTCGGGGTCGCAGCAGCGGGCCACGCGTATCGGCCGCTGGCGCACTCGCGGACTGCGTATAACCGTGCGTGCGGCGGAGTGTCGGCATACGACGGCGCTACAGTGGTGCGATGAAGATCATCTATGGCGAGGGGCACCGCGTTCACCACGGTGAGTTCGAATCGCACGCCGGCCTGCTCGTGCAGTGCTACGAGAAGCCGGAGCGCGCCGACCTCGTGCTGGCAGCCGTGGCTGCCGCTGGAATCGGCCCGGTGCTCGAGCCCGAGCGCTTCCCCCTCGTGCGGATAGAGCGAGTCCACGCGCCGCGCTACCTACGCTTCCTTGAGCGAGCTTGGGAGGCCTGGCGTGCGTTGGGCAACTCGCGCGACGTGCTGCCCGACGTGTGGCCGATCCGCGGCTTCCGCCACGACATCGAGCCCGACGATTTCCTCGGCCAGCTCGGGCTCTACTCGTTCGACAGCGGCACGCCGCTGACGGCCGGTACATGGAGGGCCGCGCTGCTGAGTGCGGAGAGCGCGCTGACGGCGCAGCGAGCGATCGGCGCTGGTGAAACTGCCGCGTTTGCGTTGACACGCCCGCCCGGGCATCACGCCGGCATTGACTTCTTCGGCGGCTACTGTTTCATCAACAATGCGGCGGTCGCCGCGCAGGCATTTATCGACGACGGTGCGCGCCGCGTCGCGATCCTGGATGTCGACTATCACCATGGCAACGGCACGCAGTCGATCTTCTACGAGCGCGCCGATGTCCTCGTGCTGTCGATTCACGGCGATCCGCGGACCGAGTATCCGTACTATCTCGGCCATGCCGACGAGACGGGCCGCGGCGCCGGCGCAGGCTTCAACTACAACTACCCACTGCCAGCCGGCTCGAGCAGCGCGGTCTGGTTCGAGGCTCTCGAAGCTGCCTGCAACCGGATCCGTGCGTTCGCCCCCGACGCGCTGGTGCTCTCGCTCGGCGTGGATACCTATTTGCGCGACCCGCTATCCAAGTTCCGGCTCGATGCGCCCGATTTCCTGACGCTCGGCAACCGGGTTGCGGCCTTGGGTCGACCGACCCTGTTCCTGCTCGAAGGCGGCTATGTCGTGGCCGAAATGGGCACCAACGTCGTCGCGGTGCTGCGGGCTTTCGAGGATGCGTGAGACTCTTCAGTGCATGGCGGTTCGTGAACGTCGCGATCTGGAGCCGCTGCGCGGCCGGGGCCGGGCTGTTCCAGTCGGACCCGAATCGACCACCACCGCGGAGACGGGGCTCGGCGCGCTGTGGCGGCGGATGCCGGCTCGGGCCCGCTGCTCCCGCGATCCGTCGCGCCGCAGATGGGCGTAGTGCGGGTTGGTGTCGAGGTTGGAACAGAGGTACACGTGCGGATGCTGTTCGGTGAACCCGCGTGCGGCGAAGAAGCTCATCGCGCGCTTGTTCTCGGGGTCGGTGTCGGTCATGAGGATGCGGATTCCATCCAGCTCGACCATCATCTCGACCAGGCGATCCACCAGGCGAGCGGCCACGTTGCGGCGGCGCCAGCGCGGATGCACGCACATCCAGACGATGTAGCCGTAGTTCCAGGCGGAGCCGGGCTTCGATACGACGCTGCCGAGGACAAAGCCGACGATGCGGCGGGCGCTTTCCTCGTCGTTGTTCTCCGCCACCAGGCAGTACTCGCCATCGACGTGGAACCGCGTCGTGACTTCATATTCGTCCCAACTGCGGTAGAGCATCGGCCAGGACTCGGCCTTGAACTGCGACACGCCGAGCTCGTAGACCTCGGCCAGGTCGCCGATCGTCATCTGGCGGATGGAGCAGGAGCGGCGACCCTGCCGGTGCTTCACGTGAATCCCTCCAAGGGTCTGCATACCTTACCGCTCACCGGGCCGCTCGTGTTGACGAGACTCAGTATCCAGCGGTCGGCGTGCCCGCCCGCGCGGGCCGTACAGGTGGCGGGAGTCCGGGCGCACGTTGCCCGCCCGGCGGCACGCATGCGCCGCCCGTCCCGCTTCTAGTGCACGGTGTCGAGTTCAAGGTTGAGTGTCAGTACGTTGACGCGCGGCTCTCCGAGAATGCCGAGCTGGCGGCCCTCGGTGTGCTTGCGCACGAGCTCTCGCACCTTGTCCTCGGGCAGGCTGCGCACCCTGGCGACGCGCGCCACCTGGTACTCGGCCGCGGCCGGAGAAATGTGCGGATCGAGACCGGAGCCGGAAGCGGTGACGAGGTCCACCGGAACCGCCCGGGACGGATCGCCACCGGCATCGCGCAGCGCCTTGATGCGGCCATCGACCGCGTCCTTCAACGCAGGATTGGTCGGGCCCAGATTCGAACCGGAGGATGAAGCGCCGTTGTACGGCATGGGCGAAGTCGCCGACGGCCGGCTCCAGAAGTACTTCGGATCCGAGAAGGGCTGGCCGATCAGGCGCGAACCCAAGACCTTGCCGTCCTTGACGATCAGGCTGCCGTTGGCCTGGCTGGAGAATGCAAGTTGCGAGATCCCGGTCACGACGAGCGGATAGACGATGCCCGTAAGCACGGTGAGGGCGAGCAGAGCGCGAATGGCTTGAAGCGAGGATTGCAGCATGGCGACTTCCTAGGCGAGCTTCGTGAGCTCGAGCACGAGATCGATGATCTTGATTCCGATGAATGGCACGATGACGCCGCCGACACCGTAGATCCACAGGTTGCGCTTGAGCACCGCCGCCGCGCCTTCCGCGCGATAGCGCACCCCTTTCAGCGCAAGAGGAATCAGCGCCGGAATGATCAGCGCGTTGAAGATCACGGCCGAGAGGATGGCCGACTGCGGCGTGGCGAGATGCATCACGTTGAGCACGTTCAGCTCCGGATACGTCGCGGCGAACGCGGCGGGGATGATCGCGAAGTACTTGGCGACATCGTTCGCGACCGAAAACGTCGTAAGCGCGCCTCGGGTCATGAGCATCTGCTTGCCGGTTTCGACCACCTCGATGAGCTTGGTCGGATTGGAATCCAGGTCCACCATGTTCCCGGCTTCCTTGGCTGCCTGCGTGCCCGTATTCATGGCCACGGCAACGTCCGCCTGTGCGAGCGCCGGCGCATCGTTCGTGCCGTCGCCCGTCATCGCCACCAGCTTTCCCTGCGCCTGCTGCTCGCGGATCAGCTTCAGTTTTGCTTCGGGCGTGGCTTCGGCGAGGAACTCGTCGACGCCGGCTTCGGCGGCGATTGCCGCGGCCGTGAGCCGGTTGTCGCCGGTGATCATCACGGTCTTGATACCCATGCGGCGCAGCTCGCTGAACCGCTCCTTGATGCCGCCCTTGACGATGTCCTTCAACTCGATCGCCCCGAGCACGCGTGTGCCGTCGGAAACGACGAGCGGCGTCGACCCGCGCCGTGCCACTGCCTCCACCGTCGTCTGGACTTCGGCGGGGTAGCGGCCGCCGAGCGCTTCGACGTGCTGGCGTACCGCATCGGCCGCGCCCTTGCGGACCTGTCTTCCCTCGAGATCGATCCCGCTCATGCGGGTCACCGCAGAGAAATGCACGAAGGTCCCGCGTAGCGCCGTGAGGTCGCGTTCGCGCAGGCCGTATTTCTGCTTTGCGAGAACCATGATCGAACGGCCCTCGGGCGTCTGATCGGCCATCGACGCAAGCTGTGCGGCATCCGCGAGGTCGCGCTCCGTGACCCCGGTTGCGGGTATGAACGCCGTCGCCTGGCGGTCACCCAGCGTGATCGTGCCGGTCTTGTCCAGCAGCAGCACGTCGACATCGCCCGCCGCTTCGACCGCGCGACCTGACATCGCCATCACGTTCTTCGCGATCATGCGTCCCATGCCCGCGATACCGATGGCCGAAAGCAGGCCACCGATAGTCGTCGGAATGAGGCAGACCAGCAGCGCAACGAGCGTGGTGATGGAAACCGGCTCGCCCTTCTTTGTGACCTCGACGGCGTACAGCGCGTAAGGCAGCAAGGTGGCGCAGGCCAGAAGAAATATGAGTGTCATCACCACCAGCAACACGGTGAGAGCGATCTCGTTCGGTGTGCGCTGGCGCTTGGCCGCCTCGACCATGCCGATCATGCGATCGAGGAAGGACTCGCCGGGGTTGGCCGTGACGCGCACGACGAGCCAGTCGGAACGCACCAACGTGCCTCCGGTCACGGACGAAAAATCGCCGCCGGACTCGCGAATCACCGGAGCCGATTCGCCGGTGATGGCGGACTCGTCCACCGAGGCGACGCCTTGAATGACCTCGCCATCGGCCGGGATCGGGTCGCCGGCTTCCACCAGGAACAGGTCGCCGGCGCGCAAGGCGGTGCCCGGCACCTTCTCCCATGCGGCGTCGCGTTTGGGCGCGCGCAATTTCTTTGCCATCACTTCGCGTCGCGCCGCGCGCAGGCTGGCCGCCTGCGCCTTGCTGCGGCCTTCGGCCAGCGCTTCGGCGAAGTTCGCGAACAGCACGGTGAACCACAGCCAGATCGACACGGCAAAGATGTAGCCGGCCGGGGCTTCGCCTTTGCCGACAAGAGCCTGCACCCAGAGACCCAGGGTGAGGATCGCCCCGACATAGCAGACGAACATGACCGGGTTGCGCCATTGCGCCTGTGGAGACAGGCGCTTGAACGACTCCCAGATCGCCGGAGCAATGAACTTTCGTTCGAACATCGCGCGCATCGTGGTCGCGCGCGCGTCGCGAATTGCAGGGGTGACAGCGGACATGGTCAGCTCCTGAGCATTTGCAGGTGCTCGACGATCGGGCCGAGTGCGAGCGCGGGCACGAACGTGAGTGCGCCGACGAGCAGGACGGTGCCGACGATCAGCCCGACGAAGAGCGGCGTATGGGTCGGCAAAGTGCCGGGTCCGGCAGGCACGGTCTTCTTCGCGGCGAACGATCCCGCCACCGCGAGCACCGGCACGATCAACCAATAGCGCGAGATCAGCATCGCGAAGCCGAGCGCGGTGTTGTAGAAGGGTGTGTTCGCTGACAGGCCGGCGAACGCACTGCCATTGTTGTTGCCGGCCGAAGAAAACGCGTACAGGATCTCGGAGAACCCATGGGCGCCAGGGTTGGCAACGCCCGCCTTGCCCGGTTCGACCATCACGGCGATCGCGGTGCCGACCAGCGCAACGAGCGGCGGAAGCAGGATGGCGACCGAGGCCATCTTCATCTCGAATGCCTCGACCTTCTTGCCGAGGTACTCGGGCGTGCGGCCGATCATCAGGCCCGCCACGAACACCGCGACCAGCACCATCATGATCATGCCGTACAGGCCGGAGCCGACGCCGCCGAAGATCACTTCGCCGAGCTGCATCAGCCACATCGGCACGAGACCGCCCAGCGGCGTGAACGAATCGTGCATCGAGTTGACCGATCCGTTCGAGGCGGAGGTCGTGGCGGTGGCCCACAGTGCGGAGTCGGCGATGCCGAAGCGCACGTCTTTTCCTTCCATGTTGCCGCCGGAAGAAAGCGCGCTTGCATGTGTGTCCGCGCCGGCGGCGGCGAGCATCGGGTTACCGGACTGCTCGGAGACGACCGCGACCACGAGCAAGCCGACGAATATCACCGTCATCGCAGCAAGAATCGCCCATCCCTGGCGCTCATCGCCGACCATCCTGCCGAACGTGATGCACAGCGCGCCCGAGATCAGAAGGATCGCCAGCAGTTCGAGGAAATCTGCAAGCGGCGTTGGGTTTTCGTAAGGATGGGCCGAATTGACGTTGAAGAAGCCGCCGCCGTTGGTGCCGAGTTGCTTGATCGCGATCTGCGAAGCGGCAGGACCAAGCGGCAGAATCTGCTCCTGTGTGCTCTTCTTCTCCATGACGGGCTTGCCCTCGGCGTCGTTCACGGGCTTGCCGTCAGGAGTCGTCTTCGCTTCCTCGTAGTCGATTTTCTCGACCGTCTGTGCCTTGACGTACGGGCCGAAGGTCTGGACCACGCCCTGGCTCACCAGGACCAGTGCAAGAATGAATGAGAGCGGCAACAGTATGTAGATCGTCGAGCGCGTGAGGTCGGCCCAGAAGTTGCCGATGCTGCCGACCTGCTTGCGGGCGAAGCCGCGGATGAGAGCGGCCAGCACCGCAATGCCGGTCGCCGCGGAAACAAAGTTCTGCACCGCGAGCGCGAGCATCTGAGTGAGATAACTCATTGTCGATTCGCCGCCGTATCCCTGCCAGTTGGTGTTGGTGGCGAAGCTGACTGCGGTGTTCCACGACGAGTCGGCCGAGATCTGCCCCAGTTCCGCTGGATTCAGCGGCAACAGGTGCTGCAAGCGCTGCAGGGCATAGACGAGCAGCACCCCCACAAAGTTGAAGAGCAGCACCGCGAGCGCGTACTCGGTCCAACGCATTTCGCGCTGCGGGTCGACGCCGGAGGCCTTGTAGGTCAGACGCTCGGCCCAGCCAAGGGCGGGATGCAGGAACGTGCGCTCCCCGCTCAGCACATGAGCGAAGAACGCCCCGAGTGGCTTCGCGAGGGCGATCAGCACGACCACGTAGAGGACGCACTGGATGAGCAGGTTGGAGATCACGAGAAATCCTCCGGCCGGAACAGGGCCCAGACGAGATAAACCGTCAGCCCAAGCGCGACGATCGTGCCGATGATGTAGAGGCCGCTCATTTCCGCTCCTTGAGGCGATCGAACAGAATGGCCATGCCGAGCGTGGCCGCGAAGAACACGACCGACAGAGCCAGATACACGACGTCATCCATAGCCAGTTCCTTCCTGCGTGGGTCGGCGGCAAACTCCTCGCCGCTGATCAGTCGGCGCAGGCGCGCAGTGCAGTCGACACCGCGCCCCGGCCGAACCGTGTGAATCTAGGGTCGCGCGTATCAGGATCGCGTAAAAAAATCCGGAGGACTTTGTGCAAGCTCAACTGCAAATCAACTCGGGTGCGCTCGTGCCTTCACCCGCGGGGTTCGATATCATCGTCTACGCCGCGCCGACACAGGAAGAGAAGCTGGAAGCGATGCGACTCTGGGGCCTCGATGTCTACGATGTCGAGTCTGCGCTCGATCCGGACGAGATCCCGCGAATCGAGTACTCGTCCGGCCGGGCCGCGCTGATCTGGAACTGGCCCAGGAACGCTGCGGTTGCTGATCAGATCCGCTTCGATGTCGCGTCAATGGGTCTTTTTCTGACCCAGGGCAAGCTGATCATCGTTACGGATGATCCGCGGGTTCCGTTCTCGGCCAAGGAATTCGCGGGCGCGAGTTCCGCGCTCGACGTCTTGCTCCGGCTGCTCCTACACACCGTGCACCACTATCTGGGTCATCTACCTGTCATCAAGCAGATGACCGTCGAACTGAGCTCGAAGATCGGCGCGTCGATGGAGAACAAGTACTTTCTTGAGATGTTCGCGCTGCGCGAGAGCCTCGTCTATTACCTGAACGCCATCGAAGCCAACGGCGCGGTGCTGGCAAAGCTGAGAGCCAATGCAGAGCGGCTCGCCCTTCCCCCGCAGCAGGTCGAGTTCCTGCACGACCTGATCCTCGACAACCAGCAGTGTGCGCGCCAGGCCCAGATCCACAGTTCGGTGCTGGCCGGACTCATGGACGCGCGCGGCACCATCATCAACAACAACGTCAACGTGCTGCTCAAGAACCTGACGCTCATCAATGTCGTGTTCCTTCCGCTCACCTTGATTGCGAGCATCGGCGGGATGTCAGAGTTCACCATGATGACGAAGGAAATCGACTGGCGCCTGTCCTACTCCCTGCTGTCGATCGGCATGGTGTTGCTGGGATGGATCACGTGGGCGGCGCTGGTTCGCATTCTCGACAAGAGGGAGCCGCGACGTCGATGAGGCACCGCGCCGCAGCGGTGCGCAGCGATCGCCTTGCGGGTTCGAGTTGGATGCGCACCGTCTGCAACTCGTCTAGAAGGTCTTCGTGACCGAGACGACTGGCTTGAGCTTGCCCGCCTCCTTTCCGTCGGTTGTCAGAAAGAAGTCCTCTTTGTCGGCCCCGACGATCGAGAGTGCGAACACCCATCCTGACAAGTCGTAGGTCACACCTGCCCGGTAGTCGAGGTAGGCATCATCCTTGGCGCCGAACTGCTTCAGGTTCCTGACCTTTTGCCAGCCGACGTGAGCGTTCGCGCCGAAGCCGCTTCCGAGATCGAACGCAAGCGCACCTTCGAGGTACTGTGAACCCTTGGTGTCGGTTCCGGGCTGCTTGATTCCGAAATAGTCCGTGACGCCGTACCAGTACTTGACGCTGGCGGGCCCGTACGATCCTCCGAGGTACAGCTCGCCATAGTCGATCTTGAGGTTCGGGTCGTACTTGCCGGTGCCAGGGTAGTAGTAGTAATAGCCGCCGACGTCGAAGCCGAACGGCCCGAAGCTCGTCTTGTAACCGCCGTAGAAGTCCATCTCGAGGCTGGCGCCGTTGTAAAGGACGGACGACACGTTCGAGTTCCAGTTGCCGAGATAGAAGCCCGACTTGTGCGCGAAGTCGATACCGCCCTGGAACGCGGGCCTGTAGTCCGTCTGAGTGAACCCTCGATAGCGATAGTCGGACCAGAGGCCGGCATTGCCGGTCAGCGTGTAATCGGGTTCCGGCTTTTTCTCCTGTGCGAACGCCATCAGCGGCGCCGCGGTCATGACGAGCACGGACGTAAGCAACACCTTCTTCATTGCGCTCCCTTTTCATAGGTCGGTCGACACAATGCAAGCGACCGGGCCGCGACTCTAGGGACGTGCGCATCAAGACTTCGTAAAAATCTTGCGTCGGGCGATCGCGTCGCGACGCGCGAGACTTGTCGGACGCGAGCTACGCCAGTCTTAGAACGACCAGGACCAGGTCGATGACCTTGATGCCGATGAACGGCGCAAGCAGCCCACCGATGCCGTAGACCAGGACGTTCCTCCGGAGAACCTTGGAAGCGGTGTCCTCGCGCACGCGAATGCCTCTTAGCACCATCGGTATCAGTAAAAGAATGATCAAGGCATTGAAGATGACCGCCGACAGGATCGCGGACGCGGGCGAGGCGAGCGCCATCACATTCAGCACACTGAGCTGCGGATAGGTACTGGCGAACGCGGCCGGGATGATGGCAAAGTATTTCGCGATGTCGTTGGCAATCGAGAAGGTCGTCAACGCGCCGCGCGTCATGAGCATCTGCTTGCCGATCTCGACGATTTCGATCAGCTTGGTCGGATTCGAATCGAGATCGACCATGTTGCCGGCTTCCTTCGCCGCTTGCGTTCCGGTGTTCATCGCGACGGCAACATCGGCCTGGGCCAACGCCGGCGCGTCGTTGGTCCCGTCGCCGCACATCGCAACCAGGCGACCCATTGCCTGCTGCTCGCGGATCAGCTTGAGCTTGGCCTCCGGAGTGGCCTCCGCCAGGAAGTCATCGACACCCGACTCCGCCGCGATCGCGGCGGCGGTCAGACGGTTGTCGCCGGTGATCATCATCGTCTTGATACCCATGCTGCGCAGCTCGGCGAAGCGCTCTCTGATGCCACCCTTGACGACGTCGCGAAGCTCGATCACGCCGAGCGTGCGCGTGCCTTCGGCAACGAGCAGCGGCGTCGCCCCGCGGGTAGCGATCCGGTCGACGAAGACACGGATCGATCGGTTGGGAGAGCCGCCCTGCGCCTGCAGCCACGCCTCGATCGCGTCCGGTGCACCCTTGCGGATGCGCCGCGCCCCGATGTCGACGCCGCTCATCCGCGTTTGCGCGGCAAAGGGCACAAAGACGGCATTCAGCTCGTGCAGGTTGCGCGCGCGGATACCGTACCCCTTCGCCAAGACCACAATCGACCGGCCTTCGGGAGTCTCGTCGGCAAGCGACGCAAGCTGCGCCGCGCCGGCGAACTCGCGCTCGGAAAGCCCAGGTGCGGGATAGAACTTCGCAGCCTGGCGGTTGCCGAGGGTGATGGTTCCGGTCTTGTCGAGCAGCAGCACATCGACATCGCCCGCCGCCTCGATGGCGCGCCCCGAGGTCGCTACGACGTTTGCCTGGACCAGTCGATCCATGCCGGCAATGCCGATGGCTGACAAGAGCGCGCCGATCGTGGTCGGGATTACGGATGCCAGCGAAGCGACCAGCACGACAAGGCTTACGACCTGGCCTTGGTGGGTCGCGGCCACTGCGTACGCGGAGTAGGGCAGCAGCGTCGCGGTCGCGACCAGGAACATCAGGGTCAAGGCGGCGAGCAGGATCGTGAGCGCGATCTCGTTGGGAGTGCGCAGCCGCCTGGCACCCTCGACCATTCCGATCATCCGGTCCAGGAACCCCTCGCCCGGTTTGGCGCTGATGCGCACGATCAGCCAATCGGACAGAACACGGGTTCCGCCCGTCACCGATGACCGATCTCCACTCGCTGCGCGCACCACTGGTGCCGATTCACCGGTAATAGCGCTCTCGTCGACCGACGCGACGCCGGCGACCGCATCCCCGTCGCCGGGAACCAGCCCTCCTTCCGCGATCAGCACCAGATCGCCTTTGCGCAGTTGACTCGCGCGTGTCGGCGTACGTTGTGCGTCAAGGCTTGCAGCGGACAACTTCATCGCCAGCGTGTCGCCTTTCGCGCCGCGCAGGGTTGCCGCATGAGCCTTGCCCCGTCTCTCTGCGAGCGCCTCCGCGAATTGCGCGAACAAGACGGTGAGCCATAGCCAGGCGGAAATGGCGGCCCCGAATCCGTCGCGCTGGGCGATCGCCATCGCTGCGGTCAGAAGCGCGCCGAACCAGACGATCATCAACACCGGATTGCGCCACAGCGACCCGGGGGTCGCGCGCTTCACGGCATCGCGGGCTGCCGCACGAACCAATGCGGGGTCGAAGACACGAACGCGACGGCGCGCGTGTGAATGAAAGTCGTCGCGGGCGGCGCTCGGGCGAGCGGACATAGGTCGAAGCCGTGTATGCCATGTGAGGTCGCGAGATCCGTCTGACTCTCGCGACTCATCCAACGAGCGCGAATCTAGCGATCCGCGCGTAAGAATCCGCTATAGATTTCCGGCCGAGGTTGCGGCCGGACGCCGACACGCATGGGACCGCCGCGGCAAGGGATCGACGTGGTGTGCGACTGCCTGCTCGCGACCGATTGCCGCGGCGATCGGGAAGGCGGCGTCCGGCGCATCGTCGCCCTAGGCGCGCGCCGGCGGGTGCAGTAGGCTTGCAGCCCGCGCCGGCCGGAATCCAGGACCGGCGACCCAAGGAGACAGGAATGAACGTGAAAGCAGTACTGGTTGCCGGCGCGATGCTGGCCGCGGCCGCCACCTGCGCGAGCGCGCAGGAGCCGCTCAAGGTCGGCGCGGTGCTGGAAGTCACCGGCCCGTTCGCCAGCCTCGCCAGGCAGATCGAAAACGGCATGCGCCTGTACATCGCCCGCAACGGCGACACGGTGGCCGGTCGCAAGGTCGAGCTGATCATCAAGGATTCCACCGGCGCGCAGCCGGACGTGGCCAAGCGCCTGGTGACGGAGCTGGTCACGCGCGACAAGGTCGACTTCGTGGTCGGCTTCGCACTGACGCCGAACGCGCTGGCGGCGGCGCCGGTCGTCACCGAGGCCAAGGTGCCCACCATCATCATGAACGCCGCGACCTCGGTGATCGTCAGCAAGTCGCCCTACATGGCGCGCGTGTCGATGACGCTGCCGCAGGTGACGATGCCGATCGCCCAGTGGGCGGCGAAGAACAACATCAAGCGCGTGTATTCGCTGGTGGCCGACTACGGTCCGGGCCTGGACGCCGAAGCCACGTTCAAGAAGTACTTCACGGCGGCCGGCGGCGAGCTGGTCGGCGAAGTGCGCACGCCGCTCAAGAATCCCGACTTCGGCCCGTTCATCCAGCGCATCAAGGATGCGAAGCCGCAGGCCGTGTTCATCTTCCTGCCGGCCGGCGAACAGGCCGTCGCGTTCATGAAGGGCTATCGCGAGCGCGGCCTGGCCGAAGCGGGCATCCGCGTCATCGGACCGGGAGACGTGGTGGAAGACGACGTCCTGGAAGCGATCGGCGATTCCGCGCTCGGCGCAGTCACCACGCACCACTATTCGGCGGCCCACGATTCGCAGATCAATCGCGACTACGTCAAGGCGTACACCGACATGTTCAAGATCCGCCCGAACTTCATGTCCGTCGGCGGTTATGACGGCATGCACGTGGTTTACGAGGTCGCGCGCAGGCTCAACGGCAAGATCGATCCCGACAAGGCGATGGAGATCATCAAGGGCATGAAGATCGACAGCCCGCGCGGCCCGATCTACATCGATCCCGCGACGCGCGACGTCGTGCAGACCGTATACGTGCGCAAGGTCGAGAAGAAGGACGGCAAGCTCTACAACATCGAGTTCGACAAGTTCAACGACGTGCACGACCCGGGCAATTGACCGCCGCAGCCGTCACGGCTCCTGACCGGTCGGGCGGGCGATGATCGCCAACCTGGTCGGCGTGCTGTTCGACGGCATTGCGTACGGCGCGCTGCTGTTCCTGATCGCCATCGGGCTGTCCGTGACGATGGGGTTGATGAACTTCGTCAACCTCGCGCACGGTGCGTTCGCCATGCTGGGCGGCTACGCGACGGTGGTGCTGATGACCCGCTTCAACGTGCCCTTCCTGGCGGCGCTGCCGGTCGCGTTCGTGGTGGCGGCGCTCGCCGGTGCGGCGCTCGAGCGCCTGCTCTACCGGCGCCTGTACCAGGCGAGCCACCTCGACCAAGTGCTGTTCAGCATCGGTCTCACGTTCATGGCCATCGCTGCCGCGACGTACGTCTGGGGTCCGGGCCTGCAGCCTGTCGAACTGCCGCCGTTCCTGACGGGTCAGGTCAAGGTGCTCGGACTGGAACTGGGCGCCTACCGGATATTCCTGGTCGCGCTGGTGATCGTCATCACGCTCGGCCTCGTCTTCCTCGTCGAGCGGACGCGCTTCGGTGCCCAGGTTCGTGCATCCGTCGACAGCCAGCAGGCGGCGGCCGGACTGGGCATCGACGTCAACCGGGTCTTCAGCCTGACCTTCGCCTTGGGCTCCGGGCTGGCGGGACTCGGCGGCGCGCTCGGCATCGAGGTGCTGGGCCTCGATCCGACGTTTCCCGTCAAGTACATGGTGTACTTCCTGCTCGTCGTCGCCGTCGGCGGCGCCGGCGCGATCAAGGGCGCGCTCGCGGCGGCGCTCATCCTCGGCATCTTCGACGTGGCGGGGAAGTATTTCGTGCCCGGCGTCGGCGCGTTCGTGATCTACGTCCTGATGGTCGTGCTGCTGATTCTTTTTCCGGCCGGCCTGTACGGGAGGCGTGGATGAGCGCGGACAACGCGCCGCCGGAGGCGGCCGGCACGGTGCCTGCGGCGCCGGCGTATCGCCTGCCCGAGGATCGCTGGCACGCGGCCGAGAGCGTGTTCTGGTTGATTCCGGTGCTCGCCTTCTTCTTCGTGCCCGGCTACCTCGTGCTGGGCAGCCAGATCCTGATCGTCGGACTGTTCGCGGTGTCGCTTGACCTCATCCTCGGCTACGCCGGCATCGTCTCGCTGGGGCACGCCGCGTACTTCGGCGTCGGCGCCTACACCGCCGGCCTGCTCGCCACGTACGGATGGGGCGAACCGCTCAGCGGGCTTGCGATCGCGGCCGCCATCGCGGCGTTGGTCGGCTGGCTCGCTTCGTTCCTCGTCGTGCGCGGCGGCGACCTGACCCGCCTGATGGTGACGCTCGGCATCGCACTCGTGCTGCACGAGGCGGCGAACAAGGCGGCGTTCATCACCGGCGGCGTCGACGGCCTCGGCGGCATGACGATGTGGAAGGTCCTCGGCATCTTCCGGTTCGACATCGCCGGACGGGTCGCCTATGTCTACAGCCTGGTCGTTCTTTTCTTCGCCTTCCTGCTGCTGCGCAGGCTGGTGCATTCGCCCTTCGGCCTGAGCCTGCGCGGCGTGCGCGAGAAGCGCGTGCGCATGCCCGCGATCGGGGCGTCGGTGCGCGAGCGAGAGATCGCGATCTTCACGATCGCCGCTTGCGTGGCGGGACTGGCGGGCGCGCTGCTGGCGCAGACGACCCAGTTCGTCGCCCTGGACGTGCTCGGTTTCGGCCGCTCGGCCGACCTGCTCATCATCCTGGTGCTGGGCGGCACCGGGCGGCTGTACGGCGGCTTGATCGGGGCGGCCGTCTACATGATCGCGCAGGACATCCTGGCCGGCATCAACCCGGTCTACTGGCAGTTCTGGATCGGCGCCCTGCTCGTCATCATCGTGCTGTTCGCGCGCGGCGGCATCCTGGGCGGGCTGGAACGGCTCCGTGCGCTGGCGCGCAGGAGTCGCGCGTGACGCAGGCGCTGCGCACCCGCGGGCTGTCGAAGCACTGGGGCGACTTCAAGGCCAACCGCGACATCACGCTCGAGTTCGCGCCGGGCAGCCGCCATGCCCTGATCGGGCCCAACGGGGCGGGCAAGACGACGTTCATCAACCTGCTCACCGGCGTGCTGGCGCCGACCGCGGGCGATGTGTTCCTCGGCGACACCTGCATCACCGCGTTGGCACAGCACCAGCGCGTGAAACGCGGCCTGACGCGCACCTTCCAGATCACCACGCTCTTTGCCGGCCTCACGGTGCTCGAATCGATCGTGCTCGCGGTCAACGAGCGCAAGGGCCTCGCGCGCACGTGGTGGAAGACGGTGGCAAGCTGCCGCGCCGAAGCCGACGAGGCGATGGAGATCCTGCGCGGCTTGCGCCTCGAGCGCGAGGCGGACAGGGAGACGCGGGCGCTGGCCTACGGCAAGCAGCGCATCGTCGAGATCGCCCTCGCACTGGCGACGCGGCCGAGCATCCTGCTCCTGGACGAACCCGCGGCCGGCATTCCAGCGGCGGAGAGCGCGGAACTGTTCAGCGTGATCGCCGCCTTGCCGCGCGACGTGACGGTGCTCTTCATCGAACACGACATGGACCTGGTGTTCCGGTTCGCCGAGCGCATCACGGTGCTGGTCGGTGGAGCGGTGCTCGTCGAGGGCACACCGCAGGAAATCGCCCGCGACGCCCGGGTGAAGGAGGTCTACCTGGGCGAGGCTGCGCATGGCTGAACTGCTGGCGATGGAGGGCGTGCGGGCCGGATATGCAGGCTCGGTGGTGCTCGAAGACATCTCGCTGCGCCTGGAGGAGGGCGACAGCCTGGCGGTGCTCGGGCGCAACGGCGTGGGCAAGACCACGCTGCTGGTCACGCTGATGGGCTTCACGGAGATGCAACGCGGCAGCATCCGCCTGCGCGGAGAGGAGATCGCCCGCGCGCCCGCGCATCGGCGGGCGCGGGCGGGACTCGGATGGGTGCCGCAGGAGCGCATGATGTATCCCTCGCTGACGGTCGAGGAACACCTGACCGCCGTCGCGCGGCCCGGGAGGTGGAATATCGGCGCGGTCTACGAGCTCTTCCCGCGCCTGGCCGAACGCAAACGCAATTTCGGCAACCAGCTTTCCGGCGGCGAGCAGCAGATGCTTGCGATCGCGCGCGCCCTCGTGATCAATCCGAAGCTGCTGCTCCTCGACGAGCCGATGGAGGGGTTGGCGCCGCTCATCGTGCAGGAGCTGATGCGCGTGATGAGCGGGCTCGTACACGAAGGCGCGATGGCGATCGTCATCGTGGAGCAGCACGCGCGGCTGGCGCTGTCACTGGCACGCCGGGCGCTCGTACTGGACCGGGGCCGGATAGTGCACCGGTCCGACAGCGCGAGCCTGCTCGAGGATCCCGTCACGCTGCAGCGCCTGGTCTCCGTTTCATAGCGAGGATGTGATGTCAACCCGTATCAGTGCCCCGTTCCGCGCCGATCACGTCGGCAGTTTTCTGCGTCCCCGGTTCCTGCTCGAAGCGCGCGACCAGTTCAAGCAGAACCAGATCACGCACGCGCAACTGCGCGCGGTCGAGGACCGCGCGATCCGCGACATCGTCAAGTTCCAGGAAGACCTGGGCCTGCAGGGCATCACCGACGGCGAATTCCGCCGCACGTATTTCCACATCGACTTCCTCGAGCAACTCGAGGGTGTGTCGACCGAGGGCGGGATCACGGTGCACTTCCACAAAGCCAACGGCGACATCGACTTCGCGCCGCCGGTGATGAAGATCAAGCGTGCGGTGCGCCACGTCAGGCCGATCCAGGGCGACGATTTCGAGTTCCTCAGGTCCGTCACCACGCGCACGCCGAAGGTCACGATCCCTTCGCCGACCATGCTGCATTTCCGCGGCGGGCGCGCGGCGGTCGATGTCGAGGTCTACCCGGACATGGAGGGCTTCTTCACCGACGTGGCCGCGGCCTACCGGGCCGAGATCCGGTCGCTCGCGGCGCGCGGCCTCACGTACCTGCAACTCGACGACACCAACCTCGCCTACCTGTGCGACCAGAAGATGCGCGAGGGCGCGCGCTTGCGCGGCGACGACCCCAACGAGCTCCCGCGCCGGTACGCGCGCCTGATCAACGCCGCCATCGCGGAAAAGCCCGCCAACCTGCACGTCTGCGTCCACCTGTGCCGCGGCAACTTCAAGAGCGCATGGGCGGCCGAGGGCGGCTACGAGCCTGTCGCCGAAGTCCTGTTCAACGAGCTCGCGGTCGACGGTTATTTCCTCGAATACGACGACGCGCGCTCCGGCGACTTCGCTCCGCTGCGCCACGTGCCGAAGGGCAAGATCGTCGTGCTCGGGCTCGTCAGCACCAAGCTCGGCCAGATCGAGAAGAAGGACGACCTGAAGCGCCGCATCGAGGAAGCAGCCGGGTTCATGCCGCTGGACCAGATGGCGCTGTCGCCGCAGTGCGGCTTCTCCAGCACCGTGCACGGCAATGACATCGCGGTCGAGGCGCAGGCAGCGAAGCTGCGGCTCGTCGTCGAGACAGCACGCGAAGTCTGGGGCGAGGTGTGAAGCGTCTCCCTGTGCGCAAGCCTCGCGCTTTCAGCTTGTCGTTGCGGGCTGAATGCGAGGCATCCCGGCATGCTTAGGCCGAGATTCCTCGTCGCTGGCGCTGTTCGGAACGACATCGCCACGACCCGGCGGCGGAAGCTCGTGCCGGCCCGGTAGCGAGAATGCGACGCATGCGCGCGCGCAACGACGCGCAGGGCCTGAACCTGCGGCAGCTCGAGACGTTCGTCAAGGTCGCCGAGCTGGGAAGCTTCAGCAAGGCGGCACTGATCCTCAGCCTGGCGCAGCCGGCGCTCAGCCGGCAGGTGCGCCTGCTCGAGACCGAGCTGCGCCAGAACCTGCTGCTGCGCACCGGGCGGGGCGTCGTCCTCACCGAGCCGGGCAAGCGCTTCTACGAGCACAGCGTCGCGATACTGCAAATGGTGGCCCACGCACGCGAAGACCTGGTGGCCGCGCGCGGCGAGCCGACCGGCCATGTCGTGATCGGCCTGCCGCCCAGCATGGGCCGCATGCTGACGGTGCCCCTGGTCGCGGGGTTCCGGCGCGAACTCCCGAAGGCGCGGCTGGCGATCGTCGAGGGTTTCTCGACGCACATCACCGAGTGGATCGCGACCGGGCGCGTCGACATCGGGCTGGTGCACAACCCGGAGGCGCAGGCGGCGATCGAGACCACGCCGATCCTCGAGGAGTCGCTGTGCCTGGTGAGCCCGACAAGCGCGAAGCGCGCGCGTGGCGCGAAGCTGCAACAGGGTGACACCGTGCGGCTGGCCGATCTGGCGCGCTTCCCGCTCGCCGTGCCCGAGCGATCGCATGCGATTCGCAGGCTGCTCGAAACGCAGGCGGCACTGGCCGGCATCAAGCTGCAGATCGCGCTCGAGGTATCGAGCGTGCAGTCGATCCTCGACCTGGTCCGGGCCGGTGTCGGCCACGCCGTGCTCTGGCGCACCGCCGTCATTGCATTCGGCAATCCGGCGGCCTTCAAGGTGAGGCCGCTGGTCGATCCGGTCCTGACCAGCACGTTGTGTCTTGCGATCTCCGCCCACAAGCCGGCAACGCCCCTGATGACGCAGGCGCTGGGCATGCTGCGCGAACTGGTGACGGCGCACGCCGGGCCGTCGACGCGCCTGCCCGGCAAGGCGGCGGCGAGTTATAACAATCTGCGATAGCTGCTAGCCGGCGCGTCCCCTACCTCGGCGCGGCGCGGACGCCGAGAATCCTGCCCGAAGCGTCACCCCGACCGCGCGCCAGAACTCGAATCGCCGCCGACGGTCGTACGGGTGCGCACGCGCGGCCTTTGCCCGGAGCGATTCGCGCCCGGGCCGATGCATGCCGCGAGACAAGCGCGTAACGATGCGCCGACGCAAGGAGATCGAATTGAATCGCACGCAGAGGGTCGACGTCCAGGCCTTCCTCAACCAGCAGCGCTTCTCCCCGTTCCAGTGGCTGATCTTCGCCCTGACATTCATGATCGTGCTGCTCGACGGTTTCGACACCGCCGCCATCGGCTACATCGCGCCCTCGCTGGTCGCCGAGTGGGGTGTCAGCAAGCCGGCTCTGGCGCCGGTGCTGAGCGCCGCGTTGTTCGGGCTGGCGGCCGGGGCGTTGCTCGCGGGGCCGCTGGCCGACCGCTTCGGCCGCAAGCGCGTGCTCGTGACCTCGGTCTTTCTCTTCGCCGTAGCCTGCCTGGCGTCGTCGTTCGCGGCTGACCTGGCGCAGCTCACCACGCTGCGCTTCGTCACCGGCGTCGGCCTCGGTGCGGCCATGCCCAACGCGGTCACGCTGATGAGCGAGTACTGCCCGGATCAACGCCGGGCGACGCTGACCAACGCCATGTTCTGCGGCTTTCCGCTCGGCGCGGCGTGCGGCGGCTTTCTCGCCGCGTGGATGATCCCGCAATGGGGCTGGCGCAGCGTCCTGCTGCTGGGCGGCACCACGCCGCTCGTGCTCGGCGCACTGCTGCTCCTCTTCCTTCCCGAATCGGTCCGTTACATGGTCGCGCGGTCGTTCCCGGTCGAGCGTATCCGGGCCGTGCTGGCGCGCATTTCGGCGCGCGCGACGGAGGTCGGGGCATTCGTTGCGCGCGAGACCAAGGGTTCGCAGCCGGCGCAAAGCGGGATCGGCGTGCTGTTCTCGCGCACCTACGCGGTGGGCTCGGTGATGCTCTGGCTCGGATACTTCATGGGGCTGGTGATCTTCTACGCCCTCATCAACTGGATGCCGATCCTGTTCAAGGATGCGGGCCTCGACCCGAGGCACGCGACGCTGATCACGGCGCTGTTCCCGCTGGGCGGCGTCGGTGCGATCCTCTTCGGCTGGCTGATGGACCGCTTCAACGGCAACTGGATCGTCGCTGCCGGCTACGCCCTGACGGCGGTCTCGATCTACGCCATCGGGCAGGTGGCCGGCAGCGTCGGACTGCTTGTGGTGGTGGTGTTCCTCGCGGGAACGCTGATGAATACCGCGCAGTCGTCGATGCCGGCTCTGGCCGCCGCCTTCTATCCGACGCAAGGCCGCGCTACCGGGGTGGCGTGGATGCTCGGCATCGGTCGCTTCGGCGGTATCGCCGGTTCGTTCCTCGTCGCCGAGCTGGCACGGCGCCACCTCGACTTCGCCGCGGTCTTTGCGATCGTGGCGGTGCCGGGTGTGATCGCGGCCGTTGCCCTGGTCGTCAAGCAGCTGGCGCACCGCGAGGATGCCTACGCATCGGGCGCGGCGCGCAACCACGATCACGCCCACAGCCATTGAGCGGAAGGTGCGGGGACTCTCATGATCATCGATTGCCACGGTCACTACACGACGGCGCCGAAGGCGCTGGAGGAGTGGCGCAACAAGCAGATCGCGGGGATCAAGGACCCGGCGCAGATGCCGAAGGTGTCGGACCTGCGCATCGGCGATGACGCGCTGCGCGAGTCGATCGAGGCCAACCAGCTC
>DATJUX010000013.1:0-2201 GCA_035502095.1 Burkholderiaceae bacterium
AGATCCGCGTCGACCGGGTAGTCTGTGCCGTCGACTGCGGCATCGCCGTCACACCCGATGTGGTCAAGGCGCAGATGCAGAGCGGCATCGGCTACGGCCTGTCCGCAGCGCTATACGGCCGTATCACGCTGACCGACGGACACGTCGATCAGACCAACTTCCATCAGTACCAGGTTCTGCGCATCAACGACATGCCGTCGGTCGTCGAGGTGTATATCGTGCCCTCGACCGGTCCCCCCTCGGGCGTAGGGGAGCCCGGCACACCGCCGATCGCACCGGCGGTGGCCAACGCGGTGCGGGCCGCGACCGGCATCCGCCTGCGGTCGCTGCCGTTCGATCTTGCGGCCGCGCGGCGCGCCGCCGTCTGAGCGCCCCGCGGCGCGTCCCTTACACGGCGGCGAAGCTGCGGGCTTCGGCGCTCCAGGCCGGAGCGCTCGCGAGCGCCTGCGGCACCTCGTCCGGGGTCGCCACCACCTGCCACATCAGCAGGTGTCGCGGATCCATGAAGCGCTCCTCGACGGCGCGCGAGAACACCTCGAGGAGCGGCGTGAAGAAGCCGCGGGTATTCACCAGCAGGATCGGATTGAGGTAGAGGCCGAGGCGCTTGAGCGTAATGGCCTCGAGCAGCTCCTCGAGCGTGCCGGAGCCGCCCGGCAGCGCGATCGCCGCCTGACTCATGGCGAGCATCGTGTGCTTGCGCGTGCGCAGGTCCTCGACGAGCTGCAGATCGCTCAACCCCTTGTGACCCCACTCGAGTTCCGCCATGAATCGCGGCAGGATGCCGATCACCCGTCCGCCCTTGCCGAGGGCGCCGTCGGCGAGCGCGCCCATCGAACCGACCGCGCCGCCACCATAGACGATCGCGACGCCCTCCTGTGCCAGCACTTCACCGAGACGGTGCGCGGCGCTGCGGTAGTCGGGATGGGCCAGGCGGCTCGAGGCGCAGTAGACACACACCGATCGGTCGATCGGCTGCTCACTTGCCGGGGAACTCATGGTCCGTCCGCGAACGCCATGGTGCCTTTCTGCCCACGTCACGCGCCGGCGTCACGTCGTACGCCGACGTTCCCGCTCGCGATGTGCAGCCCGACTCCGGGACGCTTCCGCTCGCGTGATTCTGTCGTTAGCATTTTGTAACGGCACTGAACGGAGCGTCCAGTCGGCTGCGGTTTGACGGGTTTGACGGGAGGACCGGACGATCGTGCAGCGGCACTCAACACACTGACGGGTCGCGCTGGTGGGGCGTCGGATCACACGCGCAGGGGCTTGCGCGCGCGCGCGAAGTTCGCCGCGCGGTCGCGGCCGCCACGGTAATCGGCGCGGTCCTGGCCGGCGCAGGCGCCGCTGCAGCCACCGAGTCCGCACCCGCAGAGCGGGGCCTGTGGCGGTGGCTGGACCCGCCGAACGCGCCGTTCATTCCCATCCCGGAGATGGGAAGCCTTCGGCACCCACGTGAACCTCGAGCTGGCGCCGTTTCTCGATGCGGGCAAGGTGTTCGCCGACATGGGCTCGAGGCCGCTCACGCATTTGCATACTGCACCCGGGTTCGGCGTGCGCGGCGTCGCCAGTCCCTTCAGCGTCGGTTATGTCGACGTCGGCTTCGGCCACGGGCAGCCTGTCGTCTTCAGCGGTATCAACTATCCGTTCTGACGTCTGGTGGTAATGTTCGCGCTGCGGAACGCGGCGTACGCCACGGGGTGACCATGACCGACAGCAACGGCGGGGAATGCAGCCGGCGCGAATTCGTGTGCGGCTCGGTAGCGGCCACGGCGCTCGCCGCACTGCCGACGGCGGCGCTCGCCGCAGCGCAGGACCAGCAGGTCGACAAGGCGGCGGTGCTCGCACAGATTCCGAAGATGCACGCACAGAACATTCGCCGCCTGCAGGAGTGGATCGCGCTTCCTTCGATCGCCGCCGAGAACCGTAACTACCCGCAGGGCCCCGAGCACATGGCGCAGCTCGCCCGCGCGGCCGGCTTCACCGGGGTGAAGCTGGTGCCGACGGCCGGCAAACCCGGCGTCTTCGGCACAATCGACGCCGGCGCCCGCAGCACGATCGGGATCTACTTCATGTACGACGTGAAGCAGTTCGTGCCGGAGGAATGGAGCTCGCCGCCGCTCGCGGGCCGGCTGGTGCAGAAGGAGGGGCTCGGCACCGTGTGCATGGGGCGCGGCGCGGTCAACCAGAAGGGGCCGGAGAAC
>DATJUX010000014.1:0-10430 GCA_035502095.1 Burkholderiaceae bacterium
GAGCTGGTTGGCCTCGATCGACTCGCGCAGCGCGTCATCGCCGATGCGCAGGTCCGACACCTTCGGCATCTGCGCCGGGTCCTTGATCCCCGCGATCTGCTTGTTGCGCCACTCCTCCAGCGCCTTCGGCGCCGTCGTGTAATGACCGTGGCAATCGATGATCATGAGAGGTCTCCTCAGGGCAGCGCCGCGGATTCGTGCGCCGCGCGCCATTCGGCGAGCGCGGCCAGCCGGACCGGCGCGTTGGTCGAGCCGTACAGTTGATATCCCCCGCGCCGTTCGACGAACTCGAACTCGAAGCGGTCCTCGAACGGCGCCGCGTAGACGTGGAGGAACTCCTTCTCGCCATCGCGCTCGTAGAGCACGCCGCTCGCGCGAAGTTCGTGCAGGAACGCCGGCGCGAGCGCGTATCTGGCCTCGAGATCGTCGTAGTAGTTGTCGGGCACCGGCAGGAGCGGTGCGCCGCGGCGCCTCAGTTCCCCCGCGAATGCGATCACGTCGTCCACCGCGATCGCGATCTGCTGCACGCCGGCGCCGTGGTAACGCTCGATCGAACGAGCCACCGCGGTGTGGTCGCGCTCCGAAACGATCAGCGAAGTGCGGATCGCCTTGTCGCCCGATTCGAACTCGCGGCTGCGCACTGCGCCGTAGGGGTCGTGCAGGATGGTGTTGCGCTGTGACAGCAGGCCGAGAACGCCGCGCTGGAACAGCAGCCACGGTTCGAGCTGCCCGCGCGGCAGGGCTTGCGTGATGTGATCGACACGTGCGCGCGTGCCGGGCCGTGCGTCCGGGTCGCGTTCGAGCGTGAAATCCGCTTCGAACGCCGCACGGCCGTCGCGCGCCGGGCAGAAATACAGCAGGCCGCCGTCGGGCGCGATCACCGCGGGGATGGCGAGTTCACCCGGGCCGATTGCGCCGGCGAACGGGTTGCACAACAGGGCTTCCGCGCGCGCAAACGCAGCGTGAGCGTCGTCCGCCGTGAGCGCCAGTGCGCACACCGAAGGACCGTGCAGGTCGAAGTAGCTGCGCGCAAACGAGTCTTCCTCGCGGTTGATCACGAGCCTCACCTCGCCCGCGCCGTAGAGATCGACGTCTTTCGAACGATGGCGGCCGAGGTGAGAAAAACCGAGGCTCGCGAAATAGGCCGCCAGCGCCCGCGCGGTCGGCGGGTCGGCGGCGAATTCGATGAAGGCCCAACCGTCGAACCGCGTCGGCGCGGGCGCAACGAACAATGGCACACGCGTGGCCGGCGCGCCGGCGCGGCTGGCCCGCACCTGTTCTTCGAGCCACAGCAGCGAACGCATCGCGTCAAGCGCGGTGGCGCGCGCCGGCGCGGCGCGGAACTCGTCGTTGAAAATCTCGAGCGAGATCGTGCCGGTGTAGCCCGAATCGAGCAGTGCATTCATGAAGCCGACCAGGTCGAGTTCACCCTGGCCGGGAAAGCAGCGGTAGTGGCGGCTATGGGTCAGGACGTCGGTGCTCACCCACGGTGCATCGGCAAGCTGCACGTAGAAGATCTTCTCGCCCGGCAGGCGCGCGATCGGCCGCGGGTCGTCGCGCACCGCGAGCGTATGAAAACTGTCGAGCGCCAGGCCGAGGTTCGGATGGTCGACGCGCTTCACGACCTCCCACGCCTGCGCGAAGCGGTTGACCCGGGTACCCCAGGCGAGCGCCTCGTAGGCGACGCGTTTGCCGCGGCGCGCCGCGCGTGCAGCGAGTTGCCCGAACTGCTCGGCCAGCGCGCCGGCATCGCCCGGCGCATCGACCTGCACGTTCGAGCAGACGAGCACGAGGTCCGTCCCGAGCTCGTCCATCACATCGAATTTGCGCTCCAGCCGGTCGAGGTTGCGCGCGACCTGCGCCGGTGTCGCGGCGTCGAAGTCGCGGAACGGCTGGAACATGTCGATCGCAAGACCGAGGTCCGCCGCGATCGCGCGCACCTCGCGCGGCCTGCCCGAGAACTGCAGCAGGTCGTTCTCGAAGATCTCCACGCCGTCGAAACCGGCGGCGGCGATCGCCTGCAGCTTCTCGCGCAGCATGCCCGAGAGCGAGACGGTGGCGATGGATCGGCGCATGGGCGATGTCGATCGAAGGCGGCGGAGATCCAGGCTGGATGCGGGTCGCTATCTCACGCGGTCCTCATGCCGACGCCCTGGCCAGCCGGGCACCGGCGAGCGCCTCGCTGCGCATGCGGTTGTACTCGGCACGGTCGACCGGGACCGCTTTCGCATCGCCGAGGTCGTTCATGTGCACGCGGTATGTTTCGCGCGCGCTGAGCGCCGCGAGGGCGGCGATGATCGTGACGCCGAGCGTGATGGCGCCGACCGTGAGCGGCACGTTGGTCGATCCCGGCGGTGCGACGGTCGCGAAGAGCGCGGGCAGCAGCGCGGTGATCGTGGTGCCGATGTTCTGCGCGATCGCCATCGCGGTGACGCGGGTGCGGGTCGGGAAGAGTTCCGGGTAGAAGCTCGGGAACACGGCGTTGTAGCCCTGGTAGACGACGCCCCACATCAGGAGCGACATCACGATGGCCAGCGGGACGTTCTTGTCGGCGATCGCGTACAGGTAGCCGAACGACAGCACGCCGGTCGCCAGTGCACCGAAGATGATCAGCGGCCTGCGCCCGATCCGGTCGGAGAGGTTGCCGACGTACGGGATCACCACCACCGCGAGGATGTTGCCGAGCACGGGGATCCACAGGTACACGTCCGGGTGGAAGCCGATGCCGTAGCCCGGCTGCACGGCGTACGCCGCGCCGAAGATGGCCGTCACCACCGGAATCACGTTCATCAACGCCATGCAGATCACGCGCAGCATGTCCTGCCAGCTGTACTTGATCGCGTCGACGATCGGCGAGCGCGGCACGGCTTTCTCCGCGCCCTCCTCCTTGAACGCCGGCGTTTCGTCGACCTCGCGGCGGATGATGTAACCGGCGATGATGACGACGAAGCTCAGGATGAACGGGATGCGCCACCCCCACGCGTTGAAGTCCTGCTTATTCATGTAGTGCGCGAGCGGAAGGAACACGGCGGCGGCCAGGATCTGGCCGGCCTGGACGCCCTGCAGCGTGAAGCTCGCGAAGAAGCCGCGCCGGCCGAACGGGGCGTGCTCGAGGATCATCGAACTCGCGCCCGAAATCTCGCCCGCGACCGCGAAGCCCTGGATCAGGCGCAGGATCACGAGCAACGTCGGCGCAAGGATGCCCGCCTGCTCGTAGGTCGGCAGCAGGCCGACCGCGACGGTGGAGAAGCCCATCAGGAACATGCACAGGATCAGCACGTTCTTGCGGCCGTGCGTGTCGCCCCAGTGCCCGAGCACGAACGCGCCGATCGGCCGCGCGACGTAACCGACGCCGTAGGTCGCGAGCGACGCGACGATGGCGACCGTCGGGTCGCCCTTCGGGAAGAAAATCTGCGGAAAGATCAACGCGGCCGCGGTCGCGTAGATGAAGAAGTCGTAGTACTCGAGCGCCGAACCGATCCAGCCGCTGGCAGCGGCGATCTTCGATTGGTGCCTGCCCTTCGGTTCGTGCTCGTTCGAACTGGCCATGTCTTGTGTCTCCTTGGCTTATGTGGCGCGCAGCGAACGTTAGAGGGGTGGTCTGCTGCTCTCAAGAGCGCGTCGGCGCTGTTTGACCGGTATCCGCGCAGCCGGTCCGCGGGGCGCTCGGTGGGGCTGTTGGGTCTCGTGTAACTCCAAGCGCCACAGCGGATGCGGCATGTGCACTTCGCGTCACACAGTGCCGGGCGCCCCCACCCCATCCGCCTCCGCCTCCCGCGAGCGGGGGAGGGGAAGAGCTAGAGCAGCGCGCGAAAGCCGGTTTCCGCGTCCCGCAGCGGCGGCAGCGCCGCGGTGAGCGACGCTTCGATGCTCTTGCCCTCGGTGGGCACGGTGACGCTGAGCGCACCGACGCATTCGCCGTGACGGTCGCGCAGCGGCACCGCGATGCCGCGCCAGCCGAGCTCGAGCTGCTGGTCGGCGATCGCGTAATTCAGGTCGCGCGCCCGCACGATCTCGGCGCGAAAGCGCGCGGGATCCCTTTCCGAGTAGGGCGTAAAGGACGCGAAGCGATGCGCGCCGATCCACGCGTCGAGTTCCTCGTCGGAGAAGCTGGTGAGAATCGCGCGGCCCACCGAGACGACGTGTGCGGGCAGGCGTGCGCCGAGATGCACGCCGCCCTTCGCCTGGCGCGAGCCGCTGTGGCGTGCCAGGTAGATCACGTCGTGGTCGTCGAGCACGGCGAGACCGGCCGTCGACTGGGTCGCGTTGAACAGCCGTTCGAGGAACGGCTGGGCGAGCCGCGGCAGGCGCGCGGAGAGCAGGTACGACTGCCCCAGGCGCAGCACACGCGGCGCGAGCCAGAACACCTTGCCGTTGGTGTTGGCGTAGCCGAAGTGACACAAACTCAGCAGGTAGCGCCGCGCGGCGGTGCGGCTGATCTGCGTGCGCTCCGCCACCTCGGCCGGTGTGAGCCGCGAGTGCTCGTCGTCGAAGCACTCGATCACCGCAAGCCCGCGGCCGAGGCCGGCGATCAGGTCGTCGGGCTCCACATGCACTTCGTTCTTGCCCACGCCGGTGCTGTCCTTGCGGTCCCGAACCGGAAGCCGAACAATTTGCGCGATTACCGGCCAGAGCATCGCCCGCGTCCATCGCTCGCGCAACTCCCACAAGGCGGCTGTCGCCTGCTGCGACACAGCAATCGAACCGGAAAGCGCGGATCGACGGATCCGTCAGGTGTGCAACGTCGATGGCACCCAGCCCAGAAGCGCCCCGAGCGCCCAGAGCAGGGCATTGATCGTGACGAAGGACAGGATGATCGAGACGAGCAGCGACGCCGCACAGTAACGATCGTGGTGATATTTCTGCGCCAGCACCGGCAGCACGCTCATCATCGGGCTCGCGGCGAACAGGACTGCGGCGGTGCGCAGGGCGGGGTCGACCGGCGGCAGGATCCAAAGGGCGGCCAGGACCGCGAGCGGATGCAGCAGCAGCTTGCCGAGCGCGAGCCCGCCCACCTCCCGCGCCATGCCGCCGACGCTCAGTCCGACGAGCGACCCGCCGACGACGAACAGCGCCACCGGCGTCGCGCCGGTGGCGACGATCTGGATCGTGCGCGCGAACACATCGGGCTGCGGAATCTCAAGCAGCGCAAACAAGGAACCGGCGAGCACGGCGAGAATCAACGGGCTCTTCAGCAGCCCGGCCGCCGATCGTGCCAAGGCACGCTGCCAGCGCTCTTCGCTCGTGCCGCTGTCGGCAAGCGCCAGGGCCAGCGGCATCATGAGCAGGTTTTCGACGATCATCGTCAGCGCGAGCGCAACCCCGGCGGACGGACCGACGAGTTGCTGCGCGATCGGGTAGCCGACGAACGCACTGTTCGACGCCGACATGGCGAGTCCCTGCAGCGCCGCCAGCGGGACCGCACGGTGTCGCAGGCGCCGGGCGTACAGAAATGCCCCGAACAGGACCGCCAGCGATCCGCCCGCGTAGGCGAGCAGGTAGATACCGTTGAGCACGTCGCGCGGATGCTGCTGCGACAACGAGCGGAACACGAGCGCGGGGATGCAGAAATGGAGCACCAACTTCCCGAGCACCCGCATCTCGGCCAGCACGAACAGGCCGCCGCGCACGGAGAGGTAGCCGGCGGCGATGATCAGGTAGATCGGGCCCGTAAGCGCGAGGATGTTCATCGATTCGTTCCCTCCCCCGCGTGCGGAGGGCGGAGGCGTCATGCTCCTTCGCCCCCACCCCACTCTCCCCGCAAGCGGGGGAGCGGGCCAATCAATAGCTCAGCTTCGCCACCGCCCGCAGTTCTTCCGCCGTGGTCGTCGCAAAGCCGAAGTACTCGAGGTACGCGGGGATCTGCTCGAACAACATGTCGGTGCCGACCTGGAAGCGGCAGCCGCGCGCCTGGACGGCTTTGAGGAATGCGGTCATCTCGCTTTTCATCACCACCTCGCCGACGAAGGTCGACGGCGCGATGCGGGTGACATCGACCGGAAGCGGATCGCCGTCGTTCATTCCCAGCGGTGTCGCGTTGACGACGATGTCGTAGCCGGCCGGGTCCCTGCTGCCGGTGACGACCTTCAGTTTCGGGTAGAACTGCTCGAGCCGCTCGCCGAGGCCTTGCGCCGATGCCACCTGGGCGTCGAACAGAGCGAGCTCGGCCGCTCCCGCGGCGGCAATCGATGCCGCGATCGCCGACCCCACGCCGCCGCAGCCGACGACCAGTGCGCGCGCCCCTTCGACCCGTGCGCCGTTGCGACGCGCGCCACGCACGAAACCCTCGCCGTCGAAGAGATCGCCTTGCAGGCGGCCGTCGCTGGTGCGGCGGACCGCGTTGCACGCCCCGGCGATGCGCACGGCCGAAGAAACCTCGTCGAGCAACCCGACGGTGGTCACCTTGTGCGGCATCGTGATCAGCGCGCCGCGGATGTTCGTCAGGCCGAAGACAGCCCGCAGGAATGCCGGATAGGCGTCGGCCTTGCAGCCCATCGGCACCACGACGGCATCGATGCCGTGCTTCTCGAAGTACGGGTTGTAGATCATCGGCGACTTGAACGTGTGCGTCGGAAAGCCGATATGCGCGATAAGTGAGGTCGTGCCGCGAATCATGTTTGCTCCGATCGTTGCCGGGCGCCGTGTTTGGCGCCTCAGCGTTTCCCTGCTTCCTGCACCGCCGAGACCGCCGCGCGCAGCGCCAGCAGATAGCTGTCGACGCCGAAGCCCGCGATCTGTCCCTTGACGATCTCCGCGAACACCGACTTGTGGCGGAATTGCTCGCGCGCGTGGATGTTCGACATGTGCAGCTCGACCACCGGCACGGTGAGGATCGCCAGCGCGTCGCGAATGCCGTAGCTGTAGTGCGTCCAGGCCCCGGCGTTGATCAGCACCGCGTCGACGCCGTCGCTGTACGCCTGGTGGATGCGCGCGCACATCGCGCCTTCGTCGTTGGTCTGGAAACTCTCGACCTCCGCGCCGAGTTCGCGTCCCAGGGCCTGCAGGCGCGCGTCGATCTCGTCGAGCGTGATCGTGCCGTACTGCTTCGGATCGCGTTTGCCGAACATGTTGTGGTTGATGCCGTGAAGCATGAGCACCTTCATCGCGTGTCCTCTCGCGCCCGATGTCGTCGCTACCGGGGTGACTGTAAGAAACCAGGCGGCAGCAGTTCAATGGCCATCGCGCCGGAAACGTCCGCTTATCGGACAGAAATGTCGGTAATCGGACTCGACGGTCACGCTTCTTCGCCGGCGTCTCGCAAGGCAGGCGAGCGGCGCCCCGCGACTAACGCCGCGCGGTGCGTCTCAACCGGATCTGGTCCAGCACCGGCGTGGAACGGTGCAGGACATCCTCGGCGAGCCAAAGCGCACTGCGTCGTGCCCGTGCCGCGACGGCCGGCAACGGGATCTGCTGGTAGTCGTCGTTGAAGACCTCGAAGCTGTAGTCGCCGCGATAGCCGAGGTCGTGCAGGCGGCGCACGAGTTCCGCGATCTGCCCGCTGTGCACGCCCTCGCCGGGAAACACGCGGAAGTGCCGTGCCGTGGCGATCTGGTCCTCGGGCGAACGCGTTTCCTGCCACATGAAGTCGGAAAGTTGTACCAGGTAGATCTTGAGCGGATCGATCTCCTCGAACTCGTCGAGGCTCGTCCTGGTCGCCAGCACGTGAAAGGAATCGACGCCGATGCCGAGGTTGGGGCAGTCCGCTTCGCTGACCACCGACCATGCGGCGGGGAATTCGTTGATCGTGCGCCCCCACGAGAGCGCCTCGTACGCCACCTTGACCCCATGCGGCAGCGCCAGCAGCGCCAGCTTGCGCAGATCACGCGCGATGCGCCTGGGATCCCTGGAGGCGTGCTGCGACGTCGACGAGCAGGCGAGCAGGACTTCGCCGCCGAGCGCCGCGCACATCTCGATCATGGATTTCGCGATGTCGACCTTGTATTGATGCAGGTGACCGTCCAAACCTTCGAAGTCGCGCAGCACCTGGAACCCCGTGACGCGCAGCCCGCTCGCGCGGACCAGCCGCACTGCCGCCTCGACGCCGCCGGGAGCGCCGACGACCTCGCGCGCGCTCAACATGACTTGCGAGAACCCCGCTTCGCGAATCGCCCGCAGCTTGGCGTCGAGCGAACCGGCCAGCGAGATGGTGTCCATCCCGAACTCGGCGATCCTCATCGCGGCCCGCCTCCGGCGTGATGAACGAGCTCGAACAGCACCGAGCCAAGGTAGGTCTGCGTCAGCGCGCCGCGTGTCTCGGTATGCGTGAGCGCGGTCTCGAAGAAATCGATGCCGTTGCGCCGCATGTGGTCGACCGCGGCGAGCACGTCAGGCGTGCCGAAGCCGATGCGGTGGAATGCCTCCACCTCCGCGCCGGCAACCGTCGCCGGCAGCGGTTCGATGAGTTGCAGGTGGAATTGCCCGCACGGACTGGCAAGGACCTTGCCCTTGGGCAGGATGCCGAAGCGTTGCTCGTCGGGCAGCACGGTGAAGCCGAACAGTTCCCCGTAGAACTCGATCCAATCGGCCGTGCGGTCGGTGCCGATGTACTGCACGATGCCGAACCAATGCAGCCCATGCAGTGGCGGCGGATTGGGATCGACCGTCGGGATGCGCGTGAAATCGACGTCGTAGATCGAGAATTCGCGGTACCGGTCGACGAAGTAGAGGTGGCTCCCCCCGGGGCCGTGGATGCCGGGAATGTTGAGTTCCATGACCTGGGCATGCATGGGAATCTCCCAGCCGCCGCGCTCGAGGACGTATGCATACGCCGAACTCGCGTCGCGCACCCGCAGCGCCACGGCCGAGATGCGCGGCGTCTCTTTCGGCTCCCGCACGCTGCCAAGCACGCCCGGGTGGGCGTTGACGATCACGTTCATCGCCCCCTGCCGGTACAGCAGTACCTCGCGCGAGCGGTGACGGGCAACGGGGCGGAAGCCGATCTTCTCGAGCAACTGGCCCAAAGCCTGGGGTCGCGAGGTGGCGAACTCGACGTACTCGATCCCGTCCAGCCCGATCGGGTTGGCGAGGTCGAGCGGGGTTTCGCGATTGGGAAGCATCGTGTCCGACTCCGTTTGTGCCGGCGCCCGACATGCGCCGGCGCCGTGCGCCGCATCCATGATCGCAGACTCGCGCGCGGGCCGAGGACGGCGGGCCGCGAGCGAGCGCCGGCGCGGCAAGTCAGCGCACGGTTTCCCTGCTCTCCGCTGCGGGCTTTGAATCGCGGCGCCTGCGCTCCAGGAAAAGCTCGGCAACGACGCCGCGCAACCACTTGTTGGCTGCGTCGGCGTGCAGACGTCGGTGCCAGTACTGCTTGACGTCGGGGCGCGGCGCCGCAAACGGAAGCTCCAGCACCTGGAACTGTGCGACCTTCGACAGCCCCATCGCAATGGCGTAGGGCACCGTGAATATCAGGTCCGAGGCTTCGAGCAGCGCCGGCAACGCGAGGTAGTGCTTGACGCGCAGGACCACGCGTCGACTCAGTCCCCTTGCGCGCAGCGTCTCCTCGAATTGCTCGTGCGAGCGCCCCTCGACATGCACGACCGCGTGCTCCCCCTCGAGGAATTGCTTGCGCGTCAACTGCTTGCTGAGGGTCGGATGATCGTTGCGCACGATGCAGACGAACGAATGGCTGAACAGACGCTGTTGATACAGGCCGGCGCTGCTTATCTCGGGGAAGAAGCCGACGGCAAGATCGACGTCGCCCGATTGGAGCGCCGCCTCGAGATCCTGCCCGCGCAAGTTGTCGGTGCAGATGTCCACGCCCGGCGCGTGCTCGCGCACATGGCGGAGGATTTTGGGCAGCAGCACCAGCTCGCCCACGTCCGACATGTTCAGCGTGAAGACGCGTGTTGCGCGCGCCGGCGTGAAGCTGGTCTCCAGCAGTATCTGCTCGCGAATGCCGTCGAGGATCGTTCGCAGCGGCTGCGCCAGCCGCGCGGCGTGCGGTGTCGGCTGCAGTCCGTGCGGGATGCGCACGAAAAGCGGATCCCCGAGCATCCGCCGCAGGCGGTTGAGCGCGTAGCTGACGGCGGGCTGACTGACGCCGAGCGTCTCGGCCGTGCGCGTGACGCTGCACTCGCGCAGCAACACGTCGAACACCGCCAGCAGATTCAGGTCGACGCGAGTGATATCCATGCCATTTATCTTACTCATAAGAGATAGCATCTGTTCAGATGATGCCAGCGGTGGCCAAATGCGCGCAACGAAGGACGAGCCGAAACAGGCGTCCGGGTCAGCCGGGAGACCGCGTGGACATCGACAAGCTGGTTGCGATCGACACCCATACCCACGCCGAGGTGTCGTGCTGGAATCCGTTCGACAGCTACGGCGAGGAATACGACCGCGCCGCCGACAAGTACTTCCGCTCCAGTCGCCGCCCCACGATCGAGGAGTCGATCGCGTACTACCGCGAACGCAAGGTCGGCCTGGTG
>DATJUX010000015.1:0-24002 GCA_035502095.1 Burkholderiaceae bacterium
GCAGACCAGGCGGTGATCTTCAAGCGCCGCCACAACTGGATCATGTGCTGGCTCTACCTCGGGACCTTCGGATCGTTCATCGGGTTCTCGGCGGGATTCCCGCTCCTCATCAAGAGTCAGTTCCCCGCGATCAACGCGCTGCAGTACGCGTGGCTGGGACCGCTGGTCGGCGCGCTGGTGCGTCCGTTCGGCGGCTGGCTCGCCGACCGGTGGGGCGGTGCGCGCGTGACGTTCTGGGTTTTCGTCGCCTTGACGCTCGGCGTGCTCGGCGTGCTCGCGTTCCTTCCGGGCAACGGCGCGGCCGGCAGCTTCGCAGGCTTCTTCGCGATGTTCCTGGTGCTGTTCCTCGCGACCGGCATCGGCAACGGATCGACCTTCCGCATGATCCCGGTCATCTTCGCGACCGAGCGACAGCGCGATGCGGCGGGCAAGGGCGCGCAGGCGCAGGAACAGGCCGTTCGCGACGGCAACAAGGAAGCGGCTGCGGTTCTGGGCTTCTCCGCGGCGATCGGTGCCTACGGCGGGTTCTTCATCCCGAAGAGCTACGGAACGTCGATCGCGATGTTCGGAGGTCCCGAGCAGGCGCTGTACGCATTCGTCGTGTTCTACCTGACCTGCGTCGTGACGACGTGGTGGTTCTACTCGCGCCGCAACGCCGCGATGCCATGCTGAGGGTCTTCACCATGCGCGCAGAACGGACAAATTCGATCCCCTTGCGCCAGGTCAACCGGCGTTGCACGCAGCTCCCTATCATCGCTCGACTGTAACGCAGAACGTAACAGCGCGGTCTGTCGACGCGCGGAGATCCGCATGAGCCACTTCCTCGATCGCCTCACCTTCTTCGCGCGCCCGACCGAGCGCTTCGCCGATGGCCACGGCGTGGTCACGAAGGAAGACCGCAGCTGGGAGGAAGGCTACCGCAAGCGCTGGCAGCACGACAAGATCGTTCGTTCCACGCACGGCACCAATTGCACCGGATCCTGCAGCTGGAAGATCTACGTGAAGGGCGGCATCGTCACGTGGGAAACCCAGCAGACCGATTACCCGCGCACGCGTCCCGATCTGCCCAACCACGAGCCGCGCGGCTGCGCCCGCGGCGCATCGTACTCGTGGTACCTCTACAGCGCCAATCGCGTGAAGTACCCGATGATCCGCGGCCGGCTGCTGCGGCTGTGGCGCGCGGCGCGCAAGTCGCTGGGCCCGGTCGACGCGTGGCGCGCGATCGTCGAAGACGCCGCGAAGGCGCAGAGCTACAAGAGCGTGCGGGGCCTCGGCGGCTTCGTGCGCGTCGACTGGAACGAGGCCGAGGAGATGATCGCGGCCGCCAACGTCTACACCATCAGGAAGTACGGACCCGACCGCGTGATCGGCTTCTCGCCGATCCCTGCGATGTCGATGGTGAGCTACGCCGCGGGCAGTCGCTACCTGTCGCTCATCGGCGGCGTGTGCATGAGCTTCTACGACTGGTACTGCGATCTTCCGCCCTCTTCGCCGCAGACCTGGGGCGAGCAGACCGACGTTCCCGAATCCGCGGACTGGTACAACTCGACGTTCATCATCGCGTGGGGCAGCAACGTCCCGCAGACGCGCACGCCGGATGCGCACTTCTTCACCGAGGTTCGCTACAAGGGCGCGAAGATCGTGGCGGTGACGCCCGACTACGCCGAAGTGTCGAAGCTCGCGGACCTGTGGCTGCATCCCAAGCAGGGGACCGACGCCGCGCTCGCGATGGCGATGGGCCACGTCATCCTGAAGGAGTTCCATCTCGACAAACCGTCGGCGTACTTCACGGAGTACGCGCGCAAGTACACCGACCTGCCGCTGCTGGTGCGGCTTTCGAAGCGCGGCGATCGCTACGTGCCCGACCGCTTCGTTCGCGCCTCCGACTTCGCCGACCGCCTCGGGGAGGACAACAATCCGGAGTGGAAGAGCGTCGGGTTCGACGAGCTCTCCAATGCCCCGGTCGCGCCCAACGGCGGGATCGGATATCGCTGGGGCGCCACGGACCGGAAGGACGCGGGCAAGTGGAATCTCGAGGAGAAGGACGGGCGTGGCCGCGACACCCGTCTGCGCATCTCGCTGATCGACGGCCGCGACGATGTCGTTCCGGTCGCGTTCCCCTATTTCGCGGGCAACGCGCCCAACCAGTTCACGCCGAACGACCAGGGCGGCGACGTGCTCGTGCGCAACGTTCCCGCCAAGCGGGTGCGGTTCGCCGAAGGCGAGGCGCTGGTCGCCACGGTGTTCGACCTGCTGGTCGCCAACTACGGCATCGATCGCGGGATCGGCGGCAACCTCGTCGCGCGGAACTACGACGATGACGTCCCGTACACGCCGAAATGGCAGGAGAAGATCACCGGCGTGAAGGCCGCCGACGTCGTGACGGTCGCCCGGCAGTTCGCGGACAACGCCGACAAGACGCAGGGCAAGTCGATGGTGATCATCGGCGCGGCGATGAACCACTGGTACCACTCCGACATGAACTACCGCGCGGTGATCAACATGCTGATGCTGTGCGGGTGCATCGGACAAAGCGGCGGGGGCTGGGCGCACTACGTCGGGCAGGAGAAGCTGCGGCCGCAGACGGGCTGGACGCCGCTTGCGTTCGCGCTCGACTGGAGCCGGCCGCCGCGGCAGCAGAACTCGACCAGCTTTTTCTACGCGCACACCGACCAGTGGCGCTACGAGAAGCTGCGCGTCGACGAGATCCTGTCGCCGCTGGCGGACAAGGAGAAATTCCGCGGCACCTTCATCGACTTCAATGCGCGCTCCGAGCGCATGGGTTGGCTGCCGTCGGCGCCGCAGCTCGAGACCAATCCGCTGCAAGTCTGCAGGCAGGCGGCCGCGGCTGGCGTCACGCCGCGCGATTTCGCGGTCAAGGCGCTCAAGGACGGAACGCTGAAGCTTTCCTGCCTCGATCCGGACAATCCGGCTAACTGGCCGCGCAACCTCTTCGTGTGGCGCTCGAACTTGCTCGGCTCGAGCGGCAAGGGCCACGAATATTTCCTCAAGCACCTGCTCGGCACCAGCCACGGCGTGCTCGGCAAGGACCTGGGCGTCGAAGGCGGCATGAAGCCGGAGGAGGTCGCCTGGCCTGACGAGGCACCGCAGGGCAAGCTGGACCTGCTGGTGACGATCGACTTCCGCATGAGCACGACGTGCCTGTACTCCGACATCGTGCTTCCCACCGCGACGTGGTACGAGAAGAACGACCTCAACACGTCCGACATGCATCCGTTCATCCACCCGCTCTCCGGCGCGGTGGACCCCGCCTGGCAGGCGCGCAGCGACTGGGAGATCTTCAAGGGCATCGCGAAGAAGTTCTCCGAGGTCTGCGTCGGCCATCTCGGCGTGGAGAAGGACCTGGTGCTGACGCCGACGCTGCACGACACGCCGAGCGAACTCGCGCAGCCGCTCGACGTGAAGGACTGGATGAAGGGCGAGGTCGACCTCGTGCCCGGCAGGACCGGCCCGCAGATGACCGTGGTCGAACGCGACTATCCGAACGTCTACAGGCGCTTCACGTCGCTCGGGCCCCTGATGGTGGAGGTCGGCAACGGCGGCAAGGGCATCGCGTGGAACACGGCCGACGAAGTACGCGCGCTGACGGAACTCAACGGCTTCGTCACTGAAGAAGGGCCGACGCAGGGGCTGGCCCGGATCGAGACCGACATCGACGCCGCCGAGGTGATCCTGATGCTCGCCCCCGAGACCAACGGGCGCGTTGCGGTCAAGGCGTGGGAGGCACTCGGCCGGATCACCGGGCTCGACCACAAGCACCTGGCGCTGCATCGCGAGGACGAGAAGATCCGGTTCCGCGACCTGCTGGCGCAGCCGCGCAAGATCATCTCTTCGCCGACGTGGTCGGGGCTGGAAAGCGAGAAGGTCTCCTACAACGCCGGCTACACCAACGTACACGAACGGATTCCGTGGCGCACGCTCACCGGGCGCCAGCAGTTCTACCAGGACCATCCGTGGATGCGCGCGTTCGGCGAAGGGTTCTGCGTGTACCGGCCGCCGGTGGACCTGAAGACGCTCGGCATCAAGGGCGTGCGGCCGAACGGCAATCCGGAGGTGGTGCTCAACTTCATCACGCCGCACCAGAAGTGGGGCATCCACTCCACCTACACCGACAACCTGATCCTGTTGACGCTGAACCGCGGCGGCCCGGTGGTCTGGATCTCGGAACGCGATGCAAAGGCGGCCGGGATCGCCGACAACGACTGGATCGAGCTCTACAACGTCAACGGCGCGATCACCGCGCGCGCGGTGGTGAGCCAGCGCGTGAACGCCGGCATGTGCCTGATGTACCACGCGCAGGAGAAGATCGTGAACACGCCGGGGTCGGAGCTCACCGGCCAGCGCGGCGGCATCCACAACTCGGTCACGCGCACCGTGCTCAAGCCGACGCACATGATCGGCGGGTACGCGCAGCTCGCGTACGGGTTCAACTACTACGGCACGATCGGCACCAACCGCGACGAGTTCGTCGTCGTGCGCAAGATGGCGAAGGTCGACTGGATGGACCATCCCGCCCCGGACGCGCTGGCGCAGGCCGCCGCCGCCGCGAACGCGTGAACGCCGCACCGGCGGAACGAGGATGACGAGGTACCTACTATGAAGATCAGAGCCCAGATCGGCATGGTCCTGAACCTGGACAAGTGCATCGGCTGCCACACGTGCTCGGTCACGTGCAAGAACGTCTGGACCAGCCGTCCGGGGATGGAATACGCGTGGTTCAACAACGTCGAGACCAAGCCGGGCATCGGGTATCCGAAGGAATGGGAGAACCAGGAGAAGTGGAAGGGCGGCTGGGTGCGCAAGCCGAACGGCAAGCTCGAGCCGCGCCAGGGCGGCCGCGCGCGCATCCTGATGAATCTCTTCGCCAACCCGAACCTGCCCGAGATCGACGACTACTACGAGCCGTTCGACTTCGACTACGACCACCTGCAGAGCGCGCCCGAGATGAACGCCTCGCCGACGGCGCGGCCGCGCTCGCTGATCTCCGGCCAGAGGATGGAGAAGATCGAGTGGGGTCCGAATTGGGAGGAGCTCCTCGGCGGCGAGTTCGCCAAGCGCGCGCGCGACGCCAACTTTGAGGAGATGGAGAAGCAGGTCTACGGCGAGTTCGAGAAGACCTTCATGATGTACCTGCCCCGCCTGTGCGAGCACTGCCTGAACCCGAGTTGCGTCGCCTCCTGCCCGTCGGGGTCGATCTACAAGCGCGAGGAGGACGGCATCGTGCTGATCGACCAGGACAAGTGCCGCGGCTGGCGCATGTGCGTCTCCGGCTGCCCGTACAAGAAGATCTACTACAACTGGCAGACCGGCAAGGCGGAGAAGTGCATCTTCTGCTATCCGCGCATCGAAGCGGGGCAGCCGACGGTCTGCTCGGAGACCTGCGTCGGGCGCATCCGCTACCTCGGCGTGCTGCTGTACGACGCCGATCGCATCGCGCAGGCCGCTTCCGTGGAGGACGAGAAGGGCCTGTACCAGGCCCAGCTTTCGATCTTCCTCGACCCGGACGACCCGCGCGTGCAGACGCAGGCGCTGGCCGACGGCGTCCCGCAGGCGTGGCTCGACGCGGCGAAACTGTCGCCCGTCTACAAGATGGCGGTCGACTGGCGCGTCGCGCTGCCGCTGCATCCGGAGTACCGGACGCTGCCCATGGTCTGGTACATCCCGCCGCTTTCGCCGGTGCAGGCGCGCGTCGAGGCGGGCGCGATCGAGTGGACGGGCGAGCTGCCGGACGTCAAGAGCCTGCGCATCCCGCTCAAGTACCTCGCCAACCTGCTGACGGCGGGCGACGAGGCACCGGTGGCGCGTGCCCTCGAGCGGATGCTGGCGATGCGCATCTTCATGCGTGGCCGGCATGTCGACGGCATCGACCGGGTCGAGGTGCTGCAACAGGCGGGGCTGGACATCGCCCTGGTCGAAGACATGTACCGGATCATGGCGATCGCCAACTACGAGGATCGCTTCGTGATTCCGACCGCGCATCGCGAATACGCGGAAGACGCCTTCGACCTGAAAGGCTCATGCGGATTCTCGTTCGGCAACGAAGCCAAACCCAGCCTGTTCGGCTCGCGGCGCAAGGTCATTCCGATCAAGGGGGTTGCATGATGATCGCTTATCGTGCCCTGGCCGCGCTGCTCCACTATCCGTCCCAGCCGTTGCTCGCGCACATCGGCGAGATCGACGCCGCGTTGCCGGCGCGGAGCCCGGCTGCCCGCGCCGTGGCGCCGCTGCTCGCGTACCTGCGCGCGGGCGATCTGCTCGACTTGCAGGAGTCCTACGTCGAGACGTTCGATCGCGGCCGGCGCACCTCGTTGAACCTGTTCGAGCACGTGCACGGCGACTCGCGCGACCGCGGCCAGGCGATGGTCGACCTGCTCGCGATGTACCGCGCAGCGGGGCTGGAGCTCGCGGGCGACGACTTGCCGGACTACCTGCCTGCGTTCCTCGAATATCTGTCGCTGCTCGATACGCGCGGCGCGCGCGAGCAGCTGGCCGAGATCGTGCATATCCTGCAGTCGATCCGTGCGGCGCTGGCGCGCCGCGCCAGCGTGTACACGGGTGCGTTCGACGCATTGCTCGCGCTTGCCGGTGCAACGGCCGCCGCCGATGAGACCGATATCGAGGACGACACCACCCCCGCGGCCATCGACGCCATGTGGGTCGAGGCACCGGTCACGTTCCTCGGCGCCGAGTCGCCTGCGTGCGGTCCGCGGCACGCGCCGGTCGAGCAGCCGATTCGTTTCACCGGGAGGGCCGCATGAATTACATCGACACCTTCCTGTTCGGCATCTATCCGTACGTCTGCCTCGCCGTCTTCTTCGTCGGCAGCCTGCTCCGGTTCGATCGCGAGCCGTATACGTGGCGCTCGGAATCGAGCCAGATGCTGCGCCGGGGCCAGCTGCGGCTCGGGTCGAACCTGTTCCACATCGGCATCCTCGGCATCTTCTTCGGCCACCTGTTCGGGCTGCTGACGCCGCTCGCCGTGTGGCATGCGCTCGGCGTCGAGGCGTCGGCCAAGCAGATGACGGCGATCCTCGCCGGCGGCGTGTTCGGCGCGGTCATGCTGGCGGGGCTGGCCATCCTCGCGCACCGGCGGCTCACCGAGCCGCGCATCCGCGCGACGACGTCGGCGATGGACTGGGTGGTCCTGTGGCTGCTGCTGATCCAGCTGTCGCTCGGCCTGGTCTCGCTGACGGTTTCCTGGCAGCACCTGGACGGATCCGAGATGATCCGGTTGATGACGTGGGCGCAGCACGTCGTCACGCTGCGCAGCGACGCGGCGGCGTACGCGGCCGAGGCGGCGCCGGTCTTCAAGCTGCACCTCGTGCTCGGCATGACGATCTTCCTCGTGTTCCCGTTCTCGCGGCTGGTCCACATCTGGAGCGGATTCGGCGCGCTCGCGTATCTCGTGCGCGCCTATCAGGTCGTGCGCACGCGCCGCTGACGGGCGGCGCGCAACGGAGCGGGCAGGGCGGTTAACGACTGCGGCGCATCGCGCTATCGTGCCGGCGGGTTTTCCGCCCGGAGCGCTTGCATGGACAAATCCGCGAAGCCCGAGCAGCGAGGCGCGTTCGACATCGCGCTGCACCAGCTCGATCTGTCCGCGCCGCTGCAATGGCTGGTGCGCGGATGGCGGGATTTCACGCGCGCGCCGTTGATCGGCCTTTTCTACGGTGCCTGCTTCGTGGTGATGGGGTGGGCGCTGCTGAAGGTGTACGAAAACGCCCCGGCCTACGTGCTGGCGCTGTCCGCGGGTTTCCTGCTGGTCGGGCCGTTCCTCTGCATGGGTCTCTACGACGTCAGTGCGCGCATCGAGCGCGGCGAGCCGCCCCGCTTCGCCGCGTCGCTGGTCGCGTGGCGGCGCAAGCTCGATGCACTCGGCATCTTCGGCCTGGTGCTGCTGGTGCTGGAGCTGCTCTGGGGGCGTGCCTCGCTGGTGGTCTTTGCGCTCAGCTTCGACGGCATGCCCGATTTCAAGGGTTCGATCCTCAAGCTGCTCGATCCGCAGAACATCGAATTCATCATCGCCTACATCCTCGTCGGCGGCATCTTCGCGGCTGTGATCTACGCGGTGAGCGTGGTGAGCATTCCGATGATCCTCGACCGCGGCACCGACGCCATCACCGCCGGTCTGACGAGCATCCGCCTCGTCACCACGCAGCCCGGCGTGATGATCCTCTGGGGCGCTGTGATCACCGTACTGGTCGTGCTCGCGATGCTGCCGTGGTTCGCCGGCTTGCTGGTGGTCGGGCCGGTGCTCGGCCACGCGTCGTGGCACGCGTATCGCGCGGCGGTGGGTGGCAGCTCGGGCTAGATCGCTCCTTCCGCGCGCGTGGAAGGAACGTGTGCCCGCGGCGCGGATCGAAGTGGCAGGCCAGGAAACGTGGTGCGGCGAGCTTCAGCGATGCGACCTGCCGCAGCGAGTGTGCGATCTCCCCCGCGACCCCGGGGCAACGACCCCGCCCGGGTGACCTTGATCGATTGCCTCTCGATGCCGTCGATCTCGAAGTAGCGCAGCCGGCCGTTGTGGAACTCGACTTCCATCGGCCCGCCGCGCAGCGTGCGCCACCGACGACGTCGGCTGTTCAGCGCAGGTGAGCCCAGCGCGCTGCCTTCAACGCGTCCGGATTGACGAGGTAAGCGGGCCGCTTGCCGCGTGCGACGTCGACCAGGCTCGTCAGGCCGTCGGTGGCGATGGCGTTGAAGCACTCGTCGGTCCAGCACAACGCGTGCGGACTGACGATCACCTGCTCCATCTTGAGCAGCGGGTTATCGGGCGCGATGGGCTCCTGCTCGAAGACGTCGAGCCCGGCGCCCGCGATGCGCTTCGCTTCGAGCGCCCTGATCAAGGCGGGTTCGTCGACCACCGGCCCGCGCGCGACGTTGATCAGGTACGCGGTCGGCCTCATCAGCGCGAGTTTCTCGGCATCGATCAGGTGGCGCGTCTCGTCGTTCAGCAGGCACATCAGCACGACGAAATCCGCTTCGCGCAACAACGTGGGCAATGGCACCAGCGTCGCGCCGAGCGCCTCGATCCTGCCTGCATCCGCATACGGGTCGGCGGCGAGCAGGCGCATGTCGAAACCCTTCACGACGCGCAACAGCTCCTGGCCGGTTCCACCCGCGCCGACGATGCCGAGTGTCTTGCCGGTCAGGCCGCGCCCCATGTGCTCGTTGCGCTGGGTCCAGTTGCCGCTGCGCGTGAGGCGATCCTTGACCAGCATCTTCTGCGCCAGCGCGAGCACGTAGGTGATCGCCATCGTCGCCACGGGCCGCCGCACGGCGATCGGCGTGTTCGTGACCAGCACGCCGGCGCGCGTCATCGCGGGCACGTCGACCGAGTCGTAACCCACCCCGTGCCGCGCGATCAGCTTCACGCGGCAGTCGGAGCGGGCGACCGAACCTGCCGTCACCTTGGGCGAGTTCACGTACAGCGCGTCGTAGCGCGCGGCAAGATCGGGCGTGACCTCGGTCAGTGACTCGGCGAGGTACTCCCACTGCAGCACGTCCTTCGCGGCGGCGAGGATCTCGAGCGGCGCAGTGCCGAACGAGGGTTGCCCGGCGCTCGTGAGCAGATCGCGTGTAAGACCGGCTTTGAACAGGCTCATCGTCGCCTCACCGTTGCTTCAATGCAGAGACGCCCTGCGCGAGCGCCCTCTGGTAGACCTGCGAGTCCATGCCGTAGGCGATCATCCGAACACGCGTTCTCCCGCCCAACACGCGCTCCTTGAGGGGTCTGGTCGTCACGCGTTCCTCCTTTCCAACCGGGTGTCGAGCGATCCTTCAGGGCTTGGCGATCTGGGTCACGGCGGCGAAGGTGATTTCCTTGCGCACCAGCCACGGCCCGGCCAGCCTGTCGAAGATCTTGAAGTGCGAGGTCTCGAGGTGGGCCTTGAATGCAGCCTCGTCCGCGTAGATTTCGTACAGGTGGATCCGTGAGGCGGATGCCGCGGCATCCAGGACATCGAAGCGCAGGCAACCCGGCTCGGTCGCCACCGACGTGCGTGCATTGACGAGAAGGGCTGCCTTGAACTCGGCAAAGTGCTGCGGCACCACGTCGAACTCGACCCAGACGGCATATTGGCTCATGTTGCACTCCTACGGGACGACGTGGTTCGCTGCGGGGTCGATCAGGACGATGCGGTTCAGGTCGATCGACAGATCGATGCCTTCGGGGAACACCACCACCGACTGGCTTGCATCGAGACACCCACGGATGATCGCGTTCATGCGGTGTGCGGCGCGCGCGCTCCACCAGTGCAGGAAGAACGTGCCGTTCGCCTCTGCCGTCCACCCGAGGAGGGGCCAGGCGCGCGAGGACGTTCAACTCCACGCCGAGCACGCGCAGCACGCCGCGACACCAGCGTGCCCGCAGCGCAAGGCGCGCGGGGTGGCTCGTCCAGGGATAGACCAGCCGCGCCGCGGCCGCTCCCAGCAGGACGTGGACCGCAAGTCGGCACAAGCGAAGGGCCCGGCGCCAGGGGCGATGCATCGCGAGTGGCTTTTCGGGAGGGCGCCAATGATCGCGCAGAATGGCAGCGCTGGGGTGACGCAGACACCGGCCGCGGGAGCGCGCATGTACTCGGTGCAGACGTACGACGCGGACGATGACCTGCATGACCGGGCTGCGGCCGCAGGGGCAGTTCGCCAGCGCCGCGGCCGCGGTGGCCGCCGCGCGCGCGATCATCGAAGAGAACCTCTCGCTGTCGCTGACCGCCGGGTTGTCCGCGGGCAAGGCTTACGAAGCGTGGCGCCTGTACGGCGACGTGCCGACGATCGTCGCGCACGGCGGGGCGGCGCCGGTCGAGTTCGACCCGTTCTCGTTCGCGCGCGTCCGGGCGCAGGAACTGCAAGCGCGCGTGTAGCAATAGGGCCAGCCTTGTCATCCCGAGCAGCGCGAGCGACGAGGCATCCAGAGCCCTCGCGACGCGGAGATTTCTCGCGTCCGCTCGGAGTCACACGCTGAGCGCACGAGCCCGCGCGCGCTCTTCCGCTTTCGATCGTCACGCGCAACCACTCCCACACGCTAGGCGGTTTGACCGAAGCAGCGGGACCGTCGCATCCATGCGGGCGCGATGCGCGTTACTCATTTGCGGGTCACGCAGTACTAAGGCGCTCGACCTAATGACAACGCGCGAATTGATGCAAAGCGTATCGGCGCCGTTAAATCGCGCTGAGTGGAATCACGCCGCAAGCAGACACGAGCATGGAAACGTTCAGCCGCCGAAAGGCATTGAAGTTCGGCCTCTTCGGATGTGCCGCAGGTATGTTGCAGGCTTGCGGGGGCGCAAGCGAGCCTGATACGACTCAGACCACGCAGGACGAAGCGGTCAACCCAGAGCGTCGCCTGCGCTGGCCGCGTACGAAACCGGTAGCAGGGCCGGCGCCAGCACCGAAACCAACTCCTGCGCCGACGCCACCGCCGCCCGCCCCGACGCCGGCGCCACCGCCGCCTGCCCCGACGCCAGCGCCACCGCCACCCGCGCCAACTCCACCGCCAACGTGGAGCGTCGTTCTGCCGAGCTTCGTCGCCGGAAGCAACACCTCCTTCGACTTGTCGACCACCCTGCCTAGCGACGTGAACCGGGGTGGCACGTTCGCGGTCGACCCGCAAGGGGCATCTCTGCCTCTTGGCGTGAGCCTTGCGTCGAATGGCATTCTGTCGGTCTCCGCCTCTGCGGGCATCGGCCAAGTGGTCGGGGTCATCTTTGAATATCAGGAGCAGTGATCGGCCGACCCGCTCGACCTCATCGCGCGGCTTTCCTTTCGCCTCACGGATATTGCACGTCCCCGATTCAACAGCGAGGGTCACCCTCGCGCGCTAGTCCGTTCGTGACTCGCACGCGAGGGGCCGCGCCGATCCGGTTGCCAGCAGACAAGCACGCCGAAGCTCGCACTGGCAGCAAACATGACCGACGCATGGAGCACGGCGTGACTACGCGTGCGCCAGTCGCATCTGCGCCCTGAGCAGGGCGGCGGACAGATCAAAGAACCAGGAAGCTTTCTGTAATCGGGCGGCTGTGTTGCGCTTGCGCCTTACTCATTTGCGTCATACGTAGCAGTGACGCGCTTGACCTAATGAGAACGCGCGAATTGATACGAGGCGTATCGGCAACGTTAAATGGCGCCGAATCGATTCACGTCATGGTAGGGATGGGCATGACTGCCTTCAGCCGCCGAAAGGCATTGAAGTTCGGCCTCTTCGGATGTGCCACCAGCGTATTGCAGGCTTGCGGCGGCGCGATCCAGGCGGATTCTGAACAGCCCCTGACCCTGGCACCGACACCAACGCCTTTACCGACACCAACCCCGAGTCCAACTCCAGCACCAGCACCAGCACCGACACCAACCCCGACCCCAACGCCGGCACCGGCACCGAGACCAACTCCTGCACCGGCGCCGCGGCCGCCGGCACCGACACCAGCACCGACGCCGGCACCAACGCCGACACCAGCACCGACGCCGACACCAACACCAGCACCGACGCCGGCACCGAGACCAACTCCTGCGCCGCCGCCGCCCGCGCCGACGCCACCACCGCCTGCACCCACACCACCACCGCCTGCACCCACACCACCGCCGCCTGCGCCGACGCCGGCACCACCGCCGCCTGCGCCGACGCCGGCACCACCACCGCCTGCGCCAACCCCGGCGCCAAGCTGGAACGTCATTCTGCCGAGCTTCCTCGCCGGAGCCAGCGGTTCCTTCGATCTGTCGACCACATTGCCAAGCGGAGTCAACACGGGCGGTACGTTCACGGTCGATCGGACAGGGGCATCTCTGCCGCTTGGCGTGACTCTCACGTCGAATGGCATCCTCTCGGTCAGCGCCTCCGCGGGCGTCGGCCAGGTGGTCGGCGTCATCTTCAGCTACCTGGAACCCTGATCGGCTGACCCGGGTCGTATTCTCGGCTCTGACCTCCTCCGCGCAGACGGCGCGCGTGCCTGACAAAACAGCGAGGACCGCCCTCGCGCGCTAGTTCGTTCGCGCCGCGCGCGCGAAGAGCCGCGCCGATGCGAGCGCCAGCAACGCAAGCACGCCGAAGCCCGCGCCCGCCGCGAACGTGAACGAGGCACCGAGGCGATCCCACAGCAGTCCCGCCACGGCGCTCGCGACCAGGAGCGCGATCCCGCTCACGAGATTGAAGACGCCATATGCCGTTCCGCGCAGGTCGTCGGGCGCGGTGTGCGCGACCATGGCCGCCAGCAGACCCTGGGTCATTCCCATGTGCAAACCCCAAAGCGCGATTCCGCCCCAGAGCCACATGCCCGCGTTGCGGTACGCGAGCGCGAGGTCCGCTGCCACGAGCACGGCCAGTCCGAGCGCGAGCAGCACTGCGTTGCTCATGCGGTCGGCGAGCCTGCCGAACGGGTACGCGGCGAGCGCATAGACGACGTTCATGGCGATCAGCACCAGCGGCGCGAACGCCACGGCGAGACCGCCCTGCTGCGCACGCAGGACCAGGAACGCCTCGCTGAAGCGCGCCAGCGTGAAGACGGCCGCGATCGCAACCACCCGCCAGTAGTCCGCGCCGAGCCGGCGCAGGTTCTCGCGCCGGATCGGGTTGACCGCCGCTGCAGCTTCCGCACGGTCGGGCTCCTGCACGCCGAAGAACAGCAGCGCGACCGAAAGCGCCGCCGGCACGACGGCGACCCAGAACACGGCCTGGAAGTCGTTCGCCCATAGCAACATCAGCCCGATGGCGGCCAGCGGGCCGAGAAACGCGCCGACGGTGTCGAGCGACTGGCGCAGGCCGAATGCGGACCCGCGCATGTCGGGCGGTGTGATGTCGGCGAGCAGCGCGTCGCGTGGCGCGCCGCGCATGCCTTTGCCGATCCGGTCGAGCAGCCGCGCGCCGAACACCAGGCCCGCGCTCGAGGCCAACGCGAACAGCGGCTTGGAGAGCGCGGCCATGCCGTAGCCGAGAACGGCCAGCGACTTGCGGCGGCGCCAGTAGTCCGACAGGACACCCGAAAACACCTTGACGATCAGCGCGGTCGACTCCGCGACACCCTCGATCAGGCCGACCAGGAATGCGCTGGCGGAGAGCGTGGTGACGAGGAATACGGGCAGGAGGCTGTGGATCATCTCGGACGAGATGTCCATGAGCATGCTGACGATCCCGAGCATCCAGACGGCGCGCGGGATCTGCGCGCCAGCGGCGCGGGCGGCGCCTTGCACGTCTTGTCGAGGCATCGGCGCGCGATTCTCGCATCGACATCGGCAGTGCGCCGTTGCGCTTCGTGCTTTCGGCCACGGGCAGGCCAAGACGGGCGTATTCCGGCGTAGCATCGGTGCCCCCGTTTCCCTTGCCACTCACGATGACGACCGTACGACTCACCGTCAACGGCGCCGCGGTCAGCCGCGACGTCGAGAACCGCACGCTGCTGGTCGAGCTGTTGCGTGATCACCTTGGCCTGACCGGAACGCATGTCGGTTGCGACACGAGTCAGTGCGGCTGTTGCACGGTCCTGGTCGACGGCGCACCCGCCAAGAGTTGCACCGTGCTGGCGGTGCAGGCCGACGGCGCCGGGGTGACGACCGTCGAAGGGCTTGCACGTGGCGACGCCATGCATCCGATCCAGCAGGCCTTCGTCGACTGCCATGGACTGCAGTGCGGCTTCTGCACGCCCGGCATGATGATGGCGGCCGCGGGCCTGCTCGGGCGGAACACTGGTCCGACCGACGCCGAGATCGTGCAGGCGATCGAGGGCAACCTGTGTCGCTGTACGGGGTACGTCAACATCGTCGCGGCGATCCGGCAGGCCGCGGGTGCGATGGCGGCCGAAGGCAAGCAGGGAGGGCGGCCATGAGCGCAGTTCCGAAGTACGGTCGCTTCGGCAGCGGGCGCGAGGTCAAGCGCATCGAGGACCCTGCGCTGGTGCGCGGCCAGGGTCGATTCGTCGACGATGTCTCCGACGCCGGGCAGCTGCGTCTCGTGTTCCTGCGTTCGTCGCGCGCGCACGCGCGCATCAAGTCGATCGACACCCGCGCCGCGCTCGCGATGCCCGGCGTGGTGGCGATCATCACCGGGCGCGAGCTTGCCGACGCCAGACTCGGCGATTTCCCGGGTCCGCAAGGATTCCAGCGCGGCAACGGGCAACCGGGCGCGGCGCCGCCGTACCCGGCGCTCGCCGTCGATGCCGTGCGCTTCGTCGGCCAGGGCGTCGCCGCGATCGTGGCGCAGACGCGCGCGCAGGCCGAGGCGGCGCGCGACGCGATCGACGTCGACTACGACGACCTGCCCGCGGTGATCGACGGGCGTGCTGCCGTCGCGCCGGGCGCCACGCTCGTGTGGCCCGATGCCCCCGGCAACATCGCCTGCGAAATGCGCCACGGTGATGCGGCCAAGGTCGCCGCCGCGTTCAAGAGCGCGGCCCACGTGGTTTCGCTCGACCTCGTCAACCAGCGCCTCGCCCCGGTGCCGATGGAGCCGCGCGCCGTGCTCGCGACCGTCGAGAAGGGCGCGCAGCCGGAACAGGACCGGTTGACGCTGCGCATGAGTTCGCAGATGCCATCGGGCGCGCGTGACGCGCTGTGCGACGGCATCCTGCACATTCCGCAGGAACGCGTGCGCGTCGTCGTCGGCGATGTCGGCGGCGGGTTCGGCATGAAGACCGGGCTCTATCCCGAAGATGCGGTGGTCGCGTACGCCGCGCTCAAGCTGCGCCGCGCGACCAAGTGGACCGCGGAGCGCGGCGACGAATTCCTCGCGGCCTTGCATGGACGCGATCTGATCTCCCGCGCCGAGCTCGCGCTCGACAAGGACGGCCGGATCCTCGCGCTGCGCACGCATTCGCTCGCCAACGTCGGCGCATACGGTCCGTTGGTGGGCGCGATCATCCAAATGCTGATCGGTCCGTGGGTGTCGACCAGCGTGTACGACATTCCGCTCATCGACGAGCACATCCAGGCGGTGCTCACGCACACCAACCCCACCGGCCCGTATCGCGGCGCGGGCCGGCCCGAGAACATCTACATCATCGAGCGCCTGATGGATGCAGCCGCGCGCAAGACCGGCCTCGATGCGGCGGAGATCCGGCGGCGCAACCTGGTCCGGCCGGAGCAGATGCCCTACAAGAACGCGATGGGGCAGACGTACGACAGCGGCAATTTCCCGGCGCTGCTGGAACAGGGGCTGAAGCTCGCCGACTACGCGGGCTTCGACAAGCGCCTCGCCGGATCGAAGGCGCGCGGCAAGCTGCGCGGGCGCGGATTGGTCACGTTCCTTGAGTGGACCAGCGGCAACGCGTTCGAAGAGCGCCTGACGATCGACATTTCGGGCGACGGGTACATCGAGGTCTACACCGCCACGCAGCAGATGGGGCAAGGCATCGCCACCAGCTATGCGCAGCTCGTGGTCGATGCCTTCGACGTGCCGATCGAGCGCGTGCGGGTCGTGATGGGCGACACCGATCGCGGCAGCGGCTTCGGCAGCGCGGGATCGCGGTCGCTGTTCGTGGCGGGTTCGACTTTGCAGCTCGCCTCGCGCCAGGCGCTCGACAGGGCGCGCGACCTCGCGGGCGATGCGCTCGAAGTGGCAGGCGCTGACCTCGAGTATGCGAATGCCGAGTTCCGCATCGCCGGCACCGATCGCACCATCGGCCTGTTCGAACTCGCCGCGCGCCAGGACAAGCGTGTGATCCACGTCGACACGACGGGCAAGGTCGGCGGACCGAGCTGGCCCAACGGCTGCCACGTGTGCGAAGTGGAGGTCGACCCCGGCACGGGCGCGACGCAGATCGTCTCCTACATGTCGCTCAACGACATCGGCCGCGTGGTGAGCCCGATGATCGTGCGCGGGCAGCTCGACGGCGGCGCGGTGCAGGGCATCGGCCAGGCGCTGTGCGAGCAGGTCGTCTACGACCCCGAGAGCGGCCAGCTGCTGACCGGCAGCTTCATGGACTACGCGATGCCGCGCGCCGACATCATCGGCAGCTTCACCACCCGCACCGATGAATCGACGCCGTGCAAGACCAATCCGCTCGGCGCGAAAGGCGTCGGCGAACTCGGCACGATCGGCGCCACGCCGGCTGTAGTGATCGCGGTGATCGATGCCCTCGCCCGCGCGGGTGCCGAGGACAGGGCGTTGAAGATGGACATGCCGCTGACACCGGAGAAGGTGTGGCGCGCGTTGAGCGGGAAGTGATCGTTGCGGGAGGATTCGCTCCCCCGCAGGCGGGGGGAGGGGATGCGTCCAGATGGCATGACAGAACAAACAAAGTGAACCCACCATGAACGAATTCAACTTCCATCGTCCCGATTCGGTCGCCGCGGCGCTCGCACAGCGGCGCAAGGCTGCCGACGGGCGCTTCCTTGCCGGCGGCCAGTCGCTGCTGGGCGCGATGAAGCTCGGGCTGGCGGCGCCGGAGGAACTCATCGACCTGGCGCGGGTGCGCGAACTGGCGGGCATCACGGTCGACGGTTCGTCCATTCGCATCGGAGCCATGACGACGCACGCGTCGGTCGCGGCGTCGCCGGAGGTGCGCTCGCGCCTGCCGGGGCTGGCGCGCCTCGCCGACGGCATCGGCGATCCGTCGGTGCGTTCGCGCGGAACGATCGGCGGCAGCCTCGCCAACAACGATCCCGCCGCGTGTTATCCCGCCGGCGTGCTCGGCCTGGGCGCGACGATCGAGACCGATCGCCGCAAGATCGCGGCCGACGACTTCTTCCGTGGCCTCTACGAGACCGCACTCGAGCCCGACGAGCTGCTCGTAGCCGTCCGCTTCCCCGTCGCGCAGAACACCGGCTGGGTCAAGATGCCGCAGCCGGCATCGCGCTTCTCGCTCGTCGGCGTGTTCGTCAGTCGCGGCACGCCGGGCGTGCGGGTGGCGGTGACGGGTGCAAGAGCGTGCGCCTTCCGCGTCCCGGCACTCGAGCAGGCGCTGGCGAAGGACTTCTCCGTGAAAGCCTGTGAGGGCGTGCGCATCGAGCCGGCCGGGATGAACCGCGACATCCACGCTTCGCCCGAGTACCGCGCGCACCTGGTCGGCGTGCTGGCGCAGCGTGCCGTGGCGCAGGCGCTGGGCTGAACGCATCGGCGCACCTATAACGACAAGAAACGAGAACCGGAGGCAGACGATGGCGGACGCGATTCCGGCTGCAGCGCAGAAGAAGCTCCCGCCGGCGGGTTGGATACTGATCGCGATGGTGGCCGGCATCCTCCTCGGCTACATGATCTTCACCAGCTTTCCCGACAAGAAGATCGCGTCGCAGATCGCCGGTTACGTATCGATCGTGTCCGACGTGTTCCTGCGCCTGATCAAGATGCTGATCGGTCCGCTCGTGTTCTCCACGCTGGTGGTGGGCATCGCCCACCTCGGCGACGCGAAGTCGGTCGGGCGCGTATTCGGCAAGGCGCTCGCGTGGTTCATCACCGCATCGCTGGCCTCGCTCATCCTCGGCCTGTTCCTGGCCAACCTGCTGCAGCCCGGACACGACCTGGGCCTGCCGCTGCCGGACATCGGTGCCTCGGCGAACCTCGCGACCGCGAAGTTCACGGTGAAGGACTTCGTGAGCCACCTGGTGCCGAAGTCGTTCGCCGAAGCCATGTCGAACAACGAGATCCTGCAGATCGTCGTGTTCTCGATGTTCTTCGGCGTGGCGCTGGCCTCGCTCGGGGAGCGCGCCAAGACCCTGATCGCGGCGATCGACGAACTGGCGCACGCCATGCTCAAGATCACCGGCTACGTGATGAAGCTGGCGCCGCTCGCCGTTGCGGCCGCGATGGCGGCCACCGTGGCGGTGAACGGCCTCGAGATCCTGGTCCGCTTCGCCGTGTTCATGGGCGACTTCTACATCGGCCTGATCCTGCTCTGGTCGCTTGTCGTCGGCGTCGGTTTCCTGTTCCTCGGGCCGCGGGTGCTCAAGCTGCTGGTTCTGATCAAGGAGGCGTTCCTGCTCGCGTTCGCCACCGCGAGCTCCGAGGCCGCATACCCGAAGCTGCTCGATGCGCTGGACCGCTTCGGCGTGCGGCGCAAGATCTCGAGCTTCGTGATGCCGATGGGGTACTCGTTCAACCTCGACGGCTCGATGATGTATTGCACGTTCGCCGTGCTGTTCATCGCGCAGGCGTACGCCATCCCGCTGTCGCTCGGCACGCAGGTCACGATGCTGCTGATCCTGATGCTCACCTCCAAGGGCATGGCAGGCGTGCCGCGCGCCTCGCTGGTGGTGATCGCGGCGACGCTGAACCAGTTCAACATCCCCGAGGCGGGGCTGCTCCTGATCCTGGGCATCGACACGTTCCTCGACATGGGTCGCTCCGCGACCAATGCGGTCGGCAACTCGATCGCCACCGCGGTGGTCGCCAAGTGGGAAGGCGAACTGATGCCGGAGGCCGAGGCGGCCGCGAACGCACGGACACTCGACACCGCCGAGCCGCAAGTCAGTCACGCCTGAGGCGCGCCATGGGGTTCGCAAGGCGAATGGTCCGGCGCGCGGCGGCGGCGCTCCTGCTGGCCGCGAGCGCCGGCGTGGGCGCGCAGACCGCCCCGGTCGAGCTGACCGGCACGCTGCAGAAGGTGCACGACTCGGGCTCGATCACGATCGGGCATCGCGAGGCGTCGATTCCCTTCTCGTACCGCTCGGTGAAGGGCGAGCCGGTCGGTTATTCGATCGACCTGTGCAAGCTGCTCGTCGATGCGATCGGCGCGGCGGTCGGGCGCGAGGTCGAGATCAAGTGGCAGCCGGTGACGCCGGAGACGCGCCTGCAGGCGGTCGCCAGCGGCGAGGTCGACCTGGAATGCGGGTCGACCACCAACAACCTCGAGCGGCAGAAAATGGTGGGGTTCTCGCCGACGATCTTCGTCTCCGGCACCAAGCTGCTGGTGAAGAAGGGCTCGCGCATCCGGTCGTTTCGCGACCTCGCCGGCAAGCGCGTCGTCGTGACCGCCGGCACCACCAACGAAAAGGCCATGCACGACCTCGCGGCGAAGTTCAAGATCGACATGATCCTGAGCACGACGCCCGATCACGGGACGTCGTTCGCGGAGCTGAAAGCCGGCAAGGCCGATGCCTTCGCCACCGACGACGTGCTGCTGTACGGACTCATCGCCGAGGCAAAGGCGCAGGCCGACTACGTCGTGACCGGCGAGTTCCTCTCCTACGATCCGTACGGGATCGTCTATCGCAAGGGCGACACGCAGCTGGCGCAGCTGATCAACGAGACGTTCCGCAGCCTCGCCGAAGACCGCGAGATCGAGCGCCGCTACGAGAAGTGGTTCCTGAAAAAGCTGCCCTCGGGCGTGACGTTGAATCTGCCGATGAGCGCGCAGCTGGAAACGATCATCGCGACGCTGGCGGCGCGGCCGGAGACGGAGTGAGGCAGCGGCGGCCGCAAACGATCACTCCACCGCCAACCCCTTCGCCCTCAACCATTCCGCATTGAATAACCGCTGCGAATACAACCCGCCGCGATCGCACAGCAGCGTCACGATCGTGTGGCCCGGCCCGAGCTTGCGCGCGACCTCCACCGCGGCCGCGACATTGATCCCGCTCGACCCGCCGACGAACAGCCCCTCCTCGCGCAAGAGGCGATAAACCATCTTCACGCAGGCCGGGTCGTCGATCGCGACCGCGTCGTCGATCGGCGTGCCTTCGAGATTGGCGGTGATGCGGGTGGTGCCGATGCCTTCGGTGATCGAACTGCCGCTCGCTTTCAGTTCGCCGGTCTTGACCCAGTTGTAGAGCGCACTGCCGGTGGGATCGGCGAGCACGATGCGGACCGCGGGCTGCTCGATCCTGAGGTAGCGCGCCACGCCGGCGAGCGTCCCGCCGGTGCCGGTGGCGCACACGAACGCATCGATCCTGCCCTGCGTATCGCGCAGGATCTCCGGCCCGGTGGTCTCGATGTGAGCCTGCCGGTTGACGATGTTGTCGAACTGGTTGGCCCAGATCGCGTTCGGCAGGCTTGCCGCGAGGCGTCCGGCGATCTTCTGGTAGTTGTCGTCGTCGGCGTAGGGCCTGGGCGGCACCGGCCGCACTTCGGCGCCCAGGGTGCGCAGCAGCTCCATCTTCTCGGGCGACTGGCTGTCCGGAATCACGATCACGCAGCGGTAGCCGCGCGCCGCGCAGATGTGCGCGAGGCCGATGCCCGTGTTGCCCGCGGTGCCTTCCACCACCGTGCCGCCGGGTTTCAATGTGCCGCGCCGCTCGGCGTCGCGCACGATGTAGAGCGCCGCGCGGTCCTTCACCGAGCCGCCGGGATTGAGGAACTCGGCCTTGCCGAGGATCTCGCACCCGGTTTCTTCGCTCACGCGCGCAAGGCGGATGAGCGGCGTGTTGCCCACCGTGCCGGTGAAGCCTTCGCGGAATGCCATCGCCGGACCTCCCTGTCGCCGCAGCGTATGCACTCGAACCATTATGCGTTCGATCCGCACGTTGCTCGCGATGCAGCAAAGAGACTGCGGCGAGGAGACGGCGGAACCTCGGATCGAGCGCAGGGTCCATTGCAAGCGCGGCGCATAAACATCCTCGCATCGCGCAGGCAAGGAATAAGATCCGCGGCCGGGCTCGGTATAGCCTGACAGAGCATCCACGTCACTCGGCTCGGAGGTGCCATGAATCGGATTGCGCCGGTCGTCGTCTGGCCCTTGATCGCGATCGTCGGGGCCTTTTCCTTCGCAGCACTAGCGCTGAATCGTGGCGAGAGCGTCAACGCGGTGTGGCTGGTGACCGCGGCGCTCAGCGTCTATCTGATCGCGTATCGCTTCTACAGCAAGTTCATCGCGGAGAAGGTGCTGCAGCTCGACGACAGCCGCCTCACGCCGGCGTACCGTCACAACGACGGCATGGACTACGTGCCCACCAACAAGTGGGTGCTGTACGGCCACCACTTCGCGGCGATCGCCGGCGCGGGGCCGCTGGTGGGCCCGGTGCTGGCGGCGCAGATGGGCTACCTGCCGGGCACGCTGTGGATCCTCGCCGGCGTCGTGGTCGCCGGTGCGGTGCAGGACTTCATCGTGCTGTTCGTCTCGATGCGGCGCGACGGCAAGTCGCTCGGCGAGATGATCAAGATGGAGCTCGGCCCGATTCCCGGCGCGCTCGCGCTGGTGGGCGTGCTCGCCATCATGATCATCATCCTGGCGGTGCTGAGCCTGGTGGTCGTGAAGGCGCTGACGGCCAGTCCATGGGGACTGTTCACCATCGCGGCGACGATCCCGATCGCGCTCCTCATGGGCATCTACATGCGCGTGATCCGGCCCGGACGCGTCGGCGAAGCGTCGGCGTTCGGCGTGGTGCTGCTGCTCGCGTCGATCATCTTCGGCCGCACGGTCGCGGAGGATCCGACGTGGGCCGGCATCTTCACGCTGACCGGTACGCAACTTGCCTGGGGCCTCATCATCTACGGCGCGGTCGCCGCCAGCCTGCCGGTGTGGCTGATGCTCGCGCCGCGCGACTACTTGAGCACGTTCCTGAAGATCGGCACGGTGGCGGCGCTTGCACTCGGGATCTACCTGGTCGCGCCGAAGCTCGCGATGCCGGCGCTGTCGCGCTTCGTCGACGGAACCGGCCCGGTGTTCTCGGGCACGCTGTTTCCGTTCCTCTTCATCACGATCGCGTGCGGCTCGGTGTCCGGCTTCCACTCGCTGATCTCCTCGGGCACGACGCCGAAGATGGTCGAGAAGGAGTCGCATACACGCTTCATCGGCTTCGGCGGCATGCTGGCCGAATCATTCGTGGCGATCATGGCGCTCACGGCCGCGTGCGTGCTCGAACCGGGCGTCTACTTCGCCATGAACGCGCCGGCGGCGGTGGTCGGCACCACGGCCGAGAACGCCGCCAAGGTGATCTCCGAGTGGGGCTTCGTGATCACGCCCGAGCTGATCCATCAGACCGCGAAGGACATCGGCGAGACCACAATCCTCGCGCGCGCGGGCGGCGCGCCGACGCTCGCCGTCGGCATGGCGCAGATCCTGGCGCAGGCGCTCGGCGGCAAGACGATGGAGGCGTTCTGGTACCACTTCGCCATCCTGTTCGAGGCGCTGTTCATCCTCACCGCGGTCGACGCCGGCACCCGGGTCGGGCGGTTCATGATCCAGGACATGCTCGGCCACGTGTACAAGCCGCTCGGCAACACCGAGTTCCTGCCCGCGAACGTGTTCGCCACGCTGATCTGCGTCGGCCTGTGGGGCTACTTCCTCTACCAGGGCGTGGTCGATCCGCTCGGCGGCATCAACACGCTGTGGCAGCTGTTCGGCGTCGGCAACCAGATGCTGGCCGGCATCGCGCTGCTGCTGTGCACGACGGTGCTCGTCAAGATGAAGCGCGAGCGCTACGTGTGGGTGACGCTCCTGCCCACGGCCTGGCTGCTCATCACCACGCTGAGCGCCGGAGTGGAGAAAATCTTCAGCGGCGATCCGAAGGTCGGCTTCATCGCACTCGCCGACCGCTTCGGCGCCGCCGCTGCCAAGGGCACCGTGCTCGCGCCCGCGAAGTCGATCGCCGAGATGCAGCGGGTGGCGTTCAACAACTACCTCGACGCGGTGGTGTGCGGCGTGTTCGTCGTGCTGGTGCTGGCGATGTGCGTCTATGCGATCAAGATCGGCATGCAGGCGCTGAAGGCGACGCAGCCGACTGCGGTCGAGACGCCGTACCTCGAAGCGAAGGGAGCGGGCGCGTGAGCGGGAACGCGGCGCCGGTCGCAACGGTCGGAACGGACGAGGCGCGCCGGGCCAGGCGCGCCCGCCTGCTCGAGCGGGCGCGGGCGCTGCGCAAGGCGTACCTGCAGATCTTCGGGATCCCCGACTACCGGGGCTACGTGGAGCACATGGCGGCCAGGCACCCCGGCGAGGCAGTGCTGTCGCAACGCGAGTTCTTCGCGTGCGCGATCGACCGCAAGTATTCGCGCAAAGGGCCGCGCTGCTGCTAGCTCGCGACACTTTCGGGTAAACTTCGCGGCCGCGCGCGCCCGTAGCTCAGTTGGATAGAGTACTTGGCTACGAACCAAGGGGTCGTGGGTTCGAATCCTGCCGGGCGCGCCA
>DATJUX010000016.1:0-9052 GCA_035502095.1 Burkholderiaceae bacterium
GAAGAGTTCGTAGCGCCCGCACCGTGAGCCACGAGGGGCTGGATCATCGATCATCGTTAGATGAGCCAAAGAGTTGTGCGGTCGGCAGGCCCGACTGCAGCGAATGGACACGGTGAGGAACAGACGGTTTTCTGGGGCTGCGAGGCAGCCAGGGGCGGCGTGCTTCGCGGCGCGTACGCCTTGATCCTGATGGGTGGCTGGAACGCTGCGCGTATCCAACCTTATGAGAACCAAGTGCGCCAGGCGATCTCAGCGACGGCAACGCGGTCGGAGACAGCGCGACGAGCCGCTGCCCGGGGCTACTCGTGCCATTGACAAGGAGCGGCTAATGGGTGCACCCACCAACGGATAAAGATCGCCAGCGGAACAACGATCGCGAACAGACCGTGCTAGTCACGCCCGTCCGCTGGCGGCGGCGGCAGGCCGAGCGTGCGCTTCGGCCGCGGCTTCCACCACATCGTGACCGCGCAGACGGCAAGCGCCACGATTGCCAGGCAGCCCGCCAGCGTGACGTAACGGTTGCTTGCACCGAACTGCTGGCCCTGGTGCACGGCAATGCCCCACTCGATTGCCTTCGCGGCCGGACCGAAACGCGCGAAGCCGACGTCATCGAGCACGTGAGCGTCGTACTTGTCGGCATAGACCACACAGGTGTCTTCCACTCTCTCGGGCGCATAGGCGGCCGCAAACGCGCCCTCCGGACCCTGCGGAAGTGTCAGGACATAGGGCCGCGGCAGCGCGGCGCGATCGAGTGCAGCGATCGCCTGATCGACGCTGATTTTCCGGCGCTCGGCCGCGGGCTCAGGCCGCGGCTCCGGCGCTTTCTCGAGAGCCCATGGCAATGCCGAGGGAGCGTTTTCGTTGTGATGATGCGCCGGGGCGCCTTCGACGGCGGCAGAGTCTGCAGCCGAAAAATTCTCGAGCAGCCAATCAGGAGGAACGTCGGCAGACGGATCTGGTCGGGCGATGCCGGCGCGGGTGGCCCAATCCTGCACCTTTCGACCCCAGACATCGGACCACGGCATGCCCGTGACAGCGAGAAAGACCACGATCGCGCCAGCAAATACGCCGACAACGGCGTGCGCATCGCGCGAGAAGACACGCTCGCGCGGCCGGCCGTGCACGGAAATGACGCCGCCCTTGCGGCCGCGCGGCCACAAAAGATAGACGCCTGTGGCCACCAGGAAGATGGCCCAGCCTGCCGCTGCTTCGACGAGCCAGCTCGCCGCGGGACCGAAGAAACTGCAGGCTATGCAATTTGCGGACAACCTGCATCACGCCGCCATAGCGCGTGAGTCCAACAGCCCTCCAATTGCGATCGAACAGGTTGGTCCCTGGACGAACAGCGACACGTAGCGGTCCAGGGGCGATGGCCGCGGTGGCATCGACCGTGAAGTGGCCGTCCTGATGAACACCCGAGTAGGTGTTGAACGTTCCGTAGCCCGCTTCCGCTTCCAGCGCGGATTTGGCGGGCGCGCGGGTGATGATATTGATCACGCCGCCGAGCGCGTACGTTCCCCACAGGCTCGCGCCGCCACCGCGCACGATCTCAATGCGCTCGATATTCTCCAGCGGCACGCGATTCCACTGCACGAAGCCCGAGAAGCCGTCGTTGATCGGAACGCCGTCGACCAGCACGAGCGCGTGACTCGTTACCCCGCTCTTCAGGCCGCGCATCGAGATGACAGCAGAGGTCGGGTGGTTCTGGTACGAGGCGACCAGCGACATCTCCACGCCCGCGCTGCGCAGGACCTCGTCGACCGACTGACCCGGGCTTGCCGCGATTTCCTCGCGGGAGATGACCGTAACGCTCGCGGGAACATCGGCTGATGCGCGTTCGGTCGGGTCGCGGTCACGACGACGCGCTCCAGCGACGACGGCTCGGACGGTGCCGCCACCTGAGCCAGCGCGGCGGAAGGACTGACGGTGAGCGCGGCCTACGCCGCTAGCGTCGCGCTGCCGAGGGCGCGTGACCGCGGCGCGGACGCGCGCCGCGCGGATGAAGCGAATGGCATCGCAATCTCCAAGCAAGCAACAACGGCGCCGGCATGTCAAGCCAGCGCGGCTCGATGGCCCACTTGTGAGAGGGCGCCTGTGGCGAGTCAGGCGGAGATTGGCGGTGCCCGCGCGTGTGCGCCGGACCAGATTGGCGCTGAACGCGGCCGATCCTCTGGCAGCGCCGCTGGGAGATTAGCGACGGCGGTCGAGCCCGAGCTGATGCTCAGGTCGGCTGGCGGCGCCCAGCCGAGAAAGGCCAGGACGCAGAGTGCACAGTGCGCTTTGTGGTCGTGTGGCGGACGCTGCGCCTTGTCCGTGCCGGGATGGTGATGACCTGCGTGAGCGGAATGATCGAGCGACGGGGCGTCAGCGACATAGAGCATTTCGCCCTTGCCGAACGCAGGCCAGATGTTTGCCAGGGCGGGCGCGAGAACCAGCGATACGACGAACGCGAGCACGCCGATGCGTTGCCCGATCGCTCCCCGCGTCACGTGTTTCATGCGCATGCAAGCATTCTGTCACGCATGCGGTCGCAAAATTGCTTGCGCGGCTCGAAAGCGCCGCTAGGGAGATCTACTATGTTGCAGACGAGTCGCTATTTCTGATTTGCCTACGGGACTTTCAGGATCGCCCTGACATCCTCGGCGATCCGCGCCGCGCTCGTCTCGTAGTCGAACCGCACGCGTGTTCGCTCCCGGATCGATCAGATAGCCGAACGCGAAATGATCGACGAGTATCTGGTCCTTGTAGTGCACGATCTGGTACTCGATTCCAAACGCCCGAGTCACCCTGTCAGTCTCTGACTCGCTGCCGCGCAAACCCATGAAGGTGGGGTTGAATGCCGGCACGTAGTTGGCGAGCAGCTGCTGCGTGTCGCGCTCCGGGTCTACCGTCATCCACAGGACCTGCACGCGCTTGGCGTCCGGCCCAAGCAGGTCGAGCACATCGTTCATGCGCGCCAGCCTGGTGGGACAAACATCCGGGCATTGCGTGTAGCCGAAGTAGATCAAGACCGCCTTGCCGCGGAAGTCGGCAAGCCTTCGGCGCACGCCATGGTGATCGGAGACATTCAGCTCGCCGCCGATCCCGCGCCCGCTTACGTCCTTGCCGTTGAACGCCCACGCGTCCATCACCCACGGCCATGACAGCACGAATGGCAGCAACAGGACCGTTCGACAGCGGGAACTACGCATGCATCGATCTCACAAGCCATGAATCGGCCGCGCATGAACGTCTAGGTGCAGTTGCGTCCCGCGATGCGCCGGCCAGGAGGAATGGGTAGCTCTCCCCATGCCGACGCCGGGTGCCATCGCCTTCAAGCTTGTTGTCGGCCTCGCGCATCTTCGATAACCTCCCTGCATGGCGAACTTGCAACGTGGGCGGCTTGCAGCCTGGATCGCTATTTTGGCGATTCTGCTGAATACGTTCGCGCCGGCGGTGTCTCACGCGATCGGCGCAGCCGGCTCCGGACCATGGACGGAGATCTGCAGCGCCAGCGGTTCCATTGCGCCGTTCGCCGAGCGTCGCACCGGCGACGCGCCGGCCAAGCCGGCTTCGGCCGCGTTTCAACATTGTCCCTACTGTGCATCGCACGGGGCCTCGTTCGAGGCACCTCCTGCTTGGTCCATGCTGCCGGCGCCGGCAGAAGCCGCGCCCCAAGTGGCGGCGAGCGCCAACCCGGTTGAACCTGCGCGGCCGGTATGGCGTGTCGCGCGGTCACGCGCACCTCCGGTCGTCTGAAGAGCTAGTCGATCCCGCAGGTGTCGACGCCGCCGGCGTCGCTGCGGTTTTCCGCTTGAACTTTTCGGAGGCACTCATGTGTATCCTGTTTGAAGTTGCCCACGCAAATGCGTGGAGCGATGGGTCGTCGTCGGCGTCATTCCTCGAACTGTTGGCGCCGGATGGTTCGGTTGACCTGACAAATCCATTGGTCCGGCTGATGCCGATATCCGCGCTTGCCGTTGCCGTCGCGGAGGAGGCGAATCGGAAGGGCGATGCCTTGGCGCGTTCGCGCGACGTCGATCTCGAAGCGCGTCTCGCGGCGCAGGCGGAGGCGAACCGCGCATCGCGCGCGCCGCGCCCCGATCTCTTCAGTCACGTCATCGAAGGAGAAACACCGTGAGGACCGCCATCGGCTCGCTCATCATCGCCGTGGCTCTCGCCGGCGCGCCTCTGGCAAATGCGCTCGCAAAAACTACGGTCAGCGACGCGTGGGTCCGCGGAACGGTCGCGCAACAGAAGACAAGCGGCATGTTCTGCAGGATCACATCGACGTCGGGCGGCCGACTCGTGGCAGCCAGTTCGCCGGTCGCGGGCGTGGTCGAGATCCACGAAATGACGATGGTCGACGACATGATGCGGATGCGTCCTGTCGCCGGCCTGGATCGGCCCGCGGGCAAGCTGGTCGAGCTGAAGCCAAGCGGCTACCACGTCATGCTGATGGAGCTGAAGCAGCAGCTCAAGGCAGGTGACACCGTGCCGGTGACGCTCGTCATCGAGGACAAGGATGGCACGCGCGAAAGCATCGAGGTCAACGCGCAGGTCAAGCCGCTTGCGACGACCAAGCACGATGCGATGAAGCCCGACGCCATGAAGCAGTGAGCGTGACCCTGCGCGAACGCCGGCGACCAGCGGAACCTGTTCGCTGCTCGAGACGCCGCGCGGTCGGCCACTCGCGGCCTCGCCGGTGAGCTGGAACAATATGGCGAACGACCGTCCTCGGCGAGTTCGGATCTGGATTGCGATCGTAGCGATCCTGCTGAATTCGTTTGCACCGGCCATCTCCCACGCGCTCGCGGCGGGCACGCCGCCATCGTGGATGGAGATCTGCACCGAGAGCGGCCTTGCTGCGGCCGGCGCCGTGCGCCGCCGAGGCGATGTGCCACCCAAGCCGGGCGCGACGATTGTTCAACATTGCCCGTACTGCTCGCCGCATGGCAGTTCGTGCGGCGCACCTCCCGCGGCGGCGATACTGACCGTCGCAAGCCATATCGCCTCGCAGCGGGTCGCGAGTGCGGCGGCTGTGGCACCAGCGCGGCCGGTCTGGCGCACCCATCGCTCGCGCGGCCCCCCCGTCCCCCGAAGAGCTGGTTGATCCGGCCGGCGCGACGCTCGCGTCCGCCGCGGTTTCTCATTCGCCCTTTTGGAGGTACTCGATGTGTATCGCGTTTGAGGCTGCCTGCGCGCCTGCGCCATGCGACGATCTGGCGTCGGTGGTGAGACGCGCGGCACGATTTTTTGCCGCGTCGGTGCTGGCGATCGCCGGCGGCCTGCTGGCGTCCGCTGCTTCTGCGCACCACCAGGACGGAGCGCCGCATGGCATGACGGAGGCGGCGCCGTCGATCCGCGCTGTCATCGCCAGCACGTACGACACGCTGGAAAGCAAGGTGGAAACCGCGCCGATCGTCGTGCGCGGCGACTACGCGGTGGCCGACTGGATCCAGGGCCACCGGGGAGGCCGCGCGCTGATGCAGCGCCGGGACGGTGCATGGCAGATCGCCGCCTGCGGTGGCGAGGCGTTCCGGACGGTGGATGGCTTGAAGCTGGCGGGCGTTCCTGCGGACACGGCCGTGCAGCTCGTCGCCTTGCTGACCCGGGCCGAAGGCTCTCTCGCCAACGATCGCGTCAAGCTGTTCGATTCGTTCGATGCGAAGAACGGCGGTGCGGGCCATCATCACGGAGCACAACGATGACGCCGGCTCACGGCAGGCCGGGGCACGCGCCAGCCGGCGCGCGAAGTTCGCGAGCGGCGCGGCAAGCGGCGCTCGTGCTCGCGCTCCTCGCCGCCTTCGCCGTGCAGGCCCAGGTGACGAGTCCGGAAAAAGACGCCGTCGGCCCCCCGTCGAACGAATCGCCGCGAAGACTGGAGCCGGTCGAGATCACCGGCAAGAAGACCGAGGGCTACACGGTCACGAATGCATCGACCGCCACCAAGACCGATACACCGCTGATCGAGACACCCGTCAGCGTCCAGGTGATACCGCGCCAGGTGCTCGACGACCAGAAGGCGACGACGCTGGACGAGGCGCTGTCGAATGTCGCCGGCGTGCGGGCCTCGAGCATCGGCTGGGCGGAGACCATTTACCTGCGCGGCTTCAGCACGTCGACCTATTTTCGCGACGGCTTCCGCATCGACGATCCGAGCGGCCTGGGCGGGCAGGCAAACCTCAGCAACGTGGAGAGCATCGAGGTACTCAAGGGGCCGGGCGCCATCCTGTACGGACGCGTGGAGCCTGGCGGCGTGGTGAATCTCGTGACCAAACAGCCACAGCCGGTCGCCGCGCAGTCGGTTGAGGCGAGCGTCGGGTCCTGGGACCACTACGCGGCCAACTTCGACACGACCGGGCCGGTCGATGCGGACAAGACGCTTCTTTATCGCCTCAACGTGGCCTATGACAAGAGCAGGTTCTGGGTCGACAACGTGCGCAGCGAGCGCTCGTTCATCGCGCCGACCATCACCTGGAAACCGGGCGAGCGAACGGCGGTGACGGTCGAGGCATCCTACCTGCACGACCGCACGACGCTGTATCAGCAGGCCGTGGTGCCCTTCGACACGGCCACGAACACATTCCAGTGGGGGCCGCGCAATGCGAATCCGGCGCCGTACTACTTCGATCCCGATACCACGTTCGTCGGACTGAACTGGTCGCATGCCTTTGACGACGACTGGGTCGTGCGCCAGAAGATCGGCCACAACCGGGTCGATTTTTCCACGCCGCTCAACCTGAGTACGGCATTCGGACCGCTGCAGCTCGTCAACGATGTCTGGACGGTCAGTCTCGGAAGTGCACAACTGACGGGCCACACGCAGTCCGATGGCACGGTGGTCGACCTGACCGGGCACGTAGCGACCGGGCCGGTGAAACACACACTGCTCGTCGGGGCCGACTACTACCGGCTGGTTGCGTTCTACGACAGCCGCTACTCGAACCCTGCGGGCCCATTCATCGACGTCCCGCTGTTCAGCTCGCAGGTCGTTTCGCCCGCCGGGATACCGCTCGACCCGGACACGTTCTATGTGACCCAGACCGTGACCCGCTCATATGGCGTGTACGCGCAGGACCAGGCGAAGCTGCCCGGCGGCGTCGAACTGCTCGGTGGATTGCGATACCAGTCGGTCTCCAGTTCCGGCTACACGGCGGCGGGCGCGAACTTCGGCGGCTCCGGCGCTCCTGAGGCACAGCCGGAGACGCACGACACGGCCGTCACGCCACGGGCCGCCGTGCTCTGGCAGCCCGATCAACACCTCAGTCTCTACACCAGCTACACGAAGAACTTCGGCGCCTCCAACGCCGCCAACGGAACCGACTGGCAAGGGCACGCGCTCAAGCCGGAGAGTGCGCGCCAGTACGAAGTCGGTGCCAAGGCGGAGTTGCCCGATCGCAAGGCGAGTGCGTCGTTCGCCTGGTTCGATCTCACGAAGACGAACGTGGTGGCACCCGACCTGGCGCACCCGAACGGCGCCGGCGGATTCTTTCCGACCACGGTTGGCCAGATCGAGTCACGCGGGATCGAATTCACCGTGCAGGGCGAGCTGGCACCGGGTTGGGACGGCCTGTTCGCCTACACGCACGATCACGCGGTGGTGAAGGTCGGCACATCGCTTTACCCACAGGGCAGCGACGTACCGAACGTGCCGAAGGACATGGCGCGCCTGTTCAGCACCTACCGCTTCCGCGAGGGGGCGATCGCAGGTGTGAAGATCGGCGCCGGCATGACGTGGGAGGGCCCTGCGGCCGGCACCTTCGTCGATCCGAATACCTTTGCCACGGACACGTCGACGATCGAGAGCCCGGGCTACGTGATCTTCGACGCGGTGACGTCGTACGAGACCACCTTCGGGAGGAACAAGGCGAGCTTCCAGGTGAACGTGAAGAATCTCTTCAACCGCCGGTACTACACCGATGCATTCATGTTCCTGGCGCCGTGGGGTTACGTGACGTACGGCGCGCCGCGGTCGGTCGTGGCGTCGATGAAGGTCGACTTCTGACCGCTGCCTGAGCACCGGCTGACCGCTGCAGATGCTCCGACGGTTCTGGCTCCTGTTTCATCGCTATGCCGGCCTGTTCATGGCGGTGTGGCTGGTCCTCATCGGCGTCACGGGCAGCATCATCGTATTCAACCCGGAGCTGCAAGCCTGGCTCGATCCGCCGCCCGCGATCGTCGAGCGAGCGCGGCCGCAACTGGACCCGGCGACGCTGCGGCAACGTGCCCAGGTACTCGCGCCGCAAGCCGCATTCAATTCGCTCGTCCTGCAACGCAAGCGTGGCGAACCGGCCACGGTGCTGGCCGAACCGCGCGTCGATCCCTTGACCGCGAAGCCCTATGAACTCGGGTTCTCGGCACTGTACCTCGATCCGTATTCCGGCGATCAAGTGGGTCGCCAGGTACCGCAGGACAATCTCTGGCCGATCACGTCGCACAACGTGGTCACGTTGATCAATCGCCTGCACTACCAGCTGGCAATCCCCGGCTCGTTCGGGACGTATCTGTTCGGCATCGTGGCGTTGCTCTGGACGGTCGACTGTTTCGTCGGCGCCTACCTGACGTTTCCGTTGCGCGTGCGGCGCGATTTGTCCGCACCTCGCTCAGACGGGCGCACGCTCGGCCAGTGGCTGGGGAAGTGGTGGAACCCGTCGTGGCTGGTGCGGTGGCCTGCCTCGGCGTACCGGATCAACGTCGACCTGCATCGCGCCGGCGGCCTGTGGCTGTGGGTGATGCTGCTGGCGCTGGCCTGGTCGAGTGTCGGCTTCAACCTGCCGGCGCAGATCTACATGCCCGTGATGCGGACCTTGTTCGCGATGCCCGATCCGTACGGCGATGCGCTGCCGGCCCTCGACAAGCCCCAGGCGGAGCCGCCTCTGGCGTGGGGCGTGGCACTCGCGACCGCGCGTCGTCTCGCCGGCGAGCAGGCCGCCGCGAAGGGATTCCGGGTGCTCGAGGAAAGCTTCCTGCTGTACATGCCGGACAAGGGCATGTACCTCTACATCGCGCGCACCGATCGCGATCCGTGGGACCAGGACGGCGCGACCACGCTCGTCTTCGACGGCAGCGG
>DATJUX010000017.1:0-14232 GCA_035502095.1 Burkholderiaceae bacterium
TGAAGGTCAGGATCGGGTCGCGCGCCTTCCAGAGCTCGACTTCCTCTTTGGCGCGGTACAGCTCCGGATCGTACATGGAGTGGGCGCGGAAGCGATAGGTACGCGCCTCGAGGAGGTACGGTCCGGCGCCGCTGCGCACCGACTGCGCGGCCCGGCGCGTCGCCGCCTCGACGGCCACGACGTCCATGCCGTCGACGGCGTCGGCGGGGATGTCATACGCTGCCGCTTTGCGGCGGATATCGGTTTGCGACTGATGGCGACTCAGGGCCGTGCCCATGGCGTACAGGTTGTTCTCGCACAGGAACAGCACGGGCAGGCGCCACAGCGCCGCGAGGTTGGCCGACTCGTGGAACTCGCCTTCCGCGACCGCGCCCTCGCCGAAGAAGCAGGCCGTGATGCGATCGGTCTTGCGCATCTTTTCGGCGAGCCCGAAGCCGACCGCCATCGGCAGCGCGCCGGCGACGATCGCATTGCCGCCGAAGAAGCGGCGCGTGGCATCGAAAATGTGCATCGATCCCCCGCGTCCACCGCTGCATCCTTCGCGCTTGCCGTACATCTCCGCCATGACCGGCCCGGCCGGCAGGCCGCGCACGAGCGCCTGGCCATGCTCCCGATAGGTCGCAAGCACGCTGTCGGAAGCATCGAGCTGCGGCATCGCGCCGGCGGCGATGGCCTCTTCGCCGATGTAGAGGTGCATGAAGCCGCGGATCTTGCCGGCGCTGTACAGCTCGGCGCATTTCTCCTCGAAGCGGCGGATGCGCACCATCTGCCAGAGCAACGCGCGCGCGTCGTCGCGGGTCGGTGTCATGTCGTCTCCAGGGTCGACGTATCGCCTTCCGGCTGGCCGAGTTCGCGTGCCTTGAGCAGGCGCCGCATGATCTTGCCGCTGCGCGTCTTCGGCAGCAGCTGGCTGAACTCGATCTCCTTCGGCGCCACGGCGGCTCCGAGGCGCTTGCGCGCGAAGCCGAGCAGTTCGCGCCGCAACGCCTCGCTGGGCTCGAAGCCGGGGTTGAGCGCGACGAACGCCTTGACGATCTCGCCGATGGTCGGTTCGGGCTTGCCGATCACGCCCGCCTCGTGTACCGCCGGGTGCTCCATCAACGCCGATTCGACTTCGAACGGCCCGATCAGGTGCCCCGACGACTTGATCATGTCGTCGGCGCGCCCGACGAACCAGAAATATCCGTCGCCGTCGCAGCGCGCGAGGTCGCCGGTGAGATACCACTCGCCGACGAAGCACTTGCGGTAACGGTCGTCTTCGTTCAGGTACGCGCGGAACATCGACGGCCAACCGCGCCGCAGCGCGAGTTCGCCTTCCGGACCCGGTCCGCGCCCGGCGGGCCGCGGCAGGACCTCGATGCCGCCGTCGTCCCTGCGCCCGACGACCGCCGCTTCGATGCCCGGCAGCGGCCGGCCCATCGAACCGGGGCGGATGTCGAGCGCCGCGAAGTTGGCGATCATGATGCCGCCGGTCTCGGTCTGCCACCAGTTGTCATGGATCGGCAGCCCGAACGCCTCGACGCCCCAGGTCACCGCCTGCGGGTTCAGCGGCTCGCCCACGCTCGCGATGAAGCGCAGACGCGGGAAGCGATGCTGGTGCACCGCGCCGGCACCGCCTTTCATCATCATCCGCACCGCCGTGGGCGCCGTGTACCAGACCGAGACCTGCTCGCGCGCGAGGATGCCGTACCAGCGTTCTGCGTCGAAGTCGGCCTCGTCGATCACCTGGGTGAGGCCGTGCGCCAGGGGCGCGATGATTCCGTAGGAGGTGCCGGTCACCCACCCGGGATCGGCGGTGCACCAGAACACGTCGTCGGGGTGGAAGTCGAGCGCGACGCGTCCCGTCTCGTAGTGGGCGACGATCGCACCGTGCACGTGCAGCGCCCCCTTTGGCTTGCCGGTCGTCCCGCTCGTGAAGTGCAGCAGCGCGGGCGTCTCCGCGTCGGTCGGGCCGATCGTGTAGTCGGGCGAGGCCGCATCGAGGCATGCCTGCAGGGCGCGCGTCCCCGGTGGCAGCGGCGCGTCGTCGTCGGGTACGAGCAGCACGTGCTCGAGTGCCGCGAGCGTGGCCCGCATCGGTTCGATCTTGCGCCGATACAGACTCGTCGTCGTCACGAGCAGCTTGGCCGCGCCGAGATTCATGCGCGTGGCGATCGGCTCCGGTCCGAACGCCGAAAAAAGCGGCGTGACGATGCAGCGGTGCTTGAGCGCCCCCAGCACCGCGACGTAGAGCGCCGGAATGCGGCCGGTGAGCAGGAACACGTGGTCGCCCGCCTGCACGCCCAACGCGGCAAGCGCGTTGGCGAAGCGGTTGGTCGCCGCGCGCAGCTGCGCATACGTGACCGCACTCGTCGATCCGTCCTTGCCGAGCCAGCGCAGCGCGACCTTGTCTGCCCGCGCGCCGGCGGCGTGGCGGTCGACGGCTTCGTGGGCGATGTTCAGGCCGCGCCCGCCCGGCAGGCCGTCGAGGCGCGCGCGTGCCGCGCTCCACGAGAAGTCGCGGCACGCTGCGTCGTAGTCGACGAGGTTCGGAGGCGCAGCAAGCAACGCCGGTTGCTTGCGGATCACATCCATGTTCGGCTCGCTCGTGGTGGCGCCAGACGGCCACGTCTTGGGGAGGATGCTCTTCCAGTGTCGCGCCGCATTGACTCCAGACAAACCGGCTCCCGATCGTGCACCCGGCGCGCTACTCGAGGCAAATAGCGGTGCCCGACCTCGGGCCGCTGTGGCCGCACCTCACATCGAGATCGACCCCTCGCGAAACTCGGACCTGTCCAGCCACAGGTTGACGAGCACGGGCTTGCCCTCGCGCGCGAGCGCTTTCGCCTGTGCCAGCGCCGCCGGCACGTCGGCCGTCCGGGTCACCAGCAGACCCGCGGCGCCGAACCCTTCGGCCACGCGGTGATAGTCCGTGCGCGCCAGCACGGTGCCGACGTCGTCGTGCAGCAGCTTGATCTGCTCGCGCGCGATCTGTGCCCAGCTCCCGTCGTTGCCCACGACCGCGATCACCGGCACCCGGTGGCGCACGAACGTGTCGAACTCGGCCAGGCCGTAACCGCTGGCGCCATCGCCCCAGATCAACCACACCTCGGCATCCGGGTACACAACATGCGCGCCCAGCGCGAACCCCGCGCCGACGCCGAGCGTTCCGAAAGCGCCCGGATCCAGCCACGCCAGCGGGGCGCGCGGCCGCACGATGTACGACGCCGTCGAGACGAAGTCACCACCGTCGGCCACCAGCACGGCATTTGCAGAGGCGGCGGCGTCGAGCGCGCGCAAGAATGCGATCGGATTCACGTGTTCGCCCGCCACCCGGGCCTGCGCGTCGATTTCGGCCTCCCGCTTGTCGTCGCGCCTGCGCAGCGACTCGATCCACTCGGATCGCCGCACGCCGGCATCGAGCTGCTGCGCCAACTCGACCAGAGTCAGGCCCGCGTCACCGATCGCCGCGATGGTCGGGCGCCGGTTCAGTCGCGCGTCCTTCACGCTGCGGTTGGCCGCGATCAGCGTGGCGGCGCGTCGGACGTGCCGGCCGTAGTCAAGCCGAAAATCGCTCGGCACGCCGGCCAGCAGCACGCAATCGGCTTCGCGCAGTGCATCGCGGCGGGCATGTCGCATCTGCAAGGTCGAATCGGGTCCAAGCAGGCCGCGCGCCATGCCCGAGAGATAGACGGGAACGCCGAGCTGTCTCACGGCCGCGGCGATCTCCGGCACGCGGCCGGCAACAAGCACGGCCTGACTGCCGATCACGAGCAGCGGTCGCCGGGCACGAGCCAGCGCGGCCGCAGCCGACGCGATGTCGCCGGGTGCAGCCCGCGGCGCCGCGACGGGCCTGACGGAGGGCGCCGTGGTTTCGCCGGCGCGGGCGAACATGCGGTTGGCGTGGCGTTGCAAGTACCAGCGCAGCAGCCGGTCGCCGACCGAAGTTCCTTTGCCGCCCGCATCGACATACCACTGCCTGATGAGCGCCTCGTCATAGAGCAGGTCGACCGCGCACTCGACGAAGACCGGACCGGGCACGCCGCTGGCGGCAAGCTCCAACGCCTTCTCGAGCGAAGGACCGATCTCCCGCACGCGCCTGACCTGGAACACCTGCTTGACGTGTGGTGCGATCAGCGGCCGCTGGGCGATGTCCTGCAGCGCACCCCGTCCCTGCAACGCAGTCGGCGCGGCACCACCGAGCAGCACGAGCGGGCTTTGTGCCAACTGCGCGTTCTTCAGCGCCGTGATGGTGTTCGTGAGGCCCGGACCCGCCGTGACGGCCACGACCCCGGGCGTGCCCGTGAGCCGCGCGACGGCGTCGGCAGCGAATACCGCCGTCGCCTCGTGGCGCGTATCGACCACGCGCACGCCGCGCGCTTTCGCCGCAACGAGGACCGGGGAGATGTGACCGCCGCACAGCGTGAACAACCACCGTACGCCGTGCGCCTGCAGCACCGTCGCGACGCGCTCGCCGCCGTTCATCGTGCCGCGCCCCGCGCGGATGTTGCGTGTTCGGCCATCAGCACTTTGTAGTCGATCTTGCCGATCCTCGTCTTCGGCAGGTCGCGCCGGAACTCGATGTCGCGCGGACACGACCACTTGATGAGCCGCTCGCGGCAGAAGGCGATCAGCGCGTCGGCCGTGGCGGCGCTCTCCTGCGCGGGATCCCTCACCACGACGACGGCCTTGACGCGCTCGACTTGTGCTTCGTCCGGGACGCCGATCACGCAGGCCTCCGCCACCAGCGGGTGCTGGTAGAGCACCGTTTCGACCTGCGAGGGATAGACGTTGAATCCCGACGACTTGATCAGGCGCTTGGCGCGCTCGCTGAAGTAGAAGAACCCATCGCTGTCGCGGCGGCCGAGGTCTCCCGTGTGCAGCCATGTGCGCCCGTCCGGATGCACCTCCAGTGCTTGCGCGCTTGCATGCGGGTCGTCCAGGTAGCCCAGCATCACCGCCGGACCGGCGATACAGATCTCGCCTTGCTCGCCGTCCGGCAGTTCCTCGGTCGAGCCGGGCCGGCAGATCTTCGCGTCCATGTCGGGAAACGGAATGCCGATCGATCCCTCGCGGTACTCGGTGAGCGGCGTGGCCATGATCGCGGTCACGGCCTCGGTCAGGCCGTAGCCTTCCAGCAGCTTGACCTTGCCACCCCTGGACGCGACCAGGTTCTCGAAGCGCTCCTTGACCGGTCGCGGCAGCGTATCGGCACCGGAAAAACACGCGCGCAGGCAGGACAGATCGGCATGCGCGAGCGAGCGATCCTTCGCCAGCGCGTCGTACAACGTCGGCACGCCGACCAGCAGGTTCGGCCGAGCGCTGCGCAGCAGCTTCGCGACGATGGCCGCCGAGAACTGCGGCACCAGGATCGACTTGCCGCCCGCCATGAAGGCGGCGTTCACGCAGACGCCGAGGCCGAAGCCATGGAAGATCGGCAGGATGGCAAGGATCGCATCGCCGCTCGCCATGCCGCCCCAGGCCGCGGCTTGCATGCCTTCGGCGATGAAATTGCGGTTCGACAGCACGATGCCCTTCGGCACGCCCGTCGTGCCGCCGGAGAACAGGATTGCCGCCGGATCGTCGGTGGCCCTCGCTGCACGCGCGGCGGGCGCATGGTTGCCGGCCATCAATTGCGTCCACCAGCACACGCGCGGATCGTCCGGTACGGTGGCGATCTTGCGTCCTTTGGTGAGCCAGAAGCCGAGACGCTTCAGGAGCGGCAGATCGTCGCCGATGCGGGCGAGGATGATCCGCTCGAGCGCGCGCCCGGGCTTCAACGTGGCAACCGTGCCGTAGAACGCATCCAGCGCAAGAACGCAACGGGCGCCGGTCGCGTCCAGATAGAACTCGATCTCGGGCGCGGTCGACAGCGGATGGATCAGCGCCGGCACCACGCCGAGTTTGTTGGCGGCATAAAACGCAATGACGCCCGCCGGAACAGTCGGCATTGAAATGAGGAACCGGTCGCCCGCCTTCAGGCCCAGTGCCGCCAGCGCATTGGCGGCACGGTCGATCGCGCCGCCCAGCTCGCGATACGTGGCGGTCGTGCCAAAGAACTGCCACGCGGTTGCTTCGGGCGCGCGCTTGGCCGTGGCGGCAACCGCCTCGTACAGCGTGATGCGCGGATAGTCGATGCTGTGCGGCACGGTGCCGTAGAAGCGCAGCCAGGGTCGTTCGCGAATTGTTCTCATGACACTAACGCCGCCCGCCAGTGCATCGGGTCGCGGGCCAATCTAGCAGCGACGCACCATGCAACCATCGAGCAGGATCAATCCGTGGCGAATTCGATCGGCCCGCGCGCTGCTATCGCAGGCCGATGGCCCGCTACGACGGGGAGCGCTGCCGACCGGCCATCTTCCAGAAATGAACGGTTCCCCATGCTAGGCGCGGAACATCGACCAGGCGGAGGGCTCGGCGCGCGACCGCCTCCGTCCACGCAGGATCTGCGTCAGACGCCAGGGTATCCGACCGTCTGGGAGAACGCGACGAACTGGCCGTCGGGCAACTGCAACGCCTGCGCGAGCCGCGTGTAGTCGATCTCGGCACGGAACACGGTCGCCAGCCCCTCGGAAGCGCAGTACAGATAGACGTTCTGCCCCGCGAACGCGGCGTCCACGGAGCCGTAGAGGCGTCGCTCCTCGGCCGATACATCGGTCATACGCTCGCCGTGCACGACATAGACCAGATTGAGCGGCGCGTAGCCGACGAAGCCCTGCAGCCCCGTTCGCCCACGCACGTCCGCCGCGACCTGTCTGTGCAGCGTGTGCGCTGCCGGCTCGTAGCGCCACGCTCCGTCGGCCATCACCGCGTAGACGTCGATCACCATGAGGTGGCGCCAATACGGCGCCGTGCGGTCGCCGCTCGGGCGGTTGACGCCATAGGCGGCCCAGAGCAGGTCGGAAAGAACCTGCTCCGGCAGCGCGCGGGCATCGAAGATGCGTGTCGAGCGGCGTGCTTGCAGTGCCTGCATCAGCGGCTTGCCGATCTCTTTGCGCGCAGGCGGCAAGGTGCGCAGCGCCTGCGCCAGCGCGGTGCCGGGGAGGACGGCCAGTGCATTCGCGGCCAGCAGCGCTGCGTTGACCGTGCGCCGGGTCACGGTCCAGGGAGTCGTCATCGTCGTATTCCTTCTCCGGGCAACGAACCGCGACGCCTCGTGCGGCTCATGCCGGCAAGATCCCGCCCGCCGCCAGCACGGCACGCCGCACCAGCGTTTCGAAGATCGGCACCTTGTAGGCGTTGCCGCTGAGCGGCTGCGCACCCGCCAGGGCCGCACGTGCCGCCTCCGCCGCTGTGGTTGCGTCGATGCGGCGCCCGATCAATGCGCGCTCGGCCTCGACCGCGCGGTGCGGGACCGGAGCTGCGGCACCGAGCACGACGGCCGCCTTGCGACACGACGCATCCGCATCGTGCGTGAGCACCACGGCCACGTCGGCGAGCGGCCAGTCGAACGAATCAAGCTGCCCCTGGCGCAGATGCACCGACCGTGTCATCGGCGCCGGTGCGGCAAGCAAGACAGCCGTCAGCACCTCGGCGGGGCGCAGGTCGTTTTCGCGCGTCAGCGCGCGCGGCGGCGCAAGAAGGAAGTCCTCGAGTGCGACCGTGCGCCGGGCGCTGGCGGGGCCGCCGAGTTCAACGCGCGCGTCCAGTGCGACCAGCGCGGTCGCCGGCGTCGACGGGTGCACCATCGCACAGCCGGCGTGGTCGAAGATCGCGTGATAGTCGTTTTCGCCGCCGAACGCGAAGCACGTGTCGCCACCTTTGCGCACGCAGCGATGCCGCGCCGAGCGGAAGTACCAGCAGCGCGGCCGCTGCAGCAGGTTGCCGCCGAGCGTCGCGACGTGACGGATCTGCGGGCTCGCGCTGCGTGCAGCCGCATCGGCAAGCGCCTGGAAGCGTGCGCGCACGACCGGATGCGCGGCGATCTGCTCGAGCGTGGCGAGTGCACCGATGCGCAGGCCGCCGGCGTCTTCACGGATCGTGTCCAGGCCGGGCATACCGCCAAGGCTGATTACACGGTCCGGCGCGAGCAGTCCCTCCTTCATCAGGTCGAGCAGATCGATGCCGCCAGCCTTCAGCACGGTGGCCCCGCTTGGGGTGCCCGGCGGCGGCAGCATCGCATCGGCGACCGCCGTGCTCCGGGTTCGCCACACCTCGTCCAGCGAGCGGGCGCGTGTCAGGACGAACGGCTTCATGCCCGACTCCGCGTCGATGGCGCGCGCCCGAGTGCGGCGAGCACGGTCGCCGGCGTCATCGGCAGGCGGCGTACGCGCACGCCGGTGGCGTTGTAGAAGGCGTTCGCGATCGCCGGCGTCGTGGCGATGTTCGACGGCTCCGCGATGCCGTACGCGTCGGTCGCGCTCGTGCCCTGGTAGTGCTCGAGCAGCACCACCTCGATCTCCGGCGTCTCGTGCGCGCGCGCGATCTTGTAGTGCTCGAGATCGGCGTTCAGCATCTGCCCCGTGCGCCGGTCCAGCACGCGTTCTTCGTAGAGCGCGTACGAGAGGCCCATGATCACCCCGCCCTGCACCTGGCTTTCGATCAGGCGCGGGTTCATCGGCCGTCCGCAGTCCTGCACCGCGACCACGCGTTCGACGCGCACGATGCCCGTCTCGACGTCGACCGCCACTTGCGCGAACTGCACCCCGCCCAGCGAGCGCTGCGCCTGGCCCATGTCGCCCGCCTTGTGCGCGAAGCCGCCGTAGTCGTCCGCGCGGGTCGCCTGGGCGCTGATGTAGTCGGACCGCAGGCGCGCCGTGGCGGCCGCGAACGGCACGCTGCGTGCGCCGTCGCGGGTCGCAATGCGCCCGGCGTGCCCGATCAGCTGATCGGGCGTGCTCTCGAGCGCCGGCGCTGCCGCGGCGAACAGCTCGCGGAGTACCCGCGCAGCCGCGTTGCGGGCAGGCGGCGTGATCGAGGCCGTGGTCAGGCTGCCGTAGGAAGGCGGGCCGGCCGGAAACTCCGTGTCGCCGATGCGCACGACGATGTCCTGCGGCCGCAGGCCGAGTTCTTCGGCGACCACCTGCGCGAGCACGGTGCCGATGCCGCTGCCGATGTCCTGGACGCCGGAGCGCACTTCGACGGAACCGTCGCGCAGGATTCTCACCTCGCACGACGCGTTGGTGTTGACGTTGGCGCCCCAGAACGATTGCGCCATGCCGATGCCGCGTTTGACCGGCCCGGTGTCGGCACCCGGTGCGTGGCGCCCGTCCCAGCCGATGCGCGCGGCGCCGATGCGCCGCTCCTCGCGCCGCAGCGGGCTCGGATCGATCCGGTCGCGCAACACGAGCGGATCGATGCCGAGTCGTTCGGCGAGTTCGTCGATCGCCTGCTCCATGGCGAACGCACCGGGCACGTTGCCCGGTGCGCGCATCGGGCTGCCCGGCCCGGCATTGGTGAAGACGTCGGACTGCGCGACCTGGAAGTTCGCGCAGGAATACAGGCCCTGCGCGAAATTGCCCACGCCCGCGCCGATGCCGACGCCCGCGGTGCCGTAGGTCTCGAGAGCGATCGCCGCGAGCGAACCGTCGGGGTTCGCGCCGACGCGCAGTGCCTGCACCGTGGCGGGGCGGTTGCCGGTGTCGAGGTGCTCTTCGCGACGATCGAGCACCATCCGCACCGGAGCGGACGCGGCGCGCGAAAGCGCAACCGCGGCGCGCGTGTAGATCCCCGCGCTGGATTTCGAACCGAATCCGCCGCCCATCGCATCGACGATCACGCGCACGCGACCGAGCGGCAGGTCGAACGCGCGTGCGAGCTCGCTGCGTACGCCGGCCGTGAACTGCGTCGAGATGTAGACGGTCAGCATGTCGGGGCGCCAGTCGGCGACGACGGCATGCGTCTCCATGCAGCAATGCGTCTGCACCTGGGTGCGGTATTCGCCGTCGATCGTGACGGTTGCGCCGGCCAGGCCGGCCGCGGCGTCGCCGCGCGAGCCTGCGCGGTTGGGTCCGCGCACGTTGCCATGCTGCGGCAGCGGCTCGCCGGTCGGTGCGCCGCCGCCGTAACTTTCGCCGCGCACCGGGCCGTCGAACACGGTCGGCGCACCGTCCTTGCGCGCGCTTTCGATGTCGACCACGAAGGGCAGCGGCGCGTAGTCGACCTTGATCGACTCCAACGCCGCGGCGGCGGCGGCGGGCGTGGTCGCGGCCACTGCCGCGACGACGTCGCCCGCATAGCGCACGCGGCGCGGTCGCGCGGCGCCGGTGTTGGCTTCGATCGCGCGCCCGCCCGGCTCGTCGAGCGCCAACGCGGCGCGCACGCCTGGAAGCTTCGTCGCGGCGCCAAGATCGAGCGCCCGTACGAGCGCATGCGGGTGCGGCGAACGCAGCAGGCGCCCGTGCAGCATGCCGGGAAGCTTCACGTCGACCGTGAAACGGGCCGCACCGGTCACCTTGGCGCGGCCATTGATGCGCGCCACCGGCTTGCCGATCCATTCGAGCTGCGCGTTCGGCGGCAGCGGCGGGGCTTCGTCGAGCGCAACCTGGCGTTCGATTTCGCCGAGCGAGCCGGGCAGGATCCCCGCCGGATGACTTTGCGTGCGCGTTGCGTCGGCCATCGACTAGCCCTCGCGCGACTTGGCTGCTTCGAGCGTGGCGGCGACCACGTGCGGGTACGTACCGCAGCGGCACAGGTGTCCGGCCACTGCATCCTTGATGTCGGCGGCCGAGACCGTGTGGTTGCGTTCGAGCAGCGCCGCGCAGCTCATCACCATGCCGGGCGTGCAGAAGCCGCACTGGACGGCATCGTGCGCGATGAACGCTACCTGCACCGGGTGCAGCGCACCGCCGCGCGCCAGGCCTTCGATCGTCGTCACCTTGCGTGCGCCGACATCGATTGCCAGCGTCATGCAAGACAACACCGGCGCGCCGTCGAGCCAGACTGTGCATGCGCCGCAGGCGCCGCGGTCGCAGCCGATCTTGGTGCCCGTCAGGCCGAGTTGATCGCGCAGCACCTCGACCAGCGTCGCCTGCGGAGCCACCTGCAGTGCCCGCGCAGTGCCGTTGACCACCAGTTCGACGTGCACCGGCAAGGGCGTGCCGTCACGGGCTGCATCGAGCGGCTTGGGTGTCGTGGCCGCCATCGATGCAACGGGCGTCAAGCTCGTGCCAACGACCGCCGCGCCCACGCACTTGAAGAATGTGCGCCGGGAAGGTTCTTCGCCAGAAGGAAGCGCGCCATCGAAACGCGCTGTCGCGTCCTCTCTATCCATGCACGCAGTGTGCGCACGCGCGGGATTCTTGGTGTTGATCTAGGTCGAAAGAGCATCGCGGCGGTTCACAGCCTCGTGTAAGGTGGCCGGAGCCGGTCGTCGTGAAGTGCCGCACCGGCGCATCCGCGGGCGCGCAAGCCTGCTGCAAAGCAGGTCTCGCGTCAGCCCGTCCGCCAGGTTGCCGGCATGCTCGGGGCAGGAACGAATGGCATCTGGCGGACTTCGCGATGGGGGCGGCGCGAGCGTTGCCCAGTAGGTCCAAACGATGGATTACGAGGTCAGCAAGAGATGGTTGTTCGCTTTCTCGGCAGGGATAGTGCTCGTCATCGTTGCGTTGATTTACCTTCTATTCGCGGTACATCGCCCGGAAGCGCAGCGGAATTCGTCAGAAGCACGACGAGCCTCCCCCGGCCGCTCTCCGTCCTCTCCCGTAGTCGCGCCGACAGCGGCAGACGCGAGCGCACTGGCTGAAATCGGCCCAGACGAAACCATTTTGTGCGGGTACGGGCGCGTAAAGGCGGAAGAAGCCGAGAAGATCCGCAATGAGGCGAGCCACGCCGCCGACAAGGTGCTCGATCGCGTGAAAGCAAGGCTTGCTGCCAGCGGGGATCCGCGCGAGGTCGCGTTGGCTCTCTACATGAATGGATCAACGGATGTTCTCGTAGCGCGCGCTTCCGGTAGCGGCGATCCACGGCTATACGCGCTCGCATTTCTCGCCTGCAGCTACGACACGGTCGGGACCTGCGCAGTGCTTTCTGCCCAGCAATGGGCGGACATCGAGCCCGACAACGGCATTCCGTGGCTATTCCTGGCCGCCGCCGCGGGCAGCGATACGGACGCCCGCAACCGGGCGGTCATTCGGGCCTCGGCCGCTCGAAACTTCGATCCACACCTTCCGGATTTCCTCGCAATGCTTCGGTGGCCGGAGCTTAGGGACCAGCCCCCGCAGACGCGCTCGGCCCTTGCGAACCAACTGATGGGCATGCAGACCTCGCTGCCCACGATCACGTACGCGCCATTCATCCAATTCTGCCGGGATCCTTCGGTTGGATACGCGACTCGCACGAGCGCATGCAGCAATCTGACCGACCTCCTTGTCAAAGACCGGACATTGCTCGGCTTCTCGACCGGTGTGAAACTCTCGGAATTCGCCGGCTGGCCGTCCGAGCGGGTCACTGCACTGCGCGAGAAGAAGGCCGTGTATCAATCGGCTCTTGCAGCCGCTGAATCTCGCGCAGATCGAGGCTCATCCGATTGCGAAGATCTCGCCGCTTTCGACCAACGGGCAGCCGACTATTCAAGGCTCGGGGAAACAGGAGTCGCCTTGAAGTATCTCGATGAAGCTCGTGCCAGGCCGGATACAGCAAAACGGCTTCGCTAAGAGTGTCATCGGCCGCGCAGCGCACGCGGTCGGCATTGCCCGGGTGGCCGGACGTCGGCCTGACTTCCCAAAGCGGTAGGGTTCGCCGAGTCGTGGCGATGCATCTAAAGGAGCTGACGATTCGGATCTACGCGGCAGACTCCGGGGGACCGTCTGGTACAAGGCAATTGGAAAGACTCAGCGTTCCACGGCTTTCGAGATCCGAAGGAAGTCACTGCCGGCCTTGTTGCGCAGATGATGCGAAGGTCCGCGATAACTAGTCTCGGTGAATCGCGCCCACGCTCTGAACTCAAGTCGCAAGTTGTATCCACCCATGCTTGCGCAGAGCCAGCCTGCCGCCCGCGCCGTCTTCCCTGGGTTCACCAATGTCACGTCGACCCGGTGCGGCAGCAGACTGGGACTCAAGCTCAAGCAGCTACTGTAGCGTGTCTTATTGGCCCGCTGAACAGGCTGCGGAAAGTTCCGCTCGAAGGTCCGATCATCCAGGAGAGGTCGTCGATGATTCGCCAGATGCAGCGCCTGCAGAGGGGCTTGACCCTGGTCGAGTTGATGCTCGTGGTTGCGCTCATCGGCATCCTGGCAGAGATTGCGCTGCCGCAGTACCGGGACTATCTGGCGCGTTCGCCCTGGGCGGAAAACATCGAGTCGGTCCGCGAGCTGCAGCAGGCCATCGCCGAGTGTGTGCGGAACCAGAATGGCAGCTTCACCACGCCGTTTGACTGCGGCGTTGCGCCGGGCACCGTTTGGACCGGCCTGATGGGTGGCGGTTATGTTCCGATCACGTGGACCCTTCCAAGGCCGAGGTTTGGCGCTGCTGGCAACCCTGTTGTTGCTGCCCCCGGTACGGGCGTCATCACGATCGCGGGCAGTGCGCGGGCCGGCAACTGCGTCGTGACGCTGACTCCGGTTGTCAACGCCAACAACATTGTCGATGCCTGGACCGTCGAAAACGCCGCGCCCTGCGGTCGTTCGGAGACCGGTGTCGGCACGTAATTTGCGGTCGTAGTGGTCTTACAAGAGGTGCCGACAACTTCAAGCCGTTATCGACTGCACCGGCAGAGGACTCCGGAGCGAACAAAGGGTCATCGGCGACGTGCGGACTTTCGGAGCGGTCGGGGTGGAGTGGGAATCGCTCGGTTCGCCAGACACTATCCCAAGCTCACTTCGACTCGCTCGAACTCATCGGGGCTGACATAGCCGAGCGTTGAGTGGCGCCGACGCGGGTTGTAGAACCGCTCGATGTAGTCGAAGACTGTCAGGGCGCTTAGAGTCGTGAATACATGCCGGCGGAGGATAACGGCCTCACGGGTTCTGTGTGCTCCATGCGCGCTCTGGGTGGTGGGGATCCCAACTCGCCTGAGCAGCATGTGTCCGTCGACATCTGGCATGCGCCGATTGCCCGAACCGCAAGCCACGTGACGCGCGCTCGCCGCGTGTTTGTGTCCCCTGACGTGGTGTAAGTCCACAGAGCGCGCGGAGGCGCGGAGGGCGTAGCCCGAAGCGGCTTTGCGCGCGCCGCAGCCCCCTTGCGGGGGGTCATCGCGGGTCTCGTTAAGGTTGAGTTTGCGAAGACTTAACCGACGAGGAGCACCACGATGACCAAGGCGACTATGGCACTGGCCGAACTGGCCGAGAAGACCCCTGATACCGATCTGCTGCG
>DATJUX010000018.1:0-77383 GCA_035502095.1 Burkholderiaceae bacterium
CTAACGCAGAAGGGGTTGACGTCCGAAGACAACCGCGCGAAGCGTGGCGCGCTGTGGGTAAATTTGGATGAGGAGCGCTCCGAGGCGGCGCGCCAGCTGCAAGCATGGGGATTCCAATACAAGCAGGGACGCGGGTGGTGGAGGGGGTAGTTCGAGCACTTACGACGTTCTTACCCCGCGAAACGACGTCCACCGGAAAGAACGCTTGAAGACAGCCCCATCGCGAACGAAGAGCGACCGGATAAAGACGACCAGTGGAATCGCGTCATTGAACTCGAATTGGTGCCCCATCCTGAGCACCCACGGCCTGAGGTGGTACTGATGGACTACGACATGCCGGACGGTGTGCTGCGGGTGAAGGTTCGTGCGGCAAACGCCGGCTACATCCTCCGGCGATGGAACATTGACTGTTCACCGGATCACAGCCAGCGAGGCCTGGAGTTCGCTTTGTGGCTGAGGGACCCTCTGGCGCTGTACGGCGCGAACAACGCCCAGTTGGCGCCAGGCTATCGGGACCCTCGGACCGAATCAGCCGATAGACCGATCCGAGCCATGTGACCCAGCCTGCAAAGCTGGCTATCACGCTTGGGCTGGTCACCCCGTCGTTCCTCACGGCGATTCGGTGTCTTCGCGCTGCGCGATTCGAAGATGAACCATTGCGGGCCTGGAGCGCGCGGAGAGCGACAAGCCTGTGGCCAAGTGTGCAGTGCGCGCGCTCGGCGCCTGGAAAGGAACTGGATCACGCGCCGGCCTCACCGCCAACCGCGCCAGGGCCCGCGTCGTTGAACAGCGCGATGTAGAGCGCATAACGGAAGCGCCGGTTGCGCGCGTAGCGGTCATTTCACTCAGCACTCCGAGCTTCACGAGCCTGGACACCAGGGCCTTCGCCGCCCGTAGGTCGGGCCGGTCATCTTCTGCACGTCGCCGACGGCAACGATTGGACGGTCGAACAGGGATTGGAGCACCTTATGGCCGTTGCCAGCCGCGCGGCCGAGTTGCGCTGTGATGGCAGCACGATGCTGCTCTCGCAGCTGCAGGATCCGGCGCGCGGTGTCGGCGGCTTCGACCGCCACGCCGACGACACCGCGCAGGAAGAAGCTCAACCATTCCTCCCAATCACCGCGATCGCGCACCGCCTGCAGGTGCTCGTAGTAGGCCCGCCGATGCTGCTTGAAAGAAGTGCGAGAGATACAGCACCGGCTTGTGCAGCACGCCGCGCTCCGTCAGCAGAAAAGTGATCAGCAGCCGGCCCACGCGCCCGTTGCCGTCGAGAAAGGGGTGAATCGCCTCGAACTGCACATGCGCCAGTGCAATCTTCACCAGCGGCGGCAAGTCGTCGGTCGCCTGCAGGAACTTCTCCAGATCGCCCAGCGCGTCGGGCACCGCGTGGTGCGGCGGCGGCACGAACGTCGCAGTGTTCAGCGTGCAGCCGACCGGTCCGATCCAGTTCTGGCTGGTGCGCAGTTCGCCGGACTGCAGCCGGCCACCGCGTACGCCGCGCATCAGCTCGGTGTGGGATTTCGCGGATCAGCCGCGCCGACACGGCCAACTCTGGCAGCCGCGCCACACCGTGGTTCATCGCGCGCACATAGTTGAAGACCTCGTCGACGTCGCGCGGTAGGTTCTGGTCGAAGAGCTGCGCCTCCGCTGCCAGCAGGTCTTGCAGCGAGCTCTGCGTGCCCGCGATCTGGCTGGAGAGCACGGCCTCCTTGCGCACGTACATGAAGACGAAGAGGTCCGGTTCGGCAGCGTCAGCGCGGACCCGTCGAGCCCGCGGAGGGCGCGATCCGCCGCCGACGGCAGCCCCTGCAGTTCGCCGGCCGGCGCCAAGGCAGGCCGAGGCGGCAACGGCGCTGGCATGAAGGCCCGGTAGCCGGTCGGCTGGGCGATGTACCGTCCTGCTCGCGTCGAGCCTTCGGCGTTGCCCGCCATCTAGATCGCTGCCCTTCGCAAGGGTCCAGATTCTGGCTATACGATAGGCAGCGTTTAACAAGGCAGAGAACGAGGTCCTTGTTTTACTTTCAGAGACCCAGTGGGACGCCCTGCAGGGGGCAACCAAATCACGGCGCTGATCGCTTGGCGCACCACCTTCTGGTATCCAAAGTGGTATCCAATTCCCAAGTACGCCTTGTATAGACAAGGTGTCGACGCCCAGAGAACCGCATGGATCCTCGGTGCCGGCTACCTGACTCGAACAGGTGACCTACCGCTTACAAGGCGGTTGCTCTACCAACTGAGCTAAGCCGGCACGCGGGTGAGTCTAGCGGAGCGTGGCCGCCCGATATCATCGGCCACGCCCTCACGCTGGCTCGAAACCGTCATGGCCACCCTGCTCGTCACCGGCGGCGCCGGATACATCGGTTCGCACACGATCGTCGAACTGCTGGCCGCCGGGCACGACGTCGTCTGCCTCGACAACTACCGCAACAGCTCGCCGGTCGCGGTGCAGCGGCTACAGGAGATCGCCGGGCGGGAGCTGGTGGCCGTCGAGGGCGACGTGCGCGATCCGGCGTTGCTTGAGCGGACGTTCGCCACCCATCGCATCGACGCGGTGATCCACTTCGCGGCGCTGAAGGCGGTCGGCGAGTCGGTGCAGCTCCCGCTCGACTACTACGACGCCAACGTCGGGGGAACGATCGCGCTGCTGCACGCGATGCAGCGCGCGGGCGTGGGGCGGATCGTGTTCAGCTCCTCGGCCACCGTCTACGGTGCGCCGGATTCACTGCCGATCCGCGAGGATGCGCCGATCCGCACCACCAATCCCTACGGCGCCACCAAGGCAATGGTCGAGCAGATACTGCGCGACGTCGCGGCGGCACGGCCGGACTGGTCGGTCGTGAGCCTGCGTTACTTCAACCCGATCGGCGCACACGCGAGCGGGCGCATCGGCGAGGATCCGCACGACGTGCCCAACAACCTGTTTCCGTTCGTGTGCCAGGTCGCGGTCGGCAAGCGGCCGCATCTGAACGTGTTCGGACAGGACTGGCCGACGGTCGATGGAACCGGCGTGCGCGACTACGTGCACGTCACGGATCTCGCGGTGGGCCACGTGCGCGCGTTCGATTACACCGGGTCGCACCGCGGCTGGATCGCGATCAACCTCGGCACGGGGCACGGGGTCAGCGTGCTGCAACTGGTCACTGCGTTCGAAAGCGCCACCGGCAGGTCCGTGCCACGGGTGATGGCCCCGCGCCGGCCCGGCGACATCGCCGCGTGCTGGGCCGATGCGTCGCTTGCCGAGCGGCTGCTGGCCTGGCGCGCGCGCCTCACGCTGCAGCAGGCCTGCGCCGATGGCTGGCGCTGGCAACTGAACAATCCGGACGGATATCGCCCGGCCTGAGGGCCGGCGTTACTTGATGCGGGTCAGCTTGGGGCGATCGCCCGGCTTGGGCGCGCTCGGCGTGGGCGGCTTGGTTTCGTCCGACGTGTTGACCGGAATCGGCACGACGGGCACCCGCGAGCCGGTGCCGCGGATGTCGACCGCACGCGTCAGGTCGGGCGGGAGCTGCCCTTCGGTGGGCGGCACGCCCGCGATGGTGGCCGGCTCGGCACCGGCCGGAGCCTGGGGTCGCGGCACTTCGAACGCCATGCCCTGGCCGTTCTCGCGCGCATAGATCGCGATCACGCGGTGGATCGGCACGTGGACGTCACGCGGCACGCCGCCGAAACGGGCCTGGAACTCGATGCTGTCGTTGCCGATCTTCAGGCGATTGGTGGCGAGCGCCGACACGTTGAGCACGATCTCGCCGTTTTTCACGAACTCGACCGGGACCCGCACCGATTCGTCGACCGCGACCGCCACGTAGGGTGTGAAGCCGGAGTCCGTACACCACTCGTAGATCGCGCGCAGCAGGTAGGGCTTGGTCGACGGTTCGCTCATACCCGCTAGCCTAGTCCAAAGCGCGCCCGGGCGCCCTCAGCGCCGCATCACCTTCTCGGACGGGGTGAGCGCTTCGATGTAGGCGGGCCGGCTGAAGATGCGCTCGGCGTATTTCATCAAGGGCGCCGCGCTCTTCGGCAGGTCGATGCCGTAGTGGTCGAGGCGCCAGAGGAGCGGCGCGATCGCGACGTCGAGCATCGAAAAATCGTCGCCCAGCATGTACTTGTTCTTGAGCAGGATCGGCGCGAGCTGCGTCAGGCGGTCGCGGATCACGATCTTCGCCTTGTCGATGGCGGGCTGCTTGTTGCTGTTCTCGATCGTCTGCACGTGGACGAACAGCTCGCGCTCGAAATTGAACAGGAACAGGCGGGCGCGCGCGCGCATGACCGGGTCGGCCGGCATCAGCTGGGGATGCGGGAAACGCTCGTCGATGTACTCGTTGATGATGTTCGATTCGTATAGCACGAGGTCGCGTTCGACCAGGATCGGCACCTGACCGTACGGATTCATCACGTTGATGTCCTCGGGCTTGTTGAAGAGGTCGACGTCCTTGATCTCGAAGTCCATGCCCTTCTCGAACAGCACGAAGCGGCAGCGCTGCGAAAAGGGGCACGTGGTTCCGGAGTAGAGCACCATCATTGAATTGGTCCTTCAAAACGACGAAGGGTGAGACGACTCACCCTTGCTCGACCGCGCCGCATTTCGCGGGCGCGGCAGTGGAGCCGGCCTGGGCCGGCGTGTCAGTGGACGTCCCTCCAGTAGACGCGGTTCAACCGCCAAGCCGCCACCGCGAACACGCCGATCAGCAGCAGCACCCAGACTCCCAGGTGCGAGCGGGTCGAAGCGCTCGGATCGGTCATGTACACCAGGTACGCGACCAGATCGGCGACATCGCTGTCGTACTGACGCTCGCGCAGTTCGTCGACCGGCTTGAACGAAACCTCGAAGCTCTCCTCGTGATGCCCGGAAAGCGGCGTCGTGGTGCTGGACGCGTTGCCGTCGCGGTCGATCTCGGTCACGACCCGCGCCGGGCCCTTCTCGGTTTCGACGACGCGTTCGATCGTCGTCTCGCGCGGGCCCTGGCGCTCCCACAGGACGTGCGGCATGGCAATGTTCGCCGAGGCCATGTTGTTCCAGCCGGTCGGCGTGCTGGCGTCGCGATAGAAGCCGCGCAGGAACGCGTACAGGTAGTCTGGCCCACTGTATTCGAACGACGTGCGCGCCCGCGCGATCACCGACAGATCGGGCGGGGCCTTGCCGAACCAGACCTTGGCGTCAGCGGGTCGCATCGCCACCGTCATCACGTCGCCGACCTTCTGCGTGCCGAAAATCAGGAAATCCTTGATCTGCCTGTCGTCGAGCCCGATGTCCTGCAGCCGGTTCCAACGCATCAGCGACGCGCTGTGGCAGTTGAGGCAATAGTTAGCGAACAGGCGCGCGCCGTTCTGGAGGGACGCAAAGTTCTTGAGCCGCGCCTCCGGGAAAGGATCCATGTGGATGCCTTCGCCGGCCGCATGTGTGACGGCACCCCAGAACGTGCCGGCAACAAGCGCGAGGAAAAGGAGCACCTTCTTCATTCTCGTCGGCTCCTCAATGCGCGGCGAACACGACACGGTCGGGAACCGGCTTGAACTCACCGGCACGGCTCCACCACGGCATGAGAAGGAAGAACGCGAAATAGAGCAGCGTGCATGCCTGCGCGATGTAGGTGGAGAACGGCGTGGGCTGCTGGGTCCCCAGGTAGCCGAGGATCAGGAACACTACAGAGAAGGCGACCAGCAGGCCCAGGTGCCAGAGCGGCCGGTAGCGCATCGACTTCACCGGCGCCTGGTCGATCCACGGCAGCGCAAAGAAGATCGTGACCGAGAGGCCCATCAGCACGACGCCCCAGAATTTCGGGTCCAGCTTGAGCGGGCCGCCGATCATCAGCACGACCAGCACCAGCGCGACGATCAGGATGGCGTACTTCACCGCCGCACGCTGCAACACGAGGAACAGCAGGATCGCGTAGGCCGCGACGCCGGCCGCGAGCACCCACATGAAGTCCTCGGTGGTCGCGCGCAATACCGAGTAGTACGGCGTGAAGTACCACACCGGGGCGATATGCGGCGGCGTGGTGAGCGGATCGGCCGGGATGAAGTTGTTCCACTCGAGGAAGTAGCCGCCCATTTCGGGCGCCAGGAACAGGATCGCGAAGAACGCGAGCAGGAACAGCGCCAGGCCGTACACGTCGTGCACCGTGTAGTACGGGTGGAACGGGATGCCGTCGAGTGGCCGGCCGGTCCTCGGGTCGAGCTTGTCCTTGATTTCCACTCCGTCCGGATTGTTCGAACCCACGTCGTGCAGGGCCAGGACGTGCGCGACGACGAGACCGAGCAACACGAGCGGGATCGCGATCACGTGGAACGAGAAGAACCGGTTCAGCGTCGCATCCGAGACCACGAAGTCGCCGCGGATCCAGATCGCCAGGTCGGGGCCGATGAACGGAATTGCGCCGAACAGGTTGACGATCACCTGCGCGCCCCAATAGCTCATCTGTCCCCACGGCAGCAGGTAGCCGAAGAACGCCTCGCCCATCAGGCAGAGGAAGATCAGGCAGCCGAAGATCCACACCAGTTCGCGCGGTTTGCGGTAGCTGCCGTAGAGCAGGCCGCGGAACATGTGCAGGTAGACGACGAGGAAGAAGAACGAGGCGCCGGTGCTGTGCATGTAGCGGATGAACCACCCGCCCGGCACGTCGCGCATGATGTACTCGACCGACTCGAACGCGTAGCGCGCGTCCGGCTTGTAGTGCATGGTGAGGAAGATGCCGGTGACGATCTGCAGCACCAGCATGACCAGCGCAAAGCCGCCGAAGAAGTACCAGAAGTTGAAGTTCTTCGGCGCGTAGTACTCCGACATGTGCTTCTTGTATTCCGACATCATCGTCGGCATACGCGCATCGATCCAGCCAAGCAGGCCTTTGTATTCGCTCTTGTGCAGTCCCATCGAGGTGTACCGGAATGGTTGGGCGGCGCGTCAGGCTTTGGAGTCGTCGCCGATCAGGACGACCGAGTCGGAGAGGAACTTGTAGGGCGGCACGGCGAGGTTGTCGGGGGCGGGCTTGTTCTTGAACACCCGCCCCGCGAGATCGAAGGTCGAGCCGTGGCACGGGCACACGAAACCCTGGTCGCTGCCCAGCTGCGGATTTGCGCCGGCGGGGAACGGGCCTTTCGGCGAGCAGCCGAGATGCGAGCAGATCCCGACCACGACGAGGTATTCGGGCTTGATCGAGCGGAATTCGTTCTTCGCGTAAGGCGGCGTGGGGTATGCGGTACGCAGCGATTTCGGGTCGGCGACGCGCTCGTCCGTCTGCTTGATCGACTCCAGCATTTCCGGAGTGCGATGCAGGACCCAGACCGGCTTGCCCTGCCACTCGAACGTCTTCATTTCGCCCGGCGGGATGCCGCCGATGTCGGCCTCGACGGGAGCGCCTGCGGCCCTGGCGCGCTCCGAGGGCTGGAAGGACAGCACGAAAGGCGTTGCCGCCGCGACGGTGCCGATTCCGCCGACGACGCACGTGGAGATCAGCGCCGAGCGGCGATCGCCGTCGATCGGCCCAGGCATAGCTTCGCTAGACATGGAATGCCCTCAATGACAAGCCGGACCGGTGTTGCGAGCTCCAGACAAAGAAAGACCCCGCCCGGCAAACCCGAGGAGTTTACTGCATGGCATCGCGCGGCCTCGGAGGCCCGGTCCGGCCCCTGACAGGTGCGAGCGCTCGCGCAAAACCGGCATCGGCCGCAGGACCCGGCAACCTAGAATCGACGCTCCGGAGGGGTGCGCCGGTATTCGCCTGCATGTTCGAGAAGGGACGACCAAATGAGCTTCGCGCAGGAGTTCCGCGAATTCGCGGTCAAGGGCAACGTGGTCGACCTCGCGGTCGGCGTGATCATCGGCGCCGCGTTCGGCAAGATCGTCGATTCCGTCGTGAAGGACCTGATCATGCCGATCGTGGGGCGCTTCATCGGCGGCCTGGATTTTTCCAACTACTTTCTGATGCTGGCGCAGCCGCCGCAGGGATACAGCGGACCGATGACCTACGAAGCGCTGACGAAAGCAGGGATTCCACTTTTCGCGTACGGCAACTTCATCACGGTGGCGATCAACTTCGCCATCCTCGCCTTCATCATCTTCTGGATGGTCAAGGCGATCAACCGCCTCCGGCGCGCGACGCCACCGCCAGCGGCGCCTCCAGCCGCGCCGCCCGAGGACGTGGTGCTGCTGCGTGAGATTCGCGACGCGCTGGTTCGACGGTAGGCGCACCTCTGCACGTACACAGACGGCCGGCGCCGCTCTCCTGAGCGGTCAGCGCCCTTTCAGTTCACGGCGTCTAAAATCCGCTTTCGCGTCCTGAATTGAAACGAACCACCATGCTGCGTCGGCTGTGGCTGCTGTTCGCGCAGGCGACCACCGTAGGTCTCGCTGCGCTGTTCATCGTCGCCACGCTCAGACCGGAATGGCTGCGCGGCGCCCCGCCGGTCGTGTCGACGCCGGTGGCGAACAATGTCTCCATCCAGCAGGTCGCTCCGAGCGACGCGCCGAGCCGGCCGGTTGCGACCAACTCCTACGCCGAGGCGGCGCAACGCGCGATGGGCGCGGTGGTGAGCGTCTACACCACCAAGGAAGAACGGCGCGGGCGCAGCGACGACTCGGCCTTCGGCCGGCGCCGCCAATCCAACGAACGCTCGTTCAATCTCGGCTCGGGCGTGATCGCCACCACCGACGGCTACATCCTCACCAACAACCACGTCGTCGAGTCGGCCGAGCAGATCGCCGTCAAGCTGCCCGATGGCCGCGAAGTCGACGCGCAACTCGTCGGCGCGGATCCCGACAGCGACCTTGCCGTCCTGAAGGTGGCCATCGCCAACCTGCCCGCCATCACGTTCGGGCGCTCGGAAGGGCTGCGGGTGGGCGACGTGGTGCTGGCCATCGGCAATCCGTTCGACGTCGGCCAGACCGTCACCATGGGCATCGTGTCGGCACTGGGGCGCAACGGCCTGCGCCTGAATCCGTACGAGAACTTCATCCAGACCGATGCCGCGATCAACCAGGGCAACTCGGGTGGCGCGCTGATCGACGCCGCCGGCACGCTGGTCGGCATCAACAGCGCCATTTTCTCCCGCACCGGGGACTCGGTCGGCATCGGCTTCGCGATCCCGACCTCGATCGTCACTCAGGTGATGGACCAGCTCATCAAGAACGGCAAGGTGACGCGCGGTTACTTCGGCGTCGAACCGGATGACGTGACGCCGGAACTCGCCGAGATGCTCAAGCTGCCGGAGACCAAGGGGGTCGTCGTGCGCGGCGTCCAGCGCAGCGCGCCGGCCGGCAAGGCCGGCATGGAGCCGCTCGACATCATTCTGACCATCAACGGCCAGGCCGTCGTCGATACACCGGGCATGCTGACTCAGATCGCGCAGCTCGCGCCGGGCAGCGTCGCGAAGGTCAAGGTGCTGCGCAAGGGCCGCGAAGCCGAACTGGACGTGACGGTCGGCGAACGGCCGCCGCCGCGCGCCACCGACCGGTAGCTACCTACTCCGGGTGCAGTTTCTTCAGGACCTCGCGCGCCTTGATTTCCGCGGTCGGGTCGCCGTACGCCGCGGCCTGCGTGTACCAGTAGACGGCGACCTGCAGATCCTGCATGACGCCGTCACCATGTTCGTACATGCTGGCGATGATGTAGCTGGCCCCCTCGTCGCCTTGTTGAGCCGCGCGTTCGTACCACTTGGCGGCCTCCTTGAAGTCCTTCGGCGCGCCGCGCCCCAGGTAGTACTGCGTCGCGAGACTGACCTGCGCGTCGCGCCAACCCTGTGCCGCGGCCTTGGCGTACCACGCAGTCGCCTCTGTGGTCGACTTGGGAACGATTTCGCCGCGATCGTAGAAAACGCCCAGTGAGTACTGCGCGCGAGCCAGACCACCGTCGGCCGCCTTGCGCAGCCACTCGAGCCCCTCCTTCGAGTCGACGGCGCCGCCCTGGCCCTCGATCAACATCACGGACAGATTGAACTGAGCGAGCGTGTGGCCGCGCTCGGCGGCTTTGCGGTAGAGACTTCGTGCGTGCCCGTAGTCCGCGGCCGAATACGCGCGCCAGCCCGCGGCGAAGTCCTGATCCTCGGCGGGTGGCGACGGCGTCCCGGCCGAACCCGCGCCCAGCGCAAACGTCAGGAAGACGGCAAGGATCAACCGGCGCGACGCAGTCATGCCGGGAGTATGCGCTGCGCTGCGCGGCGCTACGCGGCGGCCTTCTCCTCGCTCCGCGCGGGACGTTCGACGAAGCGCGCGCAAAAAACCCCAAGTTCGTAGAGCAGGCAGAGCGGAATCGCGAGCAGCAACTGGGAGAGAACGTCCGGCGGAGTGAAGATGGCGGCGAGAATGAAGGCGCCCACGACGACGTAGGGGCGCATCTGCCGCAGGCGAGCGACGCTTGCGATGCCGAATCGCGCGAGCAATACGACCACGATCGGCACCTCGAAGGTGACGCCGAAGGCGAGGAACATGCCGAGTACGAACGAAAAATACGCCTCGATGTCGGGCGCGACGTGGACCGACTCCGGCGCGAAACGGGTGATGAATTTGAACACGAGCCCGAACACGACGAAGTAGCAATAGCAGATCCCCAGCATGAACATGAAGACGCTCGAGACGAGGAGCGGCCCGGCGAGCCGCTTCTCGTGCTTGTAGAGACCCGGCGCCACGAACGCCCACGCCTGCCAGAGCACGAATGGCAGGGCGAGCAGGAAAGAAAGGAACAGGGTCACCTTGAGCGGCACCATGAAGGGCGCGACGACGCCCGTCGACAACAGCTTGGTGCCGGCCGGGAGCGCCACCATGAGGGGACGCGAGACCAGATCGAAGACATCCTTCATGAAGAAGCTGAGCGGCAGGAAGATCACGACGACCGCCAGGGCCGCACGAACCAGGCGCTGGCGCAGCTCGATCAGGTGCGACAGGAAGCCTTGCTCCTGGTCAGGCGTCTCCGTGGAGTCGGACGGCGGAGAACTCATCGGCGGATGCGCGGACGGTTGACGCGGGCCCGCGGCGCGTACTTGCGGCGCGCAATGCCGGCCGCGCCTTCCGGCAGCACCAGCTGACGCTTCAGGCGCGCGACCTCTTCGGCCAGCTCGTCGATCGACGGACCGGGTTTGTAGCGGCGCGAGAACGTGTGGCTGTGCCACTGCTCGCCCGCACCCTCGAACGGGTAGTCGCTCGGCGCGGGCGGCGTCGCCGGATCGGTCGGCAAGGGGTTCTGCAACTCCGCTGCGGCCCGGTTCAAGTCGGCCTGGAACCCCTGCACCGACGACTGGATGGACTGCGCGGCGGACCGCGCTTCCTCCTGGAGCTTCTTCAGCTCCGCCAGCTCCATCTCGCGATTGATGTCGTTTTTTACTTCGTTGACGTAACGCTGCGCCTTGCCGATCCACTCGCCAAGAGTGCGGGCGACCTTCGGCATGCGTTCCGGCCCCAGCACGACCAGGGCCACGACGCCGATGACGGCGATCTCGCCGATACTGAAATCGAACATCCGCGCCCGTGCGACACAGCGGACGCGGCCCGCCAATCAGGCCGCGCCGGTGCTTTCAGCAGCGGTTCCGTGGCTCAGGACTTCTCCTTCGCCTGCACGTCGATCGTCTGCCCGGCTACCTGCTTGGGCTCCTCGACCTTTGGGGTCGCGGCGGCCGACTCGCTGCCTTCCTTCATGCCTTCCTTGAAACCCTTGATCGCCCCGCCAAGATCCTTGCCCATGTTCCTCAGTTTCGACGTACCGAAGATGAGGACGATGACAACGAGAACGATCAGCCAATGCCAAATCGAGAGCGAACCCATCATGAACTCCTAACCTCGTGCCCACCTCGGTGGGGCACGCTAACAGCGCTACAGACGTTTCCACGGACGCGGTCCACCGAGCACGTGCATGTGCAGGTGGTAGACCTCCTGCCCGCCGTCCGGGCCGTTATTGACGACGACACGAAATCCGTTCGTGACGCCTTGTTCTCGTGCGAGCCGCGGTGCGAGAAGCAGCATCTTACCCAACAGGCGCTCGTGCCCGGGCGGCGCATCGGCAAGGGTCGCGAAATGTTCCTTCGGGACCAGCAGCAGATGGACCGGGGCGGCCGGGTTGATGTCGTGGAAGGCAAGGACGTCGTCGTCCTCGAACGCCTTCTTGCTCGGAATCTCGCCGCGCACGATGCGGCAGAAGATGCACTTCGGATCGGCACTCATGGTCGTCCTGTCGTCAAGCGTCCCGGGTCATCCGCGCTCACCGCGCTCGCGTTCCTGCGCGGCACGCGCCGCCTTCTCCTCGATCCCCGATGTGCCGGCGCGGCGCTCCAGTTCGGCCAGCACCGCTTCGGGGCGCAAGCCGTAGTGCGCGAGCATCACCAGGCAATGGAACCAGAGGTCGGCGCACTCGGCGACGATGCGCTCGGGCGCCGCATCCTTGGCGGCCATCACCGTTTCGGTCGCCTCCTCGCCGATCTTCTTGAGAATGGCATCCGGCGCCCGCGACAGCAGGCGGGCGACGTACGAGCGCTCCGGGTCGCCGCCTTTGCGCCCTTCGATCACATCGGCGAGCCGCGAGAGAGTCGAGTCGTCCATCGATGGGGCCGTCACTTGCGATAAACCAGTTCCGGGTTCTCGAGCACGGGGTCGACGGTGCGCCATCCCTCGTCCTCGAGGCGGCGGAAAAAGCAGCTTTCCCGCCCCGTGTGGCAGGCGATGCCGCCCGCGGGTTCGACGGCGTACAGGACCACGTCGCCGTCGCAGTCCAGCCGGATCTCGGCGACCCGCTGGCGGTGACCGGATTCCTCGCCCTTGCGCCAGAGCCTCGCTCGCGAGCGTGACCAGTACACCGCCTGGCCGCTCGCCGCGGTCTCGGCAAGGGCTTCGCGGTTGGCCCAGGCGACCATGAGGACGCGCTGGGTCGCCGCGTCCTGGGCGATCACCGGCACCAGGCCACGTTCGTCGAACACGACTTCGTCGAGCCAGGCCATCGGGTTCAGTCCAGGCGCATCGCGATGCCGCGGGCGGCGAGGTAATCCTTGGCCTCCCGCACCGTGAATTCGCCGAAGTGGAAGATCGACGCGGCCAGGACCGCGTCGGCGCGCCCAAGCGTGACCCCGTCGGCGAGATGCTGCAACGAGCCCACGCCGCCCGAGGCGATCACCGGAACGGACACGGCATCCGCGACGGCGCGCGTCAGTTCGATGTCGAAACCGGCGCGCGTTCCATCGCGGTCCATGCTCGTGAGCAGGATTTCGCCCGCACCGAGTTGCACGACCCGCCGCGCCCACTCGACCGCGTCCAGCCCGGTCGGGCGGCGGCCGCCATGGGTGAAGACTTCCCAGCCCTTGGCCGGATCTGCACCGTCGTGCCGCCGCGCATCGATGGCGACGACGATGCACTGCGACCCATAGCGTCCGCTGGTGGCTTCGATGAGGCCCGGATCGTCCACGGCAGCCGTGTTGATCGAGACCTTGTCGGCGCCCGCGTTGAGCAGGCGCCGGACGTCCTCGACGTGCCGCACGCCGCCGCCGACGGTGAGTGGAATGAATACCTGATCGGCCACGCTCTCGATGACGTGCAGCAGGATGTCGCGGGCGTCGGACGAAGCGGTGATGTCGAGAAAGGTCAGCTCGTCGGCGCCCTGCTCGTCATAGCGGCGCGCGATTTCGACCGGGTCGCCTGCGTCACGCAGCGCGACGAAGTTCACCCCCTTCACGACCCGGCCGTCCGTGACGTCGAGGCAAGGGATAATGCGTTTGGCCAGCATCGCCGATGGGTCTCTTGACGCTACAGCGCAAGCATAGCCGCAGCTACCAGCGCGCCTCCGGAGGTAGGAGCGGCCGCGGTCGGCGCCGCCGTTGGCTTGGGATCGGCTTCAGCGTTCTGCTGCTTCTGCTTGGGGCGGTGGCCGCCGCGCAGGTACTCGAAGGCGTCGGCGTCGCGCCGCGGCTGGTCGGGCAATACGTCGATCGGCGGGCGTCGGGTCACGCGGCGTGGATCGAAACGATCGGCCGCCTCACCAATCGCGTCATGCAAGCGGTCGACCGTGGCGAGACGTTGCCCCGTCTTGACCTCCCCGACTGGGCCGGTGCGCGCGCCGAGGCGCCCGCCGGCCCGCCCGGCGCAACCACTTCGGTCCGCCGGCCCGAGCAGTTGCACGCGGCGATGGCCGCCGCGCGACCCGGCGACGTGATCGTGCTCGCACCCGGCATCTATCGCTTCGCCGGCACGGCACTCGAGACCCCGAGGGGCGGTACCGAGGCGCAGCCGATCACGGTGCGCGCGGATACGTTCGGCAGCGTCACGCTCGAGTTCGATCTCGTCGAGGGCTTCCTGGTCACCACCCCGTTCTGGCGCTTCGAGAACCTGGTCGTGCGCGGCGTGTGCGCGAGACACATCGATTGCGAGCACGCGTTTCACGTGGTCGGCGAGGCCCATCATGTCGTGATCCAGAACAACCTGGTGAGCGACTTCAACGCGCACGTGAAGATCAACGGACGCGACGGGCGGTTCCCGGACCACGGGCGGATCGCCCGCAACACGCTCGTCAACGGCGCGCCCCGTCGCACCGTCACGCCGGTGACGCCGATCGATCTCGTCGCCGCCAGCAACTGGACGATCGAAGCCAACCTGATCGCCGATTTCGTCAAGGCGAACGGCGACTTCACCAGCTACGGCGCCTTCGCCAAAGGTGCCGGGCACGGCAACCAGTTCCTGCGCAACGTGGTCATCTGCGAGCGTCGCCTGCGCGGAGCCCCGGGCCGCCGCATTGGCCTGTCGTTCGGCGGCGGGGGCAGCCAACCGGAGGCGTGCCGCGATCGCAAATGCGTGGTCGAACACGACGATGGCTTGATGGCGGACAACCTGATCGCGTCGTGCTCGGACGAAGGCGTCTACGTCAAGCAGTCACCGCGCTCGCGCCTGGAGCACAACACGGTGCTCGACACCGCGGGGGTGTACGTCAGGTATCCGGAAAGCAGCGCCACGGTCACGGCCAACCTCGTCGACGGTGCGATTCGCGCGCGCGAGGGAGCGCTGTTGTACGAGCAGGACAATGCCAGCACGCCGCTCTGGTCGATCTACCTCGGGTGGCACCCGCTGCGCAAGGCGTTCGCCGACGCCGATGCGCTTGACCTGCAGTTCCGCCACCCGCTACCGCGCGTGAAGGAACTCCGGTCCGGGCGCGACCTGTGCGGTGCGACGACGCCGGACCCGGCGCTCGTCGGGGCGTTCGAGGATTTTGCCGTCTGCCTGCGCGACGCAGTGCGCTAGAGGCCGCCCGATCAGCTCTCGGAGAGTTCGTCCGCGCGGCTCTGCGCGACCTTGAAGTCCAGCGTGCCTTCGTAGAGCGCGCGGCCCAGAACGACAGCCTCGATGCCGTCGTCGGCCGCCGCGCACAGCTGCTCGATGTCGGCGACGTTCGCAACCCCGCCGCTGGCGATCACCGGAATCTTGACCGCGCGCGCCAGACCCGCGGTTGCCTCGATATTGACCCCGGTCAGCATGCCGTCGCGGCCGATGTCGGTGTAAAGAATCGCGTCGACCCCGTAATCCTCGAACTTCTTCGCCAGGTCGACCACGTCGTGCCCGGTGAGCTTGCTCCATCCGTCCGTCGCGACCTTGCCATCCTTGGCGTCGAGGGCAACGATGACATGACCGCCGAACGCGCTGCAGGCATCGTGCAGGAACCCGGGATTCTTCACTGCCGCGGTGCCGATGACGACAAAACTCACCCCGCCGTCGATGTAGCGCTCGATCGTGTCCAGGTCACGCAGGCCGCCGCCAAGCTGGATCGGAACGTCGTTGCCCACGGTGGCGATGATCTTGCGCACCACCGCCTCGTTGACCGGGCGCCCGGTCCGGGCTGCGTTGAGGTCGACGATATGCAGCCGGCGCGCGCCCTGCTCGACCCAATGACGCGCCATCCCCACGGGGTCCTCGGAGAACACGGTCGCGCTCTTCATGTCGCCCTGGCGCAGGCGTACGCAGCGGCCGTCCTTGACGTCGATGGCAGGGATCAGAAGCATGGGGGGCTTAGTGCACCGCCAGGCAAGATCGGAATCGAGATTGTCGTGGGAGGGACGAGGAAGGAGAACCCAGTCGGCGCCGTCCGGGCCCGATTCGCCGAGGAATCGTCAGGGACGCCAGCGCGTGAAGTTTTCGTAGATTCGCAGTCCTGCTGCGGCGCTCTTTTCCGGGTGAAACTGGGTTGCAAAAATGTTATCCCGCGCGACCACGCAGGTAAAGATGCCGCCGTAATCCGCCTCCCCGGCGATCACCTCCGGATCCCGCGGCGCGACGTAATAGCTGTGTACGAAGTAGAACCAGCTGTGGTCGTCGATGCCGTGCCACAGCGGGTGCGGCCGCGCCTGGCGCACGCGGTTCCAGCCCATGTGAGGCACCTTGAGCCGCCTTCCGTCCGCTTGCAGCAGCTCGGCGTCGCGAAATCGCACCACAGTGCCCGAGAACACGCCAAGTCCCGGCGTTTGTGTCAGCGGCGGCTGCGCTTCCTCGGAAAGATCGAACAGCATCTGCTCGCCGATGCAGACCGCAAGCAGCGGCTTTTCGCGCGCGGCCCGGACGACCACTTCCTCCAACCCTGCCTGGCGGAGGTAGCGCATGCAGTCCGGCATCGCACCCTGGCCGGGAAACACCACCCGATCCGCGGCCGCAATCTCGGCCGGGTCTGAGCTGATGCGCACCCGGGCCGTGGGCGCCACGTGTTCGACCGCCTTGGCGACCGAGCGCAGGTTGCCCATCCCGTAGTCGACGATCGCAATCGAGCCCAAGGCCGCCAGCTTGTCGGGTCGGTGCCGTAGCGGGTTAAAGGGTGCCCTTGGTGCTCGGCACAACGCCGGCGGCACGCGGATCCGCCTCGAGCGCAAAGCGCAACGCGCGGGCGAATGCCTTGAACACCGTTTCACACTGGTGGTGGGCGTTCTCACCGCGCAGGTTGTCGATGTGAAGCGTGACGAGTGCGTGGTTGACGAAGCCCTGGAAAAACTCGTGCGCCAGGTCCACGTCGAACTCGCCGATGCGCGCGCGCGTGAACGGCACGTTCCACTCCAGTCCAGGGCGGCCGGAGAAGTCGACCACGACGCGCGACAGCGCCTCGTCGAGCGGCACGTAGGCGTGCCCGTAGCGACGGATGCCCTTGCGGTCGCCGAGCGCGCGCGCCACGGCCTGTCCGAGCGTGATGCCGACGTCCTCGACGGTATGGTGCGCGTCGATGTGCAGGTCGCCCTTCGCCTCGACGGTGAGATCGATCGATCCGTGCCGCGCGATCTGGTCGAGCATGTGGTCGAAGAACCCGATTCCGGTCGCGAGCTGGCTGCGACCGGTCCCGTCGAGGTTGACCGCTACGCGGATCTTGGTTTCGGTCGTATTGCGAACGACTTCCGCGCTGCGCGGATTCATGGCGTTTCCCCGAGACTCGCTTCGAGCGCCGCGAGAAAGGCGTCGTTTTCCGCCGCGGTTCCGACGGTCGTGCGCAGGCAGCCTGCGAGCAGCACGTGCATGCGCGAAACGTTCTTGATGAGTATGCCGCGCGCTCTCAGCCCGGCAAATGTCCGGTCGGCGTCCGCCACGCGCAGGAGGATGAAGTTCGCGGCGGAGTCGAACGCCGTGACGCCGGGCATGGCGCGCAACGCCTGCAGGACGCGGCTTCTTTCCTGGCGGATCAGTGCGGCCTGCCGGTCCAGCTCGGCGAGGTGATCCAGCATCAAGTCGACGGCAGCCAGGGTCAGCACGTTGACGTTGTAGGGTGGGCGGACCTTGTCGAATTCCGCGATCCAGGCCGGGTGCGCACAAAGATATCCGAGGCGAACCCCGGCCAAGCCGAGCTTGGACAGGGTCCGCAGGACGAGCATGTTCGGGTGTGCCGGCAGCGAAGGCAGCCAGGTGTCCTGGGCGAACGGCAGGTAAGCCTCGTCGACGACGACCAGGCCGGGCGCTGCCGCAAGCACCGCCTCGATCGCCGCCCGTTCGAACAGGTTGCCGGTCGGGTTGTTGGGGTGCGCGAGGAAGATCACGGCCGGGCGATGCTCGGCGATGGCGGCGAGCATCGCCGCGCGGTCGAGCGCAAAGTCCGGGCGCAGCGGCACGCCGACGAAGTGGCAGCCGTCGAACTGCGCGCTCATCTCGTACATGACGAAACCGGGCCAGGGCGCGAGCACGACCGAGCCAGGACGCGCGCAGGCCTGGATCACCAGGTGAATCAATTCGTCCGAGCCGTTGCCGAGCATCAGGTGCCAGCCCGCTGGAAGTCCGATGGCGCTGGAGAGCTTGGCCTTCAGGGCAGCGGGATCAACGGGCGGGTACCGGTTCAGCGCCACCTCGGCCAGGCGCTGGCCGAGCGCCTGCGCGAGCGACGCGGACAGCCGATACGGGTTCTCCATCGCATCCAGCTTGATCAGGCCGGTCGCGTCGGCAACGTGGTAGGCACGCAGCGCGCGAATCTCGGGTCGGATCGGCGAAAGGTCGGGCGCGCCGGGCGCGTCGTCGTTCATCCGTCCCTCTCGTCGCCCTGCGCGCGCAGTTCGGCGCTGCGCGCGTGTGCTTCCAGCCGCTCGCCACGCGCCAGGGTCGCCGCGATTGGAGCGAGCCTGCGCGCTCCGGCCGCCGAAATGTCGATGACGTTGGAGCGCTTGACGAAGTCGTATACCCCGAGTGGCGAGGCAAAACGAGCTGTGCGCACGGTCGGCAGCACGTGGTTCGGCCCGGCGCAGTAGTCGCCGAGCGCCTCGGAGGAGTAGTGGCCGACGAAGATCGCCCCGGCATGGCGGATCAGCGGCAGGACCTTCTCGGCGTCACGCGTGACGATCTCCATGTGCTCGGGAGCGGCGCGATTGACGAGTTCGGCCGCCTCGCGCAGGTCGCGCGTCGTGATCACGGCGCCCCGCCGCGCAAAGGAGGCGGCAATGATCTCGCGCCGCGGCTGCGCCGGCAGCAGGCGATCGATCGATGCGGACACGGCGTCGGCTAGCGTGGCGTCCGGCGTGAGCAGGATCGCTTGCGCAAGTTCGTCGTGTTCGGCTTGGGAGAAGAGATCCATCGCCACCCAGTCGGGATCGGCGCTCTCGTCGGCAATGACCCAGATCTCGGTCGGCCCGGCGATCATGTCGATGCCGACGGTTCCGAACACCCGGCGTTTGGCGCTCGCGACATACGCATTGCCGGGACCGACGATCTTGTCGACCGGCGCGATCGTCTCCGTCCCGTAAGCCAGGGCGCCGATCGCTTGCGCACCACCCAGTGCGTACGCGCGGGTGACGCCGCCGAGGGAAGCGGCGGCCAGGACGAGCGGATTGCGCTCGCCGTTCGGTGTCGGCACGACCAGCACCAGATCGCGCACTCCGGCGACCCGGGCAGGCAGCGCATTCATCAGCACCGACGAGGGATAGGCCGCCTTGCCGCCGGGGACGTACAGGCCGACGCGGTCGAGCGCGACGATGCGTTGCCCGGTCCGCGTCCCGTCCGGCTCGGTATCGATCCAGTCGCCGGCGCGGAGCAGGTCGAACTGTCTTTGGTGGAATGCGCGGATCCGCTCGGCGGCCGCAACGAGCGCCGACTTCTGCTCGTCCGGCAGCGCATCCAGCGCGGCGCGCATCTGTTCGGCGGTGATTTCGAGTTCCGCGACCTTGCTCACGCGCAGATGATCGAAGCGCGCCGTGTACTCGACGAGCGCCGCGTCGCCGCGCGCGCGCACGTCGGAAAGGATCGCTTCGACGGCCTGCTCGATGGCTGGATCGGTTGCCGCCTCGATCGCATTCAGCTGCGCGAACACGCGTTCGAAATCGGCGGCCCGCGTATCGAGACGACGGATCGCGATCATGCCATCGCTCCGACTGCCGCTTCGAGCTTGGCGATGAGCGGCATCAGTTCGCGCCGTTTGAGCTTGAGCGCCGCGCTGTTGACGATCAGGCGCGAGGAGATGGCGACGATTTCTTCGACCTCGACCAAGCGGTTCGCGCGCAAGGTGCTGCCGGTCGAAACCAGGTCGACGATGGCGTCGGCGAGGCCCGCCAGCGGCGCGAGTTCCATCGAGCCGTAAAGCTTGATCAGATCCACGTGCACGCCCTTGGCGGCGAAGAATTCGCGGGCACAGGCGACGTACTTGGTCGCAACGCGCAACCGCGCGCCGCGCCGCACCGCATTGGCGTAATCGAAGCCGTCCGGAACCGCGACGCACAAGCGACAGCGTCCGACGCCGAGATCGAGCGGTTGCGCAAGGCCCACGTCACCCCACTGCGCGCCATGCTCGAGAAGGACGTCCTTGCCGGCCACCCCGGCCTCGGCAGCGCCGTATTGCACGTAGGTCGGCACGTCCGCGGCACGCACCACGACCAGACGGACCCCCGGATCGGAGGTCGCGACGATCAGCTTGCGCGAGCGCTCGGGGTCCTCGGAGGGAGTGATGCCCGCGCGCGCCAACAGCGGTGCGGTCTCCTCGAAGATGCGTCCCTTGGAAAGCGCCAGCGTGATCATGGATCGTGGTCTTGTCGTCAGCGTGAGCAGCGCGTGCGGATCGTGCCGGCGCCGCCGGCACGGGTCACTTCACGCGCGTGATCGCGGCACCGAGCGCAGCGAGCCGTTGCTCCATTTTCTCGTAGCCGCGGTCGAGATGGTAAATGCGGTCGACCGTCGTCTCGCCTTCTGCCACCAGCCCTGCGATGACGAGGCTCGCCGAAGCGCGCAGGTCGGTCGCCATCACGGTGGCTGCGGAGAGCTTGGGCACGCCCGTCACCATCGCCGTGTTCCCCTCGATATCGACGTGCGCGCCGAGACGCTGCAACTCGACGGCATGCATGAAACGGTTCTCGAAGATCGTCTCGGTGATGCGGCCGACCCCATCGGCGATCGCGTCCAGTGCCATGAACTGGGCCTGCATGTCGGTCGGGAAAGCCGGATGCGGCGCCGTGCGCAGGCTTACCGCGCGGGCTCGCCGGCCCGCACGGACGCGGATCGCGTCCGGTCCCGTATCGACCGTGCTGCCCGACTCGCGCAACTTGTCGATCACCGCATCGAGCGTCGCGGCCCGGGTCCCGTTCAGGCGCACGTCGGCGTCGCCGAACAGCCCGGTCGCTGCGGCGGCCACCAGGAAGGTGCCGGTCTCGATCCGATCCGGCAGTACACGATGGGCCGCGCCGCCCAGGCGGGCGACCCCGTCGATCGTGATGCGATCGGTGCCGGCACCGCTGATGCGCGCGCCCATTGCATTCAAACACATGGCCAGGTCGACGACTTCGGGCTCGCGCGCCGCGTTTTCGATCACCGTTTCGCCTTCGGCGAGTGCCGCGGCCATCAGCAGGTTTTCGGTGCCGGTCACCGTCACCATGTCGGTGATGATGCGCGTGCCACGCAGGCGCCGCGCCTCGGCGACGATGTAGCCCTGCTCGATGCGGATCGTCGCACCGAGCAATTCGAGACCCTTGATGTGCTGGTCCACCGGCCGCGCGCCGATCGCGCAGCCGCCGGGCAGGGAAACCCGCGCCCGGCCGAAGCGCGCGACCAGCGGGCCGAGCACGAGCACCGACGCGCGCATCGTCTTCACGAGCTCGTACGGCGCTTCGGTCGAGGCCACCCCGCTCGCGCGCAGTGCACAGCGTGCACCGCTGCGCTCGACCGCTACACCCATGCCGCGCAGGAGCCGCACCATGGTCGAGATGTCGGCGAGCTCGGGCACGTTGCTCACGACCAGTTCGTCGCTGGTGAGCAGCGACGCGGCGAGGATCGGCAGCGCGGCGTTTTTCGCGCCCGCAACGGCGATCTCGCCACGCAGGGGGGTTCCGCCACGGATCTTCAGCTTGTCCATCGGTACTGGTTCCGGTTGCCGCCCGCGGGCGACGACGAAGCGGATCGGTTGGGTGTCGGGCATGGTTCGGGCCTCGCAAAGGGGCCTGCGGGATGCAGGCCGCGAGTCCCGACGGTCGCAAGCGCGGCCGAACTCCGGGCGAAGCCAGGGTGAACGCAGCGTGAAGGACTGCCTCTCATGGGCGCCTGGCCTCGTGCTCGGCCGGGGTCAATGTCCGCATGGACAACGCGTGGATTTCGGCACGCATGCGCTCGCCGAGCGCCGCATAGACGAGCTGGTGGCGCGCGACGCGACCCTTGCCTTCGAACGCCGCGCTGACGATGAGCGCGTCGAAGTGCTGGCCGTCGCCCTGGACTTCGAGCACGCTGCAGTCGAGGCCTTGCGCGATATAGCGCCGCACGTCTTCGGGAGTGGGGGACATGTTCAGAGACGGATCTTGTAGCCCGTCCGCAGCATGCGCAACGCGATGGCAGTGGCGGCCGCCAGCGCCGTCAGCACCACGGCCATGCTGAACCAGGGGCTGATGTCCGACTGGGCGAAGAAACCATAACGGAAGCCATCGATCATGTAGAAGAATGGATTGAGGTGGGACACCGCCAGCCAGAATGACGGCAGGCCCTTGACCGAGTAGAACACGCCCGACAGGAATGTGGCCGGCATGATGATGAAATTCTGGAACGCCGCCAGCTGATCGAACTTGTCGGAAACGATGCCGGCGATCAGGCCGAGGACGCCCAGCAGCGCGGCACCGCCGAACCCGAACGCGAGAATCCAGAGCGGCGCCCGGATCGCGAACGGTGCGAACCAGACCGTGACCGCAAGTACACCCACGCCGACGACCAGGCCACGCACGACGGAGGCGATCGTGTAGGCGGCGAAGAATTCCACGTGCGAGATCGGAGGCAGCAGCACGAAGACCAGGTTGCCGGTGATCTTGCTCTGGATGAGCGACGACGACGAGTTCGCGAACGCGTTCTGCAACACGCTCATCATGACCAGGCCGGGCACCAGAAACGCCGTGTAGCTGACGCCCGGGAACGCCTCGACGTGCGCTTCGAGCACGTGTCCGAACACCAGCAGGTACAGCACGCCGGTCAGGACGGGTGCGGCGATGGTCTGGAAGCTCACCTTCCAGAAGCGCAGCACCTCCTTGTACAGGAGCGTGCGGAAGCCCGAGGCTTGCGGACCGACCGGCGCGCTCGCGGCAGGATCGCCGAGAGGGCGCGGCGCCGCGAGACCTGCGTCGGCGGGCACTACAGGGCGCGCCTCGAGAACCGGATCCAAGGGTCACGCCGCGATCCGCTCGCGGCCCTCGCTCATGAGTTGCAGAAAGACATCCTCGAGGTCCGCATGGCTCACTTCGAGATCTTCGACGGCGCAACCCGCCTCGCGCAGCGCCGCCAGGGTCGGTTCCACGTCGGTGACCGCTCCCAGGCGCAGCACGACATGGTCACCCGATCGTTCCGCGACCAGCGCCGATACGGCGGGTGGGAGTCCGCCCGTGATGCGCATCGACATGCGCAGCCCGGAAAGCTGCCGCAGCAGGTTGCGCGTGCGGTCGAGCGCGATCACGCGTCCGCCCTTCAGCATCGCGATGCGGCCGCATAGCTCCTGCGCCTCCTCCAGGTAGTGCGTCGTCAGCACGACGGTATGCCCCTTGCGGTTGAGACCACGGACGAATTGCCACAGGGTCTGGCGCAGTTCGACATCGACACCCGCCGTGGGCTCGTCGAGCACGATCACCGGCGGGCGGTGGACCAGTGCCTGGGCGACCAGCACCCGGCGCTTCATGCCGCCGGATAGCGACCGCATGTTCGCATCTGCCTTGCCCGTCAGATCGAGGTTGGCCATGACCTCGTCGATCCAGTCGTCGTTATGATGCAGTCCGAAGTAGCCCGACTGGATCCGCAGCGTCTCGCGCACCGTGAAGAACGGGTCGAACACGAGTTCCTGCGGCACGACCCCGAGCGCCCGCCGTGCGGCGCGGTAGTCGCCGACGACATCGTGGCCGAGTACGAGCGCGCGGCCGCTGGTGGCGCGCGTAAGGCCCGCGACTATCGAAATCAACGTCGTCTTGCCGGCACCGTTCGGACCAAGCAGTCCGAAGAATTCGCCGGGTTCGATCCGCAGCGAGACGCTGTCGAGTGCGACCACGCCCGGATATGTCTTGCGCAGGTCGAGGACTTGGATTGCAGCGGGCGACATGGTCGAAAAAAAAACGCGCCGCGCACATCGGCGGCACGCCGTGGATTTTATGCGAGGCTCCGGGTTAAGCCGCTGCGTTTCCCAGTTGCAGCAGCCCGCCCACGCCGTAGAGGTCCGCGAGGCTTGCCAGGCCCGGCGGTATGCCCAGGAAGGTGAGTCGTTTCCCTTGCCCGGCGGCAGCGCGCTGCCAGGCGAGCAGAAGCGCGACCGCTGCCGAATCGACCGTGGTCACGCCGGCCAGGTCGATCGTCAGGTCACCGGAGCGAATCGCCGCGATCCCACGCTCGAGCAGCCCACCCGCATTTTCATTGGTCACCAACACGACATCGAGCTTCACGCTGCTCAGGCCTTCTTCGCTGCTTCGAATTGCTTGTTGCGCTCGGTCAGGGCCTTGATCAATCCATCGATGCCGCTCTGGTTGATCTCGCTCGCGAACGAATTCTTGTAGTTCTCGACCAGCCATACGCCCAGGACGTTGACGTCGTAGATCTTCCAGCCCGCGGCGGTCTTCTCGAGCCTGTAGTCGAGCTGGATGGGGTCGCCACGCGGCGCGACGATCTGGGTCCTTACGACGACATCGTCGGGATTGCCCGGGCGAAACGGCAACATCTTTACCTGATGGTCCCGAACCTGCGACATTGCGCCGGCGTAGGTCCGGACCAGCAAGGTGCGGAACTCGCGCGACAGCGCCTGCCGCTGTTCGGGCGTCGCCTGACGCCAGCCACGGCCGACCGCGAGCTGCGTCATCTTCTCGAAGTTCACGTACGGAAGGATTCTCTCGTCCACCAGTTGTTGCAACTTCGGGAGATCTCCGTTCTGCAGCGCCGGGTCGCTCTTGATCGAAGCGAGCACCTCGGTCGACAGCTTGCGCACCAGTTCATCGGGGGCAGCGTTGAGGTCGGGTGCCGTCGCGGCCGCTGCCGGTGCGACCTGCGCGAATGTCGGTTGCATGGCGAGCCCGCTCACGCCAAGCGACAGAGTGAAGGCAAGGCCAGTCAGAGCACTGGTAAGAGGATTCCTTGACATGATCCAATCCAATCGCAAGATCCCCGAATATTAGGCTCCGCCGATATGACGGTCTCCCGCGTTTAACGCCCAGGTGGCGGTGCGGGTTGATCCGGTTGGGGCGCCGGTTTCTCTGCTTTCGGCTCCTGCTGCGCACCCGAATTTCCCTCAGGCTCAGCGGGTTTTGCCGGCGCGGATTCTTCCTTCTCCAGTTTGTCCGCGGGCTTGTCTTCGGGTTCCTCGTCTTCCTCCTTTTCGCGCGGCGGGTTTCCGTCGTAGATGAGATTGAGACGTCGCTGCAGATAACCGTCGCGGATGAACTGATACTTGTCGAGCGCGGCACCCTCGAGCAAGGCGGTCGCATCGAGCAGTCCGGCCCGCACGTCGATCAGGCGCAACGACCACGCTGCGATCGAGTAGGCCCTCTCCCAGTGATTGAAGGCCAGCGGATCCGTGTAGATGTCCGCCGCGCGACCGATCGCGTCGCGCACGGTGCTCGGGCCGAGTATGGGCAGAACGAAATACGGACCCGGCCCGACGCCCCAGCGTCCGAACGTCTGGCCGAAGTCCTCGTTGCTGCGGGTCAGCCCGACACTCGTGGCGACATCGAAGCAGCCGAGCAACCCGACCGTCGTGTTGATCGCCACGCGGCAGATATCCGAACTGGCCTGTGCGGGCTTGCCCTGCAACAGGTTGTTGATCGCATTGCCGACGTCGCCGAGATTGCGAAAGATGTTGCCGATGCAATCGCGTGCCGGCGCCGGAACGACCTTGGTGTAGCCACGTGCGACCGGCGCGAGCACGTACTTGTCCGCGCGATCGTTGAAGTCCGCCATTTGTCGGTTGTAGACCTCCCACGGATCGGCAGGATTCTTTCCTGCATCCGGCGGAATCGTCGCGCAGCCGACCGACAACATCGCCATCAGGCACGACGCGACGATCTTGAGGGCCGTGCGCATGGCGCCTTATTTCTTCGCGTCGCCGGATTCGGCCGCCTTGTTGTAGAGGAACTGGCCGATCAGGTTCTCGAGGACGACCGCGGACTGCGTCATCTTGATGGTGTCGCCCGATGCGAGATTCTTGTCGTCGCCGCCCGGCTCGAGCCCGATGTACTGGTCACCCAGCAGGCCGGCGGTGAGGATCTTGGCCGATGTGTCCTTGGGAAAGACGAAGCGCTGGTCGAGTTCGAGCGTCACCAGGCCCTGGTAGGTCTTGAGATCGAGGGAGATCGAAGCGACCCTTCCGACCGTCACGCCGGCACTCTTCACGGGCGCACGTACCTTCAGTCCGCCGATGTTGTCGAAGCGCGCGAACACCGCATAGGTGCCGCCGGTCGTGAAGCTGGCGAGATTGGCCGCCTTGAGCGCCAGGAAAACGATGGCCAGGGCGCCAAGAAGCACGAAGGTCCCGACCAGCGTTTCGATTCCCCTTTTCCCCATCCAAACCCCCACTTCCGGAGTGCCCCGCGGGACGGCCTCCCGGCGTGAACTACAGCGAGCTGAACATCAAGGCCGTCAACACGAAGTCGAGCATCAGGACCGCCAATGACGAGATGACGACAGTGCGCGTCGTGGCCTGCGCGACACCGTCGGGCGTGGCCTGCGCCTCGTACCCCTGGTAGAGCGCGACGAACGTGCAGGCGACCCCGAAGACGACACTCTTGACGATGCCGTTGCCGACGTCGTCGAATACGTCGACGCCATTCTGCATCTGCGACCAGAACTGCCCCGCATCGATGCCGATGAGGAGCACCCCGACGACGTAGCCACCAAAGATGCCGACCGCGGAAAACATCGCGGCGAGCAACGGCATGGCGATGATTCCGCCCACGAAACGCGGCGCCAGCACGCGCTGCCTGGGATCGATCGCCATCATCTCCATCGCCGCGAGTTGCTCGCCGGCCTTCATCAGGCCGATCTCGGCGGTGAGCGAAGTGCCGGCGCGGCCCGCGTAGAGCAGGGCTGTCACGACCGGTCCGAGTTCACGCACGAGGGACAACGCGACCAGCAGGCCGAGACTTTCGGCGGCGCCGTAGCGGCTGAGCGTGTAGTAGCCCTGCAGGCCGAGCACGAACCCCACCGCCATGCCCGATGCCACGATGATGACGAGCGAGTAGTTGCCGATCGCATGGATCTGGGCGGTCACCAGGTAGAAGCGGCGCAGCGCCGCGGGCAGGCTCTGCATCAGTTCCACGAAGAATGTCGCGTTGTGGCCGAGCCGGCGCAGGACCGCCAGCGAAACCGCGCCGACTCGTTGCGGGATCTCCGGCAAGGTCATGCGGGAACTCCGAAGTCCTCTTCGATCGACGGCGCGGGGTAGTGAAACCGCACCGGCCCGTCGGCCTCGCCCTGAATGAACTGACGCACTTCGGGTTCGTTCGACGCGCGCAGTTGCTCCGGGGTGCCGTGGGCCACGACACGCCCGGACGAGATGAGGTACGCGTAGTCGCTGATCAGGAAGCACTCGTGCACGTCGTGCGAGACGATGAGCGAAGTGGCTCCCGTCGCATCGTTGAGGCGGCGGATGAGATCCGCGGCAACGCCGAGCGAGATCGGATCGAGGCCGGCGAAGGGCTCGTCGTACATGATCAGCTGCGGATCGAGCGCGATCGTGCGCGCCAGCGCGACCCGTCGCGCCATGCCGCCGGAAACCTCGTTCGGCTTCAGGTCGGCCGCTCCGCGCAATCCGACCGCGTGCAGCTTCATGATGACGATGTCGCGAATCATCGACTCGGGCAACGTGGAGTGCTCGCGCAATGGAAAGGCCACGTTGTCGAACAACGAGAGGTCGGTGAACAACGCACCGAACTGGAACAGCATCCCGACGCGACGCCGCATCGCATACAGCGCCACGCGGTCATCCGGATCGACCGCCTGACCGCTCAAGGTGATCCGCCCCCGCTGCGGCTTCACCGTGCCGCCGATGAGCCGCAGCAGCGTCGTCTTGCCGCATCCCGATCCACCCATGATCGCCGTGACGCTGCCGCGCCGGAATTGCAGCGAGACGTCGGAAAGGATCACGCGTTCGTCATACCCGAACGTCACGCGATCGACATCGAGAAAGATTTCGGAGTTCAATTCCGACCGCGCACACGCGGCACAGCGCGAGTGCCCATGTTGACTCGTCCGGGTGCAGCGGCGCCGCTCCCCCTCGCGCCGCGCGGTGATTGTCGCACAGCATCGTGCACACGACCGGCCCTTCGGGCCGCGCGCGGCGTGCACCTTCCGGCGAAGGGGCTACTGCCGGTACTGGCTGCGGGCTGCCGTGGCGGCGACACACTCCGGCAGGTCGTAGAACAGGCCGCTTATCGCACCACCGCCGGCCTTGCCTTTCGTGTTGCCGAACTCGGCGAACTCGTCTTCGCAATCGGCTCGCGTTCGTTTGTCGTTCTTGACGCAAACCTCGATCTTTTCCGCCCGTAGCGGCGCCAGTTTCTTTTCGCGCGCCGCTTCGCATTGGCGGTCGAGTTCGGCGAAGCGTTTCAAATCCGCCTCGGTCTGCGCCAGGACAGCAGGCGCAAGCAGGACAAGCGTGAGGAGCGAGACCGCATGCCGTTTCATTTGTAATCTCAGACCGGTTGAAGGGGTCGGGGTTCCGCGGCGCAGTTTTCTGCGATCAGCGCGGCAGGACGGAAGCGCCCATCAGATACTCGTCGACGGCACGCGCACACTGGCGACCTTCACGGATCGCCCAGACGACCAGCGACTGGCCGCGCCGCATATCGCCGGCGGCGAAGACCTTGTCGACGTTCGTCCGGTAGCTTCGCGGGCCCTCGGTCGCCGCACGCGCATTGCCGCGCTGATCCTTCTCGACGCCGAATCCCTCCAGCACCGCGGCGGCGGGAGATAGAAAACCCATCGCGAACAGGACCAGTTCGGCGGGAATCTCGAACGCCGACCCGGGTACCTCGACCATCCTGCTCTGGCCGGTGTTCGGATCCTTCTTCCACTCGACACGCACGCACTCGAGCGCCCGCACGTTGCCCTTGCCGTCGCCCTTGAAGGCCCTGGTGTTGACCGCCCAGTCGCGCGCGACCCCCTCTTCATGACTGCTCGACGTACGCAGCTTGATCGGCCAGTAGGGCCAGGTGAGTTCCTTGTTCTCGCTCGTCGGCGGCTGAGGCAGCAGTTCGAACTGGGTCACCGACTTCGCACCCTGACGATTGCTCGTACCCACGCAGTCCGAGCCGGTGTCTCCACCCCCGATCACCACCACGTGTTTGCCGGCCGCGAGGATCTGGTCCTTGACCTTGTCGCCGGCGACGACGCGGTTCTGCAGCGGCAGGAAGTCCATCGCGAAGTGCACGCCCTTGAGATCGCGCCCAGGCACCGGCAGATCGCGCGGTGCCTCCGCGCCGCCCGACAGAACCACCGCATCGAACGATTCGAGCAAGGTGGCGGGAGAGATCGTCTCCTTCGCCAGGTCGACGACACCGGCGCCGAGAGCCTTCGTGTCGCCGATCAGCACACCCGGCCGAAAGGTGACTCCCTCGGCATGCATCTGCTCCATCCGGCGGTCGATGTGCAGCTTCTCCATCTTGAAGTCGGGAATGCCGTACCGAAGCAGCCCGCCGATGCGATCGTTCTTTTCGAACAAGGTCACGTCGTGACCGGTCCGCGCTAGTTGCTGGGAGGCAGCGAGCCCGGCCGGGCCACTGCCAACCACCGCGACCCGCTTGCCGGTTTTCGCCTTGGGCGGCTGTGGCTTGACCCAACCCTCCGACCACCCGCGGTCGATGATCGCGTGCTCGATGGACTTGATGCCTACCGGGTCGTTGTTGATGTTCAGCGTGCACGCCGCTTCGCAGGGCGCCGGGCACACGCGCCCGGTGAACTCGGGGAAGTTGTTCGTGCTGTGCAGGACGGTCAGCGCTTCCCGCCAGTCCTTTCGAAAGACGAGATCGTTGAAGTCGGGAATGACGTTGTTGACCGGGCATCCGTTGCTGCAAAACGGAATCCCGCAGTCCATGCAGCGCGCGCCTTGCAGCGCCGCCTGCTGTTCGGTCAGATGCTCGACGAATTCGCGCCAGTGCTTCTTGCGTGACTCGGGCGCTTCGGCGGCCTCTTCCAAGCGCGCGAATTCCAGGAAGCCGGTGACTTTTCCCATCCGTGATCTCGAGAAAGGGTGTCTAGAAACCCGTCACACGATGCGCGCGGGCGACCGGAACAAGAAGCCGGCCAGTCCGCGGTCGAGTGCGCGAGCGCGCTTGCGCAGCGAACTCATCAGCAGTGCTGCGTTGACGTGGCAGGCCGCGACCGCGCCGAGCAATACGGCCCACGAGAGCCACGGCGCCAGCGGCTGTGGCAGGCCCGCGATATGCAACGCGACGTAGAGCGGCGCCGACAGAACCGCGACGACGACAAATCCCGGCACGACCCAAGGCAACCCCAGCGTGAGCGCGAGAAGCGCACCTGTGTGCGCGATCGCCTCGAACCCCGCGAGGCGCCCGCCCAGTGCAAGCAGCGCAACCGGCGCGCTGATGAAAACTGCCATCAGCAGCGGCCGCCGGGTGGTGCGCGGCATCGATCGCTCCATTCGTTGCACCCACGTCAGGCCGCCAGCTTTTCCCGTGCGGCGACCGGCCGCGCTTCGTACAGCTGGCGCAGCGCGCGCTTGTACTCATGCGGGAACACCTTGACGAACCTGGTGCGCTTGTTGGCCCAGTCGTGGAGGACTTCCTTCGCGCGGAAGCTGCCCGTGTAACGGAAGTGGTTCTCGATGAGGGCGCGCAACAGTTCTTCGTCGCTTTCACCGAGGTGCCAGATCGCCGGATCGACCCGCTCGCTCTGCTCGGAGGCGGTAAGTACCGGCTCGAGTGCGACCATCGACGTATTGCACCGGGAAGCGAAGTCGCCATTGACGTCGTAGACGTAGGCGATGCCGCCGCTCATGCCGGCCGCGAAGTTGCGCCCCGTGCCCCCGAGCACGACGACGGTCCCCTTGGTCATGTACTCGCACCCGTGGTCGCCGGTGCCTTCGACGACCGCGCTCGCGCCGGAGTTGCGGACCGCGAACCGTTCGCCCGCGACGCCGTTGAAGTAGGCCTCGCCGCTGATGGCCCCGTACAGCACGGTATTGCCGACGATGATGTGTTCCGGACCGAATCCACGGAAATCGTTCGGCGAGCGCACGATGATGCGGCCGCCCGACAGACCCTTGCCGGTGTAGTCGTTCGCATCGCCGACCAGGTCGAGCGTGATGCCCTGGGCGAGGAACGCGCCGAAGCTCTGGCCAGCGGTGCCGTTGAACTGGATGTGGATCGTGTCGTCCGGCAGGCCCTCGTGTCCGTACCGCCGCGCGACGTGGCTGGACAGCATCGTTCCGACGGTGCGGTTGATGTTGCGGATAGGGCTGATGAAGCTCACCCGCTCGCCTCTTTCGAGGGCCGGGCGGGCCTGTTCGATCAGCTTGTTGTCCAGCGCCCGCGCAAGCCCGTGATCCTGGACCTCGCAGCGGAAGCGCGCGACGTCGGCCGGCATCGGCGGCGAATAGAAGATGCGGCTGAAGTCCAGGCCGCGCGCCTTCCAGTGCTCCACTCCCTTCTTCGTGTCGAGCAGGTGCGTAGCACCGATCAGATCGTCGAACTTGCGGATCCCGAGCTGCGCCATGATCTCGCGCACTTCCTCGGCGACGAAGAAGAAGTAGTTCACCACGTGCTCGGGGTGCCCGTTGAAGCGCTTCCGCAGCACCGGATCCTGGGTGGCGACCCCGACCGGGCAGGTGTTCAGATGGCACTTGCGCATCATGATGCAGCCTTCGACCACGAGCGGCGCCGTGGCGAATCCGAACTCGTCGGCCCCGAGCAGCGCGCCGATGACGACGTCGCGCCCGGTCTTCATCTGGCCATCGACCTGGACCGCGATCCGGCCACGCAGGCGGTTCAGCACGAGCGTCTGCTGGGTCTCCGCGAGGCCCAGTTCCCACGGCGTGCCGGCGTGCTTGATCGAAGAAACCGGGGAGGCGCCGGTTCCGCCGTCGTGTCCGGCGATGGTCACATGGTCCGCCTTCGCCTTCGAAACACCGGCCGCGACCGTGCCGACGCCGACCTCGGAAACGAGCTTCACGCTGATGCTGGCGGACGGGCTGCCGTTCTTCAGATCGTGGATCAGCTGGGCCAGATCTTCGATGGAATAGATGTCGTGGTGCGGCGGCGGCGAGATGAGCCCGACGCCGGGGACCGAGAATCGCAACTCGGCGATGTATTCGCTCACCTTGTGACCGGGCAGCTGCCCGCCTTCGCCGGGCTTTGCCCCTTGCGCCATCTTGATCTGCAGCTGGTCGGCACTGACCAGGTAGGCGGCCGTCACTCCGAATCGCCCCGACGCCACTTGCTTGATGCGCGAGCGCAGTGAGTCGCCCTCCTGCAGCGGAAGATCGACTTCGACCCGATCCTTGCCGAGCACGCCTGCGAGCGTCTCTCCCTTCTTGATCGGAATTCCGCGCAGTTCCCGTTCGTAGCGCCGCGGGTCCTCCCCGCCCTCGCCGGTGTTGCTCTTGCCGCCGATGCGATTCATGGCAATCGCGAGCGTCGTGTGGGCTTCGGTCGAGATCGAGCCCAGAGACATGGCGCCAGTGGCGAAACGCTTGACGATTTCTTTGGCCGGCTCGACGTCGTCGAGCGGGATGGCCTTCTTGGGATCGACCCGGAATTCGAACAGGCCGCGCAACGTCATGTGGCGCCGGCTCTGGTCGTTGATGATCTGCGCGTACTCCTTGTAAGTCTGGTACGAGTTGGAGCGCGCGGCGTGCTGCAGGCGGGCGATCGCGTCCGGCGTCCACATGTGCTCTTCGCCGCGGACGCGCCACTGGTACTCGCCGCCGGCGTCGAGCAAGTTCGCGAGCACCGGGTCGTCGCCGAACGCGGCCTTGTGCATGCGCACCGCCTCTTCCATGACCTCGAACAGGCCGATGCCGCTGACCGTGCTCGGGGTGCCGCTGAAGTACTTGTCGATCAGCTCGGGGCGGAGGCCGACCGCCTCGAAGATCTGCGCGCCGCAGTAGGACATGTACGTGGAGATGCCCATCTTCGACATCACCTTATTCAAGCCTTTGCCGATCGCCTTGATGTAGTTCTTGACCACCTTTTCGGGATCCAGTCCTGCGACGGGATCGCGCGCCATCGCCGCAAGGGACTCGAGCGCAAGGTACGGATGCACGGCTTCCGCCCCGTAACCGGCCAGCAGCGCGAAGTGATGCACCTCGCGGGCCGACCCGGTTTCGACCACCAGGCCCGTCGCGGTTCGCAGTCCGGCATTGATCAGGTGTTGATGCAGCGCGCTTGTCGCCAGCAGCGCAGGGATGGCCACTTGCTCCGCGTCGAGGCGCCGGTCGGACACGATCAGCACGTTGTAGCCGGCTCTGACCGCGTCGACCGCTTCGGCGCACATCGACGCGAGGCGCGCTTCGACGCCCTCCTTGCCCCAGGCGATCGGGTAGCAGATGTCGAGTTCGTAACTGCGGAACTTCGCCGACGCGAATTCGCTGATGCCGCGGATCTTGGCCATGTCCTTGAAGTCCAGGACGGGCTGCGACACTTCGAGGCGCATCGGCGGGTTGATGTTGTTGATATCGAGCAGGTTGGGCTTCGGGCCGATGAAGCTCACCAAGGACATGACGAGTTGTTCGCGGATCGGGTCGATCGGCGGATTGGTGACCTGCGCGAACAACTGCTTGAAGTAGTTGTAGAGCGACTTGTTGCGGTCCGAGAGCACGGCGAGCGCCGCATCGTTCCCCATCGAACCGATCGCCTCTTCGCCGTCCGCGGCCATGGGCGTGAGGAGCAGCTTGAGGTCCTCCTGCGAATAACCGAACGCCTGCTGCCGGTCGAGCAGCGGTACGTCGAGGCGGGCGGCGGAACCCGCGTCCTTTCCCCCGGGCAGATCGTCGAGCTTGATGCGAATGCGCTTGATCCACTCCCGGTAGGGCTTGCTCGCGGCGAGCTGGGTCTTCAGCTCGGTGTCGTCGATGATGCGGCCCTGCTCGGTGTCGATCAGGAACATCTTGCCCGGCTGCAGGCGCCATTTCTTGACGATCTTGTGTTCCGCGATCGGCAACACCCCCATCTCCGAGGCCATGACGACGATGTCGTCGTCGGTGACGAGGTAACGCGCCGGGCGCAACCCGTTGCGGTCGAGCGTCGCACCGATGCGCACCCCATCGGTGAAAGCGATCGCGGCCGGACCGTCCCACGGTTCCATCATCGCGGCGTGGTACTCGTAGAAGGCACGCCGCGATTCGTCCATCAGCGTGTGCTGCTCCCACGCCTCGGGAATCATCATCATCATGGCGTGGGCGAGCGGGTAGCCTGCCATGGTCAGCAGCTCGAGGCAGTTGTCGAAGCAGGCCGTGTCGGACTGGCCCTGGTAAATGAGCGGCCAGAGCTTGGAGAGGTCGTCGCGCAACACCGGCGACGCCATCACACCTTCGCGCGCGCGCATCCAGTTGAAGTTGCCCTTGACGGTGTTGATCTCCCCGTTGTGGGCAATCATGCGATACGGATGTGCCAGCTCCCAGGATGGAAACGTGTTGGTCGAGAAGCGCTGGTGCACAAGCGCGATCGCCGAAACGACGCGCGGGTCGGCAAGGTCGCGGTAGTAACGGCCGACCTGGTCCGCAAGAAGCAGCCCTTTGTAGACGACGGTGCGCGTCGACATCGACGGCACGAAATATTCCTTGCCATGCTGCAGGCGCAGCTTCTGGATCTTGTGGCTGGCGGTCTTGCGGACGATGTAAAGCTTGCGTTCGAGGGCGTCCGGAACCATCACGTCGGCGCCGCGGCCGATGAAGATCTGGCGGATAACCGGCTCGCGCTCGCGCACCAGCGGCGACATCGGCATGCTGCGGTCGACCGGAACGTCGCGCCAGCCGAGCACCACTTGCCCCTCGGCCCGGACCGTCCGCTCGAGTTCCTGCTCGCAGGCGAGGCGCGAGGCGTGCTCGCGCGGCAGGAAGATCATCCCGACGCCATATTCGCCTGGCGGCGGCAGCGTGACCCCGGCCCTGGCCAGTTCGGCGCGGTAGAACGCATCCGGAACCTGGATCAGGATCCCGGCTCCGTCCCCGCAAAGCGGGTCCGCGCCCACCGCCCCGCGGTGATCGAGGTTTTGAAGGATCAGCAGGGCCTGCTGGATGAGCGCGTGGCTGCCCTTGCCCGTGATATTCGCGACGAAGCCAACGCCGCAGGCGTCGTGTTCTTGGGCCGAATAGAGGCCATGGCGGGCAGCATCGTCCAAAGCGAGCGAAAGCTCGGTCTTAGCGCTCATTTGACCCTCTCGGGATAACTTGCCCGAATCTACTGCGTCGCACCACCCCGCTCAAGCACAATAAACGGGGTCAGATACTATTTTCAGTCGCACCGAGATGGCGCAAAAAATAAATAGGGACAGATTTAATCCAACGCGGCTCGACGCGGGCGGCCGCGCGGGCGTCGAACTGGGAACTTGCCGTCAAGCGCATTCGAATCCGCCGCCTGGCGAGGTAAAGCGAGTGCCCACCCTCGGTTCGTCGCATGTCGAATCTCGTCGACTCGCTCTTCCGTAAGTGGCGTCTCGAACAGTCGCTGGTACGCCGATTGCCGCTCGAATGGTGTGTTTCCCAGCGCCCAGAAGAGCGCGTGATCGGTGATCAGCGGATCGACCGATCGCCCAACGTGGTGCCCGTAGCTCGACCAGCGATAGTCGGCGGGCCCGCCGGACAGACCGGCCCGGACCGGATTGAGCTCGATGTACCGCATACAAGCGAGTAGGTATCGATCTGCAGCAATCACGGTCGAGCGAAACCGCCCTTCCCACAGCGTTCCGGTGCGCCGATGCCGGTCGTTGAACCAGCGTACGTAACGCCTGCCTAGTGCCTGCATGAACCGACTGAGACCGTCGTCAGTCTCGGGCGTGACGAGCAGGTGCACGTGGTCGGGCATGAGCACGTACGCGTGCACAGCGATCGCATGGGCCGTGCGGGTCTCGTCCAGCAAGAGCAGGTACCGCTCGTAGTCCGAATTGTCGGCAAACACAGCCTGCCGGTTGTTGCCGCGCTGGATCACGTGGTGCGGGTAGCCCGCTGCCTGGCTTCGGGGAAGCCTCGCCATTTTCCGTTCCGGGCGTTCGGGCGGAAATGGTATCTGACCCCATTAAAACGTCAAACCTCGCCGACGGCGAAGAGGCGCCGGTGTTCCCGGATGGCATAGCGGTCGGTCATGCCGGCGACGTAATCGGCGATCGTGCGAGCGCGATCGGACGCGGCTCGCTCGCGATAGTCGTTGGGCAACAGGCGGATGTCCTCCCAGAAAGCGGCGAACAACTCGCGCACGATCCTGCGCGCCTTGTTGGTCATCCGCGTCACCTGGTAGTGCCGGTAGAGGTTCTCGCGCAGGAACCCCTTCAGAGCATCGTTTTCGCGCCGGACAGCCGATGAAAACGCGATCAGGGGCCCTGAAGCGCGCACGTCCTCGATCGTTTCTGGCGCCGCCGCCTCGATCCGGTGACAAGACTCCTGCACCAGATCGACCATCAGCGCATTGATCATCCGGCGCACGGTCTCGTGGATCGTCCTTCGCTCGGGCAGCCTTGGAAACGCGGCGCGCACCGCCTCGGCGTGGCGGGCGAACAGGGCAATCCCATCGAGTTGCGCCAGCTGCAGCAAGCCGGAGCGCAAACCGTCGTCGACGTCGTGATTGTTATAGGCAATTTCGTCGGCCAGGTTGGCGATCTGCGCCTCCAGCGATGGTTCGCACCGTGCGATGAAGCGCCGGCCGAGTTCACCGAGCCTGCGCGCATTTTCGAGCGAGCAGTGTTTCAGAATGCCCTCGCGCGTCTCGAAGGTCAGGTTCAGCCCGTTGAAGGCGCCGTACCGCTCCTCGAGTTCGTCGACGACGCGCAGCGATTGCAGGTTGTGCTCGAAGCCGCCGTGCTCGGCCATGCACTCGTGTAGCGCGTCCTGGCCGGCGTGCCCGAACGGCGTATGGCCAAGGTCGTGCGCGAGCGCGATCGCCTCGACGAGGTCCTCGTTGACCCGCAAAGCGCGGGCGATTCCGCGCGCGATTTGCGCGACCTCCAGCGAGTGGGTCAGGCGGGTGCGAAAGAGGTCGCCCTCGTGATTGACGAAGACCTGCGTCTTGTATTCGAGACGGCGAAACGCCGTCGAGTGAATCACCCGCTCGCGATCGCGCTGGAATGCGGTCCGCCCGGGCGCTTCTGCCTCGACGTGAACGCGTCCGCGCGACCTGGCCGAATGCGCCGCGTACGACTCGAGGAGCGACTCGACTTCGGCGCTTCCCGCGCTCACACATAACCCCCGGCCACCAGCGTGGCGTCCAGCACGGCGTCGGGGACGAGGCGTTGCGCGGCGCGGCCGATGCGCTCGAGCACGATGAACCGCATCCGACCGCCCTCGGACTTCTTGTCGCCGCGCATCTGCTCGATCGCCCTGCCGCGCTCGAAGCCGGGAATCCGCACCGGCAGCCGGGCGCTTGCGACGGCGTGCTCGATGCGCTGCAGGTCGCCGGAATCGATGAGATCCATCCGGCGCGAGAGGTCCGCGGCCAGGCAAAGCCCGCAGCCCACGGCCTCGCCGTGCAGCCATCGGCCATATCCGGACATCGCCTCGATCGCGTGCCCGAAGGTGTGGCCGAGATTCAGCAATGCGCGCTCGCCGCTTTCACGCTCATCGCGCCCGACCACGCCGGCCTTGATCGCACAGGAGCGTGCCACGACCGGGCCGAGGGCGGCGTCATCGCACTCGAGCAGGCGGGGCATCAGGCCCTCGACCTGTGCAAAGTAGTCGGCGTCGGCGAGCAGGCCATGCTTGACGACCTCGGCAAGACCGGCGGAAACCTCGCGTGCCGGCAGGCTGTGCAGGAGGCTGGTATCGGCCAGCACCATGCCAGGCTGGTGGAAGGCGCCGATAAGGTTCTTGCCGGCTGCGTGATTGACGCCCGTCTTGCCACCGACCGACGAGTCGACCTGAGCCAGCAGCGTCGTGGGCACCTGCACGAACCGGATGCCTCGCATGAAGATCGCCGCCGCGAAACCGGCGATGTCACCGACCACACCACCGCCGAGTGCGACCAGCAGGCTGCGACGGTCGGCACGCGCTGCAACGAGAGCGTCGACCACCTTCGCCGCCGCCGCAAGGTCCTTCGCAGCCTCGCTGGCCGGGAGCACGAAGTGCTCCGTGCGCGCGACAGGCTGCAGCGAGCGAACCGCCCGTTCGAGATAGAGCGCCGCGACCGTCGGGTCGGTCACGACCACGATCGACGTCGGTCGCAGCGCTGCAACCCGCTCGCCGAGCTGGTCGAGCAGGCCGGGTCCGACGTGAATGACGTACTGGCGCCCGGCGAGAGCGACCGGCACGTCGACCACGGCTGGCAGGGGCGTCTTCATCACGGTCATTCTACGAACCCGCCCGCAGTGACTGGACTTCGGGGCTCTCGAGGATCCGGCGCACGAGCTTCTTCGGACTCGCCATCGACGAATGAAACGTCAGATGGGCGGTCTCCGCGTAAAAGGCAGCTCGTTGCGCCAGCAACGCAACGATGCGCGCACGCGGATCCGCGGTCTGCAGCAGCGGCCGCGACTTGTCGTGGCTGGTCCGGCGCGCGATCTCGTCTGCGCTCGCCTGCAGATAGATCACGAGGCCGCGCGACCGCAGATTGCTGCGATTGTCCTCACGCAGGACCGCGCCCCCGCCGGTTGCGATCACGAGGCCGCGTCGCTGCGTCAACTCGTCCAGGATCGCGCTCTCGCGGCGCCGGAATCCCTCCTCGCCTTCGACCTCGAAGATCGTCGGGATCGACACACCGCTGCGCGCTTCGATCTCGCGATCGGCGTCGACGAATTCGAAGGCGAGCTGGCGCGCGAGCAGCCGTCCGATCGTCGACTTGCCCGCGCCCATCATCCCTATCAGGAACACCGATCCGGGTTCGCTCTCCACGCTCGCAAGGTTACCGTCGCAACAAAAAGGCCGCCCGGAGGCGGCCTTGTCTGCCCTGCTCGAGCGCTAGCGGATCGCCGTCGTCACGCGCTCGGACACAACGCGCGGCGTGATGAAGATCATCAACTCGGTCCGATTGTTCACGCGCACCGAGTTCTTGAACAGCCACCCGACGATCGGGATGTCGCCCAGCCAGGGCACTTTCGTCAGCGTCACCGTCTCGGTCTGCTCGTAGATGCCGCCCAGGACCACCGTGCCGCCGTTTTCGACGAGCACCTGTGTCTGCACCGACTTGGTGTCGATCGCGACCCCCGCGCCGCCGGTCGCGACCGCGCTCGGCGAATCCTTGTGGACGTCGACGTTCAGGAAGATCGCTCCTTCGGGCGTGATCTGCGGGGTGACCTCCAGCCTCAGGACTGCCTTGCGGAACTGCACCTGCGTCGCGCCGCTCGACGTCGCAGCCTGGTACGGAATTTCCGTGCCCTGCTCGATGTTCGCCTTGACCTTGTCGGCAGTGATCACGCGTGGGCTGGAAATGACCTTGCCGCGTCCGTCCGCCTCGAGGGCCGTCAGTTCGAGGTTGAGCAAGCGGGTGACGCTGCTGTTGAACAAGGTCAGGCCGAACGTGCCGGGCTGGAAACCGCCCAGACCGGCAGCGGGGAGATTGACGAAGTTCGGATTCGTGACGGTCGTGTTGCCGATCGTGATCGTGTTGCCCGTGCTGCTCGCAGTGCTCGCGGGACCGATCGTGCTGCCTTGGCCGCCATTGATCCACGCGCCGTTGGTGATCCGCGCGAAGCCGAAGCGGGCGCCGAGGTTCTGGCTGAACTGGTCATTGGCTTCAACAATGCGCGCCTCGATGAGCACCTGCGGCACGGGCACATCGATCCGCTGCAGGAGCCGCCGCACTTCCTCGAGGCGCGCGGTCGTGTCCTGCACGAACATCTGATTCGTCCGCGCATCGACCATGACGCTGCCGCGCTTCGACAGCAGGCGCTGCTTGTCGTCCACCAGCAGCTTGCGCACGTCGTCGACCTTCTGGTAGTTGACGACGAAGTTCTCGGTACGCAGGGGCTCCAGGTCGGCGATCTGGTTGCGCGCCTCGAGCTCGAGCTTCTCTTTGGCCGCGATCTCCTCGCGCGGGGCAACGATGATCACGTTGCCGTTCTTGCGCATGTCGAGCCCCTTGCTCTGCAAAATGATGTCCAGGGCCTGGTCCCACGGCACGTCCTTCAAGCGCAAGGTGATCGATCCCTGCACCGAGTCGCTCGTGATGATGTTCAGGTTCGTGAAGTCCGCGATCACCTGCAACAGCGAACGGACGTCGACGTTCTGGAAATTCAGGGAGAGGCGCTCGCCCTGGTAACCCTGCCGCGTGCCCTGGAACAGGCGCGTCGGGTCTTCCTTGACCGGCTTGACCTCCACCACGAAGCGCGTGTCGCTCTGGTAGGCGTTCTGCTCCCACAGTCCGCGTGGCTCGATGACCAGTCGCGTCGCCGCACCCTGCTGGAATGCATTGACCTGCGCGACAGGTGTGCCGAAATCCGTGACGTCGAGACGGCGCCGCAGGCTTTCGGGCAGCGCGGTGTTCAGGAAGTCCACGATCACCTGGTTGCCTTGCTGACGGATGTCGACGCTTGTGTTCGGATCGCTCAAATCGACCACGACGCGACCTTCGCCGTCCGGGCCGCGGCGGAAATCGATGCCGCGCAACGAGCGCGGACCCTCGGCGGCGGCTACCGACGTGGCAGCCGCGGTGGCTGGCGCCGACTCCTGGCCACGGAAGCTGGTGGTATCGCTGGTAGCGCCGAGCGCGACCTGGATGGTGCTGCCATCGACCGTGATCGCGTGTGTCACCGCGCGGCGCAGGTTGAGCACGATGCGGGAGCGCCCCTGTGCCTGGACGACATTGACCGAGCGCAGATCGCCCTGGTTGATCTCGACCATGTTGCGACCGAGGTTGTTGGTCGCCTGCGGCAGGTCGATCGCAATACGCGCGGGGTTGGCCACCGAGAAGCTGGCCGGGACTCCGGCGACCGGCTGCTTCATCTGGATGGTCAGCACCACGCTGTTGCCGGTCTGCGTTGCATCGACACGTTCGATGCTGTTGCCGGACTGGGCCCAGGCCAACGTCGGCGCGACCGCCATCAGAACGGCAGCGAACGCGCTGGTTGCCGCGTTACGGATCGATTTCAAGGTCCACCTCATCGTTTGCTCCCCTGGGCCGTACGCGTCGTCGCTTCCTGCAATTCGAGTTTTGCGGGTCGTTCGACCCATTCGCCGGCGGCGTCCTGCACGATTTCCTTCAACTGCAGTTCGCTTTCACTGATGCGCGTGATCAGACCGAAGTTCTGCCCGACGTAGTTGCCGACACGCACCAGGTGCGTCGCGCCGTTGGTCTCCAGCAGCGCGACGTTGGTCCCGGCCTGGCGCATCATCCCAACCATCCGTATCTGGTCGAGCGGAAATCCTTCCAGCGTCTCGCGCCGTCGATCGAGATCGGGCTTGATGGTGCTCGCACTCACGCGCGCCTGCTGCTGTCGCGCGACCGCCATCACCACCTTCTGCGGGTCGAACGGGTCGACCAGGGTCCGCGCGTCATAGGCAAACGGCGCAAATTCCTTGGGCTCGGGCACGGCCTGCGTCGTGGGCTTCATGCCCTGGCGCACCTCCGCCATCCATTGCTGGATCTCGATCTCGTTGGACGCCGTGCAGCCGGTGATCGCCACGATCGCGGCCGGCAAGAGCAATATCGGGACGCGTTTCATGTGAGCCTACTTCTTGGCCGCCGGCTGGCGGGCCTTGCGCTGGTTGGCGACTTCCTCTTCGTCGAGGTATCGGAACGTCTTGGCCGTCGCATCCAGCGTCAACGAACCGTCCTTCGCCGTCTGCAGGTTGAGATTGTTCAGGGTGACGATGCGGGGCAAATTGGCGATATCGCCTGTAAAGGCGCCGAGATCGTGATAGCGGCCGGAGACCTTGACCGCGATGGGCAGCTCGGCGTAATAGTCCTTCAGGTTCGTCTGGCCCGGCCGGAACAGCTCGAACTGCAGACCACGGCCGATCCCGGCCTGGTTGATGTCCGACAGCAGGGCATCCATTTCCGCCTTGCTGGGCAGCTGCTTTTCGAGCGTCAGCACGTATTGGCTGACCTGCTCCTTCTGCTTGCGCAGCTCCTCGAGATTGATTGCCTGCTGGAGTTTCTGCTTGAACTGGTCCTTGAGGTTCGCTTCCTCGATACGAAGCCGGTCGAGTTCGTCGATCTGCTTGCTCCAGAAGACGAACCACCCGAACACCGCACACACCACGACCGCCATCAGCCAGACCGCGACACGCGGTGCCAGCGGCCATGAGCCGACGTTCTCCAGGGTCAGACCCTTGAACTGGGAAATCACATCGCGCGCGTTTGCCATTCCTGCCTCGGAGGGCGAACCCTTGATGCCTTACTTCTTTTGAGCCGTGGCGGACCGGAGCGATTGCCCCTGGGACGCCAGCTGGGCTCTTTCCGGCGTCGGTTTGAGAAAGAAATTGAGCGAGAAGTCGAACAGCCGCCGCTGTACGCCCTGTGGGCTCTGGGCGGCGATCTTGATTTCGATCAACTCGGGACGCTCGAGGTACTTGGAGTTGTTTTGCAGATTGCGCAGAAACTCCGAGACACGTTCGTTTGAAGCGGCCCATCCCTGGACGTTGACCTTGCGATCGTCCTGCTTGAAGCCGCGCAGGTAGATGCCCTCCGGCGTTTGTTTGGTGAGTTCGTCCATGAGGTAGACGGGCAGGTTACGGTCGGCTTGCAAGTCTTCGACCGCGCGCTGCCTTGCGCGCAGTGCATCGATCTCCGCCCGCAGGTTCGCGACCTCCTTGATCTGGACGTCGAGCTTGCGGTTCTCGCCAGCGATGAAATTGTTGCGGTCCTGCTGGCCGCCGATGTAACCCTGCAGCACCGACCACACCAGGCCAACCAGCACAAAGCCGGCGGCGACGCTCATCAGCGTCAAGAAGTAGAACGTCCTCTTCTGCCGCTCGCGTCGTGCCTCGCGATGCGGCAGCAGGTTGACGCGAATCCTCATTTGTCGAACCTCCGCATCGCCAGGCCGCACGGCGTAAGCAGCGCCGGCGCATCGAGGCGCAACTGCTTCTCTCGCACGCTCGCCGCGACCTCCATGCCCTTGAACGGCGAGGCGACCGAGGTCGGCACCTGGGCACGCTCCATCAGTGCATCAGGCAGGCCGGTAAGCACCGCCGAGCCGCCGACCAGCATGATCTGATCGACGCGCGTGTACGGCGTCGACGTGAAGAAGAATTGCAGCGCGCGCGTGATTTCGGTGACCGCGGTGTCGATGAACGGCCGCAGAACCTCGTTTTCGTAGTTGGTGGGCAGATCGCCGCTGCGCTTCTTCTGCTCGGCCTCTTCGACCGGAATGCCGTAGGCGCGCGCGATATCGCCCGTGAGCTGCTGGCCGCCGAACGGCTGCTCGCGCTCGTAGATCGCCTCCCCGTCGTGCATGACGTTGACGCTGGTCGTGTTCGCCCCGAGGTAGAACACCGCGATGACCAGGCCCTCGCCGCGATTCGGCAGCTGTTCGATGACACGTTCCAGCGCCGCGCGCATGGCGTAGGACTCGACGTCGACGACAGCCGGCTTGAGCCCGGCTGCTTGCGCGACCGCCATGCGATCCTCGACCTTTTCCTTGCGCGACGCCGCGATCAGCACTTCGACGTCGTCGGGCGCATTCGGAATCGGGCCGAGCACCTGGAAATCGAGGCTCACCTCGTCGAGCGCGAACGGGATGTACTGGTTCGCTTCGCTCTCGACCTGCATCTCGAGTTCTTCCTCGCGCAGGTTGGCGGGAAGAGCGATGCGCTTGGTGATCACCGCCGAGGCAGGCAGCGCCATCGCGACGTTCTTGATGCGCGTGCCGGCGCGCCGCCAAGCGCGTTTGACCGCCTCCGCGACGATGTCGATCTTGTCGATGTTGCCGTCGACGACCGCACCGCGCGGCAGTGGCTCGATTGCGTACCGCTCCAGGCGCATGGTGCCGCCGACGTCGGACAACTCGACGAGCTTGACGCTGGACGACCCGATATCGAGCCCGACCAGCGGCGGCGATTTCGGAGAAAAGGGCAACTCGAAGGCCAAGGTGGCGCTCCCCAATTCAATAGACGGGTCGAAAGGTGCAAGCCGGGCTAGGGCAGAGGGAACGAAGCTTGCCTAGGACTGCCACCGCGCGAGCCGCCGAAAAGGCGGGTTCGAACGGCGCATTTTCCTTATCTTTCGAGTGTTTATGGCATTCTTATTCGAGGGTACTTGAAAATCCTAACAACATAAAGGAAAGCGGCACAAGCCCCGCAAACGGACGATTTGCCCGTGGTTTCGGCTATCAAATCAACTGTTGCGGTTTGCCGCTGGAGCGGACCACGTAACGGCGCGCTTGCACGTCGGTCGGGCGGGCACGGCTGCCTATAATCGGGGCCCAACAGATAGGCTCGGTCCATGCGGATTTGATGGTGCCCCCCGCTCGCACCGCGCCATACTGCAGCGTTCTCGCGCTTCGTCCCCGTGTCTGACAAGCCTGACTCCACTGCGCGCCCACTCCTGACCTGGCCGCCAACGCGTCAATTCTGGCTCTCCGCAGGCGCTGTCCTGGTGGGCGGGGCGGCGGCGGCGTTCCTCCTCGTCGTGTTCGCGTTTGCCGTTGCGTACGCGCATCTGCCGACGATCGAGGCCCTGGCCGACTACCGCCCGAAGATTCCGCTGCGCATCTGGACCGACGACGGCATCCTGATCGGCGAGTTCGGCGAGGAGCGACGCGACTTCGTTGCCCTGCGTGACGTTCCGCAGTTCGTGAAGGACGCCATTCTCTCGGCCGAGGACGACCGTTTCTACGAGCACTCGGGCGTCGACTACGGCGGCATCGTGCGCGCCGTGCTGGCCAACTTCGTCACCGGCAAGCGCGGCCAGGGCGGTAGCACGATTACGATGCAGATCGCGCGCACCTTCTACCTGACGTCCGAGAAGTCCTACATCCGCAAGCTGTACGAGATCGCCCTTGCCCTGAAGATCGAATCCGGGCTCAGCAAGGATCGTATCTTCGAGATCTACCTGAACCAGATCTTTCTCGGGCAGCGCGCGTACGGTTTTGCCGCGGCCTCGCAGACATACTTCGGCAAGAAGCTCCCCGACGTGTCGATCGCCGAAGCCGCAATGCTCGCGGGCATCGCCCCGGCGCCCTCGGCGTACAACCCGATCTCCAGCATGCGCCGGGCCAAGGCACGGCAGCAATACGTGCTCGGCCGCATGCTCGCTCTCGGCAAGATCGACCAGGCGACGCACGACGCGGCGCTCGCGCAGCCGATCCGCACACGCGCCTTTGCCCAGGCCGTCGCCGACACCGGCCGCACGTCGCGGGTGCACGCGGAGTACGCAGCCGAGATGGCGCGCCAGCTCATGTTCGACATCTTCCGCGAGGAGACATACGCGCGCGGCCTGAATGTCTATACGACGATCGTCAGCGGCGAGCAGCAGGCCGCGTACACGGCGTTGCGCAACCAGGTGATGGACTACGACCGCCGCTACGGCTACCGCGGGCCCGAAGCGTTCATCGACATCGGCGGCGAGGCCGCGCGGCGCGATCAGGCGATCGAAGACGCGCTTGGCGAGGCAATCGAGAGCCCGAACCTGTTGCCCGCGGTCGTCACCGAGGCGGGACTGAAGAAGGTGCTCGCCACGATCCAGGGCGGCGATTCGGTCGAGATCTCCGGCGACGGCTTGCGCTTCGCCGCCAAGTCGCTCGACCCGAAGGCGCAGCCGCAACGCCGGATCGCACCCGGCGCGCTGATCCGCATCAGCCGCAATGCGAAGGGGGCATGGGAGATCGGGCAACTGCCGCAGGTCGAGGCCGCATTCGTTGCGGCCGATTCGCAGACCGGAGCCGTGCATGCGCTGGTCGGCGGATTCGACTTCAACCTCAACAAGTTCAACCACGTGATGCAGGCGTGGCGCCAGCCCGGCTCGAGCTTCAAACCCTTCATCTATTCGGCGGCTCTCGAAAAGGGGTTCACGCCAAGCACGCTCATCAACGATGCCCCGCTGGTCATCGACCCGGACCTCACTGGCGGGCAAGTCTGGGAACCGCGCAACTTCGAAGGCAAGTACGAAGGGCCCATGCGGATGCGGCAGGCTCTTGCGCGATCGAAGAACCTCGTGTCGATCCGCATCCTGCAATCGATCGGCCCGGACTACGCGCAGGCTTATGTGACGCGCTTCGGGTTCGAACCGGAGCGAAACCCGCCCTACCTCACGATGGCGCTCGGCGCCGGGTCGGTTACGCCATGGAACCTGATGACGGGCTACGGCGTGTTCGCGACCGGCGGGTTCCGCATGCAGCCCTATCTCGTGACCCGTGTCACCGACGCGACCGGAAAGATCCTGATGGAGGTCGCGCCCCACAAGGATCCGAGCGAGGACGACCGGGTCCTCAGCGCACGCAATGCCTACGTGATGGATAGCATGCTGCGCGATGTCACGCGCATCGGCACCGCGGCGCGGGCGACCGCATTGAAGCGCGCCGATATCGCCGGCAAGACGGGCACGACGAACGACTCGCATGATGCATGGTTCGCCGGCTTTGGCGGCGGCTTGGTCGGGGTCGGCTGGGTGGGCTTCGACCAGCCGCGGCCGCTGGGCGAGCGCGAGACCGGAGGCGGTCTCGCGCTGCCGATCTGGATGGGCTACATGAGCCAGGCTCTCAAGGATCGACCCGAACAGATCCTGCCGATGCCGGAAGGCGTCGTGACGAGCGGCGGCGAAATCTACTTCTCCGAGTTTCCGCCCGGCCAGGGCATTGCATCGGTCGGCCTCGAGGACGGCTTGCCGCCCGAGGAGCAGAAGAAGGCGGACACCGTACGGGATCAGGTGTTCTGAGGCTGCCTTTCAGCGCGCGGCGAGCACGACCGGCACGCCGCCCTGTGACGAGACGATCGCCGACAGCACGGTGAACAATTCACGGCCGTCGCGCGTGTCGCGCCAGGCGCCGTCTGACCAGCCGAAATGAAAGCCGCCGCTGCGCGCCGCGACCCAGATCTGCTGCATCGGCGCTTGCGTGTTGATCACGATCTTGCCGGCGTCCGCAAGCTCCAGCGTGAGCACGCTTCCCGAACGATCGACCTCGATGTCGAGCCCTACGGCTTCGATCGCCCGCTCGATCGTCGCCAGCGTGGCATCCGCTCGCGCCAGGAAGTCCGATTCATTCATCGCGCGAGTGTCGACGCGCCGGCCGCGGCCTGCGTGATAGATTGAGCCGATGAGATCATGAGCCGATGAGATCGTCGCCAGCCCTGATTGTAGGTTCCGCGCTCTGCGCACTCATCGTCGGGTGCGGCACGAAGGGCGATCTCTACATTCCGGGCGTGCCCGCCGGGACTTCATGGCCCTATCCGAAGCAAACGCCACCGGCGCAAAAGCCCGAGAAGAAGCCCGACGACGTGCCGGGTTCGACCGACGAGTCCAAGTGAATCCTGCAGAGGCACCCCGCGAAGTCGTCCCCGGTCCGGCCTTCGAGCGTCGCGGCGGCGAACTCTACTGCGAACAGGCGGCGCTCGCCGAAATCGCGCGCCGCCACGGCACGCCCACGTACGTCTACTCGCGCCGGGCGATCGAGCAGGCGTACGCCGCCTACGCGAACGCGCTTGCGGGAAGGCACGCCCTGGTCTGCTACGCGATCAAGGCCAACTCGAATCTCGCGATCCTCGACCTTCTGGGTCGTGCCGGCGCCGGATTCGACATCGTCTCCGGAGGTGAACTGGCTCGCGTCCTTGCGGCGGGTGGCGATCCACGCCGGATCGTCTTTTCCGGCGTCGGCAAGCTCGATCCGGAAATCGCGGCGGCACTGCGCGCGAATATCCTGTGCTTCAACGTCGAGTCGCAGGCGGAGCTCGCACAGGTCGCGCGCGTTGCCGCGGGGCTCGGCAGGCGCGCGCCCATCTCGCTCCGGGTCAATCCGGACGTCGACGCGAAAACGCATCCCTACATCTCGACCGGACTGCGCGAGAACAAGTTCGGCGTCGCCTACGAAGACGCGCTTTCACTCTACAAGGCCGCCGCTGCGGACCGCCACCTCGACGTCGTCGGCATCGATTGTCACATCGGTTCGCAGATCACGGAGGTCGCGCCTTACCTCGACGCGGCCGAGCGCATTCTCGATCTCGTGGACGACCTCGCTCGCGCCGGCATCGGCCTGCACCACATCGACTTCGGTGGCGGCCTCGGCATTCGCTACAGGGAAGAGACGCCGCCGTCGGCGGCGGAGCTGATCGCAGCCCTGCTGGATCGTGTCGACCGACGCGGGCACGGCGACCGGCTGCTGATGTTCGAGCCCGGGCGCTCGCTCGTCGGCAACGCCGGTGTCCTGCTCACGAAGGTCAACCTGCTCAAGTCCGCGGCGACACGCAATTTCGCCGTGGTGGATGCCGCGATGAACGACCTCATCCGGCCGACCCTGTATGGCGCCTGGATGGACGTCCAACCCGTCGTCCGCCGCGAAGCGCCCAGCACACGCTACGACGTGGTCGGACCGGTCTGCGAATCGGGCGACTGGCTGGCTCGCGACCGCGATCTCGCGATCGCCCCCGGCGACCTGCTGGCGATTCTCGGCGCGGGCGCGTATGCGATGAGCATGGCGAGCAACTACAACTCCCGCGCGCGCGCTGCGGAAGTCATCGTCGATGGCGGCAGCGACTACTGCGTGCGCCGGCGCGAACGAATCGAGGACCTGTACGCGGGCGAGTCGCTGCTTCCCCCGAAGGGCTGACGCGCGCTCTCGCGCGCCCAGCGGATCAGCCGTACCGCGAGAAGCATTGCAACCACAGCTGCAAAGATCGAGACCGTACCGAAGTCGTTCTTGCCTGCCTTGTGCCACCAGTAGTGCAGGATCGCCAGCGGCGCGATGAGATACACGAGCCGGTGCAAGCGCTGCCAGTTCTTCCCGCCGAGACGCTTCAGCATCCCGTTGGTCGAGGTCGCTGCCAGGGGGATCAGAAGCAAGAAGGCCGCGAAGCCGGCCGTGATGTAAGGGCGCTTTGTTATGTCCTTGCCGATCGACGCGAGGTCGAACCACTGGTCGAGCCAGATGTACGTCGTGAAGTGCAGCACGACGTAGAAGAAGCAGCACAAGCCGATCATGCGGCGCAGCCGGACGAGCCACGCCCACCCCGTCAGCCAGCGCAGGGGGGTGATCGACAGGGTCAGGCAGAGCATGACGAGCGTCCACGTGCCGAGCGAACGCATCACGAATTCGACGGGATTGGCTCCAAGCCGATCGCTGAACCCGAGCACGAACAGCCGTGCCAGCGGAACGAGCGCAAGCGCAAAGAGCAATGCGCGAACGCGGCCAAGCGCCGCCGGGCTCAGCGCGGCCGGCACAAGCGCCAGGAAGCGATCGCGAACGGAAAGCGGGCGCGCCGCCGCGCCGCCGACGGTTGACATCTTCAGTAGAACTTCTTCAGGTCCATGCCGGCGTAGAGCTGGCCGACCTGGTCCGCATAGCCGTTGAACATCTGGGTCGCACGACGCTTGTTGAACAAGCCCTCCTCCCCGAGGCGCCGCTCGGTGGCCTGGCTCCAGCGGGGATGATCCACGGTGGGGTTGACGTTCGAGTAGAAGCCGTATTCCTGCGGCGCCGCCTTCTGCCAGCTGTTGACCGGCTGCTGGTCGGTGAAGCGGATCTTCACGAGCGACTTGGCGCTCTTGAAACCGTACTTCCAAGGCACCACCACGCGCACCGGGGCGCCGTTCTGACTCGGCAATACCTCGCCGTACAGGCCGAACGTCAGCAGCGTAAGGGGATGCAATGCCTCGTCGAGGCGCAATCCTTCCGTATATGGCCAATCGAGCACGGACGAGGAGATGCCCGGCATCTGCTTGCGATCGGCCAGCGTCGTGAACTCGACGAAACGGGCGTTGCCGGTCGGTTCGACCTTCTTCACGAGCTCGGCGAAGGCGAAACCGACCCAGGGGACCACCGCCGACCATGCCTCGACACAGCGCAGTCGATAGATCCGATCCTCCAGCGGGGCGAGCTTCATGAGGTCGTCGACATCGAAGGCACCGGGCTTGCGCACTTCACCCTCGATCCGGACCGTCCATGGCCGCGTGTGCAGCGACTGCGGAGCATTGCGCGCCGGATCCTCCTTGTCGGTACCGAATTCGTAGAAATTGCAGTAGTTGGTCACGAGTTCGAACGGTGTCGCCCTTTCCATCGTCGAGAACGGACCCGGCCGGGTCGCGAGCTTCTGCCCGGCAGCGGGCATGGCGTGCGCGCCGGCCATCGGCGCGATGAGCCCGGCGGCGAGGCCGGCCCGGACAAACTCGCGCCGACGGCGCCAGACGCGGGCCGGAGTGATCTCGGACGGGCGGATATCGGAGCAGCGGCGAATGAGCATGGTGAACCCGGCGATCATTGTTTCTTGGTCGCAGCCTGAGCGCCGAACTTACACGATCGCGGCGGATCCCCGCGTGCTGCGGCACGCCTCGGTACAATTCGTCAACGCCGGGTTGCCACGCGGGCAACTCCGGCGTTTTTTGCGCGCGCAAGCGGAGTGACGCGGGCCGAGGCTCGCGGCCCGACCCCGATGGGAGATTCGCATGCACATCGAACACGAGCTGAAACTCGACTTCAAGGACGTCCTGATCCGGCCGAAGCGGTCCACCCTGACCTCGCGCTCCGACGTGGACATCGCACGCGATTTCACGTTCAGACACAGCAGGATCGCGTACCACGGCATTCCGATCATCGCTTCCAACATGGATGCGACGGGAACGATGGAACTGGCGCGCGTGCTAGATCGCTTCGGCTTGTCGACGGCGCTGCACAAGTACTACGCGCCCGAGCAATACACGAGCTTCTTTCATGGACTGGAACGCAAATCGGCCGCGTTCTTCTCGATGGGCATCACACGCAACGACGAGGAGAAGTTCAAGACGGTCATGCAGGCGTGCGCGGACGCGCTGCAATATGTCTGCATCGACGTGGCGAACGGGTATCACGAGAATTTCGCCACCTTCGTCCAGCGCATCCGCGAGCAATACCCGGGCATCGTGATCATGGCGGGCAACGTCGTCACGGGCGAGATGACGGAGGAGCTGGTGCTTTCGGGAGCCGACATCGTCAAGGTCGGCATCGGACCGGGCTCGGTGTGCACCACGCGCAAGATGACCGGGGTCGGTTACCCGCAACTCTCGGCCATTATCGAGTGCGCCGATGCGGCGCACGGCCTGGGCGGTCATATCTGCGCCGACGGCGGTTGCGCCACGCCGGGCGATGTCGCCAAGGCGTTCGGCGGTGGCGCCGACTTCGTGATGCTCGGCGGCATGTTCGCCGGTCACGACGAGTCGGGCGGCGACCTGGTCGAGCGCGGCGGCGAGAAGTTCAAGCGCTTCTATGGAATGAGTTCGAAGGCCGCGATGGAAAAGCACGCGGGCGGCGTCGCCGAATACCGCGCGGCCGAGGGCAAGGAGGTGTTGATCCCGCATCGCGGCCCGGTGGCGGTCACGGTGCAGGAGATCCTCGGGGGAGTGCGCTCGGCGTGTACCTACGTCGGCGCACGCCGCCTCAAGGAGCTTTCCAAGCGCACGACCTTCGTGCGGGTCGCGCAGCAGCTGAACGACGTATTCGGAAAGGCGTAGGCGCCGGTCAGTGCAGGCCGGCGACGTAGTCGGCGAGCGCCTTGATCTCCGCCTCGGACAGGCGCGCCGCGATCTGCTGCATCGGCTCGTTGTTGCGCCGGACCCCGTCGCGGAAAGCTTTCAGTTGCGTCTCCGTGTACTCGGAATGTTGGCCGCTGAGGCGCGGATATTGGCTCGGAATTCCGGTGCCCGCCGGGCCATGGCACCCCGCGCAGGCGGGCAATCCCTTTTCGGCGACGCCCACGCGATACAGGCGCTGACCGAGATCGAGCGTCTCCTTGACCCGCGAGGCGCCCGGTTTCGGACTCTGCTGCGCGAAGTACGCCGCCACGTTGCGCTTATCCTCGTCCGACAAGCTGCCGGCAAATCCGGCCATCACGGGGTTCTCGCGCACGACGGCCCTGCCGCCGGGCTTGGCAGCGTACTCGACAAGTTGCTTGTAGAGATAGTCGGCGTGCTGCCCGGCGAGTTTGGGATTCGCCGGGATGGTCGAGTTGCCATCTGCGGCATGGCATGCGACACAGACCTGGCTCACGATCTGCTGGCCCTTGGCAGGGTCGACCTTGGCGGCCCTTTTCTCCTGTCCCAGCGCGTTCAGCGCAACCAGGCTGCAGACTCCGGCCAACGCCAGCAAGCGTCCCATCGAGGAAACCATCAGATAACCCTTGTTGCTTTGTCTTGTTCGGAACAGGCCGCTCGCGCATGAAAGGCATGGCGGCGCGGTCGTCCTGCGAGCCGCTCCCGCCCTCATCGAGCGCCTCGCTACCCATCCGCCTTGCAGCGGGCGCGTATTCTACCCAACGGCCCGGTCAAGCCGTGGCGCGTGACCCATCACCCATGACCTTGTTCGAATCGGCGCAGTTCACCACCTCGGTCGCGACCTTCGGCGAACTGAACGCCGCCGCCCTGGCGATGCTGCCGGAACTGGCGTTCGTCGGGCGGTCGAACGCGGGCAAGTCGAGCGTCATCAACACGCTTGCCAACCGGCGCCAGCTTGCTTACGCAAGCAAGACCCCCGGTCGAACGCAGTTGCTCAACTTCTTTCAACTCTCGCAACGTGGCCCGGACGGAGCGAGCGCTGCGCGCGCTTATGCGGTCGACCTGCCTGGCTACGGCTTCGCCAAGGTCGATGCAAGCAAACGCGCCGCCTGGGATGAACTCGCGGGCGGCTATCTCGCGACCCGACGCTTTCTCGTGGGCGTCGTGCTCGTCATGGATGCGCGGCGCCCGCTGGTGCCGGCGGACGAGGCGCTGTTGGTCTGGCTGGGGCGGCGCGTCGAAGCGACGCGCCTGCGCGCGCACATGCTGCTCAACAAATCCGACCAGTTGAATCGCGCGGAGCGCGCCGCAGCGCTGCGGCTGGTGGAGCGACGAATCGAGACCCTGCCGCTCGACGCGTCGGCACAGTTGTTTTCCGCGCGGACGCGCGAGGGCCTCGAAGAACTGCGCGCGACGCTCGCAGCCATCCTCGAGCGCGCGCGCCCCGGCTGAGCAACGCGCGTGCCGGCTCGTATCATCCAGAAAGAATGAGCCCCGGCGTGGACCGGGGCTCGAAGCCTTATTCAAGGCGCCCGCTCAGGGAGGAAGTAGCGGGAGACGACGGAATCGTCCGTCATCTGAGACCGGAACATAAACAATCGGGTTCGCACCTGCCGACTTGGGATTTACCCGCATGACTCACTTTCGCCCGCTTGGTCGCTTCCCTTCGGTGCGCATGCGTCGCATGCGCCACGACGACTTCTCGCGTCGCCTCATGCGCGAACATCGGCTATCGGTCGACGACCTCATTTATCCGGTCTTTGTCCTCGATGGAAGCCGCAAGCGCGAAGTGATCGCCTCGATGCCCGATGTCGAACGACTGTCGATCGATTATCTGTTTCCGGTTGCCGAGGAGTGCGTACAGCTCGGCATTCCTGTCATGGCTCTCTTCCCTGTTCTCGACGGCCAACTCAAGACCAGCGATGGCGTGGAAGCGACCAACCCGAACGGGTTGGTACCGCGCGCGGTGCGCGCATTGAAGGACCGCTTTCCACAACTCGGTTTGCTCACGGACGTGGCGCTCGATCCATTTACCACGCACGGGCAGGACGGATTGATCGACGAGTCGGGGTACGTGCTGAACGACGAAACGATCGAGGTGCTCCGGAAGCAGGCGCTGGTGCAGGCAGAAGCCGGCGTCGACATCGTCGCGCCGAGCGACATGATGGACGGGCGAATCGGCGCGTTGCGGGAGACGCTGGAGCGCGCCGGCCACATTCACACGCGGATCATGGCGTATTCCGCCAAGTACGCGAGCGCCTTTTACGGGCCGTTTCGTGATGCCGTCGGGTCGAAGGCAAATCTCGGCAAGAGCAACAAGGCCGCGTACCAGATGGACCCGGCCAACAGCGACGAGGCTCTTTGGGAGGTCGGCCTCGACCTCGAGGAGGGCGCCGACATGGTGATGGTCAAACCGGGCATGCCCTATCTCGATATCGTGCGACGGGTGAAGGACACCTACAAGGCGCCGACCTATGTGTACCAGGTGAGCGGCGAATACTCGATGCTCAAGGCGGCTTTCAACAATGGCTGGCTCGAGGAGAAGAAGATCGTTCTCGAGTCGCTGCTCGCGTTCAAGCGCGCGGGCGCCGATGGCATCCTGAGCTACTTCTCGCTGCAGGTCGCGCGCTGGTTGAAGGGTGCGCCATAGTCCGCGCCCCGGGAACGCCGCGCATCCGTTCAGCGCTTGCGCGCGCCGGGCGCTCGCTGCGGTCGCTCACGCGCCCTCGCTCCGAAGCCGACGCAGTTCGCGCCCCTGCTTCTTCGTCGGACGTCCCTTGATCGATTGTGCCGGCTCGTGACCGTGACCGCGCATCAACTGCGCCTGCTCGCGCCGGGCGACACTCTCGGCCGTCTCCTCGTAAAGCATCCGCGCGACCGGTGCAGGTCCGCGTCGCGCGGACAAGGCACGCACCACGATCTCGAGGCGTGTGGCGCCGACCAAGACTTCGAGCGCATCGCCCACGCGCGTCGGATGAGCCGGCTTGATCCGGGCGCCGCGCAGCCGGACGCGCCCCAGTTCGACCGCCTCGGAGGCGAGCGAACGGCTCTTGAAGAACCGCGCCGCCCACAGCCATTTGTCGAGCCGCAATCCCTCCGTCGATTGTTCCTGCATCACGGCTCCTGCTGTCTCGATACTGTATATTTCAACAGTCCCCGGACTCTACCGACCTTGCGTCCAGTTCATGTTCGCTTCTCGCGCGCAGGGCAAAGCCTCGGAGGCGGAGACGCCGGACTCTCGCGCTGGTCCCGACCCGCACGCTCAGCTTAATCCGCAACAGAGAGCGGCAGCGCTGCACGCGGACGACGGGCCCTTGTTGGTCATCGCAGGTGCCGGTTCGGGCAAGACCAACACGCTCGCGCACCGGGTCGCGCATCTGATCGAACGCGGCGCGGATCCGCGCACCATCCTCCTGCTCACCTTCTCGCGGCGCGCCGCGCGCGAGATGATCCGCCGGGTCGAGCGCCTCGTCGCGTCGTCGCCGGCCTTGCGCATGCAGCAAGCCGCCGCGACCCTGACTTGGGCCGGAACGTTCCATGCCGTCGGTGCCCGCCTTCTGCGCGAGTTCGCGCCGCGTATCGGCCTCGACCCGGACTTCACGATCCACGATCGAGAGGACTCGGCGGACCTCATGAACCTGGTCCGCCACGAGCGTGGCCTCGCTTCGACGGCAAAGCGGTTCCCGGCGAAGGGCACCTGCCTGGCGATCTACTCGCGCGTCGTCAACGGCCAGGAGCAACTCGGCCGCGTCCTCGGCACGCTGTTCCCCTGGTGCGCAGCCTGGGAGGAGGAACTGCGCACGCTCTTCGGCGCATACGTCGATGCGAAGCAGATGCAGAACGTGCTCGACTACGACGATCTGCTGCTGTACTGGTCGGAGATGATGAGTGCGCCTGCGATCGCTGCCGAACTCGGCGCGCGCTTCCGCCACGTGCTCGTCGACGAATACCAGGACACGAACCGCCTGCAGGCCGCTGTTCTGCTGGCACTAAAGCCGGACGGCCGGGGCCTGACGGTCGTCGGCGACGACGCGCAATCGATCTATGCGTTTCGCGGCGCCACCGTGCGCAATATCCTGGAATTCCCTGCTCGTTTCGATCCACCCGCGGCGCAGGTCGCGCTCGAGCAGAACTATCGCTCCACCCAGCCCCTGCTCGATGCCGCCAACGCGGTGATCGCGCTCGCGCCGGAACGTTTCGCCAAGACCCTGGTTTCCGGGCGCGACGGGGTTCGCCCCGTGCTCCTGTCGGTGGCCGACGAAGCGGCGCAAGCGCGCTATGTCGTCGACGACGTTCTGGCGCAGCGTGAAGCGGGAATCGCGCTGCAGGCACAGGCCGTATTGTTTCGCACGTCGCACCACAGCCTGCGGCTCGAACTCGAACTGGCGCGCCGCAACGTGCCGTTCGTGAAGTTCGGCGGTCTGAAATTTCTCGAGTCGGCACACGTCAAGGACGTGCTCGCCTGCCTGCGCTGGGCCGACAACCCGCGCGACCGCATCGCGGGCCTGCGTGTCCTCCTCCTTCTGCCAGGCGTCGGTCCGAGGACGGCGGCACGTACGCTCGACGGCGTCGCGGCCGCAGCTGATCCGGCGCTCGGACTCGATCGATTCGAGATGGGGCCCACGCGCAGCGAACATTGGGCCGCGATGCAGCGCCTGCTGGTCGACCTGCGGCGACCGGATGCGCCCTGGCCGGGCGCCCTCGGATCGGTGCGTCTCTGGTACGAGCCGTTGCTCGAGCAACGTTATGAGGATGCGGCGATGCGTAGCGTCGATTTGCGCACGCTCGAAAGCATCGCGGGAACCTATGCCACGCGCGAGCGGTTTCTCACCGAGCTCACGCTCGACCCGCCGGACGCCACGAGCGACGAAGCCGGCGATCCTCTGCGCGATGAGGAGTACCTGACACTCTCGACCATTCACTCCGCCAAAGGTCGCGAGTGGCACTCCGTCTACGTGCTTAACGTCGTCGACGGCTGCGTGCCTTCGGATCTTGGAGCTGGTACGCAGGCTGATCTGGAGGAGGAGCGTCGGCTGCTCTATGTCGCGATGACCCGCGCGAAGGAGCAGCTTCGCCTGGTCGCCCCGCAGCGGTTCTACATCCGGCAGCAAGCCGCGGAAGGCGATCGCCACGTGTACGCAACCCGCACGCGGTTCATTCCGCAAGCACTCGACCGCTTCTTCGAGCTGCGCGCCTGGCCGGATCCTGTGCCAGACACCCGCGAAGTTCACGCGCCAGCGTGCGCGCCGCTTGCGCTCGATATCGCCGCGAAGATGCGCGGCATGTGGCGAACAACGCCCTGACCGCGCAAGGGGACGCCGCATCGGCGCGACGACGTGGCGATCGTATGATCGACAACCCTCGAGGAGACAAGGAAATGCATCGCCCCGACGGCGACGTCGCGAATCCAGGTTTTGCCCCAGCCCGCGTCGAGCGAATCGCGCGCGCCGACGGCGCCTTCGTTCTGCGTTCACCCGCTCCCCTCGAGCCATACGCCCGCTGTGTCGGCGACTGGCTGGTCGCGTGGGCAACGCGCACGCCCGATCGAACCTGGCTTGCCGAGCGCCGAGGCGACGCCTGGCACCGGGTCACCTATGCGGAGGGCCTGAAAACAACGCGCTGCATCGCGGCCGCGCTGCTCTCGCGTGGGCTCTCGTCCAAGCGTCCGCTCGTGATCCTGTCGGACAACAGTGTCGACCACGCCCTGCTCGCGGCCGGCGCCCAGTTCGCGGGCGTGCCCTACGCCCCGATCTCGCCCGCGTATTCGCTCCTGTCCAGCGATCACGCAAAACTGAGAGCCATTTTTGCGCTGCTGGAACCCGGCCTGGTCTTCGCCGATGACGGAGCGAGGTTCGCGCGGGCGCTGGCTGCCGTCGGAAGCGGCTTCGACTTCGTGGCGAGCCGCAACATTCCGCAGGGCGCGGTCCCATTCGACGTTCTTGCCGGCGCAGCGCCTGGCCCGGAGGTCGACGCCGCCGCCGCAGCGGTCACGCCGGATACGATCGCCAAGATCCTGTTCACCTCGGGCTCGACGGGCGAGCCGAAGGGCGTCATCAACACGCATCGGATGCTGTCGTCCAACCAGCAGATGATCCGGCAGTGCTGGCCGTTCCTGGCACACGATCCTCCGGTCATCGTCGATTGGCTGCCGTGGAATCACACATTCGGCGGCAATCACAACTTCAACATGGTCCTTGCCAACGGCGGATCGCTTCACATCGATAACGGCAAACCCGCCCCAGGTCTGATCGAGAAGACAGTCGCCAACCTGCGCGAGACAGCACCGAACATCTACTTCAACGTGCCGCGGGGCTTCGACATGTTGCTGCCCCATCTGGAGGGCGACGACGCCCTGGCCCGGCACTTCTTCTCGCAGCTCAAGATCGTCTTCTATGCAGGTGCCGCGCTCCCGCAGAGCCTCTGGGAACGGCTCGAGCGCAAGGCGGCCCAGCTGGGCAGGCGCGTCGCGATGGTCTCGTCGTGGGGATCGACGGAGACCGCCCCGATGGTGACCAGCGTGCACTTCCCGATCGACCGCGCCGGAGTCATCGGCATCCCCGCGCCGGGATGCGAACTCCTGATGCTGCCGAACGGCGAGAAGATGGAGATGCGCGTGCGCGGGCCCAACGTCACGCCGGGTTACTTCAAGCGACCGGATCTCACCGCGGCGGCCTTCGATGGCGAGGGCTTCTACAAGATCGGCGACGCCGGTCGCCTGGCTGACCCGGGCGATGCCGCAGCCGGCGTGGTCTTCGACGGCCGCATCGCGGAAGACTTCAAGCTCGCGTCGGGCACCTGGGTCCACGTCGGTACGCTGCGTGTCCATGCAATCGCCTCGCTCGCGCCGGTGGCGCAGGACGTCGTCGTCGCCGGACATGGCCGCGACGAAGTCGGCTTGCTGGTCTTCGCGAACCCGGCGGGCTGCGCCGGCCTCTGCCCGGAGCGGCCGAAAGAAACGCCGCTCGCGGAGCTCATTGCGGACACGCGCGTGCGCGCGCAGGTCGCACGGGGCCTGCGGGCGCTGGCGGCGGGCGCAACGGGCTCTTCGATGCTCGCCACGCGCGCGTTGTTGCTCGCCGAGCCCCCTTCGATCGACGCCAACGAAATCACCGACAAGGGCTACATCAATCAACGTGCGGTGCTGGCGCGCCGTGCCGCCGCGGTGACCGAGCTTTACGGGTCGCCGGCCCCACCGGCCGTGATCGCGCTGAAGGCATAGGTGCTTGAGGTACGCTAGCCGACCGACCGACGCGACAGGGAGACCTCGAATGAACGACGCTGTGATCGTTTCGACTGCGCGCACCCCGTTGTGCAAGTCCTGGAAGGGCGCCTTGAACATGACCCACGGGGCAACGCTCGGCGCGCTCGCCGTGCGCGCGGCCGTCGACCGGGCACGCCTCGACCATGCCGAAGTCGAGGACGTGATCATGGGCTGTGCGAACCCGGAAGGCGCAACCGGCGGCAACATCGCACGCCAGATCGCGCTGCGCGCCGGCATGCCGGTGACGGTGGCCGGTGCGACGGTCAACCGCTTCTGTTCGTCCGGACTGCAGACGATCGCGCTCGCCGCGCAGCGCGTCATGAGCGGCGAGGCCGACATCTACGTCGCTGGCGGCGTCGAATCGATCTCGTGCGTGCAGAACGAGATGAACCGCCACATGTACCAGGACGAGTGGCTGGTTAAGAACAAGCCGGAAATCTACTGGCCGATGCTGCAGACCGCCGAGGTGGTTTCGAAACGCTACAAGATCGGCCGCGAAGCGCAGGACCGGTACGGTGTGCAAAGCCAGCTGCGTGCCGCCGCGGCGCGCGCCGCCGGCAAGTTCCGCGACGAGATCGTGCCGATCACCGTCAAGACCAGGGTGACGGACAAGGCGACGGGGGCCGAAACGATCAAGGAGGTGACGGTCGAACATGACGAGGGGATTCGCCCGGACACCACTTACGAAGGCGTATCGCAGATCAAGCCGGCGATCGAAGGCGGGGTGATTGCAGCCGGCAATGCCAGCCAGTTTTCCGACGGCGCCTCGGCAGCGGTGGTGATGAGCGCCGCCGCCGCTGTGCGCAAGGGCCTCGCTCCACTCGGTGCGTTCCGCGGCTTCGCCGTAGCCGGTTGCGAGCCCGATGAAATGGGAATTGGACCTGTATTCGCCGTGCCCAAGCTGCTGAAGCGCGCAGGATTGAAGGTCGACGACATCGGACTGTGGGAACTGAACGAAGCCTTCGCCGTGCAGGTAATCTATTGCCGCGACCGGCTCGGTATCCCCGCCGACCGGCTCAATGTCAACGGCGGCGCGATCGCGCTCGGGCACCCCTATGGCGTAAGCGGTGCGCGGCTGGTCGGCCACGCGCTGATCGAAGGCAAGCGGCGCGGCGCCAGGCTGGTCGTCGTGACGATGTGCATCGGCGGTGGCATGGGGGCCGCCGGCCTGTTCGAGGTGCTCTGAGGACGCTACGCGAGCAGCGGCGGCTGGGTCTCGCCTTCGATCCAGCGCAGGTACGGCCCAAAGCCCGCCACGATCGGCACCGCGATGATCTCGGGCACGCTGTAGGGATGCAGCGTGCGGATTGCGGCCTCCACTTCCGGGTACCGTTCGCGCGTCGACTTGATCAGCAGAGGCGTCTCGACGGCCCGCTCGATCGCGCCTTCCCATCGATACGTCGACTGGACCGGCGCGAGCAGGTTGGCGCACGCCGCCAGCCGCTGTTCGACGAGCGTGCGCGCGATCCGCTCGGCGGTTGCCGCGTCGGGACAGTTGGTGAGAATCAGCAGCGGCTCGCTCATCGGTCCCTCATTTGAACAGGCGTTTGCGCGTGAGGATCAGCGCGATGTAGTAGCACCCCACGCCGTAGCCGAGCAGCAGCGTGAGGTTGAGCACGGCATGATCCGGCAGGCGGCCGAGGATCAACGGCCGGACCAGATCCACCGTGGCGGCGAGCGGCAGCCAATGCGCCCCCACGCGCAGCCAGGGCGTCAACTGCTCCAGGGGGAAGAAGATGCCCGACAGGAAAACCATCGGCGTGACGATCACGACGAAGTAGTTCGAAAGGGTGTCGTAACCGCGCGCGAGGCTGTTGACGATCAGCGCCATCGCGGAAAAAACCGCCGCGGCAAGAAGCATCACCGGCAAGGCGAGCAGCGCGAGCGGCGAGTGCGCGACGCCGAGGCCCCAGATCACGAGCAGCATCGCCAGGCCCGTCACCAGCGCCTTGCAGGCCGCCCAGGCCACCTCGCCGAACACGATGTCGTCGATCGAACTCGGCGTATTCATGATGGCGGCCCAGGTCTTTTGCGTGTCCATGCGCGAGTAGGCGCCCCACAACGACTCGAACTTGGCCGAATACATGACACTCATGCAGATCGAGCCGCTGGCGAGGAACTGCAGGTAGGTTGCACCGCCGACTTCCGGCAGCAGGCTGCCAAGCCCGTATCCGAACGCGACCAGCGTGATCAGCGGCTCGATGATGTTCGACAGTACGCGCTCGAAGAGGTACTTTCGCCAGACGAGGTAGTTGCGGCGCCAGATCGGCACGAACCGGCGCGACGGACGGGGTGCCGCGAACAGCACCCCGCGCCGGCTCGCCGTGTCCAGGATCACCGGCCGCGCGACGACGCGCGTTTGCAGCGAGCTCAAGATCGCTCCTTCACGCCTCGTCCCGCATCTCACGACCGGTCAGCTTCAGGAACAGGTCTTCGAGGTTGGCCGGCCGGTGCAGATAGCGCAGGTGCGGGCGCGCCTCCAGGTCGCGCAGGATCGGCACCGGGTCGGCCGCGTAGCAGAACGCGGTTTCGCCGCTCACCTCGAGGCGCGATACGTCGTCGCGGCTGAACCCGTGGGCCCACTCGGTCGCGCCGTCGCCGTACACCTCGACCACGTGCGCCTCGATGTGCGCGCGGATGAGTTCGCGCGGCACGCCTTCGGCGATCTTTGCGCCATGGTCGATGACAGCGAGCCGGTGCGCGAGGCGTTCGGCCTCGTCCATGAAGTGCGTCGTCAGCAGGATCGTCTTGCCGCGCGCGAGCAGCTGCTTCAGGCGCTCCCAGATCAGGTGACGAGCCTGCGGATCGAGTCCGGTCGTCGGTTCGTCCATGAAGATCAGGTCGGGATCGTTGACGAGCGAACGCGCCAGCGTCAGCCGGCGTTTCATCCCTCCTGAGAGCTCGCCGATCCACGCATCCTTCTTGTGCGCGAGGCTTGCGAATTCGAGCAGGCCCGGAATCCGCTCGCGAATCGTGTGGTCAGCGAGACCGAAATAGCGACCGTAGACCAGGAGGTTCTCCGCCACGGTGAAGTCGGGATCGAGGTTGTCGAGCTGCGGCACCACGCCGACGCGAATGCGAGCTTCGCGTGCCCTGCGCGGCACGGGTTCGCCGAGCAGCTCGATTGCGCCGCCATCGGGATCGGTCAGCCCGAGACAGCAGCGCAGCGTGGTTGTCTTGCCCGCGCCGTTCGGTCCGAGCAACGCGTAGCACTCGCCGCGGTTCAGCGTGAACGAGAACCCGTCGACGACGGCCTCGCCTGCATACACCTTGCGCAGGTCCTGCACGCGCAGGATCACCTCGGAGGCACGGCCCTCCGTCTTCGCGGGGACAACAGCGACTGCGCTCACGGCAGAAAATACAAGGCCCGCACGCGGCGGGCCCCGAAGCTTGCGTCAGGGGTCGCCAATCACGCCGCTGATTCGGCGGCCGCTTCTTTCAGCTTCGGTTGCGGACGATCCAGCAGCTCGACCAGGGCGAGCGGGGCATTGTCGCCAATCCGGAAACCGGCCTTCAGGATGCGCAGGTAACCGCCGGGACGGGTCTTGTAGCGCGGACCCAACTCGTTGAACAGCTTGACGACGATCTCCCGATCGCGCAGGCGATTGAACGCGAGCCGGCGGTTGGCCAGGGTCGGCTCCTTGGCGAGAGTGATGAGCGGCTCGACGACCCGACGCAGTTCCTTGGCCTTGGGAAGGGTCGTCTTGATGAGTTCGTGACGCAACAGCGAATTCGACATGTTGCGCAGCATGGCCAGACGATGGCTGCTCGTGCGGTTGAGTTTCCGCAGGCCGTGACGGTGACGCACTTTCGATTCCTCTCAGTCTCAATGTTCCCGTCTCTTCGATCCCTCGGAGGAGGGCGGGCGGGTTCTCTATGGGAAATCCTGTATCCGAGGCAATCCCTGGGGCCAGTTTTGTCTTCGGCCGCCCCTTCGGGGCTTAACTTGCCTGCAGCAAGCTAGCCTTCGACGAAATTGGCCGCGCGAAAACTCTCCTACTTTTCCAGGCCGGCGGGCGGCCAATTTTCAAGCTTCATGCCCAGGGTCAAACCGCGAGCCGCCAGAACTTCCTTGATCTCGTTGAGCGACTTGCGTCCCAGGTTCGGCGTCTTGAGCAGCTCGTTTTCGGTGCGCTGGATCAGGTCGCCGATGTAGTAGATGTTCTCCGCCTTCAAGCAGTTCGCCGACCGCACCGTCAGTTCCAGGTCGTCGACCGGGCGCAGCAGGATCGGGTCGACCTGCGGCGAAACGCGCGAAGCCACCGCAACCTCGGCGGTGCCTTCCAGCGCCGCGAACACCGACAGCTGGTCGACCAGGATGCGTGCGGCCTGGCGCACGGCTTCCTCGGGTGTCATGGCGCCGTTCGTCTCGATGGTCATGACGAGCTTGTCGAGGTCGGTGCGCTGCTCGACCCGCGCCGATTCGACGGTGTAGGAAACGCGCTTGACCGGCGAAAACGACGCATCCATCACGATACGGCCGATGGTCTTGGAGTGATCGTCGCGGAACGCGCGCACGTTCCCGGGCACGTAGCCGCGACCCTTTTCGACCTTGAGCTGCATCTCGAGCCGCCCGCCGCCCTGCAGGTGGGCGATCAGGTGGTCGGGATTGATGATCTCGACATCGTGCGGCAGCTCGATGTCCGCCGCGGTGACGATCCCCTCGCCCTCCTTCTTCAGCAGCAGCGTGACCTCATCGCGATTGTGCAGCTTGAAGACTACGCCCTTGAGGTTGAGCAGGATGTCGACGACGTCTTCCCGTACCCCGTCGACGGTGGAGTACTCGTGCACGACGCCCGCGATCGAGGCTTCCGTCGGGGCGTAGCCGACCATCGAGGACAGCAGGATGCGACGCAACGCGTTGCCGAGCGTGTGGCCATAGCCGCGCTCGAACGGTTCCATCGTGACGGTGGCCGCATTCGGACCGATCGATTCGACCTCGATCGCACGCGGCTTCAGCATGGCAGTAGTCATGGACGATCCCTTCTCAATACCCTCGGCTCGTTACACCGATAAGGCTGATGGATAGTCGGGGCGAAATGCCCGAACTCAAATAAAGCTTGTGGAGTCGCCCTCGCACAGCGAGGGCGACGTTCCAATCTTTCCTATCTTGAATACAGCTCGACGACCAACGACTCGTTGACGTCCTGCGCCACGTCGCCCCGGTCCGGCACCTGCTTGAACTTGCCTTCGAGCTTGTCCTTGTTCACGTCGACCCAGGACGGAAAGCCGGACTGCTCCGCCAGCGTTAGCGCCTCCTGGATGCGTCCCTGCTTCTTCGCCCCCTCGCGCACGGTGATCACGTCGCCGGCGTTCACCAGCATCGACGGGATGCTGGCGGTACTGCCGTTGAGCGCAATCGCGCAGTGCGAGACGAGCTGGCGCGCCTCCGCGCGCGTCGAACCGAACCCCATTCGATACACGACGTTGTCCAGGCGCGACTCGAGCAGGGCGATCAGGTTCTCGCCGGTGTTCCCCTTGCGGCGCGTCGCCTCCGCGAAGTAGCGGCGAAACTGGCGCTCCAGCACGCCGTACATGCGCTTCACCTTCTGCTTCTCGCGCAGCTGCAGCCCGAAGTCGGAGGTGCGCGCCCCCGAGATGCGGCCGTGCTGGCCGGGCTTGGAATCGGCCTTGCACTTCGTATCCAGCGCGCGCCGCGCACTCTTCAAGAATAGATCGGTGCCCTCGCGGCGCGAGAGCTTCAGTTTTGCTCCGGTATGGCGAGCCATGTTGCCTTCCTGATCCTGCAGAGAATCTGCATTAAGTCAGCGCCGTTACTGCGCCGACACGAGGTTGTCGAGACCCATTGATGTCCGCTCCTGGTAGGAACCTGATCGAATCGCGGTCGTGGCGTGGTCAGACGCGGCGCCGCTTCGGCGGCCGGCAGCCGTTGTGCGGCACCGGCGTGATGTCCTGGATCGACGAGATGCGGAATCCGCACGCATTGAGCGCGCGCACCGACGACTCGCGGCCGGGACCCGGCCCGCTGATGCGGACCTCCAGATTCTTGACGCCGCATTCCTGCGCCGCCCGGCCGGCGTTTTCGGCCGCGACCTGCGCCGCGAACGGCGTCGACTTGCGCGAGCCCTTGAAGCCCTGGCCGCCGGAACTGGCCCAGGACAGCGCATTGCCCTGACGATCCGTGATCGTGATGATGGTGTTGTTGAACGACGCGTGTATGTGCGCGATGCCTTCGGCGACGTTCTTCTTGACTTTCTTGCGCACCCGCTGCGACGCGGCCTGCTGTGGGTTCGGACCCTTTGCCATCAGTCGATTCCTTTTTCGATCAGCCGTTCGATCCGGCCGCCTCAGGCGGCCTTCTTCAGCGACACACCAGCCTTGCGCGGGCCCTTGCGGGTACGCGCATTGGTGCGGGTGCGCTGACCACGCACCGGCAAGCCCTTGCGATGACGCATGCCGCGATAGCAGCCGAGGTCGATCAACCGCTTGATCGAGAGCTGGATCTCGCGCCGCAGATCGCCTTCGATCGTGATCTTGCCGATCGCCTCGCGGATCCGTTCCAGTTCCGCGTCGTTCAGTTCCTTCACCCTTTTCGTGAATGGAACCTTGACCGCTTCCAGGATCGCGCGCGAACGCGCGCGCCCGATACCGTAGATCGCGGTCAGGCCGATCTCGGCATGCTGGTTGGGCGGAATGTTGATGCCTGCAATGCGTGCCATACGTCCCCCGTCAGCCCTGGCGTTGCTTGTGCCGCGGGTCCGAGCAGATCACGCGCACCACGCCCTTGCGCTTGATCACCTTGCACTTGCGGCACATCTTCTTCACCGAAGCCATCACCTTCATGTCTTGCTCCTCCGGGCCTACTTCGCCCTGAATACGATCCGCGCCCGTGACAGGTCGTACGGGGTCAGCTCCACCGTCACCTTGTCCCCGGGCAGGATGCGGATGTAGTGCATGCGCATCTTTCCGGAGATGTGCCCGAGGACCACGTGGCCGTTCTCCAGCTTGACGCGAAACGTCGCGTTGGGAAGATTCTCGAGAATCTCCCCCTGCATCTGGATTACGTCGTCTTTCGCCATGCGTGCCGCGCGGTTCCTTGTCTCGCCTTCGCCTACCTCGGCAACCCGGTGCCGAATCCCTTGAAATTCGCCTTCTTCAGCAAGCTCTCGTACTGGTGCGTCATCAGGTACGCCTGCACCTGGGACATGAAGTCCATGGTTACGACGACCACGATGAGCAGCGACGTGCCGCCGAAGTAGAACGGCACGTTGAAGCGCAGGTTCAGGAACTCCGGCACCAGGCAGACGAGCGTGATGTAGATCGCGCCCGCCAGGGTCAGCCGCATCAGGATCTTGTCGATGTATCGGGCGGTCTGGTCGCCCGGCCGGATGCCCGGGACGAACGCGCCGCTCTTCTTCAGGTTGTCGGCCGTCTCCTTGCTGTTGAAGACGAGCGCCGTGTAGAAGAAGCAGAAGAACACGATCAGGCCCGAGTACAGCAGGACGTACAGCGGCTGCCCCGGCGTCAGCGCCGACGCGATGTCGCGGATCCAGCGCGTCGCATCGCCGCTCGTGAACCAGCTCGCGAGCGTCGCCGGGAACAGGATGAGCGACGAGGCGAAGATCGGCGGAATGACGCCGGACATGTTCAGCTTCAAGGGCAGATGCGAACTCTGCCCGCCGTAGATCTTGTTGCCGACCTGGCGCTTCGCATAGTTGACCAGGATCTTGCGCTGGCCGCGCTCGACGAACACCACGAAGGCGGTGACCAGCGCGATCAGGGCGACGATGAAGATCGCCGACAGCGGATTGATCGAACCGGTCCGCACCAGCTCGAAGAGCCCGCCGATGGCGTGCGGCAGGCCCGCCACGATGCCCGAGAAGATCAGGATCGAGATGCCGTTGCCCAGTCCGCGCTCGGTGATCTGCTCGCCCAGCCACATCAGGAACATGGTCCCCGTGACCAGCGACACGACGCAGACGAGGCGGAACTGCAAGCCGGGTTCGAGCACCAGCCCTTGCTGCGACTCCAGCGCCACCGAGATGCTGATCGCCTGGAACACGGCCAGTCCGACCGTGCCGTAGCGCGTGTATTGCGTGATCCTGCGGCGGCCCGACTCGCCCTCCTTGCGCAGCGATTCGAGCGACGGCAGGACGTAGGTCAGCATCTGCATGATGATCGATGCCGAGATGTACGGCATGATCCCGAGCGCAAACACCGAGAAGCGCGACAGCGCGCCCCCCGAGAACATGTTGAACAGTCCCAGGATGCCGCCCTGCTGCGACTGGAACAGCTGGCGCAGCTGGTCGGGGTCGATCCCCGGCACCGGCACGTGCGTGCCGATCCGGTAGACGACCAAGGCCATGAGCAGGAAAAGCAGCCGGCGCCGAAGGTCGCCGTACTTGCCCGTCTTGCCGATTGTCCCGGTTGCACCCGTTGCCACTTGATTGCCTCGACGGTCCTAGTGCTTGGCGTCGCCCTTGGCCTTTTCCGGCGACTTGGCCTTTTGCTCTGCCGACTTGGCCTTTTGCTCTGCCGACTTGGCCTTCGCCTCGGCTGACTTGGCCTTCGCCTCCGCAGGTTTCGCCTGCAGCTCCGCTAGCCGTGCCTTCAGCTCTGCCGCCTTCTTCCTGGCCGCCTCAGCCTTCGGATGGGCCTCCGGCTTCGGCGCGTCCGCGACGCTGCCGCCGGCCGCCTCGATCGCCCCCTTGGCTCCCTTGGTCACGCCGATGCCCCGCACCGTGACCTTGCGCTTGATTTCGCCCGACTTGATCACCCGCGCATCGAGCGCAAGTGCTGAAACAACCCCGGCCTGCTTCAGTACCATCAGGTCGATCTCGTCGGCCCCGAGCTTCTGCAGCTCGTCAAGCCTCACCGCCTCGACGAAGCGGCGCGAAAGCGAGGTGAAGCCGCGCTTCGGCAGCCGCCGATGCAGCGGCATCTGCCCGCCCTCGAACCCTACCTTGTGGTAGCCGCCCGAACGCGCGCGCTGCCCCTTGTGGCCACGCCCCGCGGTTTTGCCCCAACCGGACCCGATGCCCCGGCCGACCCGATGGCGAGCGCTGCGGGAACCGCGTGCGGGCTTCAGATTGTTCAATCGCATGTTCGGCTTCCCTCGGTCAACCGACGCGCACCAGGTACGCGACCTTGGTGATCATTCCGCGCACCGCCGGCGTGTCCTCGAGGACGCGTGTCTGATGCATCCGCTTCAGCCCCAGACCGAGCACGGTCGCCCGGTGATCGGATTTGGCTCCCGCCGGGCTCTTAACAAGGGTCACTTTGACTGTGGGTTTGCTCATCGCGTTCCTCAGCCGGTGATTTCTTCCACCGATTTGCCGCGTTTCGCCGCAATTTCGGCCGGGGTATGAAGCAGCTCGAGCGCCTTGAGCGTCGCGCGCACCATGTTGTAAGGATTGGTCGACCCGTGCGACTTGGCGACCACGTTGCGGACCCCCATCACGTCGAAGATCGCGCGCATAGGACCGCCGGCGATGACACCGGTACCCTCGGCCGCCGGCGCGAGGATCACCTTGGCAGCACCATGCTTGGCTTCGACGGCGTGGTGCAGCGTTCCGTTCTTCAGCGGAATCCGCGCCATGCCGCGACGGGCGCGCTCCATCGCCTTTTGCACGGCGACCGGCACCTCGCGCGCTTTGCCCTTGCCCATGCCGATACGGCCGTCGCCGTCGCCGACGACCGTCAGCGCGGCAAAACCGAGAATGCGGCCGCCCTTCACTACCTTGGTGACGCGGTTGACCGCAATCATCTTTTCCTTGAGGCCGTCGTCCCGGTCTTCGGACGGCATGCCCTTCGGTTGCACCTTCGCCATTTAGAGTCCTTCCCGGCCTAGAACTTCAGACCCGCTTCACGCGCCGCGTCGGCTAGAGCCTTCACGCGCCCGTGAAACTTGAATCCGGCGCGGTCGAACGCGACGGTCTCGATACCTGCAGCCTTCGCCTTCTGCGCGACCCGAGTGCCGACCAGCTTGGCCGCGGCAGTGTTGCCGCCTTTGGCCTTCGACCCGGCCAATTGGGTGCGCACCTCCGGCTCCAGCGTCGAGGCAGAAACCAGCACCTTCGACCCGTCTGCCGATACCACCCGCGCATAGATGTGCAGGTTGGTGCGATAAACCGTCAGGCGCTCGACACGGGCGAGCGCGATGCGCGCGCGCGTCGCGCGGGCACGGCGCAAACGGGCAACGTTCTTTTCGATCATGCGAGCCTCCGCGCCTACTTCTTCTTGGTCTCTTTGAGAACGACCACTTCATCGACGTAGCGCACACCCTTGCCCTTGTAGGGTTCCGGCGGCTTGTGGCCGCGCACCTCCGCCGCGACCTGCCCGACCTTCTGCTTGTCGGCGCCCCTGATGATGATCTCGGTCTGCGTCGGGGTCTCGGCCTTCACGCCTGCCGGCATCAGGTGCACGATCGGATGCGAAAAGCCGAGCGACAGATTGAGCTTGTCGCCCTGTGCCTGCGCCCGGTAGCCGACGCCGACCAGGGTGAGGCGGCGTTCGAAGCCCTTCGAGACACCCTGCACCATGCCCGCGACCAGCGCTCGCAAAGTGCCGCTCATCGCCTTGGCCTCGCGCGTTTCGTCGCTGGCCGCGAAGCTCACCTTGCCGTCGTTGACCGAAACCTTGACGTTGGCCGACAGCGGCCGCGTCAGCGTGCCGAGGGGCCCCTTTACCGTGATGGCGCCCGCGTTGACGCTGGCCTCCACGCCCTTGATCAGGGGCACCGGAATCTTCGCAATTCGCGACATAGGGGTTCCTCTCAGGCGACGTAGCAGAGCACTTCGCCGCCGACGCCCTGCGTGCGCGCCTTGCGATCCGTCATCACGCCGCGCGAAGTCGAGACGATCGCCACGCCAAGACCGTTCATCACCTGCGGAATGTGGTTGCGCCCGCGGTAGATGCGCAGCCCGGGCCGGGAGACGCGTTCGAGACGCTCGATGACCGGGCGCCCCGCGTAGTACTTCAGGCCGATCCGCAGCTCCGGCTTGCCGGAGTTGGCGACCACCTGGAACCCTTCGATGTACCCCTCGTCGGCAAGCACTTGCGCGATTGCCGCCTTCAGTTTCGAAGCCGGCATCGTCACTTCGCTCTTCGCCACACCCTGCGCGTTGCGGATGCGGGTCAGCATGTCGGCGACCGGATCACTCATGCTCATGTTGCAAGCTCCTCGCTCTGACGTGCCCTGCTACCAGCTCGCCTTGACCAGGCCCGGAATGTCGCCGCGCATCGCCGCCTCGCGGATCTTGGCGCGCGCCAGGCCGAACTTGCGGAAGGTCCCGCGCGGCCGACCGGTGATCGCGCAGCGATTGCGCAGACGGGTCGGGTTCGCGTTGCGCGGCAGCGACTGCAGCCGGGCCTGCGCATCCAGGCGCTCCTCCATCGAACGCGCCTGGTCGTCGATGATCGACTTCAGTTCCTTGCGCTTGCCGGCGAATTTCTTCACCAACGCGCGCCGCTTGGCCTCGCGATTGATCAAGGACAGTTTTGCCACGTATACCCCGCTTAGTTACGGAACGGGAACCGGAATGCGGCGAGCAGCGCCTTGGCTTCCTCGTCGGTCTTCGCGGTCGTCGTAATGCTGATGTTCATTCCCCGCAGCTTGTCGATCTTGTCGTACTCGATCTCGGGAAAAATGATCTGTTCCTTCAGTCCCACGTTGTAGTTGCCACGGCCGTCGAACGCGCGCCCCGACACACCCCGGAAGTCGCGCACGCGCGGGAAGGCGATCGTCACCAGACGGTCGAGGAACTCGTACATGCGGGTACCGCGCAGCGTGACGGAGGTGCCGATCGCGAGACCCTGGCGGATCTTGAAGTTCGCGATCGCCTTGCGCGCCTTCGTCACCACCGGCTTCTGCCCGGCGATGCGGGTCAGGTCGACGACCGCAGCGTCGATGTTCTTCTTGTCGTTGACGGCCTCGCCGACCCCCATGTTGAGAGTGATCTTGGTGAGGCGGGGCACCTGCATCACCGTCTTGTAGCCGAACTTCTGCATCAGCTCGGGCACGATCTTCTCGCGATACTGGGTCTGCAAACGCGCCATCGACGAACCCCTCAGCTCTTCGCGCCGACCACGGCGCCGTTGCTCTTGAATACGCGCACCTTCTTGCCGTCGACCACCTTGAAGCCGACGCGGTCGCCCTTGCTGGTGGCGGGGTTGAAGAGCATCACGTTCGAAATGTCGATCGGCAGCGTCTTGTCGACGATGCCGCCCGTCACTCCCTTCATCGGGTTCGGCCGCATGTGCTTCTTCACGACGTTGACGCCCTCGACGGTCACGTGCTGGTCGTCGATCCGCGTCAGCACGACACCCCGCTTGCCCTTGTCGCGGCCAGCGATGACTACGACCTCGTCGCCTTTGCGTATGCGTTGCATGGAGCGTCCTTCCTAGAGCACTTCCGGCGCGAGCGAAACGATCTTCATGAACTGCTCGGTGCGCAGTTCGCGCGTGACCGGCCCGAAGATGCGCGTGCCGATCGGCTCGAGCTTGGCGTTCAGCAGCACCGCCGCGTTGCGATCGAACTTGATCGCGGAACCGTCGGAACGACGCAGCCCGCTAGCCGTGCGCACGACGACCGCCGAGTACACCTCGCCCTTTTTCACGCGGCCGCGCGGGGCGGCGTCCTTGACCGTCACCTTGATCACATCGCCGATATGGGCGTACCGGCGCTTGCTGCCGCCGAGCACCTTGATGCACATCACCGACCGCGCGCCCGTGTTGTCGGCGACGTCGAGCATCGTCTGCATTTGAATCATTTGTCTTCCCAACTTGTTCCGGCGCCTGTCTTCCCTCGGGAAACACGGCGGCGGACAGTCTTGGTCCCGTCCGGGTCGGAGAAACCTGGGGCTGCCGTGCCGCGGTTCACCCGCTGGCGCAGGCCGGTATGGCGGCCACTGGTTTCCGGGGCCCGCAACCGAAATTCCGGCCGGCGGGCACGAAAGCCGGTAATTCTAGCTTCTTGCGGCGCCTGCGCGCAAGTTTCAGCGCTCTAAACGGACGGCGCGGCCAGGACGACTCGCGTCACGGTCCAGGCCTTGGTGCGCGACAGGGGCCGCGTCTCGGCGATCTCGACCACGTCGCCCTCGTTGAGCGAGTTGGCCTCGTCGTGGGCGTGCAGTTTGGTCGAACGCACGACGTACTTGCCGTAAACCGGGTGCTTGACCCGGCGCTCGACCAGCACGGTCACGGTCTTGTCCATCTTGTTGCTGACGACGCGGCCGACCAGCGTCCGCTGCAGCGACTTCTTTTCAGCTGTCATTTCGTGCGCGCCTTCTCGGCCAGCACGGTACGGGCGCGCGCGATGTCACGCCGCGCCTTGCGCAACTGGCTCGTGTTCTGCAACTGCTGCGTCGCCTTCTGCATGCGCAGCGAAAAATGCGCGCGCAGGAGATCCTGCAGCTCCTTGTTCAGTGCGGCCACGTCCTTGCCGCGCAGATCCTTCATCTCCATGGCCGGCTCCTCCTATGCACCCAGGTGACGCGCGACGAAGATGGTCTTCAGCGGAAGCTTGGCGGCAGCGAGATCGAACGCTTCGCGCGCCAGCACTTCGTCGACGCCGTCCAGTTCGTAGAGCACCTTACCTGGCTGGATCTGCGCGACCCAGTACTCGGGGTTGCCTTTGCCGTTGCCCATCCGCACTTCCGCCGGCTTCTGCGAGATCGGCTTGTCGGGAAAGATGCGAATCCAGACGCGTCCGCCACGCTTGATGTGGCGCGAGATCGCCCGCCGGGCGGCCTCGATCTGGCGCGCGGTCAGGCGGCCGCGCTCGGTCGCCTTCAGGCCGTACTCGCCAAACGCGACCGAAGCGCCGCGCGTGGCAAGCCCGCGGTTGCGCCCCTTGTGGTCCTTTCGATACTTGCGTCGCGCAGGTTGCAGCATCAGGAGCCTCCGTTCCCGCCCGGCGTCTTGCCGTCGGTCTTGGCTGCGACCTTGCGCACGCGCTTGACGACGGGTTTCGCAGCGGCGTCTTCTGCCGGGGCGGGCGCAGGCGCCGGCGCCGGTGCGGCTTCGGTCTTGACGTCCGCACGCTTGGCAGGCCGCTTCAGCGGCGGGCGCCCGGTCGGCTTGGCATCCGGCCGGCGCGGCGCGCGCCGTTCCTCGCGTTCGACCGGCGGCGCGGCCTCGACGGCGGCCGGGGCCTCGTTGCGGCCCAATGTGTCGCCCTTGTAGACCCACACCTTCACGCCGATCACGCCGTAAGTGGTCTTCGCCTCGGAAAAGCCGTAGTCGATATCCGCGCGCAGCGTGTGCAACGGCACGCGACCCTCGCGATACCACTCGGTGCGCGCGATCTCGATACCGTTCAGTCGGCCCGCGCTCATGATCTTGATGCCCTGGGCGCCCAGTCGCATCGCGTTTTGCATCGCGCGCTTCATGGCGCGCCGGAACATGATCCGTTTCTCCAGCTGCTGCGTGATCGAATCGGCGATCAACTGCGCGTCGAGCTCGGGCTTGCGGATTTCGTCGATGTTGACGTGCACCGGCACGCCCATCATCTTCTGCAGATCGGACTTGAGCGTCTCGATGTCCTCGCCCTTCTTGCCGATCACCACCCCCGGCCGCGCCGAGAAGATGGTGATGCGCGCGTTCTTCGCGGGGCGCTCGATCAGGATGCGGCCGACCGAGGCGTTGCGCAGCTTCTTGCGCAGGAACTCGCGAACCCGCAGGTCCTCACCGAGCTTGCGCGCGAACTCCGGCCCGGAGGCGAACCACCGCGAGCTCCAGTTGCGCGAAACCGCGAGGCGAAATCCGGTTGGATTGATCTTCTGACCCATGTATCACCTATGCAACCTTGCCGTCGCCGACCGCGACGAACACGTGGCAGGTCTTCTTGTTGATGCGCGTGCCGCGACCCTTGGCGCGTGCGGAAAAGCGGCGCTGCGTCGGACCCTGCTCGACGAAGATCTTCGTCACGCGCAGCTCGTCGATGTCGGCGCCGTCGTTGTGCTCGGCGTTTGCGATCGCCGACTCGAGCGCCTTCTTGATGATGCCGGCCGCCTTTTTCTGCGTGAACGTCAGGATGTTGAGCGCCTTGTCGACCGGCTTGCCGCGCACGAGGTCGGCGACGAGACGGCCTTTCTGCGCCGACAACCGGGCGCCTCGAATCGATGCCGTGGTTTCCATCGTCGACTCCCTACTTCTTCGGCGCCACCGCAGTCTTGCGGTCGGCCGCGTGGCCCTTGAACACCCGCGTCATGGCGAATTCGCCCAGCTTGTGCCCGACCATCTGCTCCGTGACATACACCGGAACATGCTGCTTGCCGTTGTGCACGGCGACCGTCAGCCCGATGAAGTCCGGCAGGATGGTCGAACGGCGCGACCAGGTGCGGATCGGCTTCTTGTCCTTGCTGCTTTGCGCCGTATCGACCTTCTTCTGCAGATGAGCGTCGACGAACGGTCCTTTTTTCAACGAACGAGACATGAGCGCTCCTACTTCCTGTACCGACGCTGGACGATCATCGCATTGGTCCTCTTGTTCTTGCGCGTGCGGTAGCCCTTCGCGAGCGTGCCCCACGGGCTGACCGGATCGCGCTTGGTTCCAGTGCGGCCTTCACCGCCACCGTGCGGGTGATCGATCGGATTCATCGCGACGCCACGCACCGTCGGCCGGATGCCGCGCCAGCGCATCGCGCCCGCCTTGCCGAACTGGCGCAGGTTGTTTTCCTCGTTGCCGACTTCACCGATGGTCGCGCGGCACTCGATCAACACCTTGCGGATCTCGCCCGAACGCAGGCGCAACTGCGCGTAGTTGCCTTCGCGCGCGAGCAGCTGCACCGACGTTCCCGCCGCCCGCGCGAGTTGCGCGCCCTTGCCCGGCAGCATCTCGACGCAGTGCACCGTGGTGCCGACTGGAATGTTGCGCAGGGGCAGCGTGTTGCCGACCTTGATCGGCGCCTCCTGGCCGCTTGCGACCTGGGCACCGGCCACGAGACCCTTCGGCGCAACGATGTAGCGACGCTCGCCGTCCGAATAACACAGCAGCGCCAGGTGCGCGGAGCGGTTCGGGTCGTACTCGAGCCGCTCCACCTTCGCCGTGATGCCATCCTTGTTGCGCTTGAAGTCGATCACGCGATAGTGACGCTTGTGGCCGCCACCCTGGTGCCGCATGGTGATGTGGCCGCTCTGGTTGCGGCCCGACCCGCGGATCTTCTTTTCCGTCAGCGACGCCAGAGGAGGGCCTTTGTGCAGGTCCGGATTGACGACCTTGACCAGCGCGCGCCGTCCGGCCGACGTCGGTTTGACCTTGACCAGCGCCATCACTTCACCTCTTGCGCGAAATTGATCTCCTGGCCCGCCGCCAGGCTGACGTACGCTTTGCGCACGTGGCCGCGCCGGCCGTTGAAGCGGCCGAAGCGTTTTTCCTTGCCCTTCTGGTTCAGGATCTGCACCGACTCGACCTTCACCTTGAAGAGCATCTCGACCGCGGCCTTGACCTCGGTCTTGGTCGCGTCCTGCACGACGCGAAAGGCGACCTGCTCGTTCTTGTCGGCGATCATCGTGCTCTTCTCGGACACGATGGGGCCGATCAGCACGTTGTACAAGCGTTCCTGGTTCATCGCGCCTCTCCTAGCCCAGCATCTCTTCGAGCTTCGCGATCGCCGGCTTGGTCAGCACGACGCGCTTGAAGTGGATCAGAGACATCGGATCGGCGTAGCGCGGCTCGACCACCATCACGTTCTTCAGGTTGCGCGCCGCGAGGAAGAGGTTCTCATCCATGCTGTCGGTGATGATCAGCACCGAATCGAGGCCCATCGCCTTCAACTTGTCCGCCAGCAGCTTGGTCTTGGGCGCGTCCACCGAGAGCCCGTCGATCACCGCGATGCGGTCGTCCTGCAGCAGCTTGGACAGGATCGAGCAGACCCCGGCGCGATACATCTTCTTGTTCACCTTCTGGCTGAAATTCTCGTCGGGCGAATTGGGGAAGATGCGACCGCCGCCCCGCCACAGCGGGCTCGATGTCATGCCGGCGCGCGCACGACCGGTGCCCTTCTGGCGCCACGGCTTGCGGGTCGAGTGCTTGACCTGCTGCCGGTCCTTCTGCGCCCGCGTACCCTGCCGCGCGTTGGCCTGGTAGGCGACGACGATCTGGTGCACGAGCGCTTCGTTGTAGTCGCGTCCGAAGACGGTCGCCGGTGCAGGCGTGGTGCCGGCGGCCTGGCCTTGCGCGTCGAGAACTTTGAGTTCCATCGCTCGCCTCCTACGCCTTGACCGCCGGACGCACGATCACGTTGCCGCCCTTGGCGCCCGGAACGGCGCCGCGAACGAGCAACAGGCCGCGTTCCTTGTCGACGCGCGCCACGACGAGGTTCTGCGTGGTCCGGCGCTTGTCTCCGAGGTGGCCCGCCATGCGCTTGCCCGGCATGACGCGACCCGGGTCCTGGCGCATCCCGATCGAACCCGGCGCGTGGGTCGACACCGAGTTGCCATGGCTCGCGCGATTCGACGAGAAGTGATGGCGCTTGATCGCGCCCGCAAAGCCCTTGCCGATCGTCACGCCGGTGACGTCGACCTTCTGGCCCACCTGGAACAGGCCGATGTCGAGCGTCGCACCGGCCTTGAACTCCGCGACCTTGGCTGCATCGAGCGGAAACTCGCGCAGCACGTGGCCGGCGTCGACGCCCGCCTTGGCGTAGTGACCGGCAAGCGGCTTGGTGAGGCGCCCGGGCTTTTGTCTGCCGTGCGCGACCTGGATCGCGTTGTAGCCGTCGGTCTCGACCGTCTTGACCTGCGTGACGCGGTTCCCGGAAACGTCCAGAACCGTGACCGGCACGGTCTCGCCGTCATCGGTGAAGATGCGGGTCATGCCGACCTTGCGCCCCAATAGACCCAGGGCGCGGCCAGGCTTGGCTTCGCTCATGGTTGTTCTCCAAACCCCGGCTTCGATTGGCCAGGACCGAAAGTGTTTCTTCCGCCGCGGCCGAGGGCCGGACGCGAAAAGCTGGCGATTGTGCCAGTGCGCCCGACGCGCCGCAAGTCGGTGCGGGCGCGGCGCCGCTACTGGACCTTGATTTCCACGTCGACCCCGGCCGGCAGATCGAGCTTCATCAGCGCGTCGACGGTCTTGTCGGTCGGATCGATGATGTCCATCAGGCGCTGGTGCGTCCTGATTTCGAACTGGTCGCGGGATGTCTTGTTCACGTGCGGCGAGCGCAGGATGTCGTAACGCTGGATCCGCGTCGGCAGCGGCACGGGCCCGCGCACCACGGCGCCCGTCCGCTTGGCGGTGTCGACGATTTCGAGCGCCGACTGGTCGATCAACTTGTAGTCGAACGCCTTCAGTCGGATCCGGATACGTTGGCTCTGCATTTTCGTTTCCTCAAAGAGCGAGACGGCCGGGACTGCAACGTGGCCGCCGAAGCCTTTCTCTCGCTGCAAACCTTGGCCCAGGACCCGGTCCGGGGCATCTTCGTTGTCACTCGATGATTTTGGCGACGACGCCGGCGCCGACGGTCTTGCCGCCCTCGCGCACCGCAAAGCGCAGTCCCTCTTCCATCGCAATCGGCGATATCAGCGCCACCGTCATCTGGATGTTGTCCCCGGGCATCACCATCTCCG